>NZ_DKPI01000006.1:263978-1307327 GCF_002470865.1 Clostridium sp. UBA7339
AGAGGGGGTCTGACCCCGTTACAAAAAAAGGAATGGAGTTTTACTCCCTTTTAAGTATTTATTTTAATTAATCTATTCCCATTTAATATTAAAATCACCTTCATGATTTTTTCCTTCTATGACAATAGTATATTTTTCATCTTTGTTAATCTCCACATCTTTTTTAAAATCATCTGGTTTTTCTACTGAAAAAACTTCATTTTTTTCTTTGTCTATCAATTTAATATTTATGTCACCATTTAAAGTTTCTGAATCAATATGAAATTTCACTTCTTCCGTTTCAAATTTTACACTATATTCATAATATCCGTTGTATTCTTTATAAGAACCTTTTATCCCATTATTATCTTTACTTATGTCTCCACTATTAATCTTATAACTTGAATTCTCTGTACTATAGTTATTACAAGCTACCAATGACATAAATGTTAATGCAATGATAAAAAAACATAATACTAACTTTTTCAAAATATACCTCCTAAAAATAAAACAAATATTCTTAAAATTTTAACTATACCTCCTGTCTGATAATTATATTGTAATACGTCACTCGTATTATAATATAATTATTATATCATTGTTTTTGTACACCTTCAATACCAACCTTACTTTTTCTGTATATTTTACTTGTTATTTCATTTAATTATTTATCTATTTATCTATTTATCTATTTACTGATTAGGTTTCTACTTTTGGACTTTTTTCTTATAATATAAACTTTTATATCCCCAAAAAACTGTGAATATAAATAAAACAATTGCAATAATTATCTTTAATTCTAAAGTATTATAGTTTCCTTTCCATAGAAGATCATATAAAACTAAAAGTAAAAATAATGATGGAATTAATGTAAAATATCTAAATAAGGAAACCATATTAGAGTAATATTGATTAATATCCTCTACATCTGTATATATTTCAAATTTATCTTCATCCTTTTCCTTTGGTTTTTCCAAAATTAATAATTCTCTATTTATATTTTTAGAAGTTGCAACTCTAGATTTACTTTCTTTAATAAATGGTCTAAGTTTAAACTTTCCAAAAGAATACTGTCCAAGGTTACTTCCCTTTATAAAACATTTAATTCCAAAATCATTTAGTTCTTTTATATAATTGTCAATATACTCATTACTGTGATTGGAAACTAATTCCACTGTGTAAATATAGTGGTTATCTTTTTCCTTTGAAAATGTATATAAACATCCCCTTTGAGATACACTTTTTAGTTTGTATCCTTGTTTTGCAATATTGTTTAACCACCTTTCCTGACCTTCAATTGGGTCTAAAAAAAGCCTAAATTTTTTAATCACTTTTTTACCTCCCTTTAAATTTATAACTTCTTATCAATAAATCTTTCTCCAAAGGTATAGATTTCTTTTATTCTTTCATATTCATTCTTAAGTACTTCTTTTCCCTCATCTGTTAACTCGTAAGAGTTTCTTTTGTCATTCTCATCATCTTCTATAGGCGTTAAATAATTCTTTTCATTCAGTTTATTTATAATTCCATATAGAGTACCAGGTCCTAAACTAATTCTACCATGAGTTTTATCTTCTAAAAACATTTTTATAGCATATCCATGTTTTTCATAAAGAAATGCTATCATTACATAATAGGTTGATTCTGTTAATGGTTTATACTTATCTTCCATCTTTAATTTTTATTATTAACCTCCAATTCCAAATATTAATTACTCCGTTATTGCCTTTAAACTTATTGTTATGTATTATTGTAGTAAAACTACAACCAGTATTACTGATCTATTGTTGTCTTTAGATCCTTTTATAGTAAACTTTTCTATAATAAAAAGATGTACTACACATTACTTAATATGTTCTACGTAGTACATCATTTTAATACTCTATTGAATTAAATGCAAGTGAAAAATTTATATTACCATAAACAGATTTCTTAGTATCCTATTGTGATACATGCTAATATACATCTTAGTATCAGTATTATTGATACCTACTAACAGAGTTCTTAATATCAGTATTTTTGATACTCACTAACAGAATTTTCAGTATCAATATTTCCATACTAATAGGTTGTTGTCCCTTAGTGAAATACTTAACCACGGACGTAGCAACTCTTTATTCTCATTTTAAAAAATATGGGAGTATTAGACTTGTAGTCATGGTTTAATATCTAAAAATCTCAAAAATATTACTTATTAACAGAAAAAACATAATCTGCGATTTCTCTTATCTTATCATCGTGTGTAACTATAATTACTATCTTATTATCTTTAACTTCATATAAAATCTTTTTTAACGCATTCATTCCATCTTCATCTAAATATGTTGATGGTTCATCTAATATGAGACAATGCGAATCTTTTAAAAGTGCTCTAATTAATGAAACTTTTTGTTTTTCTCCACCAGATATGGTGTCATTCTTTTTATTTACTTTTTTTTCGCTCAAATTTGATCTAGACTCTCCATTATATAATTTGAACGCTTCTACATAATAATTTAAAAGCTCAAGGTCACAATTATCTATTGAATATTTCAAGTTTGCCTCCAAATTACTTTCAAATAAAGCAGGATTTTGTTCTGCAACTGAAAATAAATCTCTTCTAGCACAAAGCATATCTATATTTTTTATACTTTTATTATTTATAAATACTTCGCCCTGATAATTATTATATATATTTAATATGACATTAATTAAAGTACTTTTTCCACTTCCATTTTCTCCAACAATACAGTATATACTTCCTTTTTCAAATAAATAACTGATGGGCTTAAAAATATTTCCATTACCATTATAGCTAAAAGAAACATTTTTTAGCTCTATTTCATCAATGTGTCCTATTAGTTCACTGCCATTGATTTCCTTTTCTAAAGTGCTAACTTCTCCTATTCTATTAAGACATATTAAAGCACTTTGATAGGTTTTTCCTAATTCTAAAAAGTAATTTACTGCTCCAATAAAAATAGCAAAATAACTGCTCATTATTGTAAATTCTCCAATAGTTAAATTACTACTTATAATTCTTACTCCACCTATAAATATAAGTGCTATTTTGGCTAAATTATTTATTGTAGAACCTAACGATGAAAAAATATAAGCTAGTTTAGTAAATTTCATAATGATATTATATAACTTTTCATATTTTTCACGTACTTCAGTTAATATATTTTGATATAAAGAATTTAACTTAATAAAATAAATATTACTTATTTTATAACTTACATCTGAAAAAAATATATTTTCTTCTTCTTTTACTGAATATCCTTTCTCATATAAAGGCTTTTTAAATGCTAAATAAGAAATAATATATATAGGAACAAATATCATTAATACTAAACTCATTAACCAATCTATTTTAAAAAGCATAAATCCTACAATTATAATACTTAATACCTGTATTACTATACCTATTGAATTAGTTATAAAAAAACTTGATATCTCTTCTGTATCTGAAAAGATTCTTTGACTTAAATAAGCTGCATCTTTTTTCTTTAATTCAATTTGACTTGTTTTCGTCAACTGTAATAATAACTTTTCTTTTAAATCATAAGATATATTAGTAACAATTTTTACTTTTTTCATGTTTGATAGATATGAGCTTATTATTGCAAAAATCGTAAGTACAATAGATATTAATGTAAAACGATATATATTTTCCATTGCTTTTACATTTATTAAATTATCAATATAATCTCCAATAATATAAGGCATTATTATATTAATACTCCATGATAAAATACTTAAAATCAAAAATGTAAAAAACTCAGATTTTCTTTTTGATAGACTAAATTGAATTAAACGAAATATTTTCATTAAACTCACTAACCCTTATTTATAATTTCTGAAAAGTAACTCTTAACTTGTTCTTCTACTATCCCCTTTATTTTAAAGCAACCTGAATCTTCATACTTCTCACTTTTTCCATAGCTAACTGATCCACATCCACCTCCACATGCTGGAAGATATACACAATCTCTACACTCCTCTACATTTAGTGGATTTCTAGTCATCCATTCAAAGTATTTATATGTTATATCTTTTATATTTCCATCTGCATCTAACTTACCAATTCTATGTTCTTCTTCACCAGTATGTTCCCAGCACTTATACATTTCTCCACTTGGCTCAATGGTAAAATTATTATCACAATTAAGTCCACAGTATGTCCATTTTCTCATTGGTCTTCTCTTAACATCAAAGCCTACTTTACCTGCCTTTGTCCACAAATTGCTTAATAAATCACCTAATTCTTCCTCTACATAACAGTTATCTTCATAGGATGAACATGCATCTGTTCCACCTCTTACTATTCCAAAATCTATACTTAATTCATCAAGCCCTTTGCTATGAAAGAAATCCATAAGTTCATTCATATCTTTTATATTAGTTTTATCTACATTTACTCTAATTACTGTATGCAGCTTGTCCTTGTATTTTTTTAGCAACTCTAAGCTTTCTATTATTTTATCAAAGGTTCCTTCTCCATTTTTTCCTATTCTTCTTGTATTATGAATTTCTCTCGTTCCATCTATTGTTATTTGTACATACTTACAATTATATTTAACTAATGATTCTACTATTCTTTCGTCTAACAATGTACCATTGGTTATAATTGATGTTACAAGTGTCATATTGTTTTCTTTACAAAATTGGCTAAGTTCTTCTAGTATGTGTTCTCCTGCTTTATAATTTACTAGAGGTTCTCCTCCAAAAAGTATAATGTTTACACTTTTTGTTCCTCTTTGAAGAGATTCACTTTTTATATGTTTTATTATAGAATTAGCTGTTTCTATTGTCATTGAATTACTCTTTGCCTCTCCTGCACCTTCATAACAATATACGCATCTCAAATTACATGCCCATGTCAATAAAATTGTATAAGATAAATTATTATTTCCATACTTAGCTTTATTATGATAAAAATCAAAATATCTATTTTCATCTATCTCATCTGGTACTATTAATTTTTTCTCAATCATTTCTTTTTTTAGCTCTTCGTCTATTTCACTCATATCATTTTCTTTCATTTTTCCCATAGTCTTATCATCAACTAAAAAACTATTTCCTGATAATGTATTAAATAAAATATTTTCTTCTTTGTTGTATGGTATTAAAAGATTAAATTTTGAATACTTCATTAATTAATATCCCTCCAATATGTAGAGCATTAGATTACAGTAAAATCTTGCTCTCTAATGCTCTTAATTTTTTTTACCAGAACTTAAGTCCGCAAACCTTAGCTCCACAACCGTCAATCCAACAAGCTGTTTCTATAGTTCCCTTGTAATGATCTCCCTCTGAATATAAATTTCCAATAAACATATAAACACCTCCTAATTTTCACCAGTAGTTGAAAAAATATCGATCCAACATCCGTCTACAGGACAAACATCTACTGCACATGCTTCAATTCCACATGCATTTCCACCACATGCGTTTCCGCCACATAATTTACCTGCACATCCATCAGCTCCACAAGCCTTAGCTGGACATCCATCTACTGCGCACATTGGGCTAATTCCACCTGAGCCATAGGCATTTCCAATATACTTCATAAAATCTCCTCCCCTCCAAATAAAATATAGGTATATGTAGTACGTGTTACGTATTACATATACCTATATTACCATTTGAATTATTTATTTTCAATATTTTTACTGTATTTTTTTAAAACATTTTACTTTTTATTACAACAAATTTCATCGATATTTTTCAATTTATCCGATGACTACCCGCTCTAATACTCCCATCTTTTTCAAAGTGGGAGTAAAGAGCGGCTACGACCCTGGATAACGATTTCCCCTAAAGGACAACGAATTCTAAGTATCGAAAATACTGATACTAAGAATTCTGTTAGTAACCTTCAGAGGGAGTAAAAACTCCCTCTGAAGCAAAGAACTCTGTTTATTCTCGCAGCCTACAAACATATTTCTAGTTTTTCAGGCATAAAATAAGGACCCAAAAGTTATTTACCGTTGGTATTACTAACTTTTAAGTCCTTATATTACTTTGGCGGGAATATGTGAGAATCGAACTCACCCGTCGTGGTCTTAGCACGGCAACTCGGTTTTGAAGACCGGCAGGCACACCAGCACCTATCTACTCCCATATTACTTCCTACACTTGGTATTATAAGATGTAATAGATAAAAAATCAAGTATTAAAATCATCAATACTTGATTTTTTTCACTATTAATACATTACTCTATCATTTTCTACACGTTTAGTGAATTTTATACTATCTAGATGTTCCATGATAGCAATGGTATATTTTCTGTTACTTTCAAAAATTTCTTTAGCTGTAGCTGCTGATATAGAGCCATTTTCAAGGATATAATTTCTTACCTTATTCTTAGCTTCTTCATAATCTTCCTTAAGAAGAGTGCAGTCTTCATTTAATTTAATTAAAATTTCCTTATCTATTAGGAGTTCATATACCATCTTAAATCCAGCTCTATCTTTTTCCCCTTGGCCTAAGTCTACATATTTAGGAGGGGTAAACTTTAACCTTTTATATTCATTTATTATAAAGTTTTTCATTCTTTCTTGTTCTTTATTCAAGGTTACATTAAAATCATATAAAGCTATAAACTTTTCACTTACTTTTAATGTTTTCTTTTCTACTAACATGTTTAATATCTCATCATAATTCTTTTGTTTTAATTTTTTAGTAAATATTTTATTTTTAGCTTCTTCCTTAGACATTCCAAATTTTAATGGATTCTTTTTATGGAAATCTTCTATGAGTGCCTTTAATTCTTTTGTTTTATCCTTTAAGAAATCTTTATGGATGAATATGCTATTATCCTGTCCTCCTAGTCTTATTATGGTTTCTTGATCTTCTAAAGCTTTTAATTCCTCTTCTATGTTATCCATGTTTTTACCAAGACTCTTTAATATAGCTAAAGAATCTGGATAGGTATCGCTTAAATTTTTCACTGTATTTTCTAAAATATTAGTAGATTTACCACTTTCTTTTAATTTTAATTCTTCTAAATACTCAGCAGTAACCTTCTTAGATTTTTTAGCATTAGGCTCTATTATTATACCTCCTGCTATGGTATTCATAGGAGAATAGCTTCTTATGATGTAGCGGTCATTTCTTTGAACTGTAATAGGCTTTTCTAATCTCAGTTGAACGTAAGCCCACTGTCCAGGTTTAATTTCTTCTTTATCTAAAGGTATAATTCTACAGATTATTTCTTCTGTACCATGATATAGCCTTACCCTTTGTCTATTTACTATAGACTTTTCAGCGGTTTTTATATGGTACAACTTACAATCTATGATTAAAGAGGGCTCCATAATATCTTCCTTAGCTACCACATTACCTCTTTGTACCTCTGACACCTTAATATTGGCAAGATTTATGGCACAACGCTGTCCTGCTTCTCCAAGTTCTGAAGGCACATCATGGACTCTTATTCCTCTAACCTTGGCCTTAACCTTACCTGGATATATCTCCACGGTATCACCTAGGGATACCTTTCCACTTATTATAGTTCCAGTTACCACTGTACCAAAACCACTTATACTAAAGGATCTATCTACTGGTAATCTAAAATGACCTTCTGTATCCTTTGCTTCTACTTCTTCTGTTAATTTATCTATATCTACAATTAATTCTTCAAAACCCATTTTAGTCTTAGAGGATACTGCGTGAATAGGTGCATCCTCTAAAAAAGTATCCTTAAATTCTTCCTTTATGTCTTCCTTTATCATATCTAACCAATCAGCTTCCACTAAATCTGACTTGGTTAATACTACTATGCCTTTTTTTATATTTAAAAGTTTTAATATTTCAAAGTGTTCCCTGGTTTGCGGCATTATTCCTTCATCGGCAGCTATTACAAGTAACACCACATCTATACTACTTATTCCTGCCAACATATTTTTAATGAATTTTTCATGACCTGGTACGTCAATTATTCCTGCTCTTCTTCCTGAAGGTAAGTCAAAATAGGTAAATCCTAAATTTATAGATATTCCTCTATTTTTTTCTTCTTGTAGAGTATCTGTTTCCCTTCCTGTAAGAGCTTTAATTAAGGTAGTTTTACCATGGTCAATATGTCCAGCAGTACCTATAATTATATGCTTCATCTATTTTACTTCATCCTTTCAAAGCATCTGTTTTATAATAGAGCAGGTAGGTAGTAACCCACCTGATTGATCTAATCTACTCTATAACCTTAAAACATTGTACTATTTCATCAAAATCTTCTTTAAATAAGGTTCTTCCATCTAAAACTAGCTCATCATTGTAAACCCTAGCTATTAGTGGAGTTTCCCCTAATCTAAGTTTTCTCTCCATATCCTCTGGAGAAAATTTTTCACTAGTTACTTTAACTACATAGGTTTCAATTTTTTCTGTAGGCATAGACCCTCCACCTACCATGGATTCACCTTTGTCTATATAAAATTTAAAGTCCTTAGTCTTACTTTGTAGCTTTCTCTTTAGAAGTATACATTTTTTCTTAACTTCTTCCTTAGGCATCAAAATCATATTTAAAGATGGAATGTTATCTATAGCTTCTTTTTCATCTATATAATATTTTAAGGTACCTTCTAAGGCTGCTAAAGTCATTTTGTCAACTCTTAGGGCCCTAGTTAATTGATTCTTTTTCATTCTATCGATATATTTCTTTTTCCCAACAATGATTCCCGCCTGTGGACCACCTAGCATTTTATCTCCACTAAAAGTTACTACATCAATACCTTTTTTTATGCTATCTTGCACGGTAGGTTCATAGGTAAAACCATATTTACCAAAGTCTATAAGAACTCCACTACCTATATCTTCTACCACCGGAATTTCATGCTTTTCTCCCAGTTCTACAAGCTGCTCTAAGGACACTCCTTCTGTAAAGCCTAAAACTTTAAAGTTAGAGGTATGAACCTTTAAAAGTACTCCTGTATTTTCTCTTATATTATTTTCATAATCATATAGATGAGTTCTATTTGTAGTTCCTATTTCCACTAGCTTAGCTCCACTAAACTTCATAACTTCTGGTATTCTAAAGGAGCCACCTATTTCTACTAGTTCTCCTCTAGAAACTATGACTTCCTTTTCCTTTGCTAAGGTATCTAGGACTAACATTATAGCTGCTGCATTATTATTTACTACCATGGCAGCTTCTGCTCCAGTAACCTTTTTAATAATTTCTTCTATGTGAGAATATCTAGAACCTCTTTTCCCGCTTTCTATGTCATATTCTAAATTATTATAGCTACCTGCCACTGTTATCACATTTTCTATAGCTTTTTTTCCTAAAAGTGAACGACCTAAATTAGTATGTATAACAGTTCCTGTGGCATTTATCACCCTTTCTAGGTGCATTTTGTTTTTGCTTTCTAGAGTATGAACTGCAAAATCTAGTACTTGCTCTGTATTTAAACTATCTATATTGCCTTTTAATATACCATTTCTATAAAATTCTATGGCTTCCCTTAAGGATTCTAAAACTATGGTTCTAGAATTTTCTTCTATTAACTTATTTACTGATTGAAGTTTTAAAAGTTCATCTATCTTAGGTAATTTTCTTAATAATTCCTTATTCATTTTACTTCTCCCATGCATTTTAATAAGATACAACTTATGTATGGCTATCTATTCAACCACTAGGGGTACTTCACCCTTTTCAATTACTTCACCAATAATAGCAGGTTTTATATCTAACTTCATTAATCTTTCCATCATAGACTGAACTTGATCTTGAGGAGTAGATATTAATAAACCTCCTGAGGTTTGTGGATCAAATAAAGCATCCTCTAACCATTCTGGAATATCCTCTAATTTATACTTGCCATCTAAATATCCTTTATTGTTATAGGTTCCTGCAGGCACTAAACCCATCTCTGCATATTCTCTAGCACCTTTAATCACTGGAATTTTATCTTTAAATAACTTTATAGTGATATCAGAAGCTGATGCCATCTCATATCCGTGACCCATTATTCCAAAGCCAGTAACATCTGTGCATGCATTTATGTTGTAATCTACTATAATTTCACCTGCATATTTATTTAAGGTACTCATAACCTTTACAGCTTCATCATATACTTCCTTGGATGCTATTTCTGCCTTTATAGCTGTATTAACAATTCCTGTACCTATAGGCTTTGTTAATATAAGTACGTCTCCCACCTTACAACCATGGTTTTTAAGGACCTTTTCAGGATGTACTATTCCCATAACAGATAACCCATACTTAGGTTCGTCATCTTCAACAGTATGTCCACCAATCACTACGGCACCTGCTTCTATGACTTTATCAGCGCCACCTTTTAAAATTTCTCCTAATATATCTATATTAAGGCAATTAGGAAAGCAAACTATATTCATGGCTACTGTAGGCTTTCCTCCCATGGCATAAACATCACTTAGGGAATTTGCAGCTGCTATGGCTCCAAAGGTATAAGGATCATCTACCACTGGTGTAAAGAAATCTAAGGTTTGAATAGCTGCTATATCCTCTGTTAGCTTGTAAACTGCTGCATCATCAGAAGTTTCTATTCCTACTAATAGGTTTTCATTTGACATTTTAGGTAATTTGTCTAGTATTTTTGAAAGGGTCTCCGGCCCTATTTTCGCTGCTCATCCAGAGGTCTTTGAAAGTTCTGTTAATCTTTTTGACATGGTTTTACCTCCTTATTTTATAATAAAAACAAACACTATTTTTTATTAAATTTAACTTTATTTAGTATTAAAAATTATACTAATTCTTTAATAATTCTATACTAATACTCATTTTATGTCTACCTTATCTCTCAATTTCTCTAAGGTTTTTACTCCTATACCCGTTATATTTGTCAGTTCATCTACGGAGTTAAATTTTCCATTTTCATTTCTGTAATCTACTATACTTTGAGCTTTTACTTGACCAATACCTGGAATGGTCATTAGTTCATCCACCGTTGCTTTATTTATATTTATTTTTCCTTTTGAATCTACAGCTCCTGTATCCTTTTCCTGCTGTTCTTCAACTTCAATTTCTGAATCTAATACTTCTTCGCCTATTTTATATATTTTAATACATTGTTCATCTTCTAGTATTTTAGAAAAATATATCTTTTCCTCATCTGCTTCTGGTGTCAGTCCCCCTGCTATTTCAATTAAGTCTCTTACTCTAGAACCTGCTTTTAATTCATATTCTTTAGGAGCTTTCACTGCACCTTTTATATCTACAACTATTTTATTATCATTTATATTTTCTTGATTTTCACTATCTTTTTTATTACTATCTTTATTACTATCTTTATTCTCAGTATTTTCATTTTCTCCATTACCTTTTGAATTTTGGCTTTGAAAATACTGTTGTTCATCAAGGAATACCTCTTTATATTCTTCTTCTTTATTGTGATTAATTATGTATCTTGCTACCAAAAATATAATACTAAGTATTAATATGGATAATGCTCCAATTATTTTTTCTTTTAATTTCACTTTAATACACCTCTCAATTAACATCTTATCCATATTTTTTATAAATTATTATCGTACTTCCAACTTTTTTTTGATATAATTATGTATTATGTGTTAAAAAAGTTACTAGATAAAAATTAAATATGTATAGTAAGGAGATTTCTATGAAAAAACTATTATTTATCATATTATCATTTTTTGCTATAACCCTATTAAGTTATGGTAATGCATATGCATACTCAGACCCACCTTCAATAACTGGTAAAAGCGTGGTAGTTATGGATGCTAATACTGGGGCAGTGGTCTATGGTAAAGATGAAAATAAACCTTATCCACCAGCATCTACAACAAAACTAATGACAGTACTTCTAACTCTAGAAAATTGTGATCTAGATGAAGTTGTAACTGTAGGTGAATTTCCTCCTACCATTGAGGGTTCAAAAATCTATGTAGATGTGGGAGAAAAGATGACTGTAGAAGAAATGTTATATTCAGTAATAATGGTTTCTGCAAATGATTGTGCTGCTGCTCTAGCAGAGCATATCTCTGGCTCCATTGAAGAGTTTGCCGTATTAATGAATCAACGTGCAAAGGAACTGGGCTGTAAAAATACCAACTTTGTAAATCCTCATGGACTTTATGATGATAAACATAGAACTACAGCTTATGATTTAGCTCTTATGGAAAAAGAATTATTAAATCACGAAAAATATATTGAAATATCTAAAACTAAATCTACCTTCTTACAGCCTACAAATATTTTTAAAGAAAAAAGACCTCTTTGGAACGATAATAGACTACTTCACGATGCTTATGAATGCTATTATCCAGATGCCATTGCTGGTAAAACAGGCTATACTGATGAATCTCGTCATTCTTTTGTAGCTTCTGCTTGTAAAGGGGATAACAAGTTTATAATAGCAATATTATTTGATGAAAATAAAGCCTATTATGATGAAACTCCTAAACTTTTTGATTGGGCCTTTAAAAACTTTTCCACTGAAAAAGCTTTTTCAAAAGGTGAAGAAATAGGTACTTACGAAACTACTAATGGTTCGATTATCCCTTTATTGGCTGATAAAAACATACTATATACAAAGGATAATAGTTCTAAAGAAAAGCCATCAATAGTAATTAATAAGGATACTCTTAGTAATAAATTTTTTAATAAGGGTGAGCCTATTACTACTGTTGCAGTCAATTATAATGATCAAAGCTATACCAGTGAGGTTTTAAGTGGTAGTGATTACGAAGAAGAAGTGCTTCCTGTAGTTGGAAATTTAGTTACTACAAAAGATAACACTATAAGCTATAAAAATCTATTTATGATTATAGGTGGAATAGTTTTAGGAATTATTCTTCTAATATTGGCTATTATATATATTATTAAGAAAAGAAGATTAGCCAAAAAACGAAAAAAACTTTTCTCTTCTTATAATTCATACAAAAATAAATATTAATTTACCAAAATATAAATGGTGCTGCATTATTAACTAATGAAGCACCATTTCTTTATCCCATGACTTCCAACTCTAATACTCCTATCTTTTTCAACATGGGAGTAAAGAGCTGCTAGGTCTCCGGCTATGAATTTTCTATTTGGATTGAAGGTTATGTATAAGCTTTGTCATATCCTCTGGCAGAGTACTTTCAAAGTTTAAAATCTCACCACTTCGAGGATGTGGCAATGTTAGAGCATAAGCATGTAGAGCTTGACGACTTATTAATTCTTCATCATTAAAATCACTATAGAGTTGTTCTCCATATATAGGACATCCTACATAGCTTAAGTGTACCCTTATTTGATGGGTTCTTCCAGTCTCCAAGACCAATTCTACTAAAGTTCCCTCTTTATAGCTCTCTTTTATCTTGTAATGAGTAATACTTCTTTGACCATCTTCTAAAACTGCTCTTTTTATTGTTTCATCTGTAGATCTTCCTATAGGTAAGTCTATAGTACCTTCTTGATTTTCAAGGTTTCCATGAATTATAGCTAAATAAGACTTTTTAATTAAATTCTTCTCCATGGATTTTGCTAAATTCATGTGAGAAAATTGATTTTTAGCTATCATAATAAGTCCAGAAGTATCTCTATCTAATCTACTAACTAATCTTACTATTGAATTATCATTATTACTTCTAAAATGATGAATAACTCCATTGGCTAAGGTTCCCATAGGATGACTTTTAGTTGGGTGAACTACCATAAAAGAAGGCTTATCAACTATTAATAGATCATCATCTTCATAAATAACCTTTATGTTTAAATCTTCACCTTCTATATTTTGGCTTTCCTCTGCATTAACAGTAACTTCAATAACATCATCTTCTTGAAGTTTATAGTTAAGCTTTACTTCCTTACCATTTACTCTTAATCTTCTATCCATAGCGGAACCACGAATGAATCTACCGGAAAGATTTAAATTCTCCTTCATGTAGTCTCTTATCTTCACATCCTGGCCTTCTTTTCCTACCTTATATGTAATAAAACTCATCTTCTAGTCACCTCTATTTATAAATATTTAAGCCTCCTTGTGTAGGAGGCTTAATCATATACTTAATTATTCTACTATTGCTATTACTTCTATTTCTATTAAAGCATCTTTTGGTAATTTACCTGGTTGAACACAAGATCTTGCAGGTGGATTTGCATTGAAATACTTTCCATATACTTCATTCATGGCTGCAAAGTCATTCATATCCTTTATAAATACCATAGTTTTTACAACTTTATCTAAGGACGTACCAGCCTCTTCAAGAATAGCTTTAACATTTTCTAAGCACACAGCTGTAGCCTTTTGTATATCATCATTTACTAATTCTCCAGCTTGATTTATTGGTAATTGACCTGAAGTGTATAGTAAATTTCCTACCTTTACTGCCTGTGAGTATGGTCCTAAAGCTGCAGGTGCTTTTTCAGTGTTGATTATGATTTTATCCATTTTTTTGCCTCCCCAAATTAAATTATTATATATTATTAGATAATTTTTACCTAGTAATATCAGTTTCTTTTAGTAACTAACAAATAATTTCTAGCTTTAATGGTATCTATATGCATTATTGAGTTTCTAGATAAAATATACATTATAGTATCGTCAAAGGATTTTAAAAGAGCTTTATCTAAATCCTCATAGGCTAAAGTTCTTAATTCTTCCACACCTTTAAAATTTCTTGAAGGCTCTATACAATCAGCAATATAAACTATTTTTTCTAATGTTGACATATTTTCTCGTCCTGTAGTATGATATTTTATTGCATTTAAAATATCTTCATCTTCCACATGGAACATTTCCTTTGATATGTATGCTCCAATTAAACCATGTAAAAGCTGAGGAGATTTGTAATATATATCTGAAATAATTATTCCATTACTCCTTGCTTTATTAATTAAATCATTGGCAGAAAAATTTTTAGCACAATCATGACAAAGCCCAGCTATTCTACCTTTATTAGGATTTATACCATAATGTTTTGCAAGGTCTTCACTAGTTTTCATTACACCTAAACTATGGTTATATCTCTCCTTGGTAAGATGAATTTTTATATAATCTTTTATTCTATTTTCCTGCCACATACCTTACACCTTATTTCTATATAAATTATATTGATTAATTACCTCCTCTACCCCTTGGGGAAGAAGGTAATTAACCATTTTATCTTCTGAAATTTTCTTTTTAATTTCTGTAGATGATATATCTAAAAGAGACATTTCTAACAAGATTATCTCTTTGCCATACTCTTTCTCTAAATCCTTTTTCATTTTTAATACATCATCCATAGCATATCCAGTTCTAGAAAACACAACTAAAGTGCAGTTATCTAATATTATGTGAATATTTTTCCACTGCCTTAAAGTCATTAAACTATCTACTCCAACTAAGAAATACCATTGAGTATAAGGTTCTCTATGGTTAAACTGCATTAGAGTATTATAAGTATAACTTAAACTGTCACTTTTCATCTCAAAATCACTTATGGAGAACTTTTTCTCACCTTTTATGGCCTGATAAACCATTTTATACCTAATTTTCTCTTCTGTCACAGCCCTAGCCCTTTTATGTGGCGGTCGACCATTTGGCATAAATATGACTTCATCTAGGCTTAAATTATATAGTGCTTCATAAGCTATATGAATATGTCCTATATGTATAGGATCAAAAGTTCCTCCAAAAATCGCCTTTTTCATGCTATTACCTCTTTAAATTATAATACCATATATGAAGTATTTTACCAACTGCAATTGGAATACTTGTTTAAAAGTTACATATATTTAAAGGTTTCTAAAACTCTATTAAATGTATATTATTTAGGAAGTTCTATTTTAGGATTTTTCTTAGATTTTCGATAGATAACTAATTTACTTCCTATAGCTTGAATTCCTTCACAACCTAATTCTTCACATAAAATTTCTGAAGCTTCTCTTGCTGTAATCCCACTATTATTTAAAGTTTTTATCTTGATTAGCTCTCTTGATTCTAGAGCCCCATCTATCTGCTTAAGAAAGTTTTCTTCTATGCCACCTTTTCCTACTTGGAATATAGGTGCTAATTGACTTCCAAGAGATCTAAGATAGCTTCTTTGTTTTGTTGTTATCATGTTATTTATTTCCCCCTAATTTTATAATAAGAACTCAAATTCAAAATCATTTAATCTTACTAGGTCACCATCTTGTATTCCCATATCCTTTAACTCATCGATAATTCCTTTGTTTCTTAAAACTTTATGGAAGTATCTTAATGAATCTGGCTCATTTACATTTACACTAGTTAATAATCTATCTACAAAGGATCCTGTAATCTCAAATATACCTTCTTCGACTTCATTTATTTCATATGTAAATCTCTTTTCTTCAGGAATAAATTTATCCTCTTCTGAAATCTCTAATTCCTTAACAGGAATTGTGCTAAGCATTTCAGCTGCAGCCTTCATAAGATCATCTACACCTTCATTGGTAGCTGCAGATATCTTATATATCTTATCATAGCCCATAGCTTGTAATTCTTTTTTAAAGTTTTCATAAACTTCTTCATCATAGAGCATATCAGATTTATTTGCTGCAATTATCTGTGGTCTATCCCATAGCTTTATGCTATATTTTTTAAGTTCTTCATTAATTCTTTTAAAGTCTTCTATAGGATTTCTTCCTTCAACTCCAGAAATATCAACTACATGAATAAGCATTCTAGTTCTCTCTATATGTCTTAAGAACTCTAATCCTAATCCTACTCCCTCTGCTGCTCCTTCTATGATACCTGGTATATCAGCAATAACAAAAGGTTCTATACCCTTCACAGCTACTACTCCAAGGTTTGGTTTTATAGTAGTAAAGTGGTAGTTAGCTATCTTTGGTCTAGCCTTAGATACCATGGATAAAAGTGTTGATTTTCCTACATTAGGGAATCCTAGAAGTCCTACATCTGCTAAAAGTTTAAGTTCTAACTTAATCCATCTTTCTTCTCCTGGCATACCTGGCTCTGCAAAGTTTGGCGCCTGTCTTGTAGGAGTACAAAATTTTGCATTTCCTTTTCCGCCTTTTCCACCTTTACATACTACAAATTTATCGCCATCATGAGCTAAGTCACACATAACTTTATCTGTTTCAAAGTCTTTAACTATAGTTCCCATTGGAACTCTGATAATAATATCTTCTCCACCCCTTCCGTAGCATTTAGAGCCTTCACCCTTTCCTCCATTCGGAGCTACGAATTTACGGTGATAAGAAAAATCTAATAGGGTAGTCATATTACTATCTACTACTAATATGACACTTCCACCGTCTCCACCATCTCCACCATCTGGTCCACCTAGTGGAGCAAATTTTTCTCTTCTAAAATGAATGGAACCATTACCACCATCTCCGGACTGTACAAAAATCTTGGCTGTATCTATAAACATTATTATTTCACCTTCCTAACAAAATATCCTTTGATATTTTTACGAATTAAGTATGAGTATATTATTATTATTTACAAAAATAATAATTTTACCTATGTTTTATTTTAAAACTAATTAACACCTAGGGATGTTTTTTTATAACATAGAATAAATAATTGCCCTATGAGTAAATAATTGTCCTATGTCATAAAAAAGCACCCTTACGGGTGCTTAATTAACTATTCAGCTATTGCAATTTCTACATCGATTGGATAAACACTAGCTTTTTTCTTGCTTTTACCCATTCTTTCAAATCTTACAACTCCATCAACCTTAGCGAAAAGAGTGTCATCTCCACCGATACCAACGTTTGTACCTGGGTGAATTTTTGTTCCTCTTTGTCTTACAAGGATGTTTCCTGCAAGTACAAATTGTCCGTCTGCACGTTTAACCCCTAATCTCTTAGATTCACTATCTCTACCGTTCTTAGAGCTACCTACTCCTTTTTTATGAGCACATAACTGAAGGTTTATTAGTAACATATCACTGCACCTCCTCTACTACAACTTTGATATATTTTCCATAACTAATTTCTAAATTCTTTAATCCCAATAACATCGTTTCTAGTAGGACTTGTGTACTTTCTATTTCCACATGAGATAACTTAGATACATCTAAAGCTATATTTCCCTCTTCCGCGATATATGTAGGTTTTAACTTTAGCACCTCTAACACTCCTAAGATTGTTACCTGGGCTAAATTACTTACAGAACCACAAACAACATCATCATAAACAGTTGTATTTTGCTTAACATCAAAATACTCAGCATGCCCATATACATGAAATGATACTAACATGCTCTTTATTCTCTTGAAAGTTACCTTAATCATAATTAAGCTTCAATCTTCTCAATTACAACTTTAGTAAATGGTTGTCTATGACCTTGTTTCTTTCTGTAGTCTTTCTTTGGCTTATATTTGAAAACTATAACTTTCTTAGCTTTTCCTTGTGCTACTACTTTAGCAACAACTTTAGCTCCTTCAACTACAGGCTTTCCAACTACTAAACCGTCTTCTTTTCCAACTGCTAAAACTTTATCGAATTCTACAGTTGAATCAACTTCAGCTTCAAGTTTTTCAACGAATAAAACGTCTCCCTCTTGAACTCTGTATTGCTTTCCTCCAGTAAGTAAAACTGCGTACATTAAATACACCTCCTCAATCCAGTCTCGCCATCTCAGGTATAACTTACAAATTCTTTACAAAATTTTATAAGTTAGTTTAAAAACCTTATGTGTGCGGTCTACAAATGACATTTTAACACATACGCTGATGATTGTAAAGCAACTTATGGTATTTTTTTATTGATGACTATCACCTCTAATACTACCATGTTTTTCAAAATTATTACTTATATCTAGTTTTTGCAGAAAATACTTTTAATTCTTGCATAGCTTCAATTTGGCTATGAAAAATTAAAGATTCAACTTTAAAATTATCTAGATTTTCCTGAAATCTAATAAAAATATCACAGTCTAGCCCATCTAATTTCTCCACAAAAGTTACAATATCATTGTTTATTTCATTCTCATAGTTTCTATCTAGTTCTATATAGATATTTCTAATTCCCTGCTCTGATTTTATTTTTTTCACTTTACCTTTTAAAATGCTTAATATATATTCTAAAGATACTTTTTCTCCTGTACCTTTACAATAAACACAGGAATTAAAAACATAATCACATATGGATTTGCCATATTTTTTTCTAGTTATCTGAACTAAATTTAATTCTGTGAAAGGATATATTTTAGTATTATGCTTATCATCCTTAAACTCTTCTTGTAAAACTTTTAAAACTTCAGCTTTATCTTCATGAGATTTCATATCTACAAAATCTACTACTATTATCCCACCTAGATTTCTCAGTCTTATCTGTTTTACTACTTCCTTAGCAGCCTCCATATTAGTTACTAAAATATTTTTTTCCTTTAAGGATGGCTTTATGTTTTTAGCCGTATTTACATCCACCACATTCATGGCTTCAGTACGTTCTAACACAATGTTACCACCACTGGATAAGTTAATTTTATTATGTCTTAACGCTAAAATTTCTTTTTCTATGCCATAATTATCAAATATGGATAAAGCTCCTTCATAAAAACTTAGATGAAGATTTTCTAAGCGCTTTTCTTTAATTAACTTTTCATAGTAAAGGTAATCTTCATAATTATCAACTACTATCTCAGCTCCACCTTCAGTATAATTTCTTAAGACCCTACTTAGAATCCCATTATCTTTATAAAGAGGTCCTACTTTAGATGAGTAAGCAAACTTATTACATATTTCTTCATATCTATGTATTAACTCACTTATTTCTTCCTTTAAAATGTTTATATCAATATTTTCTGCTTTTGTTCTAATTATTATTCCAACATCCTCAGGTTTTGATATATCTTCTTCTATTAATTCTTTAAAATTTGGTGTTTTAATCTTTTTTGAAATTTCTATATGGCTATGTTCTTTAGTAAGTACTGCATAGGCTCCTGGTAAGGAGATGTTTCTAGTTACCTTTGGACCTTTTTTATCTATCTCTTCCTTTACTACCTCTACCATAACTTCATCACCTTTTTTTAAGGTGTTTATATGCTGATTTTTTTCTAGGGAAAGATATCCATTTTTTTCATAACCTATGTCTACGAAAGCACCATGAATAGAAGGTACTATATTTTTAATTACACCTCTATATATGTCTCCTACCTTAGGACTTTCTGTATCTTCTTCTATAAAGCACTCTTTAAGAATATCACCATATTTCACTGCAATCTTTAATAATGTATTTTGTCTTTCAATGAATATTTTTTTCATTAAATCAACTCCTAGTACTGTGCAAAATACTCTTGAAGTGTAAGTAGTTCTTTTCCTTTAAAAGCATACATTTCTACTCTTTTTATATCAACAAAGGCATCTTCCTTAATTCCCTTTACATGAGTTTTTATAAATTCACTAAGTAAACTTGCTGATAGGTTTTCTCTGCTTCCACAACTAAGAAGTCCTTCTATGATTAATATTTCATTATCTATGGAGTACTTTATTTCTTTAACTAAAGGCTTAATATCTGTTTCCTTTTCTCCTGATTTAGATTTCTTTAAAATTGTCCATTGACTTAAATCCAATAAAGAATCTATATCTAGTGCAGACTCATCCTGAAGTTTAAACTTTATTATATATTTAGCTGCATCTATGGTAGCCATTGCTTGTTGATTTTTCTGTCCTTCTTTTCTGGCTACCTTGGTAACGGATAAAAATTTAACTCCACCTACTGTATTTTCATTTAAAGTCTTTAGAATTTCATTTTCATCAAATGCTTCAATAAACACTGCATCTAAATATTCTCCTGTAGAATATACCCCTACTGATAGGGGTTGTGCTATAGATATGCTCATATGAGGATTAAACCCCTTAGAATACTCTATTGGTAGTTTTGCTCTTCTTATAACTCTTTGTATAGTTCTCATTAAATCTAAATGAGATAAAAACTTTATTTCACTTTCTTTAGTGTATTTTATTAAATAACGCACCATGAAAGCACTCCCTTTCCTTAAAGCTAGTATTGATTCCACATCCTGTACATCTCTCTCTACAGTCTGGTGTTAAAACCATTTCTTTAGCTTTTTCATTTTCACTTATTAGATAGCTTTTACTTACTCCTATATCAATGAAGTCCCATGGTAAGATTTCATCATAACTTCTTTCTCTATAAGCATAGAAATCTCCATCTACCCCACATTCTTCAAAAGCTTCTTGCCACAATTCAAAGTTGAAGTACTCGTTCCAGCCATCAAACCTAGCGCCCTTTTCAAAGGCCTTCACTAGAACATCACAAAGTTTTCTATCCCCTCTTGCAAATACTGCTTCTAGGTAGCTAAGTGCCGATTCATGCCAATTGTAGTTAATAGCCTTACTTTTTATAGCATCTCTAAGACTTGAAATTTTTTCTCTCACTTCAGCCACTTGATTCATTGGAGCCCATTGGAAAGGTGTAAATGGCTTTGGTACTAATATAGAAGTACTTACTGTAACTCTTAAGCCCCTCTTTCTTACATCCCTAGGTACATGGAAGTATTCCTCTACTACCTTTTCTGCTAAATGTGCAATTCCTTCTACGTCTTCTACGGTTTCGTAAGGAAGTCCTATAACAAAGTATAGCTTTATAGTTGACCAACCTGATTCAAAGGCATTTCTAGCAGATCTTAATAAGTCTTCTTCTGTTACTCCTTTGTTTATTACATCTCTCATCCTTTGAGTTCCAGCTTCTGGAGCAAATGTTAATCCTGTCTTTCTTACCTTTTGTATCTCCTTTATTAAATCTACAGAGAAGGCATCTATTCTAATTGATGGTATAGATACTCCTATTTTTTCTTCTCCATACTTTTCAATTAAAGAAAATATTAAGTTTTGGATATTAGAGTAATCACAAATACTTAAGGAACTTAGAGAAATCTCCTGATAACCTGTGTTTTTTACTAGAATATCGATTTCTTCCATAAGCTTTTCTGTGGTTTTTTCTCTAACTGGTCTGTATATCATTCCTGCTTGGCAGAATCTACATCCCCTTGTACAGCCTCTAAAGGTCTCTATAACTATTCTATCATGAATAATTTCTGTATAAGGAACTATGAATTTTTCTGGAGAATTGTTAGCATTAAAATCTGAAACTATTCTCTTTTTAACAGTTTTAGGTACATCCTCATACTTTGGAGTCATGTCCTTAATAGTGCCATCTTCATTGTAATTTACGTCATAAATGGATGGTACATAAACTCCTTGAATCTTTGAAATAGCTCTTAGGTATTCGGCCTTTGATTTACCCTTCATTTCCTTATAAACATCTAAAACATCATGGGTAACTTCTTCTCCTTCACCTAATATGAAGACATCAGCTATATCATATAAAGGCTCAGGGTTATAAGCACAAGGACCTCCCATCATGATGATAGGATATTCTTCTCCCCTTTTTGAAGCTCTAACTGGTATATTACACATATCTAACATATTTAAAATATTAGTATAGCTCATTTCATATTGAAGAGTGAATCCTAAAATATCAAATTCACTAAGGGAATCCTTAGTTTCAAGAGTTCCTAGTGGAATGTTATTTTCTCTTAGTAGTTTTTCCATATCTGGCCAAGGTGCAAAGCATCTTTCACAGAAGGTATCCTCTCTCTCATTCATAAGATGATATAGAATTTTTGTTCCCAAGTGGGACATTGCCACTTCATAAACATCTGGGAAACAAAAAGCATATCTAATATCTACACTGTTTTTATCTTTATTATATGAGTTTAATTCTCCACCTATATATCTAGCTGGTTTCTCAACTCTGTACAAAATATCGTCGGAAATTTTATTCATTGAGTATCCTCCTTAAGTTAATTCAACTTAGCTTAAGAGGATTTTACATCCGCTAAAGCTAAGTTTCATTTTAGCACAACTATATAATATTTCAAGTAACTATACTATTTTTCATAGCTTTCTAGAAGTTCTTCAAGAGTTATATTTCCCAATTCCTTAATTCCATTTAATATGTCCTCTTCATATAAAACTCCTATCATGTTCATTTCATCATCAAGTACAGTAAATACATTATACTTGTTTTTATCTATTAATTCTATTAATTGTAATATATTTATTTTGTAATAAACAGAAATACTTTTATTTTCTAGGTATCCTCTACCTATTAGCTTTTCCTTTTTTTTGATGATATATCCCATTATTATATAAGCTATCCTCCCTTTTTCCTTATAGGAAATCATTAATATAAATATAGAAAAAAAGGCAAAATCTAAAACCAGTCGCTCCATGCATAATCCCATTAAAAAGATTGCTCCAAATATATATCCTATTACTATACTTATATTTAGCGCAATCTTATTAGCTTTTTTATATATGAGCTTAATATTAAGAATATCTCTTAATATACGACCTCCATCTAAAGGAAATGCTGGTATAAGATTAAATATGCCTATAACTAAATTATAATTGCAAAATTCAATAAAATTAGAATTAGAAAAATATCTGCCTAAAAAATAACTAGTTAAAGCAATTAAAAAATTCCCTATTGGACCACTTAAGGATATAATAATATCTTCCTTAGGAGTTGCCTCTTCTAGCTCCTTTAATTTTAGTGTAGTACCTATTGGTAATATATCTATAGAAAATCCTGAATAACCTAATATTCTTGCTGTTATTAAATGAATAATTTCATGGATGATTATGATTATAAAACCTATAATTAACTCACTTTTAAATCCTATAATCAATATTAAAATTATATAGGGTATTAAGTATTTGCTTATTCGTATCAATGATTTCCCCCTAATAATCTTGCTATATCATAGTTTCAAAATTAAAGCATTTCTCTGGGTTTAAAATATTTCCCATATAAAATACTTCTATACTTAATATATTGCCTTCATCTCCCTTAACTGTACCGATAACTTCTCCTGTATCAACAGCATCTCCAATTTTAACTTTGCTACCGCTTAGACCATAATATTTCATCTCAATACCATCACCATAGTCTAGGATTAAAGTAATTTCTTTTCCTTCAGTGACACTCTTTACCTTTCCTGGAAAGGATGCCTTTATATCACTTTCATTAGTTAGGCTTAAAGAAAGTCTATTATCTTTTATAGTGATTTGATTTTTATCCTTTATGGTTATGGGGTTTACATAGTTTTCTTTTATATAATTTTCTTTCTTTTCTTCAAAACTAACCATAGACTTTACTTCATTAAAAACTTCAGTTATTTTTTCTTCCTTAAATACATCCAATATATTTTTCTCTTTAAATGCTTGGACTATATTTTCCACAGTAATATTTTTTTCCTTCAATAAACCATTATTTATAATTGCTATACTCTTATCATATACCTTATTAACGTAACTGTTAGGATATGTTCTAGCGAGAAATAGTCCAGCTAGAAGAACTAGAACTATTACGCATTGAATAATCAATATATTAGCAAATCCTTTCCCAAAAATGTTTAAATAAATGGGGAAGGTATTTCTTCTACTATTTAATTTATTGTTACTACCTTTAGTACTATTTCCACTATATTTTGTAGGTTTATACTCACTGGTTCCTGTTTGTTTTTTCATATTAGAATAATATTTTTGATAATATTCATTATAAATTCCCATAAAATATCCCCCCATAATTTATTATTACTAATTTATATATATTAAAAAAAACTAACTTTATGATGGGTATGAAAATTTATTTTCATAAGAGCATAATAAAAAAAGGCTGTCTCAGTATATGCCAATCCTAAAATAATGTTAATCATGGACTTATATTAAAGTACAAATTCAACATTTTAAAAAGATTGACAAATTGTCTTGAGACAGCTTATTTTATTAATATTATTATTAATTTTATTATCTGTTTTTTAAAGCCTTCATGAATACTTCTGCTGTACCTATATTAGTTGCAAGAGGTATACAGTGAACATCTGAGAGTCTTATAAGGGCTGTTACATCAGGTTCATGGGGTTGAGCTGTAAGAGGATCTCTTAAAAAAATTATCATATCCATATTTCCTTCTGCAAGTCTTGCTCCTATTTGTTGGTCGCCGCCTAAGGGGCCTGATAAAAATCTATATATAGGAAGACCAACTATTTCATTTATAAGTTTCCCTGTAGTGCCTGTAGCATAAAGTTCATGATCCTTTAGCACATCCTTATATCTTTTAGCAAAATCAATGATGTCATCCTTCTTTTTATCGTGTGCAACCAATGCAACTCTCATTTAAATCACTCCTAAAAATTAATTTTATTCTTTCTCATACCTATATTTAAAGCTAATCCTAAAGATATAAAATAAGTTAACATAGAACTTCCACCATAACTAACAAAAGGTAATGTTATACCTGATATAGGAAGTAATCCAATGGTCATCCCGATATTTTGAATTATTGAAAATAGTATAGATGCTATTACACCTACCACTATAATACCTCCAGCTATATCTTTTGAGTTCTTTGCTATATTTATAAGTTTGCATAAAAGTATTCCATATAACATCATAAGTACTAGAGCGCCAACTAATCCCCATTCTTCACCTAATACAGCAAAGATAAAGTCTGTATGGTTTTCTGGTACAAACTTATATTGTTTTCCATTCATAAATCCCATACCAAATATTCCACCAGAACCTATGGCTATTTTAGATTGAATTAACTGCATCCCTTCTGTTTGTGCATAGTCTTCCGGGTTAATAACTGCTAAAAACCTTAATTTCCAATATGGTTTCATAAAAGGTGAATAAAAGAATCCTACAACAGCAGCTGTTAATGCAGTAAGTCCTCCAACTATGACCTTCCAATTTAAGTTTGCTACAATCACTATACCTAACATTATAAAAAACGAAACCATGGTAAGTCCCATATCTGGTTGTATTACAATTAGTATCACTGGAATTACTGCATAAAATAAAACCTTAAAAAATGTTTTTAAATTATTTATATCCCCTTCAGCATCTTCTATAACCTTTGCAACCATAAGAATCATACCTATTTTGGCAAACTCTCCAGGTTGAATGGCTCTATTTCCTATTTGAATCCATGCATTAGCTCCATTTACCGCTTTACCGGTTATATCATTGAAAAGCAAAAGTATAACTGCTGCCCAATATATAACAGGGGCATAATTTAAAAGTTGAACATAGTCTAAAGTTAATATGAAGTATATAGTTATCATACCTACAATCATCCAAGCAAATTGAAGCATGGCATACTTAGCTCCAATGGCAGAATAAATATTAACTATACCAAAGGCTACAATTAAAAATACTACAATTAAAATACTAAAATCTATATTTTTAATTAACTTATCATTAATTTTAAATTTTTCTAATAATTTATTCATTTGCATCTCCCTCCATACCTGTTCCTATTATATCATAACAAGGAAAAAAAGCTATGAAAACATAGCTTTTTTGATTACCTTCTCTTAACTTTTTTAATAGGTATACTAGCCACTAAAGCTGGGGAGTTCCCATCATATTCATCACTAGTAGTTATTCTTATTTCAATCTCTTCTCCACTTTCAATTTCTGCATAATTAGATATAGTCTTAAGCAACTCCATTTTAATATTCTCTAAAAAATCTGGCGAAACGGTAGCTCTATCATGGACTAGAATAAGTTTTAATCTATCTGCAGCAATATCCTTTGAAGATACTTTGCTTGAAAAAATTTTAAACAAGTCCATATCTAATTTCTACCTCCTCCAAATAATTTTTTTATTGCACCCATAAATCCTTTTTGACCGTATAATTCATTAAAATCTAGGAATGGTACTTCTTCTCCTAAAATTCTACTTCCAATATTCTTAAAGGCTTGACCAGCATAAGCAGAACTGTCTAACACTATAGGCTCACCTTTATTAGTAGATATGGTTACTTTTCTATCATCTGGAACTACCCCTATAACTTTAATAGCTAAACACTCCTTTATATCTTCTATAGTCAACATTTCCCCATTCTTAGCCATATCAAAGTTCATTCTGTTAACTATAAGTTCCTGTCTTTCTATCCCTTTCGCATCTAATTTTCCAATAACCCTATCTGCATCTCTGACAGATGTGATTTCTGGATTTACAACAACAATAGCCCAGTCTGCCCCTACAATGGCATTCTCAAAACCTTGTTCAATACCCGCAGGACAGTCTAAAATTACATAATCAAACTCTTGTTTTAACTGGGTTACTACTCTTAACATTTCATTTATATCTACATCATTTTTATCTCTTGTTTGTGCTGTTGGAAGAAGAAATAAATTGTTAAACCTCTTATCTTTTATAAGTGCTTGTTTCAATCTACACTTTTCTTCAATAACATCAACTAATGTAAATACCACTCTATTTTCAAGTCCCATGAGAACATCTAAGTTTCTTAATCCTGTATCTCCATCGATAACAACTACTTTTTTATCCATTGATGCTAAAGCTGTACCTATGTTTGCTGTAGTAGTAGTTTTTCCTACTCCACCTTTCCCAGATGTTATAACTATAGCCTCTCCCATTTACTAATACCTCCGATTAAATATATTTATTTATTGAATATGGTTCTAAAACAATATTTCCATTTTTAATTCTTGCCAATTCTGGATACCTAGGTTTGTCCATATCTTCTGGAGATCTAGTGATAAGATCAGCAATTTGCATTATTTGTGGTGTTAATGCAAAGGCTGCTATTATAGCACCATTATTACCATTAATCCCAGCATACACACTACCTTTAACAGAGCCTAATACCACTATATTTCCTGCGGCATATACCTCTGCTCCAGAATTAACATCTCCTACAATAACTATGTTTCCTGAATATTCAAATCTTTGACCACTTCTTATAGTTTTTCTGACAAATTTAGTTTTTCCTTCATGTATACCATTAAAAACCTTTTTATTACTATCTTCTAAATTTATAAAGGAGCAATCCTTTATCATAAATTCCGTTGATAAAAAGTCTCTTATTGCTCTTAAATCTCTAGATTCCAACTGCCTCATATCTACAGTTATTTTAATGGAGGCACCCTTATAGAACCTTCTACCCTTTCGAAGCTTTACTCTCAATGCTTCAATTAAGCTTTCTATAGAGCTAAAGAGTTTAATATTTACAACTAAATTAAGTCCATCTTTTTCGCCTTTAAATTTTATACCATCATCTTGCATATGCAACCTCCACATATCGAGATATTCTTACTATTTCAACGTATAGAGCCTAAATTCCTTCTTTATATTGAGAAAAAATAATTTTTTTGTTGAAATACTTATTATATAACAATATTCCTTTAAAAAAATAACAAATGGTAATCCATTTGTTATTTTCTTTATTTATATTTAAATTCATAATTAGGATTAGTTTTTAATATTTCTTCCTTAAAATAAGCTTCGAACATTGCCTTGGCAATAGTTCCATCACCATGGGCAGCATCAAATACTATAGAACATACTACAATCTCTGGATTATCAAAGGGTGCAAAGCCTACATATACAGAAGCTGCATCCCTTCCAGTAGCTTTTTGCATCTCTTCAGTTGATATTATATTAGATGTACCTGTTTTACCTCCAGTACGTATAGGAAACCCATTGAATACTGTAGATGATGTACCATCTTCTCCTTGAGTAACCTTTCCCATTCCCTCTTTAATAATATCGATATTTGCCTTATTGAAACTAGCTTTACTTATAAGTTTTGGTTCTATATCTTCTATTACTTCTTTAGTCTTACTATCAATGATTTTATCAACTAGCTTTACTTCATATCTTTCTCCACCATTTAAAAGGGTAGCAAGGTAACTAGCTAGTTGTAGTGGTGTAAATTGATTCATACCTTGACCTATGGATGCATCATAGGCATTAGCTGCGGATTTAATATATACATTAGTATCATTTATAGCATTATACATTGCACGAACAATATTATCTATATCTGCTTCAGAATATCCTAATGCCTTTATATCTTCGTTAGTGTTAATAATATCTTCAACTAAAGGCTTCAATATTTTCATAATACTATCATAGTCAGATCTTTCATCTTTTTTCATTTCACCCCTAATAGTATCCACTAAAGTCTTTTTCTTAGAGTTAGTAAGTTTTATTTGTTCTAATTCTTTTCTGCTACCACTCTCATCTTGTTGAGTAATATCAAAAGGCTTGTAGTGAGATGATGCATTCACTGAGCTAATTCCTTTTTGTAAGTCTTCAGCCATTCGATTTATAAATGTATTGGCTTGAACATTTTTACTTGATTCATAATTATATATTTGACCAAAATTTTCTTCAATTTCTATACCTGTAGAAGCTTTTAAATCGCTACCTTGCGGTAATCCTAGCCCTAGTTGCCAACCATATTTTGCTATTAAATCTAAAGCATTTTTAGGATTATTCTCTGCTCCGCCTTTCACAAAAAGACGATCAGCTACGTCATAGAAAAAATAGTTGCACGAAACTTCTAAAGCTTTTTTCACATTTGTACGTCCATGAGAGCCACCATGCATATTATATATCCAACATGCTCCTTTATAACTTGAATATCTCTTAGTATAATATCCATCATCTATAACTGTAGTGTCTTCAGTAATAACACCTTCCTCTAACCCCGCAAGCGCAGTAGCCGGTTTAAAGGTAGATCCTGGTGGAACTAACGATAAGGTTCCGTAATTATAAAAAGGTTTAGGGAATATATCATATCTATCTTCTCTTCTTGTAGTATTTCCTGGTATACTTTTATCTATTGGGAACATTCTATCAAGCAATAGTTGTTCTCTTTCTGCTAAACTTAAAGTTAATTCCTTATCTGTTAAAATGCCCTTTATATTTGCAAGACCTCTTTTTTTTATATACTCTTTTCCCATAGCTTCTAAATCTGGGTTAAAATATTGTTGTGACAATTCAGTAGTTAATTTTCCAGGGTCTGTGAATATATTAGGATCAAAGCCTGGTTTACTAACAAGGGCTAACACTTCCCCCTTAGTACTTATGGCTACAGCTGCTCCTCTAGTGGCGTTAGTACTATCTCCATAATAATTTTTTCCACTCTTTTGAAGATTAGTCATCACTTCATCTAGTGCCTTTTCTGCAGCTCTTTGTACATCCATATCAATATTTAATTGCACAGTTTTTCCTTGATAAGCTTCTACCTGTCCTAGAGTTCTAACTCTACGTCCCTGCTTATTAATTTCTATACTCTCTTGTCCCTTAGTTCCCTTTAAATAGGATTCATAAGCTGCTTCAATACCTGCTTTTCCTATGTCATCAGTACTTACATCATAACCCTTTTCTTCATATTTTTCTTGTTCCCAAGGGTTAATTTGAGACATGTATCCTAGAAATGCAGAACCCAACTCTCCATTAGGATAAGCTCTCATAGGCTGAGTATCAACTATTATACCTGGCATATCTGGTTGTAGTTGCTCAAATACAAAGGCTGTTTCTTGATCTAAAGTGTTTGCAATTACTACTGGGCTATACCCTGAAAAACTTTGCATCTTCATAGCATCTTTTAATAGTAAAAATCTTCTTCTTTCATGAAGGGTTAACTCATAGTATCTATCTACACCATAATCTTTCTCTAAAGTTTTATAGGCCTCTTCTGCAGTTATCTGTAATAACAAAGCATCCATATATTTTTTTTGTTCATCTGTAAGCTCTGAAACCTTCTTACCCTCACCATATTCTTTCTTTACTACCTGCTCTAAAAAACCTCTATCCTTTTTAAATCTAAGTTCTAGCCATTTTCTGCTTGATTCATCGGTAGCTTTAAAGTTATATTCTAGCTTTCCTTCATTATTTATAATTATAGGAAATTCATCTACAATTGGTATTTGCTTTTTATCTAATATTTCAAAAACTCTAGACATAGTTTTAAAGAAATGTTTTTTACTTTCTTCAGTTTCACTAAATTGTAATACATAATTTTGTACACTTTCGGCAAAAACTTTACCATTTCTATCTACTATATCTCCTCTAGCTGCTGCAACGGATACTGTTTTATATTTATTGCTATTTGCTCTTTCTCTATAATCCTCTACCATTACTATTTGTAAAAAAAGTAATCTTGAAGTAATTCCAATGAAGATAACTACCATAGCTATATAAAATAAATTATATCTTGAAAAACTTTTTTTATTTTTTTTATTTTTTTTATTTCTAATTATTTTTTTATTTTTTTTCATACTTTTTTTAGAATCTCCATTCCTTTTTTATAGTTTTGGTTTCACTAAACTTAAGTATAATCCTATATATCAGTAAAGCTATTATCATCTCATAAATAGCTTTATATATGATTAAGTGTAAAAAATTATTACTAGCTCCTATTAATATAAATATAGCAAAAATAGCAATACTCTTTAGTAAACTTAGTAGGAATGTTGAAAAAATAGGTATTATAACCTTATCCTTAAAAATTCCTTTTCCAATTTTAGCTGCCATTAAACAAATTAACATGTTTATTAACATGTTAATTCCCATGACTCCCGGAAAATAAATATCTTGAAGAATCCCTGTTATAACACCAATAATTGTTGCTTCATCATATCCATTTATCATGGAATAACAAACTATAAATACAAAAAGAACGCTTGGATATATATTTTTAATAGCAAAAAAAGTTATAATGGTATTATCAAAAATAAAAAGAATGGTGATTATTAAAAATAAATATAATATTTTTTTAAATTTATTATTAGTTTTTAACATCTCTTTTTTCCTTTGGCACTATAATTACAAGTTGCTCTACCTTATTAAAATCTACTGCAGGCTTCACAATTGCACTCTTTACAACCTTTGCTCTATCCTCATAAATTTCTAGAACTTCTCCTATTTTAATTCCTTTTGGATATATGCCACCTAGTCCAGAGGTTAGTATAGTGTCCCCTTCTTTAATTTTTGAATCTAAGGAAAGTCCTGTAATTTCCGTAAGAAATTTATCTTCATTTCCCTTATAACCCTTTACAATACCATTACTTTCTTCAGTGCTCAATACATATCCTGCTACAGCCATATTCTCATTACAAATAGATTGAACTATACTCCAATTACTACCAACGCTAGTAACTTGACCAACTAGTCCTTCTCCTTCCAATGCAATCATACCTTTTTCTATTCCATCTTTTTCGCCTTTATTGATTACATATCCATCCAAAAAATTATTTCCAACTAAACCCAAAATATCTACACCTATATAATTATACTGACCATTTGCATCAGCAAAGTTTAACATGCCTCTAAGTCTGTCATTTTCTTTTCTTAAAATATCATTTTGAATAGCATTAAATTTCAACTTCTCATTTTGTTTTTTTAACTCATCATTTTCACTTTTTATATTTCCTATATTAAGTACTAAACTAAAAGAACTTTTTATTTTACTACCTATTTTATAAACAACACCTTGAACAGAGTTTATAGCACTTCCTACACCATTTTCCACCATGGACATCTTGTCTTTTTGAACTGAATAACCAATTAACCCCAAAAAGGACACTGACAGTAGTATAACTATTACTGCCAGCTTATTCTTGAATATCTTCATTTTTTATCTTCTACTCATAATATCTACATTATCTAATGCTTTTCCAGTTCCTACAGCTACACAATCTAATGGTATTTCTGCTATATTTACTGGCATATGGGTTTCATGGGCTATTAGTGCATCTAATCCTTTTAATAAGGCTCCTCCACCTGTAAGCATTATACCTTTATCCATAATATCTGCTGCAAGTTCTGGTGGTGTTTTTTCTAGTGTTGTTTTTATAGCCTCTATAATAGAGTATACAGGTTCTCTTAAAGCTTCTCTTACTTCATCTTCACCTATTTCTACTACTTTAGGAAGACCACTTATTAAATCTCTTCCTCTAATTTGCATATTCTCTGCCTTTTCTTCTACCTCATAAGCTGAACCTAATTGTATTTTTATATTTTCTGAAGTTCTCTCACCAATCATTAAGTTATATTGTTTTTTTATGTATGCTATAATCGCTTGATCTAATTCATCACCTGCAACTCTTAATGACATACTTGTAACAACTCCACCTAAAGATATTATTGCTACTTCTGTAGTACCTCCACCGATATCTACAACCATGCTTCCTGTAGGTTCTCCAACTGGAAGTCCAGCACCTATAGCTGCTGCCATTGGTTCTTCTAATAATCCAACTTCTCTAGCTCCAGCACTCTTAGTTGCTTCTTCAATCGCTCTCTTCTCTACTTCAGTTACCCCAGATGGGAAACAAACTACGATTCTTGGACTTTTAAAGGAATTTTTACCTCCAACTTTTTCAATAAAATGTCTAAGCATTTTTTCAGTTACATCAAAATCTGCTATAACTCCATCTTTCATTGGTCTTATAGCTACAATATTTCCTGGTGTTCTACCTATCATATTTTTAGCTTCATTACCTACAGCTAAAACTTTTCCTGTATTTTTATTTATTGCTACAACGGAAGGTTCTCTAAGTACGATACCTTTTCCTTTAATATATACTAATGTGTTTGCAGTTCCTAAATCTATTCCAATGTCTCTAGTACTTCCAAAAAAACCCATAAAAACTCTCCTCTCAATCTATATAATACCTTTTTCTTTTAAGCTTATATAAGCTTCGTTACCAATAATAATATGATCTAAAACTTCTATTCCTAGTAATGTTCCACACTCCTTTAGTCTTTTAGTTATTAGTATATCCTCTTTGCTAGGTGTTGGATCACCTGATGGATGATTGTGACACAATATCACTGATGCACTACTAAGCTTTATAGCTTCTATAAAGACTTCTCTCGGATGAACAATGGAACTATTTAAATTTCCTATAGAAATATCTTTAACTGATATAATTATGTTTTTAGTATTTAACATAATTAGCTTAAAATATTCTTTTTTTAAACCTTTCATTTGTCTCATCATATAATTAGACACATCTTTAGGACTACTTACAATATGCTCTTCACCGGATTTAAAAGAATTAAATCTGGTAGCTAGCTCTGCAAGGGCTAAAACTTGAGTAGCTTTAACCTCCCCTATTCCTTTTACCTGCTTTAAATCATTAATACTGGGGCTGGAAATTCCATTTATGCCTCCACAATGAGATAATAACCTATCACATAGATTTAAAACACTATCTTCCTTTGTTCCAGTCCTCAATATAAGGGCTAAAAGTTCAGAATTAGACAGGTATTCTGCCCCATACCTTAACATTTTTTCTCTAGGTCTTTCATTTTTAGGTAAATCTTTAATCTTTAATTTATAGTTCATAAACTAACTCCTTTATTGATTTACCCCCATCTCCCTTAGTGATAAATATAAAGTATTTAAAGGCAATCCTACTACATTGTAATAACAGCCATTAATATTCTCCACAAAAATAGCAGCATTATCTTGTATCCCATAGGCACCAGCTTTACCATTACATTGACCTGATTCAATATACCTAAGTATCATATCCTCAGATAGGTTCATAAATTTAACTTCAGTACAAACGCTTTTTCTTATTAATTCCTTGGTTTTACTGTTTATTAAAACTAGCCCGGAATAAACTTTATGTACATTTCCACTGAGTGACCTTAGCATTTCAAATGCATCTTTATCATTTATTGGTTTCCCAAGAATTTTCCCATTTAAATATACTACAGTATCACAGCCTATGACAATACTATCTTTCTGCACTTTATTCAAAATATTTCTAGCTTTTCCTTCAGCTAAATCACACACATGTTTATCTATATCACCTTGAAATTCAACAGAATACTCATCAAAGTTACTAATCTCTATTTTAAAATTATCTACTAACCTTTTTAATAATTCCTGTCTTCTTGGTGATGCAGAAGCTAATACTATATCCATAACTTCCTCCTAGAATCTCTTAAATAATACTATTGCTGAAACCATACCTACTATAGCCATTAAATTCAAACCAAATCCTAGTCCAAAAGTTAATTCTAAGACCTTTAAATCAATGACTAAAGGATTTTTTAATCCTATAAAGTAGTTTTTTCCTAAAAAATCTAAGGCTTTAAAAGTATTTCCTAAAAATTCTCCAATAAAGCTTCCAGAAATAGCCCCCAGAAGAGTTATAAATACATACTCTTTAGCGGTTTTATATGATTTTCCCATAAAAAACATCCCCCAGTATATTTAAAATGTGCAATATACTATTTGTATTAACCAATATAACATTTTATATCTAATATAGTGTAACATTTAATATTTTTTTACACAAGACTATAACAAATTTTTTAAACTTTTTTTATAAATTAAGGCTATCTGTGAACTTTTGTTCACAGATAGCCTTATATCAACTTATTAAAAATAATATATACCTTATTTTTTAAACTTTATTAGCTGGTCATAAACATATTTTAATACTTCTCCATCCTTATTTTTATCTACTTCATCTGGAAGAGCCTTTATATATTCCTTCAAAGAATTAACTTCATTGTATTGTTTCATGTTCTCATCTATTTTCTCCAATCCATCTATCCACTTTTTAAGTTCACTGGTATTAATAGATTTTACACCACTTTCTGAAGTCTTATTTACAACTTGCAACAAACTATCTACAATTTCACAAAATTGTTTTGTAGAATTATCTTCCATAGGTATATTTATAGTTACTTTAGTATTATCTATTCCCTTTTCTTTTAATATTGAAGCTCCATTTTCTATGTTTTTATCAGAATACATTCCAAAATACACCTTAGATAGCTCTCCCTCTTGCCCTATAAAAGGATTACCAAAGGCTGATAATTTATTTAATGTTTCATTAGCGTTACTTTTAACTTTAAATACACCACACTGTAGTATATAAAAATTATATTCTGACACAGCTTTTTCTTCCTTTATTCCAGTTGAATTTCCTTCTTCCTTTACTTCACTTTTACCAGGTACTTTACCACTATTTTGTTGTTGTTCAGAATTATTTATATCTATACCCTTAATAAAGCCTATTTTACCTGAGTCTTTAAGTACAAATTTAAATATAAAAGTTCCTAATAGTAATGCCAAAAGTAAGGTTATAGCTAAATAAAATAAAAAACTGTTACTACTCTTTGGTTTAGATTTAATATTGTATCTTGTGTACTTCATTTTATACCCCCATTTCTAATTAATAAACATTAATTTATAATTTAAAATTTAAACCTTAAAATAATGTGTCCTATTAATTTATATATATAATTAAAGGTAAATATTACTATATAATTTATTATAAAAATTAAAAAAATCGACATAGTCGATTTTTTTATTCATGTTATTCATTATAACGAATTGATAGCCTTACTACTCTTCTAATAAATTTTTTTGCCTTGTCATAAGGCATTCCATTAACTTCTAAAAATTTGAATACTCCTAGATTATTTCTTTCTATGGATTTAATAACTTTTTCTATCCTCATAAGTTCATCATTATTATCTTCTTTTGATGAAACCGGTGTAGAATTAAAGTCTTTTTCATCATCAAAGTCTTTCAATAATCTATTTCCATTCTCCTCTACATATCTCTCTACATCATCTTCAAAGTCTTCATCTAAATAAGTCTCCGCAGGAATATCTATGTCCTCATTAGTTTCTTTTAAATCTATAACTTGAGCCAGCTCTTTTTGCATTGGATGTATAAAATTATTTCTTGGCATTATTCCCATCATACCACATACAGATATGAAATCTTTCATTTCATCGGGCAAAGAATTATGTGTCATAGGCGCCAAGGGTACAAATTCATATTCATTATCAAAAGCCATGAACATACCTCCATTTTTTATATTACATTAAAAATGTATGCCTTTAGCCTCTAATAAATTCCTATAACTTTATATTATATCCATATTATCTCCTGGATTATCTTTAAGCTTGTCTATAGAGTGAACATATCTATTGGTAGTAGCAATACTACTATGAGCTGCAAATTCTCTAACTTTTTCTATGGTAGCTCCTTGAGTAATGGCCATAGTTATAGCTGTATGTCTAGTGGAGTGAACTTTTAATTTTTTATTTATATTGCACTTACTACATATATTTTTAAGCATATAGTTTAAAGTACTAGGATTTAACTTCTCTCCATTTCTATTATTAGAGGAGTGTCCTATAAATAAATAACTATTGTTATACTCTTCTTTATCTCTTCCTGTAACTAAAATGTATTTTTCAATTAAACTTTTCACCTTAGGTTGAAGCTTTACTAAATCTTTTTTATTTCCTTTTCTAGTGACTTCTATAACATCATACTCTCCATACTTTTTTATATGACCTATTTTTATATTTATCATTTCTGATTTTCTTAGTGCAGTGGTGAGTGCTAATGCTAATATAGCTTTATTCCTAAGTCCTAGTACAGTTGTAGTATCAATACTTCCCAGTAAAATCTTACTTTCTTCCTCAGTCAAAAATTCTGTAACTTTATTAGTTACAATAGGTTTTTCTTCCTTCACATTAGCAAAAGGATTATACTTAATAATTCTTATATCACTGTAATTATCTTCATACTTCATAAGCCACTTATAAAGAGCAGAAAGCGATGATATCTTTCTATTAATAGTTGCAGAAGATAATCCTTGATTTTGCAAATCAAGGATAAATTTTTGAACATGAAATATATTTATTTCTCTTATATTTTCTATGGTTATTTCAGTTACATCAGACTTATTATAAAAATCCTTTATGTCTTTCTCATAGCTAATAGCTGTATATTTACTTCTTCCACCCTTAATATCTAGGAAGCATTGAATAAAATGTTTATTTTTTTCTAAATAAAGTTCCTTTTTACTATGTAATATTATTTCATTCATAAAATCCTCCTCCTTTACAAAGGCTACTATAGAACAAAAGAACTGCCTAAGCAGTTCTTTTATTTGAATTATAATCCTTCTACAGTAGAAATGATTTCTGTAAGTGCAAGTTCCTCATCAGTTCCGTTAGTTATAATTTTTACTGTATATCCCTTATTAACTCCTAAGGATAATACTCCAATGAGACTTTTTGCATTAGCTCCTTTACCATTACATTCTATAGTAACTTCACACTTAAAAGTAGTAGCCTTTTGAACTAATAAAGTTGCTGGTCTTGCATGCAATCCCTGTGGATTATTAATGATTATTTCCTTTGTTAGCATATTATCACCTCATTTACGAGAAATTATTTTATGCCATTAACAAAGTCTTCTATTCTATTCAATCCTTTTTCTATGTTTTCCATAGATGTAGCATAAGATAATCTTATAAAATCATCTACTCCAAAAGCAATACCAGGTATTACTGCAACCTTCTCCTTCTCAAGAAGTAAGTCACTGAATGTAAGAGAGTCTTTTATAATCTTTCCGTCCACTTCCTTATTTAACACCTTTGATATGTTTACCATAACGTAGAATGCACCTTCTGGTTTAACACAGGATAAGTTATTTATAGAATTAATTTTATCTACCATAAAATCTCTTCTCTTTTTAAATTCCTGTTTCATTTTTTCAACTTCGCTTTGATCTCCATTTAAAGCTTCTACAGATGCATATTGAGATATTGAACATGGATTTGAAGTAGTGTGACTTTGTATGTTTGACATTAATGAAGTTATCTTTTCACTAGCTGCTGCATAACCAATTCTCCATCCAGTCATAGCATAAGCTTTTGAAACCCCATTTATTACTATTGTTCTATTATAAGCATCTTCAGATAAACTTGCTATAGAAATATGACCACTTTCTCCATATAAAAGTTTTTCATATATTTCATCTGATATAATTATTATATCATGTTTTTGTGCAAAAGTTGCAATTTTCTCTAACTCTTCTTTCGTATAAGCTGTTCCTGTTGGATTATTAGGGCTATTTAGTATCATAGCTTTAGTTTTTTCAGTTACTGCTTTTTCTAAAGATTCAATTGTTAGTTTAAAAGAATTACTTTCTTCTGTGTCAACAAAAGTTGGAACTCCATCAGCCAATTGTACAAGTTCTGGATAACTAACCCAATATGGAGCACCTATTAAAACTTCATCTCCCGGATTTAATATAGCTTGAAAAATATTTGCTAAACATTGTTTAGCTCCTGTTGAAATAATAATTTGAGAAGTTTTATAAGTTAAGTTATTATCTTTTTTAAACTTATTTACAACTGCTTCCTTTAATTCAATTATACCTGAAGCCGCTGTATATCTTGTTTGACCTGCTTCAATTGCCTTTATAGCAGCTTGCTGTATATTTTTTGGAGTATTAAAATCTGGCTCTCCTGCACCGAAGCCTATAACGTCAATCCCCTCTGCTTTCATCTTTTTAGCCTTTGCTGTAATTGCTAATGTAAGTGATGGTGAAATTTCCATTGCTTTTTTTGATAGCATCATTATAACTACCCCCATTAATATTTATTCTTTACAATATAAAATAATTAAAACTATCCAAATAAAAGAAATATTATTTAAACCTTTTCATTCAATTATATTCTCAAAAATATAATAAACGAGTTGGATATTCTACATCTAATGAATTTTAAAATGCATTAGAACTTCATATGAAAGATATACTTCATATCTGTATAATAACACTTATTCTATATAGTGTAAAGATTATATGGTAATTTTAACTTACTATTATTATTCTCATTTTTTATATTTACATACTAACTTTTTATAACATTTGTCCAAAGTTCTGAAGCTTATTTACCTACATATAAAGACTAAAGACATGAAATTAAATTTTTAATTTCATGTCTTTATAACCTAAAAATTATTTTTAGATTGTACTATCAATTTAATTGCAGTTCTTTCTTCACCATCAATTTCTACATCTGTAAATGCTGGTACACACACCAGGTCCATTCCACTGGGCGCTACAAATCCTCTAGCTATAGCTACAGCCTTTACTGCTTGATTGATTGCGCCTGCTCCTATAGCTTGAATTTCTGCCCCACTACTTTGTCTTAGTACTCCTGCCAGAGCTCCTGCTACTGAATTAGGATTAGATCTTGCTGAAACTTTTAATACTTCCATATTAAACCTCCTACTACTATTACTACTTATTAAACTAATATTATTAGAATCCTATATATTATTTCTACATTTAATTGAAAATTCCTTTTATTGAAAATACAATTTTAGATTATTGCAAATTATAGTTTCACTTAATATAATAGACAAAAATAAAAGCCTCCTATTAAATAGGAGACTCACCTTTTTCATTACCTAATTTTACTTTGCATATTCTACTGCTCTTGTTTCTCTGATAACATTAACCTTTATTTGGCCTGGATATTCTAGTTCTGATTCTATTTTCTTCACAATATCTCTAGCCACTTCAATAGCACCTGCATCATCAACATCATCTGGTTTAATCATAATTCTGATTTCTCTTCCGGCTTGAATTGCATATGACTTTTCTACACATTCATATGAGTTTGCGATTTCTTCTAATTTTTCTAATCTTTTTATATAGGCTTCTAGAGTTTCTCTTCTAGCACCTGGTCTAGCTGCTGATATAGCATCTGCTGCTTGAACTAGTACTGCTTCTAGAGATTGATACTCTACATCTCCATGATGAGCTGCAATAGCGTTTACAACTATTGGAGATTCATGACATTTTTTAGCTAACTCAGCACCTATTAGTGCATGTGGTCCTTCTACTTCATGATCTACAGCTTTGCCGATATCGTGTAATAATCCACACCTTTTTGCCATGGTAGGATCCATTCCAAGCTCTGACGCCATAAGACCTGCTAAGTATGAAACTTCTATAGAATGTTTTAATACATTTTGACCATAACTAGTTCTATATTTCAATCTTCCTAAAAGTCTGATTATTTCCACATGTAATCCATGGATACCAGTTTCGAAGGTGGCTTGCTCGCCCTCTTCTCTTATGTCATTCTCAACATCTTTTTTCGCTTTTTCAACCATTTCCTCAATTCTTGCTGGGTGTATTCTTCCATCAACTATTAGTTTTTCTAAGGCAATTTTAGCTACCTCTCTTCTAATAGGATCAAAAGCTGAAAGAATAACAGCTTCCGGAGTATCATCTATTATTAAATCAACTCCAGTTAAAGTTTCAAGGGCTCTTATATTTCTACCTTCACGCCCAATAATCCTTCCCTTCATTTCATCGTTAGGAAGTGATACAACATGTACTGTAGATTCAGCTACATGGTCTGCTGCACATCTCTGTATAGCATATGTTATAACTTCTCTTGCCTTTTTATCGGCTTCTTCTTTAGCTTTAGCTTCAATTTCTTTAATCATTATTGCTGTTTCATGTTTAATTTCTTTTTTTACTTCGTCTAATAGTATTTGCTTTGCTTCTTCTGAGGTTAATCCTGCTACTCTTTGTAATTCTTCTCTTACACTATTATATAATTCTTGTATTCCTGATTCTAATGTCTCAACCTCTTGTTGTTTTTTAGATAATACTTCTTCTTTTCTTTCTATTGATAGGGTTTTCTTATCTAAAGTTTCCTCTTTTTGAAGAACCCTTCTTTCTAATCGCTGAATTTCATTTCTTCTTTCTCTGGACTCTTTATCAAAATCAGCTCTTAATCTATGAACTTCTTCTTTAGCTTCAAGGATTGCTTCTTTCTTTTTAGATTCTGCTTCTTTTTGTGCCTCACCTAAAATCTTTTTAGCATCTTCCTCTGATTTAGATACATTAGCTAAAGATATATTCTTTCTTGTATAAATAAAAACAAAAATAGCGACTAAACAAACAACTAGCGCAATAGCTATTATTAAAATAATTTGACTTGGTTCAGTCAATTTCCAACACCTCCTTTGCTTTTTTTATGACATATATTAGCAGTAAAATGAAAGCTCGAAAAGGTGCATATTCTATTCAATTCCTCTTATATTAAACCAGTATTTGTATTCATTTTATATTACTTTAACATCATTGTCAAGGTTATTACTAAATACTACAAATTCTCTCAACTTAGCTCTTAGGCTCGACTTGAACCTTTAAAAAAAATTTTTTAATTAGAATATCACCTTTAATTTTTACATTAAAATATCACATACTTTAATTATACATTTATTTGTATATTTCATACACAATATTTAAAATTTTAATTAAAAAAGATATGTAAAGCTTAAGTTATATATTTTTACTTAAAGCTTCACATATCTTTTATCTGATTTAATAAAGTAATTTACTTTTCTTCTACTTTATTCTCAACTTTTACTGGATTGTTATTTAATGGCAAAGAGTATTTTTCCCTTATTTTATTTTCTATTTCATTGGCAATTTCTGGGTTTTCCTTAAAAAAGTTTTTAGCATTTTCTCTTCCTTGGCCTAGTCTTACGTCTCCGTAGGCAAACCAAGCGCCACTTTTTTGGACAATTTCTTCTTTAACACCAATGTCTAATATATCTCCAACCCTAGATATTCCTTCACCATACATAATATCAAATTCTGATTGTTTAAATGGTGGTGCAACTTTATTCTTAGTTATCTTAGCTCTAGTTCTATTTCCTAAGAAGGTTTCTCCTTGTTTAATAGTATCTATCTTTCTTACATCAATTCTTACAGAGGCATAGAATTTAAGAGCTCTTCCTCCTGGAGTTGTTTCTGGATTTCCAAACATAACTCCAACTTTTTCTCTCAATTGGTTTATAAATATAGTAGAGCATTTTGATTTGTTTATAGAACCTGTAAGTTTTCTTAAAGCTTGAGACATAAGTCTAGCTTGAAGACCTACATGGGCATCTCCCATTTCACCTTCAATTTCAGCCTTTGGAACTAAGGCTGCAACAGAGTCTATAACTACTATATCTATTGCACCAGATCTAACTAAGGCTTCTGTAATTTCAAGAGCCTGCTCACCTGTATCTGGTTGAGATACTATTAAGTTATCTATGTCTACGCCTAATGCCTTTGCATAAACCGGATCAAGGGCATGTTCTGCATCTATATATGCTGCACAACCACCGTTCTTTTGAGCTTCTGCAACTACATGTAAAGCTACAGTAGTTTTACCAGAGGATTCTGGCCCAAAAATCTCAATTATTCTTCCTCTTGGAACTCCGCCAATTCCCAGTGCAATATCTAGCCCTAAACATCCTGTAGATATGCAGTCTATATTTAAAGTGCTCTCTTCCCCTAATTTCATTATTGAGCCTTTACCAAATTGCTTTTCTATCTGTCCCATAGCTGCTTCTAATGCTTTTAATTTATCGTTATTCATAAATTCCCCTTTAGGGTTCACATCCTTCCATCACGAACAATAGTTCTTATATGTTTATTATATAGTATTTAATTTATCAGGTCAAGTGTTATAGTAAAGAGTTCCTTTAAATTTCTTTCAAGGAACTCTTTACCATTTTTGACATAGTTATAGAATTATAAACATTATTCATTAATATTTATAATATCTTTTCCTTTAATAAAATAATCCACTCCAGATCCAATAGTTATAACAGCTGCTAGGTATATGGTAACCTGGGTTGTAATATTAAGCCACCCTGGATTATATACTAGAGATAATAGTCCCATTATGATAGCTATCATCTGAATTACAGTCTTCAGCTTTCCCCAATTACTTGCAGCTATTACCACGCCTTGTGAAGCAGCTAATGTTCTTAATCCTGATACTATAAATTCCCTAGCAATTATTACAACTACTACCCAGGCAGCAACAATTCCTTTTTCAACTAAAAGTATTAGAGCACAGGTAACTAAAAGCTTGTCTGCTAGAGGATCCATGAATTTTCCAAAGTTAGTTATCTGATTTCTGCTTCTAGCTATATAGCCATCTAATTTATCTGTTGCTGAAGCTATAATAAATATTGATAAAGCAATAATATTAGTTGCGGTGGTATCAATCATTGCACATATTAAGAATATCGGAACTAACATTATTCTTAGCACTGTAAGCTTATTTGCAAGATTCATCATTAACATCTCCTACTCCTGAAATTTAACAATCCTATAATCTGTTTACCTAATTAAAATTTACTTCTTATTGTAAATAGCAAAAACAAATTTTCTATAATAGTAATTATTTTATCTTATACAAACATTATACAATAAAATCTAAAAATTATTTAGTTTATTAATACTAATTTTACTTTATATCCTTATCTATATTATTAATTAATATTTTTTTATTATAAATATATAAATCTAAAAATTATTTAAGGATTTCTCCTATTAAATCATACTCTAGTGCATCTTTTATTCTTACCTTAACAAAATCACCTATACTTAATTTATTAGATTTTACATAAACCTCTCCGTCAATTTCTGGAGCCATTTCATAACTTCTTCCACAATATGTTCCTTTTTCTTTACTTTCAATCAATACATCATAGGTTCTACCTATTTTATTTTCATTTATTTCTGTTGATATAGTTTGTTGAGCCATCATTATAGAGTGAAGTCTTTCTTCTTTAATATTTTCTTCTATTTGACCTTCCATTTCTGCAGCCACAGTACCTTCCTCTTGAGAGTAAGTAAATACTCCTAGCTTATCAAATTTAGTTTCTTTGACAAAATTTAACAATTCTAAGAAATTCTCTTCTGTTTCTCCTGGAAATCCTACTATAAGAGTAGTTCTTATAGTTATATTAGGAACTGCATCTCTAAGCTTTTTAATATTTTCAGTGATTATTTTCCTTCTTCCTTTTCTTCTCATAGCCTTTAAAACGTCATCGCTGATATGTTGTATAGGAATATCTATATACTTACACACCTTATCATTGATAGCTATTTCATTTATAACTTCATCAGTTAGCTCTTCTGCATAACAATAAAGAAGTCTTATCCATTTTATACTTTTAATTTTACCTAGCTCTTTTAAAAGAATATGTAAAGTTTTTTTTCCATATATATCTACCCCATAATTAGTAGTATCTTGCGCTACTATAATTAACTCCTTATATCCATTTAAAGCTAACTCTTTAGCTTCTTTAAGGATATCTTCCATATCCCTACTTCTGTATCTTCCTCTTATTTTAGGAATTGCACAGTAGGCACAAATATTGTTACACCCTTCAGATATTCTTATATAAGCAGTACTTCCTCCTGTTGTAACCTGTCTATTACCAATGTTTATATTGGTATCACTATAAGTTGTAATACAGCTCTTTTCTCCGGTTTTCATAGATTTTTCAATACATTCATGCAATTTATCATAATCATTTACACCTAAAATTATATCTAGTTCCGGCATAAGTTCTAAAAGCTCACTACCATATCTCTGAGTTAAGCACCCAGTAGCTATGAGCACCTTGCATTTATCTTTCTTATATTTTGCCATTTCTAATATGGTATCAATAGATTCTTGCTTTGAAGTTTCTATAAATCCACAGGTGTTAACTAGCAATATGTCTGCCTGCCTTTCATCTGTCACCGCTTCATATCTACTCTTCAAACTACTTATTATAATTTCTGCATCTATTCTATTCTTGTCACAACCTAAATTTATTACTCCAAATTTTAATTTTTCCACCTTTATCCTCCTAAGTGATCTATATATTATTTAAAACCTCTTCTTTTGTGTTGTAATGAAAGTTTCATTAAGAAGTTATTGTCTCATGGTATCATCTCTTCCAAAAACCTGTCTTGGCTTGCTTCCATTACGACCAGAGATAATCCCTTCAGCTTCCATTTCATCTATAATTCTAGCCGCTCTATTATACCCTATTTTTAGCCTTCTCTGCAACAAGGATGTTGAAGCTTGCCCTTCTTCTAATACAATTTTAATAGCTTCATCTATTAACTCATCACAATCTTCTCCACCTTTAGATTTGGAAACACTATTTTCTATTTCATCCATGATTTCTTTTTTATACTCTAATTCCTTTAATCCATTACGAATAAATTCTACTACAGTCTCTACTTCTTCCTCAGACACAAAGGCTCCTTGAATTCTAAGTGGCTTCGATTCACCTACAGGATAATATAGCATATCCCCTTTACCTAAAAGTTTCTCTGCTCCTGAAGAGTCTAGTATAGTTCTTGAGTCTATTTGACTTGAAACAGCAAAGGATATCCTAGATGGTATATTAGCTTTAATTACCCCTGTAATTACATCTACAGATGGTCTTTGTGTTGCTATTACTAAATGCATTCCTGCAGCCCTAGCCATTTGAGCAAGTCTACCTATATATTCCTCAACATCATTTGGACATACCATCATTAAGTCTGCTAACTCATCGATTATTATTACAATCCATGGAAGCTTTTCTTCTATTATCCCCTTTTCTACAAAGTCGTTATATCCTTCAATATTTCTTACGTTATTATCTGCAAAGAGTTTATATCTTCTAGTCATTTCATTAACTGCCCAATTTAATGCTCCTGCAGCTTTTTTAGGTTCTGTAACTACTGGAATTAATAGGTGTGGTATTCCATTGTATATATTAAGTTCTACCACTTTAGGGTCTATTAACAGCAATTTAACCTCTTGAGGTGTATATTTATATAATAAACTTATTAAAAGAGTATTAATACATACACTTTTTCCTGACCCTGTAGCTCCTGCAATCAAAAGGTGAGGCATCTTAGATAAATCTCCCACTACACAATTACCTGCAATATCCTTTCCAAGGGCAAAGGCTAAATTTTTCTTAGCAAGTGTAAATTCTTCACTTTCTATTACCTCTCTTAAAAATACTGCTGATAAATCTTTATTAGGTACTTCTATACCTACTGCCGCCTTTCCTGGGATTGGAGCCTCTATCCTAACTCCTGAGGCTGCTAAGTTTAGAGCTATATCATCTGCTAGATTAACTATCTTGCTAACCTTAACTCCTACATGGGGTTGTAATTCAAATCTGGTTACAGATGGACCTTTTGTAACCTGTATCACCTTAGCTTCAACTCCAAAACTTTCTAAAGTTTCTTGAAGTTTATTAGCACTATTAAGGAGGTCTTTTTTATCGCTATTTTTACCTATACTACTTAAATTTTTATGAAGGAGTTCTGGTGCAGGATGTTCATAAGCATATATTTTGTTTCCATCACCAAAGGAAATGTCAATATCTATATCCTCTATATTATTTCTATTTTCTTTTGACTTATTAGGTTGTTCTATACTTGTTTCTATTTTTCCTTCAAATCTATTCTCTTCTTCATCCATCTTCATAAAATCTATAATTTTAATCTTCGACTCTTCGCTGCTTCCATTGTCTCTAGTATTCCCATCTGCTGATACATATTCCATAGCCTCATCAATTGCAATATTTGTTTGCTTCAAATCCCTTGACTTTTTTTTACTTTCTACCTTTTCAAAGGTAAATAACTCTTTTATAGTAATATTATTAATTAACACTAAAGATATTATATATAAAGCAAATAAAACTATATAGCTACCTACCTTTCCTAAAAGTGAACTTATAGGAACAGTAATTACTAAAGATATAATACCTCCATGAAGTACAGACTTAGATTTAAATTGATTTATAATAGCACTTGCCATATTACCTTTTACGTAGTAAGAAGGTAATACTATAAGCTCAACAAAAATCATGGTAGTAACTATAAACATTAAAATTCCAAGGGATTTTTTTGTTACCTTTAAATATTTATCTATTTTTATGTAACTTACTCCCATGTATATAAGCACAAAGGGTAAAGCATAGGCACCAATTCCAAGAAGTCCTATAAAAATTCTATTAATAAATACTCCCATAGAACCTGCCAAAGATGTTGGGTCTGAAAACATAACTGATAGTAAAGCTAAAAATATTAAAACTCCTATGGTTATCAGTATAATTCCATTAAAATCAAAAAGTTTATCCTTTTTCTCTCTCTTAGCTTTTGAACTATTATTTTTAACAGTGCTCTTCTTACTACTGTTTTTCTTTTTTAAAGGCTCTTTTCCTTTAGTCATAGTATCTCCTCCAAAACTCTTCCTAAGATTCATGAAAATAATTTCCATTTATCCATCTCAATATATTGTACATTGAAATCCACCTATATTTCAAATTTTTTTACAAATAAAAAGTTGCCAACATGATTTTGCTGACAACTCAATGGTGAATTGTTAAATTTTATCTATTTCTTCACTAATATTTTCTTCTGAACTTACTTCTAGTTGATTTTTTTCACCTTCACTTATTAACTCTTCTAATTTATCTAAGGCTTCTCTAATTCCACCTACTTCATCAATAAGACCACATTCTACGGCTTGATCCCCTATCAATATAGTTCCTATATCATTTAGTAATTCATCTGTTTGACTCATAAGCCTTCTAAAATCGTCTGAATCAATTTTTGAAGTTCTAACTACAAACTCAACTATTCGCTCCTGCATCTTTCTAAAATATTCAAAGGTTTGAGGTACACCTATAACAAATCCATTCATTCTTACAGGGTGCACTATCATTGTAGCTGAAGGAGTTATAAAGGAATAATCTGATGCTGTAGCTAATGGAACTCCTATAGAATGTCCTCCACCTATGACTATGGATACTGTAGGCTTACTAAGACTAGTTATCATTTCTGCAATGGCTAAGCCTGCTTCTACATCCCCTCCTGCAGTATTCAATACTATGAGTATACCTTTTACATTACTATCTCTCTCAATAGCTATTAACTGTGGAATAATTAACTCATATTTAGTAGACTTAGTTTGATTACCAGAAATATTATGACCTTCAACTTGACCTATTATAGGTATAACTTGAATCCTGTCATCAGCCTTTGCTACAGACATGACCCCTACTTCTTTTAAGTTTGCAACTTCCTTACTTACCCCTTTAGAGTTATCATCTTCATTTTGTTCATCATCATTTTCTTCATTTATTATAACTTTACTTTTATTATTTTTTTTGTATTTAGTATCTTTATCTTCCTTATGTTTTTTATTTTCCGCTTCATTAATCATGGAAAAACACCTCCTAATGTTTCTTATTCTGTGCATTAAGAGGTGTTTATATACTATCCTAATTTAAATTCATTATGAAGTAAATTTATAGCATCTTTGACTTTATTACTTTCTACAAGACACCAAATAGTTGTATGTGAATCAGCAGTTTGAAGAATATCTATATTGCCTTCTTCTAAAGCCTTTAGAATTCTAGACATAACTCCAGGTATTCCTCTCATCTTTGAACCTATTATAGATATTTTGCTACAACTTTCTGTATACTGATAATCAATTTCATAATTAGCTGCTATATTTTTAAACTTATCTAAATCTACTTCACTTATAGTAAATATTTTATCATTTATAAATACACTTATCAAATCAATACTTATTTCATTTTCAGCTAAAATATGAAATATATTATTGCAGTGCTCCTTTGAGCCTCCATTAATTCTTATTTGAACTCTATTACTCATATGAGTAATTCCAGTGATAATTCTTTCATTGTCCTCACCATAAGAAGAAATAATAGTCCCTTCACAATCACTAAGAGTATTTTTAATTACTAATGGAATATTATATTTTCTAGATATTTCAACAGCTCTAGGATGTATTACTTTAGCTCCTTGATCAGCAAATTGGAATACTTCATTATAGCTTATACTCTCAATTAATGAAGCCTTAGAAACTATTCTTGGATCTGCTGTCATTATACCATCAACATCTGTATATATTTGAACTTCCTTTGCCTTTAGTGCTGCTCCTAAAATTGCCCCTGTAACGTCACTTCCACCTCTTCCTATGGTAGTGATGCTCCCCTCTTCACTTATACCTTGAAAACCTGCTACTACAGGTACTTTTCCCTGCTCTAATACCTTTAGTACATTTTTCGGATTAACATCTAAAATAGATGCATTATTAAAATTATTATCAGTCCTTATACCAGCTTCTCCACCCATAAGTGGAACTGCCTCTACACCTTCTCTTAATAAATCATTACACATTACCACTGTACTTAAAGTTTCACCACAGGACAAAAGTAAATCTAAGGCCCTTGGATTATTTATCTTAAATTCTTCACTAACTAAAGATAATAATGTATCTGTTGCATAAGGAGATCCTTTTCTCCCCATAGCTGATACTACTACTACAGGTTTATATCCATCCTTTATAGCTTTTTTTATCTTTTTTGTAACTAATATTCTATTATTTTCACTAGATACTGATGTACCACCAAATTTCTGAACAACTATATCCATACTTACCTCCATATTATATATGGGATTTTCTTAGTGTTTCCCCATCAACATCGATGATTATAGTTTTAGAGCCTATCTTCTTTACATAATCCCATGAAACTTCCAGCATCTCATTATTTCTAAAAAACATCTTACTAGACTTTCCATCTCCAAGTAATAGTAGCTTTAGCTCACCATTTTCATTTATAACTATATCATTATTGCCCAGGACACTATACTTATCTCCATCATTAATGTTTATTATTTCATATCGTTCCATTTCACTTAAATATCTATATTTTTCTTCCATCACATATCACCTCATACATAATTATATAAATTACTATGATTAATATGTTTTCTATTATATATTTATGAGTAAATTAACGAAACTTAATACAATTATAATATAATTTATGAAATTATACACTAGTATGTTCTTATGTTTTATAATAAAAAAAATAAAAAGGTATTTTACCTTTTTATTTTAACTTCTATTTACTCTTCTGTTTTAGACTCTTCACTATCTTTTAATGCATCTTTTCTTGAAAGATTTACTCTTCCTTGAGAATCGATTTCTGTTACTTTTACAAGTATTTCATCACCTATAGCTACTACATCTTCCACTTTATTTACTCTTTCGTTAGCTAATTTAGATATGTGTACTAAACCTTCTTTACCTGGAAGTATCTCTACAAAAGCACCAAAAGCCATAATCTTAGTAACTTTACCTAAGTATATTTCTCCAACTTCTACTTCTTTAGTGATTTCCTTTATAATTCTTAATGCTTCATTAGCACTTTCACTATCAGTAGACATTATAACTATCTTACCATCATCATTAGTATCAATTTTAACACCTGTATCTGCTATTATTTTCTTAATAGTTTTTCCACCAGGTCCTATTATATCTCTAATTTTGTCTGGTTTTATATTTATAGTGTACATTCTTGGAGCATATTGAGATAGCTCTGCTCTTGGCTCAGCTATACATTCATTTATCTTATCTAAGATATATAATCTAGCTGTTCTAGCATCTTCTATAGCTGTTCTTATACAATACTTAGATAATCCTTTTATTTTTGTATCAACTTGAATTGAAGTTATTCCTTTTTCTGTACCAGCAACTTTAAAGTCCATGTCTCCAAAGAAGTCTTCGATTCCTTGAATATCTGTAATTACAGCCTCTTCACTTAAATCTTCACTAGTTATAAGTCCCATGGCAATTCCTGCTGCTGGCCTCTTTATTGGAACTCCAGCATCAAGTAATGCTAATGTACTTCCACATACACTGGCTTGAGATGTAGATCCGTTAGAGCTTAAAACTTCTGAAACAAGTCTTATAGCATATGGGAATTCCTCTATAGAAGGAATTAGTGGTTCTAAGGCTCTTTCAGCTAAAGCACCGTGTCCTATTTCTCTTCTTCCTGGTCCTCTAAGTGGTCTTACTTCTCCAACACTGTATGCTGGGAAATTGTAGTGATGCATATATCTCTTGAAGTCTTCTTCTCCAATACCATCTATGATTTGAACATCACCTAAAGCTCCCAATGTGGCTACAGTCATTACTTGAGTTAATCCTCTTGTAAATAATCCTGTTCCATGAGTTCTTGGAAGGAGTCCAGTTTCACAAGATATAGATCTAATTTGATTAAATTCTCTTCCATCTGGTCTTCTCTTATCTCTAAGTAACATGTTTCTTACAATTTCCTTTTGAATATTGTAAACAACTTCTCCTATGTCACTTCCGCCCTCTGGATACTTCTCAGAAAACTCTTCATTTATTCTAGCTTTAATTTCACTTACTTTAAGATTTCTTTCATCTTTATCAGTGATATACATAGCTTCTTTTAACATATCAAAAGCAAAGTTTCTTACTTCACTTTGGATTTCTTCATTCACTTTGTATAGTACTGGCTCAGGTTTAACCTTTCCAAATTTAGCTCTAGCCTCTTCCTGGAACGCTATAATAGATTGACACTGATTAAATCCAAAGTCTATAGCTTCAATCATAGTTTCTTCTGGAATTTCATCTCCACCAGCTTCTATCATCATAACTCTGTCTTTAGTAGCACATACAGTTAATTGCATTGAGCTTAATTCTCTTTCTTTAGATGTAGGGTTAACTACAAACTTTCCATCGATTAATCCAATTGATACTGTAGCTACTGCATCAGTAAATGGTATACTTGATAAAAGTAATGCTATTGAAGCTGCATTCATAGCTAATATTTCTGGAGAATTATCTTGGTCTACAGATAATACCGTACAAACCACTTGAACATCATTTCTATATCCTTTTGGGAATAGAGGTCTTATAGGTCTATCTATAGCTCTACAATTTAGTATAGCTTTTTCTGATGGTCTTCCCTCTCTCTTTAAAAATCCCCCTGGAATTTTACCTACTGCATATAGTCTTTCTTCATATTCTACACTTAGTGGGAAAAAATCTATTCCTTGTCTTGGTTCTTCAGACGCATTTACATTTACAAGGATTACAGTCTCTCCATAACTAATAAACATAGCACAATCAGATAACTTTCCAATTTTACCAATTTCTATCTTCATTTCTCTTCCTGCTACAGAAGTACTTAACGTATTTGTCATTTAATCTCCTCCTTTCGGTTATTAAAAAAATATATATATAGATATATACTTATTATTATCTTTTTTTTGCTATTTAATTAAAATAATAGAGCGGCTTTGCCGCTCTTAATTATTTTCTAATTCCTAATTTAGCAATTATAGCACGGTATCTTTCGATATCTTGCTTCTTTAAGTAGCTTAAAAGTCCTTTTCTTTGTCCAACCATCATTAAAAGACCTCTTCTTGAGTGGTGGTCTTTTTTGTGAACTTTTAAATGCTCAGTTAATTCTTTAATTCTTTCTGTTAATAATGCTATTTGTACTTCTGGAGAACCTGTATCTCCTTCTGTTCTTGCAAATTGTTGCATTATTTCTTGTTTTCTTGCCTTTTCCATATTGTATGCACCTCCAATAGTTAAATCGCCATATGCCATGTACCCCGTTGGCATTCAGAATACATAGCATAAGGTTCATATGAAATTATATCAAACTAAATTTATTTTGTAAATAGAAAAACTAATTAAAAATTTGTAAAAATTAGTTATTTAGGAATTTTATCTATATATATAGAATAATCCTTGCCATTTACATAATTTTTATCCTTTGATAGTTGATTCTTCAGTTCATCAATGGATCCGAATCTTTTTTCTTCTCTTATTTTCTCTATAAAATATAGTTTAATTTCTTCTCCATATATATTTTTATCAAAATTTAAAATATTAGTTTCAATACTTAATTTACTACCTTCTAGGGTAGGATTGTATCCAATATTAGTTATGGCTTTATAAAAGCAATTTTTATACTCTACAATAGTTCCATAAACTCCACCCTTAGGTACTACGAATTTTTTATCATAATTTAAGTTTACAGTAGGGAATCCCATGGTTCTACCTATCTGCTTACCCTTAATTATATTTCCACTTAACATAAATGGTCTACCAAGAAACTTATTGGCTCTTTCTATATTTCCTTCTTGAAGATTATGTCTAATGGCAGAGCTACTTACCACTTCTCCATCTGAAGTTATGGGCTCTACTACAAAAAGTTCATAGTCTAATATTTCACTATATTTTTTAAGAATCCCTACATCACCTAAATTTTTATATCCAAAACGATAATTAAAGCCAACTACTATACCTTTAGCATTATAATGCTTCTTTAAACTATTAATAAATTGTTCTGGTGAAATTGACATGAATTCCTTATTAAATTCCATAAAATTTAATATATTCACTTGAAGTTTTTCAAATAAAATAGCTTTCTCTTCATTGCTCATTATTAGTTTTGGACAAATCTCTTTATTAACAACAGACAAAGGATGATTTTTAAAGGTACATACCATGACCTCTACATCTTCTATATTTTTAGTTAATTTAATCTTCTCTGCTAATTCCTTAGCACTATTAATTAATTCTCTATGACCACTATGTATACCATCAAAACTTCCCAGAACAATTATACTAGGAGTTTCAATGACTTCATTAAAATTATCTTGTATAATTTTCATAAATATATCCCCTAAAGAAAAAGTTTTATTAATTTAAATCCTGAATCGCTTTCTGCTCCAATTCCTATAAGCTTATTTGAATTGTTGTATACTGCATATTTGCAAAACTTTTCAATTCTATTTAAAAGAGTTCTATCATTTATGGTTACACCATTTAATATTAACCTTTCAAACTTTTCATTAACTACAAGTTTAGGAAACTTACTAAATACTTCATCTAAGGAAATAATATAATTATTTATATTATCCTCTGTTAAATCTTTTAGTTCCACACTCCTATCTATAGTAAAAGGACCAGTAGCTGTTCTCTCTAGCTCCCACATCATAGCTCCACAACCAAGTTCTTCTCCTATATCATAGCATAAACTTCTTATGTAAGTTCCTTTAGAACATCTAACTTTTATGTGGATTATAGGGCTATCTATGGATAATATATCAATACTATGGATAGTAACTGTCCTTGGCTCTCTATAGACTTCTTTTCCTTCTCTAGCTAACTCATAAAGTTTTTTCCCATTTTGTTTAAGAGCAGAATACATAGGTGGAACTTGAGCAATAGTTCCTACAAATTTATTTATAACCTTAGTAATTTCTTCTTCTGTAGAATCTACCTTACTCTCACGAAGTACTTTTCCTTCTCTATCGTAAGTATCTGTTACAACTCCTAACTTAACCTTTGCTATATATTCTTTCTCGCCTTCCATGATAAAGTCTATGGCCTTTGTTGCTCTTCCTATACATACTGGAAGCACACCACAAGCTTCGGGATCTAAGGTACCCCCATGTCCGACCTTTTTCTCTTTAGCTAGCTTTTTTATTTTTCTCACTACGTCAAAGGAACTAATGCCAAGAGGTTTATTTATATTTAAAACTCCAAAGGGTTTATTATTTTCTATCATAATATATCAACTCTTCTTCTAATATTTTGTATATTTTATCCTTTACTTCAATGATGGAACCCTCACAAAAAAGACCAGAAGCTCTTTTATGGCCTCCACCATTAAAATTTTCTGCTATTTTACTAACGTCAACTATTTCTTTAGACCTTAAGCTTACTTTTATTCCACCCTTACTTTCTTTAAATAAAGCTACTACTTCTACTCCACTTATCATAGTTCCAAAGTGAATAACCTCGGAAGAATCCATGGATTCTAAGCCTACTTCATTAAGCATAGCATCATTAATCTCCATAAATACAACTTTATTATTAAGGTGTAATGTCAAAGTATCGATGACTTTCCCAAAGAACTTAACTTTATTAAATTCTTTATTTTCAAAGACTTGTCTTTGAATTTTATTAAAGTTAACTCCAGTTTTAATAATTTCCCCAGCTATCTCATGAGTTCTACTTGTAGTATTAGAATGCTTAAAGGAACTTGTATCTGTTAAAATAGAAGTATAAATTGATTTACCTATATTCTTTGTAATATCTACTTTTAACTGATTTAATAGGTCATAAATTATTTCTCCAACTGCTGAAGAATTTATATCCACATAATTAAAATCACCATACTTTTCATTACTTAGATGGTGATCTATATTTACAAGCTTATATTGCCTATTCTCTGCATCTAAATTAGCATTTATTCTCTTGAAATCTCCACAATCTAATACAATTATTAAATCTGTACCATCATTTACCTGTTGAAGTAATCCTGTGATTTCCTCACTACAAGGCAAATACTCAAAAGTATCTGGAATTTTCTCCTTTGAAAGTATATATGCTTCTTTATTAAGTGCCCTTAGCCCTTGAAGTAGGGCTGTGGCACTTCCTAGAGAATCACCATCTGGTGATTGATGAAAAGTAATTCCTATGGAATTACTTTTCTCTATGATATCTACTATATTGCTAGTTATCATTAGAATCATTCTCCTTTATCTTTCTAAATAAAGACTCTAAATGATTAGCTTTATCTAAAGTTGTATCTAACTCTATGATAACTTCTGGAACATGTCTTAACTTAACATTTTTTCCTATCTCTTTTCTTATAAAACCTGTTGAGCTTTTAAGAATTTTAAGAGCATCTGTCTTTTGATCCTCTGTACCAAATATACTAACAAATACTTTAGCATAGCTTAAGTCTCTTGTTACTTCTACATCTGTTACACTTATCATTGCTGTAAGTCTAGGATCCTTTATTTTGTTTTGAATAGTGTTGCTAACATCTTTTTTTATCTCTTCATTGATTCTGCCGCCTCTATAGTTAGCCATGGAGATCACTCCTTCCTATTACAATTGTTTTGGTTTAATTTCTTCCATGATATAGCCTTCTATAATGTCTCCTTCTTTTATATCATTGAATTTCTCAATGCTAAGTCCACATTCGTATCCAGCTGCTGCCTCTTTAACGTCATCTTTAAATCTCTTTAAAGATGCAAGAGTAGATTCTGTAATTACTATACCATCTCTTAGTACTCTGACTTTACAGTTTCTTGTTATCTTTCCATTAAGAACATAACATCCTGCTATAGTCCCAACGTTAGAAATTTTATATACCTGTCTTGCTTCACAACGTCCAGTAATAACTTCTTTGTATTCAGGTTCAAGCATACCAATCATTGCTGATTTAATATCATCCAAAGCATCATAGATAATTCTATAAGTTTTAATTTCTACATTATCTCTTTCTGCAACTGTAATAGCATTATTGTCTGGTCTTACGTTGAAACCAATAATAATAGCATTAGAAGCATAAGCTAGAGATACGTCTGTTTCAGTTATAGCTCCAACTGCTCCGTGGATAACTCTAACTTTTACGTTATCTGTAGAAAGCTTTTCTATGGATTGTTTAACCGCTTCTGCTGAACCTTGAACATCAGCCTTAACTATTACGCTTAATTCTTTAACCTTACCTTCTTGGATTTGGTTATATAGATTTTCCATAGACACTCTATTAGAGGTTTGGAAATGATCTTGTCTAATCTTTTCTTTTCTTGACTCTGCCATTATTCTAGCTGTCTTTTCATCTCTAACAACAGTAAATCTATCTCCTGCTGCTGGAACTTCTGAAAGTCCTAATATTTCTACTGGCATAGAAGGGCCAGCTGCTTTTGTAGTTTTACCTTTATCATCAATCATTGCTCTGATTCTACCATAAGTAGTTCCAACTATTATAGAATCTCCTGATTTTAAAGTTCCATTTTGAACTAGTATACTAGCTACAGGTCCTCTACCTTTATCTAATTTAGCTTCTATAACTGTTCCTTTAGCTCTTCTGTTAGCATCAGCTTTTAATTCTAACATTTCAGCATTTATTGTAATCATTTCAAGAAGATTATCTAAGCCTTCCTTAGTGTGAGCAGATACTGGTACACATATAGTATCTCCACCCCAATCTTCAGATACTAATCCATATTCTGTTAACTCTTGCTTAACCCTATCTGGATTTGCACTTTCTTTATCCATTTTATTTATAGCTATAATCATAGGTACTTCTGCAGCTTTACAGTGATTTATAGCTTCAACAGTTTGTGGCATAATTCCATCATCTGCTGCTACTACTAATATAACTATATCTGTAACTTGTGCTCCTCTAGCTCTCATAGAAGTGAAAGCTTCGTGACCTGGAGTATCAAGGAAGGTAATTCTCTCACCATTTACATCTACAGTATAAGCACCTATGTGTTGAGTAATTCCACCAGCTTCTGTTGCTGTAACTTTAGATTTCTTTATTGCATCTAGTAATGATGTCTTACCGTGGTCAACGTGACCCATTACTGTAACTATTGGTGGTCTTTTAGTTTCTTTTGCTTCTGATGATTCGTCTTCTATCTCATCAATCTCATCCTCTTGTTCTTTAGCAATGTCACCAACATTTTGCTCTTTTAATACTGCAATAGATCCAAAGCTATCTACAAGCTTTTCAGCTGTGTTAAAGTCAATCTCTTGGTTTACACTTGCCATAACTCCTTGGAATATTAAAGCTCTTATAACTTCTACCACTGGTTTTTTTAGCTTATCAGCTAAGTCTTTTACAACGATAGTTTCTTCCATTTCGATTACTTCATCTGGAGTTTCATCAACCTTTTCTTCGTTTCTCTTATTTCCGCCTTTTCTCATTTTGCTATTTTTTCTTTGCTGCTTACTTATATCTTCATTGATTTTTGATTCATATTCCTCAATGATTTCTTTCTTTTCAGCTGCTTCTTTTTTTTGTTCTTCATATAGCTCTTTTATAAGATCAGCATCCTCTTCATCGATGACACTCATGTGATTCTTAGCTTCCACACCGAACTCTTCCATTAATACACTTATAAGTTCCTTGTTTGTAACTTCTAATTCTTTAGCTAACTCATATATTCTTATTTTCGACAAAACTTTCACCCCCGAATTTACATTCCGTAATTCTCTTTCCATAACTTTATTAAATTTTCACAAATTTTTTTATCTCTTACTGCTAATACATTGATTTCTTCTCTACCTATGGCCATACCCAATTCATTTTTAGGTATATTTCCTATTACAGGCACTCTTCTGTCATCACAGTATTTTTCAAATTTTTTCTTAGTGTTTTCTGAACACTCTAAGGATAAAATACATAGATGAATTTTATTTCTTTTTATCTCTTCTTCACATCCATTATATCCTTCTACTAAGTTTCTAGATTTTTTTGCAATCCCTAGAAAACTTAAAAATTTATTCTGCATTAACTATCTCTTCCTTTAGTTTATCATATATTTCATCATTTATCTTAGTTTCTAGATTTCTTTCTAGTCTTTTAGTCTTTACGGCTTTTTCTAAACATTGAATATTTCTGCAGATATAGGCTCCACGACCAGGTTTTTTACCATGTAAATCTATAGATATCTCATTTTCCTTATTTTTAACAACTCTTATAAGTTCCTTCTTAGGTTTCATTTCCATGCATCCTGTGCACATTCTTTGAGGTATCTTTTTTACCTTCATAAAATATCACCTACCTTTAAAGGTTACTTTCTTCGTTTTGTAAGCTTTCAGCTTGACTCTTACTCTTAATATCTATTTTCCATCCAGTAAGTCTTGCTGCTAATCTAACATTTTGACCTTCCTTACCTATGGCTAATGATAATTGATTATCATCTACTACAACCTTAGCACTCTTTCCATCCTCATCTACATCAACTGATAGAACTTTAGCTGGACTTAGCGCATGAGCAATATACTCTTCTGGTAACTTACTCCACTTTATTATATCAATCTTTTCATTTCTAAGTTCATTTACTATGTTTTGAACTCTAATTCCTTTAGGTCCAACACAAGCTCCCATAGGATCTACCTCTTCATCATTAGACCATACAGCTATTTTAGTTCTTGAGCCTGCTTCTCTCGCTATACTTTTTATTTCTACAATTCCACTGTATATTTCCGGAACTTCTAACTCAAATAATCTTTTTACAAGGCCTGGGTGTGTTCTTGAAACTACAATTTGTGGTCCCTTAGAACTTTTCTTTACTTCTACTATATATAGCTTTAATTTCTCATTAAATATATAAGATTCTCCTGGCATTTGCTCATTTGGGCCTAATACAGCTTCTAGTTTACCTAGATCTATAAATACATTTCCTCTATCTTTTCTTAGAACTATACCTGTTATTATGTCAAATTCCTTAGTTATAAATTCATTATATATAAGAGTTCTTTCAGCTTCCTTAATTCTTTGAATAACAACTTGCTTCGCAGCTTGAGCCGCAACTCTTCCAAAATCTCTTGGAGTAACCTCAATTTCCGCAATATCTTCTAAGTTATATTTGGCACTGATTTCTCTAGCATCCTCTAAGGATATTTCTATTACATCATCATATACTTCTTCTACAACTTCTTTTAATGAGTATACATGAGTTTCTCCTGTATCTCTATTAACCCATACTCTTACATTTTGCTCCTTGGCATGAGACTTTGCAAAATTTTTCTTATATGCTGCTACTAAAGCATCCTCTATAGTAGTAAAAAGCATTTCCTCACTAATTCCTTTTTCAACAACTAGTTGTTTTACAGCATCTATAAATTCTTCCTTAAATCCGGTGCTCATTATATTTATATCCTCCTTATAAAGTTGGGTTTAACGTAACTAAAGAAACCTTTGACATTGGTATTGCAACTTCATTGTCATTGATTTCTAACATTAAATTTTCGCTATCAAACCCCTTCAATATCCCTTCATATTTTTTCTTTCCTTCAAATAATGCTGAAAGTTTTACAGCTACATCATGATTTATATACTTATTAAAATGTTCTTTTGTATATAAGGTTCTAAATATACCTGGAGATGATACTTCTAAATTATATTCTTCTGTTATAGGATCTTCTTTATCTAGCATTTCTCCAACAGCCTTACTTACTTCTACACAGTTATCCAAAGCAACGCCTTTTTCATTATCTATAAAAACTCTTAAAATATTTTGTCCGCCTTCACGTACATATTCTAAGTGATAAAGTTCAAATCCGAGTTTTTCTACTATATTAGTAATTTTACTATGGAGTTTTTCCACAACACCGCTACTGTTCATAATACATTTCCTCCTTTTTATTATATTTACTTTAAATCTTTAGTAATAAACTTAATATTTTTTATTGCTACACAACTTCCATCTTTTTATGAAGTTGAAAGTATTTGGTCAAATAGTCATGGGATAATATTTACATTACCACAGTACCCTTTAAGGTATGAGTTCAACTAGCTTTAGTGAGATGTAAAACCTTAGTTCAAACTAAGGTTCACTTTATAATTAAAACGCAACTTGGGGTTGCGTTTTAATAAATAGAGAGTAGGCATAAATCCTACTCTCCCTCAAAGATTATCATAATAACTAGCTCATTAAGTACAATTATATCATAGCTATTTTCAATATGCAATGATTTTAGCTCCTTTGAGGTATTTATGCCGATGACTACCATCTCTAATACTCCCATTTTATTTGAAATTGGAGTAAAGAGCTGCTACGTCCCTGGATAACGCTTTCTAAGCTTCAAAGAAGCTAAGAACTCTGTTAATGAAATGGCACCTAACTTAAATTATTTAAATAAACAGTTGTTAAAAAAGACTTAATTGATTTGTTTCTGGTAAATCCCCTATGGCTCCGTGATTTGCCAAAGCTTCTACTACAGTCTTTGTAGCTTTACTTCTTATACGAAGATCTTCCTTAGATATAAATTCTCCATGATTTCTAGCTTCTGCTATAGCCTTTGCTGCATTTTCCCCTACTCCAGTAAGTCCACTTAAAGGAATTCTTATATTATCTCCTTCTATTGTAAATTTTACTGCCTCTGATTTATATACATCTACAGGTAGAAATTTTATACCTCTTTTGTACATTTCATAACAAAGTTCTAAGGTGGTAAGAAGACCTTTTTCTTTCGTACCTATATTGTTCCCCAAAGCATTTAATTCATCCATAGTATCTTTCATTGCTTCTTCACCCTTTATAACTAAATCACCATCAAAATCGTCTGCTCTAACAGTAAAATAAGTTGCATAATAAGCCTTTGGGTGATGAACCTTAAAATAAGCTATTCTCATAGCCATCATTACATAGGCAACAGCATGACCTTTAGGAAACATGTATTTAATTTTTTTACAGGACTCTATATACCAATCTGGAACATTATGTTCTCTCATTATGGCTTCAAACTCTTCTGATACACCCTTTCCTTTCCTAACCTTCTCCATGATGGTAAACGCAGTCTTGGGCGGAAGTCCTTTATATATAAGATAAACCATAATATCATCTCTGGTAGATATACAATCTTTAAGGGTAGTATATCCTTCTTTTATATAATATTGAGCATTATTAAGCCATACGTCAGTACCATGAGAAAGACCAGAAATTCTAACTAGGTCAGAAAATGTTTGTGGTTTTGTATCTAATAGCATCTGTCTAACAAATTTAGTTCCAAACTCTGGAACACCATAACATCCAACTTCACAACCCAGTTCTTCGGGAGTTATGCCAAGAGCTTCTGTCCCTGTGAAAAGACTCAAAACCTTTGGGTCTGATAAAGGTACACTTTGAGGACTTATTCCAGTTAAATCTTGAAGCATCCTAAGCATAGTAGGATCGTCATGGCCTAGTATATCAAGTTTTAAAAGCCTACCACTAATAGAGTGATAATCAAAGTGAGTTGTTATTATATCTGATTTTGGATCATCTGCAGGATGTTGTATTGGACAAAAATTAAATATTTCATTGTCACTAGGTACAACCATAATTCCTCCTGGGTGTTGCCCTGAAGTTCTCTTTACCCCAGTACATCCAATAGTTAATCTTTCTATTTCTGCATTAGTAGTATTTATATCTCTTTCATCTAAATACTTTCTAACATATCCATAGGCAGTCTTATCTGCAATAGTTCCTATGGTTCCTGCTTTAAAGGTATGACCTTTTCCAAAAAGAACTTCTGTATATCTATGAATATCACCTTGGTTATCCCCTGAGAAATTTAAGTCTATATCTGGTTCCTTATCTCCCTCAAAACCTAAGAAAGTTTCAAAAGGAATATCGTGACCATCTTTTATATAAGGAGTTCCACATTTTTCGCAGTTTTTATCTGGTAAGTCAACTCCCGAACCTATGGATCCATCTAAAATGAATTCACTATTTTTACAATTAGGACATACATAATGAGGTGGAAGCCCATTAACTTCTGTTATATCTGACATGGTAGCTACAAATGAAGATCCAACAGATCCCCTAGATCCAACTAGATATCCATCACTGATAGACTTTGCCACTAATTTTTGTGCTATAAGATAAAGCACCGCATATCCGTTATTTATAATAGAGTTTAATTCCTTATCAAGTCTTTTCTGAATAACTTCTGGAAGATTATCTCCATATATGGATTTTACTTTATTTAAAGTCATGTTTCTAATATCATCCTCTGCACCCTCTATTTTAGGAGCATAGGTTTCATCTGGAATTGGTTTAACCTCTCCAACTAAGCTTTGTATATACTCAGGGTTTTCCACCACAATTTCCATGGCCTTTTCTTCACCTAAATATGAAAACTCTCTTAACATTTCTGTAGTGGTTTTGAAATATAGTGGAGGTTGATTATCAGCATCATCAAACCCTTTTCCAGCCATTAAAATTCTTCTAAAGACTTCATCTCGCGGTTCTAAAAAGTGTACATCCCCTGTGGCAACTACTTTTTTATTATAGAAATCTCCAAGTTCACATACCCTTCTATTGAGATCCCTAAGTCCTTCTTCATCCTTAACCATGTTCTTCTTTATTAAAAATTCATTATTCCCAATGGGTTGTACTTCTAAATAATCATAAAACTCCACTATATGTTCCATGTCCTCTAGGGACCTTCCTGCTAGAACCCCCTTAAATATCTCTCCAGCCTCACATGCAGAACCAATAATAAGTCCCTCTCTATATTCTTCTATTAGACTCTTAGGAAGCCTTGGTCGTCTTTGATAATAGTCTAAGTTAGAAAAGGATATTAGCTTATATAGATTTTTTAATCCACTCTGGTTTTTGGCTAAAATTATTACATGGTATGTAGGAGCTTTTTTTACATCAAAGGATTTTAAATATTCCTTATTAACTCCATCTAAATTATTAAAACCCTTCTCTCTTAACATATCAAAGGATTTTAAAAGAGTATCTCCAGTAGCCTTAGCATCATCCACAGCTCTATGATGGTTTTCTAAGGATATCTTTAAGTATTCACATATTACATTAAGCTTATGCTTTTTAAGTTGTGGAAATAAAAATCTAGCTAAAGGTAATGTATCTATAATTCCATTTTTAAATTGCAACCCAAGATTTCTGCACTTAGACTTAATAAATCCCGTATCAAACTCCGCATTGTGAGCTACTACTACAGAACTCCCTACAAAGTCTAAAAACCTAGGAAGAACATCTTCTATGGTTTTGCAACCCTTCACCATATCATTACTTATACCTGTAAGCTCTGTTATTTTATATGGAATGCTCATCTCTGGATTTATAAGTTCATTAAAGCTATCAATAACATGTCCATTCTCTATTTTAACAGCTCCTATTTCTATAATGCGATCTTGGTGACTTGAAAATCCTGTAGTTTCAATATCAAATACTACAAAGGAACTATTAAAATCTATTCCTCTACATCCGGTAGCTATACCTACTCCATCATTAACTAAATATCCCTCTATTCCATATATAATTTTTATATTATGTTTCTTCCCTGCATCCATGGCCTCTGGAAAGGCTTGAGCTACTCCATGATCTGTTATGGCAATTGCCTTATGTCCCCATTTAGCAGCTTTAGCAATAAGACTTGAAGGTGTAACCACTGCATCCATGGAGCTCATGGTAGTATGAGCATGAAGCTCTATCCTCTTAACTTCACAACCATCCATTCTTTCACTAGGTTTCAACTTTACAATAGACTTTGCATTAATCACTAAATCTTTAGAAAATCTATCAATTTCTACTTCCCCATAAACCTTGCAACATACCCCTGGTTTTAACTCTTCCAGCAGCTTTTCTACTTCTTCATTACTTCTTGGATATATTTTTATAGTTATAGAGCTAGTGTAGTCAGTAATATATAAAGAAGGATATATTTTTCCACTTTTAGCTTCAAATATATTTACCTTAAATACATCTCCAGCCACAGCTACTCTCCCGGAGCCCATATTTAATTCACACATTTCTGTGGTTTCTTCATTTATATTTCTATTACCATATACCACATTGTCATCTAAAGGCTCTTTGCTCTTTCTATAATTCTCCTTCCAAGGACTAGCTTTTTTATCTCCCTTAGTTTCTTTAGGCTTTTCTTTAGCTTTATCACTAGATCTACTAGAAATCTTAGGACTATTTGCTATAATATCACTTACTATTCTCTTTTCTTCAATTTGCTTTTCTAGAATATAATCTTCTTCAATAGCCGATTCATCATAGTATATTTTTACTTCTACTTTAATGTTGAACATATTATAAATTTCGCTTTGTATTAATCTATCTATATTCTTATGACAGAGCATCTTAGATATAAATTCATTGGATATACCTATATTAATTCTGTCATTTTCTAGCTTTTTAACTGCTTTTAGTAAACTAGTCTTAGCAGAAGGAAAAGATGAGGCAAGAGAGTTAATGACATCTATCCAATACTCCCCCACCACATCTTCTAAAGCAACATGTTCTACATCTCTATACCACAAGATATCTATAGTCCCTAAATCACAAAGTTTATCCTTAATAAGATTACATATATTCTCCTTCATAGGATCATCTAAGGGACTCTTATGTTTTAATACTACCTTAACCATCTCGCTTTGTTTTAGATATTGAACTTTATTTATGATGATATCTTCATAAATAGGCAATCTACTATCATATCCTAGTAGTTCTGACAATGTCATTTAGATTCCTCCTATCTATAAACTTTCAATCTCCTTAATCAATTCATCCAGTAAATCTTCTTCTTTTACTTTTCTTACAATCTCACCTTTTCTAAAGATAAGACCTTCTCCATTACCACCAGCTATTCCTACATCTGCTTCTCTAGCTTCTCCTGGCCCATTAACTACGCATCCCATAATAGCTACTTTTATATTTTTATTTATGTGACTTAATCTTTTTTCGGCTTCTTCTGCTATACTAATAAGATCTATTTGAGTTCTTCCACAGGTTGGGCAAGATACAAATTTTATTCCATCCTCTAACATGCCAAGGGATTTTAATATTTCTCTTCCCACCTTAACTTCTTCAACCACATCTCCTGTAAGGGAAATTCTTAATGTATCTCCTATGCCCTGTGCTAAAAGTGCTCCTACACCTACGCTAGATTTAACAGTACCTCTCCATGTGGTACCTGCCTCTGTAACTCCAATATGCAACGGATAATTAACCTTACTAGAAACTATATTATAGGCCTCTATCATTTGAACTACGTCAGAAGATTTTATAGATATGATTATATCTTCAAAATTTACTGCTTCTAGAATTTTCACATGATTAAGAGCACTTTCTGCTAAAGCCTCACTACACACTCTACCGTATTTATTTAAAACTTCTTTTTCTAGAGATCCAGAGTTAACCCCAATCCTTATTGGTATATTTCTTTCTTTTGCAGCTTTCGCCACCATCTCAACTCTACTTATGTCACCAATATTTCCTGGATTAATTCTAAGTTTAGAAACTCCATTTTCTATAGACTTTAATGCTAATCTATAATCAAAGTGTATATCTGCAACTAAAGGAATGTGAATTTGTTTTGCGATTTCCTTTATAGCTTCTGCAGCCTCCATATCGGGAACTGCACATCTTACTATATCACAACCACTTTCTTCAAGTCTTAAAATTTGCTCTACTGTGGAGGATACATCTCTTGTATCTGTATTAGTCATGGATTGTACTGTAATTCTAGAATCTCCTCCAATGTATATATCTCCAACTTTAACTTTTCTTGTTTCTTTTCTCTTCATAATTTCCTCCTAAAACTGAATAGGATTTATAATATCTTTTAGCAATACCAAAACCATAAGAGACATCAATGCTAAAAATCCATAGTAATTAATTGTTGCAACCTTTTCTTTATTTACTTCCTTACCAGTTATGATCTGGAATAGTAATAGAAATATCCATCCACCGTCTAAGGCAGGGAAGGGAATTACATTAAATATTGCTAGTTGAACACTGAATAAGGCCATAATATTTAATAAGGTAAGAATTCCTTGCTGAGCAGCTCTTCCTGAAATTTTCATAATGCTTATAGGACCTCCTACATCATCAGCAGAAACATTTCCTTTAAACAGTTGACCAAAAAAACCAAAGGTCTGTCTTATGGTGCTTCCCGTTTGATTAAGTCCATATTTTATAGATTCAATAAAGTTAGGCTTTACAACCTTAGAATATATCCCAACTTGAAATCTTTCTTCTCCTTCATTATAGGATGGTACTAAATCAAATTTTATTTTTTGTCCCTCTCTCTCTATTTCCATATTAACGGGCTTTCCTTCTCCTGTAAAAATCTCAGTAAGAAATTCTTCCCAGGTAGTAACCATCTTACCATTGACTTCTGTAATCTTATCTCCAGCTTTTATTCCCACTTCCATGGCTGGTGAATTTTCTATTACTTTATCTACAACGTTAGTAGAATGTCCTTGAATACCTCCTACTAAACTAAAGAATAGTATAGCTATTATAAAATTCATTATAGGACCTGCTGCTACAATAGTTAACTTCTGAAAGGAAGTCTTATTAGAAAAAGCCCTGTCATCCACTACAGTTACATCATCTTCTTCTCCATACATTTTTACATAACCACCAATTGGAAGTGCTTTAATAAGATACTCTGTCTCCTTCCCCTTAATAGAAAATAACTTTGGTCCCATACCTAAGGAAAATTCGAGGACCTTTACACCATTAACTCTAGCCATTATAAAATGTCCAAACTCATGACCTATAATTAATACACTAAATGCAAGTAAAGCCATTAAAAAATACGGTATATTACCTATAATACTTTGCAATATTTTTCTCCCCTTCCACTCTATTCACTTATACATATCTCTTTAAAACATATTCCCTAACCTGCTTATCTATGTCTAAAACTTGCTGTAAATCTGGATTTTTCACATGCGGAAACTTATTCATGGCAGCTTCTATTATTTCTTCAATCTGTAGATACTTAATCCTTGCATCCAGGAATAATTCTACTGCAATTTCATTAGCTCCATTATAAATTGCTGGCATATTACCACCAAGTTTTCCTGCTTTAAATGCTAATTCTAAGCATCTAAAAGTGTTTATATCGGGCTGTTCAAAGGTTAAGCTTGAAACGGTTTTAAAATCTAACTTATCTGCTATAGCTGTCCTTCTATCAGGATAGCTTAAGGCATATTGGATAGGTAACCTCATATCTGTGCTTCCTAATTGAGCAATAATTGAACCATCTTTATACTCTACCATGGAATGTACAATACTTTGTGGATGAACTATAACTTCAATGTCATCATATCCAACTCCAAATAAAAAGTGTGCTTCTATAACTTCTAATCCCTTGTTTACCAAGGTTGATGAATCTATAGAAATCTTTCTTCCCATGTTCCATTTAGGATGTTTTAAAGCCTCTTTAGGGTTAATTTCCTTCAAATCATCTCTAGTTTTACCTCTAAATGGCCCACCTGAAGCAGTAAGTATTATCTTATTTATATCTTTTTTTTCATTACCCTGAATACATTGAAATATAGCTCCATGCTCTGAATCCACTGGAAGAATTTTAACACCATTTTCCTTTGCCTTTGCCATAACTATATCTCCAGCAACTACTAAGGTTTCTTTATTAGCTAATGCTATATTTTTCTTAGCTTCAATAGCCTTAATAGTTGGTTTCAATCCTGCAATTCCTACTACAGAAGTCAAAACCGTATCTATTTCTTTTAAAGTAGCAACTTTTTCTAGCGCTTCTTCTCCACCAAATAGGTTTACTTGTTTATTTTCTCTTTCACAATACTCCTTTATAGCTTCATAACATTTCTCATCTGTTATACCTATATATTTTGGACTAAACTCTTCTATAATATCCACTAATCCTTTAAAGTTTCTATGAGCTGTAACCCCTATTAGGTTTACTTTATTTTCTTTATTTCTTATTATATCTAACGCCTGTGTTCCAATGGAACCAGTAACTCCAAGTATGCTTATGTTTTTCACTGTTAACGCTCCTTTAATTTTATCTAAAAACATTATACCCTATAATATGTAATAATACAAAATACTAATAATTAAATTAATTTTAATACCAATAGCTAAATTAATTTTAAAGAAGCAAAAATTAAAAAGGGATTTCCCAAAACAAACTAATCTTAAGCAAATGTCGAGGATCACTTATCTTTTTCCTGCTCAGTACTTAAAGACTTGTAATTTTTTTGAGAAATCCCTTAAATTAATAATACCTTAATAATTTCTTATAATTACGCTACCAAAATATTAATATAATAATATACCACCACAGATACTAGCAATATACTATCGAACCTATCTAATATACCACCATGTCCAGGAATCAAATTTGAGTAATCCTTAACACCCGCATGTCTTTTTATTGAAGATGCCACCAAGTCTCCACACTGTCCAAAAATTCCACCTAATAGACCAATTATCATATAGTTATATAGTGGGACTACTACTCCAAATTTAGTTATAATATATCCATAAATTGTACATCCTAAAATACTTCCTATAAGTCCGCCTATGGCTCCCTCTATGGTTTTTTTAGGGCTAACCCTTGGATTTAATTTGTGTTTTCCTAGATATCTACCAAAATAATAAGCTAAAGTATCACATCCCCATGAGGATATAAATATAAGCCATATGAAGAAGTTTCCATTTTCCATATTATTAAGTAATAATATAAAACTAAAAAATATGCCTACATAAAAACAAGGTAATATGGTCAATGCTACATCAATGAAGTTTCTATCAGTATCAAATACCGGAACTATCATTAAAAGGAATACTACAAGGATAAATACACCCACAGCAACGTTTAAATTAAATCCATGTCCTAAATAGATATAATAAAGTAAACATAATAAATATCCTACTATAGATATAGGTTTATATCCATCCACTTTGCTTACCTTATAAAATTCATACATTCCACCAAGGGATAATAAAACTACAGAAATCTTTAAAAAATACCCCCCTAAAAATATAAATAGTAATAGAGGAGCTAATATCATTGCCCCTATATATCTTTTATTCATTTGCCTCACCTCTTACTATACTCCACCAAATCTTCTATCTCTCTTTTGAAAATCACTAATTGCTCTTCTCAAATCTTCTTTTGTAAAGTCAGGCCAATTTATATTGGAAAACCAAAATTCAGAATAAGCACTTTGCCATAATAAATAATTACTAAGTCTTAATTCTCCACTGGGCCTTATAATAATATCAGGATCTGGCATACCACTAGTATACAAATGGTCTGATATGATTTTATCATCTATGTTATCTATTTGTAACTTTCCTTCTAATACTTCCTTAGCTATTTCTTTAACCCCTTTTACAATCTCATCTCTTCCTCCATAATTTAAGGCTATGTTAAGAGTTAAACCTGTATTATTTCTAGTTTTATACATTGCATCCTCTACGGCAGCCTTTGATTTCTCAGGAAGTTTACTTATATCTCCTATAGAATTAAGTTTCACATTATTTCTATGTAGCTCCTCAAATTCCTTATTTATAAACTCTACTACTAAGTCCATCAAAGCTCCCACTTCTTCTTTTGTTCTCTTCCAATTTTCTGTTGAAAAAGCATATAAGGTTAAATAGTTAACTCCCAGATTACTAGACTCCTCCACCATCATTTTAATATTTTTCATACCAGCTCTATGCCCCATAGTTCTTGGAAGTTTTCTTTGTTTAGCCCAACGACCATTCCCATCCATAATTATAGCTATATGGGCAGGGATTCGCTCCATATCTAATTGTATTTTTTCTTTAATTGCGTCTTTTTTAAACTTAAATATATCCAAAATATATCTCTCCATTTCAAGTAATCATGATGCTATTATATCACAAATACATAATAATAAAACCTGCAATATTTGCAGGTTTTATCTTACATATTATACTGACATTATTGACTTTTCTTTTTCTTCTATAGCCTTATCAATTAATTTGATAAACTTATCAGTTTCTTTTTGAATCTGATCTTCAGCTTTTTTAGATTCATCTTCACTGATTTCACTATTTTTCTTTAAGTTTTTAATCTTATCATTTGCATCACGTCTTATGGATCTGATAGCAACCTTAGCATCTTCACCACATTTTTTAACTGATTTAACTAAATTTTTTCTAGTCTCTTCAGTTAATTCTGGAACAATTAGTCTAATAACCTGACCATCATTACTAGGATTAATACCTAGATCTGATTTTAAAATTGCTTTTTCTATATCTTTCATGCAACTTTTGTCCCATGGTTGAATAAGAAGAACTCTTGGCTCTGGAGCAGATATGTTCCCTACTTGGTTAAGAGGTACCATTGTTCCATAACTTTCTACTAATATTCTATCAAGCATTGTAGGGTTTGCTCTTCCAGCTTTTAATGTTCCAAGCTCATTTTGTAAGCTTAAAATAGTTTTGTTCATTTTCTCATCAGCATTTTTAATGATATCTTTTACCATAAAATTACCTCCATCAATTATTTACATATATTAGATGATACTAAAGTACCAATATTTTCACCTTTTACCGCTCTTATAATATTATGAGGCTCATCTAAACCAAATACTAGAATAGGTATTTGATTATCCATACATAGGGATGTAGCAGTAGAATCCATAACCTGCAATCCTTTTTCTAATACCTCAATATAAGATAAATTATTAAACTTAACTGCACCCTCATGTTTATGAGGATCTTTATCATATACCCCATCAACTTTTTTAGCAAGCAAAATAACTTCAGCTTCTATTTCTGCTGCTCTTAAAGCTGCTGTAGTGTCTGTGGAGAAATATGGATTTCCTGTTCCTGCTGCAAATATTACAACTCTTCCCTTTTCAAGATGTCTCATTGCTCTTCTTCTAATGTAAGGCTCTGCTATTTCTCTCATTTCAATAGCTGTTTGAACCCTTGTATTAACACCTATAGCTTCCAAGGAGTCTTGTAATGCTAAAGCATTTATACATGTAGCAAGCATACCCATATAGTCCGCGGTAGTTCTATCCATGCCTTCACCACTTCTACCTCTCCATATGTTGCCGCCACCAACAACTGCACCTACTTCAACACCCATTTCAACTAACTTCTTAATTTGTAAAGCAATAGTGTTCGCTGTATCAAAATCAATGCCATACCCCTTCTCTGACGCTAATGCCTCTCCTGAAAGTTTAAGCATGACTCTTTTATATTTCGCAGTTTCCATATATATATTATACCTCCAACTCAATATATTTACACCATATTTTTGTATTTTACCAACCAATAACCAAAATTAACCATAGAAATTACATTAGATACTTCAATATAAATATGACTTTCTCTAGTTATATAGTTATTATAATACATGTAGATTTTAAAAAAAGAGAACCTAGGTTCTCTTTAATATTATCTTGTATTATTTTCCTTGCATTTGTCTTTGAACTTCTTCAGCAAAGTTTTCTTCTTTCTTTTCGATTCCTTCGCCTCTTTCAAATCTTGCAAATTTAACAACTTCCATAGTTGCTCCAAGTTTCTTTCCTTCTTCTTGAAGATACTTGCTTATAGTGTAATCTCCATTTTTAACCCATACTTGATCTACTAAGCAAACTTCTTTGTAGTATTTGCTTATTCTTCCCATAACCATTTTTTCAACTATGTTTTCTGGTTTTCCTTCGTTAAGAGCTTGAACTCTGTAAATTTCTTTTTCTTTTTCTAAAGATTCATTATCTACTTGATCTTTGTTTAAGAATAATGGGTTAGCTGCTGCTACTTGCATTGCTACATCTTTAGCAACTGTTTTTAATACTTCATCTTGTTTTTCACAAGCTAATTGAACTAAAACACCTATTTTCCCATTTCCATGGATATAGCTTTGAATTATTCCATTGTCAACTACAAACTTTTCAAATCTTCTAACAGACATGTTTTCACCTAATTTTGCAATTAGAGCTGTAACAGCGTCTTGAAGAGTTATGCTTTCATCTCCAACATATTTTTCTGCTAATAATCCTTCTACAGTAGTTACATTAGTAGTTGCTGCCATTTTAGCTACATTTGCTGCTAATGCTTTAAAGTCATCGTTTGCTGCAACGAAGTCAGTTTCACAGTTAACTTCTACTACAGAACCTATTTTCATATCTTCTGATATATAAGTAGTAACTATACCTTCAGCTGCTATTCTTCCAGCTTTTTTAGTTGCTGCTGCTAATCCTTTTTCTCTTAAAACTTCTACTGCTTTTTCCATATCTCCATTTGTTTCGCTAAGAGCTTTTTTACAATCCATCATTCCTGATCCAGTTCTTTCTCTTAACTCTTTTACCATTGCTGCTGTTATCATCTTTATTCCTCCTTTAATTTCCTAACAAAAAGGTAAATGAAAGATTTCTCTCTCATCTACCTTTAAAATTTCATATGTTTTACAACCATAGATGAGGCTGTTTGAAATTTACTTAGAAAGTTGCTATATTATTCAGCTACTTCTTCACCTTGTCTTGCTTCAATTATAGCATCAGCTAATCTTTCAGTTATTAATTTAACTGCTCTTATAGCATCATCATTTCCTGGGATTACATAGTCAACATCATCTGGATCACAGTTTGTATCAACTATTGCTATTACAGGAATTCCTAATGTCTTAGCTTCAAGTATAGCATTTTTTTCTTTTCTTGGATCAACTATAAATAAAGCTCCAATATTCTTAGCATCCATGTTTCTAATTCCGCCAAGGTTCTTTTCTAATTTTTCTCTTTCATTTTTAAGTTGAATAACTTCTTTTTTAGGAAGAACATCAAATGTTCCATCTTCTTCCATTTTATCTAAAGCTTCAAGTCTACCTATTCTTGTTTTAATAGTTCTGAAGTTAGTTAACATTCCACCTAACCATCTGTTGTTTACAAAATGCATGCTTGATCTGATAGCTTCTTCTTGGATAGCTTCTTGAGCTTGCTTTTTAGTTCCAACAAATAATATATCTTTTCCTTCTTCTGATACTGATTTTATGAAATCATATGCTTCATCAATTTTCTTAACTGTTTTTTGTAAGTCAATGATATAGATACCATTTCTCTCAGTGAAGATGTATGGAGCCATTTTAGGGTTCCATCTTCTTGTTTGATGTCCAAAATGAACACCTGCTTCTAATAATTGTTTCATTGAAATAACTGCCATTTTAATATACCTCCTGGTTTTTTCCTCCACTACCATCATTTTTATTAAATACTCCTTAAAGCACCTTTTAATAAATTCAGTAGTGTGTGTATTTTCTTACCTTGTGTATTATATCACATAGAAAATCAATGTTCAACAAATTTTTTTCTAAATAACAAGGTTAATTTTAAATTTTTATTATTTAAAATTCTGTTAATACAATAATTATAATTTTTCATAATTAATATATATTAATTCTAGAATTTTAAAAGATAAATCCCTGAAATCCGCATGGATAGAACAAATAGTTAACTATTTAACTAGACAACTATTCATATAGTATCCTAGAAAACTTTTAAAATACATGTGAGTATTGAAAGAATCATCTTTATTAAAAATAAAAATCCTTTATCAGGATTTTTATTTTTAATATTTTTCTACATATTGTATTAAATTATTTAAGCTTATTTAATTCATCTATTAATTTCTCATTTAGAATCTTTATGTGAGTACCCTTCATTCCTAAAGACCTAGATTCTATAACTCCAGCACTTTCAAACTTTCTAAGAGCATTTACTATAACAGATCTAGTTATTCCAACCTTATCTGCTATTTTAGATGCAACTAAAAGTCCCTCACTACCATCAAGTTCGTTAAATATATGTTCTACAGCTTCTAACTCTGAATAAGATAATGTTCCTATTGCTAATTGAACTATAGCTTTTTTTCTTGCTTCTTCTTCTATTTCATCAGTCTTAGCTCTTAACATTTCCATTCCCACAATAGTACCACTATATTCTGCAATAACTAAATCATCTTCAGTAAACTGGTTAGAAAATCTTGATAACAATAAAGTTCCCAATCTTTCTCTATTCCCATTAATAGGAACTATAGTTGATAGCATATCTTTAAAGTCACATTGAACTTCTCCATTAAATACACAAATACCACTGCTTGGCATATTTGCCTTTGTCTCATCTATATTTAGCAGTTTAGCATTATATTGCTCTGGAAATCTTTTATTTTCAACTACTTGTTCTTTAACTTTATCGCATTCAAATCCATAGGAAAGATTATATCCTAAAACTTTCCCCTTTCTACTAATAACATATACATTACAATCTAACACTTCACTTAGAAGTCCACATATATCATCAAAAACTACTGGTTCTGAACCTGACTTTTGTAAAATCTTGTTTAATTTTCTTGTTTTTTCTAATAATGACATCACTATTCCTCCTTCTTCTTTTTTCATTTTTCATAATGCTATTTATCACTGCAACCTTTTAAATAATTCAAAATATTCTTTTCTTTCACAAATTTTAGAATTGTTTCGTTGCCATATACCATCATAACATATAGAATTTATTCTATCAACATGTTTTTTATTAATTTTCGACATATTTAACCTATTTTTAAATTAAATTTTACTTCAAGGTAATTTTTAACTAATATAACCCATTTTATTTATTATCTGTTAACTCCTTATGTTTACATTCTGAGTTAATACATTCTAAATAATCACCTTTTGCTTTGCTATACCTTTTAGCCATTACACTTCCACACTGAGGGCACTTCTTTTCTGTAGGTTCATGCCAACTTACAAAATCGCATTGTGGATAATTTCCACATCCATAAAATATCTTACCTTTTTTGCTTCTCTTTTCTAAAACATTTCCTCCACACTTAGGACACTTTACGTCTAATTCTCTAGCCATGGTCTTTGTATTTTTACACTCTGGATATCCTGGACATGCAAGAAACTCACCAAATCTTCCTTGTTTTATCACCATAAGTCTTCCACATTTATCACATGGTATGTCAGATACCTTATCTTCTATAGTTATCTTAGCTATTTCTTTTTCGGCTATTTCTATAGCTTCCTTTAGTGGTACGAAGAATTCTTCTACTACAGATTTCCAATTAGCATTTCCTTCTTCTATGCTGTCTAGTTTACTTTCCATTTCAGCAGTAAATTCTACATCAACTATTTGTTTAAAATATTCACTAACTATATTATTAACTATGAATCCTAATTCCGTAGGAAATAATACCTTCTTTTCTCTATCTACATATTTCCTGCTTAATAAGGTGGTAATTGTAGGTGCATAAGTACTCGGTCTACCTATTCCATTTTCCTCTAAAGTTTTAACTAAGGATGCCTCTGAAAATCTTGCTGGAGGTTGAGTAAAATGTTGTTTTCCATCTACAGATTTTTCTATTAACTTTTCATCTGTATTTAAAGTTGGTAATTTTGCATTTCCATCCTCATCTTCATTATCAGTGGCATAGATTTTAGTAAACCCATCAAATCTCACCTTAAATCCTGAAGCTTTAAATAAATAATCCCCATTGCTTATTGAAATTGATGTAGTATCAATTATTGCAGACTCCATTTGGCTAGCTACGAATCTATTCCAAATTAAAGTGTAGAGCTTTAATTGATCATTGCTTAAGGTTTCCTTAGCAATTTTTGGAGTAATCTCTACATTAGTGGGTCTTATAGCTTCGTGAGCATCTTGTGCTCCCTTCTTACCTTTGTAAGCTCTTTTAACCTTTGGTGCATATTTATCTCCATAGATATTTTTTATAAATTCAAGAGTAGCTCCCTGAGCCTCCTCTGATACTCTTACTGAGTCTGTTCTCATATAAGTAATAAGACCGATAGTTCCATGTCCTTTAATTTCTATACCCTCATACAACTGTTGTGCTGTTGCCATAGTTTTTTTAGTTGAAAAGTTTATTTTTCTATAGGCATCTTGTTGAAGAGTACTAGTAGTAAATGGTGGTAGTGGATTTTTAGATTTAGCTGTATCTTTTATATCTTTAACCACAAATTCACCTTGCTGTACAACTTTTATAATATTATTAGCTTCTTCTTCTTTATTTATAATAATTTTTTTCCCTTTTTTACTATGCAATTTCACTGTAAAGGTTTTTGTTTCTGCTAATTTAGATACTTTTGCTTCCACAGTCCAATATTCTTCTGGTACAAAAGCTTGAATTTCCTTTTCTCTATCGCATATTATTCTAAGAGCTACAGATTGTACTCTTCCGGCACTTAATCCCCACTTTATTTTTCTCCAAAGTATAGGACTTATCTCATATCCTACTAATCTATCTAATACTCTTCTAGCCTGTTGAGCATCAAATACATTTTCATTTATCTTTCTTGGAGATTTTATGGCATTTTTTACAGCACTTTTTGTGACCTCATTGAACTCTATTCTACATGACTCTTCAGTGTCTATTTTTAATATGTTAGCTAAATGCCAAGATATAGCTTCCCCTTCTCTATCAGGGTCAGTAGCAAGATATATTTTTTCACTTTTTTTAGCTTGCTTCTTAATCTTATCTAAAAGTTCCCCTTTACCTCTAATAGTTATGTATTTGGGTTCATAATTTTTTTCTATATCTACCCCTAACTGACTTTTAGGTAAATCTCTTACATGACCCATAGATGCTTCTACTACATAATTTTTTCCTAAATACTTCTTTATGGTTTTCGCTTTTGCTGGCGACTCAACTATGACTAATTTTTGCCCCATTCTAACCCCTCCATTATAGCTTATAATTTTTTATTTTATTACATATTTATAAGCACCATGCAGATTTCTCATAATCTTTTTATTATATATAAAATTCTACATCCTACTATATTTTAAAATATTATTATCTCATTGCAAGTCATAATATACAAACCTTATTAAATATTTCATAAATTTTTAACTATTTATTAATTCTAACATAAAAGTTTCCACTTAAACATAAAATCTCCTCTTTTACTTGCAACTCAAATAATAACTTATATAATCGATTAATGTCAACATCAACTAATTTAATTATTTTATCAATGTGTATAGGATTATCATCTATAACTTGATATATTCTTTCCTCTAATTTGCTTTTTACAGTAGTTATATTTTTATTATCTATGGAAACTCTAGAAATATTCAATAAATTCAACACATCTTCTATGTCTGTATAAACATAGGCACCATCTTTTATTAATTTATTAGTCCCTTTACTTTCACTGGAGAATATACTCCCTGGCACAACAATTATATTTTTCCCTTGCTCTAAAGCTGCTCCTACAGTAATTAGCGTCCCACTTTTTTCTCCGCCTTCAGTGACAACTAACAATTCACACATACCACTAATAATTCTATTTCTCATTGGAAAATTTCTACTTAAAGGTGGTGTTCCCAATGGGAACTCACTAATTATACAACCACTGTTTTCTAAAATTTCATGGTAAAGTCTATAGTTTTCTTTAGGATATATAACATCAATGCCACTACCTAAAACTGCAATTGTATTAATGTTGTTCTTTATTGCGGCCCTATGAGCTACAGAATCAATACCTTTAGCCATACCACTTACAATATTTATTTCATAAGGACTTAACTGTTCCACCATACTATTAGTTACGTCTATCCCATATCTAGTACACTTTCTAGAACCCACAATAGAAATATTCTTTTTTTCATTAACCATCGAAATATTACCCTTGTAAAATATACCAAAAGGTACATCCTCATACTGCAGTAAACTTATAGGATAATCTATATCATAAATAGTACAAATATGTATATCCTTAATGGATTTGCATTCTTCAACAGCCAACTCTTCAATTTTTATATATGACTTTTGAAACTTTTCTACAATTTTTTTAGGCAATAGTGTCATATTATCATTAATCACCATTTTTCTCAAGGTATCAAAATCATGATATTCATCATAAATGTATTTTTTCATATTATTAGATACTTCCGTAGTAATAATCCATAATTTAAATAAATCGACCATCTATACTCTCCTAATTCCTTATATTATATCTTCCCTTATGTACTTCCTATATTGAAGTGCTTCAATAATATGATTTTCTTCTATGGATTTATTACCATCTAAATCCGCAATAGTTCTAGCTACTTTTAAAATCCTATTATAAACTCTAGTACTAAGTCCGTATTTTTTGTAGGTATACTCAAGAATCCTATTAGAATCCCCATTAAGCTTACAGTACTTTTTTATATGACTAGAAGACATATCGTTATTATATTTTATATGTTCATTCCTAAATCTTTCACTTTGTATCTCCCTTGCTCTTTCTATCCTAAGGGCCATAACCTCTGATTTTTCTTCTTTTTTATCACTATTTATAGTCTCATAGGATATGGAGTTTACTGGAGTGAAAATATCTATTCTCTCTAATAAAGGTCCAGATAATCTAGATAAATATCTTTTCACTTCGCTATCACTACATTTACATAACCTTGTTTCACTTCCATACATCCCACAGTTGCACGGATTCATAGCTGCCACAAGCATAAAATCCGCTGGATAAGTTATTGTTCCATTTACTCTTGAAATTCTTACCCTCTTATTCTCTAAAGGCTGTCTTAGAACTTGAAGAGCCCTTTTATCAAATTCTAATATTTCATCTAGGAATAACACTCCATTGTGAGCTAAAGATACTTCTCCTGCTGAGGGGTTTCTGCCACCACCAATTAAAGCAGTACTAGTAATTGTATGATGAGGATTCCTAAAGGGTCTATTTCCCATTAATCCCTCATCCTTAAGCTCTCCACTAATACTATATATCTTCGTAACCTCTAGAGCTTCGTCATCGGTAAGAGGCGGCATAATAGAAATAACCCTCTCTGCCAGCATAGTTTTTCCCGATCCTGGAGTTCCATACATAAGTACATTATGATTTCCTGCTACAGCAACCTCCAATGCTCTTTTAGCTGCTTGCTGTCCTATGACATCTTCAAAATCTAATGGACAATTATTATTTTTATACTTTTCTCTACTGGTAAATGTATAGGGTTTTACATCCTTATAAGTAAAAAGATGAATTACCTCACTCAAATTCCTAATAGGATATATATTGGCTTCTTCAATACAAGCACATTCATCTTTATTTCCAATAGGTACTATATAGTTCTTTACTCCATGTTTTATACCTTCAATTACAATGGGAAGAGCCCCTTTAATTTTATTTACATTTCCATTTAAGGACAACTCACCCATAAATATAAAATTATCTGGCTCTTCTAAGAAAAGTTGATTAGTTGCTAAAAGAATTCCTACAGCTATAGGTAAATCATAGTGTGAGCCTTCCTTTCGTATATGAGCTGGAGCTAAATTTATAGTTATTCTACTAATTGGAAAATCTAAAGAAGAATTGGTTATAGCTGATCTAACTCTATCCTTAGATTCTTTTACAGCAGTATCCCCTAAACCTACAATATTAAAATTAGGTAACCCATAGGTGATATCTACCTCTACATTAATTAATATACCTTCCACTCCAGAAAAGGCTGCAGTCTTTATTTGAATTGACATAATTTCACCCTCTAAATATAAATTTCCAACTTTAATAGTGTAAGTATTGACCATTGAATTTAGAATAAATCAACTTTGTAAAAATTTTAATTAAATCAAAGTTTAGCTTTGGATTGTATTGTCTAAGATGTAGACAGAGTTCTTTGCATTAAAGGGAGTTTTAAATGAAGATTTTAAATAAAACTATAGGTAATTATGGAGAAAATCTAGCTAGAGAATATATTGAAAAAAAGGGATATATAATATTAGAAGAAAACTTTTTATGTAAGTTAGGGGAAATTGATATTATAGCTAAGGATAATAATTATATTTGCTTTATAGAGGTAAAAACTCGATATAGCAAAAGATACGGTACCCCATTAGAAAGTATCACTAATGCTAAAAAAAGAAAATTGTATAAAACTGCACAATATTATATTTGTTTAAAAAATATACATAAATCTTATTTTAGATTTGATGCCATAGAGGTAACACTGATTTCTTCTGGTGAATCCCCTAATATTACACTGATTAAAAATGCTTTCTAAAAAGTAAATACCTGAATAAAAAAGTAATTAGATAACTTTTTTATTCAGGTATTTTTTATTTTATTAATTATTTGTTAAGTATATTTTTCAGAAAACTTTCTCTATGAATTGGACAGCTACCATGACAAATTATTACATCTATATGTTCTTTAGTACCATATCCTACATTTTTATCAAAGTGATATTGTGTATACTTCTTACTATACTCTTCCATTAAATTATCTCTATATACTTTAGCTATTATAGAGGCACACGCAATGGCAGCACTTTTAGTGTCTCCTTTAATTACAGCTTCATTTCTAATGTTAAATTCTCTTATAGTATATCCATCTGATAATACTATATCAGGAGTAACTTTTAGTTCTCTCACAGCCATCTTGAAAATTTCATTGTTACAAAATCCTATGCCTTCTTTATCTATTTCTCTGTTGGTTTTTAGGGCTATAGAATAACTTATTGCTTCTTTTTTTATTATATCACTTAACTCTTCTCTTACTTCTTTAGTTAACTTCTTGGAATCATTTATTCGTAATATTAAATTTCTTGAATTATTGTCAAGAACTACTGCAGCAGCAACTATAGGCCCTGCTAAGGGACCTCTTCCAACCTCATCTACACCAGCTACAATATCATATCCATAGCTTTTATCAAAATCATATAATTTTTCTACTCTAGCATATTCATTTTTATAATGCTCCACATATTTTCTTAGGGTTTCTCCTAAAGCTCTTACATTTTTCCTATGATCATTGTTTAATACTTGATATATAGCTTCATAATCTGCCTCATGGCTACTTACATCTTTTAATGACATAAACCCACGGACAGAAGATTTTATATCGTTAAATCTCATAGTTTTAATTTCTTTTAAAAAATTTATACTACTCATATTTATTTTCTGTATCAGGTACCTCTAGTGAAATAGGACCTAACTTTCCCCCCCTAAATTCATCTAATAGCATTACAGCTACTCTATTATAATCTATGTTGCCCCCTGAAATTATAGCACCTCTTTTTTTACCTATGTTATCCATATTAGTAAGAGGATTTTCGTCTAATTCTTTAAGCTTATATCTCTCCACTAGCCTTGATCCATGTGTACTTTGAAGTCTTTCTATAAGCTTTAATGCCAATTCCTCAACATCCATTATTTCATCCTTTATAGCTCCAGTAAAGGCTAAATTAAGCCCTACTGTATCGTCTTCAAATTTAGGCCATAAAACCCCTGGAGTATCCATAAGTTCTATACCCATCTTTGTTTTTATCCATTGTTTACTCTTTGTAACACCAGGTCTATCTCCCGTTTTAGCAGCACTGTTTTTTGCCATCCTATTTATAAATGTAGATTTTCCTACATTAGGGATTCCAACAACCATTACTCTGGTAATAATATTTACTACGCCTTTACTTTTAAGTCTATCATGCTTCTCTTTCAAAAGCTCTTCTAGAGTGGGTTTAATTTTGTTAAGCCCTGATCCTGTAAGGCAATTAACAGACAATACTCTAGTTTTATCATCTGATAATTTATTTACCCACTTCTTTGTTACATATTCTTCACTAAGATCGCTTTTATTAAATAATATTATTCTAGGTTTCTCGCTACAGATATCTTCAATGTCTGGATTAGAACTTGAATAAGCTATTCTTGCATCACGAATTTCTATTATTGCATCTACTAACTTTAAATTTTCTTTTATTTCTCTTCTGGTCTTTGCCATATGTCCAGGAAACCAGTTTATACTCATTTATCTCACTCCTAAGAATTTTATAATTAGATATATTAAATTAACTATTTTAGTATTCACCACATTTATAATAAATACTTCTATATATGTAATAAAAAAAGGGACTATCTAGCCCCATTTTCTTACATTCTCTCTTTTACTTTAGCAGCCTTACCTACTCTATCTCTTAAGTAGAATAATTTAGCTCTTCTTACTTTTCCTCTTCTAACTACGTCGATTTTTTCTATAACAGGCGTATTTATTGGGAAAGTTTTTTCAACTCCAACTCCTGATGCAAATCTTCTTACTGTAAAAGTTTCTCTAGCTCCACCATTTTGTCTTTTAAGAACGGTACCTTCAAATATTTGAACTCTTTCTTTGTTACCTTCTTTAATTCTGATGTGAACTTTAACTGTATCTCCTACATTGAACTCAGGTAAGTCAGTTCTTAATTGTTCTGCTTCTATAGCTTTTATTATATCTAACATTGTGCATTCCCTCCTAAAATTTATTATGACGTTCTTACTCACATTGGGTGACAGAGGACCGCCCGTACTAGCACAATCCTCATTTTATCACATAATATTTCAATGTGCAATATTATTTATCCTTTTTATGATGATTCTCCAGCAGCTTTTTATCTTCTTTAGTCAGTTCTACATTTTTATATAAGTCCCTTCTTCTCTCCTTTGTAATCAGTAATGATTTAAGTCTTCGCCACTTTCTTACATTTTCGTGATGCCCAGATATTAATACCTCTGGAACTTCATCTCCTTCAAAGGAAAAAGGTCTTGTATATTGAGGATATTCTAATAATCCTTCATAAAAGGATTCTTCTTCATAACTCTCATTACAGGATAGAACTCCTGGGATCATTCTAGCAATACTATCAACTACAGGTATGCAAGCCATTTCTCCCCCTGTTAAAACAAAATCCCCTAGAGAAATTTCCATATCTATATATTTATATACTCGCTCATCTATACCTTCGTAATGACCACATAAAAATATTAATTCCTCCTCTTTGGCAAGTTCTTTACATAACTCTTGATTTAAAGTCTTACCTCTAGGACCTAAAAATATAACTTTTCCTTTATTATTTTCTCTTAGATGTTTTATGGAGTTCACAATGGGTTCTGGGGTCATCACCATGCCTGCTCCACCCCCATAAGGGTAATCATCAACCTTTTTATGTTTATTAGTAGAGAAGTCTCTTATATTAGTAGTATTTATAGATAATATTCCTTTTTCCATAGCATTTCCTATGATACTATGATTAAATACCTGAAACATCTCTGGAAATAAAGTTAATATATCTATCTTCATTATTCAGACCATACCTTCACTGGTTTTATTACAATTTTATTATTTTCTATATCTACTTCTTCTACAATTGTCTTTAAAGCAGGAACTAGCACGTCTTCTTTTCCTTCTGATTTAATCCAATATACATCATTACTTCCCGTTGCAATAACATCATATACTTTCCCTAATTCTTCTCCATCTGTATCATAAACATAACAATCCATTAAATCTGCAACATAGTAGCTACCCTCTGGTAATTTTATAGCATCTTCTCTTTTTACTTGAAGATATTTATTTCTATACATTTCGGCTTCTTCAATAGAATCAATTCCTTCTATTTTTAATATAGCTCTATCCTTTTGAAGCTTAACTGATGTAATTTTTATTTCTTTATCATCTATGTATACCTTATCTAAGTCTCTAAATCTTTCTAAGCTATCTGTTAGAGAAAGTACCTTAACTTCTCCTCTTACTCCATGGGGCTTAGTTATCTGCCCAACGCTCATCAATTCCCTCATCATATATCTCCTCACTATTTAATTACTTAATATTATTAACACAAAATTTTTTCATAAACTCTGTTTACCCGATGACTATTAGCTCTAATACTCCCTCCTTATTCTTAAGTCGGCAGTTAAGAGCTACTACGTCCCTGGATAACGATTTCTAACCTTCAAAGAAGCTAAGAACTCTGTTTACCCGATAACTATTAGCTCTAATACTTCCACCTTCTTCTCAAGTTGGGAGTTAAGAGAGCTACTACATTCCTGGATAACGAGTTCTAAGTATCGAAAATACTGATACTTAGAACTCTGTTTATTATAATAATTCTTTGTAATTCTTGTCAACTACAATATATAAAAAAATAAGAGCTAGGTATTCCTAACTCTTATATTATTTCTACAACAACTCTTTTATTTTCTTTAATCGCTGCTGCTTTAACAACAGTTCTAATAGACTTAGCTATTCTTCCCTGTTTTCCAATTACTTTCCCCATATCTTCTTCAGCAACCTTTAATTCTAAAATTATAGAATGCTCTCCAGCAATTTCATTTACTTGCACTGAATCAGGGTTATCAACTAATGACCTTGCAATAATTGTAAGTAATTCTTTCATGGATTGCGCCTCCAATCAATTAAACTTTCCTATTTTATTCCCGCATTGTTGAAAAGTCTTTTAACTGTGTCTGTTGGTTGAGCTCCATTTTTTACCCATTTAACTGCTTTCTCTTCATCGATTTTAACAGTTACTGGCTCTGTAGTTGGATTGTAGTATCCAATCTCTTCAACAAATCTTCCATCTCTTGGAGATCTTGAATCAGCAACAACTATTCTGTAGAAAGGAGCTTTTTTAGCACCCATTCTTCTTAATCTTATTTTTACTGCCATTATATTTTCACCTCCTTCAAAGGTTATGTGTATTTGAACTTAGAAAGGTAATTTTCCAAACAAGCCTTTTTTACCAAATTTACCAGCCTTGCCTCCCATGCCCTTCATCTGTTTCATCATTTTTTTCATCATCTCGAAGTCTTTTAAAAGTTTATTTACTGCTTGAATAGTTGAACCTGAACCATCTGCAATTCTCTTCTTTCTAGATGGAGAAGAAGACACTATGCTTGGATTTTTTCTTTCCTTTGTAGTCATGGAATGTATTATTGCTTCCATGCTGCCCATATTTTTCTCACTTTGTGAAAAATCCACACCCTTTAATTCCTTTGCATTAAAGCCTGGAATCATTTCAACCAACTTGCCCATAGGTCCTAAATTTTTCATTTGATTCATAGTCTCTAAAAAGTCCTCAAGATTGAATTCTTGATTCATCATTCTGTTACCGAGTTCTGTAGCTTTCTTCTCATCGATAGCTGATTGAGCTTTCTCAATTAAAGAAAGTACATCTCCCATACCAAGTATTCTTGATGCCATTCTCTCTGGGTGGAAGATTTCCAAATCTGTCATCTTCTCTCCCATACCTACATATTTTATAGGTTTTTCAGTGATTGCCTTAATTGATAGTGCAGCACCACCTCTGGTATCACCATCCAACTTGGTAACGATAACTCCTGTAATATCTAGTGTATTATTAAAGGTTTCAGCTACATTTACTGCATCTTGACCTGTCATAGCATCTACAACTAATAAAATTTCTGATGGATTTATTGAAGCTTTTATATCTTCAAGTTCTCCCATTAGCGCTTCATCTATGTGAAGTCTTCCTGCCGTATCCACGATAACTACATTAGCTCCAATGCTCTTAGCATGTTCAATGGAAGCTTTTGAAATATCTACTGGGCTATTTTTATCTCCCATAGTGAATACAGGTACATCTATTGACTTTCCTACAACTTGTAGTTGTTTTATAGCTGCTGGTCTATAAACGTCACAGGCTACTAGTAATGGCTTTTTATTGCTTTTTCTAAGATTTAGAGCCAGCTTTCCTGCCATGGTTGTTTTACCTGCACCTTGGAGACCAACTAACATTATCATTGTTATTCCATTGTTGACAAATTCTATTTTCTTTTCAGTGGTTCCCATTAACTCAGTTAATTCTTCATTAACTATTTTAACTACTTGCTGACCTGGTGTTAAACTTTCCATAACTTGATCACCAAGACATTTTTCACTGACAGACTTTACAAAGTTTTTAACAACTTTATAATTTACATCCGCTTCTAAAAGAGCAAGTTTTACTTCTCTCATAGCTTCTTTAATATCTTTCTCTGAAAGCTTACCTTTACCCTTTAGCTTTTTTATGGTCTCTTGTAATTTGGAAGATAGTCCTTCAAAAGCCATATGAAAACCTCCTATACATTCTCTTCTATATCTTTAATTATATGGTCTATTTCTTTTTTTATATTTTCTTCAGAAGTAGTACCTTTTAACCCTTTTAATTTGTTAATAATTTCAGTCTTAGAGTTTTCTATAGCTAAGGTTTTTTTCATTAAGTGAAGTTTACTTTCATACTCTTCTAAAAGATTACCACATCTTTTAATTAAGTCATGAATTGCTTGCCTACTAGTATTATTAACTTCTGCTATTTCTGATAGAGATAAGTCATTATTATAATATAAATCCATAATATCTCTTTGTTTATCAGTAAGTAATGAGTTATAAAAATCTAGTAAAATTGATATTTCAACTCTTTTTTCCATATAATCACCCAACTCACAAAACTTATATTAACAAATTAATTTTAAGCTGTCAAGTATTTTTACTTAACAGTTAAAATAAAGCTTCTACAAAATCTCTAGAATTAAATTCTTGAAGATCATCTATACCTTCCCCTACTCCTATATATCTAACTGGAATATTTAAAGTATGTTTTATAGAGATAACTATACCACCCTTAGCTGTACCATCTAGCTTTGTTAGAATTATACCATCTATAGGACATACCTCCATAAATTGTTTTGCTTGAATAACTGCATTTTGTCCAGTAGTAGCATCTAAAACTAGTAAAGTTTCCTTTTTAGCTTCTCCATACTCTCTATCGATAACTCTATTAATCTTTCCAAGTTCATCCATAAGATTTTTCTTATTATGAAGTCTACCTGCAGTATCACAAATTAACACATCAACTTTTCTAGCCTTTGCAGCCTGTACTGCATCGTATATAACAGCTGCTGGATCTGAACCCTCTTGATGTTTTATCAGATCCACATTAGCTCTATTACTCCAAACTTCTAATTGATCTATAGCTGCCGCTCTAAAAGTATCTGCTGCTGCTAATAAAACCTTATAATTATTATTTTTTATTCTAGCAGCCATTTTTCCAATTGATGTAGTTTTTCCTACTCCATTAACACCAATGACTAATCTTACTTCTGGTGTTGATTCAGGTATTATTGAGGTTTCATAGTCTCCTAGCATATCCATAATTATAGATTTCATAGCTGGAAGTATTTCTTCAGTATCATTGATTCTTTCAGAAACAACCTTTTTTCTAAGCCTTTCAATAATTTCTACTGAGGTTTCTACCCCTATATCGCTAGTTATTAATACTTCTTCTAGTTCTTCATATAAATCATCATCTATTGTAACTGCAAGTTTTAATACTTGAGTCACTGCATCATTTATAGTATTTCTAGTTTTGCTAAGCCCTTGTTTTAACTTATCAAAAAATCCTCCAAACATATTAATCCTCCTTATTCCTTATTAAATTCCATGGATACTACCTTAGATACACCCTTTTCTTCCATAGTAACTCCATAAATCATATCACTGGTTTCCATGGTTCCTTTTCTGTGAGTTATTACTATGAATTGTATGTTTTCAGAGAATTTTTTTAAAAATTCTCCATATCTAAGTACATTAGCATCATCTAACGCAGCCTCAATCTCATCTAGTATACAAAATGGAGTTGGCTTCATCTTTAGTATTGCAAATAGTAGTGCAATGGCTGATAAAACCTTCTCTCCTCCTGAAAGTAGATTTATATTTTGAAGTTTTTTTCCTGGTGGCTCTACATCTATTTCAATCTTACAGGTTAGCTCATCATCACCTTGAAGACTTAAATCAGCACTTCCACCCTTAAATAACTCCTTAAAAGTGTCATTGAAGTAAATCCTGAGCTGCTTAAAATTCTCCATAAACACATCTCTCATCTTTTCAGTTATCTTGCCTATGAATTCAATTATTTCTTCCTTAGACTTAACTAAATCTTCCCTCTGTGTGCTCATAAAAGTATACTTTTCATTTACTTCTTTAAATTCTTCTATGGCTCCTAGGTTAACTACTCCAAGAGCAGTTATTCTCTTTTTCAATTCTGCAACTTCATTCTTTAATATAGCTATATCATAACCCTCTAGTTTAAAACTTAATCCTTCTGCAAAGGTAAGATTATACTCTTCATTAAGCTTCTTCAATAGAACTTCTTCTTCTGATTCAATTTTAGCCAAAGAAATCTGATTTTTATGAATTTCTTTTTCTAGTTTATCTAATTGTAAATCAATATCTTCAATTTTTGAAGTTATAACTGGAATTTTATCTTTTATCTTTAACTTTTCTACTTGGGTTTCTTCAAAAAACTGCTCTAACTCCTTAAGTAACTTAATAATTTCCTTAGTATTTTCAGTACTTTTAGATATGTTTATTCTATATTCTTCCTTAGCTAAAGTGGATGTTTCTATATTTTTTAAATTGCTTTCAATTAGCCTTTTCTCAATATCTACTGCCTGGGTCATCCTATCTAATTCTTGAATATTATTACTTATAACTTCTAAAAGCTTTGCTTTATTTATTTTTATAGAGGTTAATTCATCTTTAATGGCATCTATATATAAATTTTTGCCTTTAGTTTTATTGTTATGCTCATCATATTGACCTTCTAATTCAATTACCTTATCTTTAAGCTCAGTTAATTCCTGCTGTGAAAAAGTTAATTTAGCTTTTAAGGCTTTAATTTTCTCCTCTTCCTTACCCAGATTTTCGCTAGCTTTTTGAAGTTCTCTTTTGTTTCTTAGTTCCTCTTCTGTAACCCTTGATATTTCACCCTTAATCTTTGTTATATTAATACTCTCGTAATGTATTTCATCTCTTAAGTTAAGACCTCTATCATCTAGTTCTTTAATCTTAACATTAACTGATGTTATTTCTTCATTTTTAAGAGCAACTACTCCGTGACTTTCTTCTACTTCCTCAGTTAATTTTTCAATTTCTCTCTTTCTACCAATTACGTTAGCATTTTTAGAATAACTTCCTCCCGTTAGTGATCCCCCCGGATTAAAGACTTCTCCATCTAAAGTAACAATTCTATATTTATAGCCACAAACTTTAGATATATGCAGTCCATTATCCATAGTATCACATACAAGAGTTTTGCCCAAAACTTGATCGATTACACCCTTAAATTTATCTTCAAATTCTATAAGTTCACTAGCTATGCCTATATATCCCTTAGTATCCCTTACAGTTTTATCTACCAATAGGTTCTTACCCTTTACTATATTTATAGGCATAAAGGTTGCTCTTCCTATTTTACTACTTTTCAAGTAATTAATAAGATTTTTTGCTATGTGTTCATCCTTGGTGACAATATTAGATATGCTAGCTCCCATAGCAATCTCTATAGCTCTTTCAAATCTCTCTGGAACCTTTATTATATCTCCAAGTACATAGCAATCCTCATTTGCTCTATAATCTTTACTATTCTCTATGTGTTGCATTAGAAGTTTTACAGATCTATTGTATCCTTCATAGGAATTCTCTAAAGTTACCAAAGCATTTAGCCTAGCTTCTTTATTTCCTTGCTCTCTCAATATTTCTTTTAATTTTTTTTCTAAGATCTCTAAGTCATGCTTACACTTAGATAGTTTTTTTCTATTTTCCTTAACTTCCTCTTCATATTTCTCAATACTAATACTAGCCTTATTCTCTTCTTCTATTAAATGATTCTTAGTCTTGTTATTTATTAATATAGAATTTTTAAAAGTTTGAACATCTAATATTAAATTTTCTACATTTCCACTACTAATTTCGATATTATTTTTTAAAATATCTATTTCGCTAGTTTTAGAATTAATATTATTATAATACTTGAATTTTATCTCTTCTAATTCCTTCAATTTATTATTATCACTAGTCACACTATTTAATACATTTGTTAATTCTAATTGTTTTTTTTCTATTTTATTATTTATGTCTAATTCTTCTTCTTTTAAGGCAGCAATACTCTTTCTTTGGTTTTCTATTTTCAAATACGAATCTTCAAGATATTGATTTTTTTGCAGTATTTCACTGTTTAATCTATTTATACTGTCTTCTAAATGTAATATTTTTTCTTCAAAGAGTTTAACTTCTCCAATTACTCCTTGATGTTTATTTTGACTTTCATAATAAATCTTTTTCTTTTCTTCTAAAATATTATTTAAAGCTTCTAGCTCTTCATCATTATTTTCATAAGCTAGTTTTAATTCATATTTTTCTTTCTTCAAGGTTTCTATATCTGTAGTTACAGCATTTATTGTGTTGTTGTATCTATCTATGTTAATTTTAGTTTTTTCCAAAAAATCTATGATTATATTAACTTCCTTTACTTTTATCTCTTTAGAAGCTTCTAAAAATATTTTGGCTTTTTCACAATCTTCTTCTAAGGATGGAAGCCTTTCTTCATAGGTAGAAATAATATCATTTATTCTAATAAGATTTTGCTCCGTGTTATCTAGTTTCTTCTCAGCCTCTTCTTTTCTTGTTTTATATTTTACTATACCTGCGGCCTCTTCTAATAACTTTCTTCTATCCTCTGACTTAGCACTTAAGATTGCATCAATTTTACCTTGTCCTATTAATGAATATCCTTCCTTACCTATACCTGTATCCATAAATAAAGCTTGTACATCTTTTAATCTACACACAGTATTATTTATTAAATACTCACTTTCACCTGATCTATATAATCTTCTTGCAACGGTTACCTGAGAATAGGCTATATCTAAGTCAGAATCGCTATTATCTAAAGTAAGAGAAACTTGAGCAAGCCCTACAGGTTTTCTATATTGAGTACCTGCAAAGATTACATCTTCCATTTTATCTCCTCTAAGATTCCTAATACTTTGTTCACCCAGCACCCACCTTACAGCATCTGAGATATTACTTTTTCCACTTCCATTAGGACCTACAACTACAGTTACACCTTTTTTAAATGTAAGCTCTGTCTTATCTGCAAAGGATTTGAATCCTCTTATTTCGATAGATTTTAAGAACATCTATTCACACTCCTAAGCTCCTAAGATTATAGGTAAAATAAGTACTGCAGCCATAGCAATGCATATACAAGTAGTTATTATTTTTATATACTTTTCTCTTTTCTTCTTAGTCATCCTCATAAAATCCACTCCTAACTTTAATTTAAAGAAGATATCCTATAATCTTACTAGGATACTTTAAAATATATATTTACTTTAGCCTATATAATCAAAAGTTTTATTGATATTTAAGTTTTAAATAATCCTTCTGATTAATTATATCTAACTTTGTACCATTATAAAACCCTATGGAAGACTTTCCTATATTTCTTTCTTGAGTTACAAAAATTTCTTTACTCTTTAATTTTTTTAGAAGCAGATTAAAATATTGCTTTTTATTAGAATAAAGCTTAGATATATCTTTAGGGTTTATATATATTTTGAACTTATCCATTTCTTTATCTTTATAGTAATCATAAATCATATCACAGTAGACACTACTCTCCACCAGCTCTCTAAAAGCAGGATGAAAAGGTCCATCTACCACATCTCCATCAGCACTAATCTCCTCTGTAGGTTGAAGTCCAATTCGGATAACCTTTATATCATTACCCTCCATCATTCCATAGACTATCTTACTTATATCTACAGCTTCCTCTAAAGTATATGGTTTATATAAGCCTTCCCTTAAGAGCTTTTCCATAGGAGTTTCCTTAATAACTAGGGATGGGTATATCCTACAGATATCTGGATTCATAGAAATACTTTTTCTTGTAGTTTCAATATCCTTCTCTCTTGTATCTCCTGGGAGTCCTAGCATAATTTGATGCCCTAAGGTAAATCCATATTCTTTTATTAATTTCGACGCCTTCTCCACATCTTCTGAACTATGCCCTCTTCCTGATTTATGTAAAACTTCTTCATCTAAGGATTGAACTCCTAATTCTATAATATCTACATCAAAACTTTTTAGGTGGTCTAAAATCTCTTGGTCTATATAATCTGGTCTTGTGGACAATCTTATAAATTTAATCTTTCCTATTTTTTTATAGTTTTGAGCTACTGATAATAGGTCTCTTTGGATGCACATATTAATTCCTGTAAAAGTACCACCGAAAAATGATACCTCAATTATAGCATCACTACTATCTATAGTTTCTAAATAGTCCTCTATGGTTTTTTTTACATAAGCACCATCTACATTTCCTGCGCTACCTGCTGACCCTACATCTCCTGTAATACTATCCTGATTACAAAACACACAAGTATGAGGACATCCTATATGAGGCACAAATATAGGTATAATATAATGATTCTTACTCACTAATATCACCCCTCTTAATTAAAACTTCCCTAGCGGCCATTTGTTCAGCTTCTTTCTTACTATACCCTGAGCCACTTCCTTTAGCTTCTCCATTAATCAAAACCTTCACAAAAAATTCTCTTCTATGAGGTGGTCCTTCAAAATTAATAAGAGAATAAGAAATATCTACATCTCCATTCTTTTGTAATATTTCTTGAAGCTTTGTCTTATAGTCTAAAATTATCTCATTTTTAACTGCTTTAATAATAATTGAGTTAAAGTTTTTAAGGACAAATTCCTTAGTTACTAAAAGTCCTTCATCTAAGTATACTGCAGCAATAATAGCTTCTACAGCATCAGCTAAAATTGATACTCTAGTTCTACCACCGGTTAATTCTTCACCTTTACTCATATAAATGTATTTTCCTAGTTCCCACTTCTTAGCTATTTCAAATAAAGAATTTTCACATACAATTAAAGCTCTTACCTTAGTAAGGTATCCTTCTGTTTCATTTATGTGATTAGTAAATAAATATTCAGATATAATTAATTCTAAAACTGTATCTCCTAAAAACTCTAATCGTTCATTGAATGCAGCGTTTCTTTCATTAGCGTAAGAACTATGAGTTATTGCTGTTTGTAATAAAGTTAAATCTTTAAAGTCAATACCTAATTTATTTTTTAATTCTAATGTACTTTTTAATATTTTCATCTTTTTACCTCTTTCGCCAAGGTTTATTCTTCAATTTATCTAAATAACCTACTAACTTAATATTATTATTCAAGTAAATAAACTCAAGTGGATAAATTCAAGAATAAATCTAAAAATAAGGTTCCGCATTTCTACGGAACCTGCTGATATTATTCTTCTACTCGTGCTTTTATGTAGTCAACTACATCTCCAACACTAGTTATTTTTTCTGCATCTTCATCAGGGATTTCCATGTCAAATTCCTCTTCAAGGGCCATAATTAACTCAACTAAGTCCAATGAGTCTGCTCCTAAATCATCAACAAATCCAGAGTCCATAGTTATATCATTTTCATCTATGCTTAGTTGCTCCGCGATTTTTGCTCTTATCTTTTCAAACATTTTATATACCTCCTAAAAATTCAATATAATATCACTATTTAATATAATAGCATATTGGATAATAATCAACTGTTTATTTTCAAATACTATATTATAATATACTAAACCTACAAAATTTTATTCACTTATTTTAATTTTTTTATTTTTCTTCTTTAAAAGCATCTTTAACTTTATCTAATACTTTTGTATCATAATAGGTTTTAGAAAGTTTAATTGCATTTTTTAAAGCCTTGGCATCGGAGCTTCCATGAGCTTTTATGCAAATACCATCAACCCCTAAAAATGCAGCTCCACCGTATTCTTTATAGTCATAGTGCTTTTTAAATCTCTTAAATACAGGCTTTAATAATAGTCCACCTATTTTTGTTGTTGCGGAACTCATTATTTCATTTTTAAGCTCACTTAGAATGGTTTCTGCAACACCTTCATACATCTTTAATACGGTATTCCCTACAAAACCATCACATACAAGGACATTTACCTCTCCTTTAGGAATTTCTCTCGGCTCTACATTTCCTATAAAATTTAAATTCTCTTGTTTTAAAAGTTGATAAGCTTCCTTGGTTAATTCATTTCCCTTTTCTTCCTCTGATCCTATATTTATAAGACCTACAGTAGGATTTTCAACAGATAATACACTTTCAAAGTATACCTTACCCATTTGAGCAAACTGAGTTAAATAATGGGGTTTACAATCTGCATTAGCTCCTACATCTATTATCATAAATGGACCATTTTTACCTGGCATAACTGGTGCTAGTGCTGGTCTGCTTATCCCTTTAATCCTCTTTACAATAAGAGTACAGCCCGCTAAGAAGGCTCCTGTACTTCCAGCAGATACAATGGCATCTGCTTCCTTATTCTTAACTAATTCTAAAGCTTTAACAAGAGATGAATCCTTCTTAGTCTTTAGAGCTTTTACTGGTGCTTCATTAGTTGAAATAATTTCAGTAGTATTTAAAATAGTTATTCTTCCTTTGGTATATTCATATTTTTCTAATTCTTTTTTTATAAGATCTTCTTGACCTGTAATTATTATATCTATATCATATTCTTTTTGTGCAAGAACACAACCTTCTACTATAGCTTCAGGTGAATTATCTCCACCCATTCCATCAACTACAACCTTCATAGTAACTCCTTTCATGATTTTAAAATATTTAAATACATTATATATTTTTTTCATTTAAATTTCCACATAAAAATAAAAAGAAAGTCTATCGACTTTCTTCTTATTCCTCAGTTGAAACAACTTCTCTATTCTTGTAGTAACCACAGTTCTTACAAACTCTGTGAGCAAGCTTCATTTCGTGGCATTGAGGACACTCTACTATTCCTGGTAAACCAAGTTTAAAAGTTTGAGCTCTTCTTGAATCTCTTCTTGCTTTTGAAAATTTTCTAGCTGGATTTCCCATTATTACACCTCCTTATGGTTAGAAAACATTTGTGATAGCTTTTCAAGTCTAGGGTCTACATAAAAATCAGTACAAGAACATTGTCCTAAATTTAAATCTTTCCCACAAGTCTGGCATAAGCCTTTGCAATCCTCTTTACATAACCTTTTAACAGGTAATTCAAGGAGAATACTGTTTTCAATAATTTCATAAATATCTATATTCTCAGTATTGGTTGAGATAATCTCACAATCATCAGTGTTTGATATTTCTTCTTCTATGTGCACCTTAACTTCATAAGAAAAAGCTTTTGCACATCTAGAACAATTTAATAATACTTCAGTATCTACGTCACCAATAAGTTCTATAACTTCCTTTTTGCGACGCAAAAACCCATTAAACTTAATAGGCTTGGAGTATTTTACCATTTCACTACCATCGTAAAACTTATCTTTCTCAATTTCGATATCTATATTCTTTCTCTCATAGTTCTTATCATTTAAATCTTTAAAGTTTATAATCATAACAACACTCTGAAAAAACATAATATACCTGTTTTTCCTCATATAACTAAGACTAGTTATATATAATGCAAAATGCATAGCTTGAGTAAAGCTCCAACTTCCCTCCTTAAGTTAATTAAATATATCATTCAAACACAAGTTATTATATAAATTATACCGATAAAAGTCAAGGTAATTTACACATGTATATTTTTTCCTTAAGATAAAAAGCTAATTTTTTACTCAAGCACATAAATATTTTTACTATTTTGAAGTAAGTTCTTTAGTATCTCTTGCTATTACTAACTCTTCATTTGTAGGAATAACAAATACTTTTACTTTAGCTCCATCTTTGCTTACTTCTGTAGATTTTCCTCTAACATTATTCTTAGCATCATCTATTTCAATACCTAAGAATTCTAAGCCTTTGCAAATTTCTGCTCTAGTTTCTATAGCATTTTCTCCAAGTCCTGCTGTAAATACAACTGCATCTACTCCGCCCATTGCTGCAGCATAAGCACCAATCATTTCTCTTACTCTGTAGTTATATACATTTAAAGCAAGAATAGCTCTTTCATTTCCTTCTTTAGCAGCATCTTCTATGTCTCTAAAGTCACTACTTACTCCTGATAATCCAAGAACTCCTGATTGTTTGTTCATTAAATTATCAACTTCTTTAGCTGTCATTTTTCCTTCATTCATTAAGAATGTAACTATAGCAGGGTCAATGTTTCCACATCTAGTTCCCATTGCTATTCCTTCAAGTGGAGTGAATCCCATACTTGTATCTACACAATGGCCATCTTTTATAGCAGCTAAGCTAGCTCCGTTTCCAAGATGACAAGTGATGATTTTAACATCTTTTATGTCTTTGCCCATTAATTTAGCACATTCTGCTGATACATATTTATGTGATGTTCCGTGGAAACCATATTTTCTTATTCCATACTTAGTGTATAGCTCATATGGTAGTGGGTACATATAAGCAGTTTTTGGCATTGTTTGATGGAATGCTGTATCGAATACTGCAACCATTGGAGTGTTTGGCATTAAGCTCTTGCAAGCATTAATTCCAATTATGTTTGCTGGATTATGAAGTGGTGCAAGTTTTACACACTCTTCTAAACTTTCCATAACTGCATCATCAATTACTACAGATTCTGAATATTTTTCTCCACCATGAACAACTCTGTGTCCTACTGCTGATATTTCATCCATTGAAGAAATAACTCCATGGTTACCATCTACTAATGCATCTAAAACTAATTTTATTGCATCTTTATGGTCAGCCATTGGTTGCTCTATTATATATTTATCTCTTCCTGGAACCTTTTGAGTTAAAATTGAACCTTCAATTCCTATTCTTTCAACTAATCCTTGTGCTAAGCTCTCTTCTGTTTCCATGTTTATTAATTGGTACTTTAATGAAGAACTTCCACAGTTTATTACTAATACTTTCATTCTCATTTCCTCCTGACGCATTTGTAATATATTAATATATCATTATATTAGATTACAATATATTTTAAATTAAATCAATATAATATTTATTTGCTATTTTGCGCTTGCACTGCTGTAATTGCTACAACATTTACTATATCATCTACACTACATCCTCTTGAAAGGTCGTTTATTGGTTTTGCAAACCCTTGACATACTGGACCTATAGCTTCAGCTCCTGCAAATCTTTGAACTAATTTATATCCAATATTTCCTGCTTGTAAATCTGGGAATATTAAAACATTAGAATTTCCTGCTACTGTACTATTTGGTGCTTTAAGACTTGCTACTTTATCAACTATAGCTGCATCTAATTGTAATTCTCCATCTATTGCAAGATCTGGTCTAGCTTCTTTTGCCATTCTTGTAGCTTCAACAACCTTATTTACATTTTCATGTTTAGCACTTCCCATAGTTGAGAAAGATAACATTGCAACCTTTGGATCTATTCCACATAGAGTCTTTGCATTTTCTGCTGTACTTATAGCTATTGATGCAAGCTCTTCTGATGTTGGATTAGGATTAACTGCACAATCTCCAAATAATAGAGTACCATTATCTCCATATGAAGAATTTTCAAGTTCCATAACGAAGAAACTTGAAACAACTTTTATTCCTGGAGCTGTTTTTATAATTTGAAGTCCTGGACGTAATAAATCTCCTGTGCTATGTACTGCTCCTGAAACTAATCCATGGGCATCTTCTAGTTTAACCATCATTGTTCCATAATAAACTGGGTCTTTAACTGTTTGTAATGCTTTTTCCTCTGTAACACCCTTATTTTTTCTAAGTTCATAAAATGCTTTTGCATACTCTGCAGTCTTAGGTGATACTTCAGGATCTACAATTTCAATTCCCTCAATATTTACCCCGAAATTCTTAGCATTTTCCTTAATCTTATCCTGGCTACCTACTAATATAACTTTAGCTATTTTATTTTTATGGATAATTTCTGAAGCCTTTAAATTTCTTTCTTCTTCACCTTCTGGAAGTACTATTGTCTTCATCTCTTGTTGTGCTAATTTCCATACCTTTTGTGTAAAACTCATTTTTTCTTACCCCTTTCAGTAAAAATATTCTAAATATCCCTTATTACTATACCCCTTTTCATATATATTTTTCAACCTCTATATTGAATTTTTTTGACTTAATTTAATAATTAGGCTATGATAATTAACATTTTTTTGATATAATCTATGGTTATATGAGTACAGGAGGTAATTTTAATGAAAATATCAGGAATTATTGTGGAATATAATCCTCTTCACAATGGACACCTTTTTCATATAAATAAAACTAAAGAATTGACTAATAGTGATTTAATTATTGCAGTAATGAGTGGAAACTTTAATCAAAGAGGTATTCCTTCTATAGTAGATAAATGGAAAAAAACATCAATGGCTTTAAATAATGGGGTAGATATTGTTTTAGAACTCCCTGCAATATACAGCCTATCTTCTGCGGAATTCTTTTCTTATGGTTCCGTAAGTCTTCTTAATAGTCTAGGGATAGTAGATTCAATTTGCTTTGGAAGTGAAGCAGGTGATATAGACTTTCTTAAAGAAGTATCTGATCTACTAGTAGAAGAACCTCCTTTATTCAAGTCCTTATTGAAAGAAGATTTAGATAGAGGATTACCTTTTCCAAAGGCTCGTTCTTCAGCTTTAATTCATTATTTAAATAAGAAAAATTACTATAATGAAAAAGACTTAGCTGATTATCTAAATTCTTCTAATAATATTTTAGGTGTTGAATACCTTAAGAGCATAAAAAAACTTCATAGTAATATTGTACCCTATACCATAAAAAGGGAAGGTGGAAATTACAATAGTACCAATTTAAATAATATCTTCTCAAGTGCTACTGCTATTAGAAAATCCTTGAAATCAAATACTTCAATGGAAGAATTAATATCTCATGTTCCTCCTAGTGTTTACGAGGATATGATAGAACTTAAAAATAAAAATTATAATTTTCCCTTTGATTACATGATGTATCCATATATAAAGTATAAGGCTATAACTAGCAAAAATAACTTTTTCGAATCAATTCCGGATGCTTCTGAAGGTCTCCATAATAAGATATTAGCTACCATAAAAGACGCTAAAGATTATGAACATTGTATTGAAATGATAAAAAGTAAACGATATACCTATACTAGAATCAGTAGAATACTATGTCAGTATTTTCTAGGCTTTTATGAATACAATACCTTAGAAATGCGTAAAGAGCCTTGTCCATATGCTCGTATTTTGGGCTTCACTAAACATGGAGCTATGGCATTAAAATCAATGAAGAACAATTCTTCTATACCAATATATTCAAAACTACCAAAGTATATAAACCCTACCTTAAAATTAGATTTACAATGCACTAGTGGCTATAGCATTCTAAATCCTTCCATAAGTGCTATGGAAGATTATCTACAAAGCCCGATTATATTATAAACATAATTCTTCAAGGAACCATACCAAAATAACCTAAATCATTAGATTAATTTTTAGTGAATTGTTTTGGAAGTACCTTGAAGATTTTATTTTACCTATATTTTGTTATCATATATTCCCAAGATAAAAAATATATTTAAGTATATCAATTTAAAAGGATTATTTAAATGAAGGCATTATTTTTTATTGTAATTGCGTTTATTATATTTTTAATATATTTATTATTTAGAACTTCATCAAAAAACCTTCTGCTTACAACAATATTTTCTCTCTTAATTATTTATATCATACTAAATCCTAAAGATTGCATAGCCTTTACTATAAATGGAGCTAAACTGTTTTTTTACTCAGTATTTCCATCACTATTCCCCTTCTTGGTCATAGTTAACTTAATTTTTTCTTTTGGGGGTATAGAAATTTATTCAAAGTTTTTAGGTAAGATACTATGTACCCCTTTAAGACTACCAAAGGAGTGTAGTGTAGTTATTTTAGCTAGTTTGTTTTGTGGATATCCTCTTGGGTCCAGATATGCTTGTGAACTATATGAAAGGAAGGTTATTGATAAATCAACTTTTGAAAGACTTTTAAATATAGCCACCAATGGAAGCCCTCTGTTTATTATAGGTACTGTTGGTACTGCAATGCTCCATAGTGCATTTTTAGGTTATATCATTCTTATTTCTAATGCTTTATCTTGTATTGTTATGGGGTTAATATTACCTACTAAAAAGACTAATAAATATACTATATATAGCAATTCTTCTGTTGCTGCTACACAGATAAAAGAAAATCCTAACTTCGGGGTAGCCATGAAAAATGCCCTTGAAGATGCTACCAAAACCTGCTTATCAATAGGTAGTTTTGTAGTTATTTTTTCTGTAATTATAAACATAATAAAAAGCAGTGGAATATATCACACTGCCCTTATTTCTTTATGTAGTTCTGGTATTATTAATTACAATCTACTTGATGGAGTCTTCCTTGGATTTATAGAAATTACAAATGGATGTAACATTGTAGCTACAAGCCCCTTAACCCTAAATATTAAAATTCTTATATGTAGCTTTTTAATAGGTTTTAGTGGGTTATCTATAACCTTCCAAGTATACTCATTTGTTTACAAATATAAGGTATCAATGAAAAAATATATATTTCTAAAAGTTGTTCAGGGAATAATATGCACCTTGATAACAATGTTATTTTTAAAGCTACCATTTTCTCTAGTTAATCAGGAAACTTTTTTCATAAACAACACTATGCTATCATCTAAACCAGGGTTTTTGGTCCTACTAATATTTATATTTTCTATCCCTGTAATATTTAAAAAGTTACGAGATTGTTTTTAGTCATTTCCTAATTCTTTAATATTTTCTCTTACCTTAGATGTAGTGGAAGAAATTTCTTTATATAATTTTACAAGCATTTCTTCCATTTCATTTTGTATAACTTTTAAAGACTCCTCTCCTATAATGTCTATATCCTTTTGTAAATTGCTTAAAGTGCTGTCTGCATAATTCATAACTCCAAATTTTAAATCCTTAGCTTGCTTATTAGCTTCACCTTTAATTTTTTTAGCTTCCTCATTAGCACTTTCTAATATTTCTTCTGCTTCTTTTTTAGCAGCTACTAACACATCACAGTTTTCATATTCTTGTTGTGCTCTTTTTCTACTATCCTGAATAATACGTTCTCCTTCACTTCTTGCTTCGTCTAAAATTATTTCTTTACGATTCATTAAATTTTTAGCTTCTTCAAATTCATCTGGTAGCAATTTTCTCATTTCATTAAGAGTTCTTAAGACTTCTTTTTTATTAATAGATACTTTACCTACTAAATTCTTTGGTGACATGTCAATAGTTTGTTGTAGATAATCTAATAGTTCTAATACCTTCACTATAATTCCCCCTCAAAACTTTTAGCTCTCTCTCTAATTTCATTTTCTAACTCTTTTGGAATTAATCCATCCAAGTGTCCCTTAAATAAAGCCACTTGCTTTATAGCTGATGAGCTAAGATAAGAGTACTTAGAGTTGGTCATCATAAACATAGTTTCTTTTGTTTTATCAAGCTTTTTATTCATTAGTGCCATTTGAAACTCATAATCAAAGTCTGACATAGATCTAAGTCCCTTAACCATTACATCACTGTCTTCTGCTTCCATAAAATCCACTAAAAGACCTGTAAAACTTTTTACTTTTACATTTGGTAAAGCTTTAACCACTCTCTCAATTTGATCAATTCTTTCTTCAATGCTAAACCATCCACTTTTGTTAGGATTTAGTAATACAGCTACTGTAACCTGATCAAATACGTATGAACATCTTTTTATAATATCTAAGTGACCATTTGTTATTGGGTCAAAACTGCCTGGATAAACTGCTTTAATCATTTTTTACTCCTTAAATTCATAGAAACATACAGTGGTGTTTCCGTATTTTCTTTGGTCTATTAAAACAATGTCTTCATAACCTTCACAAATTTCTTCACCTGAATCTATTTTCGTTACAATCAAGCCATCTCTTTGTAGTAAATTATGTTTTTTAATAAGTTCTAGAGCTGGTGGAATCATATCTTTTGCATAAGGTGGGTCTATAAATATTAAATCAAATACCTTTCCTATTCTCCCAAACTCCTCTAAGTATTTGTATGAATCACCTTTATAAGATGTACAGAAATCTTCAAATTTTAAATTTTTAATATTTTCTTTTAAATATTTATAAGTTACGTCTCCCATGTCTATTAAATGACACTCTTTAGCTCCTCTACTTGCAGCCTCTAGACCTAGGCTTCCTGTACCAGAAAATTGATCTAAAACTATACTGCCTCTTACTTTATTTTGTATTATGCTGAAAATTGATTCTTTAACTCTATCTAGAGTAGGTCTAGTGCCCATCCCCTCTGGTGATAGTAACTTTCTTCCTTTAGCTTTTCCTGCAATTACTCTCATTTTTATCTCCTTTGACCTTAGTTAAAGCAAATATAACTAGTGCTTTTCTCTAAGTTAATCATTATTTCTTTAAGTATTCTTTTGTTTTCTTCATCCTTGTTATTAATAAATTTCTTAGCTTCCTGATTTGCTATTTTAAATAGTTGAAAATCCTCTGATAAATCACTAAGAATTAATCCATTTTCACCAGATTGTCTAAGTCCAAACATTTCTCCACTTCCTCTTAATTTTAAATCTTGTTCCGCTATATAAAAACCATCATTACTATTTTTCATTATGTCCATTCTCTTTTTAGTTGTTTCACTTTTTATATTAGCTACAAGAACACAATAAGATTTATGAGATCCTCTTCCAACTCTTCCCCTTAACTGATGCAATTGAGATAATCCAAACCTCTCTGCATTTTCTATAATCATAACCGTTGCATTAGGTACATTTACACCTACTTCAATAACTGTAGTGGATATTAACACCTTAATGTTTCCTTCTTTAAATTCACTCATAATTAAATTTTTGTCTTTATTACTCATTTTACCATGGAGAATGGCGATTTCCATACTTTTAAAGTAAGTTTTTTTTAGTTCTTCATATAATGCTGTTACAGAACTTAATTTCATATCTTCATTTTCTTCAACCAATGGACAAACTACATAAATCTGTCTTCCTTTTTTTATCTCCTCTAAAGCAAAGTTATATATTCTCCCCTTTTCCTGAGTAGATAAATAATAGGTATCAATGGGTTTTCGCCCTGGTGGTAAAGTATCTATTATCGATACTTCTAAATCTCCATAAAGATATAAACATAAAGTCCTTGGAATAGGTGTAGCACTCATTACAAGTACATCAATATCTTCACGCTTATTTCCAAATCTAGTTCTTTGACCAACACCAAATCTATGCTGTTCATCAGTTATTATAAGTCCTAAGTTTTTAAACTGGACATTATCTTCTATCAAAGCATGAGTACCTATTATTAAGTCTATCTCACCCTTTAATAACTTTTCTTTTATAAGGTTTTTATTTTTTTCTGTGGTACTACCTGTTAGTAACTCTATGGTAATATTAAAATCCTTAAAGACTTTTTCTGCCTCGTAGTAATGCTGTTTTGCCAATATTTCTGTAGGCGCCATCATGGCACCTTGATATCCATTCATAATAACATTAAAAAGGGCAATAAAAGCAACTATAGTCTTACCACTACCTACATCTCCTTGAACTAATCTATTCATAGGACTAGGTTTCTTTTGATCTCTTAATATTTCTCTAACAGTTCTAGTTTGTGCATCTGTTAACTGAAAAGGCAACTTATCCTTTAAAGCTTTCAGATCCTTCGATATGGAAAAGGAGATTCCCTTAGAATTAATACTTCTATTTTTTAAGGCCATAAGCTTTAAAGAGTATGTAAATAACTCTTGAAACTTTAATCTTTTTCTTGCCTCTTCTAATAACTTTAAACTTTTAGGATTATGTATATTTCTTATAGCACTATCCAAAGACATAAAATCATGTTCATCCAAAATTGACTTTGGTAAATTTTCTTTTATTTTTACTGTGTTTAAAGTTTCTGTAACAATTTTATTTAAAAAAGTATTAGAAATATCGTCCCTTAAGGGATATCTTGCCATAATATCTGTACTCTCTGTAGTAGTATTCCTCATTATGGTTCCATTCTTAATTATAAAATCTCTACCTTGTTTCTCTATAATGCCACTTATAACATATCTACTGCCAATTCTAAAACTACTTTTCACATAGGGCTGATTAAACCATATTCCCTTAACTAATCTTCCCTTATGAATAAATCTAATGGTTGTAAGTATTTTGCCTGTTTTTGTCCTTATGTCAGGTAAAATTCTCTCCACTCCAACCTCTAAAATTATCTTCCCCTTAGAATCCACTTCATCTAAATCTTCAACAATAAAGATACTCTCATAATCCCTTGGAAAGTATAACAACAAATCTAAAATACTATATATTCCACATTTACTCAATTTCTCAGCCATTTTAGGCCCTACACCTTTAATTGCTGTAACACTACTATAAATATTCACCTTATCAACTCCATATGGCTAACATAGAAAAAAAGCCCTAAGGCTTTTATTCTACTGATGTAATAAAATAGTATAATGGTTGCTCACCATTAAAACATTGAACATCCATGTCTGGATATGCTTCTTCTAATTCTGATACCAACTGGTTAACCTTATCCTCTTCACAGTCTTCACCATAGAATATAGTAATAAGCTCGCTATCTTCATTTACCATGTTTTCTATAAGCTTTTTACATACAGCATATACATCCTGACCTATTTCATTTATTTTTCCTTCTAATAATCCTAGAATATCTCCCTCTTTAATATGTCTACCATTGTCTTCAGTATCCTTAACCGCATAGGTTACAGAACCAGAAGTAACTGTTTCTATAGTTTCATTCATAGCTGCTTCATTTTCTTCTGAAGAGCCATCTGGATTAAACATAGTTATAGCTGTAATTCCTTGAGGGATAGTTTTTGTAGGAATTACTATAACCTTTTTGTCTTCTATTAAATCTACAGCTTGTGTAGCTGCCATTATTATATTTTTATTATTTGGAAGAACAAATACTACCTCAGCATTAATTTTATTGATGCTATTAACTATATCCTCTGTGCTAGGATTCATAGTCTGACCACCTTCAATAACCTGATCTACGCCAAGATCTTTAAATATTGAAGAAATTCCATTACCTCTAGCTACAGTTACGAAACCATAAGCTTTAGGATCCTCTTTTACTTCTTCCACTACTGCATCATTGCTACTTTCATCTATTCCTAATAAAGATCTGTGTTGTTCTCTCATATTTTCAATTTTAATTTTTGAAAGATCTCCAAAGGTTACTGCTTTAGATAAAACTGCTCCTGGATCATTAGTATGAACATGAACCTTAGTTATATCCTCTAATCCTACAAGAACTAATGAATCACCTTGAGATTCAAGGAAATCTTTAAATTTGGGTATATCTTTTACTTCATTAAGTATGATAAACTCTGTGCAGTATCCAAATTTAATATCTTCAGGAGCCATGTTTAGCTCTGGAATATCATAATTATTTTCTGATTCACCTTCTAAATCATTAATTAAAGAAACTTCACTTTTATTTTTTAGAACTTCTAACATACCTCTTAATATTATTAATAATCCCATTCCACCAGCATCTACTACCTTAGCTTGTTTTAACTGTGGTAACATTTCTGGAGTCTTATCAAGCATCTTTTTACTTTCTTCACATACTTCTTCAAATAATTCAACTATGTTTTCAGCTTCACTGCAGATAGCAGCTTCTCCTGCCGCTCTAATTATAGTTAAAATCGTTCCTTCTGTTGGTCTCATAACTGCTTTATAAGCAAAATTTGAGCCTTCTACAAAAGAATTCTTAACTTCCTCTATAGTTGCCTCCTCTGCATTTTCAAGACCCTTTGCCATACCTCTTAGAATCTGAGAAAGAATAACTCCAGAATTTCCTCTAGCTCCCATTAAAGCACCCTTAGCTAACCTCTTAGATACTTCTCCTATACCCTTATTCTCTAAACCTTCTATTTCTCTAGCTGCAGCCTTAAAGGTTAAAGACATATTTGTTCCTGTATCTCCATCAGGTACTGGGAATACATTCAAGGAGTTTACATATTCTTTCTGCTTCTCTAATGCATTTGAAGCACTTTTTATCATATTTGAAAAATCACGTCCATTAATCTGTGTATATGCCACTTTATGTTCCCCCTTAAACTCTAATGCCTTGAATATTAACAGTAACTTGAGAAACCTTAACACCTGTAAGATTTTCTAAATTGTATCTAACTGTTTGTATTATATTATTAGCGATTACTGCAATTTTAGTTCCATATTCAACAATTATATATAGTTCTATAGCTATAGCATTCTCTTTTTGAGTTATTTTAACTCCTTTTGCTAGGTTTTCAGCTTTTAATAATTCCCATAAACCATCCTTAGCATTCTTTAAAGCCATGCCAACAACTCCATAGCATTCCATGGTTGATACACCTGCTATATTAGCTATTACATCTTCAGAATAGTATATATTTCCTATTTCAGTTGTTATATTAGCTTTCATAATCAATTCCTCCTTAATTATACCTTATAAACATTTTATATTAACTTAAGATTTAATTCAACTAATATAATTATATATATCATTGAATTTTATTATAACAATATGTATAATAAAATGGTATGTGTTTATTTTTCTTAATACTTGCAACAATCATAGTAATTATGTTAAAATAACTTGTGTTTGATTTATAGCAGTATGTTGAAATTTTGAGGAGGTGTAATATATGTCAAGAAGATGTGAAATATGCGATAAAGGTGTAGTTTCAGGAGTACAATTCTCTCACTCTCACCGTCAATCAAAAAGAAAATGGGCTCCAAACTTAAAAAAAGTTAAAGCTATAGTTAACGGTTCACCTAAGACAGTACACGTTTGTACTAGATGCTTACGTTCTGGTAAGGTTCAACGTGCCGTTTAATTGGTAAAAAAAATGCAACTACCTTTATAGTTGCATTTTTTTATGTGCAAAATTAATAACTATGTTTTTTTCTTACAAAAATTTTAACTATTTTAGATAAAAACTTAGGTAGTTTAATTACTCTTATAGTCACCCTTTAACCTCCTTAACCAATTGTTAGCAAAACTTATTCATTATAAACCATCCAGCACATATAATGGCACAACCTATGGCTACCATCCACCCCCAAAATGGAATTAGCATAGCTAATACTATCCCTGCTCCTACAGAACTAACAATAAGTCCCAACCTTTTAGTTGTCCTACTCCTCATACTTACTTCCCCCATAAGCCTTTTTAGTATCATTATATGTATTGACGTAAAAAGTGGTACATAAATAAAAAAATTACAATCATCAATTGTAATAATGACTGTAATCCTATATTTTAAATTTATATTTTATGAATTCTCACTACTATAAGACATCCTTTAGAAAAAGTTATGCTAACTTTTTCCTCCTCAAACTCATTAGATACAGTGAGATTGTTTCCTTGTGCTAGTTCAAAATTCTTTAATTTATATTTGACTCCCTCTATAGTTAAATCATGGGTATCTTCTAAATAACTAAATAGAGAAAATATATCCCCTTTTTTCCCAAAGATATTTGTAGGTTTATCTATAAGATAGATTTCATTATACTCATCTATTATACGACAATCTATTGATTTTTTTAAACCTTCATTGAGAATACATAAATTTGCATAGAAATGATCAATTCTCTTCCCCGTACATCCTAAAAAAATTATTTCTGTAGCTCCTAACTCCACTGCCTTATTAAAAGCTATATGACTATCTGTATAATCCTTCTCCTTTGGAAATCTAATGGTTTTAGAGCTATTACTTATTTCTATATACGTTTTTTCATCAATAGAGTCAAAATCCCCTAACAAATAATTTGGATGTATTTCATGATTTAAAAGAACGTTAGCGCCTCCATCAGCTGCTATAATTATAGACTTTTCATTTATATATTTATCTAAAATCTTTTTACTTGGAGGATCTCCTCCTCCAACTATAACTACTTGCATACTAAAACCCACTTTTTATATTACTTATATTTTTTTCTATTTCATTATTTTTGAATACTGCTGAACCCGCTACTATAGAATTAGCTCCACATTTTATAACTTTACTAACATTGGTTGCATCTATGCCACCATCTACTTGTATATATAATTCTTTATTATATTTATCCTTTAACTCTTTAACCTGTGATATTTTATCTACTGAATACTCTATATATTTTTGACCTCCAAATCCCGGATTAACTGACATGATAAGTACCATATCTAAATCTGGAATTAAGTTTTCTATCATAGAAACAGGAGTACCAGGATTTAATGCTACTCCAGCTTTAACTCCTAAGCTTTTAATATATTTTATAGTTCTGTCTATATGTCTATCAGCTTCATAATGAACTGTTATCATATCAGCTCCTGCATCTACAAAATCCTTTACGTATCTAGCTGGATCTTCAATCATTAAATGTACATCGAAAACTAAGGTTGTAAGATTTCTTATGGGTTTTATAACAGGCACTCCAAAGGATATGTTAGGTACAAACATACCGTCCATAACATCTATATGGACCCAATCCGCTCCATATTTTTCTATTTCTTTAACCTGTTCTCCTAACCTTGAAAAGTCTGCTGACAATATAGATGGTGATAATTTTATCATTTTCTATTCCCCCTACTAATAATTTCTTCTAATGTTTTTATGTAGAATTCATATCTACTTTTATTTATTTGTCCAGATTCTACCTTTTGTTTTACTATACAACCTGGTTCTTTATAATGAACACAGTTATTAAACTTACATCCATCTTTAAACTCTTCAAATTCTGGAAATAGATGTTGTAGTTCTTCTTTATCTATGAAATCTAATTCCAAGGAAGAAAATCCTGGTGTGTCAACTAAAAATCCATCTTCTATCCTTATAAGTTCACTATGCCTAGTTGTATGTTTTCCTCTTTTTAGTTTATCACTAATATCACCAATTTTCATAGCATCTCTACCTAAAACTTTATTCAGTATAGTAGATTTACCAACTCCAGAAGGCCCACAAAATACAGTAATATTCCCCTTTATCTTTTCCTTTAACTGTTCTATGCCAACACCATGTTTTCCTTGTACATACATTATTTCATATCCAGCTTCATTTAACATATTACCTATTTCCTTGCTATAATCACTTTCAATGTCCATTTTATTAAAGCAAATAATAGGTACTACATGATTATACTCACATAAAACTAGAAATTTATATAATAAGCTTAAATTCAAATCTGGATTCTTACTAGTAACTACTACAAAGGCTTGAGTTACATTAGCAACGGCAGGTCTTATAAGTTGGTTTTTTCTCTTTAATATTTCCGTTATAACACCCTTCCCATTTTCTTCTTCTATGATTACCTCATCACCAATCATAGGAGTTTCACCCTTATGCCTAAATTTTCCTCTAGCCTTACACTCTATAACTTTTTCTTCAACATCTACATAGTATAATCCACCAATTCCTTTAACTATTAAACCTTGCATATATTCCTCCTAAATTTTAACTAATCCTTAGGCAAGTTTAAAACTTACCTAAGGATTATTAACTCATTGGTTAAGGTTCTTTATCTTCGTCATCATCGCCGCCTATATTAGGGGCTTTTATTTGAGCTATAAGATTTATAGTACTTCCTTTATCTAACTTATTACCTTCAGGTACATCTTGACTTATTATAAGACCTTTTCTATCTCCAGTAACAGTTATTCTAACTCCAAGTGAGTTAGCTGTTGCTTGTGCATCTTCAATGGTTCTTCCAATAAAATTAGGTACTTGAACCTTGCCTTCATTTGGATCCTTATATTGATAATAATTAACACTTATTTTTTCATTTTCTTGTACTGAAGTGAGAGCAGGTTCACTTTGGTTGAATATCTTTCCATCTCTACTTTTATCATCAGTTATTACTGCAGTAGTAGGTCCAAGTTTTAGATTTACTACGGCTAATACTTGCTCTGCTTCTTTTAGTGTTAATCCAATGAGATCTGGTACTTGTGTCTTCTTAATCTTAGAACCTTTACTTATAACTATATCTACTGTATCACCTTTTTTAACCTTAGTCTTTGCTACTGGATTGGTACTTATTACTGCACCTGCTTCTATTTCTTCAGAATAGTCTTCTGTTATCTTTCCCACCTTAAGTCCTTGAGTAACTATATGGTCTTGGGCAACACTTTTACCCAGTTTCACAACATCTGGTACCTCAATCTCTCCTGGTCCTGTACTAATCCTTACTCTAACTTCACTTTCTTTTTTTACTGCAGTACCTTCTGATGGAAATACTGCAATTATAGTTCCAGCTGGCTTATCACTAGCTTCCTCTCCTAAGACTACATAAGTTAATCCTAACTTTTCTACAGCATCTTTAGCTTCATCTGCTGTAAGTCCAATTATCTTTGGAACCTTTAATTCGTCTTTTTTAACATTGGTGTTACCTTTATTATATATACTAGTACCTACAAATACACCTAAGAGAATAGTTAATAAAAGAGCCCCTCCAACTATTAATACCTTTTTCCAAGTGCTAGTTTTTCTTTTTTCGCCATCATAATCTTCATAATCCTCGTCTTCTTCCTCTTCTTCCTCATCATCCATATCCTTATTGGTTAATTTCTTTCCAAGGTTGCTGGCATACATAGTATTTTGAATTTGGGTTGCATCCATTACTGTAGTATAATCATTATCCATATTTGATGGTGTTACTATATACTTATTATTATTCTCTATTCTCATTAAATCTATTAACATATCTGTTACATTATTATATCTTTTTATAACTTCCTTCTGGGTAGCCTTAATTACCAAATTATTTAGACTATCTGGTACTTCAGGAACTAAAACCTTAGGAGGCACAATAGTATCTTGTATATGTTTAAGTGCAACCGCTACAGCACTTTCTCCATCAAATGGAACTCTTCCTGTTAGCATTTCATATATCACAATTCCAAAAGAATAGATATCTGTTCTATTATCAACTATCTTTCCTTTGGCTTGCTCAGGAGAGAAGTAATGTGCAGAACCAATAACTTTATTAGTATGAGTTATTGTATCAGATGAAGTAGCTTTCGCTATTCCAAAATCTGTAACCTTAATTACACCTTCTTCATTTATTAATATATTGTGAGGTTTTATATCTCTATGGATAATTTTATTTTTATGAGCGCATTCTAAAGCTTTCGCAATTTGTATTGAAATCTTTAAAGTTGAGTCCATAGAAAGAGGTGCATTTTCTCTTATGTATTCTTTTAAAGTTTTTCCATTCACTAATTCCATTACAATATAATTAATATTTTCTTCTGAACCCACATCATAAATATTAACTATATTACTATGGGAAAAGGTTGCTGTAGCTAAAGCTTCTCTTCTAAATTTCTCCATAAATTCACTATTATTAGAGTACTCTGGCTTTAGTATTTTTATTGCTACAAATCTATTTAAAATTCTACATTTAGCCTTATATACTACTGCCATACCCCCTTCGCCAATCTTTTCTATGAGTTCATATCTATTTCCTAACATAGTTCCTATCATCTGCACTCCCACTCTCCTTTAAAAATGATGATAGAAATATTATCTCTTCCACCATTTTTCTTACTCATGTTTATTAGTTCCATACATTGATTGCCATTATAACCTTGTAAAACTCTAAAAATATCCTCCTCACTTACTTCATTAGTAAGTCCATCACTACAAAGAAGAATTTTAGAAACCCCTCTTATATCTAAACTGTAGTAATCTGCCGTCACTACTGGATTAGTTCCTAAAGCTCTTGTTATAACATTTTTATTAGGATGATTCTTAGCTTCCTCATTAGTTATTGTTCCATTATCTAATAGTTCTTGTACCAATGAATGATCTTTTGTAACCTTAACAAGCTGTCCATCCTTTAAAATATATCCTCTACTATCTCCTATGTTTACCATAGTTAAGTTATTTCCTCTCACAAAAGCTCCCACAAGAGTAGTTCCCATTCCATTACAACTTTCGTTTAACAAGCTTTCTCTATATATTTTTCTATTAGCACTTAGGATTGCCTCATTTAAAATTTCCTCTTCTGACCTATCCTTTTTATGATTAATTACATATTCAATAATGGTATCTATAGCAATCTTACTAGCAACTTCACCAGCATTATGCCCTCCCATACCATCGGCTATTACAAAAATACCGAAATCTTCTTCTTCATAGTAACCAACGGAATCTTCATTAAAAGTTCTTTTATTTCCAACATCCGTTTCTATTCCTAACAATCTCCCCATTAAAAACTACAACTCCCTTTTTTCTATATAACTTTTTCTCAGCTGACCACAAGCAGCATTTATGTCTAAACCCATTTCTTTTCTAACAGTAGTTTCAATCCCATGTTTCATTAAAATATCTCTAAAGCACTTAACTTGCTCCTCATTTGATTTTTTTAAATCATTTTCATCTATTTCATTTATTGGAATTAAATTTACATGACATAACATACCTCTTATTAATTTTACTAATTGCTCAGCTTGCTCTTTAGAGTCGTTTACCCCCTTTACTAATGCATATTCAAAGGTAATTCTTCGACCTGTTTTATCAATATAATATTTACAGCTATCAATAAGCTCAGCTATAGAATACACCTTAGCAATAGGCATAGTTTTCACACGCAACTCATCATTAGGAGCATGTAATGAAATTGCTAGTGTTATCTGTAAATCTAAATTTGCTAAGATCTTTATCTTAGGCACAATTCCACATGTAGAAAGAGTTATATGACGTTGTCCTATATTAAGTCCATACTGAGAATTTACATCCCTAATAAATTTTACAACATTACCATAGTTATCTAACGGTTCTCCACTTCCCATAAGTACAATATTTGAGATTCTCTCCCCAAGTTGTTTTTGTGAAACCATAATCTGACCTAACATTTCTCCACTACTTAAACTTCTAACAGCTCCTCCAATGGTTGAAGCACAAAACTTACAACCCATATTACATCCTACCTGAGTTGATATGCATATAGAATTTCCATGATTATACTGCATAACCACTCCTTCAACTATATTACCATCATGTAAAAGAAATAAATGCTTGCGAGTATCACTATTTTTAGAACTATATGTTTCTACTATTCTAGGTATTCCTATAAAAAAATTTTTTTCTAATTTTTTCAAAGTATCTTTAGATATGTTAGTCATATCTTTGAAGTCCCAAACTTCATTATAAATCCAAGAGAATACTTGTTTAGCTCTAAATTCTTTTTCACCATTTTCTTTCATCCATGATTTAAGTTCTTCTATATCTAAATCTAATATATTTTTCATTTCTACTCCTATTTATTTCTACGAATTTTTGCTATAAAAAATCCATCCATATATTCATTAGGCAACACTGTTACAGAACCCGTTTCGTCATAGACCAGATTTTCCACCTGTCCAAAGTTTAAAGGTTCTACACTAAAATCTTTAAAATTACTTAAAAACCAATTTATATTTCCTTGATTTTCTACTTTATTTATAGTACAAGTTGAATATAAAATTATTCCATCTGGTTTTACATATTTAGCTGCATTCTTCATTATTTCACGTTGAACTGTTATTAAAGATTTTAATTCTTTCTCTTTTTTTGTATATTTAATTTCTGGTTTTTTTCTTATTATTCCTAGGCCAGAGCAAGGTACATCTATAAGCACTCTATCTCCCACCGCAATTAATTCTTTGCATTCTTTAGTAGCATCTAATATATCTAATTCAATGTTTGTTAGTCCTAATCTTTCACTATTACTTCTTATAAGTTCTAGCTTATGATCATAAATATCAAAAGCCTTAACTATACCTGTATTATCCATTATTTCAGCTATATGAGTAGTTTTTCCTCCTGGAGCACTACATAAATCTAATATAGTCATATGCTCTTTTAAATCCATACTAGGTGCTACTAGCATAGCACTTTCATCTTGAACTGTGATAGCACCTTTCTTAAACAGTGGATTTTCCTCTACACTCTTCCCTCTTACGATTCTTATGGCTTCAGGACATATAGATCCCTCTTCTACGTTGTAAGCATTTTTTTCCAACTCATGAAAAACCTGTTCAAAATCTCCCTTTGTGGAGTTTACTCTAACTGTAACAGCAGGTCTTTTATTAAGCCCATCTAGTATCTTTTCTCCAACTACCTCTCCATATTGCTCAATAAATAATTTTACCATCCATTGAGGAAAAGAATATGAAAATGCTAATCTTTCATTAATATTTTCTTTATTATAATAATCTTTATTCTTATTTCTTAAATAACTTCTTAATACACCATTTACTAATTTGGAAGCTCCCACAGACACATTAGCTTTAGCTAAATTAACGCCCTCATTTACTGCTGCAAACTCAGGTATTTTATCTAAATATCTAAGCTGATATATACAAACCCTTAATAAATTTAAAATATATTTATCTGTTTTGTCAAATTTTTTTTCTAAAAAAGTCTTAAGTATTTTATCAATTGCATACCTATATTTTATAGTACCATAAACAAGTTCTGTAGCTAATGCTTTATCTTTATCTCCAAGATTACATTGACTAAGGTTGTTGTTTAAAACAATATTGGAATAAGCCTTATTTTCAAAGACTTGCATTACTGTATTTATTGCTACTTCTCTAGCACCTATCATTCATATCATCCTATCTACGATTTCTAGTGTTTATCCATTTTCCTACTAATCATTTCTATTTCTTATAGCAATGAGTCTTAAAAGCTGTGCAATAGCTGTAACTGCTGCTGCTACATAGGTTAATGCTGCTGCAGTCAAAACATTTTTAGCTCCCTTTACTTCATCTTCATAAAGTATATTCCTTGCACTTAATATGGCTACAGCTCTACTGGATGCATTAAACTCTACAGGCAGTGTAACTATCTGAAAAAGAACTGCTGCTGAGAATAATATAATACCAAAGTTAACTAATGGAGTAAAAGACATTACAATTCCAATAAAGAATAATATCCATGAAGCTTGGGAGCCTATATTAGCAATTGGTACTAAAGCTGTTCTTATTTTAATTGGTGCATATCCTTCTTTATGTTGAATAGCATGACCTATCTCATGGGCAGCTACACCTATAGCTGCCAGTGATGTACCGTTGTATACATCTGTTGATAATTTTACCACCTTTTTACTAGGGTCATAGTGATCTGTAAGGTGACCCCCTGTAACTAATACTGGAATATCAAAAAGTCCGTAGGCATCTAATATCATTCTAGCTACTTGACTTCCAGTATATCCATTTCTACTATATACTTGTGAATACTTTGTATAACTACTTTTTATTTTCATCTGCGCCCATATTGAAATGATAAGAGCTGGTATAAGAATAATCATCGTTCTGTCAAAAAAACTTCCATAATAATATCCCATATATATTTCTCCTTATTTTATTTAATTAATTTTTACTCTTCTTTTGAACTTTTTAATAATATATTATCTTCAATAGAATTTCCTTTTATATATTCTTCTACTCTTAAAGGCTTTTTATTAGGAAATTGAACCTTAGTTATTAATATATTATTATCTTCAGTTGAAACCAACATTCCTTCTTTATCAACTTTTAAAATAGTCCCTGGAGTTTTAGAAGACTTCTCGTTAGTAAGTCTAGTTTCAATTACCTTCATAGGCTCATCTTTATAATAAGTATAAGCTATTGGAAAAGAGTAAAGTCCTCTTACAAAATTATGTATGTCTTTAGAACTTTGATTCCAATTAATCTTTGCCATCTCTTTATTCAGCATACTGGCATAACAACTTTCACTTTCTCCTTGCTTTATTGGAGTTATCCTGTTATTATAAAGGCCTTCTATAGTTTCAATTAAAAGCTCAGCCCCACTGTTCATAAGTTTATCATGGAGCTCTGCAGTAGTCATATTTTCTGTAATCTCTACTTTGTTCTTTAACAACATATCTCCTGTATCTAAACCAATATCCATTAGCATGGTGGTATTTCCGCTTTCCTTTTCTCCCTTCATAATAGCATAATGAATTGGTGCTGCACCTCTATATTTAGGAAGTAATGAACCATGAAGGTTTATACATCCATATTTAGGTATATCTAAGACTTCCTTAGATAGAATTTGACCAAAGGCTACAACTATTATGAAATCTAAATTCATATTTTTTAATTCTTCTATTAAACTTTTTTCATTTTTTAATTTTTCTGGTTGATATACTTTTATATCATGGTTAAGTGCTACCTGTTTTACTGGTGACATTGCCACAGATTTTCCTCTTCCTTTAGGTCTATCTGGCTGAGTAAGTACTGCCTTAACTCCATATTTTTCAATAATTGCTTCTAAGGATGGCACTGCAAAATCTGGTGTACCTATAAATACTATATTCATCTTCATACCTCCTATTTCACTGTCTTATCAGTATATAATATTCCATTTAAATGATCTATTTCATGACAAAGAGCCCTTGCTAGAAGATCCTCCCCCTGAATTTCAATAGAATTTCCATCTCTGTCTTCAGCTTTAACTTTTACATATTTGGGTCTTATAACATTTCCTTGTTTACCTGGTACACTTAGACATCCTTCTACATCTTTAACTTCACCATTAGCCTCAACAATCTCTGGATTAATAAGTATTATTGGTCCATCACCAATATCTATAACCACCACTCGCTTTAAAATACCTACTTGTGGTGCTGCAAGACCTACTCCATTAGCTTCATACATAGTATCTAGCATATCATCAATTAATATTTGTGTTCTTTCATCAATATTTTTAACTACCTTACTAATCTTCCTTAAAATTGGGTCTTCATTAATTCTTATATTTCTTAATGCCATAATCATTCTCCCTTACAGTAAATTATTTGGATTTATATCAATACCAATTCTTATATTTTTATAATTAATCTGTTCATAGACTAAATTTTTTATATCCATAGCATAATTATCATCAAAATCACCTTTAATTATAATTTGCCATCTATACAAACTTTTTATTTTAGAAACCCCACAAGGACATGGTCCTAATAACTCAATTTTATCACTTCCATAGTTTTTTATCCTTACTTTATCTGCTAAACTTTGTATACTTTTTATTAAATGTTCCTCATTTTCACTACTTAAATTTATACACAGAATCTTAGAAAAAGGTGGATACTCCCTTAGCTTTCTAATAATTATTTCTTCTTCATAAAAACTTTTATAATCATTTGCAGCAGCATAAACTATACTATAATTATCTGGATTATAAGTCTGAAGTATTACCTTTCCAGCCTTATTCCCTCTACCTGCTCTCCCAGCTACTTGAGTTACTAATTGAAAAGTCTTTTCTGCAGCTCTATAGTCCGGTAGATTTAAAGACAAATCTGCAGCAATTATTCCTACTAGAGTTACTTCTTTAAAATCCAAGCCCTTAGCAATCATTTGAGTACCTATTAACACATTATGCCTTTTTGCAGAAAAGTCTTTATATATTTTTTCATAAGAATCTTTTCCCCTTGTAGTATCAAAATCCATTCTAAGAGGTTTACTATCTAAAAAGGTCTTTCTAACACTATGTTCTAATTGCTCTGTGCCTACTCCAAAATATTTCACATATTTACTTTTACATTTTGGACAAGTTTTTAATGCTCTTTGCTTTGCTCCACAATAGTGACAAGTTAAATTGTTATCATTATGATAGGTAAGAGAAATATCACAATTATCACACTTAAATACGTAACCACACTCTCTGCAAGATACAAAAGTAGAATATCCTCTTCTATTTAAAAACATTATGGCTTGCTCTTTTTTTTCTAAGCATGCTGTCATTTCTTCATAAAGTCTTCTACTAAACATAGACTTATTTCCTTCTTTTAGCTCTTCTCTCATATCCACTATCTCTATAGTTGGAAGATTAGCTCCATCGGCTCTGTGATTTAAAGTAATTATATCATATTCACCTTCTGTAGCCTTATAATAAGTCTCAATGGAGGGTGTAGCAGATCCTAACACCACTTTACATCCTTCAATTTCAGCTTTTAAACTAGCTATATCTCTTGCATGATATTTGGGGTCACTATCTGATTTATAGCTAGTTTCATGTTCCTCATCTATAACAATAAGACCTAAATTAGAAAAAGGAAGAAAAATTGCAGATCTAGCACCTATGGCTACTTTAACATTTCCTGTTTTTACTCTCATCCATTCATCAAATCTCTCACCTATAGATAACCTACTATGAAATATAGCAATATCTCTTCCAAACCGTCCTTTAAACCTTTCAACCATTTGAGGAGTTAAGGCAATTTCCGGAATTAATATTATAGAATCTTTATTTTTTTTAATCATCTCTTTTACTAGGTTCATATATATCTCAGTTTTTCCACTACCAGTTATACCATGAATAAGAAATTTATTACTACTACTTTGGGATAATATAGTATCAACACATCTTTGTTGAATTGAATTTAATATTTTTTCCTCATATTTTTTATATACATTTTCATTATACCTATTAACTATAGTTTTTTTAACATCTAAGAATCCATTCTTAATTAATGTATTAATCCTAGACAAAGAAAATTTAAACTCACCAGTAAGTTCTGTCTTATTATAAATTCCATTATGTTCTCCTATAAAACTCACAATATTTATATATTCTTCTTTACTATATTTTTCTGTTAATGGTCTACCAATAATTACACTATTTTTAGTTTTAAAGGTTGTTCCTTTAGTTATTCCACTGGGAATCATAACTTTTATACATTCTAAATAAGTACATAAATACTTCCTTCTCATTATTTCTATAAGACGTATATTATCCTCCGTAAGAAATTCCATACTGTCATCTATATCAACAATTTCTTTCAATTTAGTATTATCATCTATATCATAAAATATATCAACTATAAATCCATATATTTTCTTATTTCCATTTCCAAAGGGAACTGTAACCATTCTGCCTTTTTTTACTTTACCATATAAGCTTTCAGGCACCTTATATGTAAATATTTTATCTACTTTTACAGCTTCATTATTTACGATAATTCCTAAATACACTTTTAGCCCCCTTCTAGAGGTGTCTACCTCCATTCTAAATTAGCTATTAACCATATCTTCTTTTTTAAACCCATTAGATATATTATATAAATAAATAATAAAAAAAGCGACTTAGTCGCTCTTTTTATTTATTGTTTAAAATCATATTAAAAAGCTCATGTCCAACTAATCTTTTACTCATATTATCAAGAGATATTTCTTTCCCATCTCTATTTATAACAGTAACCCTATTAGTATCACTTCCAAAGCCTGCATTACTTTCAGTTATATTATTAGCTACAATATAATCAAGATTTTTCTTTTTTAGCTTTATGTGAGCATTTTCTATTACATCGTTACTCTCAGCTGCAAATCCAACTAAGATTTGGTGTTTTTTCAGGGTTCCTAGTTCCTTTAGAATATCGTTATCTCTTTCTAGTTCTATATTTAAATTACCTGGTCCCTTTTTTATCTTCTTATCTGAATAAGTCTTAGGTTTATAATCGCTTACTGCTGCAGATTTAACCACAATATCACTAGTATCAAATTCTGCTTTAACTGCCTTTAACATTTCTTCATTGGTTTCTACTTTTATGATTTTAACTCCTAATGGTGCTTTTATACTGGTAGGACCACTGACAAGAACCACTTCTGCTCCCCTGTCTCTAGCCTCTTCAGCAATTGCATATCCCATCTTACCAGTAGATCTGTTAGTTAAAAACCTTACTGGATCTATATTAGCTCTAGTAGGTCCTGCTGTTACTAGCACTTTTTTACCTACTAGGTCCTTTGGTTCATGAAGATGTGATAAAACCACTTCTGCAATTTCTTCTGTGTCAGCAAGTTTTCCATTTCCTACATCTCCGCAAGCTAATCGCCCACTACTAGGATTTATAAACTCATACCCATAACTTTTCAATTTTTTAATATTTTCTTTAACTATGGGATTGTTATACATATTAGTATTCATAGCTGGTGCAAAGATTACCTTTGCATTAGTAGCCATAATAGTAGTTGATAACATATCATCAGCAATGCCATTTGCTACTTTACCTATAATATTTGCTGTAGCTGGAACTACTACTAGTATATCCGCTTTTTTAGCTAAAGATATATGCTGAATTTCAAAAACCTTAGGTTCATCAAACATATTCTTTATTACTGCATTTTGACTTAATGATTGAAAACTTAATGGAGTAACAAACTCACAAGCTGACTTTGTCATAATAACGTCCACATTTATATCTTTCTTTTTCAATCTGCTTATAACATCTAGAGCCTTATAGACTGCAACTCCACCTGTTACTCCAATAACTACATTTTTCTTACTCATCTAAATTTGAGCCTTCTTCCGCTTCTTCATTTACTAGTTCAACTTCTTGAACCTTAGTAAACTTATCATCTGCCTCTCTAATTTCTATAATCCCTTGTTTAACTTCATTAATAGCAATAGTTAATGGCTTTGCACCTACGCCTTGTACTTTTGGCTCTTCACCGTCAATTATTTTTCTTGCTCTTCTTGAAGTAGATACTACTAATGAATATCTGTTATCCACTTTTTCTAATAATTCCACAATAGATGGATTAATCATTGAATTGCTCTTTGAATTACTCATATCTTTTAGAACCTCCCTAATAGCTCATCTTTAATTTTAAATACTCTACATTTTTCAGCGACTATTATACTTTCAATTTTTTTAACTGCATCTTCAACCTTATCATTTACAACGGCATAGTCATATTTAGATGCAAAGCTTATTTCATCATAAGCACATTCCATTCTAGTCTTTAATGACTCTGGAGTTTCGCTTCCTCTATTTGTTATTCTATTCCTAAGTTCTTCCATAGATGGAGGCATAATAAATATAAATATTCCTTTAGGATATGAAGATTTAATTTTTAATGCACCTTGTATATCTATTTCTAATATTACATCCTTACCTTCTTCTAACATCTTTAAAACCTCAGATTTAGGTGTCCCATAAAAGTTACCATAAACCTCTGCATATTCCAGAAAATCTTCTTTATCAATCCTATTTAAAAACTCATCTCTCTCTATAAAGAAATAATTTACTCCTTCTACTTCACCTTCCCTTGGCTTACGCGTAGTGCAAGATGTAGAAATCCATATTGGACTTTTTTCAATTAGTGCCTTACATACAGTCCCTTTGCCTGCTCCTGATGGTCCAGATATAACTAATAATTGTCCTTTACTTCCCATATTAATCCTCTACCTCATCTATAGCATCATCACCTTTAGATGACAATCTATGTGCTACTGTTTCAGGCTGAACAGCAGATAGTATTACATGGTCACTATCAGTTATTATAACTGCTCTAGTTCTTCTACCATAGGTAGCATCTATTAGCATACCCCTATCTCTAGCTTCTTGAATTATTCTTTTTATAGGCGCTGATTCTGGACTAACAATAGCTACTAATCTATTTGCTGAAACAATATTTCCAAATCCAATATTTATAAGTTTTATACCCATGCCCTACCTCCTAAATTTATTCTATGTTTTGAACCTGTTCTCTAATCTTTTCTATATCACTTTTTATATCAAGTGCTATATTAGTTAATTCCAAATCGTTAACTTTAGATGCAATTGTATTTGCTTCTCTGTTCATTTCTTGAACAATGAAGTCTAGCTTTCTACCTATTGGCTCTCCTAGTTTAAAAGTTTTGATGACTTGCGCAACATGGCTTTTAAGTCTAACAATTTCTTCATCAACACAGGATTTATCAGCTTGAAGAACTACTTCCATAGCAATGCGATTTTCATCAATACTTTTTTCTGCTAAAATTTCTTCTACTTTCTTTAGAAGTCTTGCTCTATACTCTTCTGTAACTTCTGGCACCCTTCTATTAATTATATCAACATTACTTGAAATACATTCACATCTCTTTGTAATATCTATCAAAAGTTTTTCACCTTCTTGTTGCCTCATGGACACAAGATTGTGTACTGCCTCTTCTACTGCTGGTAATAATATCTTCCATGTTTTTTCTAAATCTTCTTCCTTTTGTTCTAATTTTAAAACTTCTGGAAAACGTGCTAAGGTTGTAGCAGAAATATCATCCCTTAAATCATACTTATCCCTTAAATTATGTAATGCCTCCACATAATTTTCAGCTAAACTCTCATTTACCACTACAGACATATCCTCGTTAGCTCCTTGATTTTGAGTAATAAATATATCTACCTTTCCCCTTTTAATCTTGTCATTTACATATTTTCTTATACCATCTTCTAAAGATATTAAAGTTCTTGGCATTCTAGCATTAAGCTCAAAGTATCTGTGATTTACTGTCTTTATTTCCACAATAAAACTAGATGCTTCGCTCTCTGATGTACCTCTTCCAAATCCAGTCATGCTTTTTATCATATACAACGCACCCTTCTAGACCTTCTTAAATTCTTTATTTATTATACATAATGTATGTGGCTTATTTCAACCCATAAACAAAAGAATTTTAAAGAAAAATGAAATATTCTTTAGAAAACCTTAGAAAAACCATTATAATTTAAAATATTCACTCTATAAATAAGGGACATAAGCTTGTATTTTAAGCTTATGTCCCTTATTTATAAATTAGTTCAATAACATCACTGATATTAATAAATATACATTTAAAACTTTATTTAACCAAAGATTATTTTTAATAAGAATATTATTGCTAGAATATATACAACGAAAGATACTTGTTTTCTATCCTTAGCTTCCCTAGTTGTAATATTAGCTATTAGGTTTAATATAGCATAAGATAACATTCCTATCATTAATCCATCTCCAATACTATATGTCATAGGCATTAATGCTATAGTAAGGAACGCTGGTACACCTTCAGTGAAATCAGAAAAATCTATATTTTTAACTGATTCTATCATGAAGAACCCTACAATAATTAAAGCTGGTGCTGTTGCACAACCTGGTATAGCAACAAATAATGGTGATAAGAACATAGCAAGTAAGAATAATATTCCTGTAACTACTGCTGAAAGACCTGTTCTAGCTCCTGATGCAACTCCAGCAGAACTCTCTACATAAGTTGTAACTGTAGATGTTCCTACAAGAGCTCCAAAAGTTGTTCCAATTGCATCTACTAGTAATGCCTTCCCTGCATTTTTAACTTTACCATCTTTATCTATCATTCCAATCTTTGATGCTACTCCAACTAAAGTTCCAGCTGTATCAAAGAAGTCTATAAATAAGAATACAAACACAACTGAAATAAATTCTGATATAGTTCCCGCATTAGTGAATACTGAGAAATCTAATTTACCTGCAATAGGTGCTATAGATTCAAACTTTAAAATACCTTTTGGTAAATATATTCCTGCAGCTGTAGCAGCTTCTGGTGATAAAGCAGCATATATCCATGCAGCTATAGCACTAGCAGCCATTCCCCAAAGTATTGCACCTTTTACATTTTTTTTAGATAAAATTACTATAACCATTACACCTAATATTGTAATTAACGCTGTTGGACTTACTAAGCTACCCATGGTTACCTTTGTAGCTTCACTTCCAACTACTATTCCAGCATTACCAAAACCTATAAATGCTATAAATAGTCCAATACCTGCAGTAACTGCATATTTTAAGTTAGTTGGTATACAATTTACAATAGCTTCCCTAACCTTTGTTAATGATAATAAAATAAATATAATTCCTTCTACAAATACTGCTGTTAACGCTATTTGCCAAGATATCCCCATTTCCATTACTACTGTATATGCAAAGAATGCATTAAGTCCCATACCTGAAGCTAATCCTAATGGTAGATTGGCATAGATTCCCATTAAAATAGTAGTAACACCAGCTGCTAGGCAAGTTGCTGTAACAACTGCTCCTGGATTCATTCCAACACCAGGATCTCCTAATATGTTAGCATTAACGGCTATTATATACGCCATAGTTAAGAAAGTTATTAATCCACCAACAACTTCCCTCTTTACATCGGTACCATTTTCTTTTAACTTAAAAAATTTTTCCATAATACTTGTCCTCCTATTAATATGTATTATTGCAAAAAAATAGTCACTGGATAAGAATCCCAGTGACAGTTTTTTTAACATAGGAATTCTCATAGTCGGATTTTATCGGTATCCGGTAGAAACATCTAATCCATCGCATTAGACCTATATGAAAATTAGTGATTATTTCTTTTTCCAAGATTATAATATCAACTTTATATACCTATGTCAATGATTTTTACGTATATTAATTTTATTTTTATTTATAATGTTCGTATATTAATAATGTCCTTTTTCAAACACTTCTCTTATTTCGTCTAAATTCCTTGTTTTTCCCAAGGCTAAAATCATTTTTATTCTAGCCTTTTGCCCTGGCATGCTATCCCCAAATATAACACCCATATTTCTTAATTGTTTTCCTCCGCCTTCATAACCATAACTATCTAGAACTCTCCCCTTATAACACCTGGAAACTATAACTACTGCCACACCTTTATTTATAGCCTTTTCTACAGAATTAGCCATTAACGGTGGAATATTGCCTCTCCCCATAGCTTCAATTACTAATCCCTTAGCACCTTGACTAACACAATAATCTATAAGTGTTCCATCCATTCCTGCACAGGATTTAATAAGCTGAACATTATTTTCTATTACATCAGTATTTATATATTCCTTTGTAGTGCTTCCTCTATAAAACCTTACTTCATTACTGTCAACAATACCTATTGGCCCAAATTCTGGACTTTGAAACGTATTAAGGTGCATAGAGTGAGACTTTGTAACCTCACTAGCACAATTTAGTTCATTATTTAAACATACAATTACTCCACGATTTCTTGACTCTTTAGATGTAGCAGTACAAATTGATGCTGCTAAGTTAGCAGGTCCATCGTATCCTAGCTCAGAACTATTTCTCATGGAACCCGTAACTACTACTGGCTTTTCACTATTTATAGTTAGCTGTAAAAAATAAGCTGTTTCCTCAAGAGTATCTGTTCCATGGGTAACTACTACTCCATCTACATCTTCTCTTTCTAAAAACTTCTTAACATAATTTGATAATTCCATCATTATATCTGGGGTCATATGAGGGCTTGGAAGGCTAGAAAATGTATATGATTCTACTTCTGCATAGGATTCAATACCTGTTACCATAGACATTATTTCTTCACCTGTTAAATTAGGCACCGCTGCTTTTATTTTTTCATCTACCTTCATAGATATAGTTCCACCATTAAATATTACTACAACTTTACTCATACTTTATGTACCTCCAAAATCTTTATTATTTACAATCCAAAATAAAAGTTCAATTACACTTAACTTGTTTATAATCAATTTTAATTATATCTCTTTATCAAGGGCATTGTAAATGTACCTTATCCATTATAATCATTCCAATGAAATCTTTTACATAATTAAATATATTACAATGTTTAGAATTATACAATAAAAAATATAGTTTTGAAATTAATATTAATTTCAAAACTATATTTTTGAATTTAAAGAAAATGTCTTAACATTCATTAGATAATTATGCAGATAAGTCCACCATTTCCCTCATTAATAATTTTCTGAAGGGTTTTTTGAAGTTTAATTTGCACATCTTCAGGCATTTTGTAAAGTTTATTTTGAAGTCCTTCTTTAACTAATTCTTCTAAAGACTTTCCAAACATGTTACTTTGCCAAATTTGTGAAGGATCATTTTCAAATTGCTCTAAAATTGATTTGTAGAACTCTTCACTTTGTTTTTCACTACCCATTATTGGTTGAATTTCAGTTTCAATATCAGCTTTAATTAAATGTAATGATGGAGCTGAGGCTTTTAGTTTTACTCCATATTGATTACCCTTCTTAACAATTTCAGGCTCTTCTAGTTTCATTTCAGTAAGCTGTGGTGCAACTAATCCATAACCTGTCTCATTAACTTCTTTTAATGCCTCCTCAACCTTATCATATTCTATTTTAGCCTTGTAGAAACTCTCCATAATATTTAATAAATCATTTTCATTTTTTATATTAGTATTACAAATCTCTCCAAGAATCTTATAAAATAATTCATGTTTTGGATTAATATCCACGCAGGAAGTACCTTCTCCCATGTTCATTTCTTTAACTTTTATGTCTGATAAGAATTCAATTCCTTTAAAGGCATCAAGACATCTCTTAACATCTCTAACTTTATAGATATCTTTACACATGGCTTTTAGAATAGTCATTATGTTTACCTTTAACCAATGAGATGAATTTAAACTCTCCATCCACTGAGGCATATCAATATTTATTTCTTTTACCGGGAACTCTCTTAGAACTGTATCAAATATTTCTGTAATCTCATTATTTCCTATATTCATTACATCCATAACTTTTACAGGAACATCATACTTTTCTTCTAGTTCCCTTCCTAGTCCTTTACTCTCTTCTGAATTTGGATTTACAGTGTTTAGAACTATTATAAATGGCTTATTTATCTCTTTAAGCTCCTTTATAACTCTCTCCTCAGCATCTACATAATCCTCCCTATCTAAGCCTGTGATACTTCCGTCTGTAGTTACAACTATACCTATTGTAGAGTGATCTGTTATTACCTTCTTAGTTCCTATTTCTGCCGCTTGCTCGAATGGAATTTCATAATCATGCCATGGAGTAGAAACCATTTTAGGTGCATCAGCCTCTGTATAGCCTAATGCATTCTTTACTATATATCCAACACAGTCAACCATTCTAACTTTAAATTTCACTCCGTCCTCAAACTGAATTTCTACAGCCTCATTAGGAACAAATTTAGGTTCTGTAGTGTGAATAGATTTTCCTGATCCACTCTGTGGCAATTCATCTTTTGCTCTGTCCTTCTTATGAGGATTTTCTATGTTAGGTATAACCATTAGTTCCATGAACTTTTTAATAAAAGTAGATTTACCTGTTCTAACTGGTCCAACTACCCCCACATATATATCCCCTTGAGTTCTTTCTGCTATATCTTTATATATATCAAAATTTTCCAAGGCTACCCTCCCGCAACTACATATTAACATTATATATATATTGATATAGAATTAATATTATGCATTAATAAAATAAAAAAGTTCCCCTTTTTATTTTCAAAGGAAAACTTTTAATACTTGATAAGTTTTTAAATTAAATTATTCACTTTTAGCATAACTAAGTAATTCTTCTAATGTTAAGTCCTTATTGTGACAAAGTTTACTAATTGTTTTATTTCCAACATATCTATAATGCCATGGCTCATATTTATAACCTGTTATATCTTCTTTAGTCTTAGTATACCTTAAAATAAAGCCATACTTATAAGCATTTTCTAGAACCCAAGCACCTTCTTTGGTATTCTCAAAGGATTGATTTAAATCAAAGGCCATATCTCTGCTAGTAATATCAATAGCTAATCCAAGTTGATGTTCACTTTCACCAGGTTTTGCTACATATTCACTATGTTCACTGTCTTTATTTTGAATATCCTCATTGTAGATATATGTCTGAGAATCATATCCTCTAAATCCATTACTTAAAAATAAATTAATACCTTCTTCTTGAGCATCATAAAACATCTGCTCTAAATCTTCAATCATAGTTCCACTAACTAGGTTTTTTTCATTACTTCTTTCAGATACTAAGTTGATATTCGGAATAACTAAATTACCTGGCATATACTCCTTAGAAAGTAAATTTTCTTTGTTTACCAATGTATATAATCCTGTCGTATCACTATTAATAATATTTTTTATTTCATTTATCTCATCCTTTGTTAAGGTAGCGCTAACTGTAGAGTCATTTAAATCAGGTACTTCTTCTAAATCGTTATATTCATGTTCATTAATACTATTGCCCCTAGAAGGTGTTGTTTTCCCTTGGCTATATTTAGAAGTTTTATTCTCATAATCATTGTTGAATATATTAGCTGTATTAAGGACTTTTGAATCTTCCTTTAACACAAGTCCGATCATTATACCCACTAAAAATAACAACCCAATAATTATTGTAGTTCCATTATTAAAACCTGATTTCTTTTTATAGAAAATATCTTTTCTTTTATAAAATGCATTTTTTTTCTTTGTATAATTTTTATTATTCAACATACGTTTTTGTTAGCCTCCTACCTTTATCTTCAATTTTTCATTGAAAATAAAATTAATTCTCATCTATCTAACCTTATATCATTATATCAAATATTAAGATATTATCAAAATAAAATATTTTAATTAAATAAATGTTTACAATTCATTGTTTTCATCCTTATATTTTCTTCCCATTAATTTTGTAACACATTCTTTAGCATTCTTACCTTTAAAAAGAACTTCATACAATGCAGTAGTTATCGGCATATCTACATCAGTTTTAGATTTTAATTCATGAAAGGCTTTAACAGCCTCAATTCCTTCTACAACCATACCTATCTCTTTTACGGCTTCTTCCATTGTCTTTCCACTTCCAATTAATATTCCTGCTCTTCTGTTTCTACTATGCATACTAGTGCAAGTAACTATTAAATCACCCATTCCTGTAAGCCCATAGAATGTCTCAGCTTTTCCTGAGAGCTTAGTTCCAACCCTTATTATTTCACTCATACCTCGAGTCATTAGAGCTGCTTTAGTATTATCTCCATATCCAATGCCATCTGAAATCCCAGCAGCAAGGGCAATGATATTTTTAAAAGCTCCCCCTATTTCCACTCCAATAAGATCATTATTTGTATAAACTCTAAATGTATTATTGCTAAATACATCCTGGATTTTTTTTGCAGCTTTCATATCCTTTGATGATACCGTTACTGTAGTAGGTATATTCATTGCTACTTCTTCTGCGTGACTAGGACCTGATAGCACTACTACAGGATGACCTTTTATTTCATCTTCAATTATTTCTGACATTCTTTTTAATGTATGATTTTCTATGCCCTTAGCCACAGTTACAATTATTTCATCACCTTTAAGAAAAGGCTCTACTTTTTTTGAAATCTCTCTAATAGCCTTTGAAGGTACTGCAAGAACTATTATATTACTATTTTCTATAGTTTCTTCAAGATCACCATAGGCAGTAACTTTTTCTGGTATGGCAATTCCCTTAAGATACTTTGCATTTTCTCTTTTTATATTAATATCATTAACTGTGCTTTCACTATGGCACCATACAGAACATTCTGCCCCTTTCTTAGAAAGTAATACAGCTAAAGCTGTACCGAAACTTCCTCCTCCTATAAAAGAAATCTTATTCACCTTATCCCTACTTTCTTAAATTATATAAAACAATGAGAATAAATATTATATTATTTATTCTCATTGTCTCTATTAATTTCTTCTTATTTACTAAAAATCCATTTGTAATAAAGGATATAAAACTTTTATTAATCTTCTTTTCTCTTCCTAAATATAGTTTTTATTCCAGTACCTTTAAAATCAAAACTTTCCCTTAACTTATTCTCTAAATATCTCTCATAAGAGAAGTGTAGTAAAGCTGGATCATTTACAAAAAATATAAATGTAGGTGGTTTTATATCCACTTGGGTTACATAATAAATTTTTAGTCTTCTTAATGCAACTACTGGAGGTTCATTCATAAGTACAGCTTTACTTACCACATCATTTAATACCCCTGTAGCTATCCTCTTGGTATAATTATTGTAGCACTCTTTAGCTACATTTAAAACTTTGTTTACCCTTTGACCTGTTAATGCAGATATAAATAGATAATTAGCATATGGCATAAAAGATAATCCTCTACCGATTCTAGCTTTATAGTCATTCATAGTCTTGTCATCTTTTTCAATTAAATCCCATTTGTTAACTATTACAACTATTGCCTTATTAAGTTCATGGGCATATCCTATAATCTTTTCATCTTGATCACTTAACTCTTCTGTAGCATCAAGAATCAATATACATACATCAGCTCTCTCTATGGCTGTAAGAGTTCTTATAACGCTATATCTTTCTATCTCTTCTTTAATTTTACTTTTTCTTCTTAATCCTGCAGTATCTATTAATATAAATTTACCCTCATCAGTTTCTAATTTACTATCAATAGCATCTCTTGTGGTGCCTGGAATATTACTTACTATATTTCTATTTTCACCTAGTAACTTATTTATAAGTGAAGATTTTCCAACATTAGGCTTACCCACCATGGCAATTTTTATGTATTCTTCATCTTCTTCGCTACTTCCCAACTCATCAAAATGAGCTACAACTTCATCAAGCATATCTCCAAGACCTAATGCTTGAGTCGCTGAAATAGTTACTGGATTACCTATACCTAAGTTATAAAATTCATAAGCATTATCTTCTAATTCTCTTCTATCAATTTTATTTACTACTAATGTTATTGGTTTTCCTGATTTTCTAAGCATTTGTGCCACTTCATAATCTGATGGATGAAGACCGGCTTTACCATCTACTATAAATACAATTACATCTGCTGTTTCAATAGCAATATTTGCTTGCCTTCTCATTTGAACCATTATAATGTCTTCATTTTCTGGCTCAATTCCACCAGTATCAATAATTGTAAAGTTATGTCTTAGCCATTCAGCCTCTGCATAAATTCTATCTCTTGTAACTCCTGGTGTATCTTCTACTATAGCTATTCTCTTTCCTGCTAATTTATTAAAAAGTGTAGACTTACCTACATTTGGTCTTCCAACAATAGCAACTACTGGTTTTCCCATATTAATCCTCCCTTAAATGTTCATTTATTATAGTTATTAAATCATCTCCTGTGAAATCACAAATAATAACTTTTCTATTTAATTCTCTAGACAAATCTTCCACAGTATAATCATCTAACAGTATGGCTTCATCTGAATTAGAAAGTTCATATCCTTTTCTAAGGACGTTATCGGGTATTATTATATAGTCTCCAACTTCTCTTTCTTTAAGTGTGTTTATTATGTCTACTCCTGTTAAAAGCCCTGTTACTGTTATAGTCTCTCCAAAAAACTTATTTGGTATCTCCTCTACGGTAATATTTATATTATTATTTAAACTTTGAATTTTATCTTTTATATGTACTATTTCAGGATAAACTAAAGCCCCTGTTACAAAGGTAAAAGATCCCACTCCATCTTTCTTTAAATCTGGAAGTGTAGTATCTATGGTATCCTTTAATAGAGTTACCATTCCTACACCATCTTCAATTTGCTCAAATCCTTGGTAATGCTCAGAGTCTGGTAATTGCTCACCTGATACTATATAAAATTCGTCTGACAATCTAACAAAGGGTGTTCCACTTTCTTCATAATACTTTTTTTGTAGCTCTTTAACTAAATTGATTTGTTTTAAAGAAGTTTCTTGTGTAAATAAATTTAGCTTTTTTAATCCTTCTCTATGCTTAGTTATCCCTAAGGGTACTACTGCTACACTATTAACATTAGGATAAAGTCTATATAAATCTTCTATAGAGTTAACTAATTCTTCTCCATCATTAATTCCTGGGCAGCAAACAATTTGAGTGTTCATCTTTATTCCTGCTGCTGATAACCTCTTAAGTATATCATATATTTTACCCGCAAATCTATTGTTGAGCATTCTAACTCTAAGTTCTGGATTTGTAGTATGTACAGATACATTTATAGGACTTATCTTGTATTTTATTATTCTTTCTATATCCTCTTCTTTCATATTAGTTAAAGTTAAAAAATTTCCTTGTAAAAAGGATAGTCTAGAATCATCATCCTTAAAATATAAAGTTTCTCTCATTCCTTTCGGTAATTGATCTATAAAGCAAAAAATACAATCATTATGACATGTCATAGGTTTATCAATAATTCCTTCTCTAAATACTATCCCTAAATCTTCATCATAATCCTTCTCAATTTCAATTTCCCAAATCTCTCCATCTTTCTTCTCCACTTCTAAAAGAAGTACTTCATCAGTAATAAGAAATTTATAATCTATTATATCTTTAACATCATTTTCATTTATCCTTAAAAGTCTATCTCCAACCTCGATATCTACTTCTTCTGCAATAGAATTTGGAATAACCTTACTTATTTCATTTTTCATATTTGTATCTCCTTCATTCCTATAGCATGATTATACCACTATTATGTTATATTATCTTAATTATATTCCCTAGTCAATGCACCTCATTAAGATTACCTCAAAGCTTTCTATTTTTCAATAAAAATATAATTTAATTTCTGAGTAAAATAAAAAAGCTGACTACACATAGCCAACTTGTAATTTGAAGGTGGATTTAAATTAATTTAATTTTAGTTTTTCTCCGCTCTCTAAATATATAGTCCATTCACAAATATTGGTAGCATGGTCTGCCATGCGTTCCAAAAACTTGCATATAAATAAAAATTGACTAGCTTGATTTATAGTAGTTTGATCATTTCTCATTATTACAAGTAATTCATCAAATATACTCTTAAATAATCTATCTACCTGATCATCCATTTTACTTACTTCATGAGCTCTATTTATATCTGTAGTTATATATACCTCTAAAGAGTCTTTAATCATTTTTTCTACAATTTTAGCCATATTAGGTATATCTATAAGTTCCTTAATATAAGTTTCTCCTATAAGTTTTTTTGAAATCTTAGCTATGTCTACAGCATGGTCTCCCATTCTCTCTAAATCAGTTATGATCTTTGTAGTGATAAATATCCTTCTTAAATCACTGGCTAAGGGCTGCTCTGTAGCCATTAGTTTTATGCACTTATCCTCTATATCTTCTTCAAAGTCATCTATTACATCATCCTTTTGAATTACTTTTTCTGCTAAGATTTCATCCTGTTTTTTTAATGCATCAATGCTATCTTCTATTTGTTTGGCTACAGCCTCACCCATGGCCATTAAATCTTCATGAAGTTGTTGTAATTTAAGATCAAAACTATTTCTTGTCATCTTCTTCACCTACACTTTATAAATTTTAATTATTGATAACTACCTAATTTCATTCTATTATTAACCAAATCTTCCTGTGATATAATCTTCTGTTCTCTTATCCTTTGGCATATGAAACATCTCTTCTGTCTTTCCATACTCCACAATTTCTCCATTTAAGAAGAATGCTGTTTTATCTGATATACGTCCTGCTTGTTGCATATTATGAGTTACTATGACTATAGTGTATTTTTCTTTAAGCACGTCCATAAGTTCCTCTATCTTAGAAGTTGATATTGGATCCAATGCAGAAGTAGGTTCATCCATTAGTATGACCTCAGGTTCAACAGCTATGGTCCTGGCAATACAAAGTCTTTGTTGTTGACCTCCCGATAATCCTATAGCACTTTTTTTAAGCCTATCCTTTACCTCTTTCCAAAGAGCTGCTCCTTGAAGAGATTTCTCTACAATTTCATCTAACTTCTTTTTATCCTTTATTCCATGAATTCTAGGTCCATAGGCAATATTATCATAGATAGACATTGGAAATGGATTTGGTTTTTGAAATACCATTCCTATTCTTTTTCTTAATTCTATTTCATTTAGCTCTTTGTAGATATTGTTATCTTCAAAAAAAACTTGCCCTTCTATTTTTACATCATCAATTAAATCATTCATTCTATTTAAAGTTCTAAGAAAAGTAGACTTTCCACACCCCGATGGACCTATTAAAGCTGTAACACTATTCTTATCTATTTCTATATTTATATTTTTAAGAGCATGATTTGTTCCATAGTGTAAATTAAGATCTTTTACAGATATTATTGACATTATATTTCCTCCTAGTTACATTCTAATGATTAAAATTTTTCTTTATTTATTGTTTTGGTGATTCCCTTAGCTATCAAGCTTAAAGCTAAAATTATAAATATTAGTATAACTCCAATTGCAGATGCTAGCTCTATATTTCCAGCTTCCTTAGTAACTAGATAAGCATGTACAGTAAGAGTCCTACCACTAGACATAAGGTTTTGTGGCATTGCAGCTACTGTACCAGCGGTTAAAAGAATTGCTGCTGATTCGCCTATAATTCTTCCAATAGATAATATTACTCCTGATAAAATTCCTGGCATTGAACTAGGAACTACTATTTTGTATAAAACTTCAAACTTAGTTGAACCTAAAGCTACTGCACCTTCTTTATAACTTTGAGGAACTGTCTTTAAAGCTTCTTCTGTGGTTCTTATAATTACAGGTAATACAATAATAGCTAATGTTAAAGAACCTGATACAATTGAAAATTGCAATTTAAGAGTAGATACAAAGAATACTGTTCCAAATAGTCCATATATTATAGATGGTATACCTGCAAGACTTTCTGTTGCAAACCTAATTAATTTAACTCCTCTTCCTTGCTTTGCATACTCTTGTAAATATATAGCTCCACAAATCCCTATCGGAATTGATATTAATAAAGATAATATTACCGTTAACAATGTAGTAACAATCATCGGAAATATACCACCACCATTTGTGGGAGAATAATCTCCAAAAATAAAGTTAAAATCTACAAGTCCAAAACCTTTTTTAAATATATATCCTACTATAATAGCAATAATTAGAGCTGTAATAGCTGCAGATAACCATAAAATAGTTTTTAATATATTGTCTTTTATTTTTCTCATATTAATTACCTGCCTTTTCTGATATTTTAGCTATTACAAAATTTAACAATAGAATGAAAGAAAACAAAACTACTCCTGTTGCAAAAAGCATTTCTTGATGTGTTCCAAAGGCATATCCCATTTCCAATGCTATATTAGTAGTGAGAGGTCTTACACTATCTGTTATATTATTTGGTATTATGGGGCTATTCCCAGCAACTAAGATAACTGCCATGGTTTCTCCTATTGCTCTTCCCATCCCTAGTACTATAGCTGTTAAAACTCCAGACTTAGCTGCTGGTAAAATTACTTTAAATATAGTTTCAATTTTAGATGCACCTAAAGCTAAAGATGCCTCTTTATATTGCTTTGGTACTGATCTTATAGCTGTTTCTGCCACTGAAATAATAGTTGGTAGCATCATTACTGAAAGAACTATTATAATTGCAAGTAAACTTTGTCCTTTAGGAAGGGATAATTTACTTTGAATAGCTGGTACTATTATTCCAAGTGCAAAGACTCCAAATAATACAGAAGGAATTCCTGCTAATAATTCCACTCCCTGAGACATTATCTTTGCTACTGATTTAGGTGCTATTTCAACAATAAAAATAGCTGTTAATATTCCTATGGGTACCCCTATACCAAGAGAGCCTAGGGTTCCATATATAGAAGCAATTATCATAGGAAGAATTCCATACTTTTCTGAACTAGGTATCCACTCTGTTCCTAGTAAAAATTCTCCAAAGGAATATCCTTTAGATATAAACGGTGTCAAACCCTTATAAAATACAAAACCTATTATTAAAATTAAACTTATTACCGCTATTAAAGCACATACTTTAAAAACATTCTCTGATATATCATCAATTATATATTTTATCCCCTTAAGTTTGTGGGGTTTTTCCGTCTTAACTGATTTCACTGACATATATTTGACCTCCAATTTTAATTCAATAGACCTTTAAGATAATTTTTCTCTCAAAGGTCTATACCCATTGTGGCGCATAAATTATCTATTTTACTTTTATTCCACCAGCTTCTTCAACAATACCTTGACCTTTTTCACTTAAAATGTAGTCAATAAATTGTTTTCCATCCTTTGTTAATTTATCTTCTTTATATACTACTAAGAAAGGTCTTGATAATTTATACTCTTTGCTTAATACTTTTTCAGGTGTTGCTTCACTTCCCTCTATTTTTAAATCCTTAATTGAATCATCTAATTGTTCAAAAGAAATATATCCTATTGCATTTTTATTTGTTGAAACTGTAGTTTTAACACTTCCATTACCTTCTGCTATAGTTGCATTTTTCTCCAATTCTTCTGAAGTATATCCTACAATTTCTTGGAACGCATCTCTAGTTCCTGAACCATCTTCCCTTGAAACTACCACTATTGGGGCATCAACTCCTCCAACTTCCTTCCAGTTAGTTATAGCTCCTGTATATATGTCCTTAATTTGTTTCATAGTTAAGTTTTCTGCTTTATTTGATGGATGGACTACTAAGGCTATTCCATCATAAGCAATTACTGTTTCAGCAAGTTCTGATTTTTCTTCATCTTTTAACTCACGTGAAGCCATACCTATTTCACTAATACCTTCTACAGCATTTTTTATTCCTGCTGAAGATCCTATTTGTTGAACCTCTACAGTAACATTTGGATTTTCATCTTTGTAACTCTCTGCTTCCTTTTCCATTAATGGCCCTACAGAAGTTGAACCTGATATTTTAATAGTTATTGCTTTTGCTTTATTATCACTAGTATTATTACCGCTATTATTTGAATTGGAAGTATCCTTTCCGCCACAACCTACTAATAATCCCATGGTCATTGTTGCAACTATTCCTGCTATTAATAATTTTATTGACTTCTTTTTCATTTAAATTCCCCTCCAATTTGTTTTTTTATTTATCTTACAATATTGATTATATCCTTTCTTAGTTAAGCTATTATTATCCATATATTAAAAAAACTTTACTTAGGTTAATAATACTTAACATAAACAAAGCTCTTAACTTCATAAGAAAAAGACTAGAGAATTTTAAAATGTACCCTATAGGATAGACACTAAAAAAGTCTATCCCGTAGGGTACTTTTATGTATAATGAAATAAAGAGGAGTTTACATTAGGAGAAATATAATGAGCAAAAATTATTTACTGAATGTCAAATAGAGATTTTATCTAAAAATAAATATGTTAAAAAGGTTAGTATCAAAGGAATTACATACTCGGATGAGTTTAAAAGAATATTTATTAGTGAAAATGAACGCGGAAAGTTTCCAAGACAAATATTCGAAGAATATGGCTTTGATATAGAAATTATTGGAGAAAGTCGTATTCGATCATCAGGTAAAAGATGGCGTGCGGCTTTTCGAAAGAATGGAATTGCACAGCTGCAATATACAAGGAAATTCAATAGTGGAAGGACTAGTGAATGTAATTTATCCATTGAAGAAAAATATGAAAAATTACAGGCTAAAATTAAATTATTAGAAGCAGAAAATGAACTTTTAAAAAAGTTAGAGATGTTAGAAAGGGGTGTGAAAACCCAAAAATAAAGTTGCTGACGCAAGAAAAATATCTCATCATAAAGTCAGTTATTTATAAATATAAACTTAAAAATATGGTTAGTTATTTATGTAAAATATCAAATGTTTCTCGTTCTGGATATTATAATTACTTTTCTATGAAAGCGCATACTAATCGTATAGCACGCGAAGAGTGTGATTTGGAGAGTTATAACAATGTATTATTAGCATTTAAATTTAAGAATCGTGAAAAGGGTGCTAAACAAATTAAAATGACTTTAGAAAATCAGTTTAATATGCAATATAATCTAAAGCGTATTAGAAGAATCATGGATAAATATGATATCATATGCCCACATAGAAAAGCTAACCCATATAGAAGAATGATGAAAGCCACCAAAGAACATTCAGTCCTACCAAACTTACTAAATAGAGAATTTAAGCAAGAAGTCCCTGGAAAGGTATTACTTACTGATATAACATATCTATTTTATAAAAATGGTCAAAGGGCTTATTTGTCAACCGTTTTAGATGGTTCCACCAATGAATTATTAACCTATAATATATCTAAAAGTCTAAAAATAGATATTGTGACTGAAACTATTGAAAAATTGGTTTCATCAAATAACTATTTAATATCTTCAGATTCATTTATTCATTCAGATCAAGGAGCACATTACACTAGTCCCATATTTCAGAAATTGCTTAAAAAGTATAATATAGGACAATCTATGTCTAGACGAGGTAACTGCTGGGATAATGCTCCGCAGGAGTCATTCTTTGGACATCTTAAGGACGAAACAAATATTTAAAATTGTAATACATTTGCTGAACTCTTGGAAAAAATTGATGAATATATGGATTACTACAATAATTATAGAGGTCAATGGAATTTAAAAAAGATGACTCCTGTAAAATACAGAAATCATCTTCTTAGTACCGCCTAGTCTTTTTTTAAACTGTCCTTGACAAAGGGTACATTTTATTTTCTCTCTAGTCTTTTATGAATATCTTATCTTAATTATTCTATTTTTCTATATGATATGGAATTGTAATAATAAATTTTGTACCAACGCCTAAAGTACTTTCTACATCTATACTACCATTAAAACCAATAATTATATGTTTAACTATAGCAAGACCTAATCCTGTTCCACCCTTTGCCCTAGATCTAGCTTTATCTACCCTATAAAATCTTTCGAAAAGTCTTGGTATATATTCTTTTGCAATTCCCATACCACTATCTTCTACAATAACTTTAAAGTAGGTATCATAAATTATCTTTGTTATTACTACTGTATCAAAGGCTTCACTATATTTTATTGCATTATCTACTAGATTTATAAGCATTTGTTTAAATTTATCCTTATCTCCTAGAATATTAGGTATCTCATCTCCAACTATACTTACATGCACCTGCTTTTGTTCACCAGTATTCTTCATTAAATAAAAAACATCCTCTATAGCTTTATTTACATTAAATACTTCTTTCTTAAATTCTTGTTTATGCTCAATTTGTGATAACAATAATATATCTGATATAAGTGTTGTAAGTCTTTCTGCTTCTTCATTTATTATAGTTAAAAATTTTTTCTTAGTCTCATCATCATCAACCTCTTTTAAAGTCTCAGCAAAACCTCTTATAGATGTAAGCGGAGTTTTAAGTTCATGGGATACATTAGCCACAAATTCAGTTCTCATATTTTCTAGCTTTTTCAAGTCAGAAATATCTTGTATTACTGCTACTGCTCCAATATGCTGATGATTATGAACTATAATATCTGCGGTTCTAACCCTAAGAAATTTTATAGTAGGAGCACTTAACTTAAACTCTTTAATATCTCTATCTCTCATAGAAAATATAAATTTTAAATTCACTTCTTTACATATATTTTCAACTGGATTGCCTACTACATCTTCTTTAATATTAAAAATTTTCTTTGCATAGTTGTTTATCATTATTATATTGTGACTATTATCTATAGCAATTACGCCACTTTCCATACTTTGAAGAATTGCTGAAAGTCTATTTTGCTTTTCACTTACCTCATGTAAGCTACTTTCAAGTCTATCAGCCATATGATTAAAGTTCAAAGCTAACTTACCAAGCTCATCATTGGTGGTAATTTTAATTCTTCTACTTAAATTTCCATTAGTGATCATAGAAGTAATAACATCTAAATCTCTAATTGGTTTAACAATTATATAGGATAACTTATTGGCAATCCAAAGAGATATAAAAATCATTATAATTATAGCACTACCATACCATACTATATATGTATCATTTAATTTATGTGTTGCTTTTACAGGGGTTGAAACTCTAACCACTATACCATCTTCTATAGCTACAGCATAGTAAATAACATACGTTTCTTCCCTATCACTATATCTAGTAACAGTACCTTCCCCTTTAGATTTAGCCATGATAACTTCATCTTTATTATTATAATTTATTAATTTTTCCACATTTCCTAAAGAATCAAATTGGGCAGTGCCATTGCTATTTATAATAGTAATTCTAATATTCAAATTTTTCATTTTATCTACTACATTAGAAAAACTCGCCTGGTCAATGTTGTGTAACTGTTCACTTACTAAATAAGCATAAACATTTAATTGTTCTTTAGCACTCTCTTCACTTTCATAGGTAACTATTGTATAAAATACTGTAGTTAGAAATCCTAATACAAAAACTAATGCTGCAAAAACACTTAGCATTAGTCTTTTTTTCATAGTTCTTCGTGAATTATCTTTCATAACTGTCCCCAGAATTAAATTTATATCCTATACCTCTAATAGTTTGAATATAAATTGGATTTTTGTCATTATCTTCTATTTTCTGTCTTAAATGTCTCACATGGACATCTACAGTTCTAGTTTCTCCTACATATTCGTAGCCCCATATCTTATCTAAAAGAAAATCTCTTGTCATAACTTTTCCTTTGTTTTTTATCAGTATTTCTAAAAGTTCAAACTCTTTTAATGTAAGCTCTATTTTTTCTTTTCCTTTATATACTTCATGTTTTTGATAATCTATATTTATATCTCCAAACTTAAAGCTATTGTCTTCTTGTTTAAAACTCGTTCTTCTTAATATAGCTTTAGCTCTAGCTACTAGTTCCCTCACCGAAAAAGGTTTTGTTATATAATCATCTGCTCCTAACTCTAAGCCCAAAATCTTGTCTAACTCCTCACCTTTTGCTGTAATCATAATTATTGGTGTAGACTCTATAGATGATTTTTTTCTAATAGACTTACATACTTCTAACCCATCCATCCCCGGTAACATGAGGTCTAAAAATATTAGATCTGGTTTTTCATCTTCAGCTATTTTTAATGCATCAATTCCATTATCAGCAGTTATAACCTTAAACCCATTCTTAGTTAAATTAAATTTAATTAGTTCCTGAATATGTGCCTCATCATCAACTACTAATATTGTTTTTTCCATAAATATCACTCCTTAAACTCATGGATAAATACAAAGGAAAATAACCTACCATGAGATTCTTCTTCTTTTCTATATGAATATAACTTTTTATCCTTGCTACAGTATGTACATAAATTTAAACATACTATATCATTATTTTTGATACCTTCATTCATTAACTGTATCTCTACACACTTTTGTAAATCTAAATTTCTACCATAATTAATCTGTTGATTTTTAAATAAATCACAATCCTTGAAATTATCTATAAGCTCCTGGCTTACTTCATAGCAACAGCTTTTATTATGAGGTCCTATAAAAGCTTTAATATAGCTATGATTACACCCATAATTTTCTTTCATAACTTTAATTCCTTTAGAAACTATATTATTCAAAGTTCCTTTCCAACCACTATGAAGAGCTGCTATTACTTTATTTTTAGTATCTACTAAAATTATTGGTACACAATCCGCTGTAAATACTCCAATAGCAACCTGTTTTTCTTTTGTTACAATACCATCTCCATCATAGTTTACTATATCCATATTTTCTTCATAAGAAAATACTTTAGTTCCATGAACTTGATTTAAATATACAACCTCATTTACTTTAAACCACTTTTTTAAATTATTTAAACTAGACTTTCCTTCATTAAATGCTTTATTAAAGTTTAAATTATTTTTTGCTGTAGAAAATCCAATGGTTATATCATCTAAATCATAGGTTAGAAATTCATTATTTTCTATGTTATAAGATCTCATATTACTTATCACCACTTAAACCCTTTATCTCTTCTATAAAGCTATTAATATCATCAAACTTTCTATATACAGATGCAAATCTTATATAAGCAACTTCATCCATATACCTTAATTTCTCCAATATTAATTCTCCTATTTCCTCAGATCTTATTTCACTAGTCATGGTATTATTAAGTCTTTTTTCAATAGAATTTACTAAGTTTTCTATCTCTAATCTCGATACAGGTCTTTTCTCACAGGCTCTGATAACACCACTTATGATTTTATCCCTATTAAATAACTCTCTAGTTAAATTTCTTTTTATAACAAATATTTGTATATCCTCTATTTTTTCATAGGTAGTATATCTTTTATTGCAATTAAGACATTCTCTTCTACGTCTAATTGCACCATCATCTTCTGTTGCTCTAGAATCTACAACCTTACTTTCTTCTCCATTGCAATAAGGACACTTCACTATAATCACATCCTCTAAGTTTTTTCTGTTTATACTACGATTATACACAAAGTATTCACTATTTGTATATAATTAATTATTTTCTCCTAATTATTTTCAACAATACCCTCTCCATCTACTAAAATAACATCTACTCCAATTTTTTTAATTCTCTCCCAAGGCAATTCTATATCTTCATTTTTTGAAAACCATCCTGATTTTTGTGTTGGAAGTATTATTGCTTCTAATTTATATTCTTCACAATTAACTTTAAAATCTTTTATATAGCCAAGTTTAGTACCTGTGTTAATATCTATTATCTCCATAGTTTTTAAACTATTTATTGCAAACATTGAAGTTTCCATAAAAAAACTCCCTCCTTAAATTTTATATCATTTAATCTATATTCTCTTTAAAATAATATAGAACATAAAAAAAGAGCCTAGGCTCTATTTTTTATACTAAAGTAAGTTTATTTATTTCTTCTATTATAAAACATCGTCTATCTACATTTACTAAAACAACTATATAATCTCCACCTATTAATTTTACATTACCTGTTGGTATTATTTCTTTTTCTCCTCTTTTTATAGAGACAAGAAGACAGCCCTTCGGCCAATCAACCTCACTTATAAATTTCCCTTCACCTATACTTCCCATTTCAATGCAAAATTCTAATATGGTCTTTTTACTGTCACTTTCCTCTTTAGTTAATCCAACCCTTTTTAGCAATCTTTCTAATAGCACCTCATAAATTGGTTCATTTTTTAACAACTCTGAAGTAATGTATGAAATTATAACTACTACTGATAAAGACAACAAATGATTAAAAGAACCTGTCATTTCCATTATAAGAACAATTCCCGTTATAGGAGCTTTGACTACAGATGCAAAATATCCTGCCATACCTAAAGCTATAAAGTTAATAATATATGAGCTATTTATTCCAAAAACATCTATTGAAAAACTTCCAACTATAGCTCCTATAATTGCTCCTAATAATAACATTGGTAAGAATATCCCACCTGGTACCCCAGATCCAAAACAAATTAAAAGTAATAAAAATTTAATTATGTATATTATTATTAAAAATAAGATTGATTTTTCTTCTAAAGATAAATGTAATATCAGCTCATGACCTCCACCTAATAACATAGGTACTGTCAATCCAATAATTGCTGTTAGTACAAAGGGGATCATTATTTTTACTTCTTCAGGTATATTTTTAAATTTAGAATATAAATCTTGAAATAAATATATTCCCTTTGAAAATATAACTCCCATTATTCCTGTTAAAATACCTAATATAATTAAAATCCAATAATAATTTAATGGTAATGCATCCATTGCACCCACAGTTAAAGCTGGCTCAATGCCTAAAAATCTTTTTGTCACAAAATCTGCAGTTATAGCCGCCGGCATAACCGTCAATAATACTAATGGAGAAAAATTTCTATGAATTTCTTCTAATGCAAAGATTATTCCAGATAAAGGTGAATTAAATGCAGCAGACAAACCTGCCGACGCTCCAGCTGTTATTAAAAATTCCTTTTTAACTGGCATATTTTTATAACTTTTTTCTCCAACTCCTTCACCTATTGAAGCTCCAATTTGAACTGAAGGACCTTCTCTACCAACAGAAAGCCCAGCTGACAAAGCTAAAAATCCTCCAATAAACTTGTATATTAATATTCTAGACCAATTCATTTTTAATTTATTTATAACTCGTCCTTTTACTTGAGGAATACCGCTACCTGAAATCATGCCTTCATGTTTAACCATGATTCCTACTATTATTCCAATAGTTGCTAAAATTCCAATAACTAAAATCGCTTTTAATAAATCCTTATTTCCCCATGAATAAAAATTATTAAAAAGTAGCGAGAATTTATTTATTAGTATCCTATTAAGTACTATTACTACTCCTGTTACTAAACCTACAATAATTCCTTGAAAAACTAATCTATACTTCATATTTTTTCTCTGGATCATTATTTCCTTTATCCTTTCGCCTTCCACTATTCCATCACCTCAATTTCAAATATATACTTAACTTCATCCAATATTTCAGAATTACTAAAATCTGCTCAAATAACTTATCCTATAATAATCTATTTCGTTAATAAATTACAAACATACTATTTTTATTCATCAGCATGATAAATTCAAAAAAATTTAATACATAAGTTAAATAATATCTCCCCTAAAAATATTTTAACAGAACAGCTATCTTTTAATCAAATTTTACTCAATTTGAAATTTTCATAATTTTAAGCTTACCTATTCAATATATTGTATAAGATATAAATGTTTATTTTCATACAAAGGCTCATATCAAATTATCCACATATTCTAAATCTATAATAATCTATAAAGCAAAAAGGAGCCTAGGCTCCTTTTTGTAGAGTTATAATTTTTTAATTTTAACCTCATTGCAATGAATTTTAATACAATATGATTTCATTACATAAACTATTGCAACTAGTTTTAATTCTAAAATAAGCTACCTACCTGTAAATAAGCATATTACACATGTTTCCTCATATGTTTAAGTGCTGTCTTTTCCAATCTCGAAACCTGAGCTTGAGATATTCCAATTTCATCAGCAACCTCCATTTGGGTTCTTCCTTGAAAAAATCTTAAGTTTAAGATTAGTTTTTCCCTATCTGTAAGCTTTTTCATACCTTCTTTTATTGATATATTTTCAAGCCATCCATCATCTAAATTCTTACTATCACTAATTTGATCCATAACAAATATGGCATCTCCACCATCATGGTAAATAGGTTCAAATAATGAAATGGGGTCTTGAATTGCATCTAGTGCAAATACTATCTCCTCTTTAGGCATTTCTAGTTCTTTTGCAATTTGAGAGATAGTTGGCTCTTTATTATCTTTGTTAACAAGCTTATCTCTCACTTGTAATGCCTTATAAGCAATATCTCTTAAAGATCTACTTACTCTAATAGAGTTATTATCCCGAAGGTATCTTCTAATTTCTCCAATTATCATCGGTACTGCATAAGTGGAAAATCTAACATTCTGACTTAAATCAAAATTGTCAATAGCCTTCATTAGACCTATGCAACCTACTTGAAATAAGTCATCTACATTTTCCCCTCTGTTATTAAATCTTTGAATTACACTTAATACTAACCTTAGATTTCCTTTTATAAAATCCTCTCTACAGCCCTTATCACCTTGCTTTATCTTGATTAGTAGTTCCCTCATTTCCTTCTCTTTTAATACAGGTAGTTTCGAAGTATTCACTCCACAAATTTCTACTTTATTAATCATCATAAGGTCTCATTCCCTTCAGAATAATTACATTAAAATTATTTCCTGATGTAGCTTTTTTATACTAAAGACAACCTTATAACATTTTATTAATTTCTTTTTTAAGTCTCTTAATTATTCTTTTTTCCAATCTAGAAATGTAGGATTGAGATATACCAAGCATATCCGCAACTTCCTTCTGGGTTTTTTCTGTAATTCCATTTAGTCCAAATCTCAACTCTATTATTTCTTTTTCCCTACTATTTAATTTATCCATAGCAATTCCAAGAAGTTGTTTATCTACTTCTTCTTCTATATAGTTATATACTACATTACTATCAGTTCCTAATATATCTGATAATAACAGTTCATTTCCATCCCAATCAATATTTAATGGCTCATAAAAAGATATTTCTGTTTTTATCTTATTATTTCTTCTTAGATACATAAGTATTTCATTTTCTATACATCTAGAAGAATAGGTTGCTAATTTAATCTTCTTTTCTGGTGCAAAAGTGTTTACGGCTTTTATAAGTCCTATAGTACCTACTGATATTAAATCCTCTACATTTACTCCTGTATTTTCAAATTTTCTTGCTATATAAACTACCAATCTTAAGTTACGTTCAATTAATATGGATCTTATGCTTTCATCTCCCATTTCTAGGTTTTCTACCAATACTTCCTCTTCTTCTTTAGTCAATGGTGGTGGTAATGCATCATTTCCCCCTATGTAGTAAATTGATTTTGCAAAGCCTTTAAACTTACTTAAAAATCTACTTAGTATGCTTTGCAACCCATTTCTCACTTCTAAAAATTTTTTTGATATTTTATTCATAAAAATTCCTCCTATTCTATAATCCCCCTTGGTAAAAGTCCATTATAATCACTATGTTTACTAAGCTTATTATCACAAAATGCCAATATCAAACTTTCCTCTTTTATATTTCCGTTAATGTTTATCTTCACACTATCTGGTCTAATTCCAATAAGTTTTCCATTACATCCACTTACCACAGAATAAGGAATGTTATATATGCTATGGTTCTTTAAATTTAAATCTTTGAAAAACTTCCTTTCTACAATTATTACAGGCAAATTTGTTGCCGGCTCTCTAAGTTCATTACCTGTATCTAAAAAGGCTTTTATTATAGTCTTCACATTATCGATACATATTTCAGTAGTATATACATAATTAATTAATGAGCGTCTATCTTTTACATATACAGTCAACTTATAAATTAACATATAAATAATCATTAAAGACAATATAAGATTTTTATAGGAAAAATTATATATCATAGCACTTGATGATAAAGATGGATTATCCTTTATGGCTATATAAAAAGACATTCCTGCAAGAAGCACAGAATACAATATAAATATTCCCGTAGCTTTTAATACTTCACCCATACTTTTATCTTTAATAGATATCATCATCATCAGTAGAGCTACTACTATTTTAAAGGGCGTAGATGTAAAAAACTGTAGCTTAGGAATAAGTATAGCAAAAACATATGAAGCACCAATAGCTGAACTTAGCATTAACCTACTCATTAAAACCTTCTTTTTTATAGTTTGCATAGTTATTGTTAATAAAAATAAATTCACTAAAAAATTTTCTAACAAAAGCATATCTAAGTACACTACCATTTTATTTACCCCCTTAAAGATTATTATATAGGTTACTTACGGTAAAATTTGTAAAATTGTATGGTAAAATTTCATATTATTACTAGAAAATTATGTCATTTTACGATTTTTTTTTTAAATTAAGTATCTGTTAAAAAATAAACTGTGTAATTTAAACAAAAGTCCCTGAAATAATAAAGGGCTGAAATAGAATACCTTTCATTCTAAATCAGCCTTTACATGGAATTTTTAAAATTTAAATAAGAAGAGACTATTGCAAAATGATTAAAAATCATTTTGCAATAGTCTCTTAATAAAATATATAATAATCTTATATTATCTCATGCTTTTTCTTAGCCATGTAGGAACTGTAAAATCTTCACTTTCCTCTTTAGAAGGTGTAGTAGCTTCACTTGATTGAGTTGCTGCTACCTCTGATTTAGGACTCTGACTTTTAATAGAGTCAAAGCTTACTCCACTTTCCATTTTAGCTTTTTCACAATCAAATCCAGTAGCAATAACTGTTATTCTTATCTCATCATTTAAGCTCTCATCAATTACAGCACCAAATATAATATTTGCATCTGGATCAGCTTCTTCCTGTACTATTTGTGCAGCTTCATTAATTTCTAACAAAGACAAATCAGATCCCCCAGTAACATTTAAAAGTACTCCAGTTGCTCCTATAATTGAAGTTTCTAAAAGTGGGCTTGCTATTGCTTCTCTTGCAGCATCTTGCGCTCTATTATCGCCAGTTCCAACACCTACTCCCATATGAGCAAGTCCTTTATTAACCATAATAGTGCTTATATCTGCAAAGTCCAAGTTAATTAATCCTGGTATAGTTATTAAGTCAGAAATACCTTGTACACCTTGTTTTAAAACATCATCTGCTTTTCTAAAAGATTCTACAAGAGTAGTTTTTTTATCCACAAGAGATAATAATCTTTCATTTGGAATTGTTACTAATGTATCAACTGATTCCTTTAAAGCCTTAATTCCAGCTTCTGCATGAATCATTCTTTTTCTTCCTTCAAAAGGGAACGGTTTAGTTACAACACCTACAGTTAAAATCCCCATAGATTTAGCTATTTCTGCTACTACTGGTGCAGCTCCTGTACCAGTTCCTCCACCCATTCCACAAGTAACAAATACCATATCTGCACCTTTTAATGCTTCAATTATTTCTTCCTTACTTTCTTCTGCTGCTTTTCTTCCTATTTCGGGATTTGCACCTGCACCTAAGCCTCTAGTAAGCTTGTCTCCTAATTGGATTTTAAACTCAGCCTTAGATAAAACTAATGCTTGTTTATCTGTATTAATACCTATGAATTCAACATTTTTAAGTCCTTCTTCAATCATTCTATTTACAGCGTTGTTTCCACCGCCACCACAACCTACAACTTTAATTTTACATAAATCATCATTTTGAACATCGAAATCAATCACTTTATTACCTCCTCATTAGAAAAACTCTTTAGAATTCCTTTTAGTCTTGCTATAAACTTATTTTCTTTACTTCTATTATTGCTACTACTCAACTTTTCATTACAACTTTCACAGGAACTTTTTTCTTTATTAAATATTTCTTCTTTACTTAAAACATCTCTTATGATTCCTGTAGCTGTTGAATATATTGGGTTTGCTGCTCCAACATAATTTGGAACACCTATTCTAACTGGCTTTCCTAATATTTCTGAAGCTATAGTCGTAATATCTCTAAATAAAGATATTCCACCTCCAACAATTACGAAACTGCCAATTTGATCACTTAATTGCTCTTTTTCAATGCGCTTATTTATTATTTCAAGTAGTTCTTTAACTCTTTCACCTATTATATCTACTAACATTTCATAATTAATTTCCACTATACTATTTCCACTAGTATTAATCTTTATTTTATGACTTTCAGTTGAATTATCGTTCAATAAAGTATTACATTTAAATTTTAATCTCTCACTATCTTGTAATGATAACTTTAGGCAAATAGAAATATCATTTGTAATATTATTACCACCTAAGGGTACTGAAAAGTAATCTAAGAATCTATTATTCTTAAAAACTGTAACTTCCATATTAGAACTTCCAATATCGATAATTGCTACACCTTTGGCAAGTTCAAGATCTTCAATTATATCCTTGCTTATACCTATAGCATTAACTACCCATCCCTTTATCTCGATTCCAGTTTCTTTTAAACATTTTTTATATCCATCAACATATTTTTTACCTAGTATAAATGCGTTGCCTTCTGATTCTAGTACCTTCCCTTTCATTCCTAATGGATTAGTAATATTCTTCATAGAATCAACTATGTATTCTTCAATATCAACTTGGACAATTTCTTGCTCCTTGCCAACACAAAACTTTGCAACTTCTCCCACATTTAATATATCTTCTTTGCTAATCTCTTTCATTTCTGGGAAAGACAAAACACCTTTAGTCTTTACGATTTCACATAAAGAAATTGGTACAGATAAGTATGCTTCTTCTAATGGTGAATTTACAATTTCCTTTAAACGCTCTACTACATTGCGTAAAATATAAGAAATATCCTCTTCATCCAACATTACATTATCCTTAACTCCCTCATAATCTGAAGTAGTAATTCCCATAACTTGTATTTTGTTTTCTTGGTCTAATCTCCCAACTACTCCACATACCTTTGAAGAACTTATATCTATTCCAACAATGTAATTATTCATATAACATATTCCTCCCACATTCTACTCCCTAAGAAGTTTACAGTGTACAAAGGTATATTCAACATGAAAAATGAAATTCCTTCAAAATAGCAGAATATTTTTAGAATATATTTATATAATGCCTAGTCTCTATAATACCTTACTACCATATACAGGTAAATAACGAAATTATCTCAATATATTATAAATACGCCATTTAATCATTTATATTCTATCTATAGTATAAAACTTAATTAAAAAAAACACAATAGTTAAATTCCCTATACCATTGATATTATAGGTTTTCTAAGAAGCAAAGAACTCTGTTTACAGTTCTTCTTTATCAATATATCTTATAATTTTACTTATAGCCATTTCCATAGTCTGCATACCATATTTTGACGAAGTTTCCATAGTTGATGGTATTTGATGTATTTTCCCTTCTCTAATTAAATTTTGAACTGCTGGGGTATTAACCATTACCTCAAGAGCTGCAACTCTTCCACTACCATCCACCTTCTTAAATAATCTTTGACATACTATACCTTTTAACACCGTAGAAAGCTGATTTCTTATCCTTAATTGCTGTTCTGACGGAAAATAATTTATGATCCTATCAATTGTTTTGTAGGCACTTATGGTGTGTAATGTAGAAATTACTAGATGTCCTGTTTCTGCTGCCAGAAGTACTGCTGACATAGTTTCTAAATCTCTTATTTCTCCAACTAAAATTACATCTGGATCTTCTCTAAGTATGGCTCTTAGCCCACTATCATAGCTTTCCGTATCCCTTCCTATTTCCCGTTGATTAATTAGAGACTTCTTATGATTATGTAAATACTCTATAGGATCCTCCAAAGTCACAATATGAGTTTTTTTATTTGAATTTATCTCATTTATCATAGCTGCCATAGTAGTACTCTTACCACTTCCAGTTGGCCCAGTTATAAGAATTAAACCATCCTTTTTATTTGTAAATTCCTTTATAATTGTAGGCATATTTAAATCTTCTAGAGTTGGAACTTTTACTGGTATTACTCTAATTGCAATAGTATCAAAACTTCTTTCTTTATATACATTAACCCTATACCTGCCTACATCCGGTAGAGTATATAGTATATCTCTCTCCCCTATTTCATTATATATAAAGTAATCTTCTCCAAGGATTTCCTTACTATATTTCTTAACTATTTCTTCAGATAAAACTTCTTCTATTATATTTGATAATTCTCCATTTCTTCGTAGAATAGGAGGTGCTCCTACAGACAGATGCAAATCTGAACCTTGATTTTCAACCACATATTTTAAAAGTTCCTTTAGTTCCATTTTTTATCTCCTTACATATAATAAAATACATTTCCACCTACATTGCTATATTTATAATTATCTACTTTACATTAAGTTTACTATAATTTTAATTAGTATATCAATTTATATAATCGTATTAAATATATTTATATTTATATAATTCTTTAACATTAGTTAAAGTTTTCTAAAAAATATGATATGTATTGATTCATAAAGATATATGAATCAATACATATCAATACCTTTTATAATATAAATATAATTATATAGTAAATAATTAATTAATATATATTATTAGCCTTCTCCAAAATTTAACTCTTTAAGTAGTTTCTTTAATGCTCTTTTTTCTATTCTAGATACATAGGATCTTGAAATACCTAATATTGAAGCTATCTCTCTTTGTGTTTTTGGTTTCCCATCTATTAACCCGTACCTCATTTCTATTATTCTTCTCTCTCTTTCTTGAAGACATGTTTGCAGTATACAATATAATTTTTTCACTTGTATCTTATTTTCCACTACCTCCAAAATGGAATCTTTATCACTACTTAATATGTCCATAAGGGATATTTCATTTCCTTCTTTGTCTAGACCTATGGGATCTTGCAAGTATACTTCACTTCTAATTTTCTTATTGTTTCTAATAAGCATAAGAATCTCATTTTCTATACATCTTGCAGCATAAGTCGCTAACCTAGTTCCCTTATCCATATCAAATGAATCTATTGCCTTAATTAATCCTACTGTTCCAATTGATATTAAATCATCCACTTCTTTCCCAGGAAATGAATATTTTTTTACTATGTGTGCTACCAATCTTAGATTTCTCTCAACTAAGACACCCTTTGCTTCAGGATCTCCATCTTTTAATCTCTGTAAATATTCTTTTTCTTCTACTTCTGTAAGTGGCTGTGGAAAAGAGTTATTTCCTGAAACATATCCTGTAAGTAAGGCATATTCGCTAATTACATTCAATAACCAACTCAAGCAAAACATTTATGCTCCCCCTAATAGTGCTTATTATTATAATATGTTTACTTTAGGGGAAAAGTGACTATATGGTAATATTTATTTCAAAGAAAAATTTTAAATTTTAGGAATATTATATTATACAATGTAAAATCTAACTTTAGTTTAGTTTCATAATATTACTATGAGTTAAACTTTCTACTATATCCTTAAATACAGAACATGCAATTTGACTACTACCACTTTTTTCTTCTACCTGTGGTAAATATATAACCATTGAATAATACTTGTTATCATATTTGAAAAACCCTGCGAACCAGCCATCAGAACACTTTTTATCTCCATTCAAATATTCAGTAGTACCAGTTTTGCCGCCGATTTCTATATTATCTATTTTAGCATTGCTTCCTGTACCAAGCTCATCATTTACTACACCTATCATACCTTCTTTAATTATATTAGCAGTACTTTCACTGAAGACCTCTATAGATTCACTTTCATACTTCTTTAAAATTTTTCCTTCTTCACTTATTATTTTATTTATAATTTTAGGTTTAATATATTTACCACCATTAACTACTGTATTAGGAATGGATAATGCTGCTAGCGGTGTAGTTCTCACCGTTTGTCCTATAGATGTATTAGTAATGATATCTAAGTTATTTTCTACCTTATATCCTTCTATCGTTCCACTTTTCTCATCTTGAAGATTTAGCGTCTTATTAAATAACCCTAATCTATTAGATAATTCATATATTCTATCCATTCCAACCTTCCATCCAATTTGAGCAAAAGTATCATTAGATGATGCTATGTATGCTTGCTCCATATTATATGAACCTAGCTTTTCAATACTTTTGGGGAAAATTTTCTTTAAATAGAACTTTTCATCTCTTCCTATTAATTGATTTTCTAAAGCTGCTTCATATAGTATAGTTTTAAAGGTAGAACCAAGTAAAAAACCATTTCCACTAGGTATTCCAATATTTACATTAGATAAACTATCATTTTTCTGCGCCATTGATAATATATCCCCAGTGGTGCTTTCCATTAGTACTGCTCCAATTTGACCGTACTCTTCATAATTTTTACTTTTTAAAATCTCTTCTACTTTTTTTTGAATATTATAATCTAGGGTTGTAGCTACATTATTATTACCTTTTATATCACTAAATACTTTTTTAATAATATTACCACTAACATCCTTTTCAAGCTTTAATTGCTCTTTTTTATTATCCTTAATATATTCATATATTTCTCTTTCTAGTGTTCCCTCATCTTTCAGCTTTGAATTGTCAGAATATTTTACTCCACTAGCTAGTATATTCTTTATATTCCAATCATTATACTTTTTATATTCAGTATATTCGTATACATACATCCCTCTTACATCTTCTATATTTTTTAACTTTTCATAACACTCTTTATCAATTTCATATTGTTTATTTCCATTTTCAATTTCATATTGTAATAAGGAAATATCATAATCTCTATTAAAACTTCGCAGTATATAGGATACATTTTTCATTGAAATAAAAGCTGCTTCCTCATTTAATGTATAAAAAGTTAATGGATCTATCACTATATAATATTTTAATGTACTTTCAAAAATATTATTGTCATTTCGATCAAGCAACTTAAAGTTAATATTATTTATATCCTCTTCATAGTAATATTGTTCATTAGCAGATACTGAAAGTGTAGGCCCCTCCATTAATTGAACATAGATAAACCTAATAATTAATCCTATAAACATTAATATCATAATGGATAATAGGTAATAATTTCTCTTAGTTACCTGTCCTTTATTACTTTTTTGAAACAATAAAAACACCTCCCTTAGTATAATCTTTGACTAAAGAAAGGTGTTTAATACCAAATTTTTGAAATTTGATTATACTGACCTATGTAATAATTACTCTTGTCTTGCTAATATCTGGTGGATATTTCCTTTAATAACTTCTATAGCTACTTTATTATGTCCACCTTCTGGGATAATAATATCTGCATACTTCTTAGTATTCTCTGTAAATTGTTCATGCATCTGCTTAACTACAGTTAAATATTGAGTTATTACTGAATCTACAGTTCTTCCTCTTTCATTAAGATCTCTTACTAGTCTTCTTATGAATCTTACATCTGCATCAGTATCTACATATATTTTTATATCTAACATATCTCTAAGAGATTCATCCTCAAGAACAAGTATTCCTTCTACTATTACTATTTCTCTTGGTTCTACCATTATAGTTTCTTTTTTTCTATTATGTACCTCAAAATCATACTGAGGCTTCTCAATAGCTTTACCATCAATTAAAGATTTTAAATGATTTACTAATAAGGCTGTATCGAAGGCATATGGATGATCATAGTTTGTCTTTACTCTGTCCTCCATAGTTAAATGGCTTTGGTCCTTATAATAACAATCCTGTTCTATCATAGCTATGCAATTTCCATCAAAACTTTTGCATATTTCCTTTGCTATGGTACTTTTCCCTGAACCAGTTCCACCTGTTATTCCTATTATAACTGGACGTTTCATTAAACTTCCTCCTTAGCCTTTATTATAATATCATTTTCTTCTAATTCTTCATTAACTTTAGCCGTATATATCATTTTTGCACTAGGTGCTGACTCAATTTTATTTCCTTTTTCATCATGAAGGTCTCTAAGAACAACTTGCTTATTTTCTCCTATTGGTCTTAAAACCTCTACTTGAGCTCCTTCAACTACTTTATTTCTATGCTCAATTGTAACTATTCCTGTTCCTTTATTATAATCCTTAACTATACCTATAATGTCATAATTTCTTACATAGGCTGAACTATCTTGAACTTGTTTATTTTCTTCATTGAAATAGAATCCAGTATAGTATTGCCTATGACTAGGTTTATTTAAGTCTTCTAACCATCTTGGATTAAACTTATAGTCTTCTGGAGACTTCATATATTCATCTATAGCTTCTCTATAAGCTTTAACAACACTTGCCACATAGTAAGTGCTCTTCATTCTACCCTCTATTTTAAATGACAGTGCTCCAGTTTCCATAAGTTCTGGAATATGCTCAATCATACATAAATCCTTAGAATTCATTATATATGTTCCCTTATCATCTTCCATGATAGGATAATATTCTCCTTCACGTTTTTCCTCTACTAGATGATATTTATATCTACATGGTTGCGCACAAGACCCTCTATTAGAATCTCTCCCTACCATATAGTTAGATATAAGACATCTTCCTGAATATGCCATACACATAGAACCATGAACAAATATCTCTAAATCCATAGTTTCAGGTATTTTCTCTTGTACCTTTCTTATTTCTTCAAGGGATAATTCTCTAGCTAAAACAACTCTTTTTACCCCCATCTTATGCCAAAACTCACAAGTCTTCCAGTTAACAGTATTTGCTTGAGTACTTAAATGCAACTCCATATTTGGTACAGTTTCTCTAGCCATCAAAATTATACCAGGATCTGATACTATAATTGCATCTACTCCTGCTTCATATAATTCCTTCAGATAATCTTCTAAACCATCTAAGTCATCATTATGTGGAAATACATTTAAAGTTACATATACTTTTTTACCTTTTGAATGAGCAAATTCTATACCTTCTAATAATTCTTCATTGCTAAAATTATCTGCAAAAGCTCTAAGATTTAACTTGCTACCACCTAGATATACTGCATCTGCTCCAAAATTTAATGCTGCTTTAAGCTTCTCCAAGTTCCCTGCTGGAGCTAATAGTTCCGGTGTTTTCATTTTCATTCCTCCTAACTGTCAGTGCTATACCATCTCCCATTGGTATTACTGTTGTAAGTAAATTTTCATCCTTTGAGATTGTTTCCATATACTTCTTCATTCTTTTTACTATAGTAATTTTTCTTCTTATCATCAAGTCTTTACATGCAACCATACCTCTAAATAATACATTATCTGATATAATTATTCCATCCTTTGATAACATTCTTATGCAATGAGGTAAAAATTCACTATAATGACCTTTACCTGCATCCATAAAAATCAGATCATACTCATCATCTAATCCTTCAAGAACTTCCAAACAATCACCTTGTATTATTGATATCTTTTCATCTAAACCTGCTTTTTTTATATTTTCAGTTGCTATGGTTACCATTTTTTCATCTCTTTCAATGGTAGTTATAGTAACATTATTTTCCGATGCTAAGGACATTAAAATGGAGGAGTATCCTATTGCTGTGCCAAGCTCAAGTATCTTTTTAGGTTTTTTTAAATTAATCATAAACTCTATTAATCTAGCAGTTTCCTTTTGAACTATAGGCACTGCATTTTCTTCTGCAAAATTTTCTAACTCTTTTAACATCCCTTTAGAATCTCCTATGAGACCTCTTAAGTAATTTTCCATATAATCATATGTAATACCGCTCATTTCTTCCTCCATATAATCCTATATAATTTAATCATTATTTATATACTCTATTTAAAATCTCTTATACATATCATATACATTTACTATTAAGAATATAATAATTTTATAATACAAAGTTATAAGCTCAAAATTATTGAGCTTACAACTTTTTATTCTAAATTTAATATCTTAGTATCCTAATTCTTTTAACTTATTCATAAAGTCTACATCATTATCAGTAAAATAATGATGTGTTTTATCTTTTTCTAAAACGTAAAATAAATAATTAGTACTTTCAGGCTTAGCTGCTGCTAAAATTGATGATATTCCTGGACTAGATATAGGCCCCAATGGCAATCCATGATTTTTATAAGTATTATAAGGTGAGTCTACCTCTAAATGTTTATTTAAAACAGTATCTACATGCTCACCTAAAGCATAAATAACTGTAGCATCAATCTGTAGCTTCATCTCCTTTTTCAACCTATTGTATATAACTGAGGAAACTAATGGTCTCTCTTCATCTACTCTAGTTTCATTTTCAATAAGAGAAGCTATAGTTATTATATCGTAAATATTAGTTCCTTCAGGAATAATGCTATTAATTTTAGAATTAAAATCATTATTCATAGTAGCTATAACTTCATTAGGTTTAACTCCTTGATTAAAGAAATATGTATCAGGAAATAAAAATCCTTCTAAATCATATCTCCTTCCTTCCTTTGATGGAATATAATCAGGAGCTGCATATTCTTTTATAGCTTTTAAGAACTCATCCTTAGTAAATAATCCCTTTTCCTCAAATAATATAGCCATTTTTTCTATATCATATCCTTCTGGAATAGTTACAGATATAGAGCCTTCATTATTTTTATTCTCTAAAACAGCAATTATCTCCTCAAAGCTTAAATTACCTGATAACTTAAATGTTCCTGGTACAAGTTCTGCTGAAGTATTATGCAACTTCATATAAATCTTGATTAATGTTTTACTTTTTACAAAACCTTGATTATCTAACCTATCTAATACGTTGTAAAGCGAATCCCCTTCATTTACAACTACGGTGACTTCTTCACCTTTTAATGGAGACTTTGTCGAATAATTGTAATAAAAACCACTGACTGTTAATATTACTATTAATACTATTACAATTATACTTACAATTTTCTTCATATTACACCCCCATGAACGGAAATATTATTTCTTTAATGCTGCTCTCTTTCTTAGGGTTGGATCTAGTATTTTCTTTCTTAATCTTATAGTTTTTGGAGTAACCTCTACAAGCTCATCAGAAGCTATAAATTCTATACATTGCTCTAATGACATATTAGGTACTGGTATTAATTTAAGTGCATCATCTGATCCTGAAGATCTTGTATTTGAAAGATGTTTCTTCTTACATACATTAACTTCTATATCTTCATTTCTTGAACATTCTCCACAAACCATTCCTTGATATACTGGAACTCCTGGTCCTATAAATAATCTTCCTCTTTCTTGTGCATTGAATAATCCATATCCAATAGACTCTCCAGATTCAAACACAACTAGAGATCCTCTGTTTCTCTCTACTATATCACCTTTGTATTTTTCATAACCAACTAAAACGTGGTTCATTATTCCATTTCCTCTAGTTTCAGTCATAAACTCATTTCTTAATCCAATTATTCCTCTTGATGGAACTTTAAATTCAAGTCTAGTATATCCATTAACAGCACTAGTCATGTTAACCATCTCTGCTTTTCTTGGACCCATTTTTTCCATAACAACTCCCATATACTCTTCTGGTACGTCCATTGTTAAGTTTTCCATAGGTTCTAAAAGTTCTCCATTTTCATGTTTGTATATAACAGATGGCTTAGATACTTGGAATTCATATCCTTCTCTTCTCATAGTTTCAATAAGAATTGAAAGATGAAGTTCTCCTCTTCCACTAACTTTAAATGAGTCTGCTGAATCAGTTTCTTCAACTTTTAAACTTACATTAGTTTCAAGTTCTTTCATAAGTCTATCCCTTAAGTGTCTAGATGTAACAAAATCTCCATCTTGACCTGCGAAAGGTGAGTTATTAACTATAAAGTTCATACTAAGCGTTGGCTCATCAATATCAACAAATGGCAATGCTTCTGGGTTTGTAGCATCTGCTATTGTTTCTCCAATATTTATACCAGGAATTCCTGATATAGCTATAATATCACCAAGTTTAGCTTCTTCTACCTCAACTCTTTTTAATCCATCGTAAGTATAAACATTTGATACTTTTACATTTTTCTTTGATCCGTCCTTTGACATTTGAGCTACGGTTTGATTCTTTTTAATAGTTCCTCTTTCAATCTTACCTATTCCAATTTTACCAACATATTCGTTGTAATCTATTGATGTTACTAGCATTTGTAGTGGCTCGTCTATGTAACCTTTTGGTGGATGCACAGTTTCAATAATTGCTTCAAATAATGGAACCATATCTACAGGTTCATCTTCAAGTTCTGATACTGCAACTCCATCTCTAGCAGATGCATATATTATTTTAAAATCTAATTGCTCATCTGTAGCACCTAATTCTACAAATAAGTCAAAGATCTCATCTATAACTGCCTCTGGTCTTGCATCTTTTCTATCAATTTTATTGATAACAACCATTGGATCTAATCCAAGCTCAAGGGCCTTTTTTAGAACGAATTTAGTTTGTGGCATAGCTCCTTCATAAGCATCTACTACAAGTAAAACACTATCTACCATTTTAAGTACACGCTCAACTTCTCCACCAAAATCAGCATGGCCTGGAGTATCTATAATGTTTATTTTTACTCCATTATACATTACTGCAGTATTTTTTGAAAGAATAGTTATTCCTCTTTCTCTCTCTAAATCATTTGAGTCCATAACTCTCTCTTGCATTACTTCATTTTCTCTAAATACTTTACTCTGCTTTAAAAGCGCATCCACTAAAGTTGTCTTACCATGGTCAACGTGAGCTATTATAGCGATGTTTCTTATATCTTCTCTTGTATATAAATTCATATTTTTCCTCCAAAATTTTATTTTAATAATAAACCACAAAATAAAATTGGATACTTAAGTATCCAATTTAAATTAACTATTTCAATTCTAATATTATGTGGATAAAAAGTCAATGTTATTAAAACATTATTAAATCCCAATACAGAATAGATTTATCATTAATTACTATTTGTGTAATCTTAACTTATAACAATTAATGAAAAATGAAGTTTTTTAAACTTCCATAATTATAGGTAAAATCATTGGTCTTCTCTTAGTCTTTTCATAAAGGTACTCTCTAAGAGCTTCTCTAATTGTTGCTTTTATAGTAGGCCATTCCGTAATGTGTTTTTCTTCACAATGTGCAAGGGCCTCTTTAACAACCTCTCTAGCCTTATCCATTAAATCCTCAGATTCTCTAACATAGACAAAGCCTCTTGAAATTATATCTGGACCTGCAATAACACTTCCAGTATCTTTACCCATGGTAACTACAACAGTTAGGATACCATCTTGTGATAGATGTTTTCTATCCCTTAGAACAATATTTCCTACATCTCCAACTCCAAGTCCATCTACAAAAACTTGCCCTGAAGCTACTGTACCTGCTTTTCTTATAGATGTTCTACTTACTTCAATAAGATCTCCATTTTCTCCTATATACACATTTTTCTCCGACAAACCTAACTTAACAGCTAGTTCACCATGTTGTTTTAAATGTCTATATTCACCATGAACTGGTATGAAGAATCTCGGTTTTACTAAAGAATGCATAAGTTTTAACTCTTCCTGGCATGCATGACCTGATACGTGAACTTCTGCTAGTGATTCATATACTACTTCTGCCCCTTGTTTAAACAATTGATTTATAACCTTAGAAACTAATTTCTCATTTCCTGGTATAGGCGATGCGGATAATATTACTAGATCTCCCTTTTGTATATTTACCTTCTTATGCTCAGAAGCTGCCATTCTTGAAAGAGCTGCCATAGGTTCTCCTTGACTTCCAGTAGTTATCATAACTATTTCATCATCACGATATTTCCCCATAGAATCTATACTTATTAATGCATCTTCTTCTATAGTAATATATCCAAGTTCTATAGCAACTGCGATTATATTTTCCATACTTCTACCAGAAAGTGCAACTTTTCTATTATACTTTCTAGCTGCTGTTATTATCTGTTGAACCCTATGAATATTAGAAGCAAAAGTTGCAACAATAACTCTTCCCTTAGCACCATGGAAAATCTTTTCGAAACTTTCTCCAACTATGCTTTCAGACATAGTGTATCCTGGTCTCTCTACATTAGTACTGTCTGCTAAGAGTACAGTTACTCCTTTTTTCCCTAGCTCTGCAAATCTAGTTAAATCTGTAACCTTGCCATCTATAGGTGTAAAGTCAATCTTAAAATCTCCAGTATGAAGTACTACACCTAATGGTGTGTGTATAGCTATAGCTACCGAATCTGCTATACTGTGATTTGTTTTAATAAATTCTACAGATACACTAGTAAGCTTTATGATATCCTTTGGCTTAACTTCTCTTAAGTCAACCACTCCTAATAATGCATGCTCTCTTAATTTACTTTCCACAATTCCCAGTGTAAGTTTAGTCCCATAAACAGGAACATTAATTTGCTTTAATACATATGGTAAAGCACCAATATGATCTTCATGAGCATGGGTTAAAAATATTCCAGTTACTCTATCAATATTCTTAACTAGATAAGTAACATCTGGTATAACTACGTCAATTCCCAACATCTCATCATCTGGAAATTTCAATCCGCAATCGATAACAACTATATCATTCTTATATTCTATAGCAGTTAGATTTTTACCTATCTCATTTAATCCCCCTAAAGGAATTATTTTAATCTTCTCTTTTTCTTTTTTCAAAACCTACCCTCCTTTTCTACATAATTTTCTTTATGCTCTGCCTAACTTTATTAATATAAAAGATTAGGTTTTTGAGCATCTTAATCTAATCTGTACATATATACATTTAATTTCTAATAGAAATTTTAATATCATATAGTATAGATTTATATAACATCTCTACTAATAATAAAGTTATTATTGTAAAGAACAATTATCACAAATTCCATAAAACTTTAAACTATGATTTTTTATTTTAAAGTTATACTTTTTTTCTATTCCCTGCTCTAACTCCTCTAAAAGATCTCCTTCAACCTCAATGACTTTACCACAATTTTGACAAATCAAATGATGATGTTGATGACTTTCATCTTCATCACAAAGTTCGTATCTACTGCATCCATCATCTAAATCAAGTTTATATAGCATTCCCATTTCTTCTAATAACTGAACAGTTCTATACACAGTTGCAAGTCCGATTTCCGGACAATTAACCTTTACTAAATCATATATTTCTTCTGTGGTTAAGTGGCTACCTTCATTTTTAATAATCTCATCAAGTATAGACCTTCTTTGAGGTGTCAATTTATAGCCCTTTTCTTTTAGAATAAGTTTTAAATTTTCAATTTTCTCATTAGACATAAATTAACACTACTCCTTTCACCACTAGGTGAAGTATATTTATTCTATAACACCTTCATCATATAGAGTTTCAAAAGCATCATTAACCATGTTAAACTCTTCTTCATCCTCTACTGTTGCAAAGTATTCTTCTCCATCTTCATCCTTAAGAACCTTTAATGCAATAGCATCCTCATTTTCATCATCAATAGGCGCTACTATAAAATACTCTGTATCTTCTATTTCTAACTTGGTTATAACTTCAAACTCAACGTCATTACCTTCTTCGTCAGTCAATGTTATATTTTCTAAAAAATTTTCCATAAAAATTTCCTCCTTCTACATATTGGTAGTATTTTTCTATATAGAAATTATCTATATTACAATTCTATTCTGTAAGCTATAAGTGCCTATTTAAGTTTATACTATATATTATCTTATTCATGATAATATTATTTACTAAGACTATCTAAGTACCCCTGTAAAATATAAGTAGCAGCTATCTTATCAACCAAGCCTTTTCTTTTTTTTCTTGACATATCAGCTTCTAACATAGCCATATGTGCTGCCCTAGTAGTAAGTCTTTCATCCCAAAATTTAATTTCTATGTTTACGTGCTCCCTTAACGCTTCACAAAATCTTTGTACCTTTTCTGCTTGCTCACCTATAGTACCATTCATATTCTTAGGTAATCCTGAAATTATAGTTTCAACATTATATTCGTTGCATATTTTTATAATTTCTTCTATATCTACCTCTTCCTTTTTACGTCTTATGGTGGTAATTCCTTGAGCTGTGAAGCCTAGTGGGTCACTTATAGCTACTCCAATAGTTCTATCACCCACATCTAATCCAAGTACTCTCATGCTCTTCTCCTAACTGTATATTACAAATATAGGAGCTCCATTATGATAAACAGAGTTCTTTGCTTCAGAGGGAGTTTTTACTCCCCCTGAAGGTTAGAAATCGTTATCCAGGGTCGTAGCCGCTCTTTACTCCCACTTTGAAGAAGATGGGAGTATTAGAGCGGGTAGTCATAGGATAAACCTCTTCTTTATCCTTATATGGGTGCTCCTTATTCTGATCATTACAAATTAATAATTATATGCTATTATAATTAACACTAATGGATAAAATCAATTTATTATTCCAACACTATATACATCTTTAATGGACTGTATTACACTTTTACCTATTACATATTATGTGTAATTTTAAAATAAAAATGCCTTAAAAGGCATTTTTATTTTATATCTAGATAAGATTTTAAAACTTCTTCTAATATCTCGTCTCTCTCTAGTTTACTTACTAATGCTCTTGCGCCATTATAGTTGGTTATATAAGTTGGGTCGCCAGATATAAGATAGCCTACTAACTGGTTAACTGGATTATAGCCCTTCTCAATTAGAGCATCATATACATCAGTTAGTATAACTTTTGTCATATCTTTCTTATCTTTCATTACATCAAACTGAACTGTATGTTGTTTATCCATTATATCACCTTCTCAACCTTACTTTATTTTCTATTATACCATCATTGGATGCAAAAAGTATACTATTTTACTAAAGTTTCTACTATTTGACTTACCTTTGAAATTGCTTCATCTAGTTTTTCTGGTTTCTTTCCACCTGCTTGTGCCATGTCAGGTCTTCCACCACCACCACCGCCAGTGATGATAGCTACCTCTTTAATAATCTTTCCAGCATGAGCACCCTTTGCAACTGCTTCCTTACTAGCCATTACAACAAATTGAACCTTTCCAGCAACTCTACTCCCAAGAACTACAACTGCATCTGAAACCTTATTTCTAAGTTTATCACATAGATTTCTAAGTGCATCTCCTTCAATATCATCTAGCGCAGCTGCAATTACATTGATTCCTTTAATATTTTCAGCTTTATTAATTATTTCATCTTCAATACCACTAGCTAATTTTTCCTTTAATCCTTGTATTTCTTTTTCTTTTTCTTTTAAAGTAGTAAGTAATCCATTTAACTTATTTAATAAATCTTTTTCTCCACACTTTAAAGTTGCCGATATTTCTTTTAATAACTCCTCTTTTTCATTTACATAGCTTTCAGATTTAATACCTGTAACAGCTTCAATTCTTCTGATTCCTGCTGCTACTCCACTCTCATTTAGAATCTTAAACAGCCCTATTTCGCCAGAATTCTTAACATGAATTCCACCGCATAGTTCCTTGCTATATTCACCTACAGATACAACTCTAACATCCTCTTTATATTTATCATCGAATAAAGCCACAGCTCCCTTTTCTTTAGCTTCATCTATAGTCATAATCTCCGTGTTTACATCATAAGCCTTAAGAATTTCACTGTTTAAACTTTCTTCTACTTCTTTAAGTTGTTCTGAAGTCATAGCTGAGAAATGGGTAAAGTCAAATCTTAATCTATCCCCATCTACATAAGATCCAGCTTGATTTACATGGTCTCCTAAGACTTCTTTTAAAGCTTCATGAAGCATATGAGTAGCAGTATGATTTTTGCATATATTACTTCTCACAGTGGAATCTACTAACAGTTCAACAATTTCATCTATCTTAAGTTCTCCTTTAATAGCTTCTACAAAGTGAAGTATATGACCTCTGGTACTTTTTTTACAATCAAAAACTTTTCCTTGGAATTTATCCGTGTGTATAGTTCCAATGTCTCCTACTTGCCCCCCCATTTCTGCATAAAATGGAGTTTTTTCAGTAACAACTACAAATCTTTCCCCTTCTCCTACTTTGCTTACAAACTCATTATCTTTTATCATAGATAAAACTTTACCTTTACTACTTATAGTTCCATAGCCTAAAAACTCAGTAGTTATTTCCATTGGAATATTGTTTAAAGCACCTTCATCATTTCCCATGTAGTTTGATGTACCTCTTGCAGCTCTTGCTGTATTCCTTTGATTTTCCATTTCTTTATGGAAAGCATCAAAATCAATTTTCATTCCCTTTTCAACTAAAATTTCTTCGGTAAGTTCAACTGGGAATCCAAAAGTATCATAAAGTTTAAATGCTTTTTCTCCACTTAATACATTTATCTTTTCAGTATTCATTTCATCGATATAGGATTTTAATATATCCATACCTTGGTCTATGGTTTCTGCAAATCTTTCTTCTTCTAAGCTAATGACTTTCTTAATATAGTCTTTTTTCTCTTCTAATTCTTTATAAGCTCCCTTTGAACTATCAATAACTACGTTACAAAGTTCATTTAGAAATGTACCTGTGATTCCTAAAATTCTTCCATGTCTTGCAGCTCTTCTAAGAAGTCTTCTTAATACATATCCTCTACCTTCGTTAGATGGTAATATTCCATCTCCAATCATAAAGGTAATACTTCTTACATGGTCAGTTATTATTCTTATAGACACATCTAAATCTTTATTTTCGCCATAGGTTTTTTCAGCTTTTTTACAAGCTGCACTTAAAACATCCTTAATTGTATCTACTTCAAAGATATTATCTACACCTTGCATTATAGTAGATATTCTCTCAAGTCCCATTCCTGTATCTATATTAGGATTTGCTAATCTCTCATATCCACCCTTACCATCTCCGTCAAACTGTGTGAAAACTAAATTCCAAAATTCAATTACTCTATCTTCATCACCAGCTTTAATAAATTCTTCAGTAGTTTCTATTTGCGGAAGATCTGATTTTCTATCATAGTGAATTTCTGTACATGGACCACATGGACCAGCACCATGTTCCCAGAAGTTATCTTCTTTACCTAATCTAAAGATCCTACTTGACTCTATATCAGTTTTCTTAGTCCAAATATCAAAAGCCTCATCATCTTCAAGATATATAGTTACATATAGTTTATCCTTAGATATTTTTAAAACCTCTGTTATATACTCCCAAGCCCATACTATAATTTCTTCTTTAAAATAATCTCCAAAAGAAAAATTTCCTAACATCTCAAAAAAAGTACCATGCCTTGAGGTTTTTCCTACATTCTCAATATCACCAGTTCTTATACACTTTTGACAAGTTGTTACTCTTTTACTTGGTGGCGTCTGAATACCAGTAAAATATGGCTTTAATGGAGCCATCCCCGCATTTATTAGTAAAAGACTCTTATCATTCTTAGGTACTAAAGAAAAGCTATTAAGTCTTAAATGCTCTTTACTTTCAAAGAACTTTAAAAAGCTTTCTCTTATTTCATTTAAACCCATATTATTCATGTTACATTCCTCCTAATTATTTCTAATAACAATGACTTTTATTCAATTTTTCTAAAATAAAATAAAAAAAACTTCCATCCCTGAAAAGGGACGAAAGTTTTCCGCGTTACCACCCTAATTATACTAGATTAACTAGTATCTCTTAATTAATTATAGCTCCAAGACAGCTTCAATATGTTTCACTGAAAGTTTTCACCTACCACTTTCTCTCTGAAAGTTTCCCATATCTACTAATTCTTATCATAACTTCATATTCAATTGGAACTCGACTCACTACGTTCGCTGAGTAAGTGATTCACACCAAATTATAGATTCTGGTTCTCTACTTATATGATAAATTATATTTAGCATTTCAGCAATTGTCAATAATTCTAAACTAAAATAAATAATAATCTATTTCTCCTACAACTATTTTAATCATTACCCATACTGGAATTACAATAATCATCCCTAAAATTCCACCTATACTTCCACCTATTATAAGTAGTAATAATATGGTTACTGGATGAGAATCTACAGTTTCACCTAAAATTTTAGGGCATATAATATCTCCTTCTAGCTGTTGAATTACAAACAACCAAAATATAACAATAACAGCTTTCTTAGTAGATGTTAAAAGTGCTATTAAAATTATTGGAATAGCTCCTATAACCGGACCAAAATATGGTATTATATTAAACACTGCATTTACTAAAGATAATATTAAAGCATATTTTATACCACTTACCTTTAGTGCTATAAAGGTCAATATACCAATTATTCCACACAATTCAAACTGAGTTATTATATATCTTTCCATTACCTTATCCATGTGATTTAAAGCTCTTCTAATGGCATATTTATTGCTAAAAGGCATATACTTCATGATTCCTTTTGAAATACTATCTCCGTCGCTTAAAAAGAAATACACTAAAGTTGGTATTATAAATAGCAATAACAAATTTTCAGCTATAGATACAATTTTTGATAAAAAATTCGATATAATTACCATAAGAGCGTCTTTGAATCTTTCATAGGAATTATATAATACTTCCTTAACGAAAGGACTATCAGTAACATATTTAATATCTCCAGTAATTCTTTCATAATAACCTTTCATCTCACCTATTACTTCAGCAAAATTGGAGCTTTCATTATATATCCATGGAACTAAAATAGAAAATATTATAACTACAAATAATATAATAGATAGAATTACTATTAAAGCACTTAACTTTCTATTAAGTCCTCTTTCCATAAAGAACTTATGAAAAGGTCTAATACTATATGAAATTATAAAGGATATTATCACTACTCCTAAAACCTCAGTAAAAATAGGAAACTTCCACAATAAAAATATTATTATACCTATAATTAATAGAGCTATTGCTAACCTACCTAAGTTACTCCAATTCCAATCAATCTTTTTCATAATATACATCCTTATTAGTAGCTTTTTTCTTTCCTACATTAGGCATACATTCCAAAGCTATATTAGTGTTTTCAGCTGTATATAATATATAATCGTCTCCTAGTATCAAGTATGGTTTTAATAAAATACTTCTACTTTTAAACATGCTGAATATATTATAATCTTTTACTGCAAGTCCTTTTATTTTAAAGTCATCATCACCGAATATAACCTCACTTACTAAACCTAATATATTAGAACATTTATCTATAACATGCATATTCAGAATACTTGAAAATTCTAAGTACTTATCCTTAACTATATTGTTAATTACTAGCTGAGACTTATAATATACTATATTCTCTTTTAGTACGTTAAACTCCTTACCCAATAATCTATATGGGCTAATTTTAAATCCTATCACTTCCCCCTTATTAAAATCAACTAATAAATCCTTTATATATCCTATCTTTTTTCCTTGGATATTCATTACATCCATATAGATGTAATCTCTACTTTTAGCCATAAAATAAACTCCCTTCATAGGAAATGATATTTCTATCCTTGCCTATTTAAAGAGAGTTTATACTAATATTAATGTGGACTAAGTTATATAACCAAAAACATCATCTATTCATTGTTATACTTATCCTTCCACTTTTCAAGTCCATGAGATTCTCTATAGTTATTAATAGCCTTGTGTATAGTTTGTTCTGCAAGTACGGAGCAATGAATTTTAGAAGATGGTAATCCATCTAAAGCTTCTATAACAGATTCATTAGTAAGATTCCAGGCTTCTTCTAGAGTCTTTCCAATAATAAGTTCTGTGGCAATACTGGATGATGCAATAGCAGATCCACAACCAAAGGTCATAAATTTAGCATTTTTAATCACATTATCTTCTATAATTAAATATATCTTCATTACATCTCCACACCTTACATCTCCACATTCACCTATGCCATCAGCATCAGGTAAAGTACCTACATTTCTTGGTGAATAAAAATGTTCTAGAACTTTATCACTGTAATCCATAAAAATCCCTCCTAGAATGACTTCAAGGATTGTCTTAAAGATTGCTAAACTTATATCAATAAATCTAGCTGATTCTCTTTAAGACAACCCTAAAATATCATTCAATCTTTTTATTGTACTTTAAAATTATATTTAATTTACTATTTTATAACTCTTTCAATAATTCCTCCACCAACAACAAGGTCCCCTTGATAACAAACTACAGACTGACCCTTAGTTATAGCCCGTTGAGGGGTTTCAAAGTCTAACTTAATATGATTTCCATCTAATTGAGTTAGTTTTGCAAGAGCCGGTTTAGCTGAATATCTTACCTTAGCCTCAACCATAATCTCTCCTTCTATTTTATCCATAGGAATTAAATTTATGTTTTTAGCAATAAGCGTAGTATTAAAGATTTCTGATTCTTCGCCTAAAACTACTTCATTTCTTTCTGGGATTATGTTAGTTACAAATACAGGTTTTCCAAGAGCAATTCCAAGACCTTTTCTCTGACCTATAGTATAATATACTATGCCCTTATGCTTACCTAAAATTTTTCCAGTACTATCTACAAAATTTCCTGGTACAACTTCTCTTCCACTAAATCTAGAAAGATAATTACCATGATTGTTATCAGGTATAAAGCAAATTTCTTGAGAATCTTTCTTTCTAAATACTTCCAAACCTATTTTTTCAGCGATAGCCCTGATTTCTGTTTTAGAATAAGCTCCACAAGGCATCAAAGTATGTGCCAATTGATCTTGTGTTAGCGTATATAGCGCGTAGGTTTGGTCTTTTCTATCATCTTCTGAACGCTTTAATCTATATCTTCCATCTTTGAAATCTATAGTAGCATAATGCCCAGTAGCAATATAATCAGCGCCTAGCCCTTGAACTTTTCTTAAAAATTCTTCAAACTTAATTTTTCTATTACATTCTATACAAGGATTTGGGGTTCTCCCACTAAAATACTCCTCTATAAAATTGTCTACTACATGCTCTTTAAAAGGAGCTTTAAAATTCATAACATAGAAGGGTATATCTAAAACATCTGCTACTCGTCTTGCATCATTAACTGCTGAAAGAGAACAACAACCACCTTCATTTTCTGCATATTCAGGATTATCTGGAGATAACTTCATCATTATTCCAGTGACATCATATCCTTGTTCTTTTAAAAGATATGCTGCTACAGAACTGTCAACGCCTCCACTCATCCCTATTACAACTTTTTTCTTCATCTAAGTATCACACCTATTCTCCATGAACTTGATCATGTATATCATCATGTTCTTCGTAATCCCAAGGCTGTAATCCTTGTTTCTCTCTGTAATCATTTATAGCTTTATGAATAGCTTCTTCTGCAAGAACTGAGCAATGCATTTTAACTGGTGGAAGTCCATCTAAAGCTTCTGCTACAGCTACATTTGTAAGTGTCCATGCTTCATCTAAGGTTTTTCCTTTTATTAACTCTGTAGCCATACTAGAAGATGCTATGGCAGATCCACATCCAAAAGTCTTAAACTTACAATCTACGATTTTCTCATCTTCAACTTTTAAATAAACCCTCATTATATCTCCACATTTAGCATTTCCAACTTCTCCAATACCGCTAGCATTTTCTATTTCTCCAACGTTTCTTGGGTTTGTAAAATGATCCATTACTTTTTCACTATATATCATAATTATTTGTCCTCCTTGTTAAAAAAGCTTTTAATTTTTCCATTTAAGAAACTGTCATATAATGGTGACATATCTCTAAGCCTTTGCACTATTGCAGGTACAGTTTCTATTACGTAATCTACTTCTTCTTCAGTTGTTTTAGCACCCATTGTAAGTCTTAACGAACCATGGGCAACTTCATGAGGAAGTCCTATAGACAATAATACGTGAGATGGATCTAAAGATCCAGATGTGCAAGCACTTCCACTTGATGCACATATTCCTTTAGCATCAAGCATTAAAAGTACTGACTCTCCTTCTATAAATTCAAAACTAATATTTACGTTCCCTGGCAGTCTTTTATCTCCTACTGAACCATTAAGTTTAGAATATGGGATCTCTAGTAATCCCTTTATAAGCTTATCTCTTAAATAAGTTAATCTTTCTTTTTCTTCAGTTAAATTTTCCATAGCTAGCTCTATAGCCTTTCCTAATCCAACTATTCCAGCTACGTTCTCTGTTCCAGCTCTTCTATTTCTTTCTTGAGCTCCACCATGAACCAAGTTGTGAATTTTTATACCTTTTCTTAGGTATAAAACTCCAACACCTTTAGGACCATAAATTTTATGTCCTGATAGCGATAGTGCATCTATATCCATATTTTTAACATCCATCTCTATATGACCTATAGCTTGAACTGCATCTGTATGGAAGAAAACTTTTCTTTCTTTACATATAGCGCCTATTTCTTTAATAGGTTGTACAGTTCCAATTTCATTGTTAGCAGTCATTATAGTCACTAATATAGTGCTTGACTTTATAGCATTTTTTAGTTCTTCTAATCTAATAAGCCCTTCTTCATCCACATCCAAATAAGTTACTTCAAATCCTTGTTTTTCAAGATATTCACAAGTGTGAAGTACAGCGTGATGCTCTATTTTAGTAGTTATAATATGATTTCCTTTATTTTTGTTGGCAAGTGCTATTCCCTTAATCGCCCAGTTATCTGCTTCTGATCCACCACCAGTGAAATATATTTCTGCTGGATCCGCATTAATAGCTTTTGCTATTCTATTTCTTGCTTTATCTATAGCTTTTTTAGTTTCCCTTGAAATCGAATATATAGATGATGGGTTACCATAAAACTCCGTAAAGTAAGGTATCATATCCTCTAATACTTCTGGTTTTGTGTATGTTGTTGCCGCATAATCCATATAAACTGTTTTATTCATTTAGGTTCACTCCTTTAATTTTCAATATGTTAAAATAATCGTCTACAATATCCTGTAAAGTTATTGCCATTGTTACAGAATCAATACTATCCTTAATTTTTTTCCATACTATTCTGGTTGCACAACAATCAATATTATTGCATCCATCACTATCTAAGCAGGTTGAAATTTCGATAGGTCCTTCTAGCACCTCTAATACTTGGTATACTGTAATTTCTTTTGGATCCTTGGCTAGAATGTATCCTCCATTGGCTCCTCTTATACTCTTTATTAGCTCTGCTTTTCTTAACACAGAAAATAACTGTTCAAGATAATATTCCGAAATATTTTGTCTACTTGAAATACTCTTAATAGATATAGGGCTTTTTCCGTAGTTAATAGCTAGGTCAACCATAGCTTTAACCCCGTATCTTCCCTTAGTTGATAACTTCATAAAAATCATTCCTTAATGTTGAGTACTTTACTATGGTTTAATAATATCAAATCAGAGTATTTATGTCAACTATTCTTTTAATATCTGCACCAATAAAATATATCTTTAATATTATATAATAACAACTATTTAATTAAGGAGGTAAAAAATGAGTAACTTTAGGGATAATCCATATCGAGAATTAGTTTATGGAGTAGATATTAAAGTACCATTGATAGATAAATCATATTGCATAGGTATCAATTTCGATAATGCAGCTACAACGCCTCCATTAAAATCTGTAATTGATGAAGTAATAAACTTTTCTCCTTATTACTCCTCAATACATCGAGGAGATGGATATAAATCTCAATTATCCACCTATATGTATGAAACTTCAAGGGAAATTGTGAAATTTTTCATTAATGATTATAGTGATATGATGGATGTTATATATGTAAAAAACTGTACTGAAGCTATAAATAAGCTAGCTGGTATATTAGCTAGTCAAGATAAGGAGTCAATTATTCTATCCACTTCTATGGAGCATCATTCTAATGATTTACCATGGAGAAAAAATTTTGAAGTGAAATATGTAGAAGTAGATGATGAAGGTTATTTAGATATGGATGATTTTAAGTCTAAACTAGAACTATATAATGGAAGAATTTCTTTAGTTGCAATAACCGGAGCTTCAAATGTTACTGGCATTAAAAATCCTATATATACCATAGCAAATTTAGCTCATAGTTATGGGGCTAAAATTTTAGTAGACGGAGCTCAACTGATTCCTCACAGTAAATTTTCTATAGGCCTTCAACTCCCTTTAGGACCTATTGACTTTGTTGCTTTTTCAGCACATAAGATGTATGCACCCTTTGGTTGTGGTGTATTAATTGGACCTAAAGATTTTTTTAATGAGTATGAACCTGACCATACCGGTGGAGGAACCATTAAATTCGTATCTCATGATAAAGTAATATGGACTGCTTCCCCTGATAAGGAAGAAGCTGGATCACCAAACCTTATTGGTTCAATAACTTTAGGTGCTGCTATAAATGAGCTTTCAAAAATTGGAATGTCTAATATTGATGAATATGAAAAATATTTAACTGTATATACTACAAAACATCTTCAATCTATACATTCAGTAAAAATATATAGCAATTATTCCGATTTTCAAAATAAAGTTAGTATTATTCCATTTAATATAGAAGGAATACACCATACTATAGTGGCCAAAATACTATCCTATGAATTTGGCATTGCTGTAAGAAGTGGATGTTTCTGCGCTCATCCATATCTACAAAGGCTTTTAAAAATTCCTAAATCAATGATAGAAGAAATGACTCTTGCATCTAAGGATATTCAGCCTGGTATGGTTAGAATTAGTTTTGGTATTTACAATACAATAGATGAAATTGATAAATTCTTATATGCCATAAAGAAAATTGTAGATAATAAGGGGTATTACACAAAAAAATATACCTCAATGAGAGGTAGCTTAATATAATTTATTAATGTTTTTGAAAATCAAAGACTCCTCAAACCAGCATGAATAAAACAACTATTTAAATAGTTTTATATTTACCTAGTTTCCTATATAAATATTTATATAGGAAACTAGGTAAAGTATTAATACTTTAAATAAAGGATTTTCAATTTAAATCAGATAATTAAACTTATAACAGTTAAAATCATACTAATTAAGAAGTTTATTTATAGCAGACACATCTTTATCCCCTCGACCTGAAAGATTTACTACTATGACTTCATTTTCCTGTAGGTTTTTTGCTAATTTAATAGTATAGGCAATGGCATGAGCACTTTCAATTGCAGGTATTATTCCCTCTAACTTTGATAAAAGCATAAAAGCTTTTATAGCTTCATCATCTGTAATATATTTATAGTTTACTCTACCAATCTCACTTAAAAATGCATGTTCAGGTCCAACTCCTGGATAGTCAAGCCCAGGGGAAATAGAATAAGCTTCCTTAACATCTCCACTATCATCCTTTAATACAAGGGTATTCATACCGTGAATGATAGCCTCTTTTCCTTTTGTTATTGTAGCTGCATGCATTTCTGTTTCTAATCCAAAGCCTGCTGCCTCTACTCCAATAAGATTAACATCTTTATCTTCTAGGAAAGCTGTAAAAATTCCAATGGCATTACTTCCTCCTCCAACACATGCAACTACATAATTGGGAAGTTTATTTTCCTTTTCCAATATTTGTTTTCTAGCCTCTTCACCAATTATTTTCTGAAATTCCTTAACAATTTTTGGATAAGGATGAGGTCCCACAGCGGAACCAAGGACATAAAAAGTATCTGAAATATTATTTACCCATTTTTCTAAAGCTTCATTCACTGCATCGTTTAATGTTTTAGTACCACTAGTTGCTGGAGTAACTTTTGCTCCTAATATTTTCATTCTAAATACATTGAGCTCTTGTCTTTTTATATCTTCCTCTCCCATTACAATTTCACATTCCATTCCAAATTTTGCAGCTAAAGTTGCTGTAGCTACTCCATGCTGACCAGCTCCCGTTTCTGCAATTACTTTATTTTTTCCCATTCTTTTAGCCAATAGAATTTGTCCTAAAACATTATTTATTTTATGTGCTCCTGTATGATTTAAATCTTCTCTTTTCAAATATACCTTAGGACCTCCACAAAATTTTGTTAGGTTCTCAGCAAAATATAAGGGTGTTTCTCTGCCGCTATAATCCTTTAAATAGTAATTATACTCCCTCATAAACTCCTTATCTTCAATAGCTTTTTCAAAAGCTTCTTCTAACTCATTTAAAGCTTTTTTCACCTCATTTGAAACAAATGCTCCACCATACTTACCAAAATATCCTTTCATGATAAAATCTCCTTCTCTCCAAAATTATTTCTATAATTTTTATTAAATATATTAAGTTTTGCTTTTAATTCTTCGCACTTTCACTTCATACATACCACCACCTAAAACATTTCAAATACTTCCATACAACAATAAAAAGATAAAAAAAACTCCGTCCTATAAAAATAGGACGGAGATACTTCCGTGGTGCCACCTAAATTGCTATTGATAAATACACTAATACAAATTTATCAATATGCCTCTTAATTTCAAGTACTTACATACTCTATCTACTGTAACGTGTAGCCTACGATATCAGGTATTCTCACTAATAATTTCCCCTTATTTCTCAAAGGTCCATTCATCTAATTCCTTCATGCTAGGATTCCACCATCCCCAACTCTCTTTATCAAAGCTAAATTAAACTACTCTTCCTTATCATCAAATTAAATTATATTTATTTTTACCATTGTATGTTTTTACTATTATATATTTTATAAAGTGGATATGTCAACACTATATTTAAAAGATTCTGTTGAAAATTACAGTGATAAAATATACAAACTATGTTGATACACCTTTACATTATCGAATAGAACTATTTATTCTACGATATAAGTTGTAACTCACATAAACTTTTAATATAATAGCATATTTTAACATAATATGGATATATTTCTTTGTGAGGTGTTATTTTATGAATTTTATTAAATTTACAACTAAATCAGAAGTTACAACTTCAAAGCCTATAAGAAAAAAATTACTCTTTATTCTTTTTTTTAATATTAGTGATTTGCTTTTTACTTGGCTTTTTGTGGGTAAGTACAGTGGTATATTTTACGAGGCTAATGCTATTGCAAAAGTCATTATGACTAATTTTCCTCTATGTTTCTTTTTAAAAATATCTATAGTATTATTAGTTATCCTTTACTGGAACTATAGGCTTAAAGACGCAACCTTAAAAGGGCTTTTCATTTCAAATATCACTGCTAATTTAGTGCTTATAATGTATATATTAATCAATGTTCTTCACCTATTTAATCTATTAGTTTTATTATATACAAAAGGATTACTATCTTAAATGCACTTATAACTAATTATCCATTTTTCATTACCATCCTCTACTTTTTATTTTATCATTAAATTTTTCATATAATTTTATCATATTAGGCTCATTACTATGTTTGTGAATTTCATCAATAGGAAGCCATTTAACACCACTATTTTCATCTTCTTTAATTTTAACTTTTTCCTCTTCATCAGCTTCTAGCAAATATGCAAGAGATAAATGAAGATGGGCTGAGACGTATTTACCTCTTTTAAAATGTCCAATAACCTCTAATATATCTAGAGATAATATCTCTGGAGTAATAGCTCTTATATTTTCTAATCCAGTTTCTTCCTTTGCTTCCTTTATTGCTACATGAAGTAAATCTTCATCCCCATCAGCATGTCCACCTGTCCAACACCAAGTTCTATAAATATTATGATGAACCATTAAAACTTTAGTTCTATTTTTATTTACAATATATCCTGAACTGGTTACATGAATTAATGGATTTTCTCTAGTTAACAAATTATTAAATTTACTTATACTTAATAAAGCTACATTTTTATCCTGTGCCTCTTCCTCATTATGTGGAATATAATTTTTTATATCTTCAATCCATCCCATGATTAACTCTCCTTTATAACACGCTATGATTTTAATTTATATATTTAATAGTAACATAAAGGTTCAACACAGTGTAGAAATACTGCATTGAACCTATTATTAATCTAATTTTATATGGCAATATCCATTAGGATTTTTCTTTAAATACTTTTGATGATATTCTTCTGCTCTATAATAATTTTCTAAAGTTTTTACTTCTGTAACTATTTTCTTTATATAGTTTTTCTGTACTTTTTCTATATTTCTTCGAATTATTTCTTCATCTAATTTATCAACATAATAAACTCCAGTTCTATATTGACTTCCTCTATCATTTCCCTGTCTATTCAGTGCGGTTGGGTCTATTATTCCCCAAAATTTATTTAGTATTTCCTCTAAGGAAATTATACTTTCATCATAATCTATCACACATACTTCTGCAAAATATGTATTACCATAGCATACATCTTCGTAGGTAGGATTTGTTGTTCTACCATTGGCATATCCTACTTCTGTATTTGTTACACCGTGAATTCTAGAAAAAAATTCTTCTACACCCCAAAAACATCCTCCTGCTAATACAATTCTTTTCATCTTGTTAACTCCTTTATATTTTTCTTTAATCTATATTTAATATTACCATTACATATGCCGTATATTATTATTAAAGTCTTCATATAGATTCAATATTGATTCTATATTTTCCTTCTTAACATTTTCATTTTTCCCATATAATATTAACACCTTATATCCTACCTGTATCACATATTTATTATTAATAGCTATAAATTTATTAATCTCATCATCATTGTATTGAAGATTTCTCATATATAGTTTTTGACATAAAAGCGTAGAATGGATAATCAAATCCCTTATTTCATGAATCTGCTTATTACTTTGTAAAAATTCCATACTATCTTCTATAAGCTTTTTATTCAACCTAGCAATTTTATCTATAAGTTGTTCTACTCCATCCTTTAGTCTATATTGGAAAACAACTCTATTCACTATAACCACTACAACTACCCCTATAATCACGTATACTATTCTATATAAAATCAATACATTTATATTTTCTGTTAAAGAGGCTATACATATAGATGCCATAGCTGCAAATAGTGATATTTTATAGTATTCCTTAAAGGCGTAGATAAGATAAAGAGATATAATTAAAATTCCCAAGGTAATTATTTGAGAACCTGCCACATTAATAAGTATACCTGTAAATAGAATTCCTAATATATTCCCTATAACTCTGTCTTTAGCCTTTTTAATGGTATCTTCATAATAATGTTGCATAATAGACATTATTGTTATTGCTGCCCATATTATTTTATAAAATCCTAAAACCCCTCCTATTAGTAATGCTATAGTAAGAGTTATTGCCATTCTAATAGCAAATTTAAACCTTATAGTGTTGGGTCTGAAATATTCTTTAAAGGTTACTCTAGTTTTATCTATGTCAGCTCTAGCCCACTCTTTATATACCTTATTAGAACCTCTTTTTTCCATGGAGTTCAATTCCTTAATACTACCAAGAAGATTTTCTAGTATTAGGGATATCTCTAAATGATATTCTTCACCTTTACTCCACTCTTTTATAAAGTTATCAGTAGATTCTTTTATAGTTTGAAACTCTATATTATCTTTGCATAACTCTATTATAGCTTCTACTATTTCTTTTAATTTTTCTACATATTCCTTGGAAATACTTAGATTTTTAATACCTCCATACAGTTGAATTATATATAAATTAAAGTATTCTACATTGATAAATATTTGAAATTGAACCTTTCCTAAATTAGTTGTCAAATATCTTCTATGCCTTGTTACATATACTTTATAAGCAATATCTCTCATCATTTTAGAACATTTATCTTCTATGGTATGATCATACTCTTCCTTTAAGATATTTTTAAATTGATTATATATTAAAATAAAAGCCTCTTCCATACTTTTTCCTAAAATGGATCTTTCATTTACTCTATTTATATAACTTGCCCCTACTACTATTAAAACTCCAAATATTACAGATAAAATCCTAAAAGGAAGTTCTCCTAATGATACCTGTGCATATTGAGTAAATACATATAGCATTATAAAGGGTTTGTAAAAAGTTAAATCATAGGGCGATACGATAGTATACATTATAAGAAAAATAGCAAAAAAGTTTATAGGTATCCCCCAAAATATATTCATAGATGAAAAATATGCTGTTAAAACAATAACTAAATCAATAAGGATTATTTTAATTGCTTTGTTATAGGTCTTAACCTGAAAATTTTGCCTTCCCATAACTGTTGAAGTAAGGGCTATTGGAAAAGCAATCATTATATTCTTTATTCCAAATAATATACCTACTCCAAATAGAGTTATTACAGCTACAGATCCATGCTTTATCATAGAATATGTATTTATATTGAATTTCTTTACTAGTTTATTGTACATGACACTAACATCCTTATTATAGATATTTATTTACTTATTATTAGCTAATTTAATTTAGGTATTCTATATAATATTCTAGTATTTATCTACTTGTTATATATCATGCTCTATTTCATTAAGTCTATAACCTCTTCCTCAGTAAGATACCTCCACATACCTTCTTCTATTCCTTCTATATTTATAGAACAAATTCTTATTCTTTTTAAATCTACCACATTATATCCTAATGCCTTACTCATTCTCCTAATTTGTCTATTTAGTCCTTGAGTTAATATAATTTTAAATGTACATTCATCTACTTTTATGATGCTACAAGGTCTAGTTTTTTCTCCTAGTATATATACTCCTGCAGACATATTCATAAGAAAATTATCATCTATAGGTTTATCTGCTTTTACTTCATATTCCTTTTCGTGGTAATTATCTGAATTTAATATTTTGTTTGCTAGTTCACCATCATTAGTCATGAGAATTAATCCATGAGATTCTTTATCTAATCTTCCTACTGGAAATATATATTCTTCATAGTTTATAAAATCAATGATGTTATTTTCCACATCACTAGCTGCAGTGCATGTAACTCCCATGGGCTTATTAAAAGCTATGTAAATTTTCTTTTTAGCTATGATAGGCTTATCATCAATTAAAATTTCATCCTCTAGTTCTACCCACTGCCCAGGAATAGACAGTTCTCCATTTACTTTTACTCTTCCTTCTTCTATAAGCCTATTAGTATCTTTTCTTGAGCAAATTCCAAGATTACTAAATAATTTATTAATCCTCATATGTTGTCCTTTCCTTTGTCATACTAATATTTATTAAATAAACCAAATAAAAAAATATGATTACTATATATTTAGTATAGCAATCATATTTAAACAATTATATCATTTTATATTTATATTTTTCTAAAGTTTTTTAATGAAATATCAAAGGCTTTTACAGAATGGGTTAATTCTCCAGAGGAAATATAATCTACTCCTGTTTTGCCGTAGTCTGTAACAGTATCTAAGGTGATATTTCCTGAGCACTCTGTTAATGCTCTTCCATTAATTAATTTAACCATATCCCTTGCTAAGTCTGGACTCATATTATCAAGCATAATTATATCCGCTCCTGCTTCTAGAGCCTCTAAAACCTGCTCTTTAGTTTCAGTTTCAACTTCTATTTTTCTTACAAAAGAAGAATTCTTTTTAGCAAGCTCAATGGCTTCTTTTATACCACCTGCATATCCAATATGATTATCTTTAATTAGTATTCCATCAGATAAGGAAAATCTATGATTTACTCCTCCACCAATTTTAACTGCATATTTTTCAAGAGCTCTTAAATTAGGTGTAGTTTTTCTAGTATCTAGTATTTTTGTATTAAGTCTCTCTAGCTTCTTTACATATTTGTTAGTTAAAGTAGCAATACCACTCATTCTTTGAAGTAAATTGAGGGCTATTCTTTCTCCTACTAATATATTGCCGGCGTTTCCTGTTACTTTACCGATAACCATAGTATTCTTAACTAAGTCTCCATCTTTAACAAACACATCGACTTCAACTTCTCCTAAGATTTCAAATACCCTTTTAAAAATATCCAATCCACAAATTATCCCATCCTCTTTAGTTATTAAATCAACCTCAGCTCTTTCTAGAGGTGAAACTATAGCTGATACAGTTACATCCCCATAGGGACTATCTTCTTTTAAAGCCCTCTTAATAATATCATCAACAATTAAAAAGTTTAACATATTCACCATTTACCTTTCCCTTCAAATAACTAATAAACTTATACTTATATTCTTCATTTGCATTTTTAACATCACTTATAGCCTTAAGATTAATTCTTTCAACTAATTCTCCACTTAGTTTATCATCACCTTCATCTACAAGTAAATTAATATGCTGTGCTGCCTTTCTACTGAAAACTAAGCCCTCTAATAAAGAATTGCTAGCTAGTCTATTGCTACCATGTACCCCGGTACAACTAACTTCTCCTATAGCATATAAATCTTTCATAGATGTTTTTGAATTCAAATCAACCTGAATTCCTCCCATACAATAATGATGAGCTGGAGCAATTGGTAATAAATCCTTCTCCATCCTATAACCACGTTTTAAACATTGCTCATAAATATATGGGAATCTATTTATTAAAAACTCCTTAGATTTATTAGTCATATCTAAAAAAACATAGGGTGTTTGTGGAGTCTTACATATTTCCTTTAAAATCTCTCTTGAAACTATATCTCTAGGTAGTAAAGGGTTTACAAATTTCTCTCCCAATGCATTTCTTATTACTCCCCCTTCTCCTCTAAGAGATTCTGATAGTAATAACTTTCGTCCCCTTATTTCTTCTTCATATAATGCAGTGGGATGAAGTTGAAGATAGGATATATCCTTCATAAGAATATTATGCTTTAATGCAATGCTAAGTCCATCACCTGTGATAGTTTCGATATTTGTTGTAGAATTAAAAATCCCCCCAATGCCACCAGTAGCTAATACTGTTGCCTTAGCATTTATATTTATAATCTCATTTGAGTGTTCTATAATTCCGCCTATACATCTATTTTTATATTGAATTATATCTAGTAATGTAGTGTCTTCCAATATAGTTATATTTTCTTTACTAGAAACATAATTTATTAGTTTTTCAATTACTTCCTTACCTGTTTCATCTTTAGAATGCACTATTCTAAACTTACTATGACCACCTTCTCTAGTATAGTTTAATTCATCAATATCCTTATCAAAATCTACTCCTAACCTCAATAATCTATTAATATTATCAGTAGAATTTTCAACTATCTGGGTAACAGCCTCCAATTTATTTTTATAATTGCCAGCTTTTAAAGTATCCTCTATAAAAGCTTCCTTGTCTCCAATATCCCTTAGGGTTGAAATGCCACCTTGAGCTAAATAACTGTTGCAATCTCTTAGCTTATTTTTAGTTATTATTAAAACTCTAAGATTATCCTTCAAATTACAAGCAGTGTAAAGTCCTGCAATACCTGTCCCTATAATTAATACATCATATTTTTTATTCATTTTACTTATTAGATAGAAGATGCATATTTTCTAAAGATTTATGAGCTTTCAATCTTAGCTCCTCTTCAATATGCACTTCAAACTCCTCATTAATTAAGCAATTATATAAATCTTTCATTGATATTTTTTTCATATTGGGACAAATCATTCCGTTGTCAATAGGGATAAAGGTTTTATTGGGACTTTTTTCTTTCATCTGATAAAGAACGCCTTCCTCTGTTACTACTATAAATCCATTAGTTCCATCTTGAACACTATAATCTATAAGTTCAGAAGTACTTCCTATAAAATCTCCCAAATCTCTTACTTTTTTAGAACACTCTGGATGAACTAGCACCTTAAAATTTGGATATCTATTCTTTAAAGTTAAAACCTCTTCCTCTTCAACTCTCTCATGAACTGGACAAAACCCATCATAAAGTATAAACTTCTTGTTCTGTATATTTTCTTGCAAATAACTACCTAGATTTCTATCTGGAAGGAATATTATTTCTTCTTCCTCTATGTTATTTAAAATTGCCTTAGCAGAGGATGATGTAACACAAACGTCAGATAATGCTTTAATATCTCCATTTGAATTTATATATGTTACTACCTTTGCTTTAGGATTTCTTAATTTCATAGCTTTTAATTTATCTACTGTAGCCATATCTGCCATTGGACATGTAGTATCATTTACTGGAATTAATATTCTTTTATTAGGTGATAATATTTTTGCACTCTCAGCCATAAATTTTACTCCACAAAATACTATTATATCTTTAGAACTTTCCATAGCTTTCTTGCTTAAAAAATATGAGTCTCCTACTATGTCTGCAACTTCCTGTATTTCTGCTTTTTCATAAAGATGAGCTAAAACTAAAGCATTCTTCTCTTTTTTTAACTTTAATATGTCTTCTTTTAAACCCAAATTTTACACACCTCCGTCACGTAACTATACATCTGTATATACACCTAGTATAGCACCATCTTGGAGCTTGTCAATAATATGTGAAGTTATATTAGAAAATATTTATATGAATTTTCCTCTCCTTAGTGCTTCTTATAATAATTGAATAACCTAGTTTTATTTATGAATATGTTATATACTATTAATACATTTCTAATTGTTGTAAAAATATAGATATATTTGAAAATGGAACGGAGGAATAACTTTGAGTACTCAAATTATAATTGTTTTAGTTTTGAATTTTATAATTGCTATAATAGGAACATTAGCTTACTCTGTAAGACTTGTAGGTGTTAGAACAGGTAAAATAGCAATAACCTTTGCTGTATTTAATATATTATCTTTAGTATCAAGAACAGCCTTAACTTTTCAGGCCCCTTTACTAACAAAATTCGTTGAAAATAGTACAGGTGGAAGTTATGTATTAAACCTTTTTAAGTTAATTATAATAGTTTCTGGTATAGCTACCCTAGTAGGCGCTTTTCTAATTCCTACTTTTCAAAGATTATTTTATAAAGGGGTTATCCGATTTTCTATTGATAAATCTATATCCAAGCTAATTATGCACAGTTTTTCAAAGGCAGGTGTCCATTATATGAGGGACTGTATTTCAATTCCAGTTAAGGAAAGTGTAACTAAGATTAATTTTAAAAAGTTACCTCTAAAAATAATAATTTATAATGTAATTGCAGTTGCAATATTAACTGTAGGAGCCTTAGCACCAATTTATGCAGGTACTATAGTTCCTGATTTAAGAGCAACTTGTATAACCCTATCCTCAGTAATAAATGGATTTGCTACAATCCTAATGTCTATTTTTATAGATCCACAACTATCCATTATGACGGATGATGTAATAGACGGTAAGTGTCCTGAAGAAGATTTTCGTAGCTGCGTTATTGCCATGATAGGAAGTAAAACTATTGGAACCTTCGCTGCTCTTCCACTGCTTATACCAGCCTCTTATATAATAGTATTTGTAGCTAAAATTCTTTAATTTCTCAATGTAAAAATAGCTAGACTTGTATGAATACAACCCTAGCTACTTTAGATTTTTAGAGAATTTATTTTATTTTTTTGTACCATAAGATATAAGGGTACATGGCATTTGAATAATATATGCACTATCTTTATTACTCATAACATATTCACTTATTTTTGACTCACCATCTACGAATATTTTAGCTTCCTGCTCACTTAAACCTCTATCTATAAGAGCGTTTATATAGCCTACCTTCTCATTCTCTGATAGCTGTTTATTCCAATTCCAAGCATCAGTAATTGCATCAAATTGTTTAGCATGTTCTTCTTTATTACCATGGGGATTAATAAATTTAACCCTATCATTCATTCGCACATCAACATTATGTAATCCTAACTCTTGCATAATTTCAGGAATTTTAACACCAACTCTATAATCTCTACCTCCATTTTCTAATTCCTTCTTATACATTTTTCGATGTAAATGTATAATTCCAAGTTCAGTGTAATCTAATCCACTAAAATATTGACCTGTCTTTTCTATTTCTAGGTCTGCTTCCATACAAACAACTAAACCACCACTTACAACTGATTGTATCATTTTATCAAGAATATTCTTTGTATTTGGAATATGTCTTAATACCGCTTGCGATATAGCTATATCATAATCTTCAGTTGGTATATACTCATTCAAGTCTGCCTTTATAAATTTTATTATATAGCCTGAATTTGCAAAAATGTCTTTTGCATCATCTAAGAGAGTATCACTAATATCAATACCTGTATATGTACTTCCTTTAGGTAATATGGGCAATAATAGTAATCCAACATATCCAAAGCCACAACCAAAATCAATTATATTTACAGGTTTACTAATTTTCCAAACCTTCTCTACAAGGAATTCTATATAATCATTATTACACCATCCAGTACGTATAGCTTTTAAAAAATCCAATCTCCCATTCCAATATGATTCATTCATATTTTTCCCCTCCTTAATAGAATAAAGATAATATTCCCTGTTCTTTCTACTCAACAAGCTCCTCAAATTATTTCTTTTAAAAAAGATTTTCTATTACATATAATTGAATTTTATAGCTTATATGGTAACATATTCTATTATATATATCTATACATTAAAAAGAAACTACCTCAAATTCCATTTAATTTGAAGTAGTTTACTATACTAATATATTATAAAATTTAAACTTTTTATTAATTTCCTTTAATCATTTTTTTACTTCCAGAATAGGTGGCTAAGAAGTATCCACCATAAACTATTACTAATACCACCGATGCAACTATTATATGATCCACCATGCTTGCACCTCCAAATATAGCTACTATATCTGAAGCCAATTTTAATCCTACTATAGAGTGAACTATAGCTAAGGATAAGGGCATCATAAAGTAAATTGCTACTTGGGTTAATACAGAGTGATTTATCATCGATTCATCTACTCCAACCTTTCTTAGAAGATTGTATCTTTCTGTGTTATCTGCAGATTCTGATAACTGTTGAAGGGCTAGTACTGCTGCTGAAGTAATTAGGAATATGATTCCCATGTATATGGCAAGGTATGATGCTAAAGCTCCTAGCCCTGTAGACTGCTCCTTAATCTCTTCCTTAGTAATATATCTAGTATTTAAATCATCATTGCCACTATATTCTCTAATATTAACATCTAAAGCTTCTCTTATCTCACTACCATCCCCACTATAGTTTAAATTCAAATATCCCCTAGTGGGAGTTAGTCCCTCTACTATAGAATCCTCTACTAAAAATACACAAATATTTTGCTTCATCATAGAAGAATAAGTTACCGCCTCTAAAACATTACCATGATATGGTTTTAGTTTATTATCACCTATAGTAATTTCTTTTCCACTATCTACAGTTTCTTGTAAATTTTTAATCATATCGCTTATATCACCAAAGACCGCATATTCTCCAACCTTAAGTTTTACTTCTTCTCTATTTAACATTTTCATTATTTTATTAAAATCCGATACCTTCATAACACTAATTGGTAAATTCTTAAATACAGGATAATAGTTATTTCCATCTTCTAAGCCTTTTTCACTTAAAAAATCTCTATAGCTAACTCCACTATCATATTCCTTATAGCTTACATAGTTATTTTCATATTTTGATATATCTACATTATATTTTTTTAACACAGTGTCTATATCTTCTCCTTCATTGTCCCAAAAGCTCATATCGAATTGAGTTAAATCCTCAATTTCAGTATTCATAGCGGTACTAATTCCAAGTCCTCCTGAAAGAGTACATATAGCTACAAATAGCATCAAACATATAAAGGTCATAGATATAAAGGTAGTGTTAATTTTACTATTTATTTGTCTTAACACAAACATATTTAAATTTCTTAAATAAAACTTCTTACTACTTTGAACTACCTTGAGTAAGAATCCTGCAAGGGAAAAGAAAAATAGAAATGTTCCTACAGCTCCAAGTGCAATGGCTATTAATATATTTCTATCAAAACTAGATATTCCATTTTTAAGCACTATGTAATATCCACTTCCTATAGTTATTACACTAATTATAAATACAACTACAGAGGTCCATATGTTTTTTATTTTCATCTTTTCATTAAACTTAGCAGAAGTTAATAGATTTATTAGTTTTACTTTTCTTACAATAATTGAGTTAAAAATAAGAATTATAAGGTATATAACGCCGAAGCAAAGAATAGTTTTTATAAAGGCATCCATAGAAAATATAAATCTAAACCCTGTTAAATCCACTTTAAAAAGTTTTGCTGTAACTACAGATAGTCCTTGTGATAAAAATATTCCTAATATAAGACCTAATGCTAAAGAAATTACTCCTATCATCATAGTCTCTATAAATAATAAGGAGGATAATCTAGAGTTTTCCATACCTAAGGTCATATAAACTCCAAATTCCTTTTTTCTTCTTTTAATTAAGTAATTATTGGCATAGACTATCAGAAATCCTAATATAAAGGAAATAAATATTGATGCTACTCCCATAATTTCACTTATTAGGTGGAACATATTTTTATGCATTTCACTAACTTCCATTAAAATACTTTGAGCTTCAATGGAGTTAAAGGTGTAAAAAATACATACTCCAAATACTAGAGTTAAGAAATATATGGTATAATCCTTAAAACTTCTTTTTAAATTCCTAGCAGCTAATTTAAAATACATCTCTTTGGTCACCTCCAAGTAGAGTTACCACTTCAATTATCTTATTAAAGAATTCCTTCCTTGAATCCTTTCCTCTAATTAACTCATTAAATATTTTACCATCCTTTATAAACAGAATTCTACTAGCATAGCTAGCTGTAAAGGCGTCATGAGTTACCATCATAATAGTAGCTCCTAAATTAGTATTAAGCTCCTCCAAGCTTTCTAGTAACATCTTTGCTGATTTTGAATCTAAAGCACCTGTAGGCTCATCTGCAAGAACTAAAGATGGATTTGTAATTATAGCTCTAGCTGATGCTACTCTTTGTTTTTGACCACCTGACATTTCATAGGGATATTTATTTAAGACTTCCTCTATATTTAAACTCTTAGCAACCTCTTCAACTCTTCTATTAATCTCTTTGTGATTTACCTTTCCAATAGTTAGTGCTAATGCAATATTTTCATAGGCAGTTAAGGTATCTAAAAGATTAAAGTCTTGAAATATAAAACCTAAATTTTCTCGTCTAAATCTAGCTAATCCCTTAGAATTTATTGAAGTTACATCCTTTCCTTCAATATGAATATGACCACTAGTTACCTTATCTATGGTGGATATACAGTTTAACAAAGTTGTTTTTCCACTACCGGAAGCCCCCATTATTCCTATGAATTCTCCTTCTTCCACAGAGAAACTAATATTATTTATGGCCTGAGTTATATTACCATTACTTCCATAGTACTTTTCTATATTACTTACTTTTAATACTTCTTTATTCATTTGCTTTCCTCCTGTTCTCTATACCTATATATTACATGTATAGAAAATATCCATCCATAGAAAAACCTAACAGAAATCTTACGTTTTTGTAACTAAGCTTAATATTTTTAATAATATTAGATAATTCAAGGGAAATTAAGCTTTTTATAAAAATGAAAACTCAAATATTATAATAAAATTAAAAATTATTTTTGACGAATTTTTGACGTCATATAAAAAAGAGTAGATATATTCAGTTATATCCTACTCTTTTTTATTTTAAAACAAATTCTATAAAATATATAGATTTGTTATAAACTCTTCTTTACTTGACAATAATTAATTTGAGGTGATTTATAATGAAGAAAAAAAGAAAATTAAACGTAACTGTCACTACGCGACCAAATACATCTAGATTAGTAACAGAGTCGTTATTGAGGTTAGTAGATTCACGCAAAGAAGAACTTCTACACATTTTGAAAGGAAGATAAACTTAAGGAAATTGAGTAATGATTCTAAAAATCAAGAAAAGAATTTCATTATTATTATTTTTACATTTAATGTATATAATCAATATAAAGTGTCTATAATTTATTTGAGTTCACTCTTACATGTGTTTATACAAAAGAAAAATAAGGTAGAAAGTAATATTGCATTTCTTTCTACCTTTTAATAGTTAAATTTATACTTTGAAAAAATAGTAATGAATATGTTTAAATATTATAATTTTGTTTATAATTTAGATACATCTATCCTAAACCATATTCTGATATAAGTAAAAAAATAGGGGCATTAAGAAAAACCTTATTGCTCCTATTTTTTTATACTTATTTTTATATAACTAACTGTTGATATTCTTACATTTAATGTATATAATAAAAGTTAACAGTCTGTATTTTCTTTAATTCAACCTCTACTTATATCCTATTCAGTAGAAAGAGAGCTACAGTATATATAAATATACCGTAGCTCTTTTTCTATATTGTATCTAATTGTATTATTAATCCTCTAATTAAGAGGAAGTTCTATACTACATATTATTAAACTCCCTAAAATGTTTCCTATATTAAATTTAACAGTTTTTGAATACTCATATTTACATTTGCTAATACTAACTTAGAATATAAATTAATAGTTGTTGGAATTCCTAACACCCTTAATTAATAGTTATTCCCTTGTATATTATAATCCTACACTAACTTTTAAAATTCAATACTGTTAATTTATATTAATCATAAATATTTAGTGACATAAATAAAAGCAGTAATTTCCCTCTATAAATTACTGTTTTTTTATCTTTTGATAATATACTAATGACAACCTTAACAATTTTATTTCAAGCTGCTTTCAAGGAGATTATATAACTAAGTTATGAATAATGCTGTTATTTTGTTCCTAATTTAAATACATAGTCATAATTATTCTTATTTAGGAGAACCATATGCTATTTTTATTTAATTTATAAGATATAGTAGTTTCTAATATATCTTATTCCATTGATATTAATTGTGCTGCATTTTTGATCAATAAAAAATGTAGGAGCCAGTTCATTCCCTACTAGCCTTTAATATTATCTACCTAACTTCTTACAATAAGCTATACCCTTATCTAATGTTTCCTGTCTATTCTTCCCCTGGATAAGTACATTTGTATAACCACTCTTATTCTTAGCCTCTCCTACTGCAATAACTGTTTTATATTGTCCATAATATGCATATGGTCTTAAACAGTTTATTGTTGGACAGTTAAGCCTATCAGCTATTATCTCAGCTATTGCCTGGTCTGTTGCATTTGAATGTTGTAGTGTTACTTATTAAGGCTATTATCTCACCTTGTTGAATATTTAAGGCAGTAGTATTGCTCTCTGTAACTTCTTTCATGGTAGACAATGCACTTGCAAGACTTGTAGAGTACTCTAATTCTATAGTTGGATTTATTAGACTACCCTCAATTAAGAAATGAATGCGACTACTTGCAGAATAAATTTACACTATGCATTAAAAAAATCTTTTAATGTATATATACATGAATTAAGGCATACTTACACTACATTATTAATCCAAAATGGTTTTGATTTTAAAACTGTTGCTGAATATATTGGTGATAATGTGCAAGAGGTAATAAGGACGTATAGTCATGTAAATGACGATATGAGAAAAATAGGAAATGAGAAGATAGCAGAAATTTTTTAAAATTTATTTTTGACGAAATTTTTGCCGAATTATCTTAAATATAGTATTTTCAAAGCCTTGCAAGGATATAAACAGAAATCTTACGTTTTTGTTAGGTTAATCTTTTAATATGAACATTTTATTTATAGGAAACAAGATAGATACTGTAGTACCTTTATAAGCTTTAGACCTTATCTTTATACCAAGCCCTAATTTTTCGCAGAGATTTTTACAAAGGTATAAGCCTATTCCTGTGGATTTTCCAAAGATTCTTCCATTTTCTCCGGTGTACCCTTTTTCAAATACTTTACCAATAGAGCTTTCGCCAATACCTATACCATTATCTTCTATGTTTAGAATAATGTCCTCTTCCTTTTCTATGCAATATATTTTAATAGTGTCTTGTTTTTTATGCTGTTCACCTAATGAGTTTTTTCTAACACTCTTAGGGAATTTCATATATTTAATAGAATTTGATATAATCTGATTTAATATAAATTCTACCCATTTACTATCCGCATAAACGATTTTATCTACATTATCAATTTCAATTTTAATTCCATTTTCAATAAGAACTCTAGCATTCCTTTTTATTGTTGCATTAATACAGTTTTTAAGACTTATCTCTCTAATCATATAATCCTTCTCTATATTATTACTTCTAGTATAAAAAAGAGCTTGCTCTATATAATTTTCTACCTTATCTAAATCTTCCTCTATACTCTTTGTAATGGGAGATGGGTTATTTTCTATGGTTAATCTACTAGATGCAATAGGTGTTTTAATTTCATGAACCCACAACTCTATATAATCTTTATATTCACTATTTTTAATGGTTAAAGTAGATATTTCATCATTCATAGCCTTATCTGTCTCTTGAATTACTTCGTATAAAATTCTTCCCTCTAAGAAGTTAGGCTCCTCTATAACTTCAGAAATAAGATATTTCTTATCTAGATTATTTAATCCATGTAAAAGGTTATTATAAAATTTTCTTTTTGTAAAATAATCAAATATATAAAACAGTGATGAGCCTATAAAATTTAGAACCTCCACAAAAAAAATGGCATAGATATCCACCTTTAATGCTTTTAACAATATTCCTGTAAATAGAAAAATTATTGAATTTATAATCAAAAAAACAATTTTTTCTTTTATATACTCTCTAAAACTCATTAAAATTTCCTTCCTTTAGGTTTAATTTACTTTAATGTTTTAACCTAAAATATACCCCTGACCTCTTTTAGTTTGTAAATAGTCAACAGCTCCTATTTCATCTAGTTTTTTTCTTAGCCTATTTATGTTTACAGTTAAGGTATTATCATCTACAAACTCATCAGATTGCCATAGACATTTCATAAGTTCATCTCTAGATACTATTTTTTCTTTGCTTTTAATTAATGTATATAGAATTTTACTTTCATTTTTAGTTAATTCTTGTTTTTTATCATCAAATTCTATTTCACTGGTAGAAAGATTATATTTAAGTTCTCTACAAGCAAAAATCTCCATATCATTACTTCTATAAGTTCTTCTAATAATTGATGCAATCCTAGCTAATAATATTTCAGTGTTATATGGTTTAGTAATAAAATCATCAGCCCCTAGATTCATACTCATTAATTCGTCCATATCACTATCTCTACTAGTTACAACAATAATAGGCACACTAGAGGTTTTTCTTATTTCTCTACAGATATAGTATCCATCATAATATGGTAAATTAATATCTAATAATATTAAATTAGGTTCTGCCTCTAAAGCCTCCTCTACTATGTTCTCAAAATTATCAGAGGTTATAATGTCATATCCATATCTATTTAAAAAAGTACCTAGTTCTCTTCTAATCTTTTCTTCATCTTCAATAATAAAAATCTTTTCTTTCATAAGTTAACCACCTCATCTATGATTATATCTAATTGGGTTTATTTTAACAAAATCTATTATGTTTCTTCAAAGAAAATTTTTATCTTATTCTAAGCCTTCCATACTTTCTTAATATCTACTATACTTTTTATATCATTAGTTTCAAATCTCAATAAATATACATCTGGATTACTTAAGTTCTTCCAAAAATCAAAACCTGAAACCTTATCAAAATACCTCATTATTAAAGAAAATAACTCTCCATGGGTGACTATTGCTACATTTTCCTCTTCTAGCTTTAAAATATCAGTTAAAGCTTCAATAGCCCTTTTAGTAGCTTCATTTGAAGATTCTCCTCCATGAAAGGTTATATTCATATCTTCATAGGCTTCTAATAAATAAGGTGTGTAATCATCTACCACATAAGGTATCAATAACTTTTCTCTCACTCTTTCATCAATATTTACTTCTAACCCTAAATGCTTTGCAAATGGTGTTATTGTCTTTATAGCCCTTACATAGGGACTAGATACTATATAATTAATATTATACTTTAGTAAATAGTCCTTTAATTCTAGCGCTTGATCTATACCAACCTCTGTTAACTCTGCCTCAGCTGGCTGTCCATATGCCTTACAATGTCTAATTAAATAAATGTTCTTCATGCTATCTCTCCTATATTGTCATTTAAAATTAATTATTCTCATCTATTAAAATTTGAATTTGTCCTAAAGCTTTTTCTTCTTTGTCTATCCCGCATCTTGTCATTATATATATCTCATAAAAATCCCCATTAACTATTATATTATTTTTTTCAATATACTCAACTAGCTTTCTGTAATATTTGCTTGTATCTTTATAATCGTCATCAAAGTTTATTGTAATATAATTTCCTGATTTTAGAGTAATTACTTTCTTTTCATCTATATCCATGTTTTCATTTATACTTATCATTAAATTATTGTATGTTAACATTTCTTTACTTTTAAAATCTTCATAAGATGTTGGAAAAACTAACTCTTTATTAGTGCTTCCATATTTTTTTTCTATATATCCTAAGGCTTTAGATAGATTTATTTCAAATTCTTCTGTATATCTATGGGTATTACTATATTTTATAAATTTTCTCTCAGTACAATATTTTATAAAAGGTTCATTTATTCCCTCTTTTAATACGGTTTGAATTCTATCCTCTAAAAAACATATATTATTTTTTATGCTATCTAACTCTTTTATCTTTTCTTCTACTATTTCTTTTTGCTTTGTTATTATTTCTAAAATAGAGTTAACGGAAGTATAATTATTCACTAGTATTTTTATTTCATCTAGAGATAACCCCATAGCTTTACATTGTTTTATCAAATCTAAAATTATAAAGTGTTTTACTGAGTAGTATCTATACTTACTCTTTTCATTTACATAAGCCGGCTTTAACAATCCAATTTTGTCATAATGCCTTAATGTTTGTATAGAAATATTATGTAATTTAGATACTTCACCAATTGAAAATCTTGTATCCATATACTCTCACCCCATTATTATTATATCCTAAATTTGAAAAATAGGCTGTCCAAAATCCTTAAATTTTGGACAGCCCTCTACTATTCTAAATTTTATGCACTTAATACTTCTTTAGTAGATACTCTTATATTAGCCACTATACTTATAGTTATAAATGTAAGGCTTTCCGATAATATTGTACCTGCCCAAATTCCATTGGCTCCAAAGACTTTATAAAGTATCATTAGTGAAATTGGCAAGTATATAACAGACCTTAAAAGACAACTTAAATTTGAGTATTTTGGCATCTCTAAGGCTTGGAAATAAACTAATGTATTTAAATTTATTCCAACGGCAAAATAACTTACACTTGCTATTCTAAGTGCTATATATGCAAGATTTGCAATTACAGGATCTGCTGTAAATATACCTATAAGTGCTGGACCAAATATAAAACATATTATAACAGAGAAACCACTAATTATTGTTGAAGATATACATGTTATCTTGAAAAATCCTAGCATTTGTTCTCCATCTTTTTTACCAAAATTATAGCTTATTAGAGGTTGTACTCCTAAAGTCAAGCCATAAAGAACCATATATATATTTGTTGTTATATAGTTAATTATACTATAGGCTGAAATTCCTTTTTCTCCAAGAAACATAACTAAAACAATATTATGTATTAATACCATTATTGAATAACTTCCTTGAGCAAAAAAAGACGGAAATCCTATTAAACAAAATTCTTTTAAATCTCTTTTATTTATTTTTACATTACCAAAGGTTAAATAACCTTTCTTCATAATAAAATGCGGCAATAACACAGATACTGTAATAATTTGACCAAGACCTGTAGCTATTGCAGCTCCCTTTATACCTAATCCAAATTTAAATATAAATATATAATCTAAGATAATATTAGTTACTGCTCCTGCAATTGTTGATATCATGGAAAGCTTTGGTCTTCCATCATTTCTTACAAAACTACTTAGTACTATTCCTATCAAGTTAGGGATACAAAAGATTGCATAAAATCTTAAATATTCCACTGCTAATCCTTTCAAACTAGTTGTTGCTCCTAAAATAGTTACTATTTGTTCTGTGAATATAATACAGGTAATACTTATAATACCGCTAGCTATTAAAAGAAACTTAAATACTTGTCTAAAAATAATTACTGCTCTATCTATATTCTTTGCACCTATGTTTTTAGACACTAAAGTTCCTCCACCTATGGCAAACATTGAAGCAAGTCCAAATAACATAACTGTAAAGGGAAGTACAATATTTACTGATGCCAATGCTAAATCACCAACACCTTGACCAACAAATATTCCATCTACTACTGTATATAAAGATGATATGAACATGGCAAGGGCAGAAGGCACTGCATATTTAAAAAACTCTTTCAATCTATTCTCTTTTTCCATACTTTATTCTCCTTTGTTTTTTATACTACCTTATACATAATAAAGTCTATCCTTAGTATAGAGTCAATAGTTTTTTCATATATATCCATAAATTATATATCTATCTAATGAATAGCTTGTTATTATCTTTAGAAAAGACTGCAGTAAAGAAAAAAATTTCATAAATAATCAAAGAATATTAGTAAACAGCATATATTATAATCACTTATCATTTAATATGAAAAAATGCATTAGTGAACTTTAATATAGTTGATAATTTTCTAAACACATAATAGCAATTTTTATATTGCAATAAAAAATAAAGATGATTTCAAAGTACATAATTACTTTAAAATCATCTTTATTTACTATTATAACCTAAAAAATCTTAATATATTTAAATTCACTTTCCAATATTCCAGGTATAATTTTTCTTATAATTCTTTTTCAAGCATAGCCAAAAGTTCATCAAATCTATTAATAGTATCTTCTAAAGGCTTTGGTGTAGTCATATCTACCCCAGCTTTTTTTAGTATTTCAATTGGATAGTCACTACATCCAGCTTTTAAGAAGCCTTTATATTTTTCAACTGCCTCTTCCCCTTCATTAAGAATTTTTTCATAGAAAGAGTTAGCTGCTGCAAAACCTGTTACATATTGATATACATAGAAATCTCTATAAAAATGAGGAATCCTTGCCCATTCAATGTCAATTTCACTATCCACTACCATAGTATCTCCAAAGTAGTTAACATTTAAGTCATGATAAATCTTGCATAAATCATCACTAGATAAAGCTTCCCCCTGCTCCATTTTTTCATGGACAATCATTTCAAACTCTGCAAACATGGTCTGTCTGAATACAGTAGTTCTAATTCCTTCAAGTTGTTGATTTATTAAATATAGTCTTTTAGCTTTATCTTTTTCATTTTTTATTAAATAGTCTATCAATAAACACTCATTAGTAGTAGATGCAACTTCAGCACAGAATAATTCATAATCAGCATAGGTATATGGTTGATTATTTCTTGAATAATAGGAGTGTATGCTATGCCCCATTTCATGAATTAAAGTAGATACATCATTCACTTGATTTTTATAGTTTAATAAGATATATGGCATAGAGGTATAGCTACCACTAGAGTAAGCTCCTCCTCTTTTTCCCTTGTTCTCATAAACATCAATCCAACCTTCTTTAACACCTTTACTAAAGATATCAATGTACTCTTTCCCCATTGGATCTAGAGCTTTTTCACAAAGAGCTACTCCTTCTTCAAAAGCTATATTAAACTTTGGTGCATCAATAATTGGCACATATAAATCATACATATGAATTTCATCTAAGTTAAGTAATTTCTTTTTTAACTCTACATATCTGTGAAGAGAATCTATTCTTTTATTCACTGTGTTTACTACATTTTTATATACTTCCACAGGAATTTTATTAGGTTTTAAAGATGCTTCAAGACAAGAGTTATATTTTCTAATTTTACTTTCAAAAATAAAGTTCTTAACAGAAGCAGTATACGAAGTTGACACGGTATTTTCATAATTCTTATAAGTTTTAAATAGCACCTCAAAGGCTTCTTTTCTGACTTTTCTGTCTTTACTTGTGATAAATACTGAATAATTTGAAGCTGTAAGCTCTACTTCGTTACCCTCTTCATCCTTTATTTTTGGAAAAGTTATATCAGCATTAGTAAGCATAGTGAATATATTACTTGGCGCACTTAGACAATCACTAACATTTGCTAATATATTCTCTTCTGCTTCACTTAAAATATGAGGTTTACCTTCAAATATATTTGTAATATATCTTTCATAATGTTTTAATCCAGAAGTATTTTCTATAAGCTTCTTAATATCTTCCACTTCCATAGTTAACAGTTCTGGAAGGAAAAATGAAATTAATCCACTAAATTCAGCTCCAAAAGTAGATATTTTATCCATCATAACTTGATATTTAGAATTAGATTTATTTTCATCACTTCTTAAGTGAGCATATACTACTAAATCCTCATATAAACTTGCCATCTCTTCATATTGATGTAAGTAATCTAATAGTTTAACTCCTATACTAAGGTGTCCCTTAAATTCTAAAAGACTTGGAGATTTTTCCTTTAATTTTTTAAAATCTTCTTCCCACTTTTCATCAGTGGCGTATATTTTATCTACTTTCCATTTATATTTTTCTTCGACTTCTTCTCTTGTCTTTATCTTTTCCATTGTTACCATATTGCACCTCCATATTACTATTTAATGATAAAATTTTCCTTAATCACTATTATACCCTAATACATATTTTTTTGTAAAATATCTACTTCTTTTTACATAAGCCTCTAGTGTTTTCAATAACAGCTGCTCTAATTTTCTCCTTTATGTATGGATTGTTATATATATGATCAGAGTTAAATTTACAACTATTCATTAATGAAATAAAAGTAATTCTTCTATTTCCTTTATTTAATCTAGCTATGGCTCTATCTATTTTTTTATCTATAGCTTGAATTTCCTTTTCAAACTTTATTTTTTCTAAAATATATCCTCTTAATTCAGGATACTTAAAAACAGTAATATTAGTAATATCAGCTACCTTTACTACACTGGCAAAAACTAATCTATCTTCCTTAGAAATTATAGCTTTGATTGCTTCATCTATGTCTAATTTATACTTACTTAAATTATCTGCATTCTCCACATCATTATAAAATTCATTATCTTTAGTTATGTAGTTTTCCATCTTAAGCTCCTTTTTAATCCTCTTATGTGTTTGCTTTTTAACTTATCATACTAATAAAAAGAACTAACAATATAGCTATTAAATCTTCATATTTTAGCATGTTTTTAATGCTCTACTTAAATGACAAACCCCTGAAACCCGCATGAACAGAACAACTATTTAAATAGTTATATATTTATATAGTTACCTATTTAAATAGGTATATTTTAAAATAGATTCATATTTAAATAGCTTAAATTATCATTACTAATAATCATTATAACTTATTTTATTAATACTTTAAAACCTGAATTTAATTGTAAGCTTAATATAAAAGGATATCTTAGCTTATTAACTTTAATAGCTTTAAGATATCCTTTTTATTTTGTCCGATGACTACCAGCTCTAATACTCCCATCTTCTTCAAAGTGGGAGTAAAGAGCAGTTACGTCCCTGGATAACGATTTCTAAGCTTCATTGGGAGTTAATACTCCCTCTGAAGCAAAGAACTCTGTTTATTAATTTTGATTTCCCTCATTTATATTATAATCTTACTTGCAAGGCAAATTTTTTTCACCCCATAAAACCATTTGCTCAATAGTTGGGAGTAAGGATTTCCCCTTAGGTGTAAGATAATAAACTGACTCTACTTGATTGTTATTTATCTCTTTTTCATTATCTATGATCTCGCTATTTATAAGAATTTCTAGCTGCTGAGATAGCATTTTCTTGCTACAGCCCTTCATTCGACGATTTAATTCTCCAAATCTTTTACTATCCTTACTTAGTGACCAAATTATATTAGCTACCCACTTCTTGCCTAAAATATTTGCTAAAGCTTCTACTGGGCAGTGATATTCTTCATTATTTGCTACAAACATAACTTCTCTCCTTTAGTATATACCTCTAAAAACTTTTATATAATTAAATAAGTATACGCTACTAAGTCTATATTATACCTGTATCATTTTTCTTTAGCTACTCTTAATACACTTTTTTCACTAATTATTAATAGTTTTATCTATTTCTTAATCCTCTCTATCATAGCCTCTAAAAATTCTTCATTGACTATACCAATTCTTTCCATAGTAATGAATCCTTCCTTATCGATAAAAACAGTTCTTGGTATACTTGCAACATTGTATTTATTAGCAAAATCTAAATCCTTATCATATAAAGTGAGCATATCATATTCATTATCTACCATGAACTTTTTAGCACTTTCTGCAGTTTCTCTTTGTCCATCTGTCATATTTATCATTAATATTTTAACATTGTCTCCATATTTATTATTTGCTTCTTTGAATAGCGGCATTTCACTCTGGCAAGGTCCACACCAACTAGCCCAATAGTTTAGTACCACTGGTGTGCCCTTGTAATCTGATAGTTTAACTTCCTTTCCATCTTCATCATATACTGTAAAATCTACAGCTTTGGCCTTTGTATCCTCTGTCTTACCTTCCTCACCAGTGATAAGACTATCACTTATTCCTTTATTGTTATTTTTCTCATTTTCATTATATCGAGATGATAGTTCATTATATCCTAGATAAACTAATATAAAAAATATAATGAAACCTATAATCCATATAATTATATTCTTATTTTTCATAACTGCCTCCTAAAAACTTAAAATTGAAAGTATTTTATTTAAATATCCTGTCATCATTGCAATTCCAATAACTACAAGAATTAGTCCAGAAATCCTATTAATTATTTTATAATTTCTTTTTATAAAATCTAAGGTTTCCTTTAGCTTCCCTATCAAAATAGCAGATATAATAAAAGGGATTCCTAATCCTATACTATAAATAAATAGCATTAAAGTGCCCTTTAAAACTTTCTGACTATTAGCAGCAATCATCAGGGCTGATCCTAAAAATGTACCTACACATGGCGTCCATCCGATGGCAAAAACTACTCCAAATAAGATTGAAGAAATAAATTTTAGAGACTTAATCTTCATATCCATCTTAAAACTTCTCTCTAAAAATGAAATTCTAAGTAAACCCATGTAGTTTAGACCAAATATAACTATTATTGTTCCACCTATTATATTAAGTAGTGTATAGTAATTTCTAATAAAGCTTCCAAAAGTCCCTGCTAAGGTTCCTAACAGTGTAAATATTATTGTAAAACCAATTACAAATCCTAAAGCATTTATTAAAGTATTATTTTTCTTTCCATCTTCTAAATTATTATCTCCCGCAAAGTAAGAAATATATATAGGCAACATTGGTAAAATACATGGAGATATGAAGGTTATAATTCCTTCTAAAAATAATAAAATATATTCCATATCTTACTCCTTTCAAATTTATTTACACTAAATATATCAATATACACTTAACCTTTCAATTGGTCACCTTTTAGTAACCTTTATTATGATATACCTATATGTAATAATTAATTCTTAATAATGTTAAACTTTATAAATTCATTGAAACATATTAAATAAACCTAAATACACTAATATTAAGTAATGAATAGGAGAGTATTTATGAGTGATTTCAAAGAATCTTGCGTAGATTTATATCCAGCTCTAACAAATACACAAAAAGGAAGCCTATATGGATATATTAATTCTAAAGGAAATTTTATTATATCACCTAGCTTTTCTACAGCATCAAGCTTCAATGAAAATAGATTAGCTATAGTTTGCAAATATAATAATTGTGGGGTTATTAACATTAATGGGGAATATGTAATTCCACCTATATATAATTCTATAGAACCCTTTGTTGAATCTAGAGCTGTATATGTACAAGGAGACATTATGGGTGTTATAGATGAAGGTGGAAAAATAATTACTAAAAATCCATATACCTTTATCTCTAGCTATAGTGATTCTCTAGCCCTTGTTAGTATTAAAACTTCTTCAGATGACCAACTATATGGTTATATAGATATGGATGGTAATGAAGTACTACCACCAAATTATTTGGAAGGTAGTGACTTTAAAAATAACTATGCACTAGTTAAATCTCGTGATGGTACCTATCAAGTAATTGATAAAAGTGGAACTATTATTACAACCTTTCCTTATAAATTTGTAGGTAATTATAATGAAGGTGTATTTACTTTTTCCGAAAGTCTAGGAGGGCTTATTGGTTATGTAGACATATATGGTCGTGTTCTTATAAAGCCTAAATTTACATCTGCTTCTCCTGTAAATGATGGATACATGGTAGTAAGCACCGCACCTAATTATAAAGGTAATTATGGAGTTGTAACTTTATCTGATCATATTCTATATCCTTTCATTTATGACGACATAAGATATGTTGGAGATAATAGATTTGCCCTAGGCATTTATCGTGGTAATAATGTTAATACTTCTTTTAATAGTATCTACGCGTTAGGAGACAACAAGGGCAATACCCTTACAGATTTTAAATTTTTAGATATTCAAAAATTTAAAAATGGATTAGCCTCTGCTTATAGTCTTGAAAATAGTTTCTTTATAGACCTTAGTGGTAGAATTGTTAGAAACTTACCTGTAGTTAAAGGAACTGGCACCTTAGAGCTTCAATGTGACATTGTTTATGGCGATATAGACTATATTCCTTATTACCTGAATACGAAGGGTGATATAATCTATAAACCCAATAATCGAATTAAATTAAATGATGAATATACTATACTAAAACTAAAATATAAGCCTAATGTAGATTATTTAGTATATTATCCTCAAATTAATCAGTCTACTCCATCTACAGTAATTGAAAACATCAATTCAAAATTAAGGGAATTGTGTGCTCTTAAGATAGTTGATCGTAATGAAGTTTTAGATTATAATCTCTATGGAAATTTTGAAACTTTATTCTTTAAAAAAGACTTATATATTCCAGAAATAAATACCTATTATTATCCTTTTGGCGCTGCTCATGGAATGACAGCTAGAAGCACACCAAATATTAACTTAAAAACTGGAGAGTTTTATTCCTTATCAGATTTATTTGATTGTACTACTCGTTGGATAGATGAAATAAATAAAATCATAGAAAATATGATAGAAACTGACCCTCAATATTCTTATGTATATGAAGATGGCTTTAAAGGTATTACTAGTAACCAGAATTTTTATGTAGATGAAGATAATCTATATATATATTTTGCACCTTATGAGATTGCACCTTATGCTGCTGGTTTTGTTACCTTCAAAATTCCTTTTGCAGATATAGATTCTCTACTTTGTAAAAAGGGAAGTTTTTATAACTCATTTAATTGATAAATAAGGGTGTCTCCAAAGCCTTACCTTAAGTTTATTTTAGTAAACTTATACTTTGGAGACACCCTTTCATATCCTTAAATTTTAATGTTTATATTAATATTTATCAGTTCCTGTATATATGAATATAGCATCCCTTAAAAAAGCTGCCATTCCTGGTTGTTTAGCATCATAATATGCTGTAAATCTTTCATCATCCACATACATTTGGGCAAGTCCTGCATGGGCTTCTTTACTGTAACTGCTCCAGTAATATTCTATCCATTTGCGATGTAATTCTGCTGTTTTCTGAGCTAGTTCTCCAGCTGGATTACCTGTTTTAAAAGCTGCTGATAAAGTATTCATAATTTCTTCTGCCAGGTTTGTTACTTCCTCATATTCTTTTTCTGACATATCTTTTACTTTTGCATTAGATTTATTTACTTCCTCATCACCATATTTTCCTCTTATTTCTTTACCGTATTTCTTCTCATTTTTATCTATTAGTTTTTGTTTGAACCCTTCAAACTTTTCTTTATTACTCATCTTAATTCCTCCTTTTTTGTTAGCTATGGTCTTTTCAACATTAGCTATTAACAAATCTATTTGTTTTCTTTTTTCAAGGAGTTTAAGGCGATGTTCTATAAGTGCATTAATCCCATCAAAGGAAGGTTCATTTATTATATTTTTTATATCTATTAAACTAACCCCTAATTCTCTATAAAACAGTATTTGTTGCAGTCTATCAAGTTCTGCTTGCCCATAAATTCTATATCCTGATGAATTAATTCTTGCCGGCTTAAGAATTCCTATTTCATCATAGTATCTAAGGGTTCTTGTACTTATCCCTGCTAACTTACCTAAATTTTGCACTGTATATTCCATATTCTCACTCCTCCTAATATTCAATATACAGCTTTACGTAACGTGAATGTCAACAGTTTTATTAAAATTATTCCCCTTATAATTTTAATATACTTATCCCATGTCTTTCTTCTAGATTATGTTGGAAATTATAGTTATAGAGTATTTTTATAATTCACTTACTTTACTATAGCTTATTTTTTCTTCAACTAACTTGTATACAGTTCCAAGTATTATACCAATTAGCGCTGGCACCACCCATCCTAATCCTTTAGAATAGAGCGGTAACTTGATAAATAAATTCACAATAAAGTTCCATTGTATTCCAACTTGCCCTAATGCATCAGCTACACTTATAATTCCCGTAAACAATATTGTTAATCCATATACCACTGTACTTCCATTAAAAAACTTATCTAGCATTGCAAGGACTATAAGCATTATTGCTATTGGATAAATTGCATTTAATACTGGTACTGATATAGCAAGAATTTTTGTTAATCCCATATTGGCAAGAATCATACTGGAAAGTGATAATATTCTAACCCAATTTTTATATGATAATTTACTATTTAATGCGGAAAAGTATTGACTACAGGAAGTTATAAGTCCAACACAGGTTGTAAGACAAGCTAATGTAAATATCACTGCTAACAGTACAGCACCTGGTTTTCCAAATATATAAGTCATGATATTTGTTAAAGTTTGTGCTCCATTTTCAGTAGTTCCAAATCTTCCTCCACTAGTTGCTCCTAGATGTGCCAGTATAGAATAAACTACTATTAATAATCCGCCTGCGCCTACACCAGCCTTTACAGATGTAGAGATAATTGCTTTTTCATCCTTAATTCCTTTAGATTTTATAGCTAAAGCTATAACTATTCCAAAATTTAAAGCGGCTATGGTATCCATAGTTAAGTATCCATCTAAAAAGCCTTTAACAAAAGGTGAATTTACATACTCTTCTGTGGCTACCCCATAACTACCTAATGGTCTGAAAATTGATGCTATAAAAATTAGTGAAATTAGTACTAATAGGATTGGTGTCAAAAACTTACCCATACGATCCACTAATTTAGCAGGGGTTAATGAAAGCCAATAAGCTACTGAAAAGAATATTAAAGTAAATATAAAAAGTGCCCAGATTTTTGATATGCTTTCTGGCAAATATGGTGCTACAGCCATTTCAAAAGGTAAACTTCCAGCTCTTGGAATACCTAAACAAGGTCCAATAGATAAATATATAAGTACTGTAAATACCCCTGCAAATAACGGATTAACTCTTTTAGCCAAATTATGTAGTCCCCCTGATTTAGCCACTGCAACTACTCCTAAAACAGGAAATCCTACTGCCGTTATAAAAAATCCTGCCATAGAAATCCAAGTTGCTCCCCCTGCTAATTGTCCTAGAAATGGTGGAAATATTAAATTTCCGGCTCCAAAGAATAATGAGAAAAGCATTAAGCTTATTAATACTAAATCTTTTTTTGATAAGTTATTCATTTTTATTCCCCCTCGTTTATGCTGTGAATTTTCTACTAGCTAATAATATCACCTTGTATATCCATAATATTCCCCCTTTTCAGTTTATTAGCGCCTTGATTCCCTTCTTTTAGCACTGATATACATCCAAAAGATCTTCTATGTCTTTGCTTTCTTACATTTTTAATTCTAATGTAAAATAAAAAACCCGTCCCTTGAAAAACAAGGGACGGGTTAAACCGCGTTACCACCCTAATTCTGTAAACAAATCTAAAAACAATACATTAATAGATTCAATTACAACACTTAGATACGTATCTAACAATACGCTTTTCTTTTAACGGTGAAAGACTCCGGCAAAACCTACTAAAATATTTCGGCGTTGCTTCTCAGAGATGATTTTCAGTTGTATATTGAACATTGGCTTTCAGCAAAATGCCAACTCTCTTTGGAACAAAAATACTACTTACTTTTTCTCTTCATAGAATTTCTTGAATTTATATGCTATTAATATTATATGCATATTGAACTTCTGTCAATACTTTTTAATATTTTTTAATTATTTTTAATTTAGCCTATTACATATTCCCTATATTTTTCATAATCTATATTGGAACACTCAATAGATAACTCAGTACCATCATTTCTATATTTTCTATCTATAACTCTTGCATTATCATTTAAATAAGATAACAAATTTCCTTTATCATAAGGTATAAACATATTACAATTTATATAATTATTAAATACCTTATTAGATATAGTTTCTACAAGTTTATCTATACCTAAATTTTTCTTTGCTGATATATAAACTCCATTTTTTTCAGTTAAATAATAATCTACTAAGTCAATCTTATTATAAACATAAATCATAGGAACTGATTCTGCTCCTATCTCTTTTAATGTTTCATTTGTTACTTTAAGATGATGTTTATAATCTGGATTAGAAATATCTACAACATGGAGTAATAAGTCAGCTTCACAAACTTCCTCTAGGGTAGATCTGAAAGCCTTTATTAAATTGTGTGGTAAGTTACTTACAAACCCTACTGTATCTGACAATAAAAATTTTTTATTATCATCTAACTTTATGCTTCTTATAGACGTTTCTAAGGTTGCAAACAGCATATCTTTTTCAAAAACCTTTTTTTCTTCACTATCTTTAAATGTATCTATCATACTATTCATAATTGATGATTTCCCTGCATTAGTATATCCAACTAAGGCTATTTGGGGCACACTAGACTTTCTTCTTAAGTTACGCTGTGTTTCTCTTTGATGTTTTAACTCTTCAAGTTCCTTGTTTAAGGCAGCTATTTTGGCCTCAATCTTTCTGCGATCAAGCTCTAACTTTTTCTCTCCAGCACCTTTGTTTTTTGTTCCTACACCTCCACTTTGACGACCTAAATTTTCATTAGCCCCAATTAGTCTTGGTAATAAATACTGAAGTCTTGCTACCTCTACCTGAAGTTTTGCTTCTCTAGTTTTTGCTCTTTCAGCAAATATACTTAGTATTAGTGCAGTTCTATCAATAACTTCACATTCAATAGCCTTTTCTATATTTCTTAATTGTGATGACGATAGCTCATTATTAAAAATTACTATGTCTACTTCTTCACTATTTACTAATGATTTTAATTCATCTAGCTTTCCACTTCCAATATAATGTGCCTTATTGATTTGTTTTGAATTTTGTACAAGCTCTCCTATAGCTTCAATATCACAGGCCATACATAAATTCTTAAGTTCAACCATAGATTCTTCAAATCCATTTTCATTATTTATATTTATTCCTACTACTATTCCTTTTCTTTCCATTTCCATAATCTCCTTTAATCATACTATTTAAGCTACTATAGTACGGATTCATGATTATAGAATTTTAACTTTAAAGTTTACTTCTTTAAAGAAATCTCCATGATATATACGGAGTAAATTCTACTATCTAAATCATATGTTTAGATAGCCACATTTAAGGCAACTCATAAATCCACCTTTTAGCCTCTTAATCTAACACTAAAAATTCCACTCTTAATTCTCATCTTACACGCCTCCATAACCTTGAATTATTTAATAAAAAAATACCTTGGCATAGAAAATTATCCATTTCTCTGCTCAAGGTATTATAATTACTTAAATAAAATATTATAAATTACATAAATAAAGCCTTAAATAACCCTATTATTATAAGCAGTACGGATTTTATTAAATTTCTTTAAAACTATAAATATTTTTTTCATTTCATACCGCTCCTTTTCTTTGTAATCATTTACCAATAATATAGCATACATTACTTAAGTTGTAAACATTATAATAAATTATTTTATTTCTTAGGTCTACAAAATTTATATTTTATATTTCTTACTGATAATCATTTTAATGAATTATTAATTGCAAATCACTTTCATTTTATGTATAATACATGTTAAATAACCATAAACTTACCTAGAGGAGGTAATAAAATGTCTGTATATCAAATAACTTATTATATAGCTGAAACTCATAATCATGAATGTGACCATAATCACCAGCATGATGAGAATTGCAACCACGACCATCATCACCACCATAGTAATCTGCCTAGAAAAATTAAATCTTTAGGGGCTTGGGCAAACATTATGCCAACCACATTTCTTTTACATACTGAAATGAATTCTAAGGATATAAAGCTAGCTTTAGATGAAGTAAAAGAAGATAATGAAATATTTTTCATTTCTCAAGTTACTTTGGATAATGATGGTTCTATGCATCCAGGTGCCTTAGCTTGGATTGAATCTCGTCTTAAGTAAAAGAAATATATACTAAATTAAGAGGTCCACTAGAATATTAATTTTAGTGAACCTCTTTTAATAGTTACATATTGGGCTTAATTATATATTTATTTTTTCAATTACATTTCCATGAACATTTTCATATCATCTTCTACGTTAGTTATTCCACCTATTCCAAAGTTTTCAACTAAAACATTAGCTACATTTGGAGATAGGAATGCTGGAAGCGTTGGTCCTAAGTGAATGTTTTTTACTCCTAAGTGTAGTAGAGATAATAAAACTATTACAGCCTTTTGCTCATACCATGCAATGTTAAATGCTATTGGTAATTCATTTATATCTTCTAACTCAAATACTTCTTTTAATTTTAAAGCAATTAATGCTAGTGAGTATGAATCATTACATTGACCTGCATCAAGTACTCTTGGAATTCCTCCAATATCACCTAAGTCTAACTTGTTATATTTATATTTCGCACATCCTGCAGTTAAGATTACCGTATCTTGTGGTAATGCCTTTGCAAAGTCAGTGTAGTATTCTCTTTTCTTTTGTCTACCATCACAACCTGCCATCACAAAGAATTTCTTTATAGCTCCAGTTTTTACTGCTTCTACAATTTTATCAGCCAAGGCTAATACTTGATTGTGTGCAAAGCCTCCAATGATTTCACCATGTTCAATTTCTATTGGAGCTTCACAAGTTTTAGCTAATTCTATCAATGCTGAAAAATCTTTATTTCCTTTTTCATCAGCTGCAATATGTTTACATCCTGTATAGCCTGCAGCACCTGTAGTAAACACTCTTGCTTTGTAGCTATCTTTAGGTGGTACTATACAGTTTGTAGTCATAAGAATTGGTCCATTAAAGCTCTCAAATTCTTCTGTTTGCTTCCACCATGCATTTCCATAGTTTCCTATGAAGTGTGAATACTTTTTAAATGCTGGATAGTAGTGAGCTGGTAACATCTCTGAGTGAGTGTATACATCTACTCCTGTACCCTCTGTTTGAATTAATAATTGCTCTAAGTCTTTTAAGTCGTGTCCAGACACAAGAATTCCAGGCTTATTACTTACTCCAATATTTACTTTTGTAATTTCTGGATGTCCATAGCTTTCAGTATTAGCTTTATCAAGTAATGCCATACCGTCTACTCCAACTTTACCAGTTTCTAATGTTAATGCTATATATTCATCTATTGTTATCTTATTATCTGCTGTTGCAGCTAAAGCTTTTTGCATAAATGCACATATGGCTTCATCATCATATCCTAATGCATTAGCATGTTTAACATATGCAGCTAATCCTTTCAATCCATAAGTTATCATTTCTCTTAAACTTCTAATATCTTCATTATCAGTAGACAGTACTCCTACTAAACCAGCTTTACTATCCATTTCAGCTTCTGTTTTAGCTGTCCATAATGCAGCGTCACTTAAATCTTCTTTATTGCTTAATTTTGAAAGTAATTCTTCCTTAAGATTTAAAGTTTCTTTAACCATTTTATAGAATACCGCGTCATCAAAATTTGCATTTGTAATTGTAGTGAAAAGATTCATAGTCACAGCTCTATTTATTATATTAGAAACAGTTACTCCTTCTTCCCTAGCTCTTGTAGCTACTTCTGATAATCCTCTTGAACTGTATATTAATAAGTCTTGAAGTTTTGCAAGATCAGGAGTCTTACCACAAACTCCTCTTACAGTACATCCGCTGCAACCAGCTGCTTCTTGACATTGAAAACAAAACATCTTATTCTCCATATTTAACTCCCCTTTATTTCTTAATAATATTTTTTACTTTGTTGATTTAATAATTGAATTCATTTGAACTATGGTCTTATTGTACATAAAATAAATGCAGGAGTCCGTAACCTATGTTACGAACTCCTGTGATAATATATTTTTTTTAATGTTTTTATTTACATTGTTTGTATTCCATATTTATTAATACTTATCTTTTATATAATGTTTAATTAAACATTTCTTCTTCTAAAGCTTCTATATCTAATATTTTTATATTGCTTCTATCAAAATCTATATATCCCATATCCCTAAGATTTATTAGCTCCCTTGACAATGATGGTCTTGGTATTCCTAAAGCTGCAGCAATACTTTCTTTACTTTCTTTTAATTTAATTGTACTATTCTTCTGTAGTTTCATAGCTTCTAATATGTAATTTATAACTCTATGCCTTATATTCTTAAAAGATATATTTTTAATTTTAGAATTTAGCATTAGCACTTTATTACTAAGAAGTTCTAAAAAATTCTCAAGAATTCTTTTTTCTCTTGAAAATAGTTCTAACATATCTACCTTATCAATGTATAATATACTGCATTGATTTAGTGCAATAACTGTTGCTGGATAATTCTCTTGCTTTGAAAATATTATGGCTTCTCCAAATACATCACCAAGGGTAAGTTTATTTAAAACTATATATTTACCACTTGGATATATCCTTTGAAGTTCAATGGTTCCTTCTAATATAAGTCCTATAGTACTGCATTCTTCTTCTTCATGGGCAATAATTTCCCCTTTATCATATTTATTAATATGATATTTTGTTTCCTCATAAATTTTTTTTAGATTCTCAGAATCAATTCCTTTAAAAAGGAAATTGTTTTGTAGTAATTTTAATATATCTTTCATTATTCATCCTCTTCTTTTATTGTATTAACTTATTTTATTCTCGTATATGATTACCTAATTTATTTGACCTTAATACTACTCTTCCTACCCATAGAATTACTCCAATAATCCAAGGTATTATAAAGTAATATAGTCTAAATAAAAGCGTTATAGATAAAGCTGAGTTAGGAGAAAACCCCAGAGTCTTTAGTCCTAGTATCGCTACTAAATCAAAGGACCCTACACCTCCTGGTATAAAGCTTATAAGTGCAGCAATACATGCTAATATATTTACTCCTGTAACCGATACAAAGCTTGCATCACCTTTAAAATATTTAGCTATGGTAAAAAACATCATACTTCTCACTATCCACTCACAGGTAGATAGAAGGGTTAATCTGACCTTTAAATTTATACTTCCTTCAAAGTATAAATTAAATTTTTCAAGTTTATTGCTTAACCAAGTGAACCTATCTAAAAAATAATATATAGGTAGAAAAGCACAAAATATTAATATTACTATCCAAAGCCACTTTTGGTTATGTAATAATGGATATATTTTAAATACGTCTAATACACCTAAATAGCACATAACTGATAAGCCCACTATAGTTGTAGGTATTAGTATCATATTAAAATTTATCATGTCCTTAGTATCAATATTTTCATCTTTAAATAAAACAGTTCTAAGTGTAGCTCCTGTAAGCCCTCCAAACCCTATTATGTCATTAAAGCTATGAGCAATCCATGCAACTACAAATACCTTAAACTTATTTATATTGTATCTATAATGATCAGCTAGTACTACATCATAAAAGCATAAAAACGATATAGATATAATTGCAGATATTAAGAATATTACAAGATATGTATTAGGTATATTTCTTAATATATCTAGAACCTGATTTATATCTATCTCCTTAAATATACTCCTAGCTTCATAAATTACAAAAAGCATAATTATTATGGGAATTAAAATCTTTCCTCCACTTTTCACTTTACTTTTTCTTTGATTACCACTCACATTATGTCCCCCTAATCCAATTTGAAAGCTAAATAAAATATATATATTTTACTTAGCTTATATTTTCAACATATTACCATTCTACTACTTATATGCATTAAAATCTATATTTTAGATTTTATAGATACTTTTATTTATTTTATCTCCTTGGAGGAGAGACTTTAGATCTCTCCAACTTTTGTTTTACTCGAGGATTTTTCTCAGTATTACATGATACTCATTTAAAACCACATCGAGTTTTTGGCTTGCGATGATTACTTCTGGATCTAGTAAATTAGTTTTTTCACTAATTAACTTTTGTAAATTTTGTCTCATTTCACAAACCCTTTTATCCATTTCATCAATTTTTCCCATATCGCCCCTCCTTTCGCTATAATTATAGCAATAAGAGGTTAATAACTTGAATATAAAATTAATTATTTTATAGGGTTATAAATGTTAAAACAAATAAAGCAAATCTACTTATTTATAAAGTAAATTTGCTTTCCTCTAGATATAATAATTTTAATATATTAATCCTCTAATGTGTTATAAAGATATCCTTCTCCCTTTTCTATGGAATTTTCTATAGACTCCTTGTTCCTCTTTGTATTAGCTTCACTCTTTAATTCATTATCACTAACCTTATTTCTTACTTCCCTTCCAAGATCTCTTTCTATAGTTCCTGGATTATTATTTAATAAAGAATGATGTTCACTTTTTAAATTCATAATCTTACCTCCTAAAATGTAATTTATATTATTATCTTCATTAAGTAAGATTCATATACTTATTTATATAATAGAAAAACTTAATTATTATCTATTCTTCATAAATTATTTTCAATATAAAAAATTAAAGGACTTAGCTATAATAGCTAAATCCTTCAATACAATATGGTAGCCTGTAGGGGGATCGAACCCCTGTTTCCACCGTGAGAGGGTGGCGTCTTGACCACTTGACCAACAAGCCTTATTAACAGTTTGATTACTTATTTTCTCTACCTGTTAATAATATCATACAATTTAATTTAATTCCATATTATGAATTATTTTATTATACAATAGATTTCTTAACATCTATTCAAATTTATAATTGAATAACTTTTTAAAGATTGTGGTTTTACACTAATGCAATTTCCTTATCTATATCACTATTAATATCTTTCGGATTGATATTAAGTTCCTTATGATCTAGTTGTTCCTTTGCAATGGCAAGCATAAGTTTAATTCTATTTTCCTGATTTACTCTAGTAGCACCAGGGTCATAATCTATAGGTACTATATTAACATCATGATGAATGTTTTTTATTTTTCGTACCATTCCCTTACCTACTATATGATTTGGCAAACATCCAAAGGGTTGAGTGCATATAATATTTTTATATCCTAAATTATTCAACTCTAACATTTCTGCTGTAAGAAGCCATCCCTCTCCCATATTATTACCATATCCAACTACACCCTTTGCTAACTTTTTAGTTTCTTTAAAGGATGATGGTGGTATAAAATCTGAATTTTCCTTTACTGAAGATATAAGTAAACTCTCAATTTTCAATAGGTAATTCATAAATTTTTGAACAATAAACTTAACTACCTTACTTCCACCATAAAGATTTATATTGTCTATTCTTTCATCTGTACAATAAAATACAAATCCAAGAATTCCTGGTATCATTACTTCACAATTCTGTGTAGCTAAAAATGCTTCTAAATCATTATTCCCTAAGCTTGCATATTTAATATATATCTCTCCCACTATACCCACTTTTACTTTAGGAGTTTTTTCAATTTTTATATTTGCAAAGTCTTTTGTTATGTTATCCATATTGGTCTTAATTTTTTTTAGAGAATAAGCCTTATTATTTTTAAATTGCAAAGTTAACTCTTCAATCCATTTTTTTATTACTTTATCACTTTCACCTTTACTTATTTCATAGGGTCTCACTTGATTGCTCAAATGCATCAAAAGATCTCCATAAATGACTCCTGATAACATTTTATGAACCATAGGCAATGTTATTTTAAAGCCACTATCTTTTTCCATTCCGGCTAAATTAAAAGAAATAACAGGAACCTGTCCATATCCAGCCTTTTTTAATGCCTTTCTAAGTAAGTATATATAGTTTGATGCTCTGCATCCTCCTCCAGTTTGAGTGATAATTAAAGCTGTTTTATTAATATCATACTTTCCACTATTTAAAGCATCTATCATTTGACCTATAACCAGTAAAGCTGGATAGCAAGTATCGTTATGAACATATTTTAGTCCTGTTTGTACTACTGATTCACCTTTATTAGTTAATAGTTCTATGTGATATTTACTATTTAGGAATACATTTTTTAAAATTTCAAAATGTATGGGTGCCATCATAGGCATTAATATAGTATAATCTTTACTCATTTCTTTAGTAAAGGTTACTTTATTTTCATTATCCATTACTTATTCACCCTCCCCTTGATGGATTGCTGCAAATAAACTACGAAGTCTTATTTGTATCGCTCCTAAATTAGTAATTTCATCTATCTTAATTTGGGTGTATATCTTATTTGACTCTTCTAAAATTTCTCTTACCTCATCGGTAGTTATTGCATCCACACCACAACCAAAGGAAACCAACTGAACTAAATTCATATTAGGCTTGTCTGTTATATACTTAGCTGCCTTATACAATCTAGCGTGATATGTCCATTGATTTAACACCTGAAGGCTCACCTTATCTACCTTATGAGAAATCACATCTTCAGATATAACTGCAGCTCCATAGCTATTAATATACTTATCAATTCCATGATTTATCTCACTATCTATATGATAAGGTCTACCAGCAAGGACAATTATATCTTTACCCTCCTTTTCTGCTTTCTCAATAATTTCTTCACCCTTTGTCCTTACTTTTTTTAAATATCTATCATATTCTTTGTAAGCAAGAGTAGTTGCTTCCTTAACTTCTTTTAAAGATATGTCCTTAAAATATTTTAACAATATGCTATGCATCTTCTTTGAAAAATCCTTAGGTCTATGAATTCCTATATAATCATAAATATAGGTTACCTTTGAAACATCTGGCATATTTCCTTGAATTACTTCAGAGTAATATGCAACTACTGGGCAGTTATAACAGTTATCAGCTGAACTATCTTGTATATTATAGGTCATGCATGGATAAAAAATTGTATCTACTCCACCATCTATTAGTGACTGTACATGTCCGTGAATTAGTTTTGCTGGAAAGCATACTGTATCTGATGGTATAGTTGTTTGCCCCTTCAGATAAATTTCTCTTGAAGATGGTTCAGATTTTTCTACTTCAAACTGTAAGGTTGTAAAAAATTTATACCAAAATGGGTATAATTCATACATGTTTAATCCCATAGGAATCCCAATTTTTCCTCTTTTACCTGAAATTTTAGGATAACTATCTAGTAAGCTTCTCTTATACTCATATATGTTGGACACTTCTCCATGATTTTTATTACTTATAGGTCTATCACATCGATTTCCACCAATATACTTTCTACTTTCTCCAAAGGTATTTATAGTTAATCTACAATGATTATTGCAAAGCCCACAGTTAGTCATTTTTACTTCATGATTAAAATTCTCTAATTCACTCTTATTAAGAATAGTACTTTTATCATTATTTTTTCCATGAGCATACAAAGCTGCCCCATAAGCACCCATAAGCCCAGAAATTGTAGGCCTAAGGACTTGTACATTTAATTCTTGTTCAAAGGCACGAAGTACAGCATCATTTAGGAAAGTTCCTCCTTGAACTACAATATTTTTTCCTAGAGACTCTGCATTACTGGCACGAATTACTTTATATAGTGCATTTTTAACTACACTAACAGATAATCCTGCTGATATATCTTCTATGGTAGCTCCATCCTTCTGCACCTGCTTTACAGAAGAATTCATAAATACAGTGCATCTAGAACCTAAATCTACTGGATTTTTAGAGAATAATCCTAAGTTAGCAAATTCTTCAACTGAATATCCTAATGCATTAGCAAAGGTCTGCAAGAAAGAGCCACAACCTGATGAACAAGCTTCATTTAAAAATATATTATCTATAGCTCCATTATGTATTTTAAAACATTTTATATCTTGTCCTCCTATATCAATAATAAAATCAACATTATTCATAAAATGTTTGGCTGCTGTAAAATGAGCTACCGTTTCTACCATACCATAATCTACCTTAAAGGCATTTTTTATTAATTGTTCACCATATCCTGTTGCTGCAACTGCTGAAATTTTAACTTCGGGATATGTGTTATATATATTTTCTAAGTATTCCTTAACTACCTCTACAGCATTTCCACTATTAGGTCTATAAATTGAAGATACAATTTCTTTATTTTCATTAATAGCAACAATTTTTATAGTTGTAGAACCAGAATCTATTCCTATAGTTATTGGTGATGCAATATCAATTTCATCCTTGACAAGCACCTTGCTTTTTTCATGTCTAAGCTTAAATTCATCATACTCTTCTTTTGTTTTAAATAGTGGTGGTGCCATAGAATAAGTTTCATCTTCACGATAATTATTTAAAGTAATAATCAAGTTATCTATATCTATCTTTTCACTAGCATAATAGGCTGCCCCTAAAGCTACATAATATAGTGAGTTATCTGGACACTTTCCTGTTAATTTCAAAGTTTTGTCAAAGGCTTTTCTCAATTCTGAGTTAAAGCTTAGTGGTCCTCCTAGATATAATACGTTACCTTTTATAACTCTACCTTGAGCTAATCCTGCAATAGTTTGATTTACAACAGCAAAGAAAATACTTGCTGATAAATCACTTTTAACAACTCCTTGATTTAGAAGAGGTTGAATATCTGACTTAGCAAAAACTCCACATCTAGAAGCAATAGTATAAATCTTTTTATAATCCTTAGCAGTCTCATTCATTTCGTCTAATGACATATTTAATAAAGTAGCCATTTGGTCAATAAATGCTCCTGTTCCACCTGCACATGAGCCATTCATCCTTACTTCCATACCATCCTTTAAAAATAGTATTTTAGCATCTTCTCCCCCTAATTCAATGATAACATCCACATCATCTTCTAAAGTAGTTGCAGCAATCCTTGTTGCATAAACCTCTTGAACAAAGGGTACCTTCCATTTTTCGGCCATACCCATAGCAGCAGATCCAGAAATGCTTAGTTCCATGGACTTCTCTCTTGGATACTTATCTCTAATTTTCTTTAGCAGTTCTGAAGTCTTTTCTTTTATTTTACAATAATGACGTTCATATGATTGATAAATAACTTTTCCAAAGTTATTTAAAACAACAGATTTAATTGTGGTTGAGCCCACATCAATTCCTATTTTCATAGTAAATCCTCCTAAATAAATGCCATACTATATAGCTTTTACCCTCTTAAAAATAACAATTAAAGATTTAGTTTTATAAATCTTCTACATATTATCTAAACACCATATTATACCATATTATTTACTAAATAACATATATTTAACTATTATTTAACATACTGTAAACAACTATTTCTCTATCTTTAGAAATTATAGTTTTTCAATTTTATAAATATTACTTTATTATTAAATATTTATAAATATATAACCATATACTTTAATTTATATTACTTATATAAATTATTTTCAAGTTACTGTTAATGTGCTTTAAGTCGTTATTTCATGATATTTATAATAAAAAGCAAGATATAGAATAACTTCCTTTCTATATCTTGCTTAAGCTCTATTCATCCATTTTCATCCAAAAACTTTCTATTTCTCTTATATCATTAGTTCTATTTTTAATAGGGAGGGAATCAAACACTATATTTTTATACGGGCTATTAGACAATTCACCAATTCTAGAATCTAAGATTGCCACTATCCCCTTATCATCATGCTTTCTTATTACCCTTCCTACTCCTTGCCTAAGTTTTACTATCATTAATGGTACACTTACCTCCATTAAAAAATCTTCTGATAAAGTCCTTTTATATTCTATAATTGGATCTGGTACCGGAAATGGTAGCTTAAATATAATTAAATTCGATAATGATTTTCCAGGCACATCTATTCCTTCCCAAAATGTTCCTGTAGCTAATAATACGGAATTCTTATCCTTTTTAAATTCTTCAAGTATATCATCCTGAGAGGACATATGTTGCTGTTTCAAAATCCTATATTCTAAATTTTTATGTTTTAATATCTCATAAACTTCCTTTAGATCACTTTTAGATGTAAATAAAATTAATGCTTTTCCCTTTGTAATATTCAGAAGCTTTACTATTTTTTCTGCCCCCAATTTTATAAACCTTTCTCTCGCCTCTACTGGATGAGGCATATTTTCTGTATAATATATCATGGCATTGTAATTGTACGGAAAAGGTGATGGTTTTGGTGTTGATAAAAATCCTGTACTAGTTGGAAAGCCTGTACTTTTAATAAAATACTCATATCTCTCTTCTTCACTACCTTGACTCTTATCTGCAATAGTTGCTGAAGTTAATATAGTAGTTTTTAACTTATCAAAGTATAAAGAATTTATCTCCTTACTTATATTTTTAGGACATGCAAATATATGAATATCATTAAAATTTTCTAACCAAAATAAATCCCTACTCTTTATAGATATCAAACTTTTTATAAAGTCTTGAAGATTCTCTAGCTCTTCGAATACTTCTTCACATAAATTATCATCACTATAAAATTGTACTTTATAATTTATTAAATCAATTTTACTATTTAAAAGTAAAAGCTCTTCTCGTATTTCATCTATATTAATAAAATACTTTTCCATTTCTTCACCCTTAGGTGATGAGTTAATTTGTTTTTTTACTTGATTATTTAGTTTATTAGAAATAACATTCAAAATATGAGCTATATTATTAAAATTTTCGTAACTCTCTCTTCTTATAGCTGATATTTTTATGGTTTCAATTACATCTCCTAAAATAGATTTTATTTTATATTTGTTATAGCTTTCTATTAAAGATGCTCTAACTTTTTCCTCCAAATTATGAGCTTCATCTATAACAATTAAATCTATTTTCTCATTTAAAAGCCCCTTTTGACCTTTCTTTAACTTTTGAAAATGTACAGTTAATAAGTCTTGATTACATAAAATTATGCCATCAGTATTTAACATATCTCTTCTTAGAGACATAAAACTGCAATTATTATAATGTTCACACCTATTATGATCTGTTGCCTTTACATTCACATTGTCCCATATATTATTATCTACATCTAACTTTATATTTTTTCTATCTACTACTCCATTATTTATGTAATTACATAGTATTTCTAGATTATCATTAAACTCTTTCCTATTAATCTCTTTAAAATATTTATCGGCTCTACTTTTACATGCAAAATGAGTCATGCCTTTAGCTAAAACTATTTCTGGTTTATGATTAATATAAGAACAAATTTTTTTTACATCCTTAATTAGTTGCTCTTGCAGAGCTATAGTTGACGTAGCTATTAATACAGGTTTATTAAAAAGTTTATTATAATAAAGTAAGGGAACTATATATGCATAAGATTTTCCTATTCCTACTCCTGCTTCCACTATAGTATGTTGTCTGTCAGCTATAGCGTTACATATATCTAACGCCATATCTTCTTGCCCTTCTCTCTGTTCAAAACCTAGTTTAGGAATTTTGTTCATAAAAAAATTCCATACTAGCTGCTGTAATTCATCTTCTTTTGAAAGATTTTTATCTACCTTCTTACTATCTTCTGAAAACCAAAACATCTATATCCCTCCTTATTAAGACTTTTTGTAATATAGCTTTATTTTCACATTTTTCTCCTTAAAATACAACCGTAGATTTCCACATTTAATCTCTTAAACATAGAAAAAGATGTGATTAAATAGATAAATCCATCTAACCACATCTTAGTGCCATACTCTCATCTGTATATTTATTTATCAAGTAAATCTAAGTACTCTTCATACCCTTCTTCCTTCATCTTATCCTTTTGAATAAATTTAAGTGAAGCTGAATTTATACAATATCTTAATCCACCTAGTTCCTCAGGTCCATCACAGAATACATGACCTAAGTAGGAATCTCCACTTTTACTTCTTACCTCGGTTCTGACCATTCCATGACTTTTATCTATATTTTCTTTAATAAAATCTCTATCTATTGGCTTGGAAAAAGCTGGCCATCCACATCCTGAGTTAAACTTATCACTAGATATAAATAATGGTTCTCCTGTTATTATATCTACATAAATACCTTCTTCGTAAAAGTCAAAGTATTCATTTTTATAAGGTAGCTCGGTACCATTTTCTTGAGTTACGTTATATTGCTCCTTGGTTAATATTTTTTTCAACTCTTCCTTACTTCTTTTCATATATTTATTATCCATACCATATTAACCTCCTATATAATAGTTTTTTTATTTAATATTTCACAAATGTGTTTATCCTATCAATATCTTTCCTTCAGGATACTTGTAATTAGTACCTTTCTTTCTGCTAATTAGAGCCATTACTACAGTAAGTGGACCAACTCTTCCTAAATACATCAGCATAATAATTATAATTTTTCCTGGTTCACTGAGCCTTTGAGTTACACCTGTAGTTAATCCTACTGTTCCAAAGGCTGATGTAGCTTCGTATAACACATCTAAAAAGGCTTCATTAGGTTCAGCTATAGTAAGTGCCATAGTGACTGTGGTTACTAATCCCATTCCTATTATTAAAAGAGTAACAGCTTTTAATTGTAATCCTCTTGGAATGGTCCTTCCGAATATGTCAGCATTTTCTTTTCCTTTAATTACAGAAATAGCTGTACATAAAATTATACCAAAGGTGGATGTTTTTAATCCTCCTGCTGTAGAACCTGGAGAACCTCCAATAAACATAAGTATAACAGTTATAAATTTTGATGTTGTAGTCATCTTATCTATTGGTACACTGTTAATTCCTGCTGTCCTTGGACTTATGGAAGCTACAATAGAGTTTACTATTTTGTCCTTAATATTCATATTTCCTAAGGTATTAGGATTATTATATTCTAGGATAAACATTACTATAGTTCCTCCCACTATTAATATAGTAGTTATTAATAACACTACCTTAGCGTGTAAAGATAACTTTTTTGTACTTTTATAATTATAAAGTTCTAACAATACAATAAAACCTAACCCTCCAATAGCTATTAATGCACTTACAGTTAAAAGTATAATGGAATTATCATAATATGCTGTATAACTATTAAAATTTCCAAATAAATCAAAACCAGCATTGCAAAAGGTAGATATAGAGCTAAATATACTAATATATATACCTCTAGCTACACCAAACTCTGGTATGAGCTGAGTGGATAGTATTAATGCTCCTATAAACTGTATTATAAAAGTAAATAACATAACCTTTTTAAGCATTTTTACTAACCCTTGAATATTAAAGGTATTCATTGCTTCTTGCATTAATAATCTACTTTTTAAAGTAATTCTTCTTCCTATTAGTACAGATATAAAAGTGGCAAAAGACATAAATCCAAGACCACCGATTTCAATTAATATCATAATAACGGTCTGTCCTAATAGGTTCCAATGAGTACCTGTATCTACTGTAACTAACCCTGTAACACAGGTGGCAGATGTAGCTGTAAATATTGAATCCAAGAAATTTGTGGCCTCTCCACTAGCAGATGATATGGGTAAACTTAATATTGTACCTCCAATAAAAATTACTATAAAAAACCCAAGGGCTAATACCTGTACTTCACTAAATTTAGTTTTTTTTAAAATTTTAAGACTTTCCATAAAGTAACCTCCAGTCTATAAGTCTTGAAATAAATATCTTATAATTTTATACTTAGTTTTTTGTAATTGATTTCCTTCATATATCATATATAATTTATACACCTTGTTAAATAGATTTTGTAACAAAACCTGATTATTTAACACGGATTTAACATTGCTATATATAAATTAAATTTAATATATTAACTTTAGTATACACAACTCTTTCTATATAAATGTTTGTATATTTTATATACTTATTTTTTAACGCTAAATAAAAAAGATAAGCTTACATTATTTTAATCAATAAAATTTTAATCAATAAAGCTCATCTTTTTTTATAAATTTATAATAAGATTTTTTAATTATTTTTATCTAATATATCTTTTATAATTGCTATTCTATCTTCCTCTAGAATATTTGCAATCTTTATTTCAACATCACCATTTTTAAAGAATCTTTCTACATTAGAATCTACAATTTTAATAACCTTATCTGATAATTTTTCATAGGTCATTAAATCATCTCTGTATAAATCTACAATATCTCTTAAACAAGCACCTAATTCCTTAGGGTTTTTATAAATTGTTCTCATGCTATAATCCTCCATAGTTTTACAATAATAAATATACTGTTAATATATTAGCAATAATTTATTTGTTAGCTACTATATTTACAATATACATATTATACCCTACATTATTTTTAATTACCAAGGTTATTTTACATAAAAATATGGATTATATCATTAAAATATAATCCATATCAAAAATGTTAAATTTTCTTGACTTATCTAGATTAGGTAAATATATTTTAGCCTATGAATATTATGATTTATACAAATATTTTTATACATATTTTTCTGATACCTGTCTTATATAGTCATCTATTAATTTTACAACTTCATCTCTAGCGAATATAATGCCTATAAGCTGCTCTTCAACTTTTCCTAAATTTATATTCTCTAAAGTGTCTGAAAATATTTTAGCCTTTACTATTTTTCCTGACTCCACTGATAAATTTATATCTATATTACCTATAACAGTTTTTTCTTCGAGAACTACATCATATTGTGGACTCTCACCATAATTCCACAACTTACTAGAGTATTTATCATATAATTTAGGTACATAACTACTCATATTATAAATATATGGGTTTTGCAACTCTCCATAAATATTCTTAAAGGAATTTACCAATGACTGAATTAAATTATCTACATTTAATTCACTACAAACCTCTATTAAATTTATAACCCTACTTTTTACTGATTCTATGCCTTTAGATTTTAATTTTAACTTAGATGGAGTAAGAACCTTTTCAAGTTTAGTAATATCTACATCAATCATAAGAGTACCATGATGAAAATAATTACCATCTTCACAATAAAATGCATGTCCTGAAAACTTTCTATTATTCAAAAGCAAATCATTTCTTCCTGAAAACTCAACCTTAAAACCATAGGACTCTACAGCACCTTTTATAACCTTAAGTTGTTTATCTAAGTTACTCTCAATTTCCTTTGTTATAAAAGTAAAGTTTAAATTTCCTAAATCATGAAAAACTGCTCCACCTCCAGAAATTCTTCGAGCTAATATAATATGGTTTTCTTTCATATAATCTAAATTGCATTCTTTATAAGGATTTTGATTTCTTCCAATAACTACAGTATTTTCGTTTTGCCAAAGATATAATATGGTTTCTTCTGACTTTATATTTCTTAACAATTCTTCTTCTAAGGCTAAATTATAATAAGGATTAACTTCCTTTGAAATAATTACTTTATTCATTATAATGTATTGCTCCTATAGATAATCCTAATACTGCTTCATGTATACCTTCACCTGTAGTTGGATGTGCAAATACAGTCTCTGCTATGCTCTCTTCTGAAATATTCTGCTGAATAATAAGTGTTAGCGTACTTATCAATGATGAAGCATCTGGACCTATTATTGACCCTCCAACCATTTTACCTGAATCTAAATCTTTTATTATTTTAATAAATCCATACTCTTGACCCATAGTTAAGGCTTTTCCATTGGCTGCAAAAGGGAACTTGCTTATTTTTATATTCATATTTTTATCAATACATTGTTTTTCAGTGAGACCAACTGAAGCAATTTCTGGGGCTGTAAATATTACATTAGGAATACATTCATACTTCATTTCTTTATTTTTTCCTAATATATTATCAACTGCTACAATTCCTTGATGTGAAGCTACATGGGCTAATTGGATCTTGCTATTAACATCTCCAATAGCATATATTCCTTCCACATTTGTCTTTAAATTACCTTCAACCTTTATACCTCTATTCCTATCATTTAGTTCTATATCAGTATTTTCAAGATTTAGCCCTTCCATATTAGGCTCTCTTCCAATTGCTACTAATACCTTTTCTGAAACTAAAAGCTTCTCATTACCTTCATTTTCAAATATAACTACACCTTCACCTGATTCAGATTTTTCAATTCTAGTAACCTTTGAACTTGTATATATACCTATGCCCTTTGATTTTGCTATATCAAGTATTTCCTCAGAGACATCTAAATCCACCATGTTAAGGATTCTATTTTCGTATTCAACCACGTTTACTTTAACACCAAAATTTGAATAAAGGAATGCAAATTCCATACCAATAACTCCACCACCAATTATAGTAATTGATTTTGGTAATTCTGTGTTACTAAGAGCTTCTGTACTATTTAATACAAAAGGTAACTCTATGCCTGGGATACTTATTTTTGATATTTTAGAACCAGTAGCAATAATGATATTTTTAGCTTCAATAATATACTCATCTTTACCTTTTTTCACTAATACTTTATGGTTATCTATAAAAGATGCTTCTCCCTTAATAAGTCTTATATTATTTTTATTTAATAAATAGTCGATGCCACCAACTAAATTATTTCTAATTTTATCTTTTCTAGCTATGACCTTTTTCATGTCTAGCTTTATATCTTTTACTTCAAATCCAAATTCTTCTCCATTTAATGCTTCATTGTATGCTTCAGCAGATTTAACTAGAGATTTTGTAGGAATACATCCTACATTAAGACAAGTCCCTCCTAAATTATCCTTTTCAACTATTATAGTTTCCAAACCTTTTTTAGCTCCATATATAGCAGAAACGTATCCTCCTGGTCCTGCACCTATTACTAAAAGATCTATATTTAAATTTTCTTTTTTACCCTTTATTAAGCTACCAAAGTAATCAACTTTTTTAGTTTCTTCAGCTAAAGCTTCTCCACTTACTATAAGTAATGTATCTCCAACCTTTACCTCTTGTCCCTCTGTAACCTTTATTTCTTCAATTTTATAGCTTCCTTTAGCTTTTACAGGTGAATTTCCTTTATTTGTTTCTAGCTGGAACATTACATCATTTAACTTAACATTCTCTCCAACTTGTATATTAATTTTGCCTACTTTAGCAGACTTGCTTTTTCCTGATAGACTTTCCAACTTAATATCCATTTCAACCTCTCCTTTAATACCAAATATATATTAGTTTAAGATTCTGGATTTAAGACCCTGAGTATAATACTCAAGGTCTTAAATTTAAAATCTTATTTAGTTAAAATCTTTTTCAAATTCATCAACAGCATCTTTTAATAAAGTTACAGAATATGCCATACTAGGACCTCCACCAAAGGCAACAGATACCATAGCAGCTTCCATTATTTCAGCTCTAGTTGCTCCTGCTTCTAAAGCTTTGTAAACGTGGAAAACTATACAATATTCACATCTGTTATAAGCAGCAATTCCAACGCTAATTAATTCCTTTGTTTTAGTATCTAATGCACCCTCTTCATAAGTCTTACCTAATAGTCCCATGAAAGCGTTAACATTTTCTCCATTAGTTTCGCCTAATTCACCAAGTCCGTTCATAAAGTCATTTAACATTTCTCTTACATCTTTTTTCATATCTATACCCCCATATCATTTAATAGTTGCTAGTGCAATAGTTAGCACTACAAGTATTTATGATATAAAAATACCACCATGGGGTGGTATTGTCAATAGCTAACATATATTATCTGTCATCCTTTGCAAAACTTCTTTAAAAATCTCTAAATTTTCTTTCGATATTCCCTTTAATACATCATCTTGGAACACTTGTCCTCTAGGCATAAGTTCTTCTTTTAAAAACTTACCTTTATCAGTTAATATTATCTTTGTTATTCTTCTATCTTCTGAATCCTTTCTTCTCTCCACTAACTCTTCCTTTTCCATTCTATCTATAAGTCTTACCATTGAAGACTCTTTAATATCCATATAATCCGAAAGTTCTTTTTGAGAAATTTCTCCTGCTTTACCTATATAAAATAAAGCTATCCATTGTACTCTAGTTGTACCATTCTCTTGTAATCTTCTATTAAATTCGTCAGCTAATTTCTTTGCACTTTTATTTGTTATAAATGCAATGCAATCATCTAAATCAAACATATATAATTTACATTCCCTTCTATACTTATTTAAAATAGCCAAATCATTAAAACCTATTACCTATTTAATTAATTATCTTACTAAATATATAAATAGTGGAATAGTTATTACGGATAAAAGTGTAGTTATAAATACACACTGTGAGCCATACTTACCATCTCCACCAGTAGATAATGCAATTACAGGTCCTACCACCGCTCCTGGCATAGCCATAAGTAAAGTGCATATAGCTACCAACATTGAATCTATATTAAACATATTCATAGTAAAATATGTTGCTATAGGAACTAAAATTAGTCTAACTATAGATAAATAGTATAAACTAAAATCTCCTATCATTTCCTTTATGTTAGAACCACAAAGCATAGATCCAATGATTATCATAGATATTGGAGTCGTCATATTTCCTACACTTTTTACAGTTGAGTTAATGGCAAAGGGTAGTTTAATTTGACCTACAAATATTATAATTCCTATAATTACAGCCCATATGGATGGATTCTTTAAAATGCTTTTACTAGCTTCCTTCATAGATATTTTCCCTGTAAACAAAGATACCCCTATGGTCCACACTAAAGCAGTGAATACCATAGTAAAAATTGAAGCATAAAACACTCCTATTTCTCCAAAAATGCTGTTTAATACTGGATAACCCATAAATCCACAGTTAGAAAAAGATGTTGTAAATATAAGTAGTGGTTTTTTTCTATCACTAGCCTTAATATAAATATATCTTGATAAAATAAGTAACACCAAATGTATAACTACGGAATAGAAGAATATCTTTATAGCATTTCCCATAATAGCTTTATCAAATTCTAAGCAAAAACTATTTATGATCATTAATGGTAAAGTTATATTGATTAATATTGCACTTAATCCCTTCTCTACTCTATCATCTATAAAGCCTTTCTTTCTAGCATATATTCCTATAACCATCATAATGGATAGAACTAAAACTTGATTTACTGCATCCATTAAATTATCCCCCATACATAAAAAAATTAAATCCCATACTAATTATACTCTATTTTCTTTGGTTTTTAATTATTATTTTATTGTTACCTTAATACTATTCTAATGGGTAAACCTCTTAAACCCGCATGAACACAACAAATAGTTATATAGTTTTATAGCTAAATATTATACTAGTTTTATATGTATATAGTAAAATAGTCTCATTCATAGTTTCCATTTACTTTTGCACAATTGATCTTCTACTATACACTTTTATCTATTGTAATTTTATATACATTTTGATTTATATTGACCACCTCTCATTTAATAATGTTAAGTTACAAATTCTCACTTTAACTTTATGTCATCTTATATCATTCAAGTAATGTAAGCCTATGAAAGAATATATAATTGTTAAAATCAAATATTTTATTCCCTTTTTAAGTTCATCTTTTCTTTTCTTCTTTTCTAAACTATCATCAAATGGTTTAAATGCTCTTTGAAAAGATATAACCCATTTCCAATTTAAATATATACTTATACAGAAAATAATAATATTCATAAAGATATTTATCATACTATTTTTCACTTCCCCTTTAGTAAAAGTTTCAACTCGATAATATACTTAACTCTATTGGTTAATTCCCCATAAAACACATCATTTCCTTCTAAGGTACATTTAAGTTCAATAGCAAAATTTAGAAATTTAGTTATTGAAATTTTTTTATACCATTTAAGGTAAAACTTACATGGAAATACTTTTAAATCTTTTTATATAAAACTAAGATAACAAATTAATTCCATGGTATATATAATAAAGAAAATTCCAGTATATTAAGTATACCGAAATTTACTTTCTAAATCTTTTAATAAATAGTAATAATCTCCTTATTATGTAACATATATAAATTTAAACTATAGAACAACTATTTTCGATATTTTTTTATAATTATCATTGATATAATAATTATACCTAAAAGTGCCAATATACCACTTATTAGTAGTGCTAACAACAATACCTTATATTCTGTGATTATTTGAGGAAAATAACTTAAAAATAAAGCCATTATAATAGCACTAACAATTGCGATTGCGAATAGAATTGCAAGTACTATATAACAAGATCTCTCTCCTCTTATTAGCTTTTTATTCGATATTCCAATTATAAACATAGCATATGAAGCTGCTAGTACACCTATGCTAATGGGTACTGGTATATTCTCTATTCCTAAACTTCCAAGTATAAGCTTCGATATAATAAAGACAGCTATTCCTGATACTGCATATGTACCTTTATTATTGCCATTCATCTTTCATCTCTCCTTATAAAGATGTAATATATTATTTATTTCTTTATCATATTAGTTTTCTTTACAATAATTTAAAATATTATTACTCCCAAAATTGCTGCAAAAACTCCATTATACATTTCAAGCATCCTAAATATATTATTCAAATTTTATTTGCACAATTTTTGAAATGACTTGTTATTCTTTATATTATACAGATAATTAGATATTGCTGTAATGTATGATATGCTAAAACATATGGTAACACCTATCCCTATAATACTTACAATAAACAGTTTTAATTCTCCTTTTTCAATTATAATTGGGCTTGAATCTAGCACCTTAGCAATTGTTATTATTATCGCAGAAATAATTAAAGATAATAATAAATCTTTTTTAAGATATTTTATATGAGTGCCTTCACTTACACTAGTAATATAATCTTTATCTTTTACTATTATTCTTTTATAAAAAACCCATAAATTTATAAATAAATAATTAAAAAATATCAATACTTTTGTAATTAAACTTTGAGGCACTAGCTGATTTACACAAACTAAATAAATAGATAGCAATGCTACAATTCCATGTATTGATCCAAATATATGATACGTCATATATATTCTTTTTTCATTTATACTTAATATTAACATTACTATACCTAATATTATAGATAATCCTATTAATATTGGCGATACATTAGAATACACCTCTTTATCCATTAGTAATGCTCCATTAAAAATTAAACTTACTATCATAAATGCTATAGAAACAAAAATACTTAATTTTTTCAAATCTATAATTCCCATCTCTTCTTCTTGTTTAATTTTAGATGATTTCATTTTCTCCTCCTTCTAACTTCCCGATATTATTGAAAATTTTATCTTTTCTACCGTCTTATCTAATAATAGACTTCCTCCCACTGCTAAAGAATCTACTGCCTACCCTATTACAGCGTGTTTAATATTTCCATCATATTCTTATATAATTACTTACATCACTTGATACTAGTCCAACTGCAGCAAATCCTTTTATAGAACCTTTAAATGTATCTATTGTCTCACTTAATATATATTTACTTTTGCCGATAAAAGTATCAGTAATCCCTGCTCCATAACTCATTACTTTTCCGCTATGTGCCTTAGTTCCATTTTTAACAACATGAATAGCTCCTTTACCAAGATTGATTCCAAAATCATAGACGGATGTGCCCAGAATGATCCTGATTTTATTCCATCTCTCGTTTCATTGGTATATTTAGTACCAACCCCCTCAGTAATTGAACTGCATGGTATATAAAATAAATAAAATTCCAATATATTAAGTATACCGGAATTTTATTTCTAATTTTTTATTAAATACAAATATTTCTAAATTGTAACTATATTTTAATAGCACTCTTCTTATACATCATATATAACTTTTTATCATATGATAACTAGTTTTGATACTTTTTTTTAATTATCATTCCTGCAATAGTCAAACATAGAAGCGATGATATACTAATTATTAATAATATTAGCAATAACACTTTATATTCTTCTACATTTTGTGGAAAATAACTTAAAAATATAACTATTATTATAGTGCTAACAATAGTAGCTACCAATGAGATTGCACTTACTATATAACAAGTTCTCTCTCCTCCTATTAATTTTTTATTAAGTATTCCAATTAAAAACATGGCATATGAAGCTACTAGTGCGACTATGATAATGGGTACTGGTACATTCTCTATTCCTAAACTTCCAAGTATAATCTTTGATATAATAAAGACAGCTATTCCTGCTACTGCATATGTACCTTTATTATTGCCATTCATCTTTCATCTCTCCTTATAAAGTTCCAATAAAACTTTTCAATAATCTCTGTGACTCGCCATTTTGCCCCTTCAGTAATTACACCAATACCTAAATCTACACTTATTGCTACCCATCCTTCACTGGCTGTAAAGTCATCTGCCACTGCAAATTAAAGTATTATATCTTTTAATTTATTTCCTTAGAGTTAGTTACAGTGCTAGTATCAGAGCCTTTTCTTTTTCTATATATATTTATAGTATTATACGAATCATCCCTCATAGTAACTGTTTCTTCACCTTGAGTATATATAGTTCTAAACCCATTAGGGTCTTTACCATTTACGGAATTATTATTACAATAAGCAAAAATATTATGTGATAATAATTCACCTATACTTCCACTAATAGCATATGGATTCAAGACTCTTCCCCACTCAGGATTATAATATATATTTGATTTTTCTTTTGATACAACTGAAAAGATTTCTCCTCTTACTGCAGGATTATTATTATGCTATAAAATTTTACCTACCAAGCAATCATACTTCTTTCTGAAACATCAGCAGCAGACTTGTACTCTACTTTTTCAAAACCATTATTTATACAATTATTATATACTTTATCAAGAATATCCCTATCTTTGCAATAAAATTCTATAACTGATGAATCTGTACATAAAATAATCATTACGCAACTGCTTCTTAAAAAGTCTTTGAATGTTTTTATTTCGATACGCTCACTACCAAGAGAATATACTTTTATATCAGCAAATATCATGTAATAACTGTCTCTTGATATACACTTAATGAATTCTTCTGCATTTAAAACATCTGCTCCAAAAAAATCTTCTTTCAACTCACCATTGTCAAAATATAAAAAATTATCAGCATTTATTTCCCAAACATAATTAAATAAATTAACACCATTTAAGATTTTATTTAGATAATTACTATATCCATTTTTCACCTTAATATCTAAGCTAATCAAATTTTTTCACTCCTTTTTATTAAACTAATTACACTTAAATATATTTCCTTCTTCATTATATGTATATACTATAGTCTTTCTTAATACGTGGTTTACTTCTCTTATAAGTTGATTTAATTCATTATAATAATATTCTATTTTCCTTCAATTATTTACAATTTCAATTCTTCTTAAGGCATCATAGGTATCCTTTATTTCACTACTACCATTATTTCTTCATGAAATGCTCTTTTTCCTTCTATATAATTTTTTAACATTCAATATCTTGTATAATTATTTTATTTTTATAATTCTATTCATAATCAAAATATCTTTAAAAATACTAGTAGTTTTAAAAAGATAAAAAACGCCAACAGATATTCTAGTCTGCCGACGTTATAATATTACTTTTCTAACTTACTCTTAGCACTTTTGTTCTTATATATTTACACTACTTTATTAATGATATTTTTTATTTTCAGTAGCCCATACTCTAAATATTTTTAATATCTCCTCTAACTTATCTATACTACCTCTTCCTTTAAATACTCCATCTGCAACACTACAATGGATCCAATTTAAATCATCAATATATATTTGAACTCTATTAAATTCTACATCTTCTAAATAAGTGTCTACCAAGTCTATATCTACTTTCCATCCCGGGTTATCTAGAGTACATATCTCTACTCCATAGTAGTGCTCCCAATCACCATCACAATTATCTTTATACCATTCATTTAACCATAATATCATATCCATCAATTTACACCTCTTATTTTAAATTAAGTTATATAAACACAAGCTTCTATAGAAGATTACCTATAAAATATTAACTAAAAGAATATCTTATAGGCAATCATTAAGCTAATTTTCTTAAATTAAATATATAGTTTTACTCTACTTTGTTTATTGAATAAGGATAATATGAATAACAATCTTGAAAAAGACAATTATACACACTTACTGGAGGTTCTCTTAGTTCAAGACATATATCCGAAACTTCTCTCATTAGTGTATTATCATCCAAAAGAATAAGGTGATAATCTGAAATAAAATTATTTATTATTTTATTAAACTCCATATGCTCTTCACAATAAGGTATAGAACTAGTTTCACATTTTATTTCTTCATCAACATAGTATCTTACATATTTAAATATACAATACGGTGCTAATACAGAAATTTTTATACTAAGTATATATAAGTTTTCATTTTCTAAGATATAATTATCAAATTCTTCAGTACCTATACTTCCTTTGTTATCTGATAAATTAATATACATAGAAAAGCACTTATCATAATTAAACTCCGTAAGGTTATCAATATATTTATTTGGAAAATATTCCTGCAACTTATCAATCCAATACCCTCTATTGACATATTTAAGCAATAAATAAGATCCAGCTGAGCTCCTATATAGACTTTTAACTATTTCTATAATATCCATTTGATCACTTTCCTTTCTTAAATGATGGAACTCCATGTATAGTTCCCCCCGTAGGTGAATATTTAACATTAACTTGCGTTTCTCCATTGGACTCAATTACCCTTCCTGTATCCCATACCCTTACATTAGGATTCTTTGTAATCCTACCTTTTAGCCATCCTTCTTGTGTTAAATCCACTCCATTTTCTCCTTCAGACCATGTTGATTTATTTCTTCCTTCTGATAGACTTTGCTTATTTGATGGTGTCCTATTACATGTTTACCTTGTTTGCCAGCATCTACAGGCGGTGCCCCTTTTATATTTCCAATTACCTTTCCTTGATTAGTTAAATTCGATGTATTAGTATTTCTTTTAGCCTTAGAATTATCATTTTTACTGTTGTTACTAGAAAAAGTTATAATTTTCCAAACAATTCCTATTGTTCCAACAGTGCCATACCATGCTCCTTTTACAGTGTCTGCTAGCGCTCCACTACCAACCATAGCAGCGGCACCAAAACCGCCTCACCACCATATTCATTTGACATACAATGCGCCAAACCTAATGGTTCTTTAAAAATTACGGGATTATTAACACAATATGCAAACATATTATGAGATAACATACCTTGTCCTGTAGATACTACTCCATCCGCATTCAAGAATCTCCCCCACTCAGGATTATAATATCTTGATTGCAAGTAGTAATATCCAGTCTCTGTATCGTATCTATATCCTCTATATCTATAAGGATTCTTTTCTCCTAAGGCTTTAAGTGACACTCCAAATTTTAATTTGGTTAGTGGAACTTACTCATTTGAATGTATATGAAAAGGAGTTTCCTTTTTAATCCACAGATATTAATTGGCCCCAGGTGCCATAAATATAAGAAACAACTTGTTTTCCAATAGAATTTATTATTTCTATGATATCACTCTGTGAATTTCTAATGTAGAAATACTCTTTACCATTTAGAGTAAAACCTACTAAACCATTAACACCATAGGCATATACTATCTTATCTGATGGCTATATCCCTAAGTTTTACTAAGAGTTACTGCGCCCTAGATAACGATTTCTACACAACTTTCCTTAGTTAATTCTTCATAAAATACATCATTTCCTTCTAAGGTATATTTAAATTTAACATCAAAATTCAAGGACTTAGTTATTGAAACTTACTTATACCATTTAAAGTATAATTTACGTAGAAATACTTTTAAATCTTTTTATATAAAACTAAAATAACTAATTAATTCTATGGTATATAAAATAAATGAAATTCCAGTATATTAGGTATACCGAAATTTTATTTCTAATTTTTTATTAAGTATAATACTTCTAAATTGTAACTATATTTTTAATAACACCCTTCTTATACATCATATATATAAGTTTTTATCATATTAATTTAATATGTTTTGGGGAATTTTTTATCCTTAACACTATACAAATAGTTAGATATTGCTATTATATAAACAATACTTAAACATACAGTAACTCCTATCAAAAAAATACCTGAAATAAATTTATCTCCATTACCTTCTTCAATTATTATTGGACTAGAGTCTATAACTTTAGCAATTGTTAATAATATTGCAGTTACAATTAATGAAACACTTAAATCTCTCTTTATATATCTTCCATGGGTACCTTTTTTAACACTGCTAATATAGTCTTCATTTTTTACTATTATTCTTTTATAAAAAATATATGAATTTACTATTATAAAGTTGAAAAATATTATTATTTTTGTAATTGTGCTTTCTAGTGTTAAGCAATTTACAACTTCTAGATATAATGATAATACTACTAGAATTCCTTGTATTGGAATTAAAATGTAAACACTTTTATATATTGGTTTCTTATTAACGTTTAATACTATATTTATTACATTTAATATTAAAGTAAGTACTAATAATACTGGAGCTATACTATGGTACACTTTATCATCACTACTTAATATCAAATTAAAAAGTATACTTCCTAACATACATCCTATTGAAATAAAAACATTTAATTTCTTTAAATCTTTAACTTCCATCTCATCTGATTGTTTAATTTTAGCTGATTTCATTTTCTCCTCCTTCTAAAATCCTGATATAACCGAGTCCTTTAATTTACCTATATCATCTTCATAATATTTTGCTACTCCATAACTAATACTAGATGCTAAAAGAGCAGTCCCCATAATGGAGCTTTTATTCCTAGGTAAGCTACTCCCGCTGCTATAAATACTGTCGTTGCTGTCCCTATTGCTATATCTGCTAAAGTATCCACTGAACATCCTATTGCAGTATGATTAATCTATATTTTTCATTATTAACCTAATAGAAAAAGTGACAGCATTCAATTATACTAATAACTATCACTTTTTTCCATAAGTTTTTTATTCTATTTATGTAGTAATTCCGTTATTAACCCTTCACTATTTTAAAGTTTACTTTTTTTACTGCTACTCTAATACATACATTACTTATTAAATAATTTTATAGTTTATTCCTGATTGTTAAAATATTTGATATTTAGCTTAGTTGCAAGATTTTTAATGTCATCATAAAACTGTTCACTCTCTATATTAACAATATTAAACTTATGATTATCTTCCGCTGTTTTTATATAAATGTATTTTACCACCCCCTGAATCCTGCTCCCCGTAAAAGAATTGCCAATTTCTATTTCCACTATATTTTCTAATGAAATTCGTGTGTTTTTTATAAATGATTTATAGAGTACAATTTCTTCATCAGATATTACTAATTTATAATTATTATAACTTGCTATTAGAATTATTACTGTTGCTATTATACTAATAATAATAGCACTTATCTTAGAAATATTTGTTGTATTAACAAAAATTATAGTTCCAATAATAGACATTATAATCCAAACAACTATATCTTTAATAACTGAATATTTATTGTTCATAGATCCTAATTCTCCCTCTTAATTTCTATTTTAAATTACAATTTACTTCATATTAAGCTCTAAACAAGTTATATTTGTATAACTTTAATGGTATCTTTTAATTAATCCCCATTTGTAATGCACTAATTATTGGTTGACATGTCCAATCAACCATAATTTGAATGTTTTCTGGCATATAATCATAAGCATCATTTAATCCTCCAGATCCTATTCCAACAATTGCTCCCCATGGTTGTGGTATAAAATTAGAGCCTAGAGATACAACAGAAAATTGACGTTTAAACCAAGATTTTTCTGTAGCAAAACTTTTTATACCCATAAAACAGGATTATAATATCTTAAATGTACATTCATTATTTCTTCATTAAATACTCTTTTTCCTTCTATATAATTTACCAACTAGTAATATCATATAGAAAGAAAAAGTGATAGTTATTCCGCTTGATTGGAACAACTATCACCTTCTTAAGTATTTACCTTTCAATTTTAAAAATTACTTATTTTTATATTTTAAATATAATTTTAAAAATATACACCAACCTATTATAATTAGCAATAATGCTACTACTCCTATAGTCTTAAACACTTCATTTTTACTATATAATCCTACATAATATACTACAAAAGGAATAAGAATAGTTAATATTCCTAATGATAATAAATAATATTTTTTCATCACAAAATAAAGTATCCCACATATAATAAATAATATTACTAATCCTAAAATTAAGAATCCTAATTTATCATTTGCTTCTGAACCATATTTTGCAAGTATATATCTACTTAGTACCATTATTAATAATGCAGGAGTTATAAATAACCATTTTTTGTTATCTTTCACTTTTTCACCTTCCATAATGTTTATTCTTAATTTTCTCCGCTTGTCCATTAATCACATAAGATGCACCTACTCCTACCGCAACCCCTAGTGCTGTAACAGCAAAAGCTGGTGCTCCAACTAATGAAAATGTTGCAATTGCAGCACTGGCTAAGAAACCTGTTCCCCATCCTACTCCAACTCCAGCTGCTGTAGCTCCTAAGATATGCTATTAACGGTTTGAATAGAAGTTATTCCTAGTGTTACTGCTCCTACAACCTTTAATCCATTAAGTGCTTTACCAGTTTTGTTTAACTTAAGTTTATATATAATTACTTGGATTGTATCTCTACTCTCTATACTTACTAAATGTACCTAGCTTAGAAACTATTTTGCTACCAATTACAGAATCGGCAACTGCTGTAACCGCAGACAATATAAACCCGGAACTTGATTTAGATTTACTTGTACTTATAGAACCCAGCTTATTACTAATTGCTGGAGCAGCTTTTACCATAGCTTCATAAGAAGCATCTCTCATTGCAGCTGTTTCTTCTCCTTGAGTATACATAGGTCTAAAACCATTAGGGTCTTTTAATCCACAGATATTAATTTACGCCAAGTATAGTGGTATAAGAAACAACTTGTTTTCCAATAGAGTTTATTATTCCTATAATATCACTCTGTGAATTTCTAATGTGGAAATATACTGTATTATTTAGAGTGAAGCCTACAAGGCCACTATCTCCATAGTTGTAAACTATCGCGCCAGTAGTACTTCCATTAGTTATTTCTTCATAAACTACGTTATTCCCTTCAAATATTTGAATATATATTTGATTTTCTCTTTGATTTGCCTAAAAAAACGTCAACAAGTATCAAAACCTGTTGACGTTTTTGTAATAGTTTTATTCAGCCATTGTATAAAGTTTTAATTACCTTGTTTATAACTTTACAATTTTATGCAGTAAGTTTAATTAATAATTTCAGTGAGTCTTATCCTGTATTTAACTGCATTTTTTATATAAGATTTTACTCTATATCATATTTTGAAATTTGTATTAATTATACATATTACTTATTTTTATTCTTACAAATTTTTTTAAGGATTATATATTCAACAGTTATAACAATTATCAATAATATAACTCCAATAATTATTAATGTTAAATTCTTTATATATAGTCCTATAGCACACATAACAAACGGGATTACTAAAGCCACTAAACCAATTGCAAATCCATAATATTTTTTAGCTACAAGATATATAACTATTACCATCAACCCCAAAATTACTAATTCTAAAACTATTATTGTAAACTTTTCGTTTGCTTCTTGACCGTATTTTTCACTTATATATCTCCCTATTAATATAACTAATAATGATGAAATAATGTATTTCCATTTGTTATTACTTTTCAATTTTATCACCTCCCATAAATTTCATCTTTCCATGCTTCAGCTCCAATATTAATTAGAGCTGATATACCCATACCAGCTAATGTAACTAGTGCTCCAGTAGCTATAACTGGTGCTCCCGCTGTAATTAATAACGTTGTTGCAGTTCCCATTAATGCTCCTACTCCAACTCCAGCTGCTGTGGCTCCTAAATCAATGAATCCACCTGCTATTTCTCCTTTATTAAAGCTTTTGATTGCTCCTACAGCACCCATTCCTACTCCAACTATTCCAAGACTTTTCTCAACACGTCCTATTGCCCTTAAGAATGATGCACCTTTTACTGGAATTAATGTTCCTCCATGTCTCCAAGCTTGCCTATTGACACAATATTCAATATAATCCGGAATTTCTTTTAACCCATCACCAAAGCTACCTTCTAGAGCTCCAATTATTCCTCCTTTTATTGCATCCTTTACTGCAGTACTTTTGGGCTTTGGATTATGATATTTAGTACCATAATATTGGTTCATAACCTTATATGAAGCATCTCTCATTGCAGCTGTTTCTTCTCCTTGAGTATACATAGGTCTAAAACCATTAGGATCTTTTGATATAACAGGATTATTATTACAATAAGCAAAAGTATTATGTGATAACAATTCACCTATACTTCCACCAATAGCATCCCCATTCAAGAATCTTCCCCACTCNNGTATCATTTAGCACGAAGCCTACAAGACCTTTATCTCCATAGTTATATAAAATCCTATCTACTTTACTTCCATTAGTTATTTCTTCATATACTACATTACTTCCTTCTAGTGTGTACTTATGATTTACTCCATTTACTGTTTTCTCTGTTCTTATCCCATCACTATTATACTTATAACTAATGTTTTTACTATTTCCTGTAATCGAGGATAATGTTCTTCCACCTTCCCATTTAAAGGTGTAGCCATCATAAGTTAATGGATTTCCTATTGCATCATAGGTTATGGCTTTTCCATTGTAAGAGATTAACTTATCCGATGACTTACTAGCTCTAAACCTCCAATAAATTGAAGTTAAGAGCTAGTACATCCCTGGATAACGATTTCTAAGCTTCTGCTCGAAAAAATCATTCTCACAGAAGCTAAGAACTCTGTTAATCCTTCCAATTACTATCACCATAGCTATAATCTACAGCTTTAGTTGCTGCTCCTAGTATTGCGTTACTTGTTAGTGCATATTCTGTAACCTTTAGAATGTTTCCGCTTTGATCATAGGTATAGGATAGAGTTTTATTAAGTTCTCCATTATCTTCTCTTACAACCTGTCCTAAACTATCATAATAATACTTTATTACTTTACCATTATTTACAGTTTCAATTCTTCCTAAGTCATCATAGGTATATTTTATTTCACTATTGCCATTTTTTATTGATGATACCATTGAAGTTGTTGAACCTGCATAACCAGCTTTGTATTCATATCTTGTATCATAAGTATAAGCAACATCTAAGTTTAGTGTTCTAGATTTAGTTCTTCCTATAGAATCATAGTTATAAGATAAGCTTTTTCTTAAATAACCTTATCTTATTTTTAAATGCTAAAATATCATATAGAGTAGGCTCTTTAACCAATAACTCCATAGGATATTTTTATATTCATGAAAAACTCTATACCTATAGTTTGATATATAAGATTTCTTGTGTTAAAGCCTATAAGCTGTAATACTTTTAAAAATGATATTTATCTTTCAACTTTGGGATAATTTTAATCATTATAGGTAATGCAATCATTAATGATATGAGTCCCACTCCACCTACATATAGATTATCAATAAATATACCTATAAACATAATTATACCTGGTAATACTATAAATAATTCTAATAATAATATTCTATACTTTTTCATTATCACAAGACTTATTACTGATATTACCATAATAGTAAATGCTATCGATGCCAGTATAATACTCCCACTATCACCATATCTATCTCTTAGTATCTTGCTCATAACAATTCCAAGAAAAACTCCTATTAATCCAACATACTTCATCTTATCTTTCATATGAATCACCTTCCATAATAATAATTTTTAATTTCATTTGCACCTTTATCAATCAAAACACCAGCAAGAACGCTCGCTCCAAATCCTAACATTCCACTATTACTGCTGGTCCACCCGCTACAATTAATGCTCCTGTTCCTACCCCTATTAACCATCCTGCTACTACTCCAGTAGCTCCAGCTACTATATCAACTACTCCACCAAATGTTTCACCTTTATCAAAACTACCTTTTGCATTCCATGCCGTCATTTCAACCGAACCTACAATACCTAACCCTTTCATTGCTACTTTGGCTCCTTTGCTATATTTAGTAACATATTTACCCATTGTTAAATAATCTAGATCCTTCCAAACCTTTTTTCCTTTTATAAAAAAAATAGCTGCCCATCCACCTATTTCATCTATTGCTCCTGAAATTCCTCCTTGAATAGCACTCTCTTTATAACTGAAGTTTGAACTACTTTTACTTTTAGTAGCATAATAATTATTCATAACCTTATACGAAGCATCTCTCATTGCAGCTGTTTCTTCTCCTTGAGTGTATATAGGTCTAAACCCATTATGATCTTTACCATTTACAGAATTATAATATCTTAAATGTACATTCATTATTTCTTCATTAAATACTCTTTTTCCTTCTATATAATTTACTAACAAGTAATATCCTATATTATTAAAAAGTGATAGTTATTCCACTTGATTGGAACAACTATCACCTTCATAAGTATTTTCCTTTTATTTTTAAAATTACTTATTTTTATTTTATAGATACATAGGTTACTTCTTAAATCTCCATTTATACTAATTTAGGGATTGTATAAAAATGCCTACTTTATACTTTATTTATGTTTCCCTATATAATATACTTAAAATCGGGTGTATCAAATATACTTTACGCAACCAACTTCATAATACTCCTTTATTTACCACATTAAATTTTTTCTAGATATTTCTTTCGAAGCTTTATATAGTAAATTTTTCTTTATAAAAATATATTTTAAAAAACAATTAATTTTTCTGTATTATATTTTCATTAAATATAATACTATTTCTATAATAAATTTAATTATTATCATTCCACAACCATATATAGAAAAACCACATAGTAATCTGAGCCAATTCATCATGAACTTATCTTTACCAATATATTTTTTTGATTTAAGAGATTTAGAGCTTTCCTTAAATCCAACATAAGAAAGTAAAAAAATCATCAACATTAACATAGTATAAGCAATTTTTAATAAAATATCTCCTACAATATTCACGATAACCTCCCCATCTAGTTGTTAATGTAATTTAATTAAAATTAAATTAGATATAACCGTATATATGATTATAATAATAATATACACTAATCCTATCTTTAATTCTTTCATTTTAACTTTCTCTCCACTTGGCAACCCCTTCATAATATGCTGTACAGCTTTAAATGTTAAAATTATACATGGAATTGTAATAAATATAATTATTAATCCAACTTTTATATTCATAATTGATATACTACCTCCTTAAATATCCCCCATTTTAGTATTACTTAACTAATGTTTAATCCAGACTTTTAATGATGTTTCTAGACCTAAAATTTAAAAAATTCTCCTATATAATGTATAATTATAATATTATTTAATACGAAAAATAGAGATAGGAATCACTCCTGTCTCTCACATAATAATTGGTATAAATCAAATTCCTACTTATATTTTTCAGAATAGTTATATGTAACTTTAAGTAGCAACTAAGCTAGTTGATACTTATTTTATTGAATACTAACTATTAATTATAGATGGGATAGGAATTTGATATCTTTTAAATAATCCAACTATGAAATTTCTTTCTTCATTTGTTATATTCTTATCATAATATAGAAATAACTCCCTCCCATTTCCAATTACTTCTTTTATGGATTGCACGGTGTAAATAGCATTGAAGAATATATTTTCATCTGCTATGCTATAAAATCTTGGTAGTTTATCAATCTTAACTTCAACAAGATTTTCTTTTTGTTTTGTATTTTCTTCTGTTTTGCTTTTGTTTAGGTTTATAAGCAAACTTTCAACTAACAAAAAAGCCCTTTCTTGAGTTGAAGCTTCTCTCCAATCATCATCAAAACAATCACTAGGCTGATTGTATTTATATATTTCTCCCGGAACTGAAAAAATTATATCCTGAATTTTTTTTAATAATTCATCGCTGTTCATTTTAACCCCTCCTAAACATGTGTTTTTATGGACAAGCAACATTTGCCGGATTACTTTTCATTTGTTACTTTAATAAAAAAAGTTATAGCATTCAATTATAGAATCACTACCACCTTTTTTACATATACTATTTATTCCATTTATCCAGTAATTCCTTTATTCTTACATCTATAAAAACCTCTGAATTATCCTTTGTTCTTTTATATACGATTCTTACTATATCTCTATATACTTTTACTTCATAGCTATAACCATATCGTAACTTTAAGTAAGTAAATCTATTATCTTTAGCATTAAGTTGCTTATAAATATAATGCTAAAAACAATAAAAACTAATGCTAGAACCTTATAATAATTAATCCAAAACTTATATAATACTTCAGAACTTTTTTCTTTTGGTCTTTTAGATAAATCTTTAAAGAATACCCATACAACTAACATTAATATAAATAATAATATTATGTATGTTACATTAATTAAAACTTCTACAACTACTTGATTTATATTTATCACCTCTCATGTGCAGCAAGCACTATCAAATTTTAACACTAACGCTTCATTTTATATTACCTTCTATTATTCAAATAATAAATAACTATAGCAACATATATAACTGTTATAACTAAATATTTTACTCCTTTCTTAAGTTCCTTTTTTCTTTCATATTTATCCAAATTATTACCAAAAGATGTAACTGTCCTTAGAATAGGAAAAACCCATTTGTAATTTAAATATATACTTATAATAAAAATTATAATATTTATTATATTATTTTTGCTCATACCTTATATCCTCCATACCGCTATTTAATTTTTTATACCTTAATTCACAAAATTCATACAGAGTTTTTATATACTTATTACACCTATATCTGTATCATATCTATATCCTCTATATCTATAAGGATTCTTTTCTCCTAATGTCTTAAGTGACACTCCAAATTTAAATTTGGTTAGTGGAACTTACTCATTTGAATGAATATGAAAAGGAGTTTCCTTTTAATCCATAGATATTAATTTACCCCAAGTATCGTGGGTATAAGAAACAACTTGTTTTCCAATAGAGTTTATTATGCCTATAATACCACTCTGAGCATTCCTAATGTAGAAATACTCTTTACCATTTAGAGTAAATCCTACTAAACCACTATCTCCATAATTATAAACTAATTTATCTGATGGCTAGTATCCCTTCTTCACTAATGGCTACTACGCCCCTAAATAACGATTTCTAACCTTCTGTGAGATAAAACCCTTCTCACAAAAGCTAAGAACTCTGTTAATCTACTGTACTTCCATTAGTTATTTCTTCATGAACTACCTTATTTCCTTCTATTGATATTGTAGTTCTTTCACCTTCACATTTAAACATATATCAATTGTAGATTGTTACTTTTTATATTAGACTTATCATTAAAAACCAGTAAAGTGAACAACTCACTACTACTGACTTTTTAATAATTCTTTATTCAATTACAATTATAATTTAATCTTAATAATGATAAATGTTACTCTTTATGATGCATTCTTTATCAATCTGTCTATCATTTTCTATATTTAGGTGCAATTTTTATTATTATAGGCATAATAATAAATATCAATATTACTCCAGTTCCTACAATATACCCATTTTCTAACCATACACCAATAACTGCAATTATACCTGGTAGCATTATACCTAATAATAGTAATGCTATAACATACTCTTTCATACACAGCATAAATAATATAATACCTATTCCAATTATAACTGATATTCCTCCAATCATTATTCTTGCATCATTTCCATATCTTTCAGATAAAACTCTACTAATTAATACACTAAAAAGACCTACTGATGCACCTATCTTTAGAGTATCCTTTTTCTTCATTTTACTTACCTCCCATAGATATTATCTTTTATTTTAGTTGCCCCAATCTATGGCTACACCAACTGCAGTTACGGCTACAAATGTTCCTACACCTATAGCTGCAGTGTCCCAAATTGGAGTACTTGCTGTTATTAGCAATGCACCTTTTACTGGAATTAATGTTCCTCCATGTCTCCAAGCTTGCCTATTGACACAATATTCAATATAATCCAGAATTTCTTTTAACCCATCACCAAAGCTACCTTCTAGAACTCCAATTATTCCATCTTTTACTCTCTCTTACTTGATTCCTAGTTGGCATTATACCCCCCTACAGAATTACTTTTTCTACCGAGCTTGAGTTTGACGTTGATCTAGAAGTATAAAATTCCTCCATAGCCTTATATGAAGCATCTCTCATTGAAGCTGTTTCTTCACCTTGAGTATATAGGTCTAAATCCATTAGGGCCTTTAGCATTTACAGGATTATTATTGCAATAAGCAAATATATTATGTGATAGTAATGCTCCTATACTTCCACCAATAGCATCCGCATTTAAGAATCTTCCCCACTCAGGATTATAATATCTTGATTGTACATTCATTATTTCTTCATGGAATGATCTTTTTCCTTCTATATAATTTACCAACTATCAATATCATATAGAAAGAAAAAGTGATAGTTATTCCGCTTGATTGGAACAACTATCACCTTCTTAAGTATTTACCTTTCAATTTTAAAAATTATTTATTCTTGTTTTTTACATATAGTTTTAAAAATACATACATTACTATTAAGACAATAATAATTAACACAGTTCCTATAATAACTAAGTTTGTATTTTCAGTATATAAGCCCATGGTAATAATTATACCTGGTATAACGGCACATAAACATGCTAATGACAATATATAATATCTTTTTATTAATAAGTATGAGATACCTATTAAAATTATCAAAACTGTTGCTACACATACTATTGCAAAAACTCTATTTTTCACTTTACTACCATATCTATTATATAATATATTTCCTATTATCGTTACCAATATTGGTATAATAATACATAACAATTTTGTATTTTCTTTCAATATTACTACCTCCCATAATGATTACTCTTCATCTTATCTGCTACTATATTTATACCTACCGATGCCAAAAATCCAACTCCTATACCTATTCCTGTAACTATAGCTGCTGGCGCTGCTACTAACCCAAATGCTCCAATGGCATAAGTAGCTAAACTACTAGATAAAATACCTGCTCCAATACCTAACGCTGTAGCTCCTAAGTCTACCACCGCTCCATATATTTCACCTTTACATATGCTATTAATAGTTTGAATAGAAGTTATTCCTAGTGTTACTGCTCCTACACCTTTTAATCCATTAAGGGCTTTACCCCCTCCGTTTAACTTAAGTTTATATATATAATTACTTGGATTGTATGTCCACTCTCTATACTTACTAAATGTACCTAGCTTAGAAGCTATTTTGCTACCAATTACTTAATCAGTAACTGCTATCCGAACTAGAATCTTTCCACATTCATCTTAGGTATAAACTATAGTTTTCTTAAGCGCTTCATTGTATTCTCTTCTTTAGCTCCTTGTGATATATTTGATTATTACTCGTAAAATATACACTACTATTACTTAGTTCATCATTCTCTACTTCTAATTACATATCTTTTTATGTTCTTCCTCATTCAAGTTATTAATATGACTTGAATTAACTTTCCTAGATCAACTCCATATTTTTATAGATAATATGGAGTTTCAGTTCTTATTTTAATAAAAAAAGTGATAGCATTCAATTATAGAATCACTATCACCTTTTTTACATATATTATTTATTCCATTTATCCAGTAATTCATTTATTCTTACATCTATAAAAACATCAGAATTATCCTTTGTTATTTCATATACGATTCTTACTATATCCTTATATCCTTTTATTGTATCACTAATAACCATATCATAAGCTTCCAACTCATTAGATCTCAGTATTATCCCTTTAAATAATTTATAGGGAAGTACTGTAACTATAGTTACATCTTTCCAATACATTACTTCTTTTTTAGTTCCAAATTTACGCACACGAGTAATTTTGTCATCCTCTATAATAAAATATTCAAATAACGCAAATACATATTGAACTGATGTTATAATAACTCCTATCATAAGAAATATCTTATACTCAATTGCTCTACTGTTCAAGCTAAGCCACAATAATCCTGCTATGGCTGCTAATGTAACAATCAACATGATTTTTTTACATCTATAAATCATAAAATTCTCTACTCCTATCCAAATTTTCTATATAACATGTTTTGCCCATAAGTAATTGCTTTACCTGCAACATAATCTATAGCAAACGCACCTACTACACTAGCTACAGCCGTATATGGTTTAATTTTTTGCATTATACTTGATGCAGGATATAAATTAATACTACCATTATATAAATACGCCTTACAAGTTCTTGTTACGTTTTCTACAGCTCCTAAAACTGTTCCCGCTATTGAACCCATTAAATTAGGTATTGAAAAATAAGCTCTTTCTACCTCACCACTATTTGATGGAGTTGATGTATAGCTCCCTCCACTAGCTCCTTCTGTAATACAACCGGAACGTAATCCATTATCATCTCTTCTATTTACAGGACTATTTAAACAATAAGCAAACATATTATAACCAATGAATCCTTGTCCTGTAGATACTAAACCATCTGCATTCAAGAATCTTCCCCACTCAGGATTATAATATCTTGATTGCAAGTAGTAATATCCAGTCTCTGTATCATACCTATAGCCTCTATATCTATAAGGATTCTTTTCTCCTAAGGCTTTATCTCCTGTTATAGATATTAACTTAACCCAGGTGTCGTAGGTATAAGAAACAACTTGAGTTCCATTGGAATCTAGTATTTCTATAATATCACTTTGTGCATTTCTAATGTAAAAATATTGTTCAGCATCATTTAACATGAATCCTACAAGACCACTATCTCCATAGTTATAAAAAATTTTATCTGATGGTTAATATCCCTAAGTTTCATTAAGGTCTACTACGTCCTTAGATAACGATTTCTAACCTCCTGTGAGAAAAAAAACTCTCCAATAAGCTAAGAACTCTGTTAATCTACTGTACTTCCATTAGTTATTTCTTCATGAACTACCTTATTTCCTTCTAGGGTGTATTTAAGTGACACTCTAAATCTCTGATTTAACTAGTGAAACTTACTCATTTGAATGCATATGAAAAGGAATTTCCACATTGATTTACTGTTTTCTCTGTTCTTATTCCATCACTATTATAGTTATAACTAATGTTTTTACTATTTCCTGTAATAGAGGATAATGTTCTTACACCTTCCCATTTAAAGGTATATCCATCATAGGTTAGTGGATTTCCTATTTCAAGTGGTAAATTCTAAATGCTAAAAAGCTTTTGTGTAATAATTTTTTCTATAGCTAGCGTTTTAGGATTCCTTACCGTGCTTCCAACATTATCCTATTTCCTTCCATACGTAGCTCTAATTCCATTTGATATTATTGATGAGATCATTTTATTGATTACTGTATTATCTTGACCTTAAAATTCTATGAACGTTATATTATCAATTTGATTTATAACAATTTATGTATTCATATTTTTGTAATTAATCTAGAAGAAACACCCATAGCCTAAGCTGGGAGTGTTTCTAAAGTTATAAGGATCATGCATTTAAACCTAAAAGTAATTTATTTTAATCTCTAATACATATTTTGAAAACTAAATATTAGCAACAATATTAACTATCCTTTAGTAATTAAACAAATTACTGCTACTATTACTACTATAAACAAATAAGCACCAGTGACAACTGCTACTGCCAATGCAGCTGCATCTACAACAACTCTCTTTCCACCACCATCCCATGAATAACCATATTTATCCACAGATATTAATTTCCCCCCCAGGTGTCGTAGATATAAGAAACAATTTGAATTCCATTAGTTATTCTTCATAAACTACCCTATTTCCTTCTAATTTGTAATTAAGTGACACTCTAAATCTCTGATTTAGCCAGCGGAGCTTACTTGTATAGATTAGATAGACTTTTTCTAAGCAGAATTCTATTTTTTTCATATAAGTCAAGATAATAAACACATTATCTTCATATATAAAAGAAAGTTTCATTATAGTAAATATAACGAAACTTTCTTTCTAAATTTATTATTAACTACTAATAATAATTATTTTATTTACCTATTTTCTAATACTATTCAACACTAAATATTGTTCTTCAATCATTTTCGTCGGTAATATATTCAATTTCATCATCTTATTATTATGGTTCTAGAAAAGCTAGGGAGGAATTTTCTAAAACTATGACTATCTATCTAGAATAATTATAATGTATCTTTCTAAGCTTCTTAAATGCGATAAAAGTTACATAAGCGATCTTAAATAGCTTCTATATTCTCTATATGATATCATTTTTACTTTATCTATAAATATAATTTAATTATCTCTAATATTCATCTTCAAATAAGCAATTATAGACTGTAACACCCTCCTCCTTCAATTCTAATGAAATATTATCTATTTCTAAGGATAAAATATCACTACCTAATAAATGCACATTATTTTTTTCTAAAAACTCTTTTATTTTATCATCTAATACATAGTGACTATGCATATATGGTAGAAAACTATCTTCGTAACTGAAATTACCATTATCATATTCATATTTAATATATTTAATCACTGCAAAGGGGGCAATTGCCGATATCTGAATCTGAATTCTATATAAAGGACCAAAATCTTTAATAAAATTACGAAATTCTTCTGTTCCAACTTCTGCAGTTGTGTCAGAAATATTTATATACATAGTAAAACATGTGCTATAATTATAATCTGTTAAGTTTTCAACATAATAACTATTAAAAAAAGCTTGTATTTTAGCAGTCCAGTAATCGCTGTTTACATAGTTCTTTAGAATATATTTTGTATTCCCTCTTGTATATATATCTTCTATATACCTTGTTACATTATTAATCATTTTTAACCTCCTACTTAACAGGATATCCATGTATCATTCCAGTTTTCTCTTTCATATGAACTTTTACTCTAGTCTCTCCATTATTACCAATTACTTTACCAGTATCCCATACTCTTACTTCCTCATGTGGTGTCTTTTTTACACCTTGACCATTTAACCATCCTTCTTGCGTTAAATCAACACCAGTTTCACCTTCAGGCCATTGTGTCTTTTCTGGTATACTACCTGGATGTGTTAGTACATGTTTTTTTGATTACCTGCATCAACTGGTGGTGCTCCTTTAACACTTCCAATAACTGGTCCTTGATTTTGTAATCCCGATGTATTAGTCTTTCTTTTAGGATTATTATTTATACTATTATTACTAGAAAAAGTTATAATTTTTCAAATAGTTCCTATTGTTCCAACAGTGCCATACCATGCTCCTTTTACGGTGTCTGCTAACGCTCCACTACCGCCAATAGCAGCGGCACCAAAACCGCCTCCACCACCATATTCATTTGACATACAATGCGCCAACCCTAATGGGTCTTTGAAAATTACGGGATTATTAGCACAATATGCAAACATATTATGAGATAACATACCTTGACCTGTAGATACTACTCCATCAGCATTCAAGAATCTTCCCCACTCAGGATTATAATATCTTGATTGTAAGTAGTAATATCCAGTCTCTGTATCATATCTATAGCCTCTATATCTATAAGGATTCTTTTCTCCTAATACTTTATCTCCTGTTATAGATCTTAATTTGCCCCAGGTGTCATAAATATAAGAAACAACTTGAGTTCCATTAGAATCTAGTATTCCTATGATATCACTCTGTGCATTTCTAATGTAGAAATACTCTTTACCATTTAGAGTAAAGCCTACTAAACCATTATCACCATAATTATAAAAAATCTTATCTGATGGCTAGTATCCCTAAGTTTCACTAAGGGCTACTACGCCCCTAGATAACGATTTCTAACCTTCTGTGAGAGAAAACCATTCTCACACAAGCTAAGAACTCTGTTAATCTACATTACTTCCATTAGTTATTTCTTCATATACTACATTACTTCCTTCTAGTGATATTATAGTTCCTTCATATTCACATTTAAATATATATCAATTGTAGATTGTTACTTTTTATATTAGACTTATCATTAAAAGCCAGTAAAGTGAACAACTCACTACTACTGACTTTTAATAATTATTTATTTAATTACAATTATAATTTAATCTTAATAATGATAAATGTTACTCCTTATGATGCATTCTTTATCACTCTGCCTATCATTTTCTATATTTAGGTGCAATTTTAGCTATTATAGGCATAATAATAAATACTAATACTATTCCAGCTCCTACAATATATATATTATCTAACAACATGCCAATAAATCCAATTATACCTGGTAACATTACACCTAATGATAGTAATGCTAGAACATACTTTTTCATACATAGAATAAATAATATAATACATATTCCAATTATAACTGATATTCCTCCAATCATTATTCTTGCATTATTTCCATATTTCTCAGATAACGCTCTAATAATTAGCAAGCTAAAAAGACCCATTGCTGCACCCATCTTTGGAATATTCTTTTTATCCACATTAATCACCTCCCATTGATATTATCTTTTATTCTATTCGTACCCCAATCTATAAGTACAGTGACTGAAGTTGTAGCTATAAATGTTGCACCTGTCACGGCCCAAACTGGAGCACTTACTGTCATTAGTGCTGCAACTCCCACTCCAATTGCCCATCCTGCACCAATTCCTACAACTGTAGCACCTAAATCAATAAATCCACCAGTAACGTCTCCTTTGATGAAGCTGTTGATTGCAGAATATGCACCTATACCAATATCTCCAACATAACCTAATGCCTTTTTACCCAGACTTTTGGAAAAACTTTTTCCAGCTACATTTACTCTAAATGCTGGTCCAAATGCTTTTATGTCACAAATTTTTCTATAACCAGTGTTAATTAGCTTACCAACCTTACTGCCAATATTATCTGCTATACTTCCGCCTGTAGCTTTAATTCCACTGACCCAATAGTTAAAACCTGAATTTCCATTTGATGTTGAACTACCTTTGTTAGCATAATAATTATTCATAACCTTATAAGAAGCATCTCTCATTGCAGCTGTTTCTTCACCTTGAGTATACATAGGTCTAAAACCATTAGGATCTTTTGATATAACAGGATTATTATTACAATAAGCAAATATATTATGTGATAGCAATGCTCCTACATTTCCACCAATAGCATCAATATTCAAGAATCTTCCCCACTCANNGTATCATTTAGCACGAAGCCTAAAAGACCTTTATCTCCATAGCTATATAAAATTTTATCTGATGGCTAGTTTCACTAAGGGCTACTACGCCCCTAGATAACGATTTCTAACCTTCTGTGAGAAAAAATATTCTCAGACAAGCTAAAAACTCTGTTATTCTACACAAATTCTATTAGTTAATTCTTAATAAAATACATCATTTCCTTCTATTGATATTAGAGTTCTTCCATATTCCCTTTTAAAGGTATAGCCATTATAGACTTTTTCATTTCACCACTATCATTCTTATATATTATATCAAAAAATGATAATAACCTTATTTAGATTATTATCACTTTTAAAACTTACTTTAATTTAGCTCTTTAACAAACCTTAATTACTTATCTTTAAATTTATTGTTTTTATATTTATAGAATCCTAAACTATATACAGTTACTATTAGACTTAAAAATAGGATTGCCATTAAAGTTACAAATATGGGCTTGTATCTATAAGAAATATCCTGGTATTTATTTTGTACGGTTACTGAAACTACTAATATAATTACTAGTATTGCAGCTTGTATTGTCATAACTAATAAATATATTCGTTCTTTTTTATCACCTTTATACTTAAAAACAAATATAAATAAGTATAAAATAATCAATAGTAATATAGCAAAAATTATTGGCTGTGGTATATCATCTATGCCCATAATCCTAATAAATGCCATTATTATAAGAATTATTATAGTAGCTAAAATATTTTTCTTACTTATCATATAAATTTCCTACTTTCTAAATTTTATGGTATCACAATCTAATCTCTACCCCACAGATGATTCTTACCTACTTCTGCACCAATTCCTATTGCCATACCTAGTCCTATTCCCCATCCAACTGGAGTAAAAAATCCTACTCCTATTGCTAAAGCTGCTGCTCCGACATCTATTGTACTTCTCCAAAATGCTTCTTCTTTACTGTATCCACTATGATAGTTATCCCAAACTGCAACGCCTGTTAAAACTATTCCAATTCCTCCTACACCTTCAACCTTTCCTATAACTCTTGCAGTAGATGAACCTTTTACTGGTATTGCAAGTCCTCCATGTCTCCTCGCTACTCTATTCGCATAATAAACAAAATTATCAGGAATACTTGACAACAGTGAACCTATTCTACCTTCAACAGCTCCAATTATTCCACCTTTTACTACCTCTCTTACTTGATTACTAGTTGGCATTATACCCCCTACAGAATTACTTTTTCTAACTGAGCTTGAGTGTGACGTTGATTTAGAAGTATAAAATTCCTCCATAGCCTTATATGAAGCATCTCTCATCGCTGCTGTTTCTTCACCTTGAGTGTATATAGGTCTAAACCCATTAGGGTCTTTGCCAATTACAGGATTATTATTACAATAAGCAAAAGTATTATGTGATAATAATTCACCTACATTTCCACCTAAGGCATCCGCATTCAAAAATCTTCCCCACTCAGGATTATAATATCTTGATTGTAAGTAGTAATATCCAGTCTCTGTATCGTATCTATAGCCTCTATATCTATAAGGATTCTTTTCTCCTAATGCCTTATCTCCTGTTATAGATATTAATTTACCCCAGGTGTCATAGGTATAAGAAACAACTTGTTTTCCAATAGAGTTTATTATTCCTATAATATCACTTTGAGCATTTCTAATGTTTTATTAATTGTATATTTTTATTTATATATTTTAAAATTAATATACACAGAGGGCTTTCACAAAATAAATAATTCTATTTTATGAAAACCCTCCCTCATTTTTAAAGTATATTATATAATTTACTTCGCTTCAGAATAAGATAAATTTATATTATACAATTTCACTATAATATAAATATTTTATAGGTTCTGGTTATAATCATAATATATATCCAAATATTTCAAATATTAATTTAAATATATATGTAACACTAAAAATTATAGTAAGTATACCTAAAAACTTATAATAGTTCATAAGAAATTTGTATCCTGGTTGCTGCTTCTTTTCTTTTGCACTTTTAGAAAACTCTTTAAATATTACATATCCAATTAATAATAAAATTAATAGTAAAATTATATATACTATATTTATTAAAATTTTTATTGATAAATTTTCTATAATTAATCCTCTCCCTAATAAAAACAATTTTTGATTATAAAGACTACTAAACATTTGCTATCTATTTAAAAAATTTTAAACAAGTTTATTTATTATAATAATATATACAATCGTAATAAATAGATATTTTAATGCTTTTTTTAACTCAGTTTTTTTCTTTTTGTTTTCTAAATTAATTTGTGGCATAATACCTCTCAACATATGATATACCCACTTAATATTTAAACATGCACTTATTATAAAGCATAAAATATTTACTAAAACATCCTTACCCATTACGTTCTCTCCTCTCGTAGATATTTAAACTTAACACCTTATTATTTAATAAAAATTTTAGTAATACATTAGTCTCCTAAAAATTGTTCATGTATTCTCACTTAATTTATTTTTAAAGTAATAATTTGGGGTAACACTTTAAAAATCAATCCATACCTTTCCAGTAACTTCAGCTCCAAAAAACCAACTAGCTGCTGCTCCTAATACTACCCCAAATCCACTACTGTCAGCATATCCTCCAGTCGTAAAGCTAACTCCAATTCCAAGAGATGCTCCAACTTGTAGCTCGCAGTTGAAAATTCCAATACCTCCTTTGAGTCTACCCCCAGCTTTAAGTGGCGTAAGATGTAGACCTAATTCATAGACATCCCATTTATTATCACCATTCCATACTGCTCCAATACCTGTTGCTCCGCCTAAATAGGCTTGTATCGGAAAGTCGGGAGTGCTTATTTCACAACTTCCAAACACCCCAGACTTACCATAAATCCCCGTAACATTTGCAATCTCAGCATCAGCCACATGTCTCGTATACCCGCTAGTAGTCCTTGTCGTAATTACACCACTAGTATTCTTATTTTTTCTTTTTCCATAATTATTCATAACCTTATACGAAGCATCTCTCATTGCAGCTGTTTCTTCTCCTTGAGTATACATAGGTCTAAAACCATTAGGATCTTTTGATATAACAGGATTATTATTACAATAAGCAAAAGTATTATGTGATAACAATTCACCTATACTTCCACCAATAGCATCCCCATTCAAGAATCTTCCCCACTCAGGATTATAATATCTTGATTGTAAGTAGTAATATCCAGTCTCTGTATCATATCTATATCCTCTATATCTATAAGGATTCTTTTCTCCTAAGGCTTTATCTCCTGTTATAGATCTTAATTTGCCCCAGGTGTCATAAATATAAGAAACAACTTCAGTTCCATTAGAATCTAGTATTCCTATGATATCACTTTGTGCATTTCTAATGTAGAAATACTCTTTACCATTTAGAGTAAAGCCTACTAAACCATTATCACCATAATTATATACTATCTTATCTACAGCACTCCCATTAGTTATTTCTTCATAAACTACGTTACTTCCCTCTAATGTATACTTATAGTTTACTCCATTTACTGTTTTTTCTGTTCTTATTCCATCACTATTATACTTATAATTTATATTTTTATCGTTTCCTGTTATAGAAGATAATGTTCTTCCACCTTCCCATTTAAAGGTATATCCATCATAGGTTAGTGGATTTCCTATGGAATCATAAGTTATGGCTTTTCCACCGTAAGATGTTAATTTGTCCTTCCAGTTTGGATCTTCGTAAGCATAACTGTAACTCCTTTGTGCTCCTGCAACTATACCAGCTTGTATATGTTCTACTTTGTTTAGTATATTTCCTCCCGCATCATAGGTATATACTATAGTCTTTTTTAATACATTGTTTACTTCTCTTATAAGTTGATTTAATTCATTATAATAATATTCTATTTTCTGTCCATTATTTACAGTTTCAATTCTTCCTAAAGCATCATAGGTATATTTTATTTCGCTATTGCCATTTTTTATTGATGATACCATTGAAGTTGTTGAACCTGCATAACCAGCTTTGTATTCATACTCTGTATTAAATGTTTTGCTATTATCTAGGTTTAATATTTTAGATTTAGTTCGTCCTATACTATCATAGCTATAAGCTAAACTTTTTCCTGATGGTAATGCTACTTTAGTAGTTTTTCCGTCTTTATCAAAATTAAAGCTTGTGGAATATGATTTTCCTGCTATATAGTTTTCTTTTTTACTAGTTTTATCAGTCTTATCATAATCATATTTAAACCAATTTCCACTTGAATCCTCTGTTTTTACTAGTCTGTCTGCTAAGTCATAGGTGTATTTATTAGTAATTCCGCTTTTTAAATCCTGTGATATAGCTAAATTCCCAGAATTATCATAGGTATATTTTGAAGCTGTCTTACCATCTAAGGTTTTACTAGTTACCCTATTTAAATTATCATAAGCATAGGCTACTGTATTGCCATTTCCATAGGTAGCATTTTTTAATACACCTGATACATTATCATAGTTATTAGTTATTAAAGTGCTACTTCCCACTGCTACAGATTTCTGATTTCCATTTCCATCATAGGTAAAGTTGTAGCTTGTACTATTGCTAGAAACCTTTGATAATCTATCATTATTATAAGCATAGTTGTTCTGTCCTACCCTAGCAGTTACCTTTCCTCTTCCTTTAGTATACATTGATTTTACAGTATTGTCATCATAGCATTTGCTTGAAAGTATGAGTTCATCTAGATTTCCTTCTATTGAACTACCAGATAATTTTTGACCTATACATATATTAGCTCCTGAAAAATCTTTATAGGTACCTGAAACTGATTTCTCTTTATTCCCATTAATATACATATTGGTTGTAAGAGTTGTTCCGCTTTTATTCCAAGATATTGTTAACATATTCCATTGTCCTGTGGTTACAGCTGTATTCGATGTTATTATGTCTACAATATTTCCACTACTATTCTTAACAGACAACTTTACTTTATTATCCGAAGCTAAATATGCCTCTATCACACCAATATTTTCTCTAGTTGTTCCAGAAAATATATATCTTGTACTAGTACTTGCACTAGGTTTAAGCCAAAGATTCATTGTTCCTGAGTTGTCCCTTATTCCACTACTATAGTTAGCATATCTGTCTCCTGTAGCTTGCATAGTTAACTCATTAGATGAATCATACTTGCTCTTATCTGTAAGTGCTCTAAGTCCATTAATACTTGAAGAATTTCCTCTTAAAGGAACATATTCATCCCAATTTTTGTAGTATCCATAGTTACCACTCTTCAATTTATTATAATGCTGCTTTAGTTCTGTTAAATTGTCCACACCTGTAGAACAATATAATTCTTCCACTTCTCCATTTAATGCATTTTTATTATTAAAATCTGCTCCAACTATAACCTTACCACCAGTAAAGTCTTTTACATTACTAACAGTAGCATTCTTTACTTCATCATCTATAGTTAATGTAGCTTTTAATCCTGAAGATGTATTTTCCCATTGTACTATCATAGAATACCAAGTGTTAGCACTTATAGCTTTATTTAATACAATAGACTCTTTCCAAATTCCGCTACTATCTTTAAATGCCAAGCATAATTTATTGCTCGTATTTACATATACAGCTAAAGATCCACCATTAGGTGATGAACTGCAAAGTAAATACCTAAGACTACCATTACTTTGTGGCTTGAATTTTAATGCAATAGTCCCTTTATTTTTGCTTATCCCTAAATTATATGGAACTCCTCCTCCATCTTGAACTTTGAAAGTGTAATGCCCTTTGTTATCCTTAACTGGAGTAGCACCCAACCCAAGGGATTTACTTCCTAAATCTCCACTACTATTACCATTTACAAGGAAAGTTTCTCCTGTCTTTTTGTCACCATATGGGTTATAGGCACTTGTATTTATAAGCTTATCTGTTTCATCATATCCATAATAAGTAGAAACCTCTTGTGAATTAATAGTTACATCTAAGTTATCCTTAGATTCGCTATATACGTTCAGTATTTCGTTTCCACTGGTATCTATAGTTCTTTTTGTGTATCCTGCAGTATCACTTGAAATATTACTGCTTTCCATAAACAATCCACTTCCAGATATCTTTGATACTACTGAATTTCCATACTCATCATAAATAAAAGAACTTACAATGTTTTCTGCAGTAGTAGTTTGAATTAAATTCCTATTACCATCGTATGAATACTTAGTTGTATTTCCTTTTGGATCTGTAACAGAAGTTAATTTATCATCACCATCATATTTATAATTAGTTTTTTGTTTTATTAAATCCTCTGTAGACGTTATATTACCCTTATCATCGTACTGATAGCTTGCACCAAACTCTTCTTTATATAATTGGAATCCATCAAAATAAGCTATATTAGCATTTTTATAGTAAAGTCCATATACTCTTACACTTTTATAATCACTCTTAGCCACAACTTGTCCTGATACATATTGCCATGTTGATGAATCTCCATTAAAAGGAATAACAGTCCATTCATAGCTACCATCTGGTTTTTCTAGTCCTACATCTAAAGCAAAATATCTACCATTGCCTATTAGAGGAAGTGATTCTGCCTTTGCCCAACCTCCTACTACAAAAACATCATCTTTTTTTCCTGAAACGTTTATTGTTTGATATATACTTTTATCTTTTTCTGTATTACCAGGCATCTTATAAACAGCTTTTATTTTATCTAGATTTGATGGATAAGTTGAATCTGTAGTTGTATATAATCCGTTTGTACTTTCCCAGTTACTTGTAGTCCAAAAGTTGGCATTAGGTGCTCCATTAACTACAAAATTGGGATTTTCAACCAAATTATATCTATTAGCAACTTCTCCATCTTCTACTTGTAAGTTATCGAAATATGCAGTTCCTGATTCCTCAATTAACCCACATCTAATATATACAAGATTAGATGTCGCATCTGATGGTAAAGTAAATGTTATAGATTCCCTATCCCATCCAGTAGTTCCACTAATATATTTAGAATCTTTTGTTACATAATTCCCTGTATTATCAGTATAATTTACAAATAAAGCAGCACCTTTTTTATTAGTATTACTTATTCCATCAGTGGATACATATCCTGAAAATGTATAAGTCTTACCCTTTTCTAAGGTGACAGCTTGACTATAAAATCTCCTACTAGTTTTATTTGTCATATTTACCTTTAATGAATATTTTCCCATGTTAGCTTTTGTAGTAGTAAATTCATTAGTACCTGCAGAACCTGACCAAGAACCAGCACTCCAATTTCCATCCTTTAACTCACAATTATGGTTCATTAAATAATTATTGCTTGTCTTTTGAACCTTAGATTCCAGCTCTAATCTATTTTTAGCTTTTTCATTACTATCATATTTATAGTATTGTGCACTTCCATTAGAATCTTTAATAGATATTGTATTTCCTCCATTATTAAATTGATAAGTATTAGTTCTACCCTTAACATCCTTTATTTCAGTTTCATTATAGCTGTATTTAAAGGCTAGACTTTGCCCCTGTGTCCCAGCTGTATCTACATAAGTGGCAGTTTTAACTCTTGAAGTAGAACCGCCATAATAGGTATAAAGCAATTTAGCACCATCTAAACTTTTAACAGAAGATAAATTGTTATTACCTTCATAAGTATAATAAGATGCCTTACCATCCGGATAAGTTATTCTACTTAATTGTATTCCATTATAAGCATAGCTAGTTTTTCTTCCCGCCGGATCTGTGATACCAATTAACGTTCCACCTGATGTATATTGTAAAAGTGTAGTTCTTCCTATGCTATCCTTAACTCCACTTATTCTAGTTCCATCATAAAGTATAGTGTTAGTGTTATTATTAGTATCTGTAATAGTTTTAAGGTACCCACCAGGAACAAAATATAATTTATTTCTATCTTTATCTGTAATCATATAGCTTCCATCATTATTTTTAGTGAATTTAATACCTTCAAGACTTTCACATTTATAAGTTTTAGATGCTGAATCATAATAAAAGTAATGATTAGTTCCATCACTATCAAAATATTTATAATAGGTTGTACCATTTATTACTTGTTCAGTTATCCTTTGTTGAATGTTGAGTTTCCACCCTTTTCCGTATCCTATATCAGTCTCTTTATCATTACTATTATAAACATGCTCTATCTTTAAAGCTAACCTACTATCTGAGGCTGTATAATCATTATGGGTAAAAACAACATTACCATTATAATCATTAATATATCCTATTCCACTTCTACCCATATCCTGTGAATGATATGTCCAGTAGTTCTCCAATCCTGTATTATTAACATATTGAATTACTACTAATGGCCATCCTGCTTTATGTTGATCAGGTGCATCAGAAGACAAAAATGTCGTATTTCCTGATGCCGGGTTATCCCTTTTTAATGCTATACCATAATTATTTCCTTCTGTATACCAACCTTTTACAGCTTTGGTGACATCCCAAGAGTACCAACCATTTTTCACTGTCTGAATATCTAATATCCTTTTTTCAGTTGCCAGTGATTTCTTATTCGGTACACTTGTATTCCAATTTTCAGTGACAGTATATGCATTTATTTGGCCATCAGCTCCACTTTCCGAATTCACCTTAAATAATGCTAATTCTGCATTTACTACCATATCCCCAGCATTTAATTTTGGCAATTTAGTAAATTTAACATATGTTTCTGTTTTTCCTATTCCTGAATTATTTCCAACTCTTAAAAACATATTATTCCACTTATCTTGAGTATCATTATAAGCTGTAAAAGTATCTACTATTTCTTTAGTATTCATTTCTGTTCTTACTATGGGATCTACTGTAATTGGAAATTCTCTTTTATCATCATTAATCCATTCATTATTTGGAACTATCTCTAATGTATATCCTCCTTCTTCTGCTTCTTTGAATATTAGCTCAATATCCTCAGACAATTCTCCCTTTGCATCATACATAAAAGGCTTATCTAATTGGAATACTTCCGCTCCAGTCTCTAAGTCTTCAAATATAATTATATTTCCTTCAACTCTAGGTTTTAGATTTTCTATATTCAAATTAAACAAAATTGAAGGATTATCTATTTTTTCATTTAATATTATATTTTCCTTTACTGTTTTTCCTATCAATTTATACTCTAAGTCAATATTTTCGTAAATAGACTTAAATTCCACACTTGATTTAACATTAGGTAAAAACTTCTTATCAATCTCCTTTTTAATCTTATCTCTTAAACTCTTATTATTACTAATTGATCTTTTTGACCTTCTATTACCTCCAAGTTGTTGTTCCACCATTTCATCAATAACTTTATCTATATCTGTATTTTCTACTGATGCTTTACTTAGTTTGCTTATATTTTTTATTTTTCTATTTTTATTTTTTTTATTTAATTTATCATTATCTTTATTCTTATTTTTATCACTACTATTAGATTTTTTTACATCTCCATTAATATCAGCTTTATTATTTTCTTTAGTTTCTTTACTTACTTTCTCATCTTTATTTGAATCTTTTTTTTCTTCTTTTTCTTTATTCTCTTTAATTTTTTCTTTTTCTTTATTTGAAGTGTTATCTATTTTAGTATTTTTTGATACTTTTCCTACTAAATTAGTTTTCTTTTTTAATTTAGTAGTTTCACTATCAATAGGTGAATCATCTACTCTATCCTTTATTTCTTCATTTGTAGTTGGTTTTTCTGTTTCTCCACCTTTTTTGTCCTCAGTAGATGGTGGTTCTGTTTCATCGTCTGTTTTGCCATCTAAAGGTGGATTATCTATTTCCCCTTCTTGTTTATCATCACTTGATGGTTTTTCATTTTCCTCACTTGGTTTATCCTCTGTTGATGGCTTTTCTGTTTCTTCATTTTTCTCATTATCTATAGCTGGTTTTTCTTCTTCAACACCTTTATCATCTGATACTGGTACTTCTTCTAATTTTTCTCCGATACCAACACCTATGTTCCACCATATTTTATACTTATCCTTTGATACAGAAATAAGCTCTTTATCACTGGCATTTTTACCTATCCTAACAGTGAATTCATTTTCTTTATTTTCATAATAATTCCCTTTATCATGCAATGAATTATTGATATCTATCCATTTGCCATTTTTTAAATAGTGTATAGGTTCTTCATATAATATTGCTTCATAAGTTCCATCGTCTTTTAAAAAGTACTTTGTATTCTCCTCTCTCTTCTCTTCAAGTTCTCTAACTATTTCTGCCTCCTGATTTTTTTTAGTAGTTACTTCTTCTGTGTCATCCGTAGCACTTACTATGATTGCATTTATTGGTGTCATTGTTACCAATAATGTAATTATAAGTAATTTACATACGTTTTTATAAAATTTCGTCACAATTATCCCCCCAAATATTTATTACATTTTTACAATTCTACAAATTTCATCTTTTACCTTTTTATTTCCATGTACTTTCATGTTCAAAAATGATACTTTCATGCACATTTTGTATATTTGAATAACTACCTAACTCTAAAATATATTTTCTTCTCAAATGATTAGTTGTATTTTATTATTAAATTGAACAATGGGTGAGAGTTTTTTACATTGTACTTTTAACTAATACAACCCATTAAAATAAATATATCCTTATTGCTTTTTATTTTTATATAATATAAATTAAATATATAAATACTTTAGGAGGTCTTATGTTTAATAATTTTATTTTATACTTAATAGTAATAAACCTAATTGGATTTTTTATAATGTTAATAGATAAAAAGAAGGCTATAAAAAGACAATGGAGGGTTAGTGAAAAAGCTCTTATATGTATATCTATAATAGGAGGTTCCATTGGTATGTTAGCTGGTATGAGCACTTTTAGACATAAAACTAAGCATAAAAAATTCACTATTGGTATTCCTCTTATCCTTGTTATACAAATAGCTATATTAACTTATTTTATCAGCTTATAATTTTAGAAATGACTTCATACTCCTTAAATTTCCAACATATTTACGCTTCCAATACATTGAAAAACCCCTGAAACCCGCATGAATAGAACAAATAGTTAACTAGTTATATAGTTTAATAGCTTCATAGTTAACTATTTTTATAGTTCCATATAAAAATAGCTTCCTATACAAATATTTATATAGGAAGCTATTAATTCAATTTAAAATACAGTTTTATAGTTTATAGCAAGCTTCTACTTCACCTACATATAATACATGATAGTCCTCTGCTGGATAGCTTGAGCTCTTTATTGAATCAGATAAAAACTCTGGATTCATTTCTTGTTTATAAACTATTTTACATTCATAAGTCAATACATTAGATTTTTCTATTATTGGAGTATCTACAGTTTTAGCTGGAATTAGTTTCAAATCACATTCCTTAAATTTATCATAATCTCTTCCTGATTTAGTACCGCAGAATTTAATTTCCTCCTTTAAGCTATCATCAAGAGGAATTGTTACAGTAAAGTTATCAGCTTTTTCTATAATAGAAAAGGTATGTCTATGCTTTCTTACCAGCACTGTAAATATAGGTTTTCCCCATTGGAAGCCAACATTTCCCCAACCTATTGTCATAGTATTAACTTCATCTCCAGCCTTTACAGTTAAAAAGGCACCTTTTTCATGCAGATTCCTTATTGCTACATTTAAGTCTTCAGTAAATAATTTAAAATCAACCATTTAAATCTCTCCTTAAAATTATTTTTTATTTACATTATACACTTATTTATATAGGAGGAGGTCATTGAAGATAATAATGCTCCATAATCTACATCAAAAGAAATTATATCACCAACTTTGTAGTCTGCTTCACTTTCCGTTACATCTAATAAAAGATGATCACTACTGCCACCTAATATTCTTATTTTTTCATCTCTAGGAGTTATTCCATCAATTTTTACGTCTTGTCTTCCCATTGAAATTATAGCTCTTTTTATTGTTCCTCTATCCTGAAAGGTTGGAACCTCTCCAAAGGCATCCATGCCAATATTTCCTATTGGTACTGATGGCTTATCCTTAATTTCTATAATTTCACCTTTTAAAGTAAACACATCTTTAAACATTCCTGGAATATCTCTTCCATAAGCGGTTTCTCTTCCTAAAACCACTGATTCCCCAAGTCTTAAATTATTAATTCCTTCTGGAATAGTTTTATTCATTACCATATATAAACTACTAGAATTTCCTCCTGATACTATAGGTATCTTAATATTTAATTCTTCTTCTATGGTGTTTTTTATTTCTAGCAACCTTCCTAAATTTACTTCATCAGGTATTACTCCTCCATAGCAAGTTAAATTTGTTCCTATCCCCATAAGCTTTATATTAGGCAATTTAATAATTTCCCTGGACATTTCTAGTACATCTTTCTCTAAAACACCTTCCCTTAAATCTCCTAAATCCACCATTAAAATTATTTTATGAGTTTTCTTAGCTCTTATAGCTTCCTTTGATAATGCCTTAATTGTATCTATCTCTGAATTAAGGGAAATATCACTATACATGATTACTTCTCTTACTTCACTAAGAGCTGGAATTCTAAGAAGTAGCTTTTCACAATTTAAATTTGCTATCTTTTTTAAATTAGCCACTCTTGAATCTCCTATGGTTTTTACCCCTGCATCTAAAACACCTTGAACTATATCGGGGTGTGAACAAAACACCTTAGTTACTACAGCGATGTCTATCATCTTTCCATTACACATATTTAATAAAAATTTAGTATTATAGGTTAATTTATTTAAATCAATTTCAATTCTAGGATATCTATCCTTTACTTCTTCTTTCCATAACTCTTGTTCAAGGGCAATATTATAAGTTAAATTTTCTTGATTTAATTCTACTTCTGAATAACATTTTTCCATTCTCTAACTCTCCTCCTTTACAGAAACTAAAAATCTAATTTGTCATTATAAATTTAAACTAGCTTTAAGCAATTCTATTGCAGCTTCTTTATTTTCTCTACTTAAAACTCCAGCACAGGCCATGATATACATATTATCTAGGAGTACCTTTGCCTCTTTTGTTGGACGCATAGTAATGTCTCCCTTAACATCCTTTATACTCTCTAGAATTTCCTTGCCTTTACCTAACCTAGTTAGAGCACCCCCTGTACCTATGATATATTTAACCATTGATAAATCCTTTCCATAGGCACTAAACTTTCTTCCTGAATTGTATACTCTTTTAATTTGCCCTACATGTCTATCTATGGCAGTGTTTACAGCCTTTTGAGCAAGGACCCTACTCCAATATTTCTCTTCTTCTGTAGTTGGAATAGGCTTAATGAAACTACTTATACTATCCTTAGTTCTTCCTTCTAACTCGTGATGTTGTAAAAGCTCTAATACATTTTCTCTATTTACATATACCCCTAAATCACCTTCTACGGTACGCTTTGCTTTTGGTTCTGGAGTGACTAATATATCTAAAATTTCCACACTACCTTCTGTTACGGAATGAACATCTGTAGTAGCTCCTCCAACATCCACCACTATTACATCACCGATTATTTCATAGAGTAATTTTGTAGCTTCCATTACAGCTCCAGGAGTTGGCATTATAGCTCCATCCACCATTTCTTTAATTTTATCCATACCACCGGCTTTAACAATATTTACTTCAAAAGCATCTTGAATTATCCCCCTAGCAGGCTCCACATTTAGTTCATCTACCCTAGGATATACATTATCTATTACATAAAGTTCTCTACCTTCAAAAATCTCTTTTATTTCCTCTTGGTTAGCTATATTACCACAATAAACTACAGGGATATTCAGCTCAGCATCTCTTATAATCTCAGCATTGTCTAAGGCAGTTTCTCTCTCTCCATAGTCTGTGCCACCTGCAATCATTATAAGATTAGGATTTATTTCTTTTATTTTTTTAATATCCGTTCTTCTAAGCTTACCTGCTGTTACCATTTTTATAATTCCGCCTGCACCTAGGGCTGCTTCCTTTGCAGCTTTAACTGTCATATCTTGTACTAATCCATGAACAGTTATTTTTAAGCCTCCTGCGGCGCTACTAGCACCTATCATTCTGTCATATTCAATGGATTCTCCTAGCTGCTTCTCCATTTCATTAATTGCATTTCTAAGTCCAATAGTTACATCACCTTGTAAAACAGAAGTAAAGGCCTTACCTTGTCCTACAACCTCAACTCCTTTTTTAAAATTAAAGGCTGTTACTACAGTTGTTGTACTTCCGATTTCCGCTATTAAATATTCAACTCTCATAGCTTCCCTCCTAGTTTAAAGGGGATACCTCAAAATTTTACTAAGCATTAATCTATCCTTAAGGTAAACTTAGTTTAATTATTTGAGACACCCCCAGTACTTTATATAAATATCATATATTTTTTATTATTTAATCTAGTTTATCTAATAATAAATCTTCAAATTATTATTGTTCTTTTTTCATTAAGGTTTCAATGATAAAGGAGGCAACATTATTTCCATGAGTTCCTCTACCAAAGCCTGCATCCATACCATGAGCTACAGCAATCTCATTAGTTACTTGAGTTCCTCCACAAGCTATTATGAATTTGTCTCTTACACCTTTTTCTATGCATAGATCATGAATCTTTTGCATGTTCTTAGTGTGTACATCATTGTGAGTGATAATAGTACTCATTATTATAGCTTGAGCCTTTGTTTCAATAGCTGCATCTATTAATTTTTCTACTGGACAAGAAGTTCCAAGATATACTACATCTATACCATATCTTTCAATACCACCATGCTTAATATCTATAATTTCTCTTAGTCCAACAGAGTGTTCATCTTCTCCAACAGTAGCAGCTACCACTCTAATAGGATTATTCTTAACGTAATCTCTCATTACATCATCTGGTAAAAGCTCTTGCTTTTCTGGAATCTTAAGTTCATCTTTTTTAATTGCAAAGCTTACTCTACCTTTGATTTCTACTAAAGTACCTTCTGCATCTTGCATAACCTGTTTATGAATAACTTCTACATCAGTTAAATTCATTCTTCTTCCTATTTCAAGGGCTGCAGCCTCTGCTATATTTTCCTCTTCAGTTAGGAATAATGTTGTAGATACATAGCCATCATTCTTCCACTCTACTTCTGGAATTATAGTTCCTTCCTCTTTACTATTTTTAGCCATTCTTATATTAACATTATCTTCTTCATCAAGTTCATCTATATAAACTATTTTGCTATGATTACATAATGTACATTCATCTATTGCATCACATGGTTTGTTATATTCTTCTGGAATATTATTATATCCAAAGTGAGCACATACTGGAGCAAAGTATTCTTTATCTCTTGGAACTACTGTATCAACAGCAATACCTCCATCTATCTTTCTTGCAATACCATCACTATTTCTTTCTGGATATTCTCCTGAATCTACAAAGAATCCATCTTCTACAGCTTTGAAATATCCACCATTTTCAATCATTTCCTCTAGGAATAATACTGCTCTTTCCTTAAGTTCTCTAACCTTCTCTGGAAGATATCCATCCTTTTTAAGCTCTATCATATCCATTAAGCCATCCATGCCAATTAAAGCTTGCTTAGCTGTATTTACAGCATGGATATTATTATAATGCCAAGGTACATTTCTTCCTTCATCAGGAGTGATTGTACTTTGAATATCTGCTGAAGTAAGTTCAGATATTAACAAGTTTAATGAATGAGTTACTGTTGCTTCTCTAGTACAAGATGCCATGTATTTTGTGTTCATCTGTGCTCTCATTTTATAGTTTTTAAATAAGTCTCTAAGTGCTACAGCATAAGGTAAATCATATCTTAAACATGGAGCTGGTGGTGCTGTTGGTGGTACTGTAGATAGTGATATATTGCTTTGTTTCATACCAACCTTCTCAGAGAATTTTGAATTTATAGCATGTTGAACCATAAGTTCAGGCATTACCTTATAACCCTTCATTGCAGTTGCGTTTGCATTATGTGCTCCATCTATTTGTAAAATATCAGCCCATGCCATTATATGTTTTGCTACTGCTGCATCAACGAAGGATCTAACCATATTTATGTTTCTGTAAAGTACATTATATTGAGGATCCTGGTGAGCTCCATTTATTCCTTCCTCTGCAAACATTACAGCAATATCTGGACCTGCAACCCCTGATACATAGGAGTGGAAATTTATTGGTCTTCCTACTTCTTCCTCTATCATATCAAGAGCTTTTCTTGTAGCTCTAACTTCTTTTCTAGTTATTGGAACTCCTCCTGTTCCTTCTGGACTTCCTTCAATTAAACTATCATAGTGACTTTGTCCTGATGTTCTTATAACCATTATATGATCTGCACCATGCCAAGCTGCCATTCTCATTCTTCTAATATCATCTTCAAATCTTCCTGAAGCTATTTCCGAAGTTATTACAGCTTTTGGTTGAGGGTCTATATTAGCAAAGCTGGTTGCTGATGGAAGTGCTTTACTATTTTTTAGGGGTTTTGATATCTCCTTATATTCAAACTCTCCCATTGGCTCATTATATTCTTCTCTCCAATGCCAACCTCTTCTTTTAGGTTCATACTTATCTAAGTCCTTAAGTATTTCTGCTACATCTATTTTCTTATTTATATCTAGCATTATTTAACCCCCCCAAACAAATTAGTTACTTCATTCCAGCCTTTTCCTTCTCCAAGTTCTCTACCAGCTTCTAAATATGGCACACTCTTTAATTTTGCATATTTTAAAACTACATTTCCCATACCTTTTCCAAGAAGTCCTGCTTTTAAGCCTTCTTGAACTATATCTTGAGATTCTATGCTTGAAAAGCCCATTCTAAGAAGTACTGACCTTTCTATAGAGGATGAGGTATTTCCATATGCTAAATCCACCATAGGATTTACTATTTCTTCTGTCAATTTCCAAAACCTTTCATATAATTCTTCATCACTTAAACTTTCTAAATGTTTTCTTCTTATTTCAAAATCGTCTTCTCTTTTCACTACTTCTCTCCCCCTAATAGTTTTTTATTATTTCACACATTATTTATCTTTACCCTATTTACTTATTAACCCTATTTCACATTAACCCCAAATTCTTTAAGAATATCTATTACTGTTTCTTTTCTAAGTTTTGTTTCTTCACATAAGAAATCTAAATCTACCTGTCCAATTTCTTTTTCTTTTAAAAGCTTTACTGTGTTTTTAATTAATGATTTTCTATAATCGTCTAGCTCTTTATTATCTACTTGTAAATAAGATGGATCCTCTGGAAGTATAATATTTTCTCCTGGAACTTCATCCATTGGATTACCTCTAAGCACTTTAATTCCATTTTCCTTTGCAAAGGTTAATTGTGGAACTATATGCTTTCCAGCACCAGTATACTCGGTCTCCTGAACTACTAAAATTGCATCATCCTCCATCTCTTGAGCTATGACAAAGGCTGCTGCTAAAGAAGTATTTCCAGCTGGTCCTCTTTCAAGTCCTTCAAGCTGTGCTAAAAGCTCAGTCATGTAGAAAACTTCCCCTTGTGGCAAGGTTACATATCTATCTAAATATCTTAGAGGTCTTGCTGCACTTCTTGGTACGTCACTTCTATCTGGCCATACCATGAATGGAATACCAAATCCAGTGTGTCCAGTAGTGAAGGATTTTCTATTAAAGGCTTTATCACTTGCCATGTGAAGACCTTGTAAATTTACAGAAGCTCCAATAACTTTTGTATTATTTGCTCCTGCCTTTATAAGTCCTCTTGCAGTACCAGTAACATTTCCACCACCTGCATGGGTAATTACTACTGCTTCTGGATCCTTTCCAAATCGTTCTCTACATTCTGTAGCTATCTCATAACCTAAAGTTTCAACTCCAGCTATTCCATAAGCAGAATATAAAGATGCATTATAAAAACCTGTTTCTTCTAAAGTCTCTAGATAGGTGTAGAATAATTCTGGTCCTACTGTTAATTGTAAAACTTCAGCCCCTAACCATTCACATTTTCTGCCCTTCTCAAGAATCTCTGGTTGTCCTACTTTTTTAGAGTCATAACATTCTTGAACTATGGTACATTTTAATCCCTTCATAGCTGCTTGGGATGCTACTGCTGCCCCATAGTTTCCAGAAGTAGCTGATGCTACACCCTTATAGCCTCTTTCCTTAGCATCATACACAGATACAGATGCTCTTCTATCTTTAAAACTTCCAGATGGATTACAGCTTTCATCTTTAACAAATATCCTAGCTGCTTTTCCAGTCTTTGATACCTTTCTTGCCAAGGCAGTAATATTTCTTAATTCTAAGAGAGGTGTATTTCCAACTCCCACTTCTCGTTGAATTTTCATAATATCACTTAGGGAATATCCTATATCTCTCATCATTGCTTCATAATCAAAAGCTATACTTCCCTTTTCATATTTATCAAAATCCATTCCTACAGACTTAATCATAATTTGATTTTTTCTGCTCATAACCTCTTCATACTTATTCATATCAATCACCTACTTTCTGTATAACTATTTATTGAAAATCATTTCCTTAGCTTGTTTTCCAATATAGGCTATTTCACTTACATAGCTACCAAAATTATGAGAATATGAAGGTTCTACCACCTTAGCTATACCTCTCATAGTTCTTCCAATAGTTGTAGTGATTTCAACTTCATCACCCAGCTCACAATCTGAATTTACAAAACCCCTAACCCACATTTTAAGTGGAGTTTCCTTTGTATCGGCTGGAATTGCTGGTGATCTATCCTCACATTGTAATACCACTGTTTCTATTTCAATAAATGTGTCCTTCTTAATCAACACCTTCACCTCCTAAGTAAATTTCTATAATTAAATAACTTTATCTATCTATGAAATTTCTAAAGTCTCCCATTATAGCCCTTGGTACTGGTAAATCTATCATAGTTTTTAATCCTGGATTTGCATTAATTACATGTGGAATCATATTAACGCACATAGCAATTGTTCCAAGTCCTCCATCAACCTCTGGCTTAATTGACATATTAACTTCTGGTGTACCTTTTATTGTGATATAATCTCCAGTAAATGTACCTTCCATCTCAGGTTCTATTTGTTGTGGATGAATCATATCTATTTTTACCTCTCCATCAACATATCCTTGACCTGTCATATTAACACCTGCAACATCTCCAGCAGCTGCAAATCCATAAGGTGACTTTCTATCTACAGTAGTTACTATTGGAGCCATTTGTTGTTCAAATTTATCAACTTTCCAGCCCATAGAATCAGCTATCATATTTACAGATTCTATAAATCCAACATGCCCAGCTAAACTTCCGTCCTTAACTCCTGCATTAAAATCTTCAACCTTCATCCCAACTCCTTGTTCTTCCATAACAGCTGGTCCAAATGGTGATAAACTATTTACTCTCTTCGCTTCAACATGAGTTACTTCAGTCATACAACCTGTTAAACATACAACAAGTAAATCCATGATTAATCCTGGATTTATACCTGTTCCAAGAATTGTAACTCCATTTTCCTTTGCAATTCTATTTAACTCTGCAGCTAGTTCAGGATTTTTAGCTTGAGGATAAGACATTTCTTCTGCTGTAGAAATAACATTTATTTTCTTTTCAAGTACAGATTTCAACTTTGGAAAAGCATTTTTTGTGAAAGAATCTGTTGCACATAAACAAATATCACAGCATTTTTCTGTTAACACTTCATCTATGTTAGCTTTTATTATTACATCTTCCCTATCTCCTCTTTCTACTCCCAAAACTTGAAAAATACTTTTTCCGGCTCTAGCAGGGTGCATATCACAAACCCCTATTATGTCTACACCTTTTTTAGTTAATAGCATTTTTGCCATTCCACTTCCCATAGCTCCAAAGCCCCAAATTGCTACCTTAACATTTTCCATTGTAAAATCCCCCTCATGATTAAATTATTTTTATAAATTCTATATTTTACTAGAGCAATTTGCATGCCAAAGAAAATACATTATTTAGATGCTTTCATAACTTTAAATAGGTTAAATGTATATAATTTCATCACTTTTTAAAATTTACCGCAAAAAATTTTTCTATATTTACTTAGGTTCTATCCACTTAAAAAGCGTATGCAAAATTATTTGCATACGCTTTGCCGAATTTTAGGCATACATATTTCTAAATCTTTTTAATATTTAATTTATTCTTTTTATTAACATATTGTTTATATTATATCCTCATAAAAAATAGTTAACTAAAGTAATTTATATTTTTTAAGTTTATATTGAAGATTTTGTCTTGATATTTTTAATTCCTCTGAAGTTTTTGTTATGTTTTTATTGTTCTTTTTATAGCTTTTTTCTATTATATTTTTTTCAAGACTATCTATATATTCATTTAAAGGGATATCTCCTCTAAATCCATCTTCTGAAGTTACTTCTACTACAGAATTAATCTTATTACCAAAGCACTCCTTTGTTAATATTTCTCCATCTTCAACCATGTTCATAGCACTTTCTATATTATTCTTAAGTTCTCTTACGTTTCCAGGCCAACTATAGTTTAAAAATCCCTCCATAACATCTTCACTAATTCCTTTTACATTTCTATATAGAATACCATTATAATAGTTTACAAAAAAATCACATAACTGGCTTATATCTTCTTTACGTTCTCTAAGTGGTGGTATCATTACTTTAATTACACTCAATCTATAATAAAAATCTTTTCTAAGCTTTCCTTCTCTTATAAGTTTGTCTGCTTCCTCATTTATTGTTGCTATAATCCTTACATCTACATCAATAATCTTATTACTTCCTAGTGGTCTGATATATCCATCTTGGAGTACTCTTAATAATTTTGATTGCAAATAGGGATCCATAGAATTTATTTCATCAAGTAGAATAGTACCTCTATGAGCTTCTTCAAAAAGCCCTTTTTTATTTTCTGCTCCTGTAAAACTACCTTTAACCGTTCCAAAGAGCATTCCCTCTAACAGTGCACTTGGTATTGCTGCACAGTTAATAGCTATAAAGGGCTTGTCTCTTCTTATTCCTTCATAATGTATACCTTGTGCAAATAGTTCCTTACCGCATCCAGTTTCTCCATATATGAGTACTGAAGAATTAGATATACTAGCTCTTTTACTTTTTAAAATTTCTTCATTTAATACCTTACTACTTCCTATAATATCATTAAAGGTATAATAATTTTTCTTTGATTTACTTTTATTTTCTAACTGACATATAGTTTCATTTAATTTCTTTATTTGTGTCATATCTCTAGCTATCTCAATTACTGCTTCAACTTTTCCGTCTACCATTACTGGAATAGTAGAGTTTATACTGGTTATTATCTTACCTGCTCCATTACTATAGTTTTGTAAAGTATCTCTATAGGTGTGTCCACTTTTTAAACTTCCTAATATAGTTGAGTGTTCTATATCCCTAAGATACTCTTGAATTTCCTTTCCCATTACATCTTCACTTTTCATGCCTTCTATGTTTTCCATGGCATGATTATAATAGATGGTCTTTCCTTTACTATCAACTATGTGAATTCCTTCTTTTAAGTTACTAATTAGACTTTCTAATAATATATTTACATTATCCATAAAATCCCCCTTAGCTATCTCTTTAATTGACCCTAAACTTGAAAACAATATCATATTGAAAGTTGCCCTTGATTATTGTAACCTTATAATATTTGCCTATATAATAAATTTAACACAATATTGTAATATAATAAATTTATTATTCTAACAATTATACATTATCTTGTTTTTTGTTCTATAATATCTTTGATGAATGCTAATAATAAGATATTGTTAATATAACAAAGGAGTACCATTATGATTACTGATAATATAGTAAACTTGGCTGCAGAGGCCGGAAAAATAATGCTTGAAAATGGTGGTGAAACCTACAGAGTTGAACAAACAATAAATATGATATGTAAGTCTTATGGCATAGATAATGCGGAAAGCTTTGTATCTCCTACAGCAATAATCACCTCTACTATGGATGAAAACGGTAGGAATAGTACCATAATTAAGAGAATTACTTCTAGAGCCACAGATTTAGAAAAAGTAGCTTTAATTAATAACTTATCTCGACAAATACAAAGTCATCCTTTAACTTTAGATGAACTTAGAAAAGAATTGAAATATATACGCAGCTTTCCCAAATATTCTAACAGCATAAAAACTTTTTTTGCTGGAGTAACTACTGGTACATTTACCTTACTTTTTGGTGGTAGCTTTAGTGACTTCATTATAGCCTTTGGTGTAGGAATTTTAATTAATTTATTATCTTCTATGTTATCTCGTTTAAGCGTTAATGAATTTTTCATTAATGTGGCAGGTGGTGCGTTAGCCGCTATAATTGGACTTTTCTTCTCTTACATAAATCCCATATTTCATAAAGATGAAATAATTATTGGTTCAATTATGTTACTTGTTCCAGGCTTAGTTATAACTAACGCTATTCGTGATACCATAGCTGGAGATTTACTTTCAGGCCTTTCAAGAACTCTGGAAGCTATTATGATAGCTGGAGCCATTGCTATTGGAGCTGCTTTTAGTTTCAAAATATGGATGTCTATTATAGGAGGGATGTAAAATGTTTTTGCAAGTTATATATGCATTTATTGTTTCCTTAGGTTTTGGAGTTCTCTTTAATGTAAGGGATAAAAACTTGTTCTTTGCAGCCCTTGGAGGTGCCGTTGGATGGTTTTTTTACAGCCTTACTATGAACTTATCTGACTCTAGCATCTTAGCTATGCTTATAGCATCTATAAGCATCAGTATCTATGCTGAAATCTTCTCTAGAGTTTTAAAAAATCCTGTAACATTATTTTTAGTTTGCTCTCTTATTCCCTTAGTTCCTGGAAGTGGAATGTATTATACAGTTTTTGAAGCAGTTGAAGGTAATGTATTTGGTTCCTTAAATAATGGAATCGAAACTCTTTCTTTAGCAGGAGTTATAGCTGTTGGAATTATTTTAGTATCTACCTTGAGTAGATTGATGCAAAAATTAAAAATCAGAAGAAATCAACGTAAACTAGGAAATGTTGAGGAATAACAAAAGAGAAAAAACACATATAAACTGATGTGGTTTTTCTCTTTTATTACTCATACTTAATTCTTACTATTTTTTCTAATTACTTCATAAGTCTTCATTGTTCCATAGATTACAAAAGGCATCAGTACGATAGTTAAAATTATCTTATGTTTGTTAATGTCATGAGTCCTTTCATAACCATCTGAAACTATTTGTATTGAATCACAGTGAATATCCATATCACCACCATGTTCTTTGCAGGCTCTATTGAAAACCCCAGTAATTCTTACTGAATCTCCAATCTTATGATAATTTCCATAAGATTTAATCATTTCCCCATCTGTAGTTTTTAAATAAATACCTATGGCAGAGGTTCCATCATTTATATTAACAAATGAATATTTGCCCCTTTCTAAAAGTTCACCAATAGCCTCACCTTGAATATTTATAATTTTAGAGTCATATTCCCAACCGTTATCAATAAGCTCACTTACAGAAGTTATAGCCTCACTAGCTAATACTGGAAATGAAGAAAAAATCGCTGTAATAATTACAATTAACATTATTTTTTGTATCTTACACATAACTTTTTAATTCCTCCTATAAAATACCCTATTAATGCAAATACTGAAATAAACTCTAATCTCCCTAGATACATAATAATGATATAACAAATCTTTAGTGGTATAGGCATGGTTATAGAAGTTACACCTATAGATAATCCAACATTTCCAGATATAGAAGCTGCCTCAAAAGCTGATTCTACAAGTGAGTAGCCATAATATGTTCCAAGTAACGTTGCAAAAATAAACATAGCAATATAACAAAGTATTATAAGCATTGATGATTTTACTAAATCATTATCTAAAATTATATCCTTAATGTGATGAACTTTTGTAGTTAAAATCTTTCTATCAGAACTAAGAACTCTTTTTATATCTGCAATTATTCCCTTAAAGATAATCCCCATCCTTAGTCCCTTAAATCCACCGGCTGTTGAACATGCACTTCCTCCAATAAGCATTGCAATTGTCATAATAAAAATTGCAAAATCTCCCCATTCAAATAATAGCTGCCTAGCATAAAGGTTGCCAAATCCAGTGGTGGTATGTGCAGATAAGAGCTGATAAGCACCCTTTCTAAATAGAGAAACTGCATCTGTGTATACTCCTGTCTTTGATAAGAACATAACTAATAATCCTGCAAGAATAAAAGAAGTTATAAAAAAGCTTTGTGTTTCAACATTTTTGAAAATTTCCTTTCTCTTACCCTTTATAACTGCAAAATGAAGACCAAAATTTAATGAACCAATGATGAACAATACCATTGTAATTAATTCATATGAAAAACTATGATAATACAATATATTTTGAGACATTGGAGCAAATCCACCTGTACTCCAACTTGACGCAAATATAAATAGTCCATGCATAAATGAATTAGATGGTGATAACCCTATGAATAAACCATTAATTGTAAGTGCCACTGTACCAATTACTAAATATATTATACTAATTTTCCAAATGGCCTTGGTAGTTCCTTTAATATTAGGTAAAAGCCCAATATCTTTTCCTTCACCTACATACATCTTATATCCACCAGAAAAATTTTTAATTAGTATTGATAAAGCTAATACAACCATGCCCTGCCCACCTACAAATGTTAGTATATGTCTCCACATATTAAGTCCAAGGGACATATGATCTAGATCTTGCATAAGAAATACTCCAGTTGTAGTAAATCCACTCATCACATCGAAACAAGCATCTATATAAGATTTTGCATGTCCACTAAAAACATAGGGAAGGGCACATAAAAGCATTAGAATCAGCCATGAATATGATGCAATTATAAGACCGTGTTTCCATTCAATTTTGTTATTTTCTTTTTCGTCTTTTCCCGAAAAAATCAGTGAAAAGGCTATAGATAATCCAATAAATAGAGCAAGAATAAAATCTACAAGCGAACTCCACTCCTTATAAAAAACAGTTACGAAGATAGGTATAATCATTAATGAAATTGTTCCCAATATAATTATTCCAACATAATAATTTATGACTTTAAAGTCCTTTAAATATTTTTCACTCATTTAATCACCCTAAAAAACTCAAAATAAAAATTACTATTATATACATAGCTACAACTAGGATTTCAAATAATATTCCCTTAAAATAATCCGAATTTCTTACCATTACTACCATCTCCATAAATAGATTTTCTTAATTTATGAGATACACTGGTATTTGTTATCAATACAACAGTGTCCTCAAGTAAGATCTTTGTATGTCCCCTAGGATAAATAATCTCGTTGTTTCTTAAAATAGAAACTATTATACTATCATTTGGTAAAATTAAGCTTTTAATCTCCATATCTCTCCAGTGGGAATTTTTATCTATATAAGCTTCAATTATTACCATTTCTCCTCTATCTAAAGTTTTTACAATTTTAAAATTATCCTCTACAAGTTCATTTTCAATTAAAGTTGAAATAACTTCTGTACTACAAACAGTAGATGTTATACCTAATTTACTAAATAACTGTCTATTTTTAGGATTATTAATTCTTGCAATAGCACTTTTAATAGAGAAATTACGCTTGCTCATTTGGCAGATAATTAAATTTTCCTCATCTTTACCTGTAACTGCTGCAACAATAGTATTTGTTCCTTCTATAGCCTCTGATAATTCTTCTAAATTTGAACCATCACCACATATTACTTCAATATCTAGTTCATTAGATATTTTCTTACATATATCATAATTCTTTTCTATCAAAGTTATTAAACACCCAATGTTTAAGAGGTTTTTTATTAAGTAATACCCAACTTTACCTCCACCAATTACAACTGCTCGCATTTTATATCCTCCTTAATATTTCTAACAGCTAGTTTTATCGGATTAATTGTTCTAATGCCTAAGGAATTATAAATGTGGCCCCTATCATCATTAAATACTCTTCCAATTACAGTTGGAACCTTATAAATATTCTGTGCTATTTCACATGCAACAATATTTATATTATCGTTTTGAGTCAAAGCAAGTAGCACATCAGCTTCCTCAATACCTGCTTCTTCTAGTAAGTCAATATCAATTTCAACCCCATTTAATATCCTTCCATTAAACCCTGAACCTAGTTTATTCGTTTTCTCCTCATCCCTATCTATTACACATATATCATGGGATGTTTCAGCTAAATCTGCAGCTAATTTGCTTCCCATCTTGCCACATCCAATAATAATAATATACATATTTAAATTGCTCCTTTTTCTAAAAATTTATATAAAGTTTCTTTTGCATAACAATTAAAATCTATTACATCAAAAACTCCAATTGAAGCAAAAACATCTTTATTGTTTGAATTGTTAATTAATGTAATAACCTTTTTAGTTTCATAAAAAGTTTTACAAACCTTTGAAATATAGAAATTAAACTGATCTTTAGGTGTGATAATCACCACCACATCTGCTCTCTTTAATAAGTAATTATTAAATATATCGGAAGACGCGGGCGAAAGTTCTTGTGGTGAAATTACATTTGAGAAATCTAAGCTTAAACCTTCTAAACTTTCCTTATATCGATTAATGAATTTACTTTCACTTATAACAACAACAAACAAATTAAATTACCTCCTTACCTAATGGCTCAAAGAAATCTTGAAGATATAAATTTTTATTACCGTTGTTAGATATCTTTTCTAATGCTCTAAAATTATAAACAACTTGTACATTATCTAAAAATTTCAAATTATCTTCAATCATTAAATTTAAATAATCATCTTCTGTTATTATAAAAACATGTGATAACATTGCTTTCGATGACTTATCTAGTATCTGTTTCATATCAGTTATATTGACTTGATAATAATAAAGAAATTTATTCTTTATTTTAATTTCTTCTGGTGATTTATCATCAATCAAAAATACAATTTTTTCTTTACAAATAAGTGATTTAATTAAGTTGATACTTGAGTTATTGTAACCTATAATTAAGTTATACATAATACTACCTTCCTACGTAATTTTTACTACCTACTAATTCTAATCTTATTAGATATAAATATCAAAGTAAGCTAAAAGTACTATTAACAATTATCCATACTTCAGAAATTGGAGTTTTAAAATTAGCTTAATTAATCTTAGCTTTGCTATATTTTACTTTGCTTTACTATAAGAATTAACTTAAGGAGGAAAAACTATGGTTAAAACCTTAAATGGAAAACTATCACTTATTTATATTGTTATAATCCTAGCAATGTCATTGCTAGGATTAGTTTCAGTTAGAAATTTAATTACAATTTCAAATGATATAGATGGACTTTTAACTAACAATTATAAAAGTATTCAATCTGTTGAAAATATGAAAGATGCACTTTATAATCAACAACAGAGCTTATTTCTTTACATATCTGGCGATAAAAAAGAAGGCCTCGCTGAATATTCTAAAAATAACTCTTTATTTTTAGATAACTTTTACTTTGAAAAAAATAATATAACTGAAGATGGAGAAATGGAATATGTAAATAGTCTTGATACTTACTATCTTGAATATAGCCAGAATTTTTTTACCTTATCTGAAATCATTCAAAATAATGGTAAAGTATCAGGGTATAATTTTTTCTTCAATGAAATTAAAATTAATTATGATACAATTGTAAAGACTCTAGATAATATAAGTAGTCTAAATGAAACTATGATGATTAATTCAAAAACTAGAGTTGAAAATAAAACTAAAATTATAATAAATGCAACAATACTTTTTACTTTAGCTTCAATATTAATTTCATTTTTCTTATCAAGACATCTTCTTAAAAAGATATTATACCCATTAAATAATATCATTGATGCTATTAAAGATATAAAAACTAACTCTGCATATAAAGAATTGGAAATAACAACAAAAGATGAACTAGGAGAATTAGCAAATCAATTTAACTTAATGGCAAAAAGAATTGAAAGTTTTGAAAAAAGCACACTAGGTCAAATATTAAAAGAAAGAAATAATTCAAACTCCATATTAAGAAGCATAGATTCTCCAATGGTAGTTATTGATAAAGATTATAAAGTTACCATGGTTAACGAAAATTTTATTGATGCCTTTGATATTAGCGATGAAAAACCAGAAGGACGATATTTAACTCATTTGGTTAATGATAGAAGTTTTTTTTCAGTTATCTATGATATAACATTAAATAACTGTCAATGGGATTTTTTGAATATTATCACTCTAAAAAACAAAAATGGAGATATACTCTATTACAATATATCAATTAAAGAAATTAAAGAGGAAGATCTTCAAGTTGGCTATGTAATTTTATTAAAGGATGTAACACACTTAAAAGAAATAGAGCAAACTAGTAAGGATTTCTTTGCAACAATTTCACACGAATTTAAAACTCCATTAACTTCAATTATGATTGGTACAGGTCTACTAGAAAGTAGTAAATTAGGAGATTTAAGTTACGAACAAAGAAAAATATTAACCACTATTAAGGAAGATGGCGAAAGATTAAACTTACTTGTTTCAAATATGCTTTTATTATCGAAACTGGAATCTTCAACTGAGATTTATAATAAAGAGTATAATTCCATTGAGGATTTGATAAAAGCCTCAGTCTCTAGTAACAAAGGTATCGCAAATTATAGTGGAATTATTCTTGAATACAATGTAGATATAAATGTAAAACCGTTATCCTGTGACGGTGAAAAATTAGTATGGGTACTTAATAATTTAATAATAAATGCCATTAGACACTGCAAGGATGGCGATTTAATTTCTATACGAGGATTCTTAAAAGATAATAAATTAAATATAACTGTAACTGATACTGGTGTTGGAATTTTAAAGGATAATACTACAAAAATATTTGATAAATATACTCAATTAACTAATAAAGACATTAAAAATAATTCTGGTCTTGGTCTCTGGATATGTAAAGACATAATAGCTGCTCACAATGGTGAAATAACATGTGAAAGTGATTTAGGTGAAGGGGCAACATTTACAATTATTATTCCATATAATTAGGAGGTACTATGAAAAAAGCACTTGTAGTTGATGATACTAAAAATATAAGAAAATTATTAAAAACATCATTAGAACTAAATGAATACATTGTCACTGAAGCTCTAAATGGATTAGAGGCATTAGAAATATTATCTAGAGAACCCTTTGATTTAATCTTTTTAGATATTAAAATGCCAACATTAAGTGGCACTGAAGTATTGAAAAGAATTCGGGAAGATGGAATATTTTCTACGGTAATAATTATGACAGCTTTCCCAACAGTTAAAAATGCTGTTGATTGTACTAAATTGGGAGCTGTTGAATATTTACTTAAGCCATTTACTACAGACAAAATTAATTCACTAATCTATAGATTAAATAATCTTACTGAAGACACAAAAATTCTTGAAAATATAATAAAAGGAGTATCAAAGTTAATGTATCTAAAAAAATATGACGATTCAATACTTCTATTAAATAAAGCATTATCTATAGATGCAACTAATTCTAATATATATAAACTTCTTTCGGAATGTTATGAAGGTCTAGGTGATAACGCTAATAGAGATAAATTTTTAAATTGCTATACCACCTTTAAGAAGTAGTTGCTATAAAATCACAATACTTAGGTATTTAATAACTATTATGCAAATTCACTATAATTATGTAGTTAGTTTAATTTATATGTATACTCTTTTATTCAATAGACTTATAATTTTTTACCTATTCTATTATTTATATTCCCTCTAGTGTTTCACTTTCTTCTTAACTTTTTTAATAATATCTATGGATGTAAAAAAAAGAGTAAATACAAAGTATTTACTCTTTAATATTAAAACTATTGATACCCACCGTGCCGTATTAATGATGTATTTGAACCCTGTCTACCAGGGGTGGAATCGCCTCACTACTTCTGGTACCAACTATAAAATAGTCAGTCAACACTCCATAATGAGAACATCAGCCACAACGTTTAAATGTTGGCTCAACATAAACCATTTCCACGCACACAGCAGAATATTCTTTAGTATTATTATATAGCAATTGTAATTAAATTGCAATTGTAAAATAAATATTAATCACTAAGTATCAATAGTTTTATAAAGTTATTATGTCCATATAACTTATTATTATTCTCTATAATAATAAAATCTTCTATTAAATTATTTTTCTACTTTACTTACTTCTATTCCTAAGTCAATTAATTGCTTTTTATCAACTACATTAGGTGCTTCACTCATTGGGCAATAAGCATTTTGATTTTTAGGGAAGGTAATAACGTCTTTTATGTTATCAGTTCCTGCAAGGAACATTACCATTCTATCTAAACCATATGCAAGTCCGCCATGTGGTGGTGGTCCATATTTGAATGCCTCTAATAAGAATCCAAATCTTTCCCATGCACTTTCATCAGTAAAGCCTAGAAGATTAAATATTCTTTGTTGAAGGTTTGTATCATGAATTCTTATACTTCCTCCACCAAGTTCTTCTCCATTTAATACTATATCATAAGCCTTAGCACGAGCTCTTCCTGGATTTGTTTCTAGAAGTTGTAAATCTTCATCCATAGGTGCTGTGAATGGATGGTGAAGAGCTACGAATCTCTTCTCTTCTTCGTCATATTCAAACATTGGGAATTCAGTAATCCATACAAAGTTAAATTCTTTGTTTCCTTCTAAGATTCCAAGTTCCTTAGCAAGTTCTAATCTTAAAGCTCCAAGAGATTGAAGTACTACACTATCAATATCTGCAACTATTAAAACTAAATCTCCTACTTCTGCTCCAGCAGCATTTAATAATTTAGCCATATCTTCTTCTGAGAAGAATTTAGCTATTGGAGATTTTATTTCTCCTTCTTTATAAGCTACCCAAGCAAGACCTTTTGCTTTATAAGTTTTAACAAACTCACCTAGTTTATCAATTTTCTTTCTACCCATGTCTGCACAGTTTTTAGCTACAATAGCTCTTACTGAACCACCATTTTCAATGGCTCCTTTAAACACAGCAAAATCTGTACCTCTTACTGCTTCAGTAATATTTTGTATCTCCATACCAAATCTTAAATCTGGCTTGTCACTACCATATTTATTCATAGCTTCTGCATAAGGCATTCTCTTTATTGGAAGTTGTACATCTACATCTATAACTTCTTTAAATACTCTTTTTAAAAGACCTTCATTTAAGGCTATGATATCCTCCATTTCAACAAAGCTCATCTCTAAATCTATTTGCGTAAATTCTGGTTGTCTATTAGCTCTTAAATCTTCATCTCTAAAACATTTAACAATTTGAAAATACTTGTCATATCCAGAAACCATTAATAATTGTTTAAATATTTGTGGAGATTGAGGTAATGCATAAAACATTCCTGGGTAATTTCTACTAGGCACTAAGTAATCTCTAGCTCCTTCTGGAGTGCTCTTAGTAAGCATTGGTGTTTCCATTTCTAAGAATCCATTTTCATCTAGATAATCTCTTACTACTTTTCCAGCTTTATGTCTAATCATTAATATTTTTTGCATATCTGGTCTTCTAAGATCTAAATATCTATATTTTAGTCTTATGTTTTCACCAGCATCTAAGTTTTCTTTAATATATATAGGTGGAGTTTCTGATTCTGAAAGTATTTTAATACTTTCCCCTTTAAGCTCTACCATTCCTGTTGGTAAATTTTTATTAGGAGATTCTCTTTTTATAACCTCTCCAGTAACAGCTATGCAGTACTCAGATTTAACTAAATCAGCTTTTTCAAAGGCTTCTTTATTTATTTCTTCACCAAATACAACTTGTAACAATCCAGTTCTGTCTCTTAAATCTACAAAAACTAAACTTCCTAAATTTCTTTTTCTTTGGACCCAACCCATAACAGTGATTTTTTCAGAGATATTTGATTCTCTTACTTCACCACACATAATGGTTCTTTTAAGTCCATTAAGTGATTCTCCCATTTAAATTCCTCCTATTTACTTATTAAGTCTAAAATATATTATAATATCATTACCCAAATGAATATTTCTTTAAAACCTATGTACATAATTGTTTTAATATAGAGTATTGAGTAATTCTATCTTTCTAGCTATCATCTCGTCTATTCTACTATTATACTCTTTTACATCCTTAACATTTGCAAATCTCTCTATTCGATTCTCATCTAGGAAAACAACCTTTGAAACTCCATCTGCTCCAAGAGCAATAATAGTTTGCTTTTCCTCTATCATCTGAATATTATATATACATATTTTTCCATCTCTACAATAGCCTACATTCGCCATGTTACCTACCATATTTTTTTGTCTATACATATAATACGGTTTCATATTTAAATCTAAAGAAAGATTTTTTGTAGCTTCATACATAGCATTTAACTCATGTTGATTAGGAATAGTAAACTTTCCCTTATTAACTAGATTTTCATGTAGTCTAGAGCCTCTTTTAATAGACATACCATGTATAGTTATGCTATCTGGATTTAGTTTAAGTATTTCTTCGCAACTTCTATTTATATGACTTAGCTCTTCTCCTGGGAGACCAACTATCATATCCATATTTATATTATCAAAGCCTAGACTTCGTGCTAGATTAAAGCAGTTTTCTACATCCTTACTACTATGATTTCTACCAATGTTTTTTAAAGTATCATCATTCATACTTTGAGGATTTATACTAATCCTATGAACCTTATATTTTTTCATAGATTGAAGTTTTCTTTCTGTTATACTATCTACTCTTCCACATTCTACAGTAAATTCTTTAACACCCTTACCTTCAACAAAGCACTTATATATCTTATTCATTATATCTTCAAATTCTTCATCATTTACAGAAGTAGGAGTACCTCCTCCAAAATAGACACTTTCAATAGTTAAATTCTTTTCAGATACATATTTACTTATAGCTTTTATTTCCTTGGTAATAGCATTAAGATAGTCTTTAACTAAAGCTGACTTTCCCCCTATAGGATTTGAGGTAAAAGAACAATAAACACATCTAGTTGGACAAAAGGGCATACCCACATATATACTTATAGTATCTTTATCTTTGTTAACTACACTTTTTTCGTACTTAGCTACATCAATACAAAGTTTTGTCTTCTCCTTGCTAGTTTCATGTCTATCCTTAAATTCTTTTATTACCTCCTCTTCACTATATCCTTTTTCTAAAAGATCTAGTGCTTTTTTAGAAGGCCTTATCCCAACTAAAGTTCCCCATGGAAGAACTTTGCCAGTAATATTTCTAAGATATATGAATAAGGACTTTTTAACTTCCTCAGAAAGCTTATAATTTCTATTAATTTCATAATTAAAGAATCCTTCTGTTCCTCCAATTATAATACTTCCCGTTTCTTCATCTATATCTATAGATAAGTCAAATTCCTCATTTACAAATTCTATATTAATAAAACTATAAAATAGATTTATCATAAGAAAGACATCATATCTAAAATTCATATTGCTTAGCTTTACTTTTATAGACTTCATATCCTTTATCATATTTATCAAATCCTTATTTCAAATTACCTTCTTATAACCCAATATACAGTTTAATTTTACCTATAGAAATGGGTTTTCCATTCTTTCTTGGCCTATGGTACTACTTGGTCCATGACCTGGGTGAACTGCCACACTATCACTAAGAGGCATTAAATTATTTTTTATACTTGTTATAAGCTCATTGTGGTCTCCACCAGCTAAATCACTTCTGCCAACAGATCCCTTGAATAGAGTATCTCCAGTAAACACATTTCCATCTACTAAAAGACTTATTCCTCCTGGTGTATGTCCTGGTGTTGCTAAAACTTCTATTTTATAATTACCAAACTTTAATATATCACCATGTTTTAATAAAAGGTCTGCTCCACCTTCAATAAGTGGTCCATAATACATTATATTATTTAAAATCATATCATTATCTTCTTTAGCCATAGCTACAGTTGCTCCTGTTTCAGCCTTTAATCCATCTACCCCTGTAGTATGATCAAAGTGACCATGGGTTAATATGATATATTTAACCTTAGCTTCTAGTTGATTAAGAGCTTTACATACATCATCTATATCTCCACCCGGGTCTAAAACTACAGCTTCCTTTGTTTCTTCATCAAATAATATATAACAGTTGGCAGCATAAACTCCTGCCATCATTCTTTTTATAATCATAGTATCACCTCAAAATGCCATATATTTCTTAAAATTTTAAAAATCCTTCTTACTCTCTAATAAAAGTGTTACTGGTCCATCATTTATAATTTCAACCTTCATATCAGCTCCGAATTCCCCTGTTTGAAGATTAGGTATTTCTTTTTTAAAGGCTTCAACTAGCTCATTATATAATTCTCTAGCAACATCTCCACCTTGTGCCTTCATAAAATCAGGTCTCTTTCCCTTTCTACAATCACCATATAGAGTAAATTGAGATATTATTAATAGCTCCCCCTCTATATCTTGAAGTGAAAAGTTCATTCTCTCATCTTCATCTTCAAAAATTCTCATTCCAAGAACTTTTCTTACTATATAATCTATATCTTCTTTAGTATCTTCCTTACTTATTCCCACAAGTAAGTTAATTCCTTTTCCTATTTCACTAATAACTTTATTATCTACTTCAACCTTTGAAGATTTAACTCTTTGTACTACAGCTCTCATATTAAGCACTCCTTTTTACTGTTTCTTTCTATAGACATCCTTAACATCCTTGATTTTCTTAAGTTTAGTTTGAATATCCTTTAAATGCTCTATACTAGAAATATTTATTTTTAGGCTTACAACTGCTATATTTTTTTTATTTGTTACAGCACTTATTGATAAAATATTAGCTTTTACAAGCCCTAGTATCTCTATAATATCTGTAAGAAGACCTAATCTATCCTCAGCTATTACTTCTATGTCAGCAATATATTTATCTTTATTTTCTTTTCCCCAAGCCACTTCAACTATTTTGTGACTTTCTTTTTCCTGTAAGTTAATTACATTCTTACAGTCACTTCTATGAATAGATACACCCTTGCCTCTTGTAATATATCCAATAATATCATCTCCATATACAGGACTACAACATTTTGCAAATCTTACTTGAATATTAGACATATCCTTAACTGTAACTCCAGAATAAGTATTATTCTTTTGTTTTTTACTTTTTTCCTCATGAATTAGCCTTAATTCCTCAAGTTTTAACTGCTTAGAGTTCTCTTTATCATAAGCATCCTTTAGCTTGCTTATCATATTATTAGGGTTTATGTCTCCAATGCCTACACCATGGTATAAATCATCCATGTTCTTTAGGTTATATCTTCTAATAATTTTCTCAATAATGTCCTCATTAATTACTTGAGAAAATATACAATTTTGCTTCTTACACTCTTTATCTACTAATTCTTTTCCCTTTGCTATGGTCTCTTCTCTATTTGCCTTTTTAAACCAAAGTTTAATTTTACTCCTTGCTTGATTACTCTTAACTATATTAAGCCAATCTATGCTAGGTCCTTTTGAATTAGTAGCTGTAATTACCTCTACAATTTCCCCTGTTCTGAGCTTATAATCTAGAGGTACTATCTTCCCATTTACCTTACCTCCAACACACTTATGACCTACTGCAGTATGGATAGCATAGGCAAAGTCTATAGGTGTAGAGTCATTTGGTAAATTTATAACATCACCCTTTGGAGTAAAAACAAATACTTCATCTGAAAATAAATCTATCTTAAAGCCTTCCATAAATTCTTCAGCGTCAGAAGTCTCTCCTTGCCATTCTAGCATTTCTCTAAGCCAATATAGCTTTGAATCTAGAGATTTATCCTCATCTTGAACACTTTCTTTATATTTCCAGTGAGCTGCAATACCATATTCAGCAGTTCTGTGCATTTCAAAGGTTCTAATTTGTATTTCAAAGGGTTTTCCGAAAGGTCCTATTACCGTTGAATGAAGTGACTGATACATATTAGGTTTAGGCATAGCAATATAGTCCTTAAATCTACCTGGTATAGGCTTATACATAGTATGTACTATTCCCAATGCAGCATAGCAATTTCCAATATCATCTACTAATATCCTCACTGCTGTAAGATCAAATATTTGATCTATGGTTTTACTACTTTTTATCATTTTTCTATAAATACTATAGAAGTGCTTTGGTCTACCTTCTATTTCTGCTGTAATTCCACCCATATTAAGATTTAATTTAAGTTGTGATATGATATGACTTATTTGCTCTTCTCTTTCATTTCTCTTATCTGAAATCAGCTTTACTAAGTCATAATATTCTGTTGGATTTAAGTATCTTAATGCTAAATCCTCTAGCTCCCACTTTATTTTTGATATACCTAATCTATGAGCTAATGGCGCATATATATCTAGAGTTTCCTTAGCCTTTTCCTTTTGTTTATTCTCTGGCATGTATTTTAACGTTCTCAAGTTATGTAATCTATCAGCCAATTTTATAAGTATTACTCTTATATCCTTAGCCATCGCAAGAAGCATTTTTCTAACATTATCTGCTTGTTGTTCTTCTTTTGACTTATATTTTATTTTACCTAGCTTAGATACCCCTTCTACTAAATCTGCCACTTCTATAGAAAAGATGTTACAAACATCTTCATATGTATATTCTGTATCTTCAATTACATCATGTAAAAGACCTGCCACTATGGTAGAGGTATCAAGTCCTAGTTCAGCCAAAATACAAGCTACTTCTAAAGGATGAATAATATAAGGCTCTCCTGACTCTCTTTTTTGTTCTTTATGGGCATTTACAGAAAATTCATAGGCCTTATTTACAAAATTGATATCTACATTGTGACAATTACTATTAATTTTTTCTATCAATTTATCAATCATTGTAATACACTCCTAAAATTAAAGGCTGGTTAATGAACCAGCCACCTATTTAAACTCAGTAATTATTATATACTATAACCCAAATTATTGCAATTTATGTTCAATTCTAAAATGGATAGTCTATAACAGACATAATATCATATTGTGCTATTTTTTCTCTACCTTTAAGTTCTGTTAGCTCTATTAAAAAGTCTATGGCTACAACTTCTCCACCTGATTCCTCAACAAGCTTTGCAACAGCAGCTACGGTTCCTCCTGTAGCAAGTAAATCATCAACAATTGCTACTCTCTGACCTTTTTTAATAGCATCCTTATGAATTTCTAACGCATCACTTCCATATTCTAAATCATAGGAAGTTTTAATAGTTTCATAGGGTAATTTACCAGGTTTTCTAACTGGCACAAAACCAGCTCCTAAAGCATAAGCTACTGGTACTCCAAATAAAAACCCTCTAGCCTCTGGTCCTATTACTATATCAATTTTTTTATCCCTCAAGTGATTGGCAATAACATCTATTGACTCTCTTAATGCCTCTCTATCTTGAAGTAAAGTAGTTACATCTTTAAAACTTATACCTTTTTTCGGAAAATCTTCTATTATTCTAACTTTATCCTTTAAATTCATTTTCTACTCCTCCTAAAGCCTTTACCCAAACACATCTTTACCATAATTAAATTATATATTAACCTTGATATTTAATGCAATACTTTAAAAAATATGTATATTTAAATGCTTATATATATTATTCTATTCTAAACTCATCATAACCTCTTTATATAAGTATTTTGATATTTGTTTTGCTCTATAACTATCATTAGTAGTAAAAAGTTCAACAATTATTCTTGCATTATCTAGCTTATTCTTGGAAATCATCTTTGGTAAGAGCTTTATAATACCTTCATCATAAAACTTCATTATACCACCATAATTCCGCTCATGTTCTCTTATCAACGCCCTAACTCCATAGTTATTAGTTTGTTTTAATTTCTTGCACCCTTCTTCTACAAAGTATTTATTCTCTTCTTCTATTTCTATCTCTGTTGTAATTATACCCATCATTACTAAATCCAAATACTTTTGTGTGCAACTTATCTTATAATAAGAAGCTATAACTTCTATGAATTTATATATAAGGGAACAAGCTGTAAAATCCTTAAAAGGATAATTACAATTTGTTTGATAGGTATTTATTGTTATACAATTATTATCCTCTACTATGTGATTATGATAATCCGTTACAATTATATCTATGTTGTTTTCCTTACAAAGTTGTATTTCTGCTTTAGATTTAACTCCACAACCAACTGTTATAATTAAATTTGCTCCAAGACATAATAAATTATTCTCTATATCTTCTTTATTTAAATTTCTATCATTTCTATATACACTGGGTATATAATACTCTACATCACTATTTACATATCGTAATACTAACATAAGAAGAGATATGGCACATACGCTATCAAAGTCATGATAGCCATATATAACTATCTTTTCTCTCTCATTGATAGCTTTCACAATTCTGTTTAATGCAATTTTCATATTTCCTAATAGAAACGGATCATTATCTTTCCTATTCATACTATACTCCATATGCGCTCCTCCAAATTAGTTCCATGAGTAGTTTTTTGATCCCTTATAATTTCATCATATATTTCAGTGATCACATTCTCCTTGAACAAAAAACTTCTAACTCCATATTACTTGTACATATTATGGAGTTTAAGAAATCTATTTATAGAAAACAAATATATTATAATTTAAAACTGACAATTTTACAAACAAATTATTATAAAAATGGCGAAAAACATGATAAAATGTTTTTCGCCATGAACTTTGTTTATATTATGCTACTACTTTAGCTTTCTTTTTTTGCTTTGCATTTTTAATTATTACCCATAGTGGTGAAGCTATAAATATTGAAGAATACGCTCCACAGGCAATTCCCACTATAAGTGGAAGTGAGAACTCTCTTATGGATGGTACTAGAACATAAACTGCCACTATAGTTATAAGTGTTGTTAAGGATGTATTTATACTTCTAGTCATAGTTTCTGTTATACTCATATTAGCAACCTCTGATTGATCCATCCTTCTGTTTCTCTTAACATTTTCTCTTATTCTATCAAAGATAACAATAGTATCATTAATAGAATATCCTACTATAGTCAAAATAGCTGCTATAAATGGTGAATTGGCTTGAATTCCAAATATAGCATAGAAAGAAAGTGTAATTAATACATCATGAAGTAAAGCTATAATAGATGCTGCTGCATAGCTAAATTCAAATCTAGCAGTAATATATATAAGCATAGCAATAGATGCAACTCCTAATGCTAACAATGCCTTTTTCTTTAATTCATTTCCAACAGTAGCTCCTATACTTTCCTTGCCAATAAGTGCACTATCTTCTAATGAATACTTTTCTTTTATTTCATCAATAAGAGCATTAGTTTTTTCTTCATTCAATACCCCTTCTTGAACAATAATTTGTATCTCTTTTCCTTCACTAGCTAATTTGGTAGAGTATTTATCTTTAGCATACTTATCAATAATAGTATTTACATCAGCCTTATTGAATTCTTTATTCATATCTAAAGTAATTAATGTACCACCCTTGAAATCTATACCATAATTTAAACCTTTAGTTGCTATAAATCCAACTCCAATAGCAATTATAATAATTGATATAGCAAACCATATTTTAGTCTTCTCTATTATTTTTAAACTAGTAAATTCATGTTTTTTTCCTTCTCTCACGCCAAAATATGATGGTTTATTTATCCAACCTGCATTTACAGCATTATTGAGTAGAAACTTTGTAACAAATAAGGCAGTAAATATACTTACAATAATACCTATAAGTAGCGTTACTGCAAATCCCTTAACAGAACCTGAACCTAGAAAATATAATACTAGTGCTGCAATAATTGTAGTTATGTTAGAGTCTAAAATTGACGATAATGCTCTACTATAACCAGCTTCAACAGAAGTCTTTATAGATTTACCTAATCTTAACTCTTCCTTAGTTCTTTCAAATATGAGAACATTAGCATCTACAGCCATACCAATGGTAAGAATTAACCCTGCTATACCTGCTAAAGTTAATACTACTCCAAATTGAGAGAATATTACAAGTAATAAACTTACATATAAAACTATAGCCACAGAAGCAATTATTCCTGGAACTCTATAGTATGCAACCATAAATAGTATTATACAAGCTATACCAATCATGGCTGCCTTTTTACTAAGGGATAATGCCTCAGCTCCAATAGTTGGTCCTACTGTTTTAACTGAAGTAGCTTCTATTTTTACTGGAAGAGCTCCCGAAGTTATGATACTAGCAATAGAATTTGCCTCTTCTAAAGAACTCATACCTTCAATAATTGCCTTTCCATCACTAATAACAGCATTAACTGTTGGATTAGTTAAAACTTCACCATCCATTTTTATAGCTATACTTTTATTTAAGAAAGTCTTAGTTGCTTCCGCAAATTTTGCAGTTCCATCTTCATTTAATTCAAGATTAACAACATACTTATTATCTTGAGATATATATGCTCCTGCTTCTTTAACCTCTTTACCAGTTAAAATTACTTTTCCATCTGGACCTTCAAAGGTTAATTCACCAGTTTTACCAATGGTATCTAAAACCTTATCTGTATCAAACTCTCCTGGTATTTCTATTCTAATTCTATTTTCGCCTTCTTGAGTTATAGGAATTTCGCTTACTCCATCTTTATTTATTCTCATAGAAATAAGTTCTATAGTTCTATCTATAACAGCTTGATCTACCTTCTCCTCCTTTATCTCCATTAAAAGAGAAGTTCCTCCTACTAAATCAAGCCCTTTATCAATACTACTTCCAAAGGTTTTGATTCTATAATTACCTAAATTCACCCCATAAAGACCAGCGTATGCAAAAAGACCTATTAATATTATTGCTATGATAACTACAATTCCACTTTTTCTATTTTTCCTCCTCATGGTTATCCCCTTCCTGTTTTCTAATTGTATTTTCTAATTGTCTATTTATTATTTATTTTACAGGTATTGTATGGATAAAATCAAGTACATATAACTTAATTTTCTGTATACTTCTTATTTTTTATCAAAATAAGGATAGAATTTTTAATTCTATCCTTTAAAACACAATTATTTATTCATTGTTTTCGCTTTTAAAGCAATAGCACACTCTATTCTCTTCTTTTGCATTTTACAACCTAATTCATATGGCACGTGAACATCACCATTAAAGTTAAAGTTGTTAGCTTGACATCCTCCACTACAGTAGAATCTTGCCCAGCAGTTTTTACATGTAGGTTTATTATATATATGAGCATCCTTAAGATTTTGAACTATAGAAAAGTCCTTAACCCCTTCATATATATCTCCCATAAGAAAGTCTTTATTCCCTACAAATTGATGACAAGGATATATTTCTCCATCAGGAGTAACTGCTACATACTCATGTCCAGCTCCACATCCTGAAATTCTCTTATAGATGCATGGACCTCCTTGTAAATCTATATTGAAGTGATAGAATTTAAAGGATTTTCCTGCTTCATATTTTTCAACCATATATTCATATAATTTATCATATTGTTCAAAAATTGTAGGAAGGTCCTCTTCTCTTAATGAAAGTTCATGGTCATCTGGAAGTACTACTGGTTCAATAGATACTTCATCAAAGCCTAGCTCCACCATATGCTTTACATCTTCAAAGAAATCTGTATTTTCTCTTGTAAAAGTACCTCTTACATAATAAGTCTTAGACTTATCTCTTATATCTACCATTTTCTTTATTTTAGGTAATATAGATTCATAGGTACCAGTTCCATCAAATCTTATTCTTACTTTATCATTGACTTCTTTTCTTCCATCTATACTTAAAATTATATTTCCCATGTTTTTATCAAGGTAGTCCATTATTTCATCATTTAAAAGAGTAGAGTTAGTAGTCATAGTAAATCTAATGTTTTTATTGTGAAGTTTTTCTTGTTCTCTACCGTAATCTACTATTTCCTTTATGATATCAAAGGCCATAAGTGGCTCTCCACCAAATAAGTCAATTTCTATATTTTTTCTTTTACCTGAGTTTTTTATAACAAAATCTATAGCGTCTTTACCGGTTTGTGCGCTCATGGTTTTTCTACAACCCTTATATTCTCCTTCATCGGCAAAACAATATTTGCACTTCAAATTACAATCATGAATTATATTAAGACAAAGGGCTTTAATGGCTACCTCTGCTTGTCCACTCATCATTGCTATATTTTCATATAAATCTTTAGAATAAAGCATTTCTTCATGAACTAAAGATTCTAATTCCTCATATACATCATCAATTTCTTCACTGGAGTATCTATCCTTATATATTTCTTTTAACTCGTCTTTAGTTTTAAGTTTATCTGAGTCTAACATGTCATATACAAGCTCATCTACTTCATGAACTGCACCTGAATTTACATCTATAACATAAAAATCATTGCCTTGTCTAAATTTGTGAATTAATTCCATTGTTTTTCCTCCTAACTAAACACAAAGCAGTAACTTTTTGTTACTGCCTTTAAAATGATTAGTTTTCACACTCTAAATTAGCTACTGTACAAGAAGTTTTGCAAGCTGATTGACATGAGTTAGCACACTCTTTACAACCTGGTTTTTTTAAACTTTCTTTAATGTTAGATTTGTTGATAGTTTTTATATGTTTCATTTTTATTCCTCCTAAAATTGATAATATCTATAGATTCACTCCTAGCATTCCTGACAATGATCCTGCTGCTAATGCTAAAATTAATCTAACTACGTCTTTTCCTCCTAATGCCAAGTCATTTCCAAAGCATAAGGATACTATATAAAGTATTAACATATAAAATACTGCTACTAGCAACCCCACAAGCCAACCTTTGCTTCCCATTTTTAATGTAGCATATATAGCTCCATATACCACACTAGCCAATGTAGCTATAACTAAAAATACTGATGTGACTGCGTCACTAAATGGGAAATATGAAGTAACTAGTGAATATACTAAAACGCAAATTACTGTTAAAATTGATGCTCTTAGCACCCCTACTCCTATAGCGGAATAATTAAACTTTTTATACATACCCAAAACCCCCTTATATTAATAAATATGTTTATATAAGGGGTTTTATGATGATTATGCCTTTATTTCTTCTGGTTCATTAGCTGATTTTGTAACTGAAGCAATACCTAGTTTGCTCATTTTTATTCTTGCTCTATCTGGACCACTTTCTAAAATAATATATTCTTCTTGAATATTTATTATTCTTCCCATGATTCCACCTTTAGTCATAATCTCATCATTTATAGCTAAAGAATTCAACATATCATTGTATTGTTTCTTTCTTTTCTTTTCTGGCATGAAAATCATGAAGTAAAACAACACAAGTACAAGTACCATTGGAAGAAACGCCATTAAGTTTTGCATAATATCTCTCCTTTCACTAGTTATGTATATATTTAAAAAATAGATACCTAATTATTTTTTTCCCCACTCTGAAAGTCTTTGATTTTTAAATTCTTCAAAGTAATCCCCATCAATTGCATTTCTTATATCCTCCATTAATTTATTATAGAAATATAAGTTATGAAGCACACAAAGTCTCATTGCCAACATTTCCTTGGCTTTAAATAAGTGCCTTATGTATCCTCTTGTATAATGCCTACAAGTAGGACAATCACATCCTTCATCTATAGGTTTTTTATCTAATTCATATTTAGCATTCATGATGTTTATTTTACCATACTTAGTAAACACATGTCCATGCCTTCCATTTCTAGCTGGTAATACACAATCAAAGAAATCTACACCTCTTGAAACTGCCTCTAATATATTTTCTGGAGTACCAACTCCCATAAGATAAATTGGTTTATCCTCTGGAAGATATGGAACTACCGCATCAATAACTCTATACATGTCCTCATGACTTTCACCAACAGCCAATCCTCCAATTGCATATCCATCCAGGTCTAGTTTTCTAATGGTCTTAGCATGTTCTATTCTAATATCCTCGTAAACTCCACCTTGATTTATACCAAATAGCATTTGCTTTTTATTTATTGTATTAGGATCTGCATTTAATCTATCCATCTCTACTTTACATCTTTCAAGCCATCTAGTAGTTCTTGCTACAGATTTTTCTACATATTCTCTTGAAGATGGATTTGGAATACACTCATCAAAGGCCATAGCAATAGTTGAAGCTAGATTACTTTGAATTTGCATACTTTCTTCAGGTCCCATAAATATTTTCCTACCATCTATATGAGAGCTAAAGTATACACCCTCTTCTTTAATTTTTCTCATGCTTGCTAATGAGAACACTTGAAACCCACCTGAATCTGTAAGAATAGGTCTATCCCAATTCATAAATTCATGAAGTCCTCCCATTTTTTTAACTACTTCATCTCCTGGTCTTAAATGAAGATGATATGTATTTGACAATTCTACCTGACACCCAATTTCTTTTAAATCCATGGATGATACTGCTCCTTTTATTGCAGCCAAAGTTCCAACATTCATGAACACAGGGGTCTGTATTGTACCATGAGGAGTAACAAATTCCCCACGTCTAACTTTTCCACTCTTTTTAAGTAATTTATACACCTATTCATCGTCCTTCCTATTCATGGATAAACATAGCATCACCAAAACTAAAGAATCTATATTTGTTTTCTACTGCAATTTTATAAGCATTCATCACTATTTCCCTAGTTGAAAAAGCACTTATAAGCATTATTAAAGTAGATTCTGGCAAATGAAAATTAGTTATTATGGCATCTACTATTTTAAATTTATACCCTGGATATATGAATATACTAGTATATCCTGATTGTTCTTTAACTTGACCTTCTTCATTAGCTATACTTTCAAGGGTTCTATTTGATGTGGTTCCTACAGCTATAACTCTTTTCCCACTTCTTTTAGCATTATTTATTATTTCAGCGTTTTCCTTATCTAAAATATAATACTCAGAATGCATTTCATGATCTTGAATATCTTCAGCTTTTACTGGTCTAAAGGTTCCAAGTCCCACATGCAAAGTTACAAAAGCTATATTAATTCCCTTTTTTTTGATAGCTTGTAGTAACTCATCTGTAAAGTGTAGTCCTGCTGTAGGGGCTGCTGCAGAACCTACTTCCTTTGAGTAAACCGTTTGGTATCTTTCTCTATCTTCCAGTTTTTCTTCTATATATGGTGGCAATGGCATTTCGCCAAGTCTATCTAATACTTCTTCAAATATACCATTATAGTAAAACTTTACTTTTCTATTTCCATTGTCTAAAACTTCTACTACCTCGGCTTTTAGTTCTCCATTTCCAAATACAAATTTAGCTCCAACTTTTCCTCTTTTACCAGGCTTAACTAAGGTTTCCCATATATCGTCTTCATGCCTATTTAAAAGCAAAAACTCCATTTTACCACCGGAGCCTTCCTTAGCTCCATAAAGTCTAGCCGGCATAACTCTTGTATCATTTAATACAAGACAATCTCCTGGATTTAAATACTCTATAATATCTTTAAACACTTTATGTTCTACTTCACCACTTTTTTTATTTAGAACCATAAGCCTTGATTCATCTCTTTTTTTTAAAGGATGCTGGGCTATTAATTCCTTTGGTAAATCAAAATAAAAATCCTTTACTTTCAAAGTCTATACACTTCCCTATTCTATCTATATGTTTATTTCTATAATATATGATCTGGAATAATCCTTCCTAAATGTTCATAGGCTTTCTTTGCCGCCATTCTACCTCTTGGAGTTCTTACAATAAACCCCTTTTGTATCAGGTATGGTTCATATACATCCTCAATGGTACTGACTTCTTCACCTATAAAATAAGCTAGTGTCTCAACTCCAACGGGTCCCCCATTAAAGTTATCCACTATAGCTTCTAATATCTTATTATCTAATCTATCAAAGCCTTCTCTATCCACTTCTAAAAGTTCAGCTGCTTGCTCCACCATGTTAATATCAATTACACTTATACCTTTAACCATAGAGTAATCTCTAACTCTTTTTAGTAACCTATTAGCTATCCTTGGTGTTCCTCTAGATCTCATTCCCAGACTAAAGGCACCTTCCTTATCAATTTCAACTCCTAATATTTCAGAAGACCTTAAAACAATTTCTTTAAGCTCGTCATCATTATAATATTCCATTGAACATAGTACTCCAAATCTATCTCTTAAAGGTGCAGTCAAAAGTCCTACCCTTGTAGTTGCTCCTATGAGAGTAAATTTAGGTAAATCTAGTCTTATAGATTTTGCTGATGCCCCCTTACCAATAACAATATCTAAAGCGAAATCTTCCATGGCTGGATATAAAATTTCTTCTACAGACCTATTCAATCTATGAATTTCATCTATGAATAATACATCATTGGTATTTAGATTAGTTAACAATGCTGCTAAATCTCCAGCTCTCTCTATAGCAGGACCAGATGTAATTTTTAAATTTCCACTCATTTCTTTTGCTACTATGTTAGCTAATGTAGTTTTACCAAGGCCTGGTGGTCCATATAATAATAAATGGTCTAAGGGTTCTTTTCTCATCTTTGCAGCTTTTAAAAATATATCTAACTTATTTTTAACTTTTTCTTGTCCTATATATTCCTTAAGTCGCTGAGGTCTTAAGGAATATTCTACTTCTATATCTTCCTCAATAATATTAGATGTAATAACTCTATCTTCCATAATCCCCCTCCTTAACTAAAAACCTTTAATAAGGTTATTATCCCATTAAAATTTTCAAACATTCCTTTATAATATCTTCAACACTATTACTTCTATTAGCTTTTTCTATTGCTTTTTCTGCCTCTTTATCTGAGTATCCAAGAGCTATAAGTGCCCCCACTGCTTCTGATAGTTTTTCATTATCTATGTCAATATCACTAATAGTAGTTCCCTTTGGCATGGCGCCTCCTACGGTTATCTTATCCTTAAGTTCTAATATGATCCTTTGAGCAGTTTTCTTACCAATGCCCGGTGCCTTAGTTATTAATTTATCATCATCGGTAATTATAGCATACTTTAATGTAGAAACATTGGCAATAGACATGAGTGATAGTGCCGCCTTAGGTCCTACACCATTAATGGAAATAAGAAGATTAAACATGGATATTTCATCTTTAGTTAAAAAACCATAAAGTCCAATGAAATCTTCTCTTACAATTTGATGAGTATAAATCTTTATTTGTTGATCTATAGCTGGCATATTAGAAATTGTACTACCTGATGTGAAAATTTTATATCCAATATTACCACATTCTATAACTATATATTCCTTTTCTATAGACTTAAAAATTCCTTTTATATATTCATACATGCTTTGTCACCTATCTTTTTTATTTAACCATTTGTTAATTCTTCATTACTATATAGTCATCATCTGCAAATTTAGACCTATAATCTATTATATACCTATATGTATTGATATTAAACTTCACTAATTAATTATATTACCTTACAATCGTAACTATATTATACTTTACCATCTACAATATAACAATTCAATAAAAACTATTTTAAACTTATTTCAAATTAAATTTATACCATTTCTACAATTTCTCATGAAAAAAGAGTGTTTCAAAATTCCTTTTGAAACACTCCCTTTCTGACACTATGTGCTACAAAGAGCCTGAGCATATTCCATAGCCTCTTGTATATTGGAAAACTGATAATCTTTATGTCCTTCGTAGAATGTCCTCAAAAGATTACCTCTGTTCTCTATGTCGTTAATTTTTAAATACGACTGTCCATTATCATCTTTAGGATTCAATATCTTCTCTTCTACTACTTTTATTGTTCCATTAGAATCCTTATTATAAATAACAATATTTTCATCCTTTATTCCTATAAAATAAGAATCTTCTTTGTAGGAATATCCTTCTATGTCCTTTACAAATATAATATCTTCTTTTGTGAATTTTTCTACCTTGTATCCAAAACTAGAAAATATCTTTTCAGCCTGCTCCTGATTAAGACCAATCAAATTATCTTTTTCTACATTTATAGTTTTATCTAATTTATCATTAATCTTTACCTTACCTAAAGAGTTTTTATAGTTTAACATGAACTCTATATTACTTTTATCTGAAATTAATACATCATTCATATTTAAAAAGCTTGCTTGAGATGCTTCGCCTAAAATTCCAGCTCCTCCATCTTTTGAACTTCTTAAGAATGCTATACTTACAGTATAGCTAAGTAAAAAAACTATTATTCCTACAGAGGCTATAAAAATATATAATCCTTTATTTTTTTTATATCTTTCAATCATACAATCCCTCCTACTAGGAATTGTATCCAGCTTTGATATGTTTATACACTATTGCTTACAAAAATTTATAAATTATACATCTCCATTCTTCTTCCATTAAAGAGTATATGGAATTAACCTAAAAATATACACAGATATTTAAATTCAAGTCACAGTTATTTAAATTCATGTCACAATTATTTAATTATATATCACAGTTATTTATTTACATATCACACTGTTCAACTTCTATTGCAAAATTCTTACAACTTTCACAGATGATAATAGATACTATATAACTTTCATCAATTTTTTTCATTCTCTCTAATTTGGAATAAGTAGTGGTTTCAAACTCATTACTTATATTACTAATTATATATTTTCCTTCTTTAGTAAAAATATAAAAATGATACTCTAAATATCTATAATGTTTTTTATCTATAACTTCACTATTTCCACATGCTTCACAGTTATCAGCATAATATTCATAGTCAAATTCTACTTTTTCTTTACCTTCTTCTAAAATTTCTAATGCTTTTTCTATGGTAAAATCTTGTACTTCCTCAGCTTCAATATAAGAAAGGTTATCTTCTGATAAAATAAACTCTTCATCCTTATGTTTAAATTTAAAATTATTCATATTATTTCTCCTCAATTCTTCAATTTGTTCCAAAATATCATACTATTATTATATATTATTTAAAACTATTTAAACAGTTTTATTCATAATATAAAACCTCTTATATTTTTAGTCCATAGAACTAACCAATGAAAATCTGAATTTTTAAAATTTCCATCTTGCTTTTTTAACACTAATTTCTCCTGTCAGCATATTCTATTATTAAATTAGGATAAGTTAGTAGGAGGCTACAAATGATTGAATTAACCGCAATACACTATATATATTTAATTTTTATTATATTAATTTTAATAGCAATGATAAAAAAATTAGACTGTTCCCTTATTTGCATTGTTGGAGTAGTATTAATTGCATTAATTAGCACTAAATCTATTCCTGCATCTCTAATTAGTATTTTTAATAGTTTTATCTACTCAATTACGGAATTACTGCCAACAATACTTATAATATCTATAATTGCTGGATTAAGTAAAGCATTATCCTATACTGGCATAAGTAAAGTTATGATAGAACCCTTTAGTAAGTTTATGAAAAATGATTTTATAGCCTTTTGGGGTATAGGTATAATAATGATGATTATTTCTTATTTCTTTTGGCCATCTCCAGCCGTTGCACTAGTTGGAGCTGTATTAGTTCCTGTTGCTATCAAATCTGGTCTCCCTGCCATAGGTGCTGCCATAGCTATGAATCTTTTCGGTCATGGTATTGCATTGTCTACAGACTTTGTAATTCAAGCTGCTCCAAAATTAACTGCGGATGCTGCTGGTATTCCTGTATCTGAAGTAGTTAAAGCTAGTATTCCTCTAATAATTATTATGGGAATTGTCACTACTGTTACAGCCTTTATCATGCTAAAGAAAGATATGAAAAATGGAACCCTTGAAAATCTCACCTACACTGAATATTCAGAAGAGGTTCAGTCTACAGATGAATCTCTTTTAAGCAAAGGATGGAAATCTTTTTTTGCAATATTAATTCCTCTTCTCTTTTCTATTGATGTATTTTTGATGGTTTCTTTAAACTTAAAAGGTGGAGATGCTACAGCACTAATCGGTGGTACAACCTTAATTATACTCATATTGATATCTATAAAATCTTATAAAAAGGCTTCTCTTGATAAAATCACTAGATATCTTGTAGAAGGTTTCCAATTTGGCTTTAAAGTTTTTGGAATAGTAGTTCCAATTGCTGCCTTTTTCTATGTAGGGGGTGATGGATTTACAGCTATTATAGGTAACTATTTACCTACTGGCTCCTTAGGTATAGTAAACGACTTAGGTTTTGCCCTTTCTAAGGCAGTTCCACTAAACAATTTTTTAAGTGCTTTTGGTGTAACTACTGTAGGTGCAATCACTGGACTAGATGGTTCTGGATTTTCCGGTATAGCTCTAACCGGTTCCACTGCAAATTTATTTGGAACAGCCACTGGTGGAAATGTGGCTACTTTAACCGCTCTTGGACAATTAGGTGCTATTTGGGTAGGTGGAGGCACATTAATACCTTGGGCAATTATCCCCGTTTCTGCTATATGCAAGGTATCCCCTTTTGAGCTTGCAAAGCGCAACTTTAAACCAGTAGTTTTAGGTTTAATTGTTACTACCATAGTGGCCCTATTCTTCTTGTAATGTATAATTTAACTAAACTTCATAGAGAGGTTTACTCTCACTGAAGTTTAGTTGAGTTTAATTTTCTATATTACAACACAATATCTAAAATTAAAATAAGTTAATGTTTTAAATATATATTTTTTTATTTTTCATTGACACATTTGTAACTATATCGTATTATATGAATATAGTGATATGGAGGTGTATAAAACATGACTGAGAATGACACATTTTTAACTAACCCAAAACTTTTTGAAGAAAAAGCAAATATTTTAAAGGCATTAGCCCACCCCGTAAGACTATGCATTGTTAAAGGTCTCATTGAAACTGGTGGAAGCAATGTTACCAATATGCAAAATTGCTTAAATATGCCTCAATCAACTATATCGCAGCACATTGGAAAGCTAAAAACTTTTGGCATTATAGACTGGCAGCGTAACGGTCTTGAAATTATATATAGTGTTAGTGATGAGAATATAAAAAAGTTAATAGAAGTATTATTTTAACTATTAAGAAGTCAAAATTCTTTAGACTTCTTTTTTATAAATATTTTACATCGTATTATTATTATATATAAATATTAAGATTTAATTGTTCCTGAGTATTGTAAAGGTTATATTGTTTATACTATTTGTATTGTTTAATATTGAAAGGAGATTTTATTATGAGTAAAAAAGTTATTATCGTTGGTGGAGTTGCTGGTGGGGCTTCTACTGCTGCACGTTTAAAAAGACTAGATGAATCTTTAGAAATAATTATGTTTGAAAAAGGGGAATATATTTCTTTTGCCAATTGCGGACTTCCTTATTATATAGGTGAAACTATAAAGGAAAGGGATAATCTCCTAGTGCAAACAGTAGAAGGCATGAGTTCTAGATTTAACATTGACATAAGAAACTTTAGTGAAGTTATTAAAATTGATAAGGATGCAAAAAAAGTTACTGTAAAAAATCATAGTTCTTCTCAAGTTTATGAAGAAAGTTATGATGTATTAGTTTTATCACCGGGTGCTAGTCCAATAACCCCACCTATTCCCGGCCTTAAAGAAGCAACCAATTTATTTACTCTTAGAAATATACCAGATACAGATAAGATTAAAGCCTTTGTTGATAATAACTCTCCAAAGGAAGCTGTAATTGTTGGTGGTGGCTTTATAGGTCTTGAAATGGCTGAAAACCTTAATGAAAGAGGAGTTTCTGTAACTCTTGTAGAGATGGCAGATCAAGTAATGGCTCCTCTAGATTACGAAATGGCAGCAATAGTTCATGAACATCTACTTCAAAATGGAGTTAATTTAATTCTTAAAGATGGAGTTAAATCCTTTGAAAACCGTGGTAAAAAAGTAGTTTTAAATAGTGGTAAAGAAATTGTAACAGACATGATTGTTTTATCAATAGGAGTTTCTCCTGAAAGTAAGATTGCCATAGATGCTGGTCTAGAAGTTAACAATAGAAAAGCAATTGTTGTAAATAAAGAAATGAAAACTTCTGATGAAAACATCTACGCTCTTGGTGATGCTGTAGAAGTAATTGATTATATAAATGGTAATCCAACTATGATTCCACTTGCATGGCCAGCTAATAGACAAGGGCATGTTGTAGCTGATAATATCTGTGGTAAAAAAGCTGAATATAATGGTACTTTAGGTTCTTCTGTAGCAAAGGTATTTTCACTAACTGTTGCAACTACAGGCAATAATGAAAAAACTTTAAAAAGACTTAACTTAGAGTATAAGGCAATCCATTTACATCCAAATTCCCATGCTGGTTACTATCCTGGTGCCTTCCCTATCTCTCTTAAAGTTTTATTCAATCCAAAGGATGGAAAACTATTAGGAGCACAGGGTGTAGGTTTAGATGGCGTAGAAAAGCGTATCGATGTTATAGCTACTGCTATAAAAGGTAATCTAAAGGTTACAGATTTACCTGAGTTAGAATTATGCTACGCTCCACCATATTCTTCTGCAAAAGACCCTGTTAATATGGCTGGATATATAGGAACTAATATAATGGATAATTTAGTTTCTATAGTTCAATGGGATGAAGTTGATAATTTAATAGCTAACAATGAATTTATCCTAGATGTACGAGAAGAGATGGAGTTTGAAGTTGGTCATATAGAAAATGCTATAAATATTCCTCTAGGTACCCTTAGAAATAATTTAAATAAAATACCAAAGGACAAAACAATCTATGTTTATTGTCAAGTAGGTCTTCGTGGATATATCGGCTGTAGAATACTTTCTCAATATGGATTTAATTGTGTGAACTTAGATGGTGGTTATAAAACTTATGCTACCGTTAAATCTTCTTTAAATAATAAAGATACTCAATCTAACTTAAATAATAATACTGAAGACTGTACTTGTGAAACTAGTACTTCTTCTAATATAGAAGATTCTAGTAAAGTTACTGTAAGTCTTGATGCTTGTGGACTTCAATGTCCAGGTCCTATTAGAAGAGTTTTTGAGGAAATTGGCAAAATGAAGGATGGAGATATCTTAGAAGTTAAAGCTTCTGATCCAGGTTTCCAAAAGGACATCAATAGTTGGTGTAGTAAAACAGGAAATACCCTTGTAAAAGGTGAATTTGATAAAAAAGAAAAAGCCTTTGTAGCATTAATCAAAAAAGGTACCTCTCAAGATCTAACAAGTAGCTCATCGCCTATTAGTTGTGATATTTCTAAAAAGGATGGTGCAACCCTTGTAGTTTTCAGTGGTGACCTTGATAAAGCTATAGCTTCCTTCATCATAGCTACTGGTGCAGCATCCATGGGAAAACCAGTTACCATGTTCTTTACTTTCTGGGGACTTAATATCTTAAAAAGAAAAGATAAGCCTTCTGTTAAAAAGGATACCATGGAAAAAATGTTTGATATGATGCTTCCAAGCAGCACTGGAAAGCTTCCATTATCTAAAATGAATATGGCTGGTATGGGCCCTGCTATGATTAAAAACATTATGGCTAAAAATAATGTAGATGACCTTGATACTTTAATTGCTAATGCTCTTAAAATGGGAGTTAAAATCATTGCTTGTGCTATGTCTATGGATTTAATGGGTATTAAACATGAAGAATTAATTCCTGAAGTTGAGGTTGGTGGAGTTGCAACGTATTTAGCTTCCACAGAAGATGCTGGACTTAACTTATTTATCTAATGTATAACTCATATATTTGTCTACCTCTAGATGAATAGTTCCTTAATTAAAACTTTATGTTTCTATTTAAGTAAATGACTATCTCTTTATTGAGATAGTCATTTACTTATTCAAAATAACCTATACCTTACGTAAATATATTAAGCTATTCTTTTTCCTTAGGAGATTTAATTCCTGCCTTTGAAGATATATGATCTTTTACATTTCCAGTCTTAGGGTTACTTGGAGTATGTTCATGCTTTTTATGATTTTTAGCCATTTTTAATACCTCCCATATAATTTTATTGTCAATATTATTATGTGTCCAAACATTCAATCTATACCTTTAATAAAATGGTAATGTCTCTTTCTAAGGAAGCTAATCCTTTACTTTCCTTAATAATTTCTTACTTTAAGGACAAAATAATTGTGTAGTTATCCTTTATATCATTTAAGGAGGTGTTTTTATGGTTGATAATAATAAAAGTCGTCTTAAGGATCAAAAAAGAAGTCAAGCTGAACTAAGAAAAATGTATCCTAAGGATGGTGCAGATGTAGGAATAATAGATGGAGTTAAAATAGGCTCCTACGCTAATAGCAAAGATCATTCTGAGAAGGATGAAATAACTTATTAATAAAGATTAGCAGAGAAGTCTTTATAGAAATTGCTAATTTACTAGATGTATTATTAAAAAATTTCCCTATATAACTATTTATATAGGGAAATCTTTAAATATATAAATATATGCCTATTTCGCTAGTTAACTAGTTAACTATTTGTTCTGTTCATGCGGGTTTCAGAGATTTTAATATGGGAGTGTTATGATTTTATATAAGAATTAATGCTTTGATTATATTTTTGACTTATTAACTTTTTCTCATATAATTTTTTAGATCACCTACATCCTTTTTTAGATCTTCTACATCTTTTTTCACTTCATCTACTATCCTTAATTTATCGGTAAGGTGTGATATCACATCTTGATAATTTTTTTCTCTTTCTTCTTGCTTCACATCTCTTTTTTCTTGAGCTTTTAGTATATAGAATAATAAAAATATACTTAGTACAGCCCAAATACCTTGGGATAAAGCTACCTTTAGAATTTCATTCTCCATCATTTATTTCACACTCCTTACTTGATATATTTATTTATTAGTAAGACTGTAATGACTTTTTGCTAAGAGAACACATTTTGGGTTTATTATTTATATGCCTAAAGCCTATAAATTAATATAAAAGTATTCTACTTTTATAACTACAAATTATCTGATAATTCTGAAAATTAATTATCCATTTCAACTTCATTAAATATGAGTTTTATTTAGACTATAATAATCTAATATAAGGATTTCTTGATGTAATTTACTAATGTTCCCTCAGATAAGTTAAAGATATTCCCTAATTAAATAAATTATTTTTAGCACAGTCATATCTTAGCTTCCTTGGTAAACTATTAGTAATAGAATCAAATTTAATTAACAATGATTCCATACTATTCTTATCATAAGGTTTTGCTTCTTTCACTAGAGTCACTATTAATCCCATTCTATACATCCTCCTTAAGATTACTTAATAAAATAAGAAGTTATTTTATGTAAAAGACAACTAGTTCAATTATCATTTATGATATTTTGTTATAGTTTATGCTACAATCAATAATAATACAACTAATAAAGCCTAAGATGGATGAAACGCAACATGAAATTCAACAAGAGTATCATTAAGGGTATATTGTTATTAATAATGCAACATTAAAGTTAAATTATATGGTTGCAAGTTACTTACTATCCTATTTATAGAAAGCAACTTGCAATTTTAAACACATATCATTCATAATCATTGTATGTCATAATCATATTATTTATTAGTAATTAATGAATAAATTTCAAAGTTAGTAATACCAACGGTTACTCACTACTACCCTTCCCATCCTTCTGGGAATTCAGCATTATGATATACATTTTGTACATCATCATCATCTTCTAAAACATCTAACATCTTTTGGAATTTAGTCGCAACTTCTTCATTAATTTCAGTGTATGTGTCTGGAATCATTTTAACATCTGCTTCTAAGAATTCTATTCCGTTAGATTCTAAAGCTTCTCTCACAGTACCAAAGTCTTCTGGAGTTGTAGTTACTACAAATACTTCATCTTCAGCTACAAAGTCCTCAGCACCTGCATCTAAAGCCATCATCATTAACTCATCTTCATCTACTGAATCAGTTTTTTCTATGATGATTTCACCTTTACTTTGGAACATGAAGCCTACACATCCAACGGTTCCCATATTTCCACCTTGTTTAGAGAAGGCGTATCTTACATTTCCTGCTGTTCTATTTTTATTCTCAGTAAGACACTCAACTATAACTGCTATTCCTTCTGGTCCGTATCCTTCATAGATTATAGTTTCATAGTTTACTGCACTTAACTCTCCTGCGGCTTTTTTAATTGCTCTAGTAATTGTATCATTAGGCATATTAGCTGCTTTTGCTTTTGCTATAACGTCTCTAAGCTTAGCATTTGTCTCTGGATTAGAGCCACCGTTTTTAGCTGCAACAACTATTTCCTTACCTATTTTAGTAAATATTTTACCTCTCTTAGCATCTGCTTTACCCTTTTTAGCTTGGATATTATGCCACTTTGAATGTCCTGACATATTAACTTCCTCCTGTACTATATATATAATTATTAACTTTAAAATCAATGTACCTATTATAACATAATATGTCTAATAATTTCAAATTTCAAGAGCTATCCTTCAATAGCTCTATAATATCTGTATCCTTCTTTAAATAAATACTCTTCATCCTCTTCACATATAGTTACTTTTCCACTAGTAGCCTCTACAAAATCTGCAATTATTGTTTCCTTATTTTCTACCTCTGTGAACAGTGATAACTCCACTTTATCTGTATATATGGTATCTTCAATATGCCAATTATTTGTACCACATAGGTATTGTATTTTACCTATTAAATCATATTCTAAAGTAAATCTTAATTTTAAGCCCTTTACTTTTTCTACAACACCTGCTTCTTCAATGGCTGAAGAGGCTCCTTTAGAGTAAGCTCTTATTAGCCCACCTCCCCCTAAAAGAATACCACCAAAGTAACGAGTAACTACCACCGCTACATCGGTTAAATCATTTTTCTTTATGACTTCTAAAACTGGAATGCCTGCTGTTCCTTGGGGTTCACCGTCATCACTGTATCTTTGTATGCCTTTATTTTCTCCCACTATATAAGCATAAACATTGTGGGTTGCTTCTTTATGCATACTCTTTATTTCATTTACAAAGTTCTTTGCTTCTTCTTCAGTATTTACTCTCTTTATGTATCCTATAAATGTAGATTTCTTTTCTTGAAATTCTGAAGTAGCACTCCCTTTCACTGTAAAATAACTCATATTTAAGCCCCCTCTATAATATTTAAAATAGATTTCTGTACTCTAAACCATAATGAAGATTTCTCGAAGACTGTTAGCTCATAAGTATTATGGCTATTATGGTAAGTACTATAGCAGTAATCTCCTTCTTCCCTAACTTTTCTTTAAAGAATATAACTCCACAAAAGTTTGTGATTAAAATAGTTCCTGCACTTACCATAGGAAAGGCTATAACTGCTCTTACTTCTTCTAAGCCCTTTATTAAAAAGCTTGGCATTAATACATTAGGAATACCTACCATGACACCAAAACACATATCTATTAACTTTACTTTTCTATTTTTAATAATTAACATAATTAAGCTTATAGTAAATCCCGTTAGGAAAGTATAAAATAAATATAAATTTTTATATTGTACCATACCAAAGTTTTGAAATAGCTTTGTTACAAAATCTCCTCCACCAGCTAGTATAAAAAGAAGTATTAAATCTACTTTCATAGTATCTTTAACCTTTTGTTCTTCTTTGTTATTTAGATTTATAACTATTATAGCTATGATAGACAAGATTATTCCTAATATAGGTAATAATTCTATGGTCTCTCCTAATAGTATAACAGATAAAATTGTAGGTATTAATACTCCTAGCTTCATAAAAGTTGCAGATACAGATACTCCATTCTTTCCTACAGATTTTTGATATAGAATAAAACTTAAAAAATATAAAATACCTGTTATTATACCTAGAATTATTGCTAAAGCTCCTGTTCCTTCTTTAGAGAAAAGTTGTCCACTTATAAGTACCTGATTAAATTCCTGCATAAACATAGAAAACCAATTTATGTGGAAAATATTTAAACTTCCCATCATTATTATACTTGCCATCATTCCTGATAGATAATTTATGCTAGTTACCATATATCTATTACTTTCTCTACCTTCACTAAACTTAAATACAATAGCTATTAAAGAACTGCATAATATAGATAATAAAATATTAATCATTATTTTTATCTCCGTCACTTATATCTTGAAAATTTAATTCTTCATTATCTCTTTGCTTAATATAACCCTCACAAGCCTTTTTAATATACTCTTTATCAGTACTATTAAATAAAGCTCTTATTTTATCATCGGCTTCTCCACTGCTTATCTTCTGTAAGGACTTAACTGCATAACTTATTACTTGAGGATTTTTATCCTCCAAAGCTCTAATAAGGGCTCTCTCAGCTCTTGAATTACCTATTTTTCCAAGAGCTGAAATTGCCATTCTTCTAATATTTACATGATTATTAACCGTTGCCTTTATAAGTATGTCTACAGTGACATTACTTCTAAGTTCACCCATGATCCATATGGCGGCTTCTTTGTCCTTAAGTCCTAGCTCCATATAGTTTTTAACTAAAAAATGAATTAACTTTTCTTTATTAACTCTATCTAAACTATTCAAAACCAAAATTCTTTCTTCCTTAGCTGCTAAGATTAGGGATTTAAATAGATCTGATGACGATTCACTTTTAACTAAAAACCTGTATTTTATTTTGCAATTTATGAGATGTTTTTGAACTGTGGCTCTATCTAAATTTCTAATTTTACATATGGCTTCTATAGATTTTCCTTCTAAGCTTAGAAAATAGCTGATTTCTTCATCACTATAATTTTCAATGAAATTCCAATCATATTTAACTAATCCTGTACTCAAATTTTCTCCCTACTCTCCCCTTCAAATAATGCTCTAACTTCGATCCTAACAATATAATGATACTTTAGTTACTACTCTATAATATATTTTGAACTTTTGTTATAGACCTCATCATCACCTTGAACTACAAGAATAGTACCTTCTTCACCGTACTCTTCACTTTCTACCAAAGCATTTCTATGTAGATATGCAACTGATGATGAATCGCTATATGGTATTAATACCTTAAAGGTTTTTAATTTATAAGGAAGTATTTCTGTACATTTATTTAGCAACTCTTCAAAATTGATTTTATGTTTAGCTGAAACTTCTAAAATAGAATAGTTATTAAATGTTTCCTTTAAAGAATTTAAAATATCATCATTAGAATTATCAATTTTGTTGAGCACCAATAAAGTTGGCTTATCTCCTGCACCTAACTCCTTAAGTACTTCCTCTACCACTGTTATTTGCTTTTCTGCTGCATTACTAGATGCAGCTACTACGTGAAGTAATAAGTCTGAATAAACTACCTCTTCTAAAGTTGATTTAAAAGCTTCTACTAAATCGTGAGGTAATTTTCTTATAAAGCCTACAGTGTCTGTTACTGTGGCAACTCTATTGTCTGGAAGAGCCATAGCCCTGGTTGTAATATCTAAGGTTGCAAATAACATATCAGCCTCAAAAACTTTTTCTTTTACCGTAGCTGACTTAACTGGTGAGTATTCACAAAGAGCATTTCTAAGGGTAGATTTTCCTGCATTAGTATATCCCACTAATGATATCTTAGAAATATTATCCTTACTTCTTCTTTCTCTTTGGGTTGCTCTTATACTTTTTATCTTTTCTAATTCTTTATTTAAATCATAGATAGTATCTCTGATCTTTCTTTTGTCTGTCTCTAGCTTTTTCTCTCCTGGTCCCTTTGTTCCTATACCCCCTCCTGTTCTTGAAAGCATAGTTCCTAATCCACTAAGCCTGCTTAATCTGTATTTTAACTGGGATAACTCTACCTGAATTTTAGATTCCTTACTTCTGGCTCTCCTTGCAAATATCTCTAAAATAAGAGTAGTTCTATCAATTACCTTTGTTCCTATAGCTTGCTCTAGATTTCTTACTTGAGATCCTGATAATTCCTCATCAAATATTACTACATTGGCTCTTAGTGACTGTCTTAAATATGCTATTTCTTCAACCTTACCACTACCTATAAAATAAGCTGAATCAATTTTATTACGTTTTTGAAGTATTTCAAAAACTGGCTCTACATCACAGGCTTTAGTAAGTTCCTTTAACTCAGCTAGGCTTTCCTCATCTTCTATAGATACTAATATCGCTCTTTCTGAATTATCTTCCACTATGTTATCTACTTTAAAAACATCTTCAATATATCTAACCTTATCTAAAAACTTGTAGCTTAAAACTTTATTGATAGTTAAATTTTCAACTTCTTCTTCTATGAGCATGTTATCCTTCACATCACAGAAACCCATATTATAAATTAGAGGTTTATCCTCTGATACACCAATGGCAACTATACAATCTAGTTTTAATTTTAGAAGTGCAGATAAATCTAATGCGGATAGTTTAGGATTTCCATTGGGATGGGTATGGATTACTCTCACTTGAGATAATCTCCCCTCTCTAGTGTCAATCATAGGAACTTCAACTGTTGAGCTGTCTCCGATGGCAACACTAACAACACTTCCTTTTCTATCTATAGCAACGCTAACCTCTCTTTCAATTTCAAGGGTAACCTCTCTTAGAAGTTCTGCTAACTCTTCAGTTAATATGTCTGATTTTTGAAATCTCATATCATATATAGTATCTAACTTTTTCAAGATGAAGTTTTTAACTCCATCAGTATTTCCATTTATCATATAATCATCTCCAAACCTTATTTTTCTTTATTAATAATTTTTCTACATTAAACAAACACTGCATTCTTATACATTTTATACTATTGACAATTTCACCTTAATTTTATACTATGAAAACATTAATGTAAATATAAATTGAGGTGTGATTACATGGAAGATAAACAAAGAAATGTTCTCTTTTCTAGAGAAGAAATCAATGAGGCTGTAGTTAAAATTGGAGCAAAAATTTCTAAAGACTATGATGGAAAAACTGTTTACGTATTATCTCTACTTAGAGGAAGCTTCATATTTGCTGCTGACTTAGTTAGAGAAATTACTGTACCTACAACTATAGGTTTTATGACTACATCAAGCTATGGTCATGGCGAAGAAACTAGTGGTACTTGTAAAATAGTTCAAGATGTACCTGATAATATTGAAGGTATGGATGTACTTGTAGTAGATGACATTGTAGATAGTGGTATTACTATGAACTTTGTGGTTGAACACGTTAAAAAGTTGGGTGCTAAAAGTGTAAAATGCTGTACTCTTTTAGACAAACCAGAAAGAAGAACTGTAGAAATATCTCCAGACTATTGTTGTTTTGAGATTCCTGATTTATTTGTAGTTGGATATGGCTTAAATTATGGTGACTTATATAGAAATATTCCTTACATATTTAACTGGGAATCTAAATAATAACCTTACAAATGTTTTAAATACTTAATATATTAATAGAAGAAAAAACATGAAAACATACTAAAAGCTAATATTAACTTATTAACTTCTAGTATGTTTTTTTATTTATTAAATTATATATTTACATTACTATAATTTTCTACTTAATAGCCTCTACTATTAAAGGAAGAGCATTTCCTGTATAGGTACTTCTATTAAAATCATCGTAGCTCCAGGATTTTTCAAATCCAATTTCCTTTAACATTTCAAATAACTCTTCATTTTCTAACATAAATAGATCTACTGTGTTTTCTAAAATCTCATTATTTTCTTTATCAGTTATTCTTCCCGTAAACTTTACAATATCACTATCTGGTTTAATACTATAAAACCTTTCAAATTTAACTTTAGGACCATCAATAAGAGGCAATTCTTTAATATGCTCTCTCTTCACCTTATCAAAATTAATAGTTTGAATACATAATGGTGAATCCTTTTTTAATACTTCATAGCATCCTTTTAAAAATTCTTTTATTTGACTTTTTCCGCCTAGGTGAGGAAGTACATTCCCTATACATACAATACCATTAAACTCTTCTCCAAAGGACTTAGCTATAGTTTTCATATCCATAACTTCAAACTTCAAAGTATCACTTTCCTTATACCTATCCTTAGCTATTCTTATCATTTCTTGGTCTAAGTCTATGCCTAAAGCCCTATATCCTTGTGAAGAAATATATTCTGTAGTTTCTCCAGTACTACATCCAATATCTAAAACAAATCCACCCTTTTCTATATTCTTTAAAGCAAACTTCTTTTTACCTAATGGTGCTGGAAAAATATCATCATAATATTTAGCTAAGGCATTATAAAATTTTATACATTGATCCATATTACTCATCTCCTGTTCTTTAATTATTTATTCTATAGGAAATTCCTACTATTTAAATTAATTATATATTTTCATATATCTATATTTATTTACATAAATAGTATGATATATAAAGAATTTATTCAGTGATTAGCATCACACTTTCTAATTACCGTTAAGATCCATTTGTATTGCAGTACTTGGTACCCTTCCAACTATAATGGTTTCAACTATAGGTATTTCATTAACTATTTCTAACTCACTAGAAGATACTGCCATAATCATCTTTACTCTAGTGGTTGTTTCTATATAAATTTTATGCCTAGTTTGATTTATTCCTGCATCTTCAAATTCGGATATATATCTAGTAGTAATATGCCCTATTGGCCTCATTCTTATTTTTACATCTGGACCAAATCTACCTAAAATATTATTTTTAGTCACATATCCCATGGGTATCTTTATGTCTACTTTAGATTTTTCCTCTAATTCATCTTGTGCTTTTAATACAGTCAATGTAGCAATTTCACTTAGTTTTAAAGTATCTGCTGACATCATTATGATGTTTCCATCATTATCCTTATCAAATTTTATTATATCATTATAATTAAAATTCTTAGAGTATTCCTGGAAAATTGTTTTATTTATTATATTAGTGACCTCTGCTCTCATCTGTGCATCTGCCACTAATTTTACCGTTGGCATTATAATTTTATCTAAAGTATATATAAAAGTTATTAAAAAAGTCATAATTAAAAAAGTTATTATGGTAAATTTTAACTTCAAAGATGATTTCATAGTATTACTCCTTTATAAATGTGGTATAATGTTAATAAATGTATAATATGTTACATAAAATTATTCAATATCTAATATATGTATATGTATAAGAACTTCATTGAAGAATACTATATTGTATTTATACTAGCATATAAGTTATAATATAGTATCGAAGATATGTTCATCATAAAAGGAGGAGAATATGGGAGAAAATAAAAAAATTAAACCTAAGCAAAAAAAGCCCAAGAAGAAAAGTCGTAAAGTCTTTAAAGTAATATATATAGTTTTACTACTTTTAATAATAACTTGTGCAGCTGCTGGTTTTGGTATTATATCTGGCATGATTAAAACAGCTCCAGAGCTTGATCTTGATATATTTTTATCTAATGGAGAAACTACACTTCTATATGACAATAAAGGAAAAGAAATGGATGAGTATAAGACTCCTGAAAAGAGAATCTCTGTAGATATATCTACAGTACCTAAATATCTACAGGACGCCTTTGTAAGTATTGAAGATCAACGATTTTTAGAACATAAAGGTGTTGACATAAGAAGACTTGGAGGAGCTGTAATCCAAGATGCTAAAATAATTCTTGGTTTATCTAATGATGAAATCCAAGGTGCATCAACTATTACTCAACAGTTGGTTAAGTATAAGTTTTTCCTTGAAGATTCTATAAATAATAGAGCTAATATAGAAAGAAAAGTTCAGGAGATTTATTTGGCACGTAAGTTAGAAAAGCTTCTATCTAAGGAACAAATTCTTAACGAATACATGAATACTATCTTTTTAGGCGGTAACGCTCACGGAATTGAAGCTGCTTCAACCATGTATTTTGGAAAATCTGTAGCAGATGGTTTAACCCTTAAGCAATGTGCATTTTTAGCAAGTGCTGCTCAGAATCCAACTATATCTTATATGAATGCCTATGAAGCCTTTGAAAAGAAAGAAGCCTTTGACTCACCAAGAACTAAATTGGTTCTTGCTAAAATGCTAGAGCTGGGAAAAATAACTCAAGAGGAATATGATACTGCTTTAGCAGAACCTCTTATGCTAAATTTCTCAACTTTAGAGGGTGACAAAATGGTTTATGAATGGTTTTCAAGACCTGTAATAAAACAAGTGGCAAAGGATTTAATGAAAACCTATGGATATACTGAAGCTGAAGCCTATGAAAAAATCACCTTTGGTGGTTTAAGAATATATACAACCATGGATAGAAAACTTCAGGATTCAGTACAAAAAATTATGAACAATTATCTTAAAGATACTCAAGGCTCTAAGGCAGATGGAGTTCAAGCCTCTGCTATAATAACAGATTATCTTAAGGGTGAAGTTAAAGTTATAATTGGTGGTATTGGTGATCAACCAGCTATGTCTTATAATAGAGCTATCTCTGTTGGAAAGGATGGTCAAACCTTCCTACGTTCACCAGGTTCTAGTATAAAGCCACTTACTGTATATGCTCCAGCTATTGAAGGTAAAACTTTAACTGCAGGGTCGGTATTTGTAGATGGTCCATTACCAACTTCTATTGGTTCTAAATATCCAGATAAAGGCAGTTCCTACGTTCCACAGAACTGGAATTATGTATTTGACGGATATATTACTATCCGTGATGCTCTTGCTCTTTCTAAAAATACCGTGGCAGTATCTGTAGTTGATAGAATAGGTTTAGATACGTCAGCATCCTATGGAGAAAAATTTGGATTAAGTATAACTGATAGAGATAGAACTAGTATTTCTGCTTTATCTCTAGGTGAAATAGATGGAACTACACCTTATGAAATGGCTCAAGCCTTTGGTACCTTTGGAAATCAAGGAAATATGACTACTTCAAGAATATATACTAAGGTTACTGATAAGAATGGTAAAGTTCTACTCGAGCCAAAACTTGAATCTAAACAAGTAATTTCTCCACAAACAGCTTATATTGTTTATGATATGCTTGAAGGTTCTGTGAACAACACAGGTCCACAAGCAAGATTTGGGAATATGGAAGTTAGGGGTAAAACTGGTACCTCTGAATCTACCAAAAACCTTTATTTCAGTGGATTAACACCTTACTACTCAGGCGCTGTATGGATGGGCTATGATAATAGTAAGGAATTACCTTTTACTAGTAGTAGCGTTCCAGCTGGTCTATGGGGTAAGATTATGGCAGCAGCTCATGAGGGGCTTGAATATAAATCTCTTCAGGCTCCTGGTGGATTAACTAGTGCTTATATTTCTAAAGATTCTGGAACCCTTCCAACGGCGCTTACTAAGAGGGATCCTAGGGGAAATAGAATTTACTCTGAAATCTTTATAAGTGGTACTCAACCAACTACTCTGGATAATATCCATGTGGAACTTGACGTTGTAAAGGCTGCTGATGGTAAATACTACTTACCTTCTGATAAAACACCTAAAGATAAAATACAAAAGGTAGTATTTATAACTCGTGATACTAGATTATATTCTGGTAACATGCTTGATAATAAATACCTAGCTCCAGTGGCTAAAGATCCTACAGAATATAAGGTTGAAGAAAAAGATAAAGATAAAGATAAAGATAAAGAAAAGGATAAAGATAAAAATAAAGATAAAATACCTAATCCTAATAAACCTGGTGAAAATACAAATCCTGGTGATACAACTACACCTCCTGTAGGCCCATCTGATCCTGGTGGTGATACTGGAGATGAAGGTAACACTGGAAATAGTGAAAATAAGCCTGAAGCTTTCAATCATCTGTTAAATATCTATACTATGATCCCTAAAATATTTAGTAATAGTATAAGAGGCTAAATAATTCTATTATAAAACTATAAAATTAAAGTCTTCTCAAATACACAAATTTGAGAAGACTTTTTATATGCTTTACTTCGTTTTAGAGTCAAATAGTACTGACATTAGGTATCCGAATACTACAGCAGCCGCTATACCTGCAGAAGTAGCACTTACACCTCCTGTAACAATTCCTAATAAACCATTTTTATCAACTTCCTCCATAACACCTTTAGCTAAGGAATATCCAAATCCAGGTAGAGGAATCCTAGCTCCCGATAAACCAATCTCAGCTATCTTTTCATATATGCCAAATCCTTGAAGAACTACCCCTGATACTACAAAGATAACTAATATTCTAGATGGAGTTAATTTTGTGGTATCCATTAAAACTTGACCTATTACACAAATGATTCCACCAACTACAAAAACCCTTAGAAAATCTCCCCACATATTTATTCACCCCCAAACTCTAGAGCAATGGCATGGGCTATACCTGGTATAGTTTCACCTTGATAGTTAGATATGGTGCTTAGAAGAGCTCCTGTAGCAATTAGTAACACCTTTTTATACTTTTTCTGTATCATTCCTTTATAAATCATACTACTCATAACTGTAGCAGAACATCCTGCTCCACTACCTCCACAGTTGGTACTCTGTGATTTACAATCAAATATTTCATCACCACAATCAATATAATTTGATCCTATATTATAGCCATATTCCTTTAATAACTCAGTAGTTATTTGCTTACCAACAGAACCTAAATCTCCACTGACAATGATGTCGTAATCACTAGGCTTTCTACCTGTGTCTTGAAAATGTTGTTTTATAGTATCAACTGCTGCTGGAGCCATGGCTGCTCCCATTTCATTAGGGTCAGTTATTCCATAATCCTTTACCTTACCAAGGGTAATATGAGTTACACGAGGTACATTGTTTCCCTTTTTAGCTAATACCACCGCTGCTGCACCTGTAACCGTCCATTGAGATGATGGAGCTCGTTGACTTCCCATTTCTAGAGGTACTCTAAACTGACGCTCTGATGATGAGAAATGAGATGAAGATACTGCCATCATATGATTACCTATATCTGCTTCTAAACATATTGATGCTAGTGAAAGTGCTTCTATAAATGTTGAACATGCCCCATATAAACCCAAAAATGGAATATCTACTTCTCTTGCCATAAAACAAGATGGCATTAATTGATTTATTAAATCCCCGGCAAAAACATAAGAGATATCTTGTTCTTTAAGGTGTGCTTTTTTAAGTACTTCTTGAACTACATGTAGTTGCATTTTACTTTCTGCCGATTCAAAGGTCTTACAACCACATAAATCATCCTCTAGAATCTCGTCAAAATTATCCTTTAATGGACCTTCCCCTTCTTTGGGACCAACAACGGTATATGTAGCTATAAGTCTTGGTTTTGTCAATAATTCTACTGTTTGTAATCCTACTTTTCTTCCCATATTATTACCACCTAAAAATATAATATAATATTCCAAGTATAACAGAGGCACTAATGCTATAAACAAGCACTGGTCCTGCTATAGTAAACATCTTTGATGCAACTCCAAACACATATCCTTCTTTTTTAAATTCTATGGCTGGTGATACAATAGAGTTTGCAAAGCCTGTTATTGGGACTACCGATCCAGCTCCTGCATAATCTCCAATTCTGTCATATATACCTATCCCTGTTAAAAGGGCTCCTAGAAATATCATAATAACTGTTTCCCATGCAGTAGCTTGTAATTTATCTTGACCTAAATAAATCAATGTTTTAAAAATAATCTCTCCAACTACACATATTAATCCACCAGTCCAAAAGGCTCTGAAAGAATTCTTAAATATAGTAGGTTTAGGTTTGGAACTTTCATATACATTTTGAAACTTAGCTTTTATTTTAGTTTCTTTTACTTTCATTATTATCCTCCTAACATCAAAATTGTAAAAGTATTAATGATAGTATCTGCATTTTACTAAAATTTAAACAAAAAAAGATGCTTACGCATCTTTTTCAAATTTACAAATTAAAAACTTATGATTTTTTTAACCTTAGAAGAAGCTAAGAACTCTGTTTACCCGATGACTATCAGCTCTAATACTCCCATCTTTTTCAAATTGGTAGTAAAGAGCTGCTACGTCCCTGGATAACGATTTCTAACCTTCGAAGAAGCTAAGAACTCTGTTTACCCAGATAGCCTATCTCTCATAATTTTTAGAACTTTTTTTTCAATTCTAGAAACTTGTACTTGACTTATGCCCATCATCTTAGCTACTTGAATTTGAGTTTTATCTTTAAAATATCTAAGTATTATAATTTGCCTTGATTTAACATCCAATTTATTTAAGGCTTCCTTCAATGCTAGCTTATCAATTACCTCATTATCTTCTTCATAATCCTCACTAAGCTTATCTATAAGTAATACTGGAGCTCCGTCATCTTGATGAATAGTGTCATATAAGTATTGCATGCTACTAGCAGATTCTAGTGCAGTGATTATATCTTCTTTATCTACTTTTGAATAATCTGATAATTCTTCAATGGTGGGTTCTCTTCCGAGTTCTTTGGTTAATGCATCCTTATCATAGTGTAACTTTCTAGCCGTATTTTTAATGCTTCTACTTACCTTTATCATTCCATCATCTCTTAAAAATCTTTTTATTTCTCCTATAATCATTGGAACAGCATATGTAGAAAATTTTACATTAAAGTTCTCATCAAAGTTATTTATAGCTTTCACTAGGCCTATGCATCCTATTTGAAATATATCATCGTACTCATAGCCTCTATTTAAAAACTTTTTGCTTATAGAAGAAACTAAAGGTAAATTCATTTCTGTTAAATATTCTAAAGCTTCATTATCTCCTTCTTTAGCCCGTTTTATAAGTTCCTTATTATCGTCATAATTATAGTTATTATTTCTATGAATTTTCTCACTCATATTTTTCACCTATCTTACAGTGTTGAAAGCTTTTTTCATTGTTACAGTTGTTCCCTCACCCTTTACAGATTCTACTATTAGGCTATCCATAAAAGTTTCCATAACTGTGAAGCCCATTCCTGATCTCTCTAGGTCAGGTCTAGATGTATATAGAGGTTGCATTGCCATATCTACATTATCTATTCCCGCACCATTATCTATTACTTTTACTGTAAACTCATTCTCAATAATTGTAGCCTCTAATTTTACAAAGTTACCTTCACTTTCATTGCCATAGCCATGAATAATTGCATTGGTAACTGCTTCTGATACTGCAGTTTTTATATCACTAAGCTCGTCTAATGTAGGATCTAACTGCGCAGCAAAAGCTGCTATTACAACTCTTGCAAAGCTTTCATTTTTAGATAAACTACTAAATTCAACTTTGATTTTATTTTCCATATCATTAATTCCTCCCACTAAATGTTCCTTAGTGCTTCTTCAACATTTTCATACATTGAAATTATTTTAAACATACCTGAAAGTTCAAATATTCTCTTAACTGTAGGTGTAACATTTGTTAAGCACACCTTGCCACCCCTTAAGGACATCTTCTTATATCTTCCTATTACTGCTCCAATTCCTGAACTATCCATAAAATTCACACCAGAAAAATTGAAAATTAAAGCCTTATATCCATCTTTATCTAAAATATCATCAATCCTAGTTCTAACTTCTTCTGCACTGTGATGATCAAGTTCTCCTTGAAGTGTAACTACGATTTTGTCATCTAATGGTTCAAACCTAAGTAACATACGCTTCCCTCCAACCTATATTATATTCATAAATTTTTACATTTAGAACATACACTAATTATACACTATATTGTTAATCCGTTACAGTTTTTTCCAAAATTTATTTGAGAAATTTAATACAAAAATATTTACTTGTCAACATATTTTTACATTCATCGCCTTCATTATTTTACATTTAAGCATAATTTTCATATTTGCACAAATAATATTGATTTAAAACTTAGCAACTTAGCGTAATAAAAATTAGTGGTATCGCTTCTCTGTATCTTATTAATTTAAAAATTATTTAGTGAGTTCTTCATATTTATAACTATATTTATAAATATAATCTTATTAAAAAAGAGAATGCACTCAATGGATATTCTTCCCTGAGACATTCTCTTTTATATAGTGTTTGTAATTATCTTAAGCTACATATGTTGATTTACAATAGCTAATATCTCTTTTTGCTTTTTCATACCATCTTCACTTAATTTTTTTAATTTACTTCTAATTTCCTCTGTATAAGCTTCATCCTTTATAGAAGAAAGATTTATTTTTACATTTAAAATTGCTCCTTCTATAGCACTTTGAGCCAATAATGCTGCTACACCACCATCAGAAATAGCGTTTTTATTACCATATTTAACGCATACAAGAATTCCTTCATAAATTTCATAGGATCTTCTTGCTACTTTTAATGGTACTTGTGTTGCTGCCTTATACCCTAATTGTATTTTACTACTTCTAGCAGCTTTTTCTTCATCAGTATCCTTAGGCATTTTAAATGCAGCCATAAGTTCATTGAAAGCTTCTGTATCTTCATTCATAAGGTCTAAGAATTCATCCTTTTCTCTTCCTGATACTTCTAAATATTTATTTACTAATGCTTTTTCTTCCTCATTTAATGCTTCATAAGCTTTTTTGCCTACAGTTAAGTTAAAAACCATTGATGATAATGCACTAGATAATGATGCACAAAGAGCTGCTACACTTCCACCACCTGGAGCTGGTGAATTTGAACCTAATTCTCCAATAAACTCTCTCACAGTTTTTGTATCTAACATAAATATTCCTCCTGTAATTACTTATTTTTTTCTCTATCTACAACTATCTTACCATTTTTTATTACCTTGTCTATAGAATTTATTCCAAAGTGATAAACTAGATAATTTAAGTTTTTGCTATTAAATATAGCTATATCGGCCTTTTTACCTTTTTCTATAGAACCTACAGATTTTTCTCTATTAATAGCACAAGCTGCATTTATAGTCATAGCATTGATTATCTCATTAGGAAGCATTCTCATTCCGAAACATGCAAAGGTCATAACATTTTGCATGGATTCAGTAGGAGATGTTCCTGGGTTACAATCTGTAGCAAGTGCAACGGCCACGTTATTATCGATCATATCTCTTGCTCTTGCAAACTTACCAAGCATTAAATAGAAAGCTGTAGATGGTAATAATACCGCTACCACATCATTTTCACTTAAAGCCTTTATTCCTTCATCCGAAGCTGCTATTAAATGCTCTGCTGAAATACATTTCAACTCTCCTGCAAGCTCTGCTCCCTTAACAGATTCAACTTCATCACCATGAAGCTTGAGTTTCATTCCATATTCTCTACCCTTTTCAAGGATTTTTCTACATTCCTCAGTAGTGAATACTCCTTCTTCACAGAAGCAATCTATAAATTCTGCTAAATTTTCTTTTGCTATACCTGGTATCATTTCTTCCATTATAAGTTTTATAAAACCTTCTCTATCACCTTTATATTCCTTAGGAATAGCATGGGCTCCCATAAAAGTAGATACCACATCTATTGGATGAGTCTTATCTAATCTTTTATTTACTTCTAATATTTTTTTCTCGGTCTCTAAGTCTAAACCATAGCCTGATTTACTCTCTACAGTAGTTGTACCGTGATTTAACATTATATTAAGTCTACTTTTAGCTTCTGCTACTAATTCATCTAGAGATGCTTTTCTAGTGTTTTCTACGGTACTTAATATTCCTCCACCCATATTTAGGATTTCAATATATCCTACCTTATTTAATTTTAGAGGTAATTCATTTTCACGACTTCCACTATAAACTAAATGAGTATGGGGATCTACAAGTCCCGGTGTAACTGTTTTGCCTTTACCACTAATAATTATGGTATCTTCATCTATATAGGATTTATATTCCTCATCTTTTCCTACAGCAGATATTATATCGTCTTCTATAAATACAAAACCATTTTCTATGATATTGGCATCATTCATTTCCTTGCCTTTTTTTCTATGGCTACCTTCACAGGTAACCAAGCAATCAATATTCCTAATTAATATAGACATGTCTTTCAACTCCTAAGCTATTTTATTCGCTTATTCTTCTTTCTAGTATTTGATCCATGGAGAAATTCTCTATTTGAAGATAGTACTCAGCACTATTGATTAAAGCAGCCATTGGTACAAGTCCTATAACTTCACTACCAACTACTGGTACTCCATAGCGTTTTGCTTCCATCTTAACCATTTCAAAAGCTCTGTATACTGCTGTTTTTTCATAGTTTACTAAGTTCATAGATACTTGTGCTATATTTCTATCTTCAAGCATTACTCCCATAGCCTTTGCAAATCTTAATCCACCACCTAAATGTCTAACTGTCTTAGCAATAGTATCTGCTATTTGTAAATTGTCTGTTCCTAAATTTACATTGAAGGCTACTAAAGGTTGTCTTGCAGCAATAGCAACGCATCCACCCTTAACATTAACTTCTTTTGGACCATAGTCTGGTGCCCATTTATCTTCTTTTATTTTTTCAAAGAAGCCTTCATATTGACCTTTTCTTACCGTTGCTAAATTTTCTCTATGTGAAGCTGTAGCAGCTTTTTCATATAAATATACTGGAATATTAAATCTTTCTGCAATTACTTTACCAACTCTATTAGCTATTTCTACGCACTCTTCCATGGTAATTCCATCGATAGGTACAAATGGAACTACATCTAGAGCACCCATTCTTGGATGAGCTCCTGTATGAGCACTCATATCTATATTTTCATAAACCTTTTCTGCCATATTTATTATCGCTTTCTCTAGAGCTTCTGGTTCTCCTACCACAGTAACAACAGATCTATTATGGTCTGCATCACTAGAATAGTCTAGTAACTTTACTCCCTCTACTCCTCTAAATACATTTACTATAGCTTCAATTTTTTCCTTGTCTCTACCTTCACTAAAGTTAGGTATACATTCTACTATTCTTGCCATAATTAACTCCTCCTATTTATTTGTAGTTGATACCAATACCTGTATTTATAGATATTGGTATCACTTTTTATTTTTAAATTATAATATACTAATTCTTTAAAGTCTTTAGGGTTGCATTAATAATTAACCTTAACTACTTCTTCAACTTTATTAGCTAGTTCTCCACTACGAAGAAGATCTGTAACCTTATCTATCTCTTTATACATAACTACATCATTTTCTATAAAGTTAACTACGTTTCTAACTGATTCATAGGCAACCTTAGTTCCTTTACCTAAAGTATAATCCTCTCTAAAATCGATAGCTTGACATGCAGCTAAAATTTCAGTAGCTACGACTCTCTCTGCATTTCTTATTATATCCCTTGCCTTTCTAGCTGCTATTGTACCCATGCTAACATGATCTTCTTGGTTTGCAGAAGAAGGTATTGAATCAACACTAGCAGGATGAGCAAGGATTTTATTTTCAGAAACTAAAGCTGCTGCTGCATATTGAGTTATCATAAATCCAGAATTTAGGCCACCATGTTTAACAAGAAAAGCTGGAAGATCATTTAATTGATAGTTAATTAATCTTTCAAGTCTTCTTTCAGATACATTGGCAATTTCACTCATAGCTATACCTAAGAAGTCAAAAGTTAATGCCATAGGTTGACCATGGAAGTTTCCTCCTGAAATAACGTCTCCTTCCTCTGTTACTATTGGATTATCTGTTACTGAATTAATCTCTATTTCTACTTTATGTTTTGCATAATTTAATGCATCCTTAGAAGCTCCATGAATTTGTGGTATACATCTTAAAGTATATGCATCCTGTACTCTAATTTCCCCTTGAGATGTCACAAGAGAACTTCCATCTACTAAAGCTAATATGTTCTTTGCTGTTTCAATTTGCCCTTCATGAGGACGTATGTTATGAGTTCTTAAATCAAACGCATCTCTTATTCCTCTTAGTGCTTCTACTGTTAATGCAGCAGCTATATCGCCACTCTTAATTAAGTTTATTCCATCCCATAAAGCCAAAGCTCCAACAGCAGTCATAACTTGAGTACCGTTAATTAATGCAAGACCTTCTTTAGCTATTAATTGAACTACTTCTATACCAGCTTTATTCATAGCTTCTCTACCACTTATTATTTTACCCTGATACTCAGCTTCTCCTTCTCCTAACATTGGTAATACCATATGAGATAATGGTGCTAAATCACCGGATGCTCCTAAAGACCCTTTCTCTGGTATTACTGGATGAACTCCCTTATTTAGCATAGCCACCAAGGTTTGTAGTGTTGATAATCTTATTCCTGAATATCCTTTGGATAAAGCATTAGCTCTAAGCAAAATTATTGTTCTCACTATATCTGTATCAAGGCTGTTTCCAAAGCCACAAGCATGAGATATAATTAAATTTCTTTGAAGAGTTTTGCAATCTTCACCTGATATAGATACATCAGAAAATTTTCCAAACCCTGTAGTTATTCCGTAGACTATTCTATCTTCTTCAACAATTTTATCTACAATTCCTCTAGATTTTTCTACTCTTTTTATGGCTTCTTCACTAAGCTCAACTTGATAATTATTTCTAGCCACATTTACTATATCTTCAAGTCTTAAGTCATTTCCATTGATTATTACTTTATTCATTAATATCTCCCCTTTACAATATACTTTCCTATATAATTACTATTCTTTATAAAATCAAAATAACCTTTTAATTATTACGTCTGAATATTATGAATATTTTTAATGTATTATCATTTTAACTTACTAAAGAATTAGTTATTCTTTGTTCTATTAATTTAATAATGATTTAACAAAACAATAACTGTTGTATTATGATAATTAAATCATTATAATACAACAGTTATTATATCTTATGCTTATTTTATAGACTTTACTATATCATCATATTCTTTTTTTAATTTTTCTCCTACCACCTTTAAAGAAAAGTTGTCTTCCACATATCTTCGAATAGTTTCACTAGAAAATTGTGAATATTTACTTACCATCATATTTAATCCGTTATACAATGCATCCACATTTTCTTTTTCAACTAAAATACCATTTGTTTCATTTACAAATTCTTCAGGCCCACCACACTTAGTTGCAAGAACGGGTCTTCCATAGCTCATGCTCTCAATTAACACTGCCCCAAAAGTTTCTTTTATACTAGAAGATATTAAAAAGTTACTTTTTTTTATATAATAACCAACTTTTCCATTTGGGATTTTTCCAATAAAAGTACAATTATTCTGTATTCCAAAATTTTGAGCAAGATTTTCATAATTTTCTTTATATGTACCCTCACCTATAAATAAAACTTCAATTTTAAGATGTGTATTTTTAATGAATCGCTCCAATGCAGGAATTAGATATTTTATTCCTTTAACTTCATTAGATTCCATACTTCCAATAAAGAGTATAGTAACCTTATCCTTTATAGGATTATTTGCAACTCTATCTTTAGAAATATCTACTACATTTCCTATGACCTTCCCATTAAAAACATATCCTAAACATTCAAGTTCTTTTTTTAAAAATTCACTAACAGTTATAACTTTTTTTGCATTCTTATATACTTGTTTAAGAACTATATTATAAAATCTATCTGCAAATTCTCTTGTATTAGATCTATGCTCAGTTAGAATATAAGGTTTACTCGTATTTGTAAAACAATTCAAATAAGCTATGACTCCTGCTGGATAGCCAACATGAGCATGAATTAAATCGATACTATTATCTTTAATTATTTTTTTTAAATATCTAATTGCATTTTTGAAGCTATTAAACTTAGACAGTTTGCTATTTCTCATATAATCCGTATTAGCTCTATATATCTTAACTTTATCTTCTATGCTCAAACTTAGATTATTGGGTAAAATTTCCTCATCAAAAGGATAATATACTATTGGATTAATGCCAATACTTCTAAGAGCTTTAACCTGTTCTTTTATAAAAATACCTCCAACATAATCTTTTTTATTAGGATACCAGGCTGGTAATATTAATACATTCATATAAAACTCCTTTATTATATTTATCAATATACCTTACTATATCATTATAACTTATATATAAGATTAATTTCCATTTTTCATCACATATTATCAATATAAATAACTATCTTTAAGTGACATAATCCATTTCATAAAGTAAATTTTATTTTTTTACGGTATCTTTTGCCAATTTAACCATGATTACTATTATTATAAAACTTCCAATGATTATTTTAAATGATATGGGTTCTCCTAAAACAATAACCCCTAAAACTAAAGATACTATAGGTTCTAAAGCACTAAAAATAGCAGCATTTGTTGCTCCTATAAGTTTTACTCCTTTTAGAAATGCCATTAATGCAACAACGGTAGATATAAATGCAATCAATAATATGGATATAATTCCATAAAAATTTATAACACTATTAAAACTATCAGTTATAACTCCTATACATCCTCCAACTATTGCTGAAATTAAAGATATATAGAATGTTATAACAAAATTATTTAATCCTTTAATATTTTCATTTGATGCACCGATTACATAAATAGCATAACATAGAGCTGATGATAGAACTAATATTACTCCAACATTACTTACCTTTTGAACTTTTACATCTAGCATAATAAATATACCAATAATTGTTATAATCAAATATAAAAATTTTTTCGGATTGAATCTTTCTTTATTAAATAATACAGATAAAACCATAACCATTAACGGATACGTATGAAGTATCATACCAGCTATCCCTACATCAATATATTGGTACGATACAAATAATAAAATTGATGTCATTGAATATCCCACTACACCTAAAAATAATATAATTCTTATTTGACATCTATTTAATTTAAGTGAAATATTCCTACTCCTTATGTATAATAAAAGTATTATTGACGCAAAAGTAAACCTGAGTGCTAAAGTGCTTATAGGATTTGCTCCACCACTATATGCTAACTTAGCTAAAATTGGCATTAATCCAAAGGCTATAGATGCTACTGCAATATAAAAAATCCCCTTAATTTTATTGCTACTCTTGTCCATAATTTTTCCTCCCCTATGACTCATGATATTTAAACTTTTTTAAATACTCATGAAAGGAATATACCAAACTAATCCACTCTATATAACAGTCAATTTGTTTTATTAAATAATATTGCTGTTTACTAAAAAGCTCCTTCTCGTTTAAATACCTTAAAAATAGTAGTCAATAAAATCTTAATATCATACCATATAGAAAAGTTGCTTATATAAGTTAAATCATAATATATAGTTTTTCCTAATTCAATTTCTCCTCTTCCACTTACTTGTGCTAAACCTGTAATTCCAGGTAAAACTAATAATCTTTGATAATAGTTCTCCGGATAATATTTTACAACTTCCGGTATTTCAGGTCTTGGTCCAACCAAGCTCATATGACCAAATAAAACATTAAATAATTGTGGTATTTCATCAAGACTTGTGTTTCTCAGAAAACTACCTACTTTTGTTATTCTATTATCACTCTTACTCTGAAATACAAAGTTATCCATATTAGTTGGATCTATTTGCAATTCTCTCTTGCTTTCAGCTGATATCACCATAGTTCTAAATTTATATATGGTAAAATTTTTTCTATCTTTTCCTACTCTAACTTGCTTAAATAATACTGGCCCCTTACTATCTAGTTTTATTGCTATAGCAATAATTAAATATATGGGTGATAATAATAATATTCCTATAATCGATAGTATCATATCAAAAACTCTTTTTAAAAAAAATTGCATTTTTTTATTTTCTATTTTTTCTTTTTTATCTATTACTATATTGTTCTCCAAAATATTTCCTCCTTGTACGAACATAAGACTATTATATCATTTATTTTACAAAAAAAATATTTTTTAATTATTATGAATTTATTAATTTGTATTTATCATGCATGAATTAATATCATATATTTTTAATGCTAAAGCCTATATTTCATACAATTTAATTAATTGTTATATTTATATAAATCATAAAGTAAAAGACTTAATTCTACTTTAAAAGAACTAAGTCTTTAGCATAATATAGTAAGATATTATTTATGATTTTCTTTTATTATATTAGTAACTGCATTAATAACATCTTCAACATCATCATCATTCATCTTTGGATACAATGGTAATGAAAGTATAGTATCAAAGTAACTTTCAGCTACCGGGAAGTCACCTTCTTTATAGCCATAATTCTCTCTATAATAACTCATTAAATGTACAGGTATAAAATGAACACTAGTTCCAATATTAGCTTCTGCCATAAGCTCTATAAATTTATCCCTGTCTATTGTAAGCTTATCAAGGTCTAATCTTACTACATAAAGGTGCCATGAATGAGTAGTATACTCTGCCTCTGGTGGAAGTTTTATTCCATCAAGATGAGAAAATGCTTCTTCATATTTTTTCACTATTTCTTTTCTTCTATCTTGCATAAACTCTAACTTATTCATTTGAGTTTTAGCTAAAGCTGCTTGAATATCAAACATATTGTACTTATGCCCCGGATATTCTATATCATATCTCCATGACCCACCTTTGCCATATCTATTCCACGCAGCTTTACTCATCCCATGAGTTGATATAACTCTTGCTTTTTCAGCTATATCTTCTCTATTAGTTGTAAGCATTCCGCCTTCACCTGTACATATATTCTTAGTTGCATAGAAACTGAAAGATGCACAATCGCCTTTTTTCCCTATTAAATCACCTTTATAGTAAGTATCGATGGCATGTGCTGCATCCTCAGATACAAAAAGATTGTACTTCTCAGCAATAGCTCTTATTTTGTCCATATCACAAGCATGGCCTGTATAATGCACCGGAACTATCGCTTTAGTTTTATCTGTTATCTTCTCTTCTATTTTATTTGCATCAATGCAAAATGTATTCGGATCTACATCTACAAATACAGGTGTCGCACCTACGTGAATTATAGTATTAACAGTAGCTGCAAAAGTAATTGGAGTTGTTATAACTTCATCTCCCGGTTTAACTCCTCCTGCTATTAAAGCAATATGTAATGCAGCAGTAGCTGAATTCATAGCGATAGCATATTTTGCACCTGTATATTCTGCGAATCTCTTCTCAAATTCAATAGTTCTAGGACCCTTAGCTACCCATCCTGATTTTAATGTATCTACTACTTCATTTATGTCATCATCCTCAAGTAGTGGTACTGAATAAGGTAAAAAAGTTTCTCTTTTTCTAACCATATTAATGCCTCCTTACTTTAACTCTAGTAATATATTTTCTAACTTTCTCGCAATTGCTTCTCGAGAAAAGTTTCTTATAGCATATTCTCTCCCATTTTCCCCAAGTTTTTCTCTCAGTTCTTTATCTTTGTATAGTCTTAAAATGGCTTCTGCAATTTCCTTAGAATTTTCAGGTTCAACTACAATTCCAGCTTTAGCACTATTAATTAAATTTTCTGCCTCACCTTCAACAGCTAATACAATAGGTATTTCTGAAGCTAAGTTTTCAAACATCTTTGATGGTAGTGCACCTTTAAATATGTCTAATTTTTTTAGTGGTACTACAGTTGCATCCATTGAAGCTATAATCTTAGGCATATCTTTCTTATGCTGCATAGGTAAAAAAGTAACATTTTCAAGTTTCTTTTCTTTAACTCTATTCATAAGCATTGGCTTTTCTGGGCCTTCTCCTATAAATACAATTTGTATCTCTTTTTCTTCTTTTATAATTTCAGCTGCATCAACTAACACTTCAAGTCCTTGAGCAATTCCATGAATACCTGCATAAACAACTGCAAATTTATCTTCTATTCCTATACTTTCTCTAAACTCTTCAGATTTATTTTCCTTTTTAAAAAATTCTGTATCAACACCATTTGTTATAATATGAACTTTGTTCTTGTCAAATCCTCTAGAAACTATGTTATCAACAATGCCCTTGGTTTGCCCGGTAACTGCTGCCGCTTTTCTATAACAAAATTCTTCTAACCATGTAGATGCTTTAATCATAGCTTTATTATGTAGAACACCTAATTTTACTGCCGACTCTGGCCATAAATCAGATACATTAAATACAAACTTAGCCTTTTTCATCTTTGATAAAACATATCCTGACCATCCCAGAAATAATGGCGGTGATTCTGTTATTATCACATCTTGCTCTTCTATATGTTTTGCTCCACTAAATACACTACTCCAAGTAAATGATAAATAATTTCTAAGTCTCTTTACAAAATCCTTACTTTTAGTAGCATAAATTCCTGTTCGTACTATATCTATTCCATCAATAGTTTCTTTAACTATCTTCTTGCCCCTATATTCTTCAAATATTTCTCCTCTTGGATAGTTCGGCATAGCAGTCAATATCGTAACCTCATGACCAAATTTCTTTAATTGTTTGGCAAACTCAAAAATCCTATTCTGAGGAGCTCCTACTTCTGGAGGACAATACTGAGTTAAAAATAATATCTTCATTAGAATTCCCTCTTTACCAATCTTATTTTTCTATAATGATACAAATCTTTTCAGAAGATTTCCCATCTCCAAATATATCCATTTGTGGTTTGCTTGGTATAAAATTAACTATAGCATCTAGTATTTTATCTCTATCAGTTCCAACAATTCTATTCCAATCATTTTCTACAGTCTCTACCCATTCAGTTTCATCTCTCATTGTTATACATGGTTTCTTCATGAAGAAAGCTTCTTTTTGTACTCCGCCACTATCAGTTACCACCTTTATACAGTTGCTTTCTAACGCAAGCATATCTAGATATCCTATTGGGTCAATTACTATTATATTATCACCGAACTCTAAGTTATAATCACTCATATACTTTTTAGTTCTTGGATGTAATGGAAGAACTATGGTCTTATCACTAGCATTAAGAGCTTCTATTATATTTTTTAATCTTGAAATATCATTAGTATTTTCAGCCCTATGTATTGTAGTTAATATAAATTCTTTATTTTCTAAATTTAATCTTTCAATTATTGTACTGTTCTTCTTAGCGATCTCACCAAAATGAAGAACTGCATCAAACATTACATCTCCTACATTATATACATTCTCCACTATACCTTCATTTTTTAAGTTTCTAATAGCTGTTTCAGTAGGTGCAAACAATTTGGATGATAAATGGTCTGTAAGTATTCTATTCTGCTCTTCTGGCATAGCTTTATTAAAGCTCCTAAGTCCCGCTTCAACATGAACTACAGGAATTAACATTTTACTTGCAACTAATGCTCCAGCTAAAGTAGAGTTTGTATCACCATATACTAAAATCATATCTGGCTTTTCTTTTTCATATATTTCCTCTAACTTTGTCATCATCTCTCCAGTTTGCTTTCCATGTCCTCCAGACCCAACTGAAAGATTATAATTAGGATAAGGTATGTTTAACTCATCAAAAAATATCTTTGACATATTTTCATCATAATGTTGTCCTGTATGAACTAATATTTCTTCATGTTTTTCTCTTAACTTATTAGATACTGCCGCAGCTTTAATAAATTGAGGTCTAGCACCAATAACTGTTATTATCTTCATAATTTCTACTCCTTTTTAACTTACTTACGTTGACTAGTTAACAGTTGCTTATATATATCATCTACCTTATTGAAATTATCTTTAACATTGTAGTTATCAACAACAAACCGTCTTCCATATTTCCCCATAGAAACTCTTAGTTCTTTATCTATAATTAGCTTTTCTATGGCTTTCTCAAGGTCAATAACATTTTCTTTAGGAATTACAATACTACTTTTTTCAGGACATGTAGCCTCTGGTAACCCACCTACATTTGATACTATAGTTGGAGTACCACAAGCTTGAGCTTCTACAGCTGCTACTCCAAAACTTTCACTATCTAACGTTGAAGGAAATACTGCAATATCAAATCTATTAAATGACTGAACTACTTCTCCTTGGGTTATAAATCCTAAAAATTTAACTTTATTCTCTATATTTAATTCTTTACATAGATTATCTAAATATTCCTTTTGAGATCCTATTCCTCCTACTTCTAGGTAAATATTTTCATATTTTTTTGTTAGACTTCCAAAAGCTCTTACTAAATACTCAATTCCATATTTAGTTTCTAAGGCTTTAATTGTTCCAATTACTATACCTTCTCTATCATCATATTTATTATTATTAGGTTTAAATAAGTTAATATCTACACCAAATGGAGTTATTTCTATAGATTTATTAGTATATTTCTTGGTTTCCTCAGCCATAACTTTACTTGTAGATAGCAACACATCTGCTTTAGATAAATTTCGCTCAACAAATTTTCTACATAATATATTCTGTTTTGGAAAATCATAAACATCACTTCCCCAAACAGAAATAACGTAAGGATGAAAATTAGTAGCTCCAGCTAAAAACGCATAGCTAGTTGCATAGTGTGCATGCAATATATCTGGCTTTATTTCATTAACTAAAGCTCTAACCTTACCTGTATACGTAAGATATTGAAGCTTACTCATAAAGCTTCCATTTCTTACATTCTCTAATTGTATTTTTAGACTATGTACAGTAACTCCATCTATCTCACCATCATTTAATGAAATTACATGTATATCGTATCCCTTGGTCTTAAAAAATTGACACCACTTTTTTGTATGTATACTATTTGCATCGGATAAATAACAAATCTTCATTTTTATCTCCTTTGAACTAGTCCTTATTTACCAATAAGGCTTTCCATTACCGTTTTTGCTCTCATTTTCCATGTATTATTCTCATAGGCTACTTCTACTGCCTTTAACTTATCATTTTTCTCTTTTTCTGAGTTATTTGCAATATGATCTAACATATCTTCTATATCCTTATCTGTATAGTTTACAACATAACCAATATTATTTTCTTCTATAAATCTTCCTGCAGCAGTTCCTTTAATACCTAGTATAGGCTTTCTATAAGCTACATATGAAAATAACTTCATCGGCATAGCAAACTTTCTATACTCTGAACTTTCCACTACTAAAGAGAAGAAGTCTGCTTTCATCGCAATTTCATCTAACTCTTTACCACTTTTATGAATTACTTTAATTCTATCATTTAAATATTTTTCATAATCTTGCTTTCCTGCTTGCCATTCATTTTCTCTACAACAAATATCTAAAGCGAACTTTTCATTTTTATATATTGCCCTTACTATACCTTCTATATTATATAGTTCTTTATCTAAACCACCTACATAAAGTATCTTAATCTGATTACTTTTCTTATTTGAGCTAGTATCAACACTTAATTCATCACATCCTGATGGCAAATCATAAGTTGGTATATTTAAATCTATAGGAATATACTCCTTCATCATTATAGATGGTAAGTATAATGCATCTAGATATTTTTTATACTTTAGCAGATCATAATAATAAAACATATATGCTGGTATTCTTTTTATAAAAGGAACACTCTTCTTATACTGATCAAACCTCCAATAAATATCTCTATAGAATAACCCTATTTTAATATCACGCTTCTTACAGAAATTGAAGAAATCAAAGTCTAAAAATGGAAACATTGGAATATGATTTGCTTCAGTTAATAATGTAGGTTCTGTAGCACTTTCTGTGTATATAAAATCATATTTTTCTCCATTTTTAATTTTCTCTTTTAACTCTTTTACTTTTTTCTTTCTTTCTTCACCGTACCCCTTAACAACTTCTACTTCATATCCAGCAGATTTAAATCCTTCAATAAACTTCATCGGTCTAATATTAGATGCACTAGGATAACTTGTATTAATATAAAATGGATAATATATAATACATTTTTTCATTTTTTCACCTCTTTACAAAATTACAACATTAACAGGCTTTTGCTCTAATTTATTATTTTATCACATATAGTCTTATTAACTAGACTTACTTCTTCTATTTTTCAAATAAATACATATATATTTGCTTAAATAGTTAATAAAAATAAATAGTAACACTATAATTATTATATTTGCATTATATATAAAGTCAAAGAATCCACCTTGAGTAATACTTGCTAATTCACCAGTTAAAATCCCAAATAACGCAACATTTAGTGCAGTTTTACGTAGCTTCTTAGTAAATAAATAATATATTATCCCAAATAATATTGCCACATACACTATACTTAGGAGTACACCTATTGAACCAAAATTGGCATAAGCCTCTCCTATAAAAAGAGCATTCATAACACCAGCTGTTCCTTCAAATACACTTCTCGAACCATAGAATGCCATAATTAATTTAGCAGAACGTAAAGGCGTCAAGTCTGAACCTAATATTCTAAGCATCGTTCCTGAAAAACTTCTACCCATTAAAAATGGAAAGTGATTAGGGAAGAAATCAAAATGATACATAAGCGTTCCAGCTTGAGTAAATATCAACCTACTTATAGGTCCTGTATGAATAGAAAATTCAAGCACATATCCCATTACTTTATAGAACAAAATAATTAACCCACTTAAAAATCCTATAATTATATATAAGAAGTATCTTTTAATACCATCATTTAACATCACAAATACTATTACAAATGTAAACAAGTAAAATATAACTGGCGTTTTTGCAAAATTATATGTCTTAGTGAGTATAGAGCATATAGCTAAAGTAACAAATAATAATGCCCATTTTATTTTCCTAGTTTTATATGCGTAAACAAAAGATATATATGAAAATACAGGTATTAAAGAAAGAATAAGTATATTCTTTACATATTGATGTATTATAGTAATATTAGAAATATTTATTCTAGCTGTTTTAAAGTTAAATCCTTGTTCTGTAAATATCATTTTAAATAATGGTATATAACCAATCTTAATGAATAAAAGAATCATTAAAATTATAGAAAAGCTTGAAAATACTAGAACAATATAAAAAACTAATTTTTCATTATCTATATTAGTATCACACTTTAAATATTCACTATAACTATCTCTCACATCTACTTTTAATATTTTATATAATATAATTATAACTGAAGGAAATAATATAGCTGTTAAAAGTACATAGAAAAAAGTTCTTGGTATAGTATCATTATTTAAAATATAGTTAATAGTATAGTGCTGCTTATCTCCAAGAAACACCAAACTAGTACCAATATATGTTTGAAGTATGAATAAATAAAATGTATAAGATATTAAATTTAATTTTCTTATACTTAATGTTCCTGCTGCTTTTTTGAACAAATAAGTACTTATTGTCAATCCTAATGTAACTAATAATATTTTTAAAGTCATAAACTTTTCTTCCTTTACTTATTGTTGTATATATCATCCATAAAAAATTCTTTAGTCTTTGTATCTGCATTTTTAAATCTTGTTTTCATATCTAATAACGGTGTTCTATCTAATCTATCATCTACATATATTTCATTTAAACTCGGAAGTTTTACTAATAATTCAATATTTTCTATATTAGTATATCTTATATTGATTTTTTCCAAGTTATGTAGTCTATTTATATAACTCAAATCTGAAATATCATTGTAAGAAACTGTTAAACTTTGAAGATTTATGTTTTCTTCAACAAATCTTAAATTATCTAAATTATTATTAGATAGCTCTAGTATTTGTAAATATTCATTACTTTTAAGGCTATCTATTTCCTCTATACCATTTCCATTTGCTTTAAATTCATTAATATAAATTAAATTTTCAATTCCTTTTAAACTCATAATTGAATTATTTGAAATATCAAGATTTACTAACTGTGTTATTTTAGTTAAATCATCAAATTTATTTAATCTGTTATTAGCTATATTTAGAATTTTTAAGTTTTTTAAGTTAGTTAGTGTAGTTGCACTACTAATATTATTTCTAGCTATATCCAAGCATATTATACTATCTATTTTACCTAAAGGTTCAACATTACGTATACTATTGTAAGATAAATCCAGATCTAATAAATTATTAAGATTTGATAAAAAAGTTATATCTTCAATCTGATTAGAACTTAAATTTAATATTTTAAGATACGTTAATCCTTTTAATGGTTCTATATCTATTATTTTATTTTTGCTTAAGTTTAAATCAGTAAGTGAATGAAAATATTGGATTCCTTCAATGCTTTCAATTTTACTTTCACTTAAATCTAAAGTACCAATACCAACCAAATCACTCTCATAAATATTACCAATATACTTTTTAATTTCTCTTCTTATAGATTTTTCAAAATTATTATCTTTAAAAGTTATAATTTTATCATATTTATATTTTTCAGCATTCTGTTTCTTTGTAATACTAATTTTAACACATATTGATATGGTTAATAAAACTATTATTATTATAAATAATAATATTCCTGCTTTTTGCTTATTTTCTTTGATATAATCTAAATATTTTTTCATATTACCTCCAACGCTTTTTCAAAACCTTGTATTTCATCTCTCTAATCACATTTTTATCATTTTCACTAAATAAAAACAGTCCCTCAAATGTAAAATTTTCTTTTTTAATAAAAATAATTACATATATAATTCCATATGCAAAATATGAAATACTAGAAGCAATTGCAGCACCACTTATCCCCCAAATTGGAATTAACACCGTGTTAAATACAATATTTATTACAAATACAGTAAAAGTTATATATAAATGTACCTTAGGTTGACCAGAACTTTGAAAGTATGATGAAGATATTTTACCTATTGATGCAAATAAAATTCCAACAAATAATATAATTGTAGGCATTATAGCACCTCGATACTGCTCTCCATATAAAACAGGAATAATATATGTACATAAAATACCAATTATCATAAGTACAAATGTAACGTAAAACGTAACCTTTATAGTATTGCTAGTTAGTCTTGCTCTTTCTTCTGATGTATCATTTTTCATATTATATAATCTTCCCAAAATTGCACTTGCCACACTACCAGGGATTAAAAATAATAGTTCTGCTAAAGATACAGCTATACTATATACTCCTAAATCTGTAGTTCCTAACATAAATTTTATGAAAAATTGATCTATTTTATAATTCATAAAAATAAATAAAGTTGCTAAATATATAGTTATTCCAAACTTAAATTCTTTAATCATTATGCTTTTATTTATTAATAATTTAAATCTTTGATTATATCTTCTTCCTAGTAATATAGCATTAAATATTACTGGTAAGGATAAAATCATTAAGTAACTATATATATTTAGCAATCCAGTAAACCATAATATTATAGTCAATGCAATTTTCACTATGTTTGATGTTAATGTAATTTTATTTACTTCAATAATTTTCTCATTAGATATATATACTGTTGATAAAAATTCAGTTATCATAGTAAAAGATAATATTAGTATCCCCAATAAAATCATTCCATAATTATAACCTTGGAAAATCAAACCTGAACTTCTACCAATAACCACTATAATGGACTGTATAATACACATAAATATTATATAAGAAAAATTATTATTAAAAACTTCCTCACTACTATACTGTGTCTTCTTACTAAAATACGGTGTAGCATAAGTTATTCCAAAGTGACCATACTGTCCTATTGTTGTAAAAAACAATAGAAAGTATGCCACCTCACCTTTTCCCTCTGCTCCTAGCACTCTAGAAACTATAATGCTCACTATAAAGGCCAAAACTGACGTAATTATTTGAGTAACAAAGTTACTTGCTATATTCTTTTTATATCCCACAGTGAACCCTCACTTACTTATTTTTCATTTCCTTCATATCCATAGTAGAAAAATCGCCTAATGGAAACTTAACAGGCATTCCAGTTGCTGTAGACTTGTAAGCAGCTAATATTATTTCTAGAGGTTTTTTAGCCTCTTCTCCACTTACCAGTGGCTGTCTATCTTCTATGATAGAGTCTACTACATCTTTAAATAATAAAGTATGTCCAAATCCATAAACACTATCTGGATCTGCTTCTTGTGCTGCCAAAACTTTCTCCTCACTTTCTTCTGAGCCTTCAATTCTCCAAGTTTCAATTTTATTTACTGCAAGGCCTCCTATGCAAACAGCTGCCTTTTCCCCAAAAATACTTAATGTTTCCTCTAAATTTGTAGGATACACACAAGCACTTCCTTCTATTATCCCTATGGCACCATTTTTAAACCTTATTAATATAGCTCCAAAATCTTCTGCATCAATATCTCTTAAGAAAGTATCACATTGAGCATATACTGTATCAACATCTGAGCACATCATCCATTGTAGTAAATCTATATTATGGATACATTGATTCATTAATGTTCCACCATCAAGTTCATAAGTCCCTCTCCAAGGAGCTTGCTCATAATATCCCATGTTTCTATTCCAAAGTATTCTTGCTGTACCATTAACCATCTTACCAAAATTATTTGCTTCAACTTCACTTCTTAGTTTTTGAATAGCAGTATTAAATCTATTTTGATGTGATACACATAATTTAACATTATTTTCTTTAGCACAAGCTATCATTTCATCAGCATCTTTAATTGATAACGCCATTGGTTTTTCAACTATAACATGAATATGTTTTTTCATACAATTTATAGCAATTTCTGGATGATATCCACTTTCAGTTGCTATATACACTATATCTATATCTTCTTTTTCTAACATTTCTTTATAATCTTTATATATATTAACTTTAACTTCCTTACCTAACTTGTCAATATATTCATTTTTCTTTGCAATAGCTTTTTCTTCTATAGGGTCACAAGTTGATACCAACTGTAGCCTTTCCTTGTTATTAACCACTGCTTCTATTCCCTTATAGGATATCCTTCCACATCCAATAACAGCTACATTAAATAATTTCATACCAATTCCTCCTAATATATTTTAGGGATTAAGACTAAACTCGAACCCTTTAAATATGGTTAATTATTACCAATATTATCTATTAAATTTTTATTCATAATTATTAGATACAGCACAAAAGACATTGTAGTGCTGTATCTAATACACTTAATATATTAAAGTTTATTTATTTTATCTCTATTTTTTTTAACATCCTTTGTCGCATTTCTTGTATCATAAAGGATCTTAGCCTTTTCAACCATCAATTCATAGTCGTAACAACTGTGATCTGTAGTGATGATTACTATATCAGCATTATCAATTTCTTTTTCCCAATCTACTGATATATATTCAATACCTTTATGTTTAAAAGACGGAATATATGGATCATTAATCATTATGTCCGCACCATTTTTGTTTAATATCTCAAGGACTTTCAATGTTGGTGACTCTCTCATATCATCTATATCTTTTTTATATGCTGCACCCATAACAAGTACTTTTGCACCATTTAACGCCTTTTTATGTCCGTTTAAAAGCTTCATCACGTTCTCAACTACAAATTCTGGCATAGAATCATTAATTATACCTGAAGTCTCTATAAGTTTTGTATGATAATCATACTCTTTTGCCTTCCATTCCAAGTAGAATGGATCTAGTGGTATACAGTGACCACCAAGACCTGGACCTGGATAGAATGGCATAAATCCATAAGGCTTAGTTTTTGCAGCTTCAATAACTTCCCAAACGTCAATTCCCATCCTCTTACACAATATTGCCATTTCATTAGCTAAGGCTATATTTATATTTCTAAAGGTATTTTCAAGAATTTTTTCCATCTCAGCTACTGCTGGTGACGATACCTCCATAATTTCTCCATCCAATACACATCTGTATAAAGTTCCTGCAACCTCAGTGCACTCTGGTGTACATCCACCTACAACCTTAGGTGTATTTTTAGTGTTATATTCCTTATTACCGGGATCTACTCTTTCTGGTGAAAATGCTAAAAAGAAATCCTCTCCACATTTTAATCCACTTTCTTCAAGAATTGGTTTTATAACTTCATCCGTTGTTCCAGGATAGGTTGTGCTCTCAAGAATTATAAGCATTCCTCGCTTTAAGTATTTTGCTACATCTTTTGTTGAGTTAACTACATAGGATAAGTCCGGCTGTTTATAAAGATCAAGAGGTGTTGGTACAGCTATACATACTGTATCTACTTCTTCTATGAAGCTAAAATTCGTAGTTGCTTTTAGCTTACCCGCTTTAACAAGGGCTGATAAGTCATTATCTACTATATCACCTATATAATTTTCTCCATTGTTAACCATAACAACTTTTTTATCTTGAACATCAAATCCTATAACTTCATATCCCGCCTTAGCTTTTTCTACTGCTAGAGGAAGTCCTACATATCCAAGACCTACTACACCTAGTTTAGCTGTTTTATTCTTTAATTTTAATAATAATTCTTCCTTTAATTGACTCATAATTGTTCCTCCTATTAGTAATTTATTACATTACACAATTCGTTACATATCTTAGTCTTTCTTTCTTTTATATGTAGGAACTTTTTCTTCAAGCAATTTTATTATTTCTTCTTTAGTCATATTATCTACATTTCTAAACTGTTTTATAGCTTCTTCAATAAATTCTATAGTAGCATCTTTAGGTTTTTCTACAAAAATTTTATTATGCTCTGTAGATGTAAGTGCTACTTCATCCATTAAAAGCTCTTCATACAACTTTTCACCTGGTCTTAATCCCACATATTCTATTTTAATATCTACATCTGGCTTATATCCAGATAATGTTATTAAATCTCTTGCTAAATCAACCATTTTAACCGGTTTACCCATATCTAATACAAATATCTCTCCACCATCTGCAAGACCACCAGCTTGAATAACTAATTGAGCAGCCTCAGGAATAGTCATAAAGAACCTTGTTATTTCTGGATGGGTTACAGTTACTGGTCCACCCTTTTCAATTTGCTTTTTAAATAGTGGTATTACTGAACCATTACTTCCAAGAACATTTCCAAATCTAACTGCTACATAATCTGTTTTACTAACTTCATTAAAAGCTTGAATTATAAGTTCACAAAATCTTTTAGTGGCTCCCATTACATTAGTTGGATTTACTGCCTTATCTGTACTAATTAAAACAAACTTTTTAACATTATATTTATTACAGCATTTAGCTACATTATATGTACCTAAAATATTATTTTTAATTGCATCCCCTGCATTTCCCTCCATTAAAGGTACATGCTTATGAGCTGCTGCATGGAATACCACTTCTGGTTTGTGCTCGTCAAATATTTGATCTATTCTTATCATATCTCTTACAGAAGCAATAATTACTTGTTTATTTATTTCTGGATAGTTTCTGTTAAATTCCATTTCTAAATCATAAGCATTATTCTCATATATATCCAGAATAATTATTTTTCTAGGTGAGAATTTTGCTATTTGCCTAATAATTTCAGACCCAATACTTCCACCACCACCAGTAACTAGTATTGTTTTATTTTTTATATATCTTTCTATATGCTCCGATTTTAGCTTTATCGATTCTCTTCCCAATAAATCATCAATGTTCACATCTCTCATATGATTTACATTTATGCTATCATCAATAATTTTATAAATACCTGGCATGGTTTTAATATTTTTTGTCACCTGTTTACATATATCTAGAATTTCTTTCTTAGTATTCTTATCCACTGATGGCATCGCAAGCATTATTTCATCAACTTTGTTTTGCTTACAAAAGGATATAATCTTATTTCTATCTCCTACAACCTTTACTCCATGAATTCTCTTACCTATCTTATTTATATTATCATCAATCAACCCAACAATTTTATAGTGCAAAGTACTATTATTATTTATTTCTTTAATAAGTATAGCTCCAGCATCTCCAGCACCTATGATTAACAAATTCTTTTTTTTGTTAATCGATCCTTTATCTGTTCCATTATTCTCCATGATTCTATATAAAAATCTAACTCCACCTAAGCTTATTACGCTCAATAGCCAAAATATAATATGAACAGTTATTGGAAATCTAAAAAATCTACTTTTTAACATAGTGTGGCTTATAAAATAACCATAGATTATAAATACTATATTAGAAGCAGTCATAGAATATACTATCGATAGTAACTCCTCAACAGATGCATATTTCCAAATATTACTATATAGTTTGAATATCATATTAAATATAATTGTTAATGCTACAACTGGAACTATTGATAATATAAAAAACTCTCTATAATCAGGTTGTATCCTGAAATCAAATTTTAGTAATAAAGCCAAATATAAACTTATTGCGACAAGAATTACATCTAAAACTATATTTTTATTTTCTTTTTTCATAACTTCACTTCCTAAATCAATTATGGTAATCAAATACTTCAAGATGTTTTGAAATGCAAATTTCAAAAGTTTATCACAGTTATTATACTGTTTTTTGCATGTAAACACAATTGCATTCAAAGTTATTCATAAAATATTATTTAATTATTTATATTCTATTGATACATTCTTTTTCGTTTGATTATCCTAATGTTTCTTCAAGTTCCTTTACAATTTCATCCTCTGGATCTAATTTTTTAGCTATATCTAAATGTATTTTTGCTTGATTAAAATCCTTAATATTTATATAACACATTATTAAATTAGTGCATACCTCTATAGATTTGGTAACCTCAAATACTTTCCTTAAATACTTAATTGCAGTTTCGAAATCATTCAAGCAAGCATAGTTTATCCCAAGTTCATTAAACACCTGAACATAGTTACTATCTATAGATAATGCTTCATTTAAATAGTATATAGCTTTTTCATAGTTTTGTAAAATTCTATAAGAAACTGCAATATAATAAAATATCTCAGCGCTATCCCCTAATACATCTATTAGTGGTAATAATACTTCTAACGCTTTCTTTGGCTCTTCATATACAAGTTCTTTCCCCTTATCAAAAGAATTGATTATATCTAGATTCTCTTTTAATACCTCAACCTCTTCACTTACATTTCCTCCCAATGATATATATTGTTTAATATTAAAATGAGCTTTTTCAAAATCTTTATCTTCATAACTTACTAAGGCTGAATAATAATAAGGTTGTGGATAATCCTTAATCTCTTTTCCAATTTCAATAAGTTTAATAATCTCTTCTTTAAATACAATATTATTTTTTCTCATTCCATCAATTAAAATAAAAGCTTTATTTAAATTATCTGTTGTAATTTCAACTTCCAATAATCCTTTTAATAATATATATCCATCTTCATACTTTTCATTTTTAATATTCTCAAATATTTTTCCTTTTATATAATTAACGCTATTAGGAATGGATTCTATTATTTCCTTATATACATGATTAAATTTAAAGTTTTTATCTGCTCCTAGTGCATAAAAAATTCCCTCTATAAAAAAATTAACAGGAATATTAGATAAATCATCTCCTTCTTTAGTTTTGGAAACTATTTTATCTGAATTTACTGGTAGATATATATTATCTTTAAATACATATTCATTTATTTTGCTACCTTTTTTTATTTCAAGAAATAGCATTTTCTCAAGTTTTTCTAAAAAATAATTTTCATTACTCATAATGCACCTTCTTACTATTCTATATTTTTTAATTTATTCCACTAAACTATATTACCATTTATTTTATTTTTAATCATCTGTTTTTTGTATAAAGTAATATTTTCGTATTTTTTTTATTTTTTATATAACACAATTTAATAAACGCATAAAATTTATATGCTTTATTATACATTTATAATCTTATAACTCATATAATAAGTAAAACATTATAAATATTTAATTATAAACTAAAATCTTATTGCATTGATACTAATATTATTCTATAATAAATTTGTTTTATAACTTTATAAATATTATATTTGGAGTAAAATTATTATAGGGAGGTCATTAAATTATATTATTGATATCTCTATACTTTATAAATTAGAAAGAGGGTATGGAATTGTATAAGTTAAACCAAAATGAAACCCCATTATTTGATGCCTTAATGGAATATGTGAATAGAGACACTCTTCCATTCCATGTTCCTGGGCATAAAAAAGGTGTTGGAGTAGACATAGATTTTAAAAACTTCATGGGCGAAAATCCGTTTAAGATTGACGTTACAGTTTTTAAACTAGTAGATAGTTATCATCATCCAACAGGTCCTATAAAAAAAGCTCAAGAATTAGCTGCTGATGCCTACGGTTCAGATGCATGCTTTTTCTCTGTTCATGGAACATCCGGCGCTATTCAAGCAATGATTCTTTCTGTAGTAGGTGCTGGGGACAAAATAATAATTCCTAGGAATGTTCATAAATCCATTACTGGAGGAATTATCTTAGCTGGTGCTATCCCTGTATATATGCAGCCTGAGTTAGATAAAAAGATAGGAATTGCAAATGGAGTTACACCTGAAACAGTAAGAACTACATTGGAAGCTAATAAGGATGCTAAAGCTGTTCTTATAATCAATCCAACTTATTATGGTGTATCTACAGACATTCAGCAAATTGCTGATATCGTTCATGAATATGATATTCCTTTAATAGTTGATGAGGCTCATGGACCGCATTTAAACTTTAATAAAAATTTACCTATGTCTGCCATGGAAGCTGGTGCTGATATCTGTGCTCAAAGTACTCATAAAATTATTGGTGCTTTAACTCAAGGATCTCTACTTCAAGTTAACTCTAAAAGAGTAAGTATTCCAAGGGTAAAACAGGTTTTAAACTTAATGCATACAACTTCGCCTTCTTATATTCTAATGGCTTCATTAGATACTGCTAGAAGACAAATTGCATTGGGTGGAGAAGAATTACTAGATAAAACAATAGAACTTTCTAATTATGTTAGAGATGAAGTTAATAAAATCCCTGGTTTCTATTGCTTTGGCGAAGAAATCTTAGGAGTTCCTGGAGCATATGCCTTTGATCCAACTAAAATTACAATAACTTGTAGAGATTTAGGTATAACTGGTTATGATTTGGATATGATTTTAACAAACAAGTATCATATTCAAATGGAACTTTCGGATTTATATAATGTCCTTATTGTAGGTTCCTTTGGCGATACTGAAGATGGCATGGAAAGACTTTTAAGAGCTTTGAGAGAAATCAGTGATGACTATTATGGCAAGGGTACTGCTAAAGCAGACTTCATAGACATCCCTTCCATTCCTGAGCAAATACAGATTCCTAACGAAGCCTTCAACAGTGTTAAAACTTCTGTTAGAATTAAAAATAGCGTAGGCATGATTAGTGGTGAATTCCTAATGGCTTATCCACCAGGAATACCTGTACTATGCCCGGGAGAAAAAATCACACAAGAAATTGTAGATTATGTTCAACAACTAAAAGATACTGGCCTTTATGTTCAAGGTACTGAAGATCCTGAAGTTGAGTATATAAATGTAGTTAAAGATGAGGATGCAGTATTTATTAACGTTGAATAATAAATGTGAATTTTATATTATATAAATTATAATAATTAAAGGTATGATATCTCTCACATACATACCTTTAATTATTTTTATTAATCTTTAACTGTATTGATCTTTTAATTTTTTTTCTTATTTCTTAACTCTAATAATTTAAATTCAGCATTGGTTCTTCCTGAATTTACTATACTTTTTAAATACTGATTATAAGACATGTTAATAATGCTTTCATAAGCTCTAATTAAACTTTCAAAATAACCCATCATATAGTTTACCTTCATTAATGGATCTGTATAAGATATATTAAATCTTATAGTATATTTTTTCCTTACTTTCTCTGCCGCCTTTTTTAAGCAGTTATAACTTGAAGATCCTTTAGCTATGAGTATCACCTTTTCATAATTACATGCCATCACTTCTTTATATGCTGGCATACATGCTTCAATAATATTTTCATCAAAGTATTTCTGTTTTGATGTTTCTTCCTGTACTACCTTAAGAAAATCTTGTAATTTCAAGTTAGTTTTAGCTCTAAGTTCTATTAGTTTTGATAATATATCTTTAACCTTTTCAACTTCCTTATGTTCAATATCATATTTTTTATTCATTTTCTCAATGATTTCAAAGCCTTTCATCATTAATTCCAAATCAGTTTTATTTTTTTCTACTTCTTCTTCATTTTGAAGAGCCTTAATTATACTACCATTATCATCATTTAAGAATGCTTCCATGAAAAAGAATATTCTTCCTAGTCTCATTATTGTTTTCTCATCTTCTACTACTTTATTATTTACATCAATATATATATATCCCTTTTTCTTACCAATTAAGCTGACAATACCTTTTTTTTCAAATATTACCTCTTTATATGTATTTCCCAAAAATAGCGCTGGCTCAGATATCTTAATATCTTCAAATAACTTACTATATTTTTTTATAGCTTTTTTTTCTTCTGAATTTGGTGCTTTGTATATTCCCATTAATTATCCTCCCATAGTAATTTTACTTATATAATTATGAATAGTAACCACTAAACTTAATATACTCTTATTATCATTAGATCTACTTTTCAGACTTTTACTATAATATATTATATCAGAAAATAATGAAAATCATATAAATTTATTGCTTATATAAAAAATATTAGCTTTACCTCTATATAATAGAGTAAAGCTAATATTTTATAGAAACTTATTCTAAACCTTATAATGAACAAGCTTTAATCATGAAATTAACTCTTCTGATTTTCCTCTATACTTCCATTCCTGCAACTAAAGCTTTCTTATTTAACTCTACAGCCTTTGCTGGCACTAATGAAGCTACAACCTCTTCCCAATTTACTTCCTTTATATCTAGGGCTTTAAGTAACGCTCCTAGTAATACAACGTTTTGTGCTTTCATATTACCTAGATCTTTTGCAATTTCTGCCGCTTTAATTATAACTGTATTTTCTGCTGTAGATCTTAGTGCCTCATTTACACCCTCTGGATACTTTTCTAGTCCTATTAGTACTGGTACAGGATGAATTTCATAATCATTTACTATTAAATGTCCACCTTCTTTTAAATAAGGTAGTGCTCTTAGTGCTTCACTTTTTTCAAAAGCAACTATGGCATCAGCTTTTCCTTTTTCTATTAAAGGAGAATAGACTTTTTCTCCAAATCTAACTTGAGTAGTAACACTTCCTCCTCTTTGAGCCATTCCATGAACCTCAGACATTTTAACGTCATAGCCATTTCTTAACAAGCCTTCAGATAATATTTTTGAAGCTAAGATAGTTCCTTGTCCTCCTACACCTATAAATAATATACTTTTTACTTCCTTCATATTATTCACCAACCTTTTCTATAGCATCAAATGGACAAACTTGCTTACATATTTCACAACCATTACACATGCTTTCATCTATTTCCACTACACCATTTTGGAATTTCAATGCTGGACATCCTGTTTTTAAGCACATTTTACACTTCTTACATTTCTCTACATCAACTTTACACTTTAAGTTAGCTCTTTTCTTTAATACGTCTTTTATCAAAGCACAAGGTTGTTTTGTAATAATTACAAAAGGTTCTGTGCTATCATGAGCTTCTTTTACAGCCTTTGAAGTTTCTTCTATTTTATATGGATCTACTACCTTTATATTTTCCTTTTTAATACCACATGCAAGGACTAAAGCTTCAATATCTACCATTGGAGCTTCTCTATTTTGAAGGGTTCTACCTGTTCCTGGATTTTCTTGGTGCCCTGTCATTCCTGTGATTCTGTTATCAAGAATTACAGTTACTATCGGTGTATTGTTATAAACACTTTCAATTAATCCAGTTACTCCTGAATGGAAGAACGTTGAATCTCCAATAAATGCAAATACCTTTTTATCTTCTCTATTAGCTACTATACTAGCTCTTTCCATTCCTACACCAGCTGATATAGAAGCACCCATGCAAATTACAGTGTCAGTTACACTAAGTGGTGCATTCATACCAAGAGTATAGCATCCAATATCTCCAGAAGCTATTACATCCTTATATTTTGATACTGCATAGAATATTCCTCTGTGAGGACATCCTGGACATAGCACTGGTGGTCTAGAAGGTGGATTAGTATCTGCTGTATAAGTTATTTTATTTTCTTCTCCTAAAATACCTCTTCTAATAATGGCTGGATTTAGTTCTTCACATATAGGAATAACTTCCTTACCTATGCAGCTAATTCCTAAAGCTTTAACTGAATTTTCTAAGTATGGATCATTCTCTTCTACTACATATAATTTTTCTACCTTAGATGCAAACTCTTTAATCATTTCATCTGGTAATGGGTAAGAGAAACCTATCTTTAGGTATGATGCATTATCTCCAAAAACTTCTCTACAATATTCATAAGAAATACCACTAGTAATTATACCTATCTTTGTATTTCCCATTTCCATTCTATTAAGCTTTGTAGTATTAGAATATTGTCTTAGCTTCTCTAATCTCTCTTCTACTTCATAGTGTTTAATTTTTGAATGACCTGGAGTCATTATATATTTTTTAATATTTTTTTCATATGGCTTCACTTCTACAGCTTGTTTATCTCCAACCTCTACTACTGTTTTAGAGTGTGAAATTCTAGTTGTAACTCTAAATAAAACTAATGTATCAAATTTTTCACTTATTTCATATGCTTCCTTCATATAGTCAATGCATTCTTGTGAGTTTGATGGTTCAACCATTGCAACCTTAGCATGAGGAGCATAAAATCTGTTATCTTGCTCATTTTGAGAAGAGTGCATTCCTGGATCATCAGCAGTTACAACTACAAAACCTCCGTTAACTCCTTCATATGCCATAGTAAATAATGGGTCAGCAGCCACATTAAGTCCTACATGCTTCATTGTAGTAAGCACTCTTGCTCCTCCAATAGATGCACCTGATGCTACTTCAAAACCAACCTTTTCATTTGGTGCCCATTCTGCATATACACCTTCATATAATGCAAAGTTCTCTAATATTTCTGTACTAGGTGTTCCTGGATAAGCTGATGCTACATGACATCCAGCTTCATAGGCACCTCTAGCGATGGCTTCATTACCAGTCATTATAACCTTTTTCATATTCACATTCCCCCATTACAATTTATCTTTTAATAATTAATTAACTATCCTACTTCAATTATTCCCCAATAATTGTTTACCCTAAAATACTACCTAATGCTATTGAATAAAGCTTGGATTTTGCACTATCTGCTCTAGAAACCAATACTACGGGGCATTTTGCACCTACAATTACTCCAGCACTTTCAGCACCAGCAAAATAAGTCATAGACTTTCCTAGGAAGTTTCCAGCTTCAATATTAGGTACAAGAAGTATATCCACTTCTCCTGCTACATCACTTACAATTCCTTTGTGGTGAGCCGCTTCCTTAGATATAGCGTTATCAAGTCCCAGTGGACCATCTATTATACAACCTTTAATTTGTCCTCTCTTATTCATTGCTGAAAGAGCTGCTGCATCTAAAGTTGCCTGCATTGATGGATTAATTACTTCTACAGCACAAATTGGTGCTACCTTTGGCATATCTATCTCTAGTGCTTTTGCCACTGTTACTGCATTCTTTAATATTCCTATTTTATCTTTTAATTCTGGATATGGCACCATTCCTCCATCGGTAAGAAGTAACAGCTTATCATAAGACTTTACATCATACACCATTACATGAGATAGTAAATTATTTGTTCTTAGATTTGCTTCCTTATTAAGTACAGCTCTTAATAAATCTGAAGTCCCAAGTAATCCTTTCATTACATAATTAGCCTCGCCCTTTGTAACCAATTCCACAGCCTTTGCTGCAGCCTTAGTTATGTCACACTCATTAATTATTCTTACTCTAGATAAGTCTATATTAGAATCTTTTGCTATAGTTTTAATTTTCTCTTCATTTCCAACTAATATAGCATTTATGATACCCATGTCCACTGCCTTTATCACTGCTTCTAGAACAACATTGTCTTGTGCTACTGCTACTGCCATAGTTTTCTTTTCTTTTTTCTTTGCTAATTCTAACAATTCTTCTAAACTTTTAACCATATTTTCACTCCTTATGTATAGGTTTACTAAAAAATTGAAATAAGTAGTAGATATCCAACACTTTTTTTATAATATTTTATATTTTCTTACTTTTAAGTATAATGTGTAATCCTTTCTGAGTCAATTTTAACTGCTAAAGTGTAATAGTGTATTTTTTATTTAAAATTAACAAAAATAGATATCTTAAATTATACAATTTAAGATATCTATTAAAAATTTTTATTACTTTAAAAAACTTTACTTATTCGATTATTTTCTTTGGAATATAATTCTCTTATCTATACTATCTACATCTTTACATCCCGTAAGTACCATAGCAGATTTCAACTCTCCCTTTAATCCATGAACATAAGTTTTTACACCATCTCTTTTACCACCAAAGGATGCAGTTACAAAAGGCCTTCCTATTAATACAGCATCTGCACCAAGGGCTAAGAATTTAAGTACATCTACTCCTGTTCTTACTCCTCCATCAGCTAAAATCTTAACTTTACCCTTTACTGCTTTTGCTATATCTTCAAGAACATCTGCTACACCTGGAGTTTCATCTAAAACTCTACCTCCATGGTTAGAAACTACTATAGCATCTACACCTGATTCTACTGCAAGTAATGCTTCATCTACTGTCATAATTCCCTTTAGTATAAATGGAAGTTTAGTACTGTTAACTAATTCCTTTATCTCCTTTACTCCTTTAGGCATTACTGGCTTCCCATGAAGAGCTAAAGTTATAAGTCCACAGGCATCTATATCCACGCCTACGGCAAATGCTCCTGACTCCTCAGCTAATTTTATCTTTTCAATTATATTTTTATTTTCCCATGGTTTTATAAATACAATACCTTCACCATTAAACTCCTTTAACACTTTTAAATTAGTTGTTAAAAATGTATCTACTGCTGTATCTCCTACCATTGGGTATATACCTGCATCTAAAGTACCTCCAATAACCCAAGAAATATACTCTTCTTCAGAATACTTTCCACCCATGTTAAGAGTAGTTCCTGAAACTGGAGCTGCAAAAACTGGTATATCTAACTTCTTACCAAAAATCTCAATAGCTGTATCTGGATCCTTAGCATCGTGAATTACGCGCATATTAAGCTTATATCTTTCAAGAGCTCTAATGTTTTCTGTAAATGCATTTCCAGTACCTTTTCCACCCATACCTGGGACTTCTCCTGCACAAACAACTCCATTGCATACATTACATACTTTACAGCTATTATTTAAATTAACTCTAGCTTCTTTTCTAACATCACTATAATTCATAAAATCCCCACCTAACTATAAAACTAAATATTATTTTCCTCAAAGAATTTATCCAATTCATCTTCAGTATAAATCTTTATATTATTTCTAATTAAAAGCTCTGCAGTTACTCCATTACCTGTTTTTTTACCACCTGAAAAAGTACCATCATATATAATTCCTTTTCCACATGATGGACTCCTTGCCTTTAAAATAGCTGTATCAATTTTTAACTCTCTAGCTATATTTAATGTTTCCTCTGCACCTTTAATAAATTCACCAGTTACATCATCACTTACATCTCTTCCTAAAACCCTACATTTTCCATCTAAGACCATAGCACCATCACCATTTACAATCTCATGAGCTTCTCTAGGAGTCGCCTGTCCTCCAAGTTGCTCTGGACATACTGGTATAGCCTTCCCTTGTCTTAAAAGTTCAAGAATTTTTTCATTTAAATTATTGTTACCGTCATATTTGCAGTTAATACCACAAAGACATCCACTTACCAAAATCATTTCGTCAACCCCTATACTCTAGTATTACTTTAACTCAACCACAGTAACTCCTGTTCCACCTTCTCCATAATTACCAAGTCTATAGCTTTTAACATGGGGATGATGTTTTAATAAATCAGTTATAGAACTCTTAAGTACTCCTGTTCCTTTACCATGAATTACTGTAACTTCGCCGAGACCACCAAGATAAGCTTCATCTAAATACTTATCTGTGGTATAAATAGCCTCCTCGGAATCCATACCCCTTAAGTCTACTGAAGATGATACTGCTTTTAGATTAAGCTTAGCTTCTCTTCTTTGAACCTTAGCTTTTTTCTTATCTTCACTAGACACTTTTCCCTTCCTTAAATCCTTAAGCTTTACAGAGATTTTCATTATTCCAGCTTGAACTTGAACTTCTCCCTTATTATCCACCTCGGATACTACTATAACATTCTGATTTAAAGATGGAAGATATACCTCCTGTCCTTGAGTTACAGAAGTTAATCCTTCTCCCTTAGGCTCATCTTTTTTACTTAATTTTTCTTCCATGTTATCAAGAGAATCCTTTATCTTCTTTCTTTCATTCTCTATTTTAGTTCTAGCTTCTGAAGAATAGCCTAACCTTTCAAGTTCTCTTATATTTTTAACAATGGAATCAGCTTCTTCCTTAGCAGCTTTTATAAGCTCTTTAGCTTCTCGTTGTGCTTCATAGATAGCTTTTTCTCTAACATTTTCGAACTTATATAACTTTTCTTCATATTTATTTTTTAGTTTTTCTGCTTCTGCTTTTAAACCTTCTGCCTTCCTAGCATCATTTTCTGCTTTAATGCTCTTTTGTTGAAGATTTTGTATTAACTCTTCAAACTTTAAGCTCTCTGTGGAAATATTTTCTTTAGCACTATTTATAATATACTCTGGAAGACCAAGCCTCCTTGATATTTCAAAGGCATTAGATTTACCTGGCACACCTATAAGCAAATTATAAGTTGGTCTTAAAGTTTCAACATCGAATTCTACAGAGCCATTTTCTACTCCAACAGTTTTTAAAGCATAACCTTTAAGTTCACTATAGTGAGTAGTTGCTATTATTTTTGTATTTCTATCCCTTAAGTTATCCAAAATACTCATAGCAAGAGCTGCACCCTCCGTTGGATCTGTTCCTGAACCAAGCTCATCAAAAAGTGCTAAAGTATTTTCATCTGCTTCATTAATAATATTTACTATATTAGTCATATGAGATGAGAAAGTAGATAAACTTTGTTCTATACTTTGTTCATCACCAATATCAGCAAATATATTTGAGAATACACTAACAGCTGAACCTGCTCTTGCAGGAATCATCATTCCACTCATAGCCATAAGCTCTATTAAACCTACAGTTTTTAGTGTTACAGTTTTACCTCCTGTATTAGGACCTGTAATAACTAAAGAAGTAAACTCTCTACCAAGATAAATAGTGCTTGGTACTACTACCTTTTGGTCTATTAAAGGATGCCTAGCCTCTATTAAATCTATAATTCCTTTATCATTTACCTCTGGACATATACAATTTAATTCATTGGCATATTTAGCTTTTGCAAATATAAAATCTAATTCCCATATAATACTTCCATTATTCTCTATAACATCAATGTTACCTGCAATTTTTAAAGTAAGTTCCTTAAGAATTCTATTTATTTCTGCCTTTTCTTTATTTCTAAGTTCTCTTATTTCATTATTAAGATCTACTAGTCCCATAGGCTCTATAAATAATGTAGCACCTGTACCACTCTGGTCATGGATCAAACCCTTAACCTGTTCTTTATACTCAGATCTTACAGGAAGTACATATCTATCTCCTCTTACAGTATAAAGACTTTCTTGAAGATATTTAGAGTAGGTCCTAACCATGCTATTAACTCTGTCTTTAATGGAAGAACTTTTATCTTTTAGTTTCTTTCTAATTATAAATAAAGTTTCACTAGCTCTATCTGCAATTTCATCCTCTCCAATAATAGCTCTAAAGATTTCATCTTCAATGTTCTTAAAGGGAACTATACCTGCTATTATATCTTCCAAAACTCTATAAGTTGTTTCATCGTCCTTACTCTGTACATATTCCTTAAAATTTCTAGAACTTTTAAGCATATTACCAATTCTAAGTAATTCTACTGGCATAAGTGTGGAATTTTTCTTAGCTCTTAAAAGCGCTTCCCTAACATCATATATTCCTTCAAAGGGTGGTGCACTTTTTGTAGTTAATAAAATTAATGCTTCCTTAGTCTCCTCTAAATGCTCTTTGATTTCATAGAGATTGTTATATGGTTTCAGATTATCAATTAAATCTTTCCCCGCTTTTGTAACTGTATACTTTTTTAATATTTCCTTGATTTTATAATACTCAAGTACTTTAAAGGTCTTTTCATTCATTTCTTATCCCCTACTTTCTATTCAATTCCCCTCTTATAATGTCCTTTTGTAGTTTTCCCTAAATCTACATCTTCATCTTTAAATATATATTTCATCACCTTTAAAACCTGATTATAATCTTCATCTATAAAGTCAACTCTATAATTGTTAATATTATTTTTCCTTAATTCCTTAATGAATGGAACTATATTTACAGGTAATGTATTATATATATGGCTTCTACAATATTTATCCGTAGTAACCAGAAACTCTTCATTCATCCTATCTCTTAATACAAACTTATCCTTGTCACATCTGAAATTACAGTTTGAAGTAGAGCTCTTATCACCAAAGGTACTGCCAATTACACAGTATTCACTTACCATAAGTTCATACTTACCATAAACTACTACTTGCACTGGAGTTTTAATATTTTTAGCTATAGAAAACATTTCTTTATTGTTAAGTTCTACACTTAAAGCTGATATATCTGTATACCTATTATAAAAATCATAGCTTTCACTATTTAAAATATTTAACTTATAATCTCCAATTATGTTAAGTCTGTTTTTAAACACATTTATTATACCTAAATTAGCTGTAATTAACCCCTTAATTTTAGAAATATTCTTTTCTATAGCTTCAGTAACTAAATTAAATTCACTTTTTATTATATTAGGAACAATCATATATAAATTTTCATAATCTACTTCTTCTAAATTAAAACCTCCACCCTTTTTAAATAAATCTACTCCTATAGCTGGATCTATATCTGGATTTTCATCTATAAAACTTAATACACTTTTTAATTGTTCTAGAGTTTTAACGCATATTAGATACTCATCATTAAATATATCTTTAGCTTCTTTAGAATTCCTATTAAATTCTTTATAAGCCTTTTCTTCCACATGCCGTTTATCACGAATTTTAATATACTTCATTATATCTTCAATAAGCTCACGTCTTACACTATTTATAGATGATACCCTTAAAAATCCTTCTTCAAAGGTTTCAAATTCAATGTTTTCTAGTTTAAAAGGAGTATCCCCTAACTTATTGAGATTTTTAATTATGGCTTCCTTATCCATAGGCTTATTAGCTGCAACCTCTACATTTTCTCCATAGACTTCAAATTCTTTTTCCTGATAAACCGTAGATAAATAAAATCTTTCTCCTGGAGCAAATCTAACCTTTATAGTTAAGGGTAACTTTACACCATAAATATCTTCATAATTTTTTTGAAGTTTAGTTAAAAGTTCAGTATCTGAAGTTACATATACTTTATCTCCAACCTTATATTTAGTAGGCATAAGCTTCACTTTTTCGCCTTTAGAGGCTTCTTTAACCTTTTCTTTCCCCTTTAAAATATTTGTGATTGTAAATCCACTATTATCAGTTCTAACTCCATCCTGGGCTTTTATATCCTTTTGAAGCTGTATGGTTAAATCTTTTTCAACGGTGCCTAAAAATACACCTGTATTTTTGGGGCAATTATATGCCATCATGTCTCTTCCAATGTTTCCTCTAAGATATGCCTTTGAAAACCCTTCTCTATTAAATAATTGATTTAATATGGCCTTTTTAGGTGCTATCTCAAAACATTTGTTGTGATACACACTATCTATAGCTTCTCTATAGGTAGTTACAACACCACTTACATATTCAGGCTTTTTCATTCTACCTTCTATCTTTAATGATGAAGTCCCACTTTCAATTAAACTTTTAATTTCATCTATAGTACAAGTATCCTTTGGACTTAATAAATACCCTTCTCTATTTTCTCCACTAGATTTTTTTATTATAGTATAAGGTAATCTACAGGGCTGTGCACATCTTCCTCTATTTCCGCTTCTTCCTCCTATGATACTACTCATAAGGCATTGTCCAGAATAACTTATACATAATGCTCCATGGACAAATATTTCTGTTTCTATATCTAAGTCCTTTGAAATATATCTTATTTCATCTAGACTTAACTCCCTTGATAAAACTATTCTTTGAAAGCCCTCATTCTTTAAAAATATAGCCCCTTCTCCATTATGTATAGTCATTTGTGTGGATGCATGAATTTCAAAATCTGGTATAGCTTCTTTTATAATTTTAAATAATCCCATATCTTGAGTTATAATAGCATCTACACCAATTTCATATAGAAACTTCCCATACTCTAAAGCTTCACCTAACTCATCTTCTTTTATCACAGTATTAAAGGCTATATATACTTTAACATTATATAAATGACAATAATTCACTACTTCTATTAATTCTTCTTCATTAAAATTATTTGCATAGGCTCTAGCAGAAAACTTACTCCCGCCCATATATATAGCATCTGCACCACCTTGAACAGCAGCATAGATACTTTCTTTACTTCCACCTGGCGCTAATAATTCTATTTTATCCATATGTTCTCAACTCCTATCAATAAGAAATGTCTTTATTCTATATTAAAAAAGTCATACTTATTTTATTAGTACTTATTTTTTACTTCTCATGGATTATTATATCACAATTCTCTTTGTTACAAACTGTAAAAAATAATAGGAGCTAATACCTTTTTATTGGTTAGCCCCTATACATCTTAATTCATCAATTTTAAATATCCCTCATATATGCCTTCTAACATATTCTTCAAGTTATAATTATATCTTATATATTCTTTTAGTTTATTATTTTTTCTTTCTGCCCTACTTTTCTCTACTGCTAATTTTATACTATTATGATTATAAGGATCACAATATATTGCCATATCCTTAAAATATTCCTTTGAAGCCCCTTCCTCCGTAACCACTATGTTACATCCATAAGCTGCTGCCTTAAGGGATGATAAACTTGTAACTTCTGAAAAACTAGCTAATACGTGAGCACTAGAAAAGGTGTATGCATTATACAAATCATAGTCATTCATAAATCCTAAATAATGTGTAGTAGGATAAGCTAAACATTCTTTTAAGTAACGCTCCTCTGATGCCGTTCCAACTAGAACTAAGTCTACTCCTATTTCATTACATATCTTACTTAATTCTAATTGGTTTTTCACTTCACAAATTCTTCCTACACACAATATATAATTATCTAAATTATATCTCTCCTTAAAATTATATAACGGAACCTCATCATAATTTATATCTACTCCATTATAAACAACTTTAATATCTCCCTTTGTAGTGAAATCCTTGGTTATTAAAGACTTTTCGTATATACTATTGCAAAATATGATTTTACTCTTCTTCAAAATTAATTCCTTATAAGCTTTGCAATTATTCCATAGATTTTTTCGTTCCATATTATTACTATATTCGAAAAACTTCTCCATATTGAAATACATCGGTGATACTACTATACTACATTTACTATTACTAGCCAATTTAAAATGTTTATAAGCATCAAATATATTTTTAATATCAAATAGATGTACTATATCATAATCATCATAATTAGCCTCCTCATTGGCTCCACATATATCTACATTAACCCCTTTCTCTTTTAAAAAAGTGTATATTTTAAATATTATAGTAGTATCTCCTGAACTTAAATTTATATAATTACTTCTAGCACATAGCAAAACTTTCATGTATAATCCCCCTAAGAATTATGGTTTTACCTAATACCTATGCCCATAAAATTTTAATTATCACAATATTAAAGAATAAAATTATATTTAATTCATAAATATAGCTAATTATCCTAAAATAAAAAATAGGCGATAATATATAAATATAATATTATCACCTAAACTTCTACTTTTTTCTTACATTGACTTGTCCATTTTTCATAAGCTGAAGGTTTTTATCCTCAATCTCATGACTAAGTTGCTCTAGCTGTCTTACTCTAGCTATTTGGTCATATCTTAAATTATTATTTTCAGATAGAAGCTTTTTATTAAAGGTCATTTGTTTTTTATTATCCTTTTTTAACTCTTGAACAACTTGATCCATAAGTTCTAATTGCTCTTTAAGATATGTAACCTCATCCTTTAGCTTTCCTATCTCTTCATCTTTATCCGAAGTGTTAACTTTTCTTAAGTCTTCATTTTCTTTTTTTGCAGCCTGTAAATCTCTTTTTAGTCCTTCTACTTCGGAAATAAGATTTTTTTGTTCCTTTGCAATCATTTTATAATTTTCATTTGCCCTTTCGCAGGCCTCTTTATTTTTAAAAACCTCATCTCCTAAATTAATTGCTGCAAGAATAGTAGCATCAGGACGACTTATTTTAGAATTCTTAAACATTAGACTATTTATTTTATTATCTACATATTGAGCAACCATTTGTAGATACTCATCATTTTCTTCTCCTCTAAGGTTATATTCCATTCCATTTATCTTAACTGTTATAATGCTCACATAAACACCCTCTTAATTATAAATTTACATCTGCATAAACTTATAATCATTTTAACATATATTAGCTATTTATTAAATAAGGTATTTAATAAATATTCCAAATACTTGTCAACAATATGTTTCATAAAACTTAATTAAATATAAATATAATATATTATGGTACATATTTTATAATTATATTGTAAAATTTTACCATATAATCAAGCCACAGTTTTTATAAAAATTATTCTTTTCTAACTACCAAAGTATTGCAAATAAAAAATGTTACACAACTATTTCTTTATATTAGTTATGTAACATTCTTCTTATTTACCCTCTATAATCATTCCATCAGTAATAGTAATAATTCTATCTGCCATTTGTGCTATACTACCATCGTGAGTAATCATGATTAGTGTTTGATTATACTTTTCTATGGTTGATTTTAGTAGTTGCAATACTTCTTTACTATTTTTACTGTCTAAATTTCCTGTAGGTTCATCTGCAAATATTATGGACGGTTTATTAGCTAGTGCTCTAGCAATGGATACCCTTTGCTGCTGCCCTCCAGATAGTTCACCTGGAAGATGTTTTCTTCTTTCTTTTATATCAAGAACATCCATAATTTCATCAATATACCCTTCATCTACCTTTTTACCATCCATTAATACTGGAAGTTTTATATTTTCCTCTGCTGAAAGTATAGGAATTAAATTAAAAGCTTGAAATATAAATCCTACGTTCTGTCTTCTATATCTAGATAACTCATTTTCACTTAACTCATAAATATCTTGTTCATTAATAAATACCTTTCCTGCTGAAGGCTTATCTAATCCTGCAAGAAGATGTAGTAATGTACTTTTTCCAGAGCCACTAGGTCCTACTATGGCTACAAATTCTCCTTCTTTAATCTCTAAATCCGTAGGTTTTAACGCCTTTACTGCAGTTTCATTCATTCCATAGGTTTTAGCTAGACCACTGGTTATTAACATACTCATATTAATTCCTCCATTACTCTTCTACTCTACATCCCTAATACTCTCAACAATACTTGATTTAAATAATATTTTTGACGGTAATATAGATGATAGTAGTGTGATTATGATTGTAATTATTATAATTATAGTCATTTGGCCTATTGGTATATGCCAGCTTATAATCTGACCTAGCCAAAGCTCTGAATTTTTAGTTATAATTGCTGAAATTCCCAAAGTTAGCAGTACTGAAATTGCAGAAGATACTATTCCATAAATGGCCCCTTCCCACATTATGATCTTCTTAACCTGCTTTCCACTAAGGCCCATAGCTCTTAGGAATCCAAACTCTTTCTTCCTCATAATTGCGCTCATATTCATGATATTAATAAGATTTATTATGCTTACTATGGCTACAACAATAACTATACTGTACATGGCAAATATAATTTGAGCATTATTTACCTTTACTTTTTCTAGTTCTTCTCTGTAAGATAATAATGTAGCTCCCTTATCACCATCTACAACTGCTCTTAACTCTTCTTCAACTTCTTCATAGTCATATCCCTCCTTAACATTCCCTTCCCAATATTGATATTTAGTCATTTCCATATGTTTCTTCATGGCAGAGTCAGGTAGAATTATTGCTGATGAGTGTACTGTTGTGCTTGGAGTACCTAAAGGTAATCCTTTTATTGCATCTTCACTAACTATAGCTCCAACTTTAAACTCTGGATAAGTTCCACCTAAAAATTCTCCATTATCATTTAACTTAGTAAATGAAGGTTGTACAACATCTCCCACAGATAAATTAGTGTAGTTCAATCCATCTATATTTTGTACAAGAATTAATATATCTTCATTTTTCATCTTGTCTATATCTATCTCACCAGCAATGACATTTTTCTTTAAAGCTTCTAACTCCTCATCACTACGTCCTAAAATTGTAACTTCTATTAAATATCTATCCCTAGATATACACTGTGATATATACTGTACAGACTTTCCTAATTCTTCATAGGTTCTTAATCCTTCTTCTGTATAATTTTCTTTTTCAATATCCATAGTTGTGCCTCTTCTCTTAAGCTTTAAGGTTACATCCAATCCTTCCACAGAAGAAACCTTTTCTAGCGATAATCCACTTTTAGAATCAACTTTAAAATCTACCTTGAAGCTATCTTTAAAGATTGCCACAGGATTTGTAGAACCTACCACATAATTTACTGTCATAAACATGGTTATAGTTATAATTAAAGATAAACATGTAGATAAAAATCTTTTTTTATTTCTAATTATATTTATAAACGCCAAATTGATTTCAAAAGATACCTTTTTTAAAATAGATTTATCTAAGCTTCCTCTCATATTACTACTCTTTAAACTAGTATTTGCTCCTCCAGTTATAGCCTCTGTGGGTGATATAACCGAAGCTTTTCTAGCTGGAAAATAAGTTCCTATAAATGCAGTTAAAAGTCCCACTACAATTGCTACTAAGATAATTTTAGTATCCATTGTTCTCACTGTACCTAAATTCTCTATTCCAGTGACTATTTTTATAATATACCTAGTTATCCAGTTTCCTAATAAAATTCCTATAGGAATAAATACAATTGTTATAAGCATACCCTCAATTAAAATCATGGCTTTTATTTTCCATGGAGGACATCCCATTGCCCTAAGCATACCAAATTCTTTAGTTCTCTCTGATACACTAACATTAAATATGTTATAAACTATTACACTAGAAATTACTATTAATATTAATGAAACAAAAAACATTATATTATCATATTTTTCATATTCACTTTTTAATTGTAACTTAGGTTCGTTAGCAAAAAATCCTCCGGTAGAATATCTTGATTCAGTTAACTTTTTTACAGCATCCTCAACAGAGTAAGATGGCTTTATCATTATATATCCGTCAGCTTCTACACTTTGCATAGTAAGCTTTTTCTCTTTTAATATCTTTTCTCCAAATTCAGGTGTAATATATGCATTCCCTTCCTTTGGATAGAACCAGTTTCTATAGGTAAAATCATAAGTCCCTGTAAGTACGAACTCTGTTTCACCCTTCTCATAATAAAATTCTGTACCTCTGCCTCTGTGAACTATGGTATAAGGAATGGTTATCTTATCTCCTATTTCATACTTTTTAGGAAACAAATCTAAAATCCACTTTTCTATAGCTATTTCATTATCCTTTTCTGGATATCTACCTTCTATCAATTCTAGATTTAATATATCTGTAGCATTTTCTTTAAATGCCGAAATTTGAAGACTATTATCTGTATTCGGCACATCATATCTGCCAATTGGCCAAACCGTAGTAACTTCTTTTACAACCTCTTCTTTTGCAACTCTATCAAAATCCACATAACCTAAAGTTCCTAAATAGATATCATGTATTCCTCCTGAATCATCCTTCATCTTCTGATATAGCGATTCCTTTAAAGCTTCTGATATAGTGCCTAATGATACTATTAGTGCCATAGATACTATAATACCTAAAGCTACAAAGATAATTCTTTTTTTCCCCTTTTTAATATATCGTGGAATAATCCCCCAAAAACTTTTCATATTTCACCTCCAAAATAAGAAAATAAATCTTTTAATATTAATATATAAAAGATTTATTTCCCTAAATTAAAATATTATTTTTGATAAAATGCTATCTTTGAACTTTTATAAGTTTACCATAACAAGAATCTCCACATGCATTCATACAAGTATAATCTTCACAAACTATAATTGTATGGATTGCCTTTTTAGCATTTTTATTCTTTTTTGAAAGTAAATGTTCCATGATTTCACCCCCCTTAAATTTAATATATATAATAACATAAATATGTTATTCACTTTATATATATTTTAGAATAATCTCTCCTGTATAAACATCCACATATATATCCTCACTATTCTTAATAACTAGTTCATATCTCCTCTCAATCTCATTCCACCACTGTGATATTTCTTTATCTATTACTTTTATATCTTCTTCGACTTTATCCAGTAAATCTTTTCTGCTATTATTATTTAAAATTAGCTTTAACTCCTCAAGAGAATTTTTTCTTTCTGTGTACACTTCAAAATCTTTTATGTCATTTGCATCAAGAATTGAAATTATCTTATCTTTTTCTTCCATTTAAACACCTCTTACATAACCTTAAAATATTCTATAGGATCTTTGTACATATTACTCTTTATATAATTGGAAATATGTTTTATATTAATTAAATTATTATTAATTAGTAGTTGTTGAAGCATACAAGACTTTTCTTTTTCTAGATTTGATATTAAACATTGTATTCTAGGTGACATATTAATTTCTTCAGTCATTAACTCATTAATAAACTTACAGTTTTTACAATGATAGCTATCACACTTTCCACACATAATTAAATTTTTAGATTTAAACTCTTCATTAAGATTTTTTAAAATTCCATCCTCTATACTTCCCATGTACTTATTCTCGTCATTAAAATACGCTGCTGGACACATGTAAACTTTGCCATTAGGTGCTAATGCATAGGTATATACGCCTGAACTACATCTATTATGTTCTTGTAATTCAAAGATATCTGTTAACACATTTATATCTATCACTTCACTATTCTTATAGATTTCTACTATAATTTTTATTAGTTTATCTAATTCATGAGAATATTTCTCTACATCTTTTTCATTCCAGTATGGAATATCTTTTATAATTAAGTTGATTCGAGAATAGTTTTCTTTAATTTTTCCTATAAAATTTGATAGTTCATGTAACTTTTCTTTGTATACATTAACAATGCAAGCATCATTGTAATCTTCACCTATAAGTTCTTCTGACATATTCAATACAGATATTCCATTTATACCTTCTATATCACTTGTACCCTTCATAATAGTTAATGAGCTGTGTCCATCATATTTAAACTTATTGTTATTATCTTCAAGTATTACTGGCATAAAATTATTATCTTCGCAAAAACTCAGTCCCTTATTAAAAATTTCTTCACTCATCACATGATCTCCACCACTGTTTTCATATAGACAATGAGATGTAGCTTTATCGGATGTTATAAATAGCATATACTTTTCCGGTGTATTTATTTTCTTTCTTTCCTCTTCAATTTCTCTTCTTGGTGATTTCATACCTGTAACTTTTTCAAACTTATCCCAATAATATTCATTTGCTCTAACATTAGCCTTATGCATTTCACATATATACGTAGCTTTTTTATATATGGTTCCATAACAATCATAATTAAAGCCTGTACATCCTGTACATCCTGTAGCTACTTCACATTCTAAACATTTGTCTTCACTTTCCTTTAAAGTATTTAATTCCAAAAATGGCCTTACCTTATCTAAATCCATCCCTTTATTAATATCCCCTACTTTTCTACCTTTTCTATTATTCATAGAAAGGTCCAAAAATCTAACACATGGATAAAAGTTGCCATCACAATCTATTGCAAGCATTCTGCCTGCTCCACAGCTATTACTTTTAAGTTCATTTTCTAAAAGTGGAAATCCCTTATTAGGATCAAAGAATGACACAGTATATTTATCCCAAATCTTATTTTCTAATATATAATCTCCTAAAGCTTTGAGTTGTTCTTCAAATATAAGCGGATCTTCTTCATCCCAAACTTCTTCAAATACCACATTAGCAGCAACTTGTGATATTCCTAAATCCCATAGATTTATAATACTATCTTTTAAATATTTTATATCTCCATGGGCAAAAGTTGCCTTTGTAGCCGCTTCTGGAAATTGCTCTAACCATAAGGGTACATTTTTAACTACATCATCATATGATCCAGTTCCATCTAATTTTACTCTTTGTAAATCATGTTTTTCTTTATTTCCATCAACACTTAATCCAATAGATACATGCTTACGATTCTTTTTAATATATTCTTGCACTTTAGGGTGATCATATAATATACCATTACTTGAAAAACTTAATCTATATTTATTAAACCAAGGATGATTTAATTCATAAGTTCTTACTTTTATATAATCTGTTATTTTATCAATCAAATCCATTTCTAAGAAAGGCTCCCCACCTATGAAGTTCCAGATTACTCCAAGTTCATTAAAAGTTTTTCTATCTTCTAATATATAATCAATAGCCTTTTTAGCAGTTTCAAAGGACATTTTTTTTACATTGTTTTTTCCTGTCATATAGCAATATTTGCATCTAAGATTACATTCCTCAGTTACTGAAAATGTAATATCCTTTATTCTTCTGTCCCCCCATACTACAGGTAGTTTTCCCATTGAAATATTATTGTCCATAATTAATACTCCCCTTTTTCTAGTTTTCTCTTCCCTTTAAATATAAATTTTTATATAAAGACTCGTAACTCATTAACTCCTTATGTGATCCCGATTCAATTATTTGACCCTGATTTATAAGAAAAATACTTTTTGCATTAAATATACCTTTTAATCTATGCGTAATTACTATTACTATATGATCTATTGATATATAATTAATTAATTCATTTATAGATTCCTCTGTATCATTATCTAATGCGGATGTTATTTCATCTAAAAGTAATATTGATGTTCTTCTTAATAATGCCCTTGCTATGGCAATTCTTTGTTTCTGACCTACAGATAAACCAACTCCACCTTCTGAAACTACAGTATCATAATTATTAGGAAGACTCATTATAAATTTATGTATATTGCAAATAGAACATACATGTTCAATCTCATTCATATCACTACAAGAGTTTCCTAATAATAAATTGTCCTTAATTGATAAATTAAACAAATATGGTTCCTGTCTCACTACTGAAACATTATTTCGTAGTGAAACATCACTCATCTCTCTAATGTTAACTTCATTGATTAATATTTCTCCATCATAATTATCATAAAATCTTAATAACAAATTAAATATTGTACTTTTACCACTTCCACTTTCACCAACTATTACATATTTTCCAAATCCATTAAATGATACATTTAAATTACTGATAACATTTTTATCAGTATAGCTAAATGAAACATTCTTTAATTCAATCTTTTTTTCTTCTTTATGAATATCTTTATTACCAAATATATTCGTATTAAAATTTAAATTATTATTTAAATCATATATTCTTTTTAATGACACAATAAGTTTTTGAATAACAGCATTAACCTTAGTTAAGCTAGAAAGAGAGTTTGAAAACAAAATTGAGTATGATAAGAATGTTATGAATTCCTCAATACCAATTTTCCCTAAACTAATTAAAACTATTGCAATGAAAATAAATATTATCATATCTAGATAATTTACAGCTTGTACAAGCATATTACCTTTTATAGTTATATATTGGGACTTTATTGCTTGGTTAGTTGCTTTATCTAAAATTGATCCTAATCTATTCTCCATCTTATCTCTAATGCCTAAAGATACAATTTCTCTTATACCTGTAAAACACTGTGCCTCAACTCCATAGCATTGATCATTAAATTGTTTATAAAGTGAAATTTCCTTCTTAACTTTTTTTCCACTCCATTTAAAAATTCCTAAAGTTATAGGAAATGTTGCAGCAATTATTAAGAATAAATAGACATTTAAACTAATCATTGAAACGCCAATAAAAGTTACTACAAATAATGAATCTAGTAGTGATATAGAATAATTAGCAAATACATTTGATATATCTTCGATGTCGTTATTCATTCGTGATAATAATTCTCCTGTTTCTGTATTGTCGAATACCTGGATAGGAAAGTTAAGTATTTTAGAAAACAAATCACTTCTTATATCTTTACATACATTACAATCTACTTTAGTTAATATTCTAAATTTAAATGCTTCTGTCAATACTTGTCCTAAATATATAAATACTAATAGTAAAAGCATATTTATAGCTAAGTTATATTCAGATCGGAATAACAGGTTTATAATTTTAGCTTTTATTTTAGGTTCTATTGAAACTAGCAATGTAACTATAGTCATAAGAATAATCATCAAAGCTATTTTTCATGTATATGGTTTTACATAATTGAATGCCCATCTAATAACTTTTTTATCTTCTTTAGATAAAGTTTTCATATATACTCCTTTAGCTGATTTTCATTATACGTTCATAATTATTATATTTCTATAAACCATTAAAATCATTATTTTAATGATTTATAGTTTACTAACTCCTCATTACTAACACTAAATTGATAATTATATTTATTATTCTTTTAATAAATATCCCCTTTTACATTTATCAAAGTTAAAGTGCTAAATATAAATATTAAGAAAAACATACTAATAACTTCTTCATAATGTTCCATTCTTAATTTCTCTTATAGTATCTAATAAACTTTTATTTATATTTTTATTAGTTATCAATCCAACTAAAATATCATTAAGTAACTCTTTATGATTATCATACATATGTTTATTACGATTTAAAATTATTAAATATTGATTTGTATAATTTGAATTTAGTAACTCATCATGATAATCTTGTACTATATTTTCATATATCTTTGTTAGCCATAAAATATTATTATCATTAATACATAATTTGATCGCAGTATTATAATGTTTAACAGCAGCTTTAACATCAAATTTAATAAAATAGTTTTTTATTTTTATTAAGTATGCTATATATAAACTAGCATCCTCACTTTTAAGCCTATCGCCATTTATTTTATTTAAATAGAAGTTAGAACGCTCTTCATCTTCAACTAATTCATACAATGTAATTAAGTTAATTATTACACTTGAATTATCTGGAAACTCTTTGTGTAATTTTATATAACTATTTATAGACTTCTCTATATTACCAACTTCATAATTCACATTAGCTTCCAGTATGCTGCTATCTATAATAAGTTTTGACTCTACATATTCTAATTTTTTTATACTTTCTATATATTCTAACGAAACTTTATAATTATTAATCTCCTTATTAATCAAAGCTACCCCGTAATATACCCGTGACTCAATATCTTGAATGTTCCTAATTTCATAATTACTCCTTTTATAAACTAGCTTAATTAATATTTCTGCTTCCGTATAACTTTTTAAGCCTAATGCCCAATTGCATAGGCATACATGATCCCACCCAATTTTATTTAAAATATCTATGTAGGAATATTCTTCCAAGCATCCTATATCTTTTGCTTTGGTATAGAAATCAAGAGATTTTTGAAATTCATTTTGATTTCCAAAAATTTCACCTTGTAGTTTATAATAATCCTGTAAAATATTTTTAAGATTATACTGTAAACATATAGTTTCAAAATTTTCTGTATCTATTTTTTCTTTTTTTCTTAGTTCAATCTCACATAAATATCTTGCATAATCTTCATCCTCCATTACTAATTCTTTAGGATATACATTTAAGCTAATATTTTTATGTTTAGCTATGTAATTTAAATGATTACTTATTATTTCAGCTGTTCTATAAGTTATTTTTCTTCTTTTGGTTTCTATAAATTTAATTTGTTGTAATGATAAACTCTCTGTTACCAATTCCTTTTGACTAATATTTAACATATTTCTATAATATTTCAATCTATTTGTAACCTTAAAATTGCTTATCATTTGTTCCTCCTTTATTTTAACATGATTTCATATAAAAAATAGTCTTTATACAAAATTATATATAATAATACATATATAACCATAATTGTACATTAATGAGTTTACAAATTCAACATTTATAGACTATATTTTGTTTAAAATTGTAAACTATTCACTTCATAGAAAACTCCATAAAAAAATAAGTAGATGTAAATTTACACCTACTTATTTTAATTAATAATTATCTTAATTCTGCACCTAGCTTATGCTCTAAGCTTCTTAAAATCTTATCATGGACCTTATTTACTTCAGTATCAGTTAAAGTTTTATCTGCATGTCTATAGGTTATAGCATAGGCTATACTCTTCTTACCTTCTGGAATTTGACTTCCTTTATAAACATCGAATAGCTTAGCACTTTCTAAGATGCCGCCACCTTGTTTTTTAATAGTGTCTTCTATCTCTTGTACTAGAACTCTATCATCTACTAAAACTGCAATATCTCTTGTTACTGCTGGGAATTTAGGAAGTGCTTTATGTTTTTTGTCTATCTTAGCACATTCCATTAATATATCTAAATTTAATTCAGCAACAAAACATCTTGTATCTATACCATAATTTTCACTTACATCTGGATGAATTTCACCTAAAACTCCAGAAATTTTATTTCTAAGTTTTAATGCAGCAGTTTTTCCTGGATGGAAGCTAGGATTCTCACTTTCTCTAATAAAAATTCCATTATCTATTCCTAAAGCATTTAGTACATTTTCTACCACACCTTTAAGTTCTAAATAATCTCCCGCTCCATACATTCCTAAGGTTAAAATATTTCTTTCTTCTGGCAACTTCTCTTCATCAGTATTTTTTATATATACTTTACCTATTTCAAAAAGCATTGCACTTTCATTACTCTTTACATAGTTTCTAGCTAAAGATTCCATCATTGATGCAAGAGTAGTAGTTCTCATAACCTTGAAATCTTCTCCTAGAGGATTTCTAATTTCAACTACATTTCTAAGTTCACTATCTTGTGGAATTAAAAGTTTATCAAAAATTTTATTGCTTACAAAGGAATAACTTATAGATTGATTTATTCCACTGGCTACTAAAGCTTCTATTATTTTATCTTCTAGCTTATGCTTATCTGATTTTCCAGACTTTATAGCCTCACAATGAGGAAGGGTAGATTCAAAATTATTATATCCATGAATTCTAGCAATTTCCTCTGCTATCTCCTCTTTTATATTTAGATCACTTCTAAATGTTGGACAATTAACAACTAAAACATCACCTTTAATTTCAGTATTTAAATCTAATCCATCTAAATATCTTTTCATATCTTCTTTTGATATATTACTACCTAAGAATCTATTAACCCAGTTACTATCTACTTCTAAGGTATGAGGTTCTATAACTTCATTATATATATCTATAACCCCAGTCATAACCTTACCTGCACCTAATTCTTCCACTAGGGCACATACTCTATCAATAGCTAACTTACATAGGTTTGGATCTAAATCCTTCTCAAATTTAGTTGAAGCTTCTGTTCTAAGTCCTAACTTTTTAGATGTATTTCTTATATTAAGACCATTAAAATTTGCACTTTCTAGGACTATCATAGAAGTATCTTCTTTAACCTCTGAGTTTAATCCTCCCATAACTCCTGCAAGTCCTATAGTTTTATCCCCATCCTTTATACAAAGCATAGAGCTATCTATAGTTCTTTCCTCTTCGTCTAAAGTAACAAATTTTTCTCCATCTTTTCCAGTATCAACTACTATAGTATTAGATACTATATCTCTAGCATCAAAGGCATGTAATGGTTGACCTAACTCTAACATAACAAAGTTTGTTATATCTACAATATTATTAATAGGTCTTACATCAGCTTCTAATAATCTCTCTTGCATCCACTGTGGTGATGGTTCTATCTTTATATTGCTAATTCCTTTAGCCATATATCTTCTACATAGTGGACTCTTAATTTCTACTTTATAACTATCAGTTATATTAGTTTTATCTTCTTCACTATATTTAAGATTTGGCATTTTATAAGTTAACCCTAGAGTCGCTGCTGTTTCTCTTGCCATTCCAATTATACTAAAGCAATCTGCTCTATTAGAAGTTATTTCAAAGTCAATAATAGCACTTTCAAGAGGTATTACAGACTTGATATCTACTCCAATAGATGTATCTTTAGGTAATATCATAAGTCCATGTACTGGCTCATCTCCAGCAATTCCAAGCTCTTCTTCTGAGCAGAACATACCGTTTGATACTACTCCTCTTAATTTACCTTTTTTTATTTTAAGTCCGCCATGCAGCGTTGCTCCGTGTAGTGCTACTGGAATAATATCCTGCTCCTTCATATTTGTAGCAGCAGTTACTATTTGTATTTCTTCCTCTTTGTTAATATCCACTGCACATACAACTAGTTTTTCTGCATCTGGATGTCTTTCTATCTTTGTTATCTTTCCTGTAACTACATTAGAAATTTCATCTCCTGTAAGTATAACCTCTTCAACATGAGACCCTGAAAGATTTAATGCATCTGCAAGTTCTACAGGGGAAACATTTATATCAACATAGTCTTTTAACCATTTAACTGGATACTTCATAATCTTCCTCCTTATATATTAAAACTGATTTAAAAATCTCATATCACTTTCATATAATAATCTAATATCTTCAATACCGTATTTTAACATTACAATTCTATCTAATCCAAATCCGAAAGCAAAACCGCTATATTTTTCTGGATCAATTCCGCAATTTCTAAGTACTTGTGGATGCACCATACCACAGCCTACAATTTCTATCCATCCACTACCTTTACAAACTTTACATCCCTTACCTCCGCATACAAAGCAAGTTGCATCCATCTCTGCTGATGGTTCTGTAAATGGGAAGTGGTGCGGTCTAAATTTAACTTTCATGTCATCTCCAAACATCTTTTGGATAAACATTTCTAGTGTTCCCTTTAAGTCTCCAAAGGTAATATTTTCTGCCACTACTAATCCCTCAATTTGATAGAATATTGGTGAGTGAGTTGCATCTACAGCATCTGAACGATATACCTTTCCTGGTGCAATCATCTTTATTGGTGGCTTTTGATTTTCCATAGTTCTTATCTGGATTGGAGATGTCTGAGTTCTTAATACTATATTATCATTTATGTAGAAAGTATCTTGTTCTCCTCTCGCTGGATGATCCTTGGGTATATTTAAAGCTTCAAAATTGTAATGATCAAACTCTACTTCTGGTCCTTCTTCTATAGAAAAACCCATAGATAAAAATATATCATTTACTTGATCAAGAGTTAAACTTAATGGATGTTTTTTCCCCATAGTTTGTTTCTTTCCTGGCATAGAAATGTCTATTACTTCACTATTTAATTTTTCAGTCTTTTCTGCACTTCTAATAGCTACTACCTTTGTATCAATGGCACTTTCTATTTCTTCTCTTACTTCATTAGCAATTTTACCTACCACCGGTCTTTCTTCTGCTGATAGTTTTCCCATACCTCTTAAGATTGCAGTAAGCTCTCCTTTTTTCCCTAGATACTTTACTCTAATATTTTCAAGTTCAGCTTTATCTGTTACTTGACTTAGTTGTTCTAGGGCAATTTTTTTAATTTGTTCTAATTGTTCTTTCATATTCTAAGCTCCTTTCTAAAATTCATGAGTTCATTTAAAATTATGGATTAAAACTTTCTTTGGAAAAAAATTTCCACTTCATAATTAATGAAATTTCTACTTAATTCAAGTATAAATAATAGTTTCTGAAATTAAGTTTTTGCTTTATAGACATAAAAAAACCGTCCCTAAAAAGGGACGGAAAATCCGCGGTACCACCCTAATTGAGTTTTATTAAAACTCCTCTTAGTAAATCTATCGACCATAGCCGCTAATTACTACTATTACTTCATAATTAGTACTCAGAAGTGAACTTCGATATAATCCTATAAGAACAGCTTTCAGTCTTTGGCTCTTCATCCCTTATATAAAAATATATATCTACTCTCTTCGTCATTGTATAAATATTTTATTTTACTAAACCAGTTTGGATACTATTTCACTTAAATAACATTTAAATCCTAACTTGATAGAAACATTATACATATAATATATAAAAATTTCAAGTATTAATACTTTTTATTTAACTTTTGTCTTACACCTTCATATATCATAATAGATGCAGCTATAGCAACATTTAAGGATTCTGTATTTCCTAGCATAGGAATTTTAACCTTAAAGGTAGCTAAATTCATAACTTCATCACTAATGCCATTACCTTCATTACCTACAGCTATTATTGCATTATCTACTAGATTAACTTCATAAAAGTTTTTTTCTGTGTCAAGGGAACTACATACTAAATTATACCCTTCACTAATTAATCTTTTTGTGAAAACTAAATTTTCATCATGGATTATAGGAATATTAAATATGGAACCCATAGTAGCTCTTAAGGTTTTTTCATTGTATAAGTCTACTGTATCTTTACTTAAAATAACTCCCCTACAACCAGCACTATGAGCTGTTCTTATTATAGTTCCTAAATTGCCTGGATCTTGTATCTTGTCAGCTAAAATATACAGTCCTTCTTCTTTATTAAAATTTTCCTCTTTCATTTGAAGTACAGCTAAAACTCCTTGAGAATTTTCTGTACCTGAAATATTTTTAAATAGACTGTCATTTATAATAAATAATTTTTCTTCATATTTATTAATATAAAAAGAAAATTTTTCTTTAAATTTATCAACTGAGCTTTCCTTTATAAAAAGTTTATCTATAATAAAATCTGATTTAAAACCTTCTTCTAGAAATCTAAATCCTTCTACAATAAACTTCTTATTTTCAACTCTATATTTTTTTTCTTTTAATTTTTTAATTTCTTTTAATGTATTATTATCCTTACTTTTTATAACCTGCACTTATAAATCTCCTTATCTAACTAAACTTTCAATTCCGTTTAGCTCAGCAGTTCCTCCTATGGCTACTATTATATCGCCTTCCTGTATAACCTCATCTGCAGATGGAGATACCTCTATGTTATCATCTCTTTTAATAGCTACCACATTTACACTGTACCTCACTCTTAAATCTAGCTCTTTTAGAGAGTGACCTTCCCATTCCTTTGGGGTAACAATTTCTGCAATGCTAAAGTCTGGTGATAACTCTATATAATCAAGTATGTTAGAAGAACAAAGGTTATGAGCAACTCTAATTCCCATATCTCTCTCTGGGAATATAACTCTATTGGCACCTATTTTATATAAAACTTTTGCATGCAATGCATTATTAGCCTTAGTTATAATATGCTTAACATTCATTTCTTTAACTAAAAGAGTAGATAGAATATTAGCTTGAATATCAGAACCAATACTAATTATAGCCACATCAAAATTACCAATTCCAAGGGCTCTTAGGCTAACCTCATCATTTGCATCTACTTGAACAGCATGAGTAACTCTTTCTGCAATGTTTTGAACAGCTTCTTCATCTATATCTACAGCTAATACATCATTACCAAGTGCATATAAAGTCTCTGCTACTGAAGTTCCAAATCTACCTAAACCAATAACTATAAATTGTTTTTTACTCATTAATATATCCCCCTTTATCCAACTAAGATTTTATCTTCTGGATACTTAATAGAATTTCCTCTTTTACTTTTTCTTATAGAAATTGCTACAACTAATGTAAGTGGCCCAACTCTACCCGCATACATAGTTAGTGCTACTATAGCCTTGCCTATAGCAGTAAGCTCTTGAGTTAATCCTAATGTTAACCCAACAGTTCCAAAGGCTGAAGTAGCTTCAAATAAATAATGTTCAAACGGAGCACCTGATGCTCTTTCTGTAATAGATAATAATATGGTTGTAGTAAACACTAACGCCAGTGCTATTACTACTACTGCTAAAGCCTTATATACAGTTTCTTTATTTATTTTTCTTTTAAATAACTCTGTATCTTCTCTTCCATTTATAACTGATAGTATTGTCATAAAAAGCACGCCCGCGGTAGAAGTTTTTATTCCCCCAGCCGTTGATCCTGGTGAACCACCAATAAACATCAACATTATGGATAAAAATGTAGATGCCATAGTCATCTTTGTCAAATCTATAGAATTAAATCCTGCTGTTCTTGGTGAAACCGATGCAAAGAATGCTGACAGCACTTTTTCTTTAATCCCCATAGGTTTTAAAGTATCTGGATTAGAAAGTTCAAATACAAGAAACATTATAAATCCAAACAAAATCAATCCTGCACTTACAGCTATTACTAGTTTAGTCTGAAGTGTTAATCTTTTAGTACGTTTATAATTAAATATATCATTCCATGCATAGAAACCTAGTCCACCAATTACTATTAAAGAAGATATAGTAAGTATTATCAAAGCATTATCACTATAGGCAGTTAAGCTACCGTAATTTCCCATAAGATCAAATCCAGCATTACAAAATGCAGAAACTGCATGAAATATACTATAATATATACCTTTAATAATTCCAAACTCAGGTATAAATTCAAAGGAAAGCAGTAAAGCTCCTATAAATTCTATTGAAAAAGTAAAAACTAATATATATCTAGCTAATTTTACTATTCCCTGAAGAGATGTTGAATTTAATGATTCCCTTATAATTAATCTTTCTTTTAAAGTTATTTTTTTACCAATAATTAATGATAAAAGTGTAGCAAAAGACATAAATCCAAGACCACCAATTTGTATTAAAATAAGTATTACTGTTTTTCCAAAATAACTCCAATAAGTACCAGTATCTACAGTAACTAATCCTGTCACACAAACTGCAGAAGTTGATGTGAAAATACAATCTATAAATGGAGTTCCTACACCTTTTATAGTAGCAATAGGTAAGCTTAATAATAGGGCACCTGTAAATATTATAGTTGCAAATCCCATAGCTATTATTTGAACTGGAGTAAAGTTTTTACGCCTTAGAACATCCCTTAATCTTAACTGCATAAATAACACCTCAAACTTTTAAAAAAATTTATCACGATTATATATTTATATATAGTTTCCCCATTTCCTTATTAAAATATATATAGTATAAAAATGTAGCCATGGCTACATTTCTATACTATATATATCCATTTATTTATTATCTTTATTTCTTATATAAAAATAATAAATAATTATGTACATTAAAATTTAGTCTAACAAAATCCAGAGACATGACATAGTCATCCTCTGGCTTTTATTTTTTATATTTAATTAATCTTATAGATGCTTCTTAGCAACTTCTACTAATTCAGCAAATGCTTTTGGATCGTTGATTGCTATTTCAGAAAGCATTTTTCTGTTTATTTCAACTCCAGCAAGCTTCATTCCATTCATGAATTTTGAATAAGAAAGATCATTCATTCTAGCAGCTGCATTTATTCTAGCTATCCATAGTTTTCTGAAATCTCTTTTCTTTAATTTTCTTCCAACATAAGCATTTCTTAATGCTCTTATTACTGATTCATTAGCTGTTTTAAATAACTTGCTTTTTCCACCGTAGTATCCTTTTGCAAGTTTTAATACTTTTTTATGTTTTTTACGACTATTCATCGCTCTTTTTACTCTTGCCATTATATTTACCTCCTAGATAACTTCCTACTATAAGTATGGTAGTAATTTCTTCATTATTTTTTCTTGAGTAGTTGAAACGTATCCTGTTTTTCTAAGATTTCTCTTAGTCTTTCTGCTCTTCTTAGTTAATATATGGCGTCTAAAAGCTTTAGATCTTTTTAACTTACCTGTTCCTGTCTTTTTAAATCTCTTTGCTGCACCTCTATGTGTTTTCATTTTTGGCATTGTAAAGTCCTCCTCTCGGTTATGCTCTTTTTGGAGCTAATATCATTATCATATTTCTTCCTTCTTGTCTAGCTGGCTTTTCAATAACATAAACATCGCCTAATTTTTCTACAAAAAGGTTTAATATCTTGTGTCCTACTTGCGAGTTTTCAATTTCTCTTCCTCTAAATCTCACAGTAACTTTAACTTTGTCTTCATCTAATAAGAACTTTCTAGCATTATTAGCTTTTATCTCAATATCGTGATCTTCTATGCTAGCACTTAGTCTAATCTCTTTAAGAGTAGTGATTTTTTGTTTCTTTTTAGCTTCTTTTTCCTTCTTTTGTTGCTCATAAACAAACTTACCAAAATCCATGATTTTGCATACCATAGGTTTTGCATTTGGAGATACTACAACTAAATCTAATTCCTTTTGTAATGCAATTTCTAATGCTTCTTTTGTAGAAATTACTCCTAGTGCTTCCCCGTCTGAGTTAATAACTCTAACTTCTTTGTCTCTTATCTCTTCATTCATCATGAAATCTTTATTTTTACTGATAACATTCACCTCCGGCTTTTAAACCACATATTTTTATCTTATATAAAATAAAAAGGACAGCAAAAGCCGTCCTGTTATTACAATCATTGTAAACCAAAATTTTACCTTACTAGCAGTACTGTAAGGTGAGAAACGGCAGTTTCTACTTGTTAATTAGTTATTTACTTTTTCACTAACATAGTTAATCTTACTACACCTTTATATTATTGTCAATAGGCATTTCTATAATTTCTTTAAACATTAAACATTCATTACAACCACTACAATGATAAATTCTATTCTCAAAAACTTTCTCTAGAGTATTAATTAGCTCCTTATTTTTACATCTATTAGCAGAATGTATTACTATTTTTTTCGGGCACATAGTTATTAGTCCACTTATAACTAAATCATCTTGACTAACGTCTACTATATTTTTATTTTCGCAAATTTCATTCAAAAGGGTTTCCATAATATTATTTCCAAATTCATCTCTGAGTATATATGAATCTCCTCTTTTTCCAATATACAAATCTACCTTTTCAGCCTTACTTTCTTGTATCTCAACAAAATACTTTAAAAGACTAATAAATTCATTATACTCCTTTTCTATCATATAACTTTCTACCACTTTTTCTATTATCGCATATATCTGTGGCATTAATTCCTTGGATCTAAAGTCCATAAACCCTTTAATATTTAATACGGTACCTTCTTCTATACAATTAATAATTCTATCTAAAATACTATTTTTCTTATTCATATAATATATCACAGTATCATCTATAGGTACTTCTTCTTTTAAAATTTTATATATATCCTTTTTTACAATACTTATATCGTTATAGTTAAGAAAATTATATGTTTCATTCAGATGTTTATTAACCCTTTTTTCTAAAAATTCATTAATAATTACACCATATAAAATATTAGCTGTATAATAGTTAAATAATTTCTTAACTTCATCCTCAGTGTAATCACCATCTTCCCAATATATATGTATACATTCATCTAATTCATCATTTTCAATTTTCAAATTTATACTTTTCTTTTTTTCTCTTAAATACTCACTCATACTCTTAACTTGATTTAATACATAATCCTTATAACTATTATTTACAATGGTCAACAGTAGCATTCAATCACCCCACTTCATGTTAAGAATTTTATAGATACAGAACTTTACTTTAATATATTATGTATATTATGTGTTTTTATTTTTTACTATATACAATTTATTAAATCCAATTTATTCTACAAATAATATAATATATATGATATATTATTTTTAAGTTAGTAACAACTAACCTTAAGGTGGTGATATTTTTGAAATATGCTTTTGTAGACTTTAGAATTTCTTTTGAGGAATTATTTGCTTTAGAAAATTTAAATTGTAAAGTTATCCTTTGCGAACCATGCAATTCATTATATCCAGCTATATGTGGTCATCCTGATATTCTTATGCATTTCATTGACAATAATAATGCCATCATTCATAAGGATGCATCTTCTACCTTTGAAGAAACTCTAAAATCTCTAAATCTAACAGTATTGAGAAGCACTAGCACTTTAACTGATAAATATCCTAATGATATTATCCTTAATGCTGTAAATACTCCTGATTTTTTTATGCATAATATAAGGTATACTGATAAAACTTTATTAGAAAATATTAATCATAAGACATTAATAAATATAAATCAAGGTTATACTAAATGCTCTACTGTAGTATTATCTAATAAGGCCTTTATAACTTCTGATATATGCATTTACAAAGAATTAAATAACTGTGGATATGATGTACTCTTAATTCCACCAGGTGACATTCTTTTACCTCATTTGAATTATGGCTTTATTGGAGGAACTTGTGGTATGGTAGATTCTAAAACTATAGTTTTTTATGGAGACCTAGATTTATATCCTCACGGGAATTTAATAAAAAGATTTTTAGATAAGCATGGCATAACACCTATTTCTTTAGCCAACTCTCAATTAATTGATAGAGGTAGTATATACTTTTTAGATATTCAGTAACTCATCTATACAAAATACTACAATATGAATTTTTAATACTTAATTTTAATGCCTCTCTCTAAGAAGCACATTTATATAATGCACAAAAAAAATAAAAAAGCAAGTAAATAAATTACTTGCTTTTTTGGAGGCGCCACCCAGATTTGAACTGGGGATAAAGGCTTTGCAGGCCTCTGCCTTACCACTTGGCTATAGCGCCATATTGGAGCGGAAGACGAGATTCGAACTCGCGACGTTCACCTTGGCAAGGTGACGCTCTACCACTGAGCCACTCCCGCGTAATAATGGTGGCTCGAGCAGGAATCGAACCAGCGACACGAGGATTTTCAGTCCTCTGCTCTACCGACTGAGCTATCGAGCCAGACACAAATTTTAGAATTTATTGGCGACCCAGAAGGGACTCGAACCCTCGACCTCCGGCGTGACAGGCCGGCACTCTAACCAACTGAGCCACTGGGCCATATGGTGGTCGCAACAGGGATCGAACCTGTGACCCCCTGCTTGTAAGGCAGGTGCTCTCCCAGCTGAGCTATGCGACCAAAATTTAAATTTGTGACACCATTATTAAAAATAATCTTTGCTAAGCTTAAAAATCAATAAATCTTCCAAGTCTTAACAAAGACTATTATATTAAATTTTTAGTTTATTGTCAATATGGTTTTTAGAATTTATTATAGAAATTAGTCAATAGCTTCTAATATTTTTTTAATATCTTCTGGTTTAAAATTATAGGTTTTATTACAGAAATGGCACAATATTTCTTCTGTCTTGCCCTCATCATATATCTCTTGTAAATCATCTTTACCAATACTAATCAGTACTCTTTCAACTCTTTCTCTTGAACAGTCGCATTTATACGCTGGTACTAAAGCATCATATATTTTCAAATCCATATCTTCAAATATAAATTCTAATATTTCTTCTATAGTCATTCCCTTCTCTATCATAGCTGTTACTGATGGAACTTCTTCCAATCTATAAGTTATAATATCTGCTAAGAATTCTGATGCACCTGGCATCATTTGTATAATAAATCCCCCAGCAGCTTTTATAGATAAATCCGTATCTACCAATACTCCTAAAGCAACAGCAGATGGTGTTTGCTCAGATACCGTAAAGTAATACGCTATATCATCGCCTACTTCTCCTGTATATATAGGCACTTGACCTACATAAGGTTCTTTAAGCCCCATATCCTTAATTACTTTTAGATATCCATTTTTACCTATAGCACCACCAACTTCTAATTTACCTTTTTCATTTAAAGGTAAATCCACTTTTGGGTTTCCTATATATCCTTTAACACTTCCATCATGATGGGCAGTAACAGTAACACCTTTTGCTTCTCCACCACCATCTATTTGAATAGTTAAACTATCAGTATCATTTTTTAGCATAGCACCCATTAAAACCCCACCAGTTAACATTCTCCCTACTGCTGCTGAAGCTGTTGGCATACATTCATGAGTTTTAGTTGCTTCATTCACTAATTCAGTAGTAATAGCTGCAATTATTCTTACTTGACCATCCTTTGCAGTGGCTCTAATTAATTTATCTTTCATTACTCTAACATCCTTTCTTACTCAAAACATAGGTTATTCTTTGTGTATTCTCGCCTATGGCAACTTCTTCATAGCAATTAAGTTTTTTTTCTATGACAAGGTTTGCTTCTTTTATAAATTTTTCTATTTTACTCTCACTATAGGCTCTCTCTCTGTGATGTTCATCAAATCTATGATACACTTGTCCTTCTTTAACAAAAAAGGTTAAGTACATATCAACAATATCCTCTTGTAATTGATTTTCCCAAATATATACCACATCTTCTCTGTCATAGTTAAAGCTATTATTTCCTAATATATTTTTTATTTTGTACTCTGTATTAATGTCAAAAATAAAAACGCCATCATCCTTTAAGTGTTTATTAACTGACACAAAATATAATTGAAGTTTTTCATCCTCAATTATATAATTAGTAGAATCCAATCCACAGGTTATCAGATCAAACTGCTTTTTAAGATTAAAAGTACATATATCTTGGCACATAACCTTAGCTTTAATTCCTTCTGCCTTTAATTTTTCATCAGCAATAGATAACATATACTCTGATAAATCTATAGCCGTTGTAAATATGAAGTTTTTCCCAATTAACTTGGTAAAATTCCCTGTACCACAAGCTAAATCTAAATACTCTCTTCTTCCAACATTATATTCCTTGCAAATCTCAATAATTTTATCTGCCCAACCTCTATAATTGATATCTTCATTAATAAGTTCATCGTATATATCAGCAAAATCATTATAACAGTCCATAGGTTCACCATCTTTTCTATATAATCACCTATTTATTTTACATTACTTTTTTTATTTTGTCTAAGAATTCTTCCATGACCATGTAACAAATCTCATATCTATATGTTTATTCATGAACTAAGCTATAATTATATCTCTTCACTAAATTAATATAATTTATCTTAATTATTCTAACAAAGTCTTAGTTAAACTTGATTATTATTAGTATATTATATAAAACTAAAAAAACTCATCATTCTTGGGAATATTTAGACCCTTCTTCTTTTTGGTCATCATACCTCCAATTCTCCCCGTTTCTTCTGCAGTTAAACTACTCCATCCAAATTCATTTACTTTTTCAGCCAAACCTAATTCTTCTACTATATCATATTTTATTTGCTCTCTTAAAGCCTCCTGTGGAGTTAATTCTTTATTAGCTTTTAATTTAGATTTTATTACTTTTTTTATAGGAGTCTTACCCACAAGCTTCCACCTCCGCGTTATTAAAATATAGTTTTAATGTAATAACTATATTTTCTACCATAGACTTTTTTTTATTCATTTCCTTTATAAATTCTACATTAGTTATTCATCCATCCCCTATGTATTATCAAAATAAATAATTAATCTCATTACATATTTTCACTTAAATAAATATATTTACATATAGTAGTTTTTTATGTATAATTATATATTATAACAATTAAATCTAATTATTATTTTAATATGAAATATTCACTATATTATTTCATATAATTTCATATGAATTAATATTTTTTTCAATATCATTAATTATCTATCATCATTATTGTGAACTCTATTTCATTTTTCACTTATTAGCTTCACAAACTTTTATATTTGTGAAATATATATTTATAACTTTACCAAACCTTATTCAAATTAAATATAACCATTTTTAGTTTAACTTACATTACTTTTGCAAAATTTTTAATAATATCTCATCTTCGTTGATATGACATAATTCTTTAATTAGAGAATTATATTAGCATTGCTAATATTTTCATATTATAAATAGGGGGAAATATTTATGAAAAGCAAAAATATCTTAGCTTGTATTCTTACTTTATCCATAGCATCAACTATAATACTTGGATGTGGTAGATCAAGCAGTTCAGAGAACTCCGAGAAAACTAAAGAAGGCACTATTGATGAAAATCAATATATTAATGTACTGTTAGGTGCAGAACCACAAAGTCTAGACCCTTCAAAAACTTATGATGTCTATTCATCATACATCCATACTAATACTATGGAGGCTTTAACTAGATTAGGCGTAGATGAAGATGGTAATGACTTAGTTAAAGAAGGAATATCTAATAAATGGACTCAATCCGAAAATGGCTTAACTTGGACATTTAAATTGAGAGATGCTAAATGGAGTGATGGGCAACCTGTTACTGCAGATCAGTTTGTGTATGGTATCACTAGAACATTAGATCCAAATGTTGCTTCTCCAATGGGATATTTGCTTTATCCAATAAAAAATGCCGCTAAATTCAATGCTGGTAAAGCAAAAGCTGAAGAAGTTGGTGTAAAAGCCATCGATGATCACACTTTAGAAATCACATTAGAATCACCTTGTGCATATTTCTTAAACATGACTTACTTGAAAATAATGGAACCTCAAAGAAAAGACTTAATAGAAAAACATGCAGATAAATATGGCTCAGATGCAGACACTTTAATCTTCACTGGTCCATTTAAAATCTCTGAATGGGTACACAACAACAAAATTGAATTAGTAAAAAACCCCGAATATTGGGATGCTGAAAATGTAAAACTTGATAAAGCTACAATGAAAATAATTAAGGAAGAATCTGCTAGAATGAATGAAATATTTAATGGTTCTTTAGATTTAGCTAATGTAAGTTCCAAGGATTGGATTAACAAATTAAATGAAACCGGAAATTTTACAGTCAAAAAAGGTTACGATACTTCAATATGCTATAATTTTTTTAACCAAGAAAACAGATACTTCAAAAATGCAAAAATAAGAAAAGCTTTTCTCATAGCTGAAGACCGTGAAGGTGCAGTTTCAGCATTGTATAGAAACTTAGCAGAACCTTGTACAGCTTGGGTTCCACCATCAGTTAAAGTAGGTGAGGAAGAGTTTAGAAGTGCTACTGATTTTAATCCGGTAACCGAGCTAATAAAAGAAAATCCAGACCCTAAAAAATTACTTATAGAGGGTTTAAAGGAAGAAGGTTTAGATCCAGATCCTTCAAAGCATACTATTAAACTTCTTCAATCTGGCACTAGTTCTTACAGTAAAGAAATGGCAGAATTTTCTCAGGAGAATTATAATAAAACATTAGGAGTTAACATTGATGTAGATTATGTGGAATGGGCAATTTTCTGCGATAGGACAGATAACATGGATTATGAATTAGCAGGAATGTCAGTTACTGCCGATTATAATGATCCACTAACTTATTTTGATATGTTCCTTCATGATACTGCTTCCGTTAAAACTGGATGGAAGAACGATAAATATGAAGAGTTAATACAAAAAGCTAGAACCACTTCAGATCAAGAAGCAAGAAAGAAGTTATTCCAAGAAGCAGAAAAAATTTTTATTTATGAAGATGTAGTGTGTAGTCCAACTACGTGGAGATTTAAAAATACTTATATTTATAATTATGTTAAAAATTATACTTCTCCAACCTTTGGATCTTTAGATTTAAAAGAAGTGTATACAGAAGGTAGACCATAATATAGAATTATAAAATAAAACTGTGTTTATATTACTTAAAGAACCTAATTAAACACAGTTTTTTATTGTATTTGTTAAAAACTACAGAAAAGGCTATCTCAAAGAAATGAGATAGCCTTTTTAAAATTATAATACTATTTTATATTATTTTCTACCTGAAGTGTAAGTGTATTTTAAATCAACTGTTCCAAATAATGGAGCACTGTAACTCTTAATATACTTTCTTACATATGTGTTTTTAAATCTCCAAGACTCTGGACTTATAACAGCATCTTCATATAATAAAATTCTTTCTGCTTGTTTAAATAATTCGGTTCTTTCTGCTGGGTCTACAGTTTTTGCTGCATCAGCTATAAGCTTATCGTATTTAGGATTTGACCATCCTGTCATTACAACGTTAGCTCCAGTTACCCAGAAATCAAGGAATGTGTTAGGGTCATTGTAGTCACCGCCCCATGCCATAGCTGCTACTTGATAATCAAAGTTATCAGTTCTTTCTTGGAATTGTGCCCACTCAACATAATCAACTTTTACTTTTACACCAAGTTTATCTTCATAAACACGTTGTTGGAATTCAGCCCATACCTTATTTTCAGCTGAAGTACCTGATTCTAAGTAGTTAATAGTTATTTTAGATGGATCATCTCCAAGTCCTAACTCTTTCATTCCTTCAATTAATAGAGCCTTTGGATCTGGATTTTCATCTATAAGATCCTTAACTGGAGTATCACTTACTTTATCTCTGTAATCTTCTCCACCTATTTGTACTTTAGGAGGTACAAAAGACATAGCTGGCTCTCCTAGACCTTTTCTTAAAGTCTTAATTTTATTTTCTCTATCTTCAGCTACCATAAATGCTTTTCTTACTTTAGCATTACTAAATAACTTATCTTTATGGTTGAAGAAAGTATAAGTAGTAGAACCATCATATCCTTTTTTAGCCTCATACTCACCAGTTTTATCAAATTTTTCTATCCATTCTGGTTTAGAAACTGCTGCCATATCTAATGAACCATTAAGTAATTCATTCATTTGAGCAGACTCTTCTTTAATTATCTTCATTGTAGCTTTATCAAGTTTTACATTTTCAGCATCCCAATATTCTGGATTTTTAGTAAATTCAATCTTATTGTTGTGTACCCATTCAGAGATTATGAATGGTCCACTATATACCATTGTATTTGCTTCAGATCCATATTTATCGCCATGTTCTTTTATTATATCCTCTCTTTGTGGTTGCATTACTTTAAAGTATGTTAAATCTAAGAAGTATGAACATGGTGAATTTAATGTAAATTCAATTGTTTTATCATCTACAGCCTTAACACCTAAATCTTCTGCTTTAGCTTTACCTGCGTTAAATTCTGAAGCATTTTTGATTGGGTATAATAAGAATGCATATGGTGATGCAGTATTTTGATCTAAAGTTCTAGTGATACCATAAACGAAGTCTTTTGCAGTAATTGCTTTTCCATCACTCCATTTAGCATCTCTTAACTTAAATGTCCAAACAGATTTGTCATCGTTAGGTTTCCAGCTTTCAGCTATACCTTCTATGATTTTATCTTTTCCAGCTTCATCTTGAATAATTCTTGTTAATGCCTCTTGGCTGTTTGCAAGAACTTGTGATGAATACAAATCACTTGATTTTGATTGATCAATTGTCTTTGGTTCAGCCCTCAATAATAAGTTAAGATACTGTTCTTTATCCATATCTCCAGAAGCAGCAGTCTCTCCACCTTTGCCCTCATCTTTTTTGTCATCTTTACCACAACCTACTAAAGCAACAGAAGTTACCATAGATACAGCTAGTAAAGCAGCTAATATTTTTTTGCTTTTCATGAATAATCCCCCTTCATTAATCATCAATATAATAGATATAATGTCATATCCATCTGATTTAAATTTATTATATATTAACACTTTCACTATTGCAATACCCATTATCTGAATATTTATAAGATTACCTCAATTCGACTTATTATCTTATATAAGTGCAAATATCTTATGAAATATTAATGCAACCTCTCATTTTGATTAATTATATTAATATTTTTTTAATTAAAATTTATTTATTAATTTATTTTTCTTTTTTTCGTTTGTTTATTTTTCTTTTTTCTTCTTTTTTCTCTATTAATCGGGTTTTATTTGCATTTAAATTCGAAATTTGTAATACGAATTTTATCATTTAATCACTACATATATTATATATATTATAGTATTTTAGATAATATTGACTTCTTTTCCCTAACTTTATAATGCATTAAATTAGAATTTTCTTATAAAGCCCACTTTTATAGGCAAAAACATCAAAGCATCTAAAAAAAGTGAAGCATTCGTTATTTGCTTCACTTTTTCTCATTTCATTATAATATTATTTTCTTCCAGTAGTATAAGTATATTTTAAGTCTATTGTTCCAAATAATGGAGCAGTGTAGTTTTTAACATACTTTCTTACATAAGTATTTTTAAATCTCCAAGCTTCTGGACTTACAACACCATCTTCATATAATAGTATTCTTTCAGCTTCTTTGAAAAGTTCAGCTCTTTCATTCGGATCATCACTTTTTCCTGCTTTAGCTATAAGTTCATCGTACTTAGGATTTGACCAACCTGTTGGTACAACTCCAGCTGTTGATGTCCATAAATCTAAATATGTGTTAGGGTCATTATAGTCTCCAGTCCATGCCATACCTGCAACTTGATAATCAAAATTATCAGTTCTTTCTTGGAATTGTGCCCATTCAACAAAATCAACTTTAACATTAATTCCAAGTTTTTTTGTATAAACTTGTTGTTGGAATTCAGCATATTCTTTAGCTACCGCATCAGTACCTGATTGTAAGTAACTAATGGTTATTTTAGATGGATCTTCTCCAAGCCCTAGTTCCTTCATACCTTCTATTAATAATGCTTTTGGATCTGTATTTTCATCCATTAATTTTTGAACTGGTAATTCATTTACTTTTGTTCTATATTCTTCTCCACCTATTTGTACAGACTTTGGTACAAAACCTAGAGCAGGTTCGCCAAGACCTTTTCTTAAAGTCTTAATTTTATTTTCTCTATCTTCTGCTACTATAAATGCTTTTCTTACCTTAGCATTACTGAATAATTTATCTTTAAGGTTAAAGAAAGTATATGTAGTCGAACCATCATATCCTTTTTTAGCTTCATATTCACCAGCAGAATCAAACTTTTCTATCCATTCTGGTTTAACTACTGTAGCCATATCTAATGAACCATTAAGTAATTCATTCATTCTAGCAGACTCTTCTTTTATTATTTTCATTGTAACTTTATCAAGTTTTACATTTTCAGCATCCCAATATTCAGGATTCTTAACAAATTCTACTTTATTATTATGTACCCATTCAGATATCATAAATGGTCCACAATATACCATACTGTTAGCTTCTGAACCATATTTATCACCGTGTTCTTTTACTATATCTTCTCTTTGTGGTTGCATTACTTTAAAGTATGTTAAATCAAGAAAGTATGCACATGGTGATGCTAATGTAAACTCAACAGTTTTTTCGTCTAGAGCTTTAACTCCTAAATCTTCTGCCTTAGCTTTACCAGAGTTGAATTCTACAGCGTTAGCAATAGGATATAATAGGAAAGCATATGGTGATGCAGTATTTTGATCTAGAGTTCTAGTAATACCATATACAAACTGTTCTGCAGTAACTGGTTTACCATCACTCCATTTAGCATCTCTTAATTTAAATGTCCAAGTTAATTTATCATCTGAAGTTTCCCAGCTTTCAGCTATACCCTTTTCAATTTTATCTTTACCATTTTCATCTTGTACAATTCTTGTTAATGATTCTTGACAGTTTGCAAGAATTTGTGAAGAATATGAATCACTTGATTTAGATTGGTCAATTGTTTTTGGTTCAGATTGTAAAAGCATATTTAAATATTGTTCAGCATCTGCTTCTCCATTAGTAGCAGTTCCTGCACCCTTTTCTTCGCCTTTACCACACCCAACTAATGCCGCTGATGTTACCATAGATAATGCTAATAATGATGCTAGTATTTTTTTACTCTTCATAAGTAATCCCCCTTAAAATAATTTGGTTTAGTTCAAAAATTAAAAATTTTCTTTCTAACCTCGGCTCATCTTTGCGTTATTCATTGTGCATATTTCTACACATTTCCTCATAACTTTTATTTATATTTATAGTACACTCTTTTTACGACAATGTCAATGTTGACCACTTCCACTTAAGACATTATAATTTTAATTTTATTCAATTATACGAATTATTACCTATATTTTTTATGTAAAATTCCCTATATTTCAACAAAGTATTATAAATTCACGAATGGCAATTGATTCTATTACCATTGGTACACCCTATCTTCAAGGTTTCATATTTTTCTTTGTCGTAATTTGTAGTTTTTTTCATAAATTAATCATTAAAAGAAGATATATGAATTTCGTTTTTTAATAAAATTCTTTTTTCTGTATTTTCTTTAAATAAAACTCAATTAAATTCAATATGATATTTACTACTAAACACCCATATATGACCTCCTTTTATAATATTATTAAAAGATATACGAATTTATATACCTGGTAATAAAACTCAATAAATGAATAAAATTGATAGTCATTGGATAAAGTCTTTGTTTGAAATTACAATGATTAAAAACAAAATTTGACTAAGCTTTTAAATAAAAAAATAAGAGTGCTTAAGCACTCTTATTTTTTTATTTAAATTATAGTATATGACATGCAGCAAAGTGATTTGGCTCAATTTCTCTAAACTCAGGAGTTTTTTCACTACATATAGGCTTTGCATATCTACATCTAGGTGCAAATCTACAACCTGGTTTAGGATTTATTGGACTTGGCACTTCTCCTTCTAAAGGTATTCTTGCTTTTTTCTTAGTTGCATCAGGATCAGGAATTGGAATCGCTGATAATAACGCTTGAGTATATGGATGTAAAGGCTTATCATATAAATCTTTACTACTAGCAAGTTCTACCATAGTTCCTAAATACATAACTCCAACTCTATCAGATATGTGTTTAACCATTGATAGGTCATGGGCTATGAATAAATATGTTAATCCTAATTCATTTTGCAATTTTATCAGCAAGTTAACAACTTGCGCTTGAATAGATACATCTAGAGCAGATATAGGCTCATCACAAACTATGAAGTCTGGTTCTATAGCAAGAGCTCTTGCTATCCCTATTCTCTGTCTTTGTCCACCCGAAAACTCATGAGGGAATCTAGATGCGTGCTCTTTATTTAGTCCTACTAATTGTAGTAATTCATAAATTCTAGCCTGTCTTTCATTACCTTTGTGAAGGTTATGAATATCTATTCCTTCCCCAATAATATCTCCAACAGTCATTCTTGGATTTAGCGATGCATAAGGGTCTTGGAATATTATTTGAGCTCTTCTAGTAAACTCTTTTTTCTGTTTTTTATCATATTTACTAATATCGTCTCCATCAAATAATATTTCACCACCAGTCGCTCCATAAAGTCCCATTACAGTTCTTCCACACGTTGTTTTTCCACAACCTGATTCTCCAACAAGACCTAATGTTTCACCTTTAAATATATTAAAACTAACATCGTCTACCGCCTTAAGTGTAGCATTCCTACCAACCTCGAAATATTTCTTAAGATTCTTTACTTCAATTAAAACTTCTTTTTTATTTGATTCAGCCATCTTATTCACCTCTTCTTAACGCTTCTGGAACTTCAACCTTAGGTGCCATTGGGTGTTTTAACCAACACAACACTTGGTGATCGTTCTCTACATTAGTTACTTCTGGCATTTCCTCTAAACATATTTGCATACAATATTCACATCTTGCAGCAAAAGGACATCCAACTGGTGGTTTAACTAAGTCTGGCGGAGTACCGTTTAAAGCGTAAAGCGTATCCTTATTTTTTGTCTCAAGTCTTGGAACTGATTGAAGCAATGCCCATGTATAAGGGTGTTGAGGATTTGCAAATATTTCTTCTACAGTACCTCTTTCGATAACTTGTCCCGCATACATTACTTGAATTCTATCCGCAGTATCCGCTACTACTCCAAGATCGTGAGTAATAAGTATAACTGCAGTTCCTAGTTTCTTTTGAAGATCTCCTATAAGATCCATTATTTGAGCTTGTATTGTAACATCTAGAGCAGTAGTTGGCTCGTCCGCAATAAGTATCTTAGGATTACATGCAAGAGCTATAGCTATCATAGCTCTTTGTCTCATACCACCTGAGAATTCATGCGGATATTGATGAGCTCTCTTATCAGCATTTGGTATATTAACAAGATCAAGCATTTTTATTGCTTCTTTCATAGCTTCAGCTTTATTCATACCTCTATGAATTATTAAACTCTCAGCAATTTGCTTACCAACTGTCATTGTAGGATTTAATGAAGTCATAGGATCTTGGAATATCATAGATATATCTGATCCCCTTAATTTTCTTAATTCCTTCTCGTTCATATCTAAAATATTTTTACCCTCAAAAATGATTTTAGAATCTTTTTTAATTTCTGCTGGCATTGGTTCTGGTAACAGCCTCATTATAGCCTTTGATGTAACTGTTTTTCCACAACCTGATTCTCCAACTATAGCTAAAGTTTCACCCTTATCAAGATGGAAATCTACACCTCTTACTGCTTTTACTTCACCCGCATAGGTATGAAATGAAACTTGTAAATTTTCTATATCTAAAATTCTTTCCATTTGCCATTCCCCCCTTATTGACGTAATTTAGGATCTAGTGCGTCTCTTAAACCATCACCTAATAAATTAAAAGATAACATTGTTAACGAAATCGCTAAGGCAGGGAAAATTAATTGATAAGCGTAGAACATTATAGTCTGTTGTCCTGCTGCTGCAAGAGCTCCCCAACTTGTCATTGGTGATTGAACACCTATTCCTAAGAAACTTAAGAAAGCTTCTGCAAATATAAATGATGGTATATCGAATGTTATAGCAACAATCATAACACCTAAAGTATTTGGTACTAAGTGTTTTGCTATTACTCTTGAAGCATTTGCTCCCAGTGCTTTTGCAGCAAGTACGTATTCTTGTTCTTTAATTTGTAAAAGTTGTCCCCTTACAAGTCTAGCCATATAACACCATCCTGTAATGGTCATAGCTATAATAAGTGGTATCATACTACCACCATCCATAATAACCCTGATAAGTATAACTAAAACTAGGTATGGAATACTTACTAAAATTTCTAGTATTCTCATCATGATATCATCAGCAATTCCACCAAGATATCCAGCTATACCACCGTAAATTGTTCCTACAACAGTGTCGATAACAGCTCCAATTAACCCTATAGCGATAGATATTCTACCACCTATCCAAACTCTTGTAAACAAATCTCTACCTAAGCTATCTGTTCCAAACCAATATGTTGCGTTTGGTTTTAAGTTTAACATATCATTATTTGTAGCTTGATATTCAAAATTACTTATCATAGGTCCTATTATTGTCATCAATGTAATTATTCCTAATAACACCAACGAAAGCATCGCAACTTTATTCTTTTTAAGTCTTCTCCATGCATCTTGCCAGTAGGTCATACTAGGTCTAAGTATTCCCTCTGAATCTAGGTTATCACAACCTATAATTTGAAATTTTTCTTTTGAAAATTCTGCCATACTTATCCCTCCTAACGCTTTCCGCTTGATACTCTTATTCTTGGGTCAACTAATCCATAGATTATATCAACTAAGAATAATGCAACTATAAATAATGCTGATACAAATATTGATTGTCCCATTATCATAGTATAATCTCTATCAGTAATTGCTGATACGAAATATTGTCCAAGTCCCGGTATTGAAAATATACTTTCAACTACGAAGGAACCTGTAAATATACCAGCAACTTGTGGTCCTAGAAGGGTAATAGCTGGTAAAATAGCATTCCTTATAACATGTTTAAATACTAAACTAACATTAGAAACCCCTTTAGCCTTAGCTGTTATTATATAATCTTGTCCAATAACATCCAAACAGTTAGCTCTCATATATCTTGCATATGTAGCTATAGGAGCTAAACTTAATGCTATGGTAGGTAATATAGTATGCTTAAACTCGCCCCACCCTGTTGTTGGCAACCATGTTAATTTAACTGTGAAGAAGAATTGTAGTAGTGATGCTACAACAAAACTTGGTACAGATATACCAACTATGGCTATGAACATTACTAAATAATCTGGCCATTTTCCTCTTTTAAATGCAGCTACAATACCTAATAAGATACCTATTGTAACTCCCAGTATAAGACCTTGTCCTCCAATTCGTGCTGAAATAGGTGCATGTTTCATAATAGTCTCTGTAATATCTCTTCCCGGAGATGCTAGAGATTGTCCTAAATCTCCTTTGACAGCATTCTTAACGAATAATCCATATTGAGTTAAAAGTGGCTTATTTAATCCATATTTAGCATAGTAGTTAGCTTTTATTTGCTCTGGAAGCTTTCTTGCTGCAACCGCAAGTGGATCTCCAGGCATAGCATGGATAAGCATAAATGTTATTGATGATGCAATGAATAATGTCAATAACATATATCCAAATCTTTTTAGAGTAAATTTAAACATCGTCATCCCTCCATTTTTAAGTAAAAATATGCAATAAAATCCCCATCTACTGCATTTCCCCCAACATTAACCTTTTTCTACCTTAAGCACAATGAGACATTATTAGAAATTACATCTCTCCTATAGACTCCTATAAATGAAATGTAAATATTTAAGACACCGCTAAGCTTATTAATGATATCGTATACAAAGTCGTTGTTTTATAATTTGCAACATTATGTATTATGATATTATAAAACTTTAGCACTTTTTTATTCTTTTTTTGCCTCATATCAACTTTTAAAATGTAATGCATTATTTCCCCTTACTAACACCTCCCACACTAATAATAAAATCTAGTAAGGCTTCATTCCTTTAACATTACTAAAACACACTTAAGATGCTATTGTGAAATTAGCAAAAATGATTTATTTAAATAGTTAGTTCCTTTCAAATATTTTGACAATTGCCACAATATCAAAGCCACTTACTTTTCAAAAGCAACACTAAGAAATTAACTCTCAGTATTTTAATCATTCATACATATTTCATAGTTAATATGTGGTTATGTATTTTAGTAGTTATAATTGTTAAAAGTATGAAAATAAAAATAATAATAAATTCATTTTTTATAATATTAACACAGGGTTCTGTAAGTTGTCAAACTATTTTAATACATAATTTGTTCTTAAGATTACAAATTGCAACAAAATATTAGATAATATTTTAAATTCATATTATTAAATCTTCTATACGCCTTCATATTTTTACATATTTAAACAAATGCATCTTTTTATTTAAAATATTATCTTGCGGATTTTTAATATGATTCATTTATATCTAAAATCTTATTATCTACTCTTTAAATTGACCTAACACTTCCTTACTTTCATCTTCCCCTTAACAATCTGGGCTTAATAATATCTACATACATTGTATTATGCTTTTACTTCCGTTGACATCTTTGGTATATATCTCTGCTATAATAAAAATTTTATATATAAATTTAATAAAGTTATATAACTTTATCTACTTAAGTTATATAATGTATTATAAATATAAGTTAAGTGAGGTGGTATTTTTGAAATACAATGTTGCTATAGTCGGGGCTACTGGAATGGTGGGAAGACAATTCATAAATATTTTAGCTGAAAGAAATTTTCCCATAGAGGATTTATATCTTTTTTCATCTGCCAGGTCTGCTGGAACTACTATACACTTTAATGGAAAAGATATATTGGTAGAAGAACTTAAGAAAGAAAATATAATTAACAAAAAAATTGATTTAGCTCTTTTTTCAGCTGGTGGAGATGTCAGCTTAGAATTTGCTCCTATATTCGCAGAACACAATACCGTGGTTATAGATAATAGTAGTGCATGGAGAATGGATCCTAGAGTTCCTCTGGTAGTTCCTGAGGTTAATGGTGAAGATATTAAATGGCATAATGGTATTATTGCTAATCCTAACTGTTCTACTATTCAAGCAATGGTTGCTCTTAAACCTCTTGATATTAAATATGGAATAAAAAGAGTTGTATACTCAACTTATCAAGCTGTATCCGGTGCTGGAGTTCAAGGGTTTAATGATCTAAAGGATGGAGTATCTAATGTTCCTCCTAAGAAATTTCAATATCCTATAGCCTATAATGTAATACCTCAAATTGATGTATTCTTAGATAATGGTTATACAAAGGAAGAAATGAAGATGATAAATGAAACCCATAAAATTCTTCATAATGATCAAATTAAAGTTACTGCTACCACAGTAAGGGTACCTGTATTCCATGGTCATAGCGAAAGTATTAACGTAGAATTTGAAAATACTTTTGAATTGGATGATATTTTCGACTTATTTAAAACTTTACCTGGAATTACTGTAATGGATGATATAAAAAATAATATTTATCCTATGCCTGTAGATATAGAAGGTCAGGATGACGTTTATATTGGAAGAATCAGACGTGATTTTAGTGTTGATAATGGTGTTAACCTATGGGTTGTTGCTGATAATATTAGAAAAGGTGCTGCCCTTAATGCAGTACAAATTGCAGAAGTTTTTATAAAAGAAAATTTAATAAAATAAATATAATGATTTAAGAGGTGTATATATGAGTATTTTTAAAGGTTCTGGTGTTGCAATTGTAACTCCATTTAGCAAAGACGGTGTAGACTTTCCTAAATTAAAAGAATTATTAGAATGGCATATTGAAAATGGAACTGACGCTATCATAGTATGTGGTACAACTGGAGAAGCATCTACTATGACAGAGGCTGAGAGAAAAGAAACTATAAAATTCACTGTAGATACAGTTAATAAGAGAATCCCTGTTATAGCTGGTACTGGTAGTAATAACACCATGGCTTCTGTTAAAATGAGCATCTACGCTGAGTCTGTTGGTGTAGATGGACTTTTAGTAATTAACCCTTACTACAATAAGACTTCAGTAAAAGGCTTAATTGCTCATTTTAAAACTATTGCTGAAGCTGTTAATACTCCTATAGTAGTATATAATGTACCATCTAGAACTGGCATGAATATTTCACCAAAGGCTCTCCATGAACTTTGTCAGCTAGATAATATTGTTGCTGTAAAGGAAGCTAGTGGAAATATAAGCCAAATTGCAGAAATAAAATATCTCTGTGGAGATAAATTAGATATATATTCTGGGAATGATAATGAAATTATACCAACTCTTGCTATAGGCGGACTTGGTATAATATCAGTTATTGCAAATATTGTACCTAAAGATGTTCATAATATATGTGAATTATTCTTTAATGGAGAAATAAAAGCAGCTCAAGAGTTATTTTTAAAAACAATCCCTTTAACTAATGCATGTTTCTGTGAAACAAACCCTATTCCTATAAAAACTGCCTTAAATCTTATGGGTAGAAGTGTTGGAAACTTAAGACTTCCATTAGTTGATATGGATGATAATAATTTAGAGACTTTGAAAGAAGCTCTAAAAAACTACTACTTATTATAAAGGAGACTATACATGGTAAAGATTTTATTAGTTGGATGTAACGGAAAAATGGGTCATATGATTTCAAAGGTAGCTTCTACTTCTGAAACACTAAATATTCAAGCTGGAGTAGATATGAATACAGAATCTAATTTTAATTACTCTATTTATGATTCCATAGATAAAGTAACAGAAGAAGTAGATGTAATTCTGGACTTCTCAAGACCTTCAAGTTTAGACTCTATATCAAAATATGCTTTAGCTCACTCATTACCAGTAGTATTTTGCACTACTGGCTATACGGAAGAACAAATAGTTCATATTAAAAATCTACAAAATTCAATTCCTGTGTTCTATTCCGCTAATATGTCTATAGGAATTAATATAATAAATAATTTATTAAAATCTATTAGCAATAAACTATATACAGATTTTGATATTGAGATAATAGAAAAACATCACAATCAAAAGGTAGATGCTCCAAGTGGTACTGCACTACTTCTTGCAAATACTATAAAGGACTCTATAGAAGAAGAAACAACCTTCAACTATGGTAGAGAAGGAATCTCTAAAAGAGAACACAAGGAAATAGGAATTCATGCAATCCGTGGTGGAAATATTATAGGTGACCATGAAGTTATATTTGCTGGTATGGGTGAAGTAATTGAAATTAAACACTCTGCTATTTCAAGAGAAGTATTCGCTGTAGGCGCTTTAAAGGCTTGTGAGTATGTTCATAACAAACCAAAAGGCATATATTCTATGGACGATGTAGTTAAATAGTAAATCAAATTTAGTTCAAATAAAAAGTGTTATGAAATCTATATTTTCATAACACTTTTATTTAATATTTACTTATCTTTTATATTTAACCCTTAGTTAAGCTTTATCTGATTTAACCACTGTTCCATTAAATCTAAAGATAATTTTAAATTTTCCATGCTGTAGCAATAAGAAATTCTAACATACCCTTCTCCACCTTTTCCAAATGCAGTTCCTGGTACTACGGCTACCTTAGTATCCTCAAGTAGCTTATCACAAAAATCTTCACTACTAAATCCAAAGGATTTTATACACGGAAATATATAAAATGCTCCCTGTGGTCTTATAACTTCAAGCCCCATAGAAACTAGTCTATCATAGACATAATCCCTTCTTATCTTTAATTCTGATTTTATATGTTCCATATGGTACATAGACTTCTTAAGTCCTTCTAAAGCTCCATATTGACCAATAGACGGTGCACATGACACATTGTATTGATGAACCTTTATTATGCTATTTAATATCCATTCCGCTGCACATACATATCCTATTCTAATTCCTGTCATGGAAAACATTTTTGAAAATCCACCTATAAGTATAAGTTTATCTTTTAACTTTCCATACTGTGATATAGAGTTAAATTCTCCAAATACAATAGAGCTATAAATTTCATCACTTACAATTAATATATCTTTATCTTTTAATATATTAAATAATCTATCACATTGATCCTTGGTCAAAAGTTGTCCTGTAGGATTTGATGGATAAGATACTACCATCACCTTAGGACACTCTTTCTCTATAACTCTCTCCAATTGCTCCATATCTAAAGATAAATCTTCCTTAATATTATAATTTATTACCTCTCCACCAAGAATCTTAACACAATTTTCATAGGCAGGATATGCAATGGAAGGTATTAGAACTTTATCTCCTGGATTTAATATTCCAGTAAAAGTAGATAATAATCCTTCACTTCCTCCTACAGTTACACATATTTCTTTACTGGAGAAACTTATATTTAAAGAATTTAGATACTTAGAAATTTCTTCTCTTAACTCTTCTATCCCAGCATTAGGTGTATAAGTAGTCCTATCTTCATCAAGGGACTTTTTCATAGCCTCTTTTATTTCCCCAGGTATTTTAAAATCTGGCTCACCTAGAGTTAGTGATATAGCACCTTCTATCTTAGCGACCTTATTATAAAATTTCCTTATTCCTGATATTTCTATATTGTCTATATTACTTGACAACCTCATAATTTATACCTTATACTCCTTAGAATTCTATTCCTCTTCTTGCTGGAACCCCTTCATTAAAGTAGTGTTTAAGATCTTTCATTTCAGTAACTAAATTAGCTCTTTGCATTATTGATTCTGGCACATTTCTACCTGTCATTATAAGTTCTACATCATCTGGTTTTTTATCTATCAATTCTATTAATTGTTCTTCTGTAATTAACCCATTAGATAAAGTTCCCATTATTTCATCCATTATCAATATATCACAATTTCCTTCTTCCAACTGTTTTATACAAAACTTATACGCTTCTTGAATATCCTCTTTTAGCTCTAACTTTTCTTGATCATTTAATGTCCAAAAAAATCCTCTAGGTCTTTCAAATCTATGAATAGTAAAATATGGAGCCATAAGTTTAGCTGACTCTAATTCTCCTGTTGCATCACTTTTTAAAAACTGAACCATACATACTCTATATTTATTTCCAGCAGCTCTAGTTGCAAGCCCCACCGCTGCTGTAGTTTTTCCTTTTCCGTTTCCAGTATATATTTGAATATATCCTTTGTTTAAGTTTCCCATATATTTACCTCCTAGGTCTACTTTTTTAATTTTATTATATCATTTACAAATAAAATATTCCATTATATATGATTTTTATGATATAACTATAGATATACTATATTGATAAATTAAATATACTAAGTATTATATTCAAAAATATCTTATTTATTTATAATTATTGTTGAGTTTTTAGGATAATATATAAATGAATATATATTACTTGTCGAAAGGAGTTAGAGGTATGGAATATAACTTTACTGATCCATATGAAATTGCTAGATTTATAAAGGAGTCAAAGAAATCAACCCCTGTGAAAGCTTATGTTAAAGGTGATCTAAAGGATTGTAACTTTGAAAATGTAGACTGTTTTGGCGAAGGCAGCTTTTATGTTTTATTTGGCGATAGCGCTGATATAAATAATTTTTTAGATGCAAATAAAGAAAAAATACATAACTACAGGCTTGAATCTGATAGAAGAAACTCAGCTATACCTATGCTTGATACAAGAAGTATAAATGCTAGAATTGAGCCAGGTGCAATAATCCGTGATAGAGTTTCTATTGGAAATAATGCTGTTATTATGATGGGTGCTGTTATCAACATAGGTGCTGAAATCGGTGATGAAACCATGGTAGATATGAATGCTGTTGTAGGTGCTAGAGGAAAGCTTGGTAAAGGGGTCCACCTTGGAGCTGGAGCAGTAGTTGCTGGAGTTTTAGAACCACCTAGCAAGTCTCCATGTGAAATTGGTGACCATGTACTTATAGGAGCTAATGCAGTAATCTTAGAAGGTGTAAAAATAGGAAATCATTCAGTAGTAGCTGCTGGTGCTATCGTTACAACAGATGTACCTGAAAATGTAGTTGTAGCTGGCTCTCCAGCTAAAATAATTAAACATGTAGATGATAAAACTAAGAGTAAAACTGAAATCTTAGCTGATTTAAGAAAATAATAAATTATAAAATAACAACCCAAAAGCTATCATGAAGGACTTCTTCATGATAGCTTTTGGGTTGATTTATCTCATTAAATAACTTCTTTCTCTTCATTATCATTTAAATTTGTTTCTTGTATATTGTTACTCTCATCTGTAGATGGATCATTGTCCACTTTTCCTATAATAGTTACATTATCTCTATTTTCGTCAGTAACTCTTTCCATTTTAGAGATTGAAACTTCATAGGCAATTTTTTTAACTACTTCTGTATCTGAAACTTTCTTTTGATATTCCCTACTTTGTAATCTTCCCCAAATTCTAATGTTATCCCCTACTTCTAAACTCTTACAAAATCTAGAGTTCCTTCCCCAAGCGATAGTAGGAATGTAATCTGATTTATTGTACAATCTATTAACAGCTAATAACATATCTGCTATTTCTCTGCCAAATGGTGTTGTTCTGTAAACGGGTGCCTTGCAAATATATCCATCTAAGAAAATTTGATTTGGATTTTTTCCTCTTTCCTCAAGTTGGCGAATATCTCTTGCAAATACAGTTAATATAAGTCTATTGGCACCATCTACAAACTTGTTATAGGATCTAAGCTGTCCATCTATTACAAGCTCACTTCCAATACTTACATCAATTCCTGCAATTAATCTTTCTGATACTGTAATTACTAATATGTCAGAAGTATCACTAAGTCTTGAAACCTCAAATTCAAAATTGTAAAATCCCTCTCCATACATTTCGTGGCTAAACTCTAAATCTGAGATAACTTTTCCCTCTAAGTAAATTTTGTTATTAAAAATATTATTATCCATGGTAACCCCTCTTTCCCTTGGTTTTTTAGTAAAATTTACTATAATTTATATTCATAAAAAATAAAAATATAACTATTTATAGTAAAAATCAAATATTTTTCTTATAGTTCTATTTACATTACCCCCGTGAATTAATTATAGAATAATTGTCTAAATTTTACAACATTTAATTTTCAAAAATTCACATTTTTTAGTCTTATAATTAAAATATGCAATAATTTTGTCAGTTTTCATTTAGTATTTGTTTCCCTGAATGATCTAGATAATAATTATCACTATATATTAAGTTAGACACTGTAATAAATTCATAACCCATAGCTTGGTATTTTTCAATTATTTTCGGCAAATTTTCTGTGGTGTACTTTCCATCATTATGAAATAGTAGTATAGAGCCTTCCCTTGCCTTTGATACTATTCTTTCATATTCTATATCTGCTCCATTGGCCTTCCAGTCAACACTATCAACATCCCACTGTATTGCCTTTAACCCTGTACTTTGTATAGCTTCTACTGAATCATCATTATATGAGCCTGATGGAAATCTAAACGTTTTAGGCATTTCTCCAGTCAAATTTAATATTTTAGCATTAGCTATTTCTAAATCCTTAATTATACTCTCCTTTGTCAGATTGGTATAATCAGGATGTTTATTAGAATGATTTCCTATTTCATGTCCTCTCTTTGAAATTTCTATTACTTTGTCTGGATAATCATCACACCATAATCCGATAATATAAAATGTGGCCTTTACATTATATTTATCGAGAACATCTAGAATTTCATTAGTTTTATCATCACCCCAATTAACATCAAAGGTTATAGCCATTTTCTTTTCTTTTGTGTCTACTGAATAAATAGGTACCTTTCTATCTGTTGGAATAAAGGTCTCCTTATAAAATACACGTCCCATAATACTTATACACACTATTAATATTAACAATGCTAAATAAGTTGTTATTTTTATCTTAATTCTATTAGATCTATCCATATTCCTCCTTTACTTATAAACATACTTTCTATAAAATTATATTCATAATCAGTTATTATATGCTATACTATATCATGTAAACTTAATTCATATTTAATAAATATGTGTTATAATTTAATATAATAAATATGTATAAAAGTACATGGTTTAAAGGAGGTTACTTTATGTTTGATAATTCTTTGAACTTAGCAGAAAACAAGCTTCTACTGTTGCATATAATAGATAAAGTTGATTTACCTATATCAAACATACAACTTACAGAAATTGTCCTTGAAAATAATTTTATAAATTATTTTACACTGCAAGAATATATAGATGATTTAATCTCGTCTCAACTAATAAATAAAATTAATTATAAAGATAAAGATAGATTAGTAATATCAAGTAAAGGTAAAGAAGTCCTATCTTTATTTAAAAATAGATTATCTAAGGATAGTTTAAGTAAATTAAATTCTTATATAGATGGGAAAATGAATCTAATAAAAAAAGAGGCTACAATTTCAGCTGATTACACCATTGAAAATTCCAATAGTTATGTAGTTAGCCTAGGTGCTTCTGAAAATAATATCCCTCTCATGGAAATTAAGGTAACAGTGGCATCAAATAAACAAGCCAGAGAGTTATGTTCCAAATGGAAAGCTAACCCCTCTGACTTATACACTAAGATTATTAAAGTTTTAACTGAGTAATTTTTATTAAGCTCATTATAAATCTACCCTTAGTATTTTCATAAATATTTTAATCTATAATCATCCCTGTAGGCTGGCCCTTTAATGGGATGATTAATTTTTCATGATTATCATTTTTATTAATCCTCATTATCAAATCATTGTAGCTATCTCCTACGTAAATATACCTTTCATCGCAAATTATTCCTCTAGGCATACCACCAATTCTTATACTCTTTACATTTATAAAATTTACAATATCAATAATGGATATAGTTCCATCACCATAGTTAGATACATAGCAATACTTTTCATCGCAATACATATCAAAAGGACAATTTCCCACTGATAATCTATGTATTACTTTATGATTTCTGCTTGATATAACACTTACACACCCCTTATCCAAACTACCTGCACTACTTTCACAAACAAGAATATAATCCCCATTTAAAGTAAATAACGCTTTTGTTGGTGCTTGCCCTACCTTTATGTTTTTAATGTCACTACCATATAACGAATCAAATACTGTAATTGTATCGTCACCATTATTGGCTACAACTATTTCATTGCTGTGATTACAACAGTCAATACTATGTGGAGAGTCTCCACAAGGAATAATCTCTATTATTTCTTTTTTATTCAAATCAAAAGTTACAACATTATTTGAGTCTCCGCAAATAATATATAAATGATTTCCCAAGGCACAAATATCTCTACAGTTTCTTCCTAAATAATAGCTATAGGATTTTAAATCCTTCAAATTAACTATAGACACTGAACCATCGTAACAATTTGAAGTGAATAATTGATCCCCTTGTATACATAATCCATGAGGACCTACTTTATTTTCATTAACTCCTTCTAACTTTATAACATCTTCTAATGCAAACTTCTCTATACCAATTTTGTTAATGCTATCTTGAGTTGTATTACAAATATATAAGTACCTCATTGGAATCCCTCCTCACATTATACTATGAAGGAACCTTCCATTATGCTACGAAAAATTTGTTACACCATAAATATATTATATTTAAAATTAATTATGATTTCTTATTATCTTCCTCATATCTCCCACCATATAAAGAGAACCAGATATGACTAGTAAAGTATCCTCATCACAATAGGAAAGTGCTTTAACGTATGCTTCTTCATAATCCATAATAGCTTCACACTCTTTATTGCAAATATTAATCTTCTCCTTTAAATCTTCACATAGCTCAGCTCTCTCACTATGAGGAGTTACAGCTATAATTTTTTCTGCTTTAGGACATATTATACTTATCATTTCATCTACTTGCTTATCTGCTAAAATTCCTATTATTAACACTAGTTTTCTATACTTAAAATAAATATCTATACTTTCAGTTAACTTCCTTATACCATCAATATTATGAGCACCATCAATTACCACTAAAGGATTTATTCTCATAATTTCTAATCTACCTGGCCATTTAACTTGAGATAAACCATTTGTTATACTTTCCTTTGTAATATTAACTCCAAGATCTATTAAAGCTTCACAAACATTTATAACAACATTACAATTTTGAACCTGATAAGTTCCTAAAAGAGATAATTTAACATTATAACTGTCTCTTTCTGTTATAATGTTTAAATTTTGAACCACTGTATTTCCCTTATACTCTCCTACTTTAACTAAAGATGCATTTTCTCTTTTCACTTTTATAAGTGGTGAATTTTTTTCTTTACAAATGTTCTCTATGACTTTAGTGACTTTATCTTCCTGTGGATATAAAACTACTGGAGTATTATTTTTAATAATTCCACCCTTTTCATAAGCAATTTCCTCTAAGGTATTTCCTAAAATATTCATATGATCATAGCTTACAGATCCAACTATAGATAAAATTGGTTCTATAACATTAGTAGAGTCTAGTCTTCCTCCAAGTCCTACCTCTACAACAACAAAATCAGCCTTCATTTTATGAAAATATAAAAATCCTGCACAAGTTATTATCTCAAACTCAGTAGGGTTACCATAACCTAAAGTAGTTACTTCTTTAACGGCCATTGAAACTTCTGTAACTATCCTAGCTAAATCTTCCTTGGGAATATTCTTATTATTTATCTGAATACGCTCTTCAAACTCTTCAATATAAGGAGATATATAGCATCCTACTTTGTACCCACTATGTATTAATATCTTTGTAATCATAGCTGTGGTTGAACCTTTACCATTAGTTCCTGCCACATGAATAGCTTTAATCTTCTTATGTGGATCTCCAAGGAGTTCTAGTATCTTTTCTGTTCTTTCCAAGCCTAGTTTACTTCCAAACTTAGCAGTATCCTTTATATAGTTAATAGCTTCAGTATAATTCATAATACCCCTCCTGAATTCTAATTTCATAACCTATTTTACCTCATTACATATCCATACTCAACTATATCACACTAGTAATTATCAATATTAAAAAGGATATCTGAAAAGTATAAGACTATAAATAAAATATATAGTCTATACACTTTTAGATATCCTTCTATTTATTAATATTAAAATTTATTTTTATATAAACATTCTTAAATGTTTTTTATTGTAACTTTTCTATACTCTCTAATACGGAATTATACATTTCTCTGTACTTTTCACCCTTAGTTTTTTCCTCTTCAACAACCTCAGCTGGAGCTTTAGAAACAAATCTTTCATTAGCAAGTTTTTTCTCTACTCTTTCAATTTCTCCTTGTAATTTAGCTTTTTCTTTGTTTAATCTTTCAAGTTCTTTCTCCACATCTACTAACTCTAAAAGTGGCATGTAAATCTCTGCGCCCTTTGAAACTACAGATACTATATTTTCTGGTGCTTCTTCTTTAGCGTTTAAGATTATAACTTCACTAGCAGATGCTAATTTTTCAAAGTAAACTTTTCCTTCTTTAAAAGCTTCTGCTGCTTCAGTTGCATATATATATGTTTTAGCCTTTCTTGAAGGTGGTACATTCATTTCTGTTCTTGCATTTCTTGTATTTCTTATGGCATCTATAATATAATTCATATATTCTTCTGCTTTGAAATCTTCTAAATCAGCTTCAAACTCTGGCCATTTAGCAATTGTAATAGATTCACTTTCTTTAGTTAAGTGAGTATAAATCTCTTCTGTGATATATGGCATTACTGGATGAAGTAATTTTAATCCTGAAACTAAAACTTTATTAAGAACATTTAAAGCTATTCCTTTAACTTCTTCATTATCACTATATAAAGATGGTTTAGCAATTTCTATATACCAATCACAGAATTCAGTCCACATAAAGTCATGAACCTTCTGAAGTGCAATACCGATTTCATATTTTTCTATATTCTCTGTAACTTCTTTAACTATATTGTTAAGTCTTGATAATATCCATCTGTCGGCTACAGAATAGTTTTTACAATCTTTATATTTCTCTATAAGAACTTCATCATTGTACATCATAACAAATCTTGATGCATTCCAAATCTTATTAGCAAAGTTTCTTGCTGCCTCAACTCTTGATTCATAGAATCTTATATCACTTCCTGGAGCATTACCAGTAACAAGGGAAAATCTTAGAGCATCTGCTCCATAATTTTCTATAACTTCTAGTGGATCAACACCGTTATCTAAAGACTTAGACATCTTTCTGCCTTGATCATCTCTAACCATACCATGGAAAAATACTGTTTTAAATGGTACTTCATCCATGTTGTACAAACCTGAGAATATCATTCTTGCAACCCAGAAGAATATAATATCTCCACCAGTAACCAATGTACTTGTTGGATAAAAATATTTTAAATCCTCTGTATCACCAGGCCAACCTAATGTTGAGAATGGCCATAGGGCTGAACTAAACCAAGTATCTAAAACGTCTTTATCTTGCTCTAGATCTGTAGATCTACACTTACTGCAATGAGTTGGAGCTTCTGTATCAACTATTATCTCTCCACAATCTTTACAGTACCAAACTGGAATTCTATGTCCCCACCATAATTGTCTTGAAATACACCAATCTTGAATATTTTCCATCCAGTTATAGTAGATTTTTTCAAATCTTTCTGGAATGAATTTTATATCTTTTTCTTTTACGGCCTTAATTGCTGGTGCTGCAAGAGTATCCATTTTTACATACCATTGCTTAGAAAGCATTGGCTCAATAGTACATCCACATCTATCATGAGTTCCTACATTGTGACTATGCTCTTTAATCTTAACTAAATATCCGTGTTCTTCCAAATCTTTTATAATAAGCTTTCGAGCTTCATATCTCTCAAGTCCTGAATACTTTCCATAACCTTCAGATATAGTTCCATTTTCCTCCAAAACTACAACTTCATCTAAGTTATGCCTCTTACCTACTTGATAATCATTAGGGTCATGAGCTGGAGTTATCTTAACACAACCTGTTCCAAATTCCATATCTACATAGTCATCGGCAACAACTTGAATTTCTCTATTCACTAATGGTAACCTAAGTTTCTTACCAACTAGGTGAGCATATCTTTCATCCTTAGGATTAACTGCTACTGCAGTATCTCCAAGTAAAGTTTCTGGCCTTGTTGTAGCAATTTCAACTACTTCATCAATACCTATTACAGGGTAATTTATGTGCCAGAAATGTCCTCCTTGCTCTTCATATTCAATCTCCGCATCTGAGATAGCAGTCATACATTTAGGACACCAGTTTGTAATTCTATTTCCTTGATATATAAGACCATCTTTGTATAATTTAACAAAAACTTCTCTAACAGCCTTACTTAAATTTTCATCCATAGTAAAAGCTTCTCTTGTAAAATCAGCAGAACAACCCATTTTTTTAAGTTGAGTTTTAATTCTATCTCTATATTCCTCTGTCCATTCCCAAACCTTTTCTAAAAATGCCTCTCTACCAATTTCCTTCTTTTTAATTCCTTTTGCAAGTAAAGCTTTTTCAACTCTTACTTCAGTAGCTATACTTGCATGGTCTTCTCCCGGAAGCCATAATGTGCTATACCCTTGCATTCTCTTAGTTCTTATAAGTATATCTTGAAGAGTGTTATCTAAAGCATGACCAAGGTGCAGTTGTCCTGTGATATTCGGTGGTGGCATTATTACTGTATATGGCTTTTTATTTTTATCTACTTGTGGAGTAAAAAATCCACTTTCTTCCCACCACTTATATAGTCTTTCTTCAAACTCTTTAGGATCATAATTCTTTGCTATATTGTTATTTTCATCCATTGTTATTACCTGCCCTTCTATATGTTTTTATTTTTTACTTTTGATTACTTGTTCTAACAATTACAGTTCTTAGTAGCTATAATGTACAAAACCTTAACTAAACTATTACACAGAAATTAGCATTACATTTATTAATATACTTAATACTAGGGTAATTTAATAGATTAGTATAAAATTAATAAAAAAAAGCGCTATCACCCCAAAGGACGACAGCGCGCGTTACCACCTTTATTTCTCAAAATTACTTTTAAGACTCTCTTAATTTTAACGATGAGGAACCACCGTCTCTAGCTACTTAATTTCGCTAAAGCAACTCCGAAGCTACCTTCAAAATACTTCCTATAGAAAACCTTTCAGCCCATGGATTTTCCTCTCTTAATATTTCATATTCTTACTCCTCTTCATCACAGTCAATTTATTATGTATTATATATATTTCTCTTTTATAATATTATATACAATACAACTCTTTTGTCAATACAAATTTCAAAATATAATTTACATAAATTTATAAATGTTATAGTATATTTTAGAACAAAATGGAAAATATTAAGATAAAGTACTAATTAGGAGGTCTTTTCCTTGAATTATTTTGCACAAGGTAATGATTTATATAAACTTAAGGACTATAAAAATGCTATTGATATGTATAAAAAATCTGCAGAGTTAAAGGAATATGAAGCACCTTCATTTTATAATTCTGCTGTATGTTTTATTAAACTAAAAAACTATAAGGCTGCAATACCTCTTATTCATAGAGCTTTGAATCTACGAAAAGAAAGTAAATATTATTTCAACCTTGCTTATTGTCATGTAATGATGGATGAAAATAAAAAGGCCCTAAATTATTTTAATACTGCATGGTCCATAGATAATACGGATACTGAATGTGAAAAGGCCATAAGTTTCATACTTTCTAAATATAAAAAAACAAGCATATAAGCTTGTTTTTTTATATTTAACTATTATTTTAATTTCATAATACAAACTTTATAATATAAAAGTTATATAAATCTAATATAAAAGACTAATTAAAACTTAAGTTTTAATTAAATTTTTACTTCCATTCTCCTGCGATTTTTCTATTTCTATGCTCTGAATTAAAGGTATCATTATCAAAATAATTCCCTGCATTATAAAAAGTTGAATCCACATTTACCCATTTATCCATTTCCTTTATATACACTTCATTCCATGAGTGACTAACCCAAGACATTCCATTATAACCTTCTCCTACAATTAGTCTTACTGGTATATCATTTGCTTTACACATTGCAACATATAAACATGCATAGTCAAAGCAAACACCTTTTCCTGTATTAAAAGTATTTATGGCTCCAGAATTAATCTCTGTAGGTATGGAATTATTCATAACTTCTGTAGCCTTATCATCATCATAAATTATAGCATTCCCTATCCATTCATATAAAGATCTTGCTTTATCATAATCGTTATCATACTTACTAGTTATACTTAACGCAGTATTATCTATGATCTCATTAGATCTTATTCCCTCATCTAATGTTACTCCATTATAAAAAACTACCCCTTGAAGATATCCATTTACATCATCTACTATATTATTTTTCTCATCTACTACTTTAAATGAATTCTCTAATATATTGGGGAAACTTTTAGCTATCTCAGAATCCGTAACAGGCTCTATAATCTTTTTATTAATATAACTATATATGGTAGATGAATTTAATTTATTATCTAGCTTTGGATTATTTAAAAAAATTGATGCATAGCTAAGTAGTGCTGATAATATTATCATATAACATATAGCCTTAGGAATTTGAAACATTCCTCCTAATAAAGCTCTAGTACCTCTGCCTGTATTTCTAATACTGGTATCAATGGCATCTGAAGCTGGATATAAAGTAGTCCTGCTAATAAATTCTATAAGGGCTTTAAATATCTGATAAATAATTAAGAATGTAAACAATAGTATAATCCCATTAAATAGCTTAGATTTAGTAATAAGATAAGCAAAGGATGGAGAAATCTTTGAGGATATATATTCAACTAATCCATACTTATCTAATGCAAACACATTTTTTACCACCACAGTAGTTAGTATTATTGAACAAACCATTGCCATAGAAGTTAATACACCCTTAATTGTAACCACCATGCTTTTACTTTTCAATTTAAATACAATGCCCATTATTACAGGATATACAAATGCTATAACCAATACTAATGAAACAATATTTATATTATACTCCTCTAAAAATTCCATTCTATCCCTCCTTTTCTCTCCTGTTAGATTTTCTTCTAGATTTAATAATAGGGATCTTCACCTTTAATAATCTTGTTTAATACAGTTTTGATATCGCTGTAATTATAACCCTTTCTTAAAAGGAAATCCTGTAATTTTTTCTTTATTTTAATTGCATCCTCTTCTGACTTGCTAAGGCGTTCATATCTTTTCTCTGCAATACTGAGAAGTTCATCCCATTGATTTTCCTTAACCTGATTATAACCATCTGACCTAAAGACCTCTATATTTTCTTTTTCCTTGATTTCTAATTTATTTACTACTGATTTAATAGTATCAAAATTATATCCCTTAGATATTAAAAAAGTATTAAGTTTACTTTTTATTTTTACTATATTGCCTTCATTTTTACATAGCACTTTAAGTTTTTTTTCTGCTAGCTTTAAAGCCACTGTTTCTTCATCCTTAGAAGAAATTTCATTTAGTATGTTATTTATCATTTCCTCAGATATACCCTTTTTTATAAGTTTATATCTAATGTTTCCTTTGCCTTCTATTCTAATATTTTGTGTTACATAAGCTTTTGCATAATATTCGTCATCAATAAATTTATATGCCTTTAGAAATTCTAAAACTCTGTCTATGACACTATCTTCATATTCTTTCCTTTGTAGAAATTCTCTCACTTGAAACTCACTCTTTAGAGCTCTCTCAATATACTTTAAAGCCTTTGTCTTTGCTGTAAGAAAATTATCTTCAACTATAACTTTCTTTAGGTCTTCAATATTAATTTCTTTTCCCTTAGATAAATTATGATAATATACTAACTCACTGCTACATCCAAAGGCAAATTCACCATTTATAAATATATTTACTCTGTTATCCTTTTTCTTTTGGGCTTCAATCTTAGTAATTATTTTACTCACTGTTCTTCCTTCCCATCATCTATAGAAATTTTATACCTTACTCCCTATCACATAGAAGCACATGAATTGTAGGCTTATTTAGTACCTTCTTAGCTACTTCATATAAATCTTGAGCTACTATATAATTCAAATTCTCCATATCTTCATTAAATTGATATAAATTATCCTCTTCCATAGCCTGATGTACTACATAATTTCCTAAATCTGTTGAATCCTCTAAAGTAGAAGCTATAGCAGTCTTAAACACCTTTTTCATTAAATTTATAGTATTACCATCAAATACAATTATTTCCTCTTTAATTTTTTCTATACAATTATTTATGGTTTCTATAGTTGCATCAACATCCTCTGGTGCTACTGCTGCATAGATATATAAAGTTTTCAAGTTGTTTGTTAAGTCAAGACTTGTATAAATATCATAAGCAAGTCCCCTATCTTCTCTAAGTTCTCTAAATAATATAGAATTAGAACTCTCTCCAAACTTGTGATTTAATATTCTTAAAGCTAACTCTTCCTTCTTAGTTAGATCATTAAATGTATATAAATATATTATTGTACTCTGCTCCATATTATCTCTATGCGTAATCTTAATTTTGTCTTTATTTTTTTCAAAATTTAAAATAGGCTTACTTACTTTTTTTCTTTTCCACTGACTAAAATATTTTTTAACTAACTCTATTACATATTCATGTTCATAAGATGATACCACTGTTATCACTGTATTATTAGAAACATAGTGATTATTATAATATCTTATCAAATCTTCTCTACTAATTGACTTTACAATCTCTTCTTTTCCTATTACATCAACTTTTAATGGACTATGAGTAAATGCCATATCATTTATTTTTTGAAAAGATAAATCTTCTACATCATCCTTACCACTTCTTAATTCTGCTAATATTACTCCTCTTTCCTTCTCAATGTGTTCCTCTAAAAAAGTAGGATGTTGAAGTAAGTCACTAATCAATTCTAAACTTACATCTAATTCTTCGTTTAAAGTAGTAGTATTAAAAACAGTGGACATATAATCTGTATAAGCATTATACTCTCCACCTAAATTTTCTAAATCACTATTTAATTTTTCATTATCTCTATTTACAGTTCCCTTAAAAAGCATATGCTCTATAAAATGAGATATACCACGTTCTTGATTTTCTTCACAAACAGCTCCAACCATAACTCCGATATTTAAAGAAGCTATTTGGGTTTCTTTTTTTATAGTTATTAACCTAAGTCCATTTTCCAAATATGTTTCCATTGTATCAAATAAAAATTTTTTCATATATTCTCCTTAATTTAAAATATCTATATATAATTATACCTATAATTCTAATTATATCTACACATAATATAATATATGATTTTCTATAAATGTAATAGAGTTTTATATTTCCACCTGCATAATTTTTATTTATTTCATTATACTTAGGGATAAATACTTAGAGATAAAATTTCAGTTTACAATTGCTATTATAGATTTACTGTGTTACTATTAGATGTATTTAAAGAAAAAAGAGAAGAGGAATATGAATGATAAAAACTAAATTTGAAGAACTTGGACTTAAGGATTCCATATTAAAGTCTATAAATGACTTAAACTTTGAAAATCCTAGTGATATACAAGAGAAAAGCATTCCTGTAAGTTTACAAGGTTACGATATAATAGGTCAAGCGCAAACAGGAACTGGTAAAACCCTTGCCTTCGGAGCACCTATTCTTAGCAACATGGGTCCTAAGGGTGGAGCTATCCAAACCTTAATATTAGCTCCAACAAGAGAATTAGCTATTCAGGTTAGCGAAGAACTTTTGAAATTGTGTAAGTATGAAAAGTATAAAATCCTACCAATCTATGGTGGTCAATCCTTTGACAGACAACTTGCTGCTCTAAAAAGAGGAGTAGATATTGTAGTTGGAACTCCTGGAAGAATATTAGATCACATTAATAGAAGAACATTAAAACTTCAAAATGTTAAATTCTTAGTTTTAGACGAAGCTGACGAAATGTTAAACATGGGATTTATTGAGGATATTGAAAGTATCCTATCTAACTTAAATGAGGAAAGACAAACGCTTTTATTCTCTGCTACAATGCCAAGACCAATAAAAAACCTATCTAAAAATTACATGAAACCTGATGCTCAACATATTGTAATAGCTAAAAAATCCATGACTGTATCCAAAATACAACAATCATACTTTTTAGTTAACTCATCTAATAAATTTGATTCACTTTGTAGAATTTTAGACGTAGATAATCCAACTACAACAATAATGTTCTGTAAAACTAAAAAAGGTGTAGATGAATTAGTTGATGCTTTACATGGTAAAGGCTATAGTGTTGAAGGTATGCACGGAGATATGAAACAAAGCCAAAGAATGAACACATTAGCTAAATTCAAGAGCGGACAACTACATTTTCTTGTAGCTACTGATGTTGCAGCTCGTGGAATTGATGTTGAAGATGTTACTCATGTTATTAACTATGACTTGCCACAAGATATAGAATCTTATGTGCATAGAATAGGAAGAACTGGAAGAGCTAATAAAGAAGGTATTGCTTATAGCTTTGCTTCAAGAAAAGAAGTTTCTTTTATAAGACAAATAGAAAATCATACTAAAAGTAAAATAGTAAAAAAAGACATTCCTACTTTAGCTGATATATTCTCTGCTAAATCTGGAAGTTTAATAGAAAACATTGGGAATGTATTACAAGAAGACTCATACAATACATTCTTACCTATGGCTAAAGAGCTAATAAATGAGTATGGTGCTGAAGATGTTACTGCTTCTTTACTAAAACTAATGTTTGATAAAGAATTAAATTGTAACTATGCTGAAGAGTCTGTAGATGTAGATGATACAACAAGATTATTCTTATCTATAGGTAAGCTCGACAAGGCCAGAGCTAAAGATGTTATTGAATTTTTAGATAACACTGCCGGTGTTAAAGGTAAAGAAATTGGAAGAATTGATATCCTTGATAAGTTCTCCTTTGTTGATGTACCTAGCAATCTTGTAAATATAATATTAGAGAATTCTAAAGGAAAAATGTTTGGTAAAAGAAAAGTAAACATTGAAATATCTAATAAAAGAAAATAGATTTACATCTAATATATAGCCAAAATGCGGTATTTTACATAATACTGCATTTTTTATTTTTTTGCCAAATCTTGTATATCTATAGAAAATATAATGTTAAAATATAGTAAATAATATTTTAAAAGGAGGACATATGAAGATTTTAAACAAAATTCTATTAATAGTATTATTAATTTTCTGTGTTGTTCTAAGTGGTTGTAATAACAATAATAAATATGAAGAAGCCTCCTCTTTCACTGATGGCCTAGCAGCAGTTAAACTTAGAGGTCTTTGGGGATTTATTGATACAGAAGAAAATCTAGTTATAACTCCAACCTATGACGAAACACATTCATTTTATAACAATATAGCCCCTGTAAAAAAAGATGGATTTTGGGGTGCTATTGATAAAAAAAATAATGTGATAATTCCTTTTGATTATGAAGAAGCTACTATTGTATCTGATACTCTCATTTCTGTTAAAAAGAACAGTAAGTATGGTTGTATAGACTTTAAAAACAATATAGTAGTTGATTTCGTATCTGAAACCCCAATTTCAATATATAATTGTGGAGAGGAAAATATAGCCATTATAACAGAAAACAATTACCAAGGCTTTATAGTTTTAAATACTAATTTAAAGGTAGAGCCCAAGTATACTGCCATAATGCCTAACAATTCTATAGTTCATCTTGAAAGTAACGGAAAATTTGGTTTTGTAAATCTAGAAAGTAAAACTATAGTAGAACCTAAATATTCTTATTACTTAAGCTTCAATGATGATTTAGCTCCTGTAGATATAGATGGAAAGTTTGGTTATATAAATACTAAAGATAAAATGATAATTAAACCTATTTACGATGGGGCTGATTCATTTATTAATGGACTAGCTACAGTATATCTTGATGGTAAGACTGGATGTATAGACAAGAATGGTGATGTTGTAATTCCATTTAAATATGATTATATAAACTCCTTTTGGGAAAGTGATATTTTGGTAGCTTCCTTAGATAACAAGGTTGCTCTTATGAATACTAAAGGAGAATTGCTCTTTGAACCTAAGTTTGAATACATAGAATTAGGTTCAGGAGATAATATGTTTGCTGCTAGCTATGTAGATGAAGATGGTAACCGTAAGAATGTATTTATAAATAAACAAGGTGAAATTATACTTAACACAGACTATACTGAAATTTATCCATTCTATGATGGCTTTGCTACCATTTATAAGTCAAGCAAATGTGGTATCTTAGCTTCTAATGGAATTGAGGTAGTTCCTCCTATTTATGATGAGGTTTATAATATTGATTCATCTAGAAATATATTTCAAGTATGCCTAAATGGTAAATGGGGGCTTATAGATAAAACCCAAAAAGAAATTTTAAAATGCGAATATAATATTATTGACCCCTACACTGAAAATATCTTTTTAGTAAGTAAAGATAATAAATGGGGGCTTTATAATAAATCCTCTAATAAGTTTACAGATATCATATATGATGAAATCACTCCTTCCTTCAGGGATATAGCCCCCATATCTGTAAAATTAGATAATCAGTGGTTTTACATTGATGAAGATGGTAATAAACTAAAGTAACTTTTAAATCATAGTTATATGAAATATTTTATAATTACACTAATACTTTAAAGAATATATAAGTTTTAAAGGATGCATGATGGATATATTTATTATGCATCCTTTTCATATCTCTCTAAAGCTCTCATAAAGTTACCCTCTACTAATTCACTTAACTTTTCAATAATCTTATGAGAATCTTCCTTCATTCCACCATTCATCCACTGAATTACCAAACCTGTAAATGCTAAAGTATAAAAATTTGCAATAAACTTTTTATTGTCTTCTGTAGCTCTCATATTCTGAGAAACTTCATTAACTACTCCAATAATTAAATCATAAGTAACTGTGTAAAGATATGAATCTAGGTGATTCTTTCCTAAAGAATTTAAAGTATTCATGCAAAATCTTCTATTGCTTTCTATATAGTTGAAAATCTTTTGAAATCCGTCAGTCCAGGTGTTATAACTTCTGTATTGTGATATGCTTTCTACGGCTTCTGTTTCATAAATCCATTCCAGTAGATTGTATATATCTTGAAAATGATAGTAAAATGTTTGTCTATTTAATCCACAGTTATTAACTATCTCTTTAACAGATATCTTATTTAACGGTATAGAATTCATTAATTCCTTCAAAGATTTAGCTAATGCTTTTTTTGTTATTATTGAATTTGACATAGGTACTTATTTCCTCCCTATGGATTTTTTCATCTTTACATTTACTATACATTATATTATCTTTTTAATCCATTAATTTTCTATTACCCCTCTTTAAAATTTATAAATATTTATGCAATAATAAAAGCTATCTATAAATCTATTAAGTTAACAGATTTATAGATAGCTCCACACTTAAAATATATTCAATTATCACTCTATTATATCACCATTAGTTCCAATGGTTACTTCTTTGTAAGGAACTATTATTTGTGCTTGAAGCATGGCACTTTTAACTGAAGCTACTATTCCTGAGCAGCATGGCACTTCCATTCTAACTACAGTTATACTCTTTATATTGTTCTTCTTAAGTATTTCAGTTAATTTATTCTTATAATGTTCATTGTCATCAAGTTTTGGACATCCTATTACTGTAACTTTATCCTTCATAAAGTCTCTATGGAAATTTCCGTAAGCATAAGCTGTACAATCTGCTGCTACTAATAAGTTAGCATCCTTTAGATATGGCGCACTAGTATTTATTAAGTTCAATTGCACTGGCCATTGCATAAGCTCAGAGTTGTTTTCAGTAGTATTCTCTCTTTTTTTAGGCATAGTTTCCATAGTGATTATTGGTTTTCTTTCAATAGTTTTAGCCATTGTTCCAGGACATCCACATGGCAACTTTTCTTCCCCACCAATATTTATATCTTTAATCTCTTTAGACTTATTATCTAATTCTAAAATTCTTGCCTTTACTGCATCATCATCATATTCATCCGCTTCTCTTTCTATAATCTCTATAGCTGCTGTAGGACAATTGGGTAAGCAATCTCCTAATCCATCACAATATATATCGCTAACAAGTTTTGCCTTTCCATCGACTAATTCTATAGCTTTTTCATGACAAGCCGTAACACATAATCCGCAGCCATTACATTTTTCCTCATGGATCTTAATTATTTTTCTCTTCATAACAAATCCTCCTAAACCTATTATTTAATCTAATTTATCATATTTTTCAAAATTATATTTTTTATCACACTTATCTTTTGTTTAATTTTAACACCAAATTTAAATTAAACTATATTTAATATAGCTTAATTATAACTAGATTTCTATAATAGGTCTGTAACTTTTGTTACGCAACTAAATTTTTATTTATCTTACTAATTTTCTTGTTAAGGTACCTATTCCAACCCCCATCATAATTACTCCAACTATCATCTCAGTATTAGCTACTATAAAAGAAGCCGGTATTGGCGTTTCATTATCAGATCCTAGTCCTGTAAATACCTCAACACTTATATTTATACATTGATTTACTTGACTTAGAAATTCATTAAAGTTTTTTGGTAATCCTATACTCCACCAGTAGCTAATTATTTGATTTTGTGAGTTATATCCCAAGATCAAATACATAGTTGCAAAAATTAATATTAAAACTAAAGAGCTTATTAATGGATATAATATTCGTTCTCCATATCCACATGTAAACCAATAAATATAAGATATTGTTTTGGGTAATAGCTTTTTCAAACTTTTTCTTTGCATATTCTTACAAAGATAATAGTATTCTCCAAAGTTGTTCTTCAAATTATTTTCATTATATTTATCAGCAATAGTTTCATATACAGTATATATTCCTTCATACTCTGTCTTTGTTTTTTTCTTTGGTTGAATTTTATCAAAAAAAGTTTTTGGATCTAGTTTGCTTTTTAATTTATCATTAAATTCTAAATCCTCAATGTAAGTTGATATTATTTTCCCTCCTGATAAATCCACATCCATTAAATTAATTCTTTTCATATAAGAATTTATAATTATAGCACTAGTCATATCTGTAAGTTCAAAAGATGTATCTTTAAGTTCACATTCATCAATTATTAAATAAGTGATATTAGAGCTTAAAAATTTACAGTATAATTTACATTTTTCAAAACTACAAGATAGATTATCCTTTTTATTTAGTGATGGTACATTATTAATTTCTTCTAAAATCATAGTACAGTTCTCAAAAATTACTCCTCCACCCCCAAAGTCACATTCTATGAACCTACAGGCCACAAATGTGCAATTTTTAAATTTTATATTATAAAATTTACACTTTATAAACTCAGTACATACGATACTTTTATCAGTAATCTCTAAAAAATCCCCCTCATTTTCAGTTTTAGAATTATTTATAGTTCTATCTTTAATGATTCTAAAACTATACTTTTCATCTTGTTGGATGCTAATTTTGTTCTTATTATTTTTTATTTCACTAAATAGTTTCTTATTATTTTCTATTCTTTTATATAGCTCTTCTTTTCCTTTAAACACTTCTTCTTTAAAGTTTATATAAGGCATAAAAGTCCTCTCCTTTTAATATCTACTATTTTTTATACTAATACTACTTAGTATGATACCTTTATATAAAAATTACTCATGTAGCTATATAGCTATTTTATTTTTCATCATTATACCTTTTTAAAGGGAAAATAAAGAACTGTATCATCCTTAATTATCTGAGTTAATTTTATTACTCTTTAATTACAAGGCTGAAACAGTTTGTTTCAAATCCTATTTCTTTATAATTTTATTTTTTTCTTAGGCACCTGAAAATAAATAATAAGTCAAAGATGGGAAGTATATTTTGAGTTAGACAAGGAAACAGGTTCCTTAGATAGTAGCACTATCTAAGGGTTCTGTTGACGCAGTATAACACAAAATAGACGAGTATTCTGACTTACTTATTTTTTGAAGATGCCTTACATAGATATGCTGCCATAATTGCTGTTGCTGGTACAGTTAGAATTATTCCTATAGTTCCTGATAACCCTTGAATCAGTTCGGTGCCAAGGATATCTAAATTCAGTAACCTATTAGTTGTCATACTAGAAGAGTATAATAAAATAAGTATGTTTATAGCTCCTCCTGCAAATGCTAAAATTAAAGTATTAGCCATAGTTCCTATTATATCTTTACCAATATTCATACCACTTTTAAATAATGCTTTTATACTCATAGTCTTATCTATGGAACTTATTTCAAATATAGATGAGGATATTGACATAGCTACATCCATAACCGCTCCCAATGCAGACACAAGAATCCCTGCAAAAAATATACCCTTTATTTTTAGATTAGTCGTTTCTGCTATATACATTATACTTTCTACCTCTGACATGTTTATTCCTGAGAGATTTGTGGTTTCACCAAATATGTAGGCAAGTATTCCTGCTATTAAAACTCCTATTAAAGTTCCTAAGATGGCTGACAATGTTTTCTTATTTGTTCCTGATACTAGTACTAAGGTAATTGATGTACTTATTATAGCTATTATTATAGCTGATATTATAGGACTTACACCTCTTAGCATTAATGGTACCATCAAAAATATTACGCAAATCATTGTAAATAGTAATGCTACTATAGATTTTAAACCTTTAAATCCTCCAACCAATAATATTACTAGTAAAAATAAAATAACCATAATAGATAAAGAAGTGCTTCTCTTAAAGCTAGATATAGCCACATCATTAAGCTTATTGTCCATGAAGTACATGGCAACTATTACCTTGTCACCTTTTTTTACTACAGTATTATATAGTCTACTTACATTATTAGTTATTTCATATTGATTTTCCACATAAGGGCCATTTAATATTTTTACTGATACCTGTTGATATCCTAGTTCTATTTCCTCTATATACTTATCATCTTGCAAATTTTCTTTAAGTACATTTACTATTTCTGCTTCATAATATTCTACGCCAGCACTTAGCTTGTCCAACAAAAATCCATTAGTAAATATTAGTTTAGATGAAAAAACAATTAATATTCCTAATATAACGGTTACTGTTATTGTTATAATATCCTTCTTGTATTTATTTATATTCATTAATAACCCTCCTCTCACCTATTTTATTGTAAGGGGCTGTTTCAAACTTACTTTGAGTCAGCCCCTAAATTCAATGTCTAATTTTATTTTTTACTCTGCTCTGTATTCTCTCCTTTGTTTTTTCTCTTAAATAATAGAGTTACTCCTCCTCCAATTACTAAAACAGCTATAACTATTAGTACTATTGAAGAACTATCTCCTCCTGTTTGAGGTAAGTTTGAATTATTGTTTCCTGAATTATTTGGTTTGTTTGGTTTATTAGGCTTACTTGGATTTTCTGGTTTTTCGTTATCATCTTTACCTGGTGTTTCTTTATCTATTACAGTTACCTTTCTTGTCATAGTAGTATTATTTCCAAAGCTATCAGTTATGCTATAGGTTAAAACATACTCTCCAGCCTTACTTGTATCTACTGAACCTGTAATTACTATTTTTGAAGTTATATCTCCATCCTCTTTATCAGTAGCAATTACCCCTGATTTAGGATCAAAGCTATCTCCAACCTTTATTGTTATATTTTCAGCTCCATTAATCACTGGTTTTTCATTGGTTTCTTCACTTGGAATTAATATTATTTCTCCAGTATTTCTAACTCTAAGTCTTGCTCCTTCAGGATCCATTGAACCAAGTCCAATAGCTGATACTGTATCTCCAACTTTAATATTTTTATCCCATATTCCCTTTGTACTCTCATCTTTTCCATCCCATATATATCCTTCTACATATATCCTTGATTCTCCAGTGCCATCGTTAATATATAAATTAGATTTATCCATTCTAACTACCTTACCTTGCACCTGAATAAGCTTACCACCATTCTCAGCTATCATACTATTTCCTGTAGAAAGCTTTACTGGAGATATATCAACTGGGTTTTCATCAATAATTTGAATTTGAGTATCTTCATCCTTAACTTGAATTTCAAATTCACCCTGATATGCATCTACTGTACCTGTAACTCTAATTTTTTGTCCAACCCTTAATGGAGTTTTAGATACACCAAATATACAGATACCGCCTGTTTCATCTTCTATATACACTACTTCAAAGAAGGAATTTTTAGGAGTTACTGCCTCTGACTGAGAAGTTACTATACCTTCTATAGTAAACTCTTCTCCTAGTAAATCAGGTACATTGTCCTTATTTGCATCTATTCTAACATCTTTGATATTTACTTTTTCAGCTATCTTCTCTGGCATCATCCAACCCATAATATTTTTTACTATTTTAATATTTGAGTAAGATATTGCATTTTGCCCATCTGTTTCAAAATCTGAGAAAAATGTATTACCAGCTACTACTACCTTACCACCATTACTTAGCTCTTCTGCTCCAATAACTGATACCTTTCCTTGTGCTACTGGTACGTTATCTTTAGCATTATCCGCATCGCTAGTAGTTGTAGTTTCATAACCCTTTACTAAGAAATCTACCTTCTCTCCCTTTGCTCCATCTGCAAGGACAACTGAAGCTCCACTATAGAAGCTATATTGCTCTTTTCCATCTTTGATACCAGATACTAAATTGTATAATGGTGAACTGTATTTATTAAAGTATAATCTATAAGGTTGACCACCATTAGTAGTATTATCAATAACTTGGTCATCATTTATTCTAAGTTCTGTTCCTATAGCTTCAAGTAATGGATTAAGCTGCCTATCATTGCTATATTCACCTTCACCATCCTTATAGTCAGCAATAGTAGTTATTATTATATTTCCTCCAGCCTTTACATAATCAGCAATAGCCTTTATCTCACTTGTCTCTAACTTACTCTTAGTTAAGTTATATTCTGACTTATCAATACTCTGTGGGTTTGTAAGAATAAATAAATCTACTCCCTTGAGAGTATCTGCAGTTATTGTCTCTTTATTTAAAGAAAGTATTGTATTTCTCTGTTGTAACAAATTCTTAAGTGCTGTATATTTTCCTGCATAATTTCCACTTACATATTGATTTACGTGAGCACCATCTATTACAACTCTATAAGTGTTTTCTGGATTTCTAACTTTGACCTTTACACTATTAGTAAATACTTTTTCACTGCCTTCATGATTTATTGTTGCTTTAGCATAAATTGTATATTCACCTTGTTTAGTAGGTATCCAATCTATTTGAACATTTTCGGTTTTAGTTCCTTCCACTAAAGGAATAACTTTTTCACCTACTTTATTTTCTGTTTTAATTTCATTTGCAAAGAACTCCACCTTAGCATCTTTTAAAGCCTTAGCTTCATTATTGTAAATTCCTACAGAAACTTGAACCTTTTCATTAGGTAAAGTTATTTCATTGTCTACAGTAACTGTAGTTAAACCAAAGTTACTACTATCACCAACCCATACTGGTGCTGTAACAGCTATATCCTGATCACCCTGCACTATCTTTAAATAGTAGTAGGTATATTCTGGAGACAATTCAAACTGCCAGTCTACATTTTTAGAATTAAATTCTTTAGATACAACCTCAACTCCACCATTAGAAATAACTGATACTTTCTTTATAGTCTCATCATCAGTTATATTAACTTTAAAATTTAGTTTATCTACTTCACCTAAGGAACTTCCCATTAGACTACCATTTACTGTGTAATCAACAATCATATTCTCATCTTCTGAAGCATATACATTTAAATTTCTTATAGAATCATATATATCTCCTCTAGAGTTATCTGTGGCTATAATTACTGTTCTTGCATTATTAGCTGTAAACCACTTGCCCTTATGATTATCTTGGTTATTAGTTGGTGCAACATGCCATCCTTTATCAAGAGCTCTTGTATAATATTCATAACTTGGAAAATAACCTGAACCTCTTATTGGCCCCTCACCATTACCAACTTCCACTAAGTTTACAACCTTGTCTGTAGCCTCACTATAATAACCAAAGTCTGCAAAATCCCCAAAAGTCTTACCTGGATGATTTAATTGAGAAATTGACTGTGGTTGTGTTTGCAATGTATTGTAATAGTTTTGTAAATCCATGGCCTTATTTGATCTGGTTTCAAATCCTGGTGTATTAAATGTATTTATATGACCCCACCCTCCAGTAGAACCTGACCAAGTCATTTCATATCCATATATAGCTGTAAAATCATCTTCTTTATCATATTTATCCGCTGTAAACTGAGCATTTGTCCAAGCTTTGCTAGCTGAACCGTCTGCTAAGGAAGCTGCTGTATCATTATCAAACCAATTTGAGTGATCTGTTACTGCATAATAGTCAGCTCCATGATTCTTAGCCCAAGAATAAGCTTCATCTAAAGAACCTGTTCCATCTGAAATATTAGTATGTGAATGAAGTTGCCCGAAGTAGTGACTTAACTTACCTTTTTTGAAAGTCCATTCTTTACTTGAATAATTCCCCAAAGTATCTTTAGCTTCAATCTTTACTCTGTGACTTCCATCGTCTAAATCAGTAGTTGGTTTGTATAGAATAGATGTTGAAGTTATTGTAGCTTTTGAAGTTACATCTTCACCATCAAAGAATATTTTAATAGAATTTTTATCTACTCCTGTCCTATCTTTTATTGAAGCCTTTATTTCAGGTCTTGCTACATCTCCAATACCTACACCACTGTCTGGCACTAAATCATATATTTCTGGTCCAACTATATCTTCATTAGTTACTTCTACATTAAATACTCCTTCTTGTGGAATTCTTGTAATATTAGTTCCATCCTCAGCCACAAGATAATATTCTATACCCATCAATTTCAGTTCTTCTTTAGATATTAATGCCATGTAATTTCCTTGTTCATCTTTAGTCATATTTATAGCCTTAAAGACTTCTTCTCCCTTAACTCTATAGTTTAACATTGCACTTTTAACTTCTTTATTATCTTCAATAGAAGCTGTTATTTTGAGATCTTCCTCTATTGATGCTTTAAGAATTGGTTCATGTTTTATTATAGGCCCTTCAGTGTCAGGAGCTTCTACCTTTGTAAATGTACAAGATGAACCATATATTTGTACAGTTGTGTTGTATTTCCCCATAGTTCCTTTAACATTAACTAAGTCACCAGTAACTACATTTATATCAGAAGGTACATAGTATATGTCTAACTTATCTTCTCCTTGAGTTAAGGTCTTAGCTGCAACATCTATAACTGCATTAGTTATTTCCACATATTTTGAGTCATGCTTTCCTGTTAATAACTCTTTTATAGTATAAATTTCTGCAGTTGGCATACCACTATTAGATATAACCTTAATATCGCTAGCCTGAAGTTGAGCTAATCCTTTAAAGGTATCTCTGGTACCTTTAACTTCAACTAATGCTCCATTAACTGCAGCACTTAAATCTATCTTAGTGGAGTTATTTGATATTTCAATTGCACCTGTAGCATCTTGAATATGAAGGGTTTTATTTCTATCATTAAAGGAAACTATTCCCCTAACTACAGCTTCAACCCCATTAGTTAAATCTCTAGCAGATGATATAGTTATGACCTCTGAAGTTGGTGGATCTATTGGTGGTTCTCCTGGATCTGTAGTTCCTCCTCCAATACAAGAAATTTCTATATCATCTATAGCTAAGTTACCTGATGCTTTATTGAAAGTAAATCTTATAGCTGTAACTCCCTTTTCTAAAGAAACTGAAAAGGTACTTTCACTCGTAACTGTAATATCTGGTCCTTTTATCTCTTGCCACACATCATTAACTTTAACTTCTAATTTTAAAGTTGAAGTTATCGGACCATTTCCAACTTGCCCCTTATACCAAAAACTCAAAGTTCCTGTTGAAGGTAAATTGAATACTGGTGTTTCTAAAGTTTCAGTACTACTTCCACTCAATCGTCCAAATCCTAGTGAAGGTTTTGTTTTACCATAATTCCCATTTGTGTCATATCCATCTAGTACAGTAGCTTTTTCCCCATTTCTTGTAATTGTCCATCCTTCTCCTTCTGGTTTTACATTCTTTCTAGCTCCTGTAAAACCTTCTGAAAGGAGTATTGTTGTATCTTCATTATTATTAATAGCTCTTTCTACTGCATAAACACTTATACTTGGCATAACAATATAAGTTACTAAGAATAATAATGCACTAATTAGGCTTAAAAGTTTATTTTTTTTCTTTCCCAATTAACTGCCCCCCTTACAATATTTTATAAATAATTATAACATTATATGGATATTATTTAAATTATTGTAATAAAACATTTAATCTTATATTATTCTATAAATTAACTATTTTTTTGAATTTATAAATATTTTTTATCAACTAATCAGTAAAATTTGTAATTAAATAATCTAATTAATAAAATATTATCAATAAGATTGAATAAAAATAAGGCTATTTCAGTCAGTTGAGATAGCCTTATTTCTATATGCAAAATTTATATCTGTACTTTTATTATAAATTTTATTTTAAATCCTTTTCTTTTCTGTAAATTTAGATATTACCATGGTACAAACCGTGTTACCTGCAGAATTTAATAAGGTTGCGGGCGCATCAATTATAGTTGCAATAACTAACATTATTGCTAAAGCTTCTGGAGGAAATCCAAATATACTTAATATTAGCATCTCGCCAATGGAACCACCTACTGGTATAGCACCAACAACAGCTCCTACTAGTAATCCCACCATGAAAATAATAGTTAAAGTTCCCAAGCTATTAATGTCTCTTCCGAATATCGCAAATAAAAACATTATCTTATATATTCCACCTATCACTGAACCATCCTTATGGATATTTACACCTAAAGGCATAACTATATTAGCTAAGGAACTAGATACTCCCATATTTTTAGCTGCCTGAATATTTACTGGAATACAGGCTGCACTAGAACATGTAGCTAATGCTGTCACTGATGGTCCTGTGGAATTTCTCCAGAAAGCTTTTATACCTTCTTTACCCCCTGCTATATAGGCATAGAGAGTAAAGAATATAATAAAATATACTATAGATACTATCAAATACAGTACAAATACCTTTGCATATCCACTTAATATTTGACTTCCTAATTGACCAACTACGTTGGCAAAATATGCTGCTAATCCTATTGGAGCATAATACATTATTATATTTATCACCTTATTTACTACTATAGCGCCACTACTTAAAAAATTAGAAAACTCCTTTCCTTCTTCTTTTGCTAACATAGTTCCAAAACCTATAAGCATAGAAAATATTATAAGTGCCAATAAATTACTTCTAGATAACAACTGTGAAAAATCCCCTACAGTAATACTAGAAACTATTTTTTCTAAAAATCCTACTTGCTCCCTAGGTACAACTTGAGCACTATTCATTAACTCTGTAAACATAGACGAATTTAGTCCCTGTGCAGGATTAAAAATTTTGAAACTAGTTACCCCTATTATTCCTGATATAATAGCCGTACATACAAATACTACTATTGTAATTCCAAGTATCTTTCCTAATTTTTTTGAGCTATCCATATTAGCAATAGCCGATGAAATACTAAAGAATACTAATGGTATCAGTATTGTAAATATTAAATTTAGAAATATTGTTCCCAGTGGTGCAAAAATACTTGCCCTTTCTCCCATGATCAACCCTATAACTCCACCTATAATAACTGAAATTATTAAAAATATCGAGGACTTATAATTTTTTAAAATCTCCATTTTTCCTCCTCCTTAAATAAAATAATATAATTAGTAATTTAATTTTCATATATGTTATAATCTTATTATATTCAACACTATGTACAATAAATATTGAATATACTGTTTAAAACATTGCAAAAACTGCTTTTTTAATAATATGATAAATGAAGTATATTTAGTTTTGGAGGTATCTTTATGGATAACACATATTCAAGTAACAAATCTGGATATCTTAATAAAGACTTTCAGCTTTTTCATATAAAGGACAAAAAAAATCAAGAATTCGAGTTTCATTATCATGACTTTAATAAAATAATAATCTTTTTATCTGGAAAAGTTACTTATTTAATTGAAGGGAAGGCTTATTATTTAAAGCCTTGGGATATTCTACTTGTAAACAATCATGATGTGCACAAGCCTATTATCGATTCTAATGAGACCTATGAACGTATAATTATTTGGGCTAATTCAGGTTTTATTGAAAATCATAATTATGAAGGTTGCGATTTATCAACTTGCTTTAAACTAGCAAAAGAGAAGAGTTTTAATTTAATAAGACTTGAAGATAAATTTCAAAATAACCTTAAAAATATCATATCTTCCTTAGAAGTATCATTTAACTCTCAAGATTTTGGAAGTAAACTTTTAGGTAACTCCCTCTTTATTCAACTAATTATATATCTTAACAGACTTTATCTTGATAAAACTTATATTACTACTAAGGATTCTTTAAAATACGATAAACAAATTGAAGAGATTTTAAAATATATAAACAATAACCTATCACAAGATCTATCCATTGAACTTATATGTAAGGAATTCTTTATAAGTAAATATTATTTAATGCATAAATTCAAAAATGAAACTGGGTATACTCTTCATAACTATATAATTCAGAAGAGATTATTTATGGCTCAAGAACTTATAAAATCTGGTGAGCCTGTAACTAAGGTTAGTTCTCTCTGTGGATTTAAGGATTACTCTAGTTTTCTACGTAGCTTTAAAAAGCTCTTTCACAAATCACCCCGAGAATATATAAATGCAATAAAATAAGCTGTCTCAAAATAAACTACTTCTGAGACAGCTTCTTAAAACACAATTTAACTATTTTATTTCATTTCCGTTGAAATCTTTAAATTCAGGCTTATTTCGCGGATCCCCAACATTGTTTTGATTCTCATGAAGCTTTTGTCTTCTTTTTCCCTTCTGAGCTGGATTGTTAGAACCTGATTTTCTCTTCATAATAAACACATCCTTTCCTTAAATAGTTTCTACTTTTTTTAAGGTTTTATGTGTTTAAATTAAGTGTTATCGCATCCAAGCCCCAGCCAAGGTAATTAGACCACTTCTTATTTTATAAGCTTCCATAATATCCTTTGCCTTGTACTTAATTCTGTTAGGTTCTATAAGCTGAACTCCTGGAATACATAAGGTTCCTTCTGCCATACCACTATCCATAAAGGCTATTTCTAACTCTACTTCATCATCTAATATGTTAGGTTCTACTAATTTATTATAAATAGCTTTTTCTGCTGATGATTCTAACATTTTATGAACTCTCTTTGGCTGTATGCATTCACCTACATATCTACTGTGAGCTTTTTTAACTTCTACAGCTTCTATATTCTTGTTAAATTCTTTAGCTTGACTTGTTAAAATGTTATCTCCTGATGTCATTACCACTGGAACTTTAAAATATCCTGCCAATAAGGAGTTAAATTCAAACTCTCCTACTACTTTTCCATTTAGTCTTATCTCTGATACCACAGAGCTATTATAACTGTGGGCTAAAACCCCTGAAGTATTATGTCTTCCATGATATCCTATCAGCATAGCTGCATCAAAAGTATTATTTATACCCTCCATCATGCCAAGAATTTTTTTATTTCCACTAATTAATACTACATCTTCATCTAACTCTTCAATGAGAATACTTGTCATAGGACCGTGAGAATCATTTACTAGTATTTCTTTTGCACCTGCTTTTTTAATTCCTCTTATGACTGCATTTACTTCTTCTGTCATAAGCTTTCTTGCTCTTTCATAGTTATAGCCACCTTCATTAGTAAATCCCCAGTTAGTTACTCCACTGATTCCTTCAATATCCACTGAAATATAAATTTTCATAAAACTCCCCCTTATCTCATTCAATTTATTTCATAAGTTTTTTTACATTACTTAGATTTTTATTATTAAAAGGTGGAAAAACTATTGGAATATTTATTTTAGTAGTTTTTCTTACAACGCTTCTTCTATGAGAAAATGTCTTAAAGCTTTCTTTACCATGATAAGCTCCTATACCTGAATTTCCAACTCCTCCAAAAGGTAACTCCGGATTAGCTAAATGAGTTATTGTGTCATTTATACAAGCTCCACCTGAAGATATCTCTTCCAAAACCTTTTCCTCTACTTCGTAGTTTTCAGTAAATAAATACAGAGCTAATGGCTTTGATAGTTTTTTAATTTCCCCTATTATCTCATCTAAATTACTAAAGCTTATAATTGGAAGAATAGGTCCAAAAATCTCTTCTGACATAGCTGCACCTTCCCATGAAGCATCTATAAGTGTAGGTTCAATATATCTTTTTTCTCTATTTACTTTTCCACCATATATTATTTTATCTGCCTCTTTATCTAATATATTTTTAAGCCTTATGAAGTGTCTATCATTAACAATTCTTCCGTAGTCTTTACTCTCCATAGCATCCTTACCATAGAAGCTTTGAATTTGCAATTTTAATTCCTTAATTAATTCATCTTTCACCTTGTTATTTACTACTACATAATCCGGTGCTACACAGGTTTGACCTACATTTATAGTCTTGCCCCAAATTATACGCTTAGCTGCCACTCTAATATCTGCACTTTCATCTACAATTACAGGACTTTTCCCACCTAATTCTAAAGTAACAGGAACTAGGTTTCTTGCAGCAGCTTCCATTATTATTTTCCCAACTTGAGCACTCCCTGTAAAGAAGATGTAATCAAAGGTACCATTAATCAATGAAGTGTTAGTTTCTATTCCACCTTCTACTGAGCGTATATATTCCTTAGGGAAGGTTTCAGTAATCATTTCTGTAATTACTCTTGATAAATTGGGCACATTTTCAGATGGTTTTAATACTACACAATTTCCAGCAGCAAGTGCTCCCACCAAAGGTTCTATCAAAAGTTGAAATGGATAATTATAAGGCCCTATAATTAGAACCGTTCCATAGGGCTCAGAAATTACAAAACTTTTTGCAGGAAATAAGTACAAAGGCGTTTTTACCTTTTCTTTCTTTGCCCACTTCTTTAAATTCTTTATAGTGTGACTAATACTACTTAATACAAAGCCTACCTCTGTAGTATAAGATTCAAACTCACACTTTCCTAAATCTTTATATAATGCTTCATATATTTTATATTCATACTTTTTTATAGCAGACTTTAAACTTCTTAATTGATTAATACGAAAATCTATATTACGACTTTTTTTTGACTCAAAAAACTTATAGTGATCTTCTATAATTTTATCTACATCAATTGAACTTAATTCCATAAACCAAATCACTCCTTATTATACCTATTTCAATAACTATATTTTATACTATTTTTACATATTATACTACATAGCTCCATAGCAAAGACCTACTTAAAAATTTTATTTTTAAGTAGGTCTTTCAAAGGGATAATTTATTTCAAACAGCTTAAGAATTCATAATTTAAAAATATTTAATATAATAAATATTAAAATTTTTAAAATTTATCTTATATAACTATTTAAAATTTTACCTAGGATACGATTTAAATATTTACCTATAGAACTATATAAATATTTAAATAGTTAACTAGTTGTTTACACCATGCGGGTTTGAGAGTTTTTTCATCTCGTTATATCCCATAAATACAATCCATACATAGGCTAAAGTCTTAGGTATCATAAGAATTCCTATGATCGGTAAAGTATTGGACCATAGTACAACAGGAATATAGAATCCAAAAGATAAAATTATTGCAATAGGCATAAATTTAAATCCTTTATCATTGTTTTCTTTAATTTTATTATGGAAAATCCATATGATTATAAGTCCTATTAATGCAAAAGGAATGTTACGATATATTCCCCAGGAAACTGGAGCATTATATGATAACCATTGGTTTTCTGGGAATGCACATAATATAATCCTAACAATAGCTAATCCATAAATAATATTAGTTAAGCCTTTTTTGTCTTTGACATCATAACGAATTCTCCATATATGATATAGCACTACATAAAATATAGTCATTGTAATAGATGTAATTAGTTTTCCTACTCCTAAAGCCGCAGCATTAGCTTCTAAACCAGTGGTAACTAATCCATAAGCCCTTGGAACTAGATGAAATGCATCTCCACATCCTAAAATCACTGCCATAATTCCAAATAATCTGTATTGTTTATTTTGTCCACTTTTCTTAATCATAATAATTCCCATTATTATAACTGTCGAAAGATAAAGAATATCAAAAAGTGTTTCCATAATCCCTTGCATAATATATCACCTCGCATTTTTATTTGAACATAGTTCATTTTTAAGTATATAGAATGCTGTAAGTTAATACAGCATTTTTATTTAACTTTATTTAAAATAAATAATTCTCTTTAATGCTTCTATAAAAAAAGTTATATCCTCTTCCTTAGCCTTAAGCATAACTAACATGTTGCTAAAAATAAATTTAGCCACTTTTTCCTTAGTTAAATTGTCTGTCCAAGTTTCATCACTAATATTATCTTCTGAATCTAAGAGATTAACTATACTTTCACTAACTTTTTTAAAAAATTCGTGTTCTTTTTTTCTTCCTAGAGATTTTTCACTACTACTTAATAAAGATAACTGATCTATCCAATTTTCTTGAAATTTATCTAAGTAAACAAAAATATTATTATATAATAGCTCTATCTTTTCAAAAATATTTTTTTCACCCATTAAGCATGTATGAAAATCAGTAAAGGCCTCTCTCCAAAAATCTTCAACAACCGCTAACACTAATTCACTTTTTGTGGAGAATGAATTATAAACTGTACCTACTGAAATTTTACATCTACTGGCTACAGCTCTTATATTTATTGCTGCAATTCCATTCTCTAAGGCAATTTCTTTTGCTCCTTTAAGTATAATCTCTCTTGGGTTTTCTGAGAACCTATTCATTATATCTACTCCTTGTTTGAACTACGTTCAAGTTAATTATATATCAAATTTTTTTATAGGTCAATATGTCTTGTTATTTTAGCCTAACTGATTGAAGCTAAATTCTCCTTATATAAGTTAAGAATTTCCCTATATTTATATTATAATATAAGGTTATGAATAAAAACACACTGTTTACACTTAAAACTCCCCGAAATTTCTTATACCTACTAAAACGGGTAATCAAAATTAAAGATTAATTTAAATTATTGTACTATAATAAATATCTATAGCTTAGATGGTTATTATTTTTGATAAATATACCCAACTTGCTATATAATACATATGAGACAAAAATAATTAAGTTTATTTATATTAGGTTTATGTTAAAATTAGAAAGTGATGTGATATTATGGCTAAAACTACTTTTAAGGGTAGTATTATGCTAAATCCTGTTCCAGCAGTGATGATAACTAGTAGAAATTCTGAAGGAAAGGATAATGTATTTACTGTAGGCTGGATAGGTACAGCTTGTACTAAGCCACCTATGATTACAGTTGCTATTCGTCCTGAAAGATTATCCTATGAATATATAAAACAAACTGGTTCCTTCGTAGTAAATCTAGCTTCTAGTAATCTAGTTAAAGCTGTGGATTACTGTGGAGTTAAAAGTGGAAGAACCAATGACAAGTTTAGGGATATGAACTTGTCTCTCAGTGAAGCTAAGGATATTTCCTGCGGTATTATTAATCAATGTCCCGTTGCCTTTGAGTGTGTAGTAAAATCTATAACTCCCCTAGGTACCCATGATTTATTTTTAGCTGAAATAGTTAACTGTCATGTGGAAAATACACTTATCGATGAAAAAGGGAAAATTCACTTTGATAAAGGAGACCTACTTTCATACTCTCATGGTGAATACTTTAGCTTAGCTCCTAAGCCTATTGGAAAATTCGGATATTCTGTGGCTAAAAAAACTACTATTAAACTTAAAAATAAAGGCATAAAAAAACATAATGAAACCACAAAAACTGCAATAGTGGAGAAAGAACAATTACATAATAAAAAAAATATTAAGAGTAATAAACCTAAAAAAACTAAAACTAAAAAAAGAACTCGTATATAAGAAATATCTTTAATATGAAAGGTGCGATGTTTAATGAACTTTATAAAGGTTGGTTCTGCTTGTCCTATTACTAAGGTAGCAGATGTTGACTTTAACTTAAATGAAATAAAAAAATGTGTTGAAAAAGCTATAGAAGAACAAGTTAAAATTTTAGTTTTTCCTGAATTATCTATAACCTCTTATAGTTGTGCTGATTTATTCTTTCAACAAAAACTACTAAAAAAAGCAGAAGTAGCTATTGAAAATCTTTGTGTATTTTCTGAAGGAAGAGATATGTTATTTGCTGTAGGTGCTCCTTTTGAATATGATGATGTGCTTTATAATGCAGCTTATCTTATCTTTAATGGTAAAGTTTTAGGTATTGTTCCAAAAAGTTACTTACCTAATGCTTCTGAATTCTATGAAAAACGTTGGTTTAGCAGTGGTCTTAATATAACTTCTAGAATAGTTAAACTTCCTTTCCAAGATAATATATATTTTGGAACTAACCTAATATTTAGAAGTGGTGATATTAGTATTGGAGTGGAAATTTGTGAAGACCTTTGGGTTACTATTCCACCAAGTAGCTTCTTATCTTTAGCTGGTTGTAATGTAATATGTAATTTATCTTCATCTAATGAGTTAGTTAGCAAGGCTGACTATAGAAGAGCCTTAATTGAAAATCAAAGTGCTAGATGTATGAGTTCCTATATCTATTCTTCTAGTGGAGTCTTTGAATCTACTACTGATGTATTATTTAGTGGCCATCTTTTAATCAGTGAAAATGGTGGAATCTTATCTGAAAATGAAAGATTTAATCGCGAAAATGAAATTATTACAGCAATTATTGATGTAGATAAATTAAAGGCTGAAAGATTAAAAAATATAAGCTTTAGAGATAATAAAGTTTTAATTCCTTTTGATATGGAAACTATATACTTTGATTTTAACAATATAGCTATTAATAATTTTGATAAATATATAGATAAACATCCTTTTGTACCTAGTAATCCTCTTGAAAGAGATAAACGATCTAAAGAGATATTTAATATTCAAACTTCAGCTCTTGCTAAAAGATTTGAGCATACTGGCTTAAAGAAGGCAGTTATAGGAATTTCTGGCGGTCTTGATTCTACTCTAGCTTTTCTAGTTGTAGTAAAAACCTTTGATATGTTGAAAATGCCTAGAGAAAATATTGTAACCATTACTATGCCTGGTTTTGGTACTACAGATAGAACCTATAATAATGCCTTAGATCTTTGCAAGTACCTAGATACAGACTTAAGAGAAATAAATATTGTACCTGCTTGCCTCCAACATTTTAAAGATATTGGTCATCCTGTAGAGCAACATGATGTAACCTACGAAAATGTTCAAGCAAGAGAAAGAACACAAATTCTTATGGACCTTGCTAATAAAGAAGGTGGACTGTTAATTGGGACAGGGGATTTATCTGAGTTAGCTCTTGGTTGGTGTACTTATAATGGAGATCATATGTCCATGTATTCTGTAAACTGTTCTATTCCAAAAACCCTTGTAAGATACCTAGTGGATTATGTGGCTGACCATGAAAGCACTCCTGATATAAGTAAAATCCTTATTGATATTTTGGATACCCCTGTAAGTCCAGAGCTACTTCCTAAGGACAAAGATGGAAACATTACTCAAAAGACTGAAGATATTGTAGGACCTTATGAACTTCACGATTTCTTCCTATACCATTTCATGAAACATGGTGCTTCTAAGGAACGTATAGAATTCTTAGCTAAGGCTGCCTTTAAGGGGATATATGATGACGAAGTAATTAGTAAATGGCTTAATAAATTTATGACTCGATTCTTCACTCAACAATTTAAGCGTTCAGCTCTACCTGATGGTCCTAAGGTTGGATCTATAAGCCTTTCTCCAAGAGGAGATTTAAGAATGCCATCAGATGCTAGCTATAACGGATTTCTTTAACTTTAAAAATATAATTAAATACCACTGGTAATTGTCTATTTATTACCAGTGGTCCTTAACTTAATATATAAAATATTAAATTATAGTATAACTTAATAATGAAGATAATTAGAGATATTAATTTATAATTATCTATAAATATCTACAATGAGACCTGATATTTCATCTATAGTGCTAGCTATATCTAAGTTTTCTCGTTCTTCATTAAGTAGCATCTGTGTTAGTTCTTCTAATTTATTGTCAATAGTCTCTACTGTAACAAAGTATTGAGTTTGCCAAAAGCTTATATCCTTTTTTATGGAATACATAAATGAAAGTACTGATTCTAGATATTCTTTTATTTCTTTTTTATAAGCTCTAACATCAGCATAGCACTTTGAAATTACAAGTCTGCTACCTTTAGATTTTATATTTTTAAGCATTTTCTTAAGATCTTCTTCTGACTTTTGCTCTCTAGCAAAGCTAAAATTTTTAGAGAAGTCCTGTTTGTTATTTACAACTTTACTTTCTCTTTGTATTGGAGTATTTCTTCCTACTTTTGATATCTCCATGTGAACACCCCCTTGTCCTTTAATTATATTATAAATAAGGTTAAGGATTTTAGCTATATTTTCTTACTATTTACAGATTAAATTAATTTAGGAGGCAATTATGAAAACTTTAATTAATATGTTTATAACCTTCTTTAAGATAGGTGCCTTTACCTTTGGTGGTGGTTATGCCATGATTCCACTTATTGAAAGAGAAGTTGTAGATAAAAACCATTGGATAGACAAAGATGAATTTATAGATATAATAGCTATATCTCAAAGCTTTCCTGGAGCCTTAGCAATAAATAGCTGTACCTTCATTGGATACAAAATTAATGGAGTTCTAGGAGCTATCCTAGGACTTTTAGGTGTAGCCCTTCCCTCCTTTATCATTATAGTAATTATAGCTATGGCCTTCAGTAAATTCAGAAACCTTTATGTCATTGAACTTATCTTTAAAGGCATCAATGCTGCCGTTCCCCTTCTAATTTTAGTAGGTGTAAATAGCTTGGCAAAGGTTTTAGATAAAACAGCTGTTAATATAATTATTGTAATAGTCACTGTAATTCTTAGTGTATTTATGAATGTTAATCCTGTATATTTAATTCTTATTGCTGCTGTATATGGAATATATATTAATAGAAATCACCACATTGATAATTATAAAAATACAAAGGAGGAAAATTAGATGCTATTACTAAAGCTATATTTAGCCTTTCTTAAAATTGGAACCTTCGGCTTTGGTGGTGGATACGCTATGCTTCCTTTAATTCAAAAGGAAATTGTAGACAACAATGCTTGGCTATCTCAAACAGATTTCATGGATATCATAGGTATATCTCAAATGACTCCTGGTCCTATAGCTATAAATGCTGCAACCTTTGTAGGCTATAAAACTGGCGGAATTATAGGAAGTGTTCTATCTACACTAGGGGTTGTCACTACATCCTTCATACTCATATCCTTTGCTAATTACTTCTTTAATAAATTTAAAAATTCAAAGATACTAGCTCATGCCTTAAAAGGAATGAGACCTGCTCTTATTGGACTTATAATTTCTGTATTTATAACTCTTAGCTACGAGTCCTATAGAGATTTAAACAGTTTAATAATAGCAGCAATTATTGGTTTTCTACTTTATAAAACTAAAATTCATCCTATATTAATTATTGTTATTGCAGCATTATTAGGTATATTATTCTATGGAATGATCCCTAATTTGCTTGCTAAGTTTTAATAAAAAATATCTTGTAATTTATTAGTACATCCCTTATAATTAATGTATAAAATATAATTACATATGAGGGAGTAATTAGTAGGATTATCCTATGGCAATGTCAACATCTTGGCTTTAAGTCTGGCTTTGCATTAAATAATGAGACTCATGTATAGTGCTTACGCTATATATGAGTCTTTTCTTTTTACATACATTACCTACATATGTGATTATGTTTTTGCAAATATTAATAAAAGAATATCTTTTATTAAATCTATGTAAGTTTTACTAACTAAATCTTAGATTTAGAGTATGGCTTAACACTATTAATTATGAGGTGATTTTATGTATTTTAATGACTCTATTGACGATGTTATAGGTAAGTTTAACACCAACCCAGATACTGGTCTTACTTCATCTCAAGTTGAGGAAATTAGGTCCAAGTATGGGTCTAATAAACTGGCATCAAAAAAGAAAAAAACTAAAGTCCAACTATTCTTTGCACAACTAAATGATATTCTAATTTATATCCTTATAGTTGCAGCTATACTATCTGTAGTTGTAGGAAAAGAAATAAGTGATGCAATTATTATCGGTATTGTTATTTTAGTTAATGCAACAGTTGGAATGATTCAAGAGTCTAAAGCCGAGAAGGCCCTTGATGCATTAAAGGAATTATCAACACCAAAGGCTATAGTAAAGCGTAATGGAGAATTAATAGAAATTCCTTCAGAGGAAGTAGTCCCTGGTGATGTAATTATCATCGATGCAGGTAGATTTATTCCTTGTGATATTCGTCTTATAGAAAGTGCTAACCTTAAGGTAGAAGAATCTGCCCTTACTGGTGAGTCTGTTCCTGTAGACAAGAATGCAAATCTTATCCTTGAAGATGAAAAAGTATCTCTTGGTGATAAAAAGAACATGGTATTTATGTCTACCTTAGCTACCTATGGTAGAGCTACAGGTATAGCTGTAGCTACAGGTATGAATACTGAAATTGGTAAAATAGCTAAAATGCTTGATGAAGGTGAAAATGAGCTTACACCTCTTCAAAAGAAACTTGAACAACTGGGAAAAGTTTTAGGTATTGCTGCTATTGGTATCTGTGCTATTATGTTTGCAGTCGGTTTATTACAAGATAGAGCTGTTACTGATATGTTCATGATTTCTATCAGCCTTGCTGTTGCGGCTATTCCTGAAGGTCTTGCTGCTATTGTAACTATAGTTCTTGCTTTAGGTGTTCAAAGAATGATAAAGCAAAATGCTATTATTAGAAAATTACCTTCTGTAGAAACTTTAGGTTCTGTGAATATTATATGCTCTGATAAAACTGGTACATTAACTCAAAATAAAATGACAGTAGTTAAATACTTTGCAGATAATAAACTAAAAGAAGTTAAGGAATTCAATATAAATAATGATGGCGAAAAACTTTTACTTGAAAACATAGTCCTTTGTAATGATGCTACTTCTACGGCTACATCAAAAACTGGAGATCCAACAGAAATAGCACTTTTAGATATGGGAAATATGTTTAACGTTTTTAAAGAAGAGTTAGATAAAACTCATAAAAGAGTTGATGAAATACCTTTTGATTCTGACAGAAAATTAATGACTACGGTAAACTCTTATGAAGATAAATTTAATGTAATGACTAAGGGTGCTACTGATAATCTTATTAATATATGTACTTCTGCTTATATTAATGGTGAAGTTGTACCTATGACTGAAGAAATTAAAAATGGTTTCTTAAAAGTTGCTACAGCTATGTCAGACGATGCTTTAAGAGTTCTAGGTGCTGCTTTTAAAACTGTTAACTCTACCCATGTAGAAGTTGATGAATTGGAAAAAGACTTAACATTCATTGGTCTTATTGGTATGATAGACCCTCCTAGACTAGAAGTTAAAGACTCTATAGAAATTTGTAAAACTTCTGGCATAAAAACTATAATGATTACTGGTGACCATAAAAATACAGCCTTTGCTATCGCTAAGGAACTATCTATTGCAGAGGATATAAACCAAGTAGCTAGTGGTGCTGACATAGATAACTTAACTGATGAGGAACTTTCAAGTAGATGTGAAAATCTAAGAGTTTTTGCTAGAGTATCTCCTGAGCATAAGGTTAGAATAGTTAAAGCCTTTAAATCTAAAGGAAATATTGTATCTATGACTGGCGACGGAGTTAATGATGCTCCATCCTTAAAGGCTGCTGATATTGGTGTAGCTATGGGTATCACAGGTACTGACGTTGCTAAAGGTGCCTCTGACATGGTATTAACAGATGATAACTTTTCTACCATAGTAGCAGCTATTGAAGAAGGTAGGAATATATTTAATAACATAAAAAAATCTGTAATATTCTTAATTTCTTGTAATGCCGGTGAGATTGTTGCTCTATTCTTTGGTATTCTCTTCGGATGGGCTGCACCACTTAATGCAACTCATATATTATGGGTTAATCTTATAACAGACTCCTTCCCAGCTCTTGCCCTAGGTGTAGACCCTGGTGATAAGGATGTTATGAAACATAAACCAAGAAGTCCTAAGGATAGTTTATTTAAGGGTTCTTTATTTACTCTTTTATTTAATGGTGTGTTAATTGGTATATTAACCCTTATAGGTTTCATTTATGGAGTTAACAAATACGGAGATGCCGGAGTTACTCTTGTTAACATAGCTAACAATCCTGAAGCTTTGATGCATGCTCAAACTATAGCCTTTGTAGTTCTTAGTGGAACTCAACTGATTCATTCTTTAAATATGAGAAGTTCAGATAAATCCATATTTAAAATTGGTTTGTTCTCAAATATGTATTTAATCTATGCAATGGTTGTTGGTATCGCATTACAAATGGCAGTTATTTATATACCGCCAATTGCTAGAATGTTCAATGTTATACCACTAACTTTAGCAGATTGGGGACTTGTTATTGTTCTAAGCTTAATACCTTTAGTTATAAATGAAATAATTAAACTATTTATCAAAGATAAATAAAAAAAGACAAATTTCAATAAAATTACAAGTAACTCATAAAAGGCAGTATTAATGTCTTTTATGAGTTACATTTAAATTATAATACATTTTAATTACTTTTTCATTTTTATACATATTTATACAATGAGGAGAGATTTATGACGTAAATTTGTTGTTACTTTTTATATTTTATTATTGTAATTATACATATTATGTTATAAAATATAATTAATTACTGTGAATGTATTTTAAATATATACTAATAATCATCTTATATCGACATATAAATAATATTTTATAAAAAGTAACTGTTAATTATATACTTTTTTAAGATACATTGTGCATTAAAATAATTCTCAACTTTATCTTGTTCATAATTTTAAAGCTTAATATAAATATTAATATTAAAGGAGTGAATTTTATGAAAACTAAACTTACTAAAGGTATAGTATTTTTATGTGCACTAACTTTAACTGCTTTTATCGGAATTTCATTATATGATGTAGGTCAAGAAGAGGGTCCACTAGGACAAGCGCCCATATCTATACAAATTTACAACTTATAATTATTAACAGATTAATTTCTTACACTATTAAATTTTAGCTATATCTATAATAAAACTTTATTATAGATATAGCTAAGAATACTAATGGTACAATAGGTGAAATAGTAAATTTAATACATATACTGGAACTAATTATGCATTGCCTTTACATATAATTACCTATAAAATATAATTAACTATATTTATTTAAATAAGGGGGTGAAGGATTTGGATTTCTTAAGTCCTGGAAAAAGATTAAAAGCTCTTAGACAACAACTAAATATCAAACAAGTAGAACTAGAAGAAATCGGTGTTTCTAGAAATTATATTAGTATGGTTGAAAGTGATAAAAGAAATCTTACCGGAGTAACCTTAGCAAATTATCTTAAGTTTATGCAAAACAAAGCTGATGAGCTTGAAACTAATATCAATTTAGATGTAAATTATTTACTTCTTCCTGAAAAAGAAGAAGCACGAAACTATTGTCATATGAAATTAGATTTAACCTTAAGTCATAAAAATTTAGATGAAGTTATAAAAATAGGTGAAAAATACAAATTAGAAGACATACTTTTAAAATCTTACTTATTAAAGGGAAATCTACTATATGATGAAAATTCATATAATACCGCCTTTGTATATTACTATAAAATACTAGAAATTCATAATGATAATAAAGATAACAGTAATAAATCTTTTGCATATATTAAGCTTTCTAAATGCAAGATTATGACTCTATCCTATGAAGAAGCTCTCACATATTTATTTAAAGCCTATTCCTATTGTAAAGAGTTTAATGACGATACTAATCTTAGAAATTGTTTATATAATATAGCTCTTGTATATAAAAAATTAGGTGAATATGATAATGCTCTTATATATATAGATGAGTTGCTAAATATATGTGATTGTGATACCAATATAAACGTGTATATAATTAGCATTATCTTAAAGTGTAATTGTTATCTTAAGAAAAAAGATTACCACCTTGCTTTAACTATATATTTTGATATTCTAAATAACTTTAGTGAAAATATTGGAGTTCACTTAGGATTGATTTATAATAATATAGGATGTATTTATTGTGAGATAAATGAAATAGATAAATCTATTGACTATTTTAATAGATCAATTAGCTTTAGAAAAGTACATGATATTAAAAATTTGAATTCTAGTATTATAGATATGTCTTCTGCATATGTAAAAGAAAATTCATATGATAAGGCTATAGAACTATTGTATGAAGGTATAGCTTTATCTGAGAAATATTCTAACATAGAGTTTTTAATAAGAGGCTACTCTATATTGGAAGATATTTATATAAAATTAAATGATAAAAATAAACTTGAAGAGATATATCTTGTATTAGTAGAAATTTTAAAAGAAATAGATGTAGTTAAAGTTTTAGGTATTTACATAAAGCTGTCTCTACTGTATATGGATATTGGGAAATATGATAAATCTAAAGAAATTTTATACGAAGCTAACAATGTTCAAAAACTTTTATAAAAAAGTGATTCAAAATTTTGAATCACTTTTTTATTTAAAATACGTATACTTATGCAAACTTATAAAATATTATAAATTTCTAAAACTTTCATGTTCAAAAAATGACATAATGATGACAACATAGGATTTGTAGTTACAACAATTTTCTATATAGTTAATTTTACCATCTTTCTTTATTTATACATAAAATTTTCCTTATATTTTTATGATATACATAGTATTTTGTTATTGATAATTTCATTTCATTTCTATTATCCAAATGTTGCACTAATTGTTAAGTTACTATAGACTAATATATATGAACATAATTTAATTTGCTTAAATATGAGTAAAAGGATTTTTATTTTACTTGAATAAGGGGATGAATGATTTGATATTAAGTGAAGAAACTAAAGCTAGAACTTATTGCACGGATAAACTTAGGTTAAATTTAACTGCTGATGAACTTGATGAGGTAATTCATATTGGAGAACTTAATAAGTTAATAGATATACTTCCTTCTCTGTATATTAAAAAGGGAAATCTCTTATATGATAAAAATCTATTTAATGAAGCTTTTGTATTCTATGCTAAAACCTTAGAATTATATAATGCTATTCCTACCAAAGATGATGATATGATATTTATATATAATAAATTAGCTAAGTGTAAAATCAAAACCCTTTGTTATGAAGAGGCCTTAGCATATCTATGTACATGCCACTCTTTTACTTTAGAAAATAAGGATAAAAATAATTATTATAATTGTACCTATAATATAGCTTTAACCTATAAAAAGTTAAATGATTTTGATAATTCTATTCTTTATATAGATAAATTATTAGGTGCTGTTGATATTAATAATGACCTAACCAGATATATTCAAGGAACAATTTTAAAAGCTAACTGTTATCTTAGTAATAGTTCTAATTTTCAAGCCATAACTCTATATAAAGAGCTTCTTCATACCTTTGGAGATAAATTAGGAATCTATAAAGGATATATCTATAATAATTTGGCATTAGCCTATTCAGATGCAAATAATAATGATGATTCTCTAAAGTATTTTAATAAGGCCATAGATTTTAAAACTTCTAATGATAAAGATAGTCTTGACAGTACATTAATGTATATGGCTAAGTTATATATGAAAATCGATTCTAATAAAGAGGCTATATCTAAAATTAAATATGGATTAAATCTGGCTAAAGAATATTCTCACAGTGAAGCTTTACTACTAGGATATAGTCTTTTAGAACAAATATATAGGGGACTAAATGATATTGAAGAACTTAGAACTCTCTATTCTGAAATGATAGAAACCTTTAAAGATGTTGATCCTAATATAACTATGGAGATATACTCAAAACTTTCTAACCTTTTGCCTGATGCTATTGGATATAATAAGTTAGACACTATTTTTAGAGTAAGTAAACTATAAATTAAAACTTAATACAATAAAAGGATTGGAAGTTCCAATCCTTTTATTTAGTCTTAAATCATCTATAAGATTCGTATATTTCTAAAGTATTACCATCTAAAATAAATACAATAAAATCACTTTTATTATTTTTATCCATATAAAAATATTTAGCTTCTTTGCTTAGTTTTTCTATTACTTTTTCAGGATTACCATCAGATATACTAATTTCCTTATGATTTATTTTATCTCTATCTTCTAATAGCATAACACCATCATAGGATATTTTAAAAGGTATCTCCTCATAGTTAAACCACTGAAAAGAATTATTTAATTTCTCTAAGTCTTCTTCATCATGGTAAATTACTTCATTAATTTCATCTCCATCACCGCCAAAACCCCCTCTAGTACTTCCTATGAGAGTTAGTTTATCTGGTTTAGGTAATTTTATGTTCCAATTGGCTTCTAGGCATTCTGTGTAGGTTGGAAGTATTATAGGTCTTACTTTAATATAAGTTAATAGTAAAATTATCGTAACTACAATCTCTAATATTGTAGCTAAAACTTTCTTCTTCATTACTCCTCCTTATATTCCAATATATCACCAGGTTGACAATCCAAGGCCTTACATATAGCTTCTAAAGTAGTAAATCTTATTGCCTTTGCCTTATTATTTTTTAAAATAGATAAGTTAGCCATTGTTATGCCAACTTTTTCTGAAAGTTCAGTAGCGCTCATCTTTCTCTTAGCCATCATTACATCTACGTTAACAATTATCAATTAATCCACCTTCCTTATATAGTAAGATCATTTTCTTCTTGTAGTTCAATTCCATTATTTATAAGCTCTCTTACTACTGAAGAAATGATAAATACCATCATGGTAGCAAAAGTTATAACTATACAAATTAAATTTTTATATAAGAATATTGTTCCTGCTAAATAAGTAACAAAAGCTATGAATGAGCATATACTTATCACCTTTAGCGACTTTATACTCTCTTTACAAAAAGGACTTCCTTTTAATAGCTTTCCACTTAATTTCATTACTGAAATAAGTATTAATAAAAATGGTATATAAGTTATATATAAGAATATTTTTATTCCTCCACCTATATCTAACCCAGCAGTAGATATATTACTAAGATACCAATTTACTATATTAGGTAATGTTGCTCCAGCTATTATAGTTATAACTACTGATAAAACTGATACAATATATAGTATCTTTCTAAATAACATATTTTTCAAATTTATCACCTCTAACCAAAGCTTATCACAAGAGGCTTTTTACGTCAATAAATATTTATTGTTATTCAATAAATATAATATTACTTAAAAAGCTACCTCAAAATAATTCTGAGATAGCTTTTAACTTTATTCATATTTTATTTTAACCTAGTACCATTTTCATCTTGCTCTATAAGTCCTTTTTTCATCAGTGCCCCTAAAGATCTCTTAAAGGCATTCTTGCTAGCCTTAAAATATTTTTTTATATCATCTGGATTAGACTTATCATTAAATCTCATTGAACCTTGGTTCTTCTTTAAGTAGCTAAGAATAACCTCCTCTAATTCTCCCATTTCCTCAAGACGAGGTTTTCTTGTGGTGATTTGAATTTTACCATCATCAAAGTATTTCTTTACTCTAGCCTTTATTTTATCACCAATGGAAATGTCGTCATAACATTCACTTTTTAATATAATTCCTCTGAATGTATTGTCTATAGCTACAACTAAATTTCCATTAGAATGTTTTCCATAAACTACGCCTTCTACCTCTTCTCCAACATTATAATGAGTAGTATCATGTAAGTATCTATCTACTCTAGTTGTTGCAGCTATTCTGTTAGTTTTATCTACATATAGATAAAATAAATATTTTTTGTCTACTTCTAATTCAACGGGTGCTTCCCTAAATGGAACTAATACATCCCTTTCTATACCTATGCTAATAAAGTATCCTATTCCAGTCTTATCTACTACTTTTAAGTAAGCTAACTCTCCTACTTGAGCTTCTACTGGCTTCATAGTAGCTATAGGTCTGTCCTTAGAGTCTCGGTATACAAATACATCTACTTCATCCTCTACGCCTATTTCACCCACTATATTTCCCTTTGGTATTAGTATGTCTTCAGAAGTTGTCTTTCCCTCTGCATCTAAATAATATCCAAATTCACAACTTCTTGATACTTTAAGAGTATTAATTTTTCCTAATTCTATCATTTATTTTCTCCTATCCACTTTTAAAACTTTGCTTATATTTATAATTGACTCCAATCAATATATTTATTAAGCTTATCTACAAATTTTATTAAATATTTCTCTTCTAATTCTGTAAATGTGTTAAATTCATAACTATCTATATCTAGTACTCCATAAACCACATCATCTTTTATTATTGGAATTACTATTTCAGAATTTGATGCCGAATCACAGGCAATGTGTCCTGGAAAATCATGAACATTATCTATTCTTTGAATTTTCTTAGTTGCTACTGCTGTTCCACATACGCCTTTTCCTATAGCTATTCTATTACAAGCTGGTAAACCTTGAAATGGCCCTAAAACTAGCTCTTCATTTTTTACAAAGTAAAATCCACTCCAATTTAATTTATCAAAAATAGCATATATAATGGCAGATGCATTAGAAATATTTGCATATATATCTTTTTCCGAACTTAACTGGCCTTCTAAGAGGATTAACATGTATTTATATTTTTCTTCTGTAGTCATTTTTTTTATTACATCTAACTTTATCAAAACTATCTCTCCTAGCATAATTTTATTATCTAAAACTACATAAAATTCAAATTGCTTATTATAAGGCTACTTGTATTGCTTCAATAGCATTATTTCACTCTTGAATTTCTTTATGCTCTCTTCCCATATTAACATAATTCTCAGCTGAAGACTTTATAGATTTAATTTCTTCTTCTGTTAACTCCCTTACCACCTTAGCAGGGCTTCCTATACATAATACTCCACTTGGGATTATTTTGTTTTGAGTTACAAGGCTTCCTGCTCCTATAATTGTATTATCTCCTATTTCAGCACCATTTAGTATTATTGATCCCATTCCTACTAACACATTATTTCCTACATTACACCCATGAATTATGCAGTTATGACCTATGGTAACATTATCTCCTATCCTAGTTGATATTCCAAAATCATTATGTACTGTAGAATTTTCTTGAATGTTAGTATTTTTTCCTATACTGGTGGTATCCATATCACTTCTAATTACCACGCTATACCATACATTAGTATTTTCTCCTATAGTTACATCCCCTATTACCGTTGCATTTTCTGCTATAAAACATGTATCATCTATAATTGGTGTATTCCCTTTAATTGCTTTTATCATTTTCCATCCATCCTTTATACTTGAAATTTCCATAATTTTCATTCAACCATTTTAATTTCTTAAAACTATATGAACACAACAATAATTATTATCTTTTATATAAGGTAATGATACCATAATTTAAAAGTCTATTGTGTAATAATTTATTTTTTCCTATTATTCATCACCTAATTACTGAATTATGTATTTATTTTTCCATATGTATTATGAAATTATATTAGTTTGTAATAATTTTTATAACTTTGTCATAAAATTTTATTAGTTAATCAGTTGAAGTGGTTAGGGTACTGAAATCTACTTAATTTAAGGCTATTTTCAGGTGTGAACAAGCACAGTTTAATGGAAATTTCAATAGTTGTAAGAAAAAAAATTATATAATATAATACAACATATAGTGCAAAAGCACATTTCGGACACAATATATAGTATATGAAGTATTTAGGGGGTGACTTGCTAATCATAACAGTGTGATTAGCTTTTATAATGAAGAGTATTAACAATATAATAAAAAGATACTACACAAAAGAGTTAGAAACTAATAAAGATTTGACAGTATACGATTTATTCCAGTGGAAAAAAGTTGACGTAATTTTAAAAGACTATAAAAAAGGTACCATTCTCGTAGATATGAAGGACTTAGAATTTCCAATTCACTATTCACAAAATGCTTGTGATATAATTGCTTCTAAATATTTCAAAAGAGCTTTAGTACCTAATGAAGTAGGCTATGAAAATAGTCTTAAAATGGTGGCACATAGATTAGTTAATTTTTGGTGTGCATCTCTAAAGGATGAAGGTTTAATAACTAATGATGAGGAGTTTACAATACTTTATGATGAATTAGTTTATTGCTTCTTAAATCAAATGTATGCACCAAATTCACCCCAATGGTTTAATACTGGATTAAAGCTTTCTTATGATATAGCTGGTGAGCATCAAGGTCATTTTTATTATGATGAGAACTTAAAAAAAGTTGTTAAAAGCGTAGATAACTATACTAGAACTCAAGCTTCTGCTTGCTTTATTTTATCTATACAAGATAAACTTTTAGGACCTCATTCAATTTCTGAGCAATATGTAACAGAAACTAAACTATTTAAGGGTGGTTCTGGATGTGGAACTAACTATTCAACTCTTAGAGCTAAAGACGAAAAGCTTTCTGCTGGTGGAATTTCTTCAGGTGTTATGAGCTTTTTAAAGGGCTTTGATAGAAATGCTGGAACTATAAAATCTGGTGGTACTACAAGACGTGCAGCTAAAATGGTTTGCCTTGATATAGATCACCCAGAAATTAGAGAATTTATAAATTGGAAGGCTAGAGAAGAAGATAAGGTTCGTGCTTTAGGTAAAATGGGCTATGATGCTTCCTTTGAAGGCGAAGCTTATGAAACTGTATCCGGTCAAAACGGTAATAACTCTATAAGATTCAGCGATGAATTCATGAAAAAAGTTGAAAATCTATCTGAAAATCCAGATGAAGTAATAACTTTAAAGGGAAGAATAGATGAAAAAATTAATAAGGATGTTAAAGTTAGTGAGCTATGGGACGAATTCAACTTAGCTTCATGGCAATGTGCTGACCCAGCACCTCAATTTGATGATACCTTCAACGCTTGGCATACATGTCCCGGTGGTGAAGATGGAGACCTTGGTGCAAAGCATAATAGATTAAATTCTACTAACCCATGTGGTGAATATGCTTTCTTAGATGATACATCTTGTAACTTAGCTTCAATTAATATATATAAGTTCTATAACAAGGATAGTAAAGTATTTGATTTAGATGGATATGTTCATATGGTATCTTTGCTACAACTTATGCTTGAATCTTCTGTTCACTGGGGTCAATTCCCAACAGAAGATATTGCAAGAAAAACATATATGTTTAGAACAACAGGTCTTGGAATTGCAAACCTAGCTTCTCTTCTTATGGTAATGGGTTATGCTTACGATTCAGAAGAAGCTAGACAATTAACTGCTTCTCTAATTGGAGTGCTTACTGGAGCTTCTTACGTTACTTCTGCCCTTATGGCTGAAAAAGTAGGACCATTCGAAAAATATGACATTAATAAAGATGCAATGCTTAGAGTAATAAGAAATCATGGAAGGGTTGCAGGAGCGCTAGATAGTGAATACGAAGACCTTCACTATAGCCCTGTGGAAGTTAATCATGAAATTCTTAAGGTAGAAGGTAATACTGAGCTATCTGAACTTTTAAAAACTCTTTGGCAAGAAGCTGTAGAGTATGGTGAGAAATTTGGATATAGAAATGCTCAAGTATCTGTAATAGCTCCAACTGGAACAATTTCATTTGCTATGGATTGTGGTGCTACTTCTATTGAACCATACTTCTCCCACTTTGTTTATAAAAAATTATCCGGTGGTGGATTTATGACTATAGTAAATCCAATTATAGAAGATGCCCTTGATAACCTTGGATACTCACAAGATGAAATTAAAGACATAGTAGATTATATTCTTAGAAAAGAAATGGTTAATGAAAATGGATATGAGTATGAAAAAATTATAGATGGTAAAATTGAAGGAGCTCCTCATCTTAAAGAAGAACATATTCACATTTTTGATACAGCAAACAAATGTGGAAGTGGTGAGAGATATATTAAGCCTATGGGACACGTTCTAATGATGGCTGCCATCACACCTCTTATATCTGGTTCAGTTTCTAAGACGGTAAACCTACCTAAAACAGCTACTGTAGATGACTTTAAAAAGGTTGTCCTTGATTCTTGGAACCTTGGGGTAAAAGGAATATCTCTTTATAGAGATGGATGCAAAGCTAGTCAACCTTTAAATACAGTTTTAGAAGAAGAAAATGATGCAGATTTAGAAAAGCTAACTTATGAAGAGCTTTTATCTAAAGCTAAAGAACTACAAAATCAAACTACTTCATCTACTGTATTTACTCGTGAAAAACCAATTGGTATTAGATTTGGAACTACTCATCCTGCTCAAATAGATGATGTTAAAATATACACTACAGTTAATAGAAGAACAAATGGGGAAATTTCTGAAATTTATATAACTACAGATAGAGAAGGAACTATAATAACTGGACTCTTAAATTCTCTTTCTAAATCTATTTCTGTAATGCTACAATATCACGTTCCTGCAGCAGATATTGCTAAAATGCTTAGAGGCCAAAAATATGAACCTTATGGCTTTGTGCAAAAACATCCTTACATTAAGCATGTTAGCTCCATCTCTGACTTAATCAGTAAAGTTATAGATATTGAGCTTGGTGACTATTCTCGTTGCCAAATTAAACCTAACCCTAAGGATATGGTAAAACCAATAATTCATCATAATGAAGTATCTACTACTTCTATTGACCATGGGAAATCAGAAATAAAAGGTGAGCGTATTTACTCCGAGGTTTGTTCAAACTGTTCAAGTACAAACTTAGTGAGAAATGGTACATGTAAGGTTTGTCAAGATTGTGGAACAACCACTGGATGTAGCTAAAATTATACATGATAACTAAAAAGCCAGGCAAATTATTGCCTGGCTTTTCCTTGGTTTATATACTACACTATTTACTTGACTTAAGTAATGAATTTACTTGTTCTGTCCAATATCCTACAAATTCTGCCATGGCCCATTCTGCCATAACTATCTCCTCATCACCATTTAAAGAAATAGTTAACTCTGGTGATTCACTGATTTTTCCATCTTCTATTTTATATCCATATAAACTTGATTTTGTCTTTATTATAGTCATATTTTTATTAGGTGACGATAATGCATCCTCCGCTGATGGAACCTGATTTTTAATTCCTTGCCATGATGTAAATAGCCTATCATACCTAGCTACATTCTTAGATACTTTTAAAGGAATATTTATATTATTTTCAATACTTTCATCCTTTTTACTATGAACAGTATAAATCTGCCATCTTCCTTGATTTCTTTTGATAGAAACATCTGTAAACTTATTTATATCTTCTATATGAAGTCCTTGTGCTTCATTATTAAACTTAGTTATATTTTTCTGTTCACTAATATTTCCTAAGGAAACTGCTCCTTTACCTTCCATATTCATAGTATCAATTAAATATGTCCCTACCTTTTCCGCCCTATGATCTTCTCCTTGTTCATGAATTTTAATACTTATATAATCATTTCCTATAAAATTTATCTCTTTAGATACATTTATATTTGGTTCTTTACTTACTTTTAGATCAGCTTGCTTTTCAGATGGATTGCCACTTAAAAATACAAATTCTATATTATCCTTATAATTGTTTTCAATATATTCTCTATGAATTGAAACCTTGAAAAATCCATTTTTACGTGGTAAAAGTAGGAATGGAACCTCTTTACTATATATTTTTTTACCATCATAGGATATCCAAAGAGTTTTATATGTAAATCCCTCATCAGTTTTATCTTTAATGCCTATTAATACTCCATTACTAATTTTCTCACTATCTGCTATTTCATCTACACCGGTTTTTTCATTGATATTCTCCATGGGTTTATCATCTATTTTTTCAAGATAAAGTAAAACATCGTCCTGTATTACTAATATACCTTTATCTATAACAATAACTTCCTTTAAATATGTATTTTTAGATGATATGGTTACAACTTCTACTTCCTTAGTATCTTTTAAATAATCAGGTATAAAGCCTATAGTATTATAAATGTATTGTTCACCATTTACTAATTTAGCTTTATAAGTTATGTTCTTGTATGCCTTATCAAACATAAATACTTCTTCATTACTAAAACTCACTTTGCTGTCTAACAAATTACAATTAAATACTTCCTCTTCTGTAATTCCCACATAATTTTTAACTTGCCATTGTCCCTTTAAAATAGAATCATTATTTGGTTTCTTTACTTCTATGTTAAATTTATTACAACCAGTAAGAATAAGCGCTAACATAAAAGTTATCAGTATTCTTATTAATCTTTTCATCTCATATCTCCTCTAGGTAACATTATAATAACCTCTGTACCCTTTTGTAATTCACTATCTATCTTTAAAATTCCGCCATGCTGAGTTATAATTTCTTCACATATAGAGAGTCCTATACCATTGCTTGCATTTATATTTCTTCCCTTATAAAATTTTTCTTTAACATGAGGTAGTTCATCTTTAGAAATTCCATAGCCATAATCTTTAATTGATATAGTTAAATATTTTTCATCTTCTATTAGCTTAACTACTATTTTAGAATCATTAGGTGAAAACTTTATAGCATTATCTAAAATATTTATTAAAACCTGTTTCATTCTATTTTTATCAACTTCTATAGGTTTAACCTGTAGTTCTTCAAATATGACCTCTATTCCTCTAGACAGTAGTTTAGGTTCTAATTGTCTTAATATATCTTGAGTAAACTCACCTATACTTATCACTTCTTTTCTTAAAGTGATTTTACCTGAAATTAACTTTGAAAAGTCCAATAATTCTTCTACTAGATAAGTTAATCTTTCAACCTCTGACTCTATAATTTTAAGACCTTCTCTTACTTCTTCTTTATCTTCTAAATCTGAGGACTCTAACACAATGGCCCATCCCTTAATAGAAGTTAGAGGTGTTCTAAGTTCATGGGATACAGATGATATAAATTCATTCTTTAGTCTTTCATTTTTTAGTATCTCCTCAGACATATAGTTTAGAGTATCAGCTAAACTTCCTATCTCATCCTTAGAGTAATTTGGTATACTCTCTTTAAAGTTACCCTTAGCCATCTTTTCTGCTCCCACAGAAACTAGTTTTAAAGGCTTCATTATACTATTAGAAATAAATAAACTTATAGTAGACGAAATAGAAATTACTAGTATACCTAATAAAATTATTATAAACAATATTTCCCTTATGCTTTTATCTATACCTTCAGTAGAGGCGCTAAATCTCAATATTCCATCTACATCTGTATCAAAAGAAAGTGGATATGCTACACAAATAATCTTTTCATTATTATTTTCATTTTGATATATATTAGCTTCCCCTTCAGTATTACCACTAGCTGCTGCTTTAACTTCTCTAGTTAATATTCTGTCCTTTGAAATATATCCTGAAGAATCCATCATAACATTACCTTCTAAGTCTATTATTTGAACTCTACAATCCGTATTACTCCAAAATGTATCATTATCATTAAATATATTCTCTTTTACAGTATTGGAGGACAAGTATGTATTATAAAAATCTGATGATATCTTGATTTGACCATATATAGTATCCTCTAGATTTCTATAGTAATATCCTTTGATAGCTATGTAAACCATAATTTGAACTATGAATATGGTTATAGCTATTACAATTATATTACTGCTAGAAATCTTAGTTTTTAAGGATTTCACTTAATCTTCCCTCCACTTATATCCTGTTCCCCAAACAGTTTCAATATATTTAGGTTTAGATGAGTTATCTTCTATCTTACTTCTAATACGTCTTATATTTACATCAATAATTTTATTTTCCCCTATGTAATTATAGCCCCACACCATATCTAGAAGTTCATCTCTGCTAAAGGCCTTGTTTGGATTTTCCATAAACATTTTTATAAGCATATATTCTTTAGGGGTTAATTCTATCTCTACTCCACTTTTATATAGTACCTTACTATCCAAATCTATTTTAAAAGCTCCAGATATAATTTCTCTACTCTTAAGACCATTTCCTAGTTCCATTCTTCTAAGTAAAGATTTAATAATAGCTATAAGCTCTAATGGGTTGAAGGGCTTTATAATATAGTGATCTGCACCAAACTCTAATCCCATAATTTTATCCCCATCTTGCGCTCTAGCAGTAAGCATTATTATTCCCATCTGTGGATAACTTTTCTTTAAAATTTCACACACTTTATATCCATCAATTCCAGGAAGCATTATATCAAGTATTACAATATCAGGGCTCTCTTTTGCAACTTCTTCAATACCAAGTTCTCCTGTTTCTGCTTCTACTACCTGAAAGCCCTCTCTCTTAAGGCTTATTTTTACAAACTTTCTTATATGTTCTTCATCTTCAATTAATAATATTTTCTTCATTATATTCACCTCTAATGTACAAAAGCACCAATAGTAAAATAAATTAACATCGGTGCTTCTTGTTCGTAATTCTTATTTTCTCTTTAACTATTCTTCCTTATCATTACTTTCTTCATACTCTTCTACATCTACAATAGTAGAATCGCTATAGTCTATATAAGATTCTGAGTCTGGAGTTACATTGGCACTATTGCTACCTTGTGGCCTTCCATTCTCATTAGAAGAATAAAATTCGTTAGTTTCCTTTTTCACCTTATATTTTAAGTACATTATACTAAGGGTTATTATAATTACAATCCCTAAAATAAGCCATAAAATTCCTTTGAATACAATTCCTAAAACTCCAAAAATCAATGGAGAAAATATAAATAACAGTATACATACAAATATAACTTTTATTAATGTTTTCATCTCAACACTATTCATAAATTCTAATTCCTTTCTATATGTATCAATTAAATAATTAATATACTATCTGATTTTAAAATTATTATCTGCTTTAAAGGTAAATTTAAAAGCCCCCGTTTACATTTAGTATTTCCCCTGTGATATAGCTACTATCCTTACTAGCTAAAAATACAGCAGCTCTTCCCACTTCCGATACACTTCCAAATCTCCCCATGGGTATTTCCTCTGTTAATTCCACTCTTTCTTCCTCTTTCATCCACATGTTCATCTTAGTTTCGATAACACCCGGTGCTATGGCATTTACTTTTATATTACTTAATGCTAGTTCCTTAGCTAAGGCCTTTGTAAAGGAATTTATAGCTCCCTTTGATGCAGAATATAAAACTTCGCAGGCAGCTCCTTCACCTCCCCAAACTGATGATATATTAATAATGCTACCTTCTTTTCTTGAAATCATATGATTAACTACAGAGTTTGTAGTATTAAATACTGACTTAAAATTTACAGACATAATTTTATCAAAATCTTCTTCAGTGTCATCCATAAATAGTCCTATTTTAGAAATAGCTGCATTGTTTACTAATACATCCACTCTGCCCAATTTCTCTAGAGTATATTCTATTAATTCCTTAGAAAAGTTATAATTACTTACATCTCCTTTAAATAAAGTACAATAATTTCCCATGGAACTAATTTGATTTAAAGTCTCCCTTGCACTTTCATCATCGTTAAAATAGTTTAGTACTAATATTGCTCCTTCTTTAGCAAATTCTAAGGCTATTCCCTTACCTATACCTCTTGTTCCTCCTGTAATTACTACCACTTTTCCCTTTAATTTCATTTTCATACCTCTTAAAACTTCTTTAATTCCCATTGTAGTTATTTTAACATTTGTTTTTTTATAGCACTAGTTATATGTACTGAAAATAAATTAATTTAAATAAATGTTAATATATTTTACATTTACTTTAATTAGTTCATTTATTAACTATAAAATTAATTTATTTCTTGTATTTTTTATTATATTTAAATATAAATCCTCTTTATTATTATATCATAATATGGTATGATAATCATGATTTAATAGTAAAGGGGGGTCTTTTTCATGGCTTATAAAATAGTAGATACTTGCATCTCTTGTGGTGCTTGCGAATCTGAATGTCCAGTTAGCTGCATAAGTGCAGGAGATGGATTATACGTTATCGATGCTGATTCTTGTATCGAATGTGGTGCTTGTGCTAGCGTTTGCCCAGTTGGTGCTCCAGTTCAAGACTAATTGAAATAAAAAATAGATGTNNACATCTATTTTTTATTTCAATTTTTTATCTTAATTTTTTATTTTAATTTACTTATAGCATTAGTGTCTCTAATAAATATTAACCCATCAAAGGTATCTATAGGCTTTAATTTCATATAATAATCTTCTTCATACCCATTATAAAAAATAATGTTATGCATTAGTATTGAAGATGATAATATTTTTTTAACATCCTTATCCTGTGATGAAGATTTAAAATCTATAAAACTATTTGATATTTCTGTAAGGTTAAATATATTAGAAAACATTTGAGGATTTCCTTCTTCTATATTATAGATTTCATACTCACTACCTACACCACTACTGTCTATAGGATACGCTCCAAAACTACCTTGATGAAATTCTAATGCTAATGAATAATATTTATCTTTATACATCTCCTTTAAATTATACCCCATGCTTTTATAATCTTTAGAAATATTGCTTATATGTTGATTTCCACTCCAAAGAACTATTTTATCATTTCCATTTTTACTCTCACGATCTAGAATCCATTTAATATTATCAGCTAATAATTTTCCTTCCATATTCAAAGCTTCTTTAATGTTATGCTCTGGTCCACTGTATATGGCTAATTCTATGCTTTTCAAGATAGTCTGAAGATATTTCGAAGCCTCTTCATATTTCTCTTCTGAGGTACTTTTTACAAGTTTCTCTTTATTTTCATTAAATATATTAATTAGAATTTCAACCTTTTCTTGTTCTCTTCTTAACTCACTTGTAGGTATATTTCTAACGGGTCTTCCTCTTACTTCATCCAAATCACCATCAAACTTCTTGTATAGATCTTCATCAATATCTCTTAAGTAATTTATTACAAAATTTGAACTATCTTCAGCATTAGTAACTTGAATACCGTAAAACTTAATTTTTTCCTTATGATTAGAATCTTCATTATACTTTCTCATCCATTCTATTAACTCCAAAGACTCCACCGTTGACCAAGAATAACCTCCATTTATCTTTGTTTGTCTTACTATATTTTCAGCATTTCCTTCCCCATTCAATATATAATTATTAATTAATTCAGTTCTTCCAAAATCCACATCCATAGCAAAGGTTCTATACCCCATTTCCTCTACTAAAAATTCCAGCATACGATGCTTAATTTGAAAAAACTCTTTTGTTCCATAGGTTGCCCCACCTAAGGCTATAATTTGTTTATCCTTAAATATATCCTTAAATTCCTTTAAATCTTCAAAGCCATTGCCAACCTCCACAGTGTTTAAAGGAACTAATTTTTCTTTTATAATTTCAGCCTCCTCATTAGGACTAAGTTTTCCCCAAAATAATCCTACGCATACTAGTCCGAGAATTATTATAACTGAAATTATTAATAATACCTTATTTCCTCTTTTCATCTTCATATACCCCCTAAATACCTATTTTAACCCTTAACTCAACATTTTCAACTTATGGTTACATATATATTATAGCAAATTTTAGAAATATTTCAATATTTATCTAGGTCATCTTAGAGTAATGGACAAAATTCTTCTTATTTTTAACTATATATCATAAATACAATAAAAAATCAGTAAATCCCCCAATTGAAATTTACTGATTATATAATTAGTCTAGTATATTACCAAAGCCTTCCCCTAAAACCTCATGGACATTATGGGTTATGATAAAAGCACATGGATCCACTTCTTTTATAAAATTTCTAAGCTTAATAAACTCCTTTTTACCCATTACAGTTATTAAAACATCACTTTTTTCTAAATTGTATGCTCCTATAGCACGATAAATAGTAGCACTCCTACCTAGCTCTTCAATAATAAACTTTCTTATCTCTTCAGTTTTAGAACTCATTATTTCGATTCTCTTAGTTATATTAAGTCCATCTATAACAAAGTCTACCATGGAGCCATTTATTATAACACCAAGTAAAGCATACATCCCTGTAGTAGCTCCAAATGCTATAACTGCAAGTAAGGTTATACTAAAATCTATAATTAAAAGTCCTTTTCCAATTTCTAAATGAGCATATTTGTTTAATATTTTAGCAGGTATATCCGTTCCCCCTGTAGATGCATTCCTATTAAACACTATAGCCATACCTATAGCCCCAATTAATATACCAAAAATTAAATTTATAAGTATATCCTGTGAAATAGGTTTACTAATAGGTGCTATTTTTTCTAAAAGGGATATTATTACTGAAAGCATAAGGCTAGAATATATAGTTTTTGTTCCAAATGCCTTTCCAATAAAAATAAAACCTATGACAAAGAAAAATATGTTCCCTATAAGCATTATAATACCAATACTAAGGTTAGGAATATAATGGTTTATTATCATAGCGAGCCCAGTAAGTCCTCCAGCTGCTAAATTGTGTGGAACTAGAAAAAAATGAATACCTATAGCTATTAAAGTTAATCCAAAAGTTATTATAATATAATCTTTTATTTCCTTTTTCAAACCCATTCCTCCTCAATTCACCCTATTGATTTTTGTAAAAACTATCTTATGTCTTTCAATTTTATGTTAACTCTCTTTATTTAATCATATATCAATAGATAAGTTATTACAATATCTCTCTTTTTCTTATATATGTTTCACTGTTTAAACACTTATATACGTAAAAAACTACTACTATAAAATTTAACCGAACTTAATCAGAAAATTTCATAATAGTAGCTTGTTCTTTATATTTACTTATAGTATTTTTCTTTACTTGCAATGAAATGTAGCACACTCTGTTTCTCTTGGCTTACATGCATGGTCTCCAGAAATACAAATTTCTGAAGCATCACATTTATGGTTTTCGTTATAAACACAATTGGTAGCTTCACATCCTACTACCATTTCTGGATTAGGTCTTTGATTACTATTTGACATAGCTCCGCTTTTTTCTGCAAAACTATCACAACAAGTAGATGATTTATGAGTAGCTTCTCTTCCACCTACTTGAATAGAATCAATGCAGCAATAATAATCATTATTATATGCACAACTACATGCATCACATTTTAATTTAGTCATAAGAATGCCTCCTAAAGTTTATTTCAATAATATTGTTTCAATTTAGTAGGCAAATTATTCTTACATAATTTTATTGTTCTTTTACTTTATCTTTACAAATACGGAAAATTGAATTTCTGTAGACTCTATATGGTCATAATTTAAATCCTTACGACCAGAAAAGTTATCAATTTTTATTTTAATTTTAACTTTATCTGTTTCATCTTCAAATTGCATATCTTCTACAGGTATGGAGTTTGTTTTATTAACACCATATTTATCTATTATCCTATTAAAATACTCATTTAAATTTTTATTATATATCTGTTTACCTTTCTCTAATATCTTAAGTTCATTAGATGCTTTATTATAGTCAACTGTAATTCCATAAGAATTCTTATTAGCAGCACTTTGATAACTTATAATGTTAAAAAGGTAATCATAGTCCTTTATTTCTATAGGCTCTGATATTTCTTCACTTATAAAATAAAAATGTTCATATCTACTTTCATAATTTAAATTAGAATAAGTTATTCCTAGTACCCTCTCTGTATCACTTATAGTAAAATTATCTGGCAAATATTTAATATCCTTTAATTCATGTTTTCTATTAAAATAATCCAAAATACTATTGAGTTCTATTTGATCACCTTTAGAAACTGGATTTATAGCTTTAACTATTTTACCATTTTCAATCATATTATTTTTTATAAGGAACTTTTCAAATCTTTTATTTTGACTATACTTAGATAAATTATAACTACTCAAAGGTCCACAAATTGATATAAAAGTAATTATAGTAAGAGATATTGGGAGTATAATATTTTTTACTTTCTTAATTATTGAGTAATATATCATTATTCCAAAGACCCAAATCCCTAGTGCTAAAACAAAATATCTATTTTCAGTTATTCCATAGGCATTAACTCTTATTCCCATAGAAATAAACATAAGTACTATAAGAGGAAGTATTGCCTTTGGAAACATCTTTACAAACTTGCTTACCCAAGGACTATTTTCCTTTACTGGTGAAGTTAAAAACAAGGTTCCTGCTGATATTACTCCATACCATAATACTAAATGAGAAACTAATCCTTCAGGCCACTGTCTAGTAATAATTATCTTAGCAAAATATATATATAAGATTATTGTGTATATAGAAATTAATGGCATAATTATATAAATCATTAATATTTTAAACACCTTTGGATACTTTTCAACCTTTATAACTTCTTCCTTTTCTGGGATTCCTCCAAGAAAGAAGCATTGTGCAAAAACTCCTACAACTATAAGCCATGTATAATAATATATCTCATATTTAACTTCTATTCCAAAAAGATAATCTACGGTGAACAATATTGCTATTAATCCTAAATATAAAACTATAGAATATAAAACTGTTGTAAAAAATCTTCCTAAAACCTTTATTACATACATCTCAAAACTTCCATCCTTATAAATATATGGAGTAAAAAAGAACCCTGTAATAAATATTATAATAAGACCAACATATCTAGTAATCTGAACCATATTTAAATCTCCAAGACAAAAATATCCGTAGACTGCTAAACAAATAGCTGCAATAATATAAATTAGATATTTAAACTTCTCATTAGATTTATTTCTTCTTTCAAAATATAATTCAATGCAAATATATACTGGAATACCAAGTACTAAAGTCATCACAACACGTCTTAATTCCTCGTCACTTCCAATACTTTCTCCCATATAGATTAAAGTTATAACTGCAGCTATAGATAAAAATATGGGTATAGGAAATCTTTTTACTGAATCTTTTATAGAATTTTTCCATCCATTTACCAAAATTTTAATATACAATAATATGCCCCCCTTTATTATAAAATTATTTTTCTATGTTTTATAGTTACCTTTAGATAACTATTTATGTACCACTGTAAATTACACCCATTATACCATATCATCTAAATTAAAACATTTATCTATTACACATAATATTATCATATATGTAAAGAATATTCCTATTAAATATAAAGGAGGTGACCTTTAGTTTGAAGCCCATTGCTTCTACTAAAGAACTTAATGTTTATTCCTAAAAGAATATTATTTGAAAAAGGATCCTTGGATTATGAAATAGGCAAAAATATTTATAACACTTTTAAGGATAATAAAAATATTGAAATAATAAAATTAACTTCTAATAAGATTAAAGAGCGAATTCCTGGTGAAAATTTGCATAGCTTTTATAGTGAAGGTAAGAATACCCTAGTTGTGGGTATAAAAAAAAGAAGTAAATTTCAATCCTGTAAACCTTCTGCTAATTGGCAGTTACCCCTAGTGTCCGGTTGTATTGCCCATTGTCAGTATTGCTACTTAAATACAAATCTAGGTGATAAACCTTATATAAAGATTAATGTAAATATAGATGATATTCTAAATCAAGCAAATGAATATATTAAAGAAAGATTACCTTCTAAAACTTTATTTGAAGGTTCTGCCACCTCTGATCCTATACCTATAGAACCTTATACTAATAGTTTAAAAAAAGCTATAGAATTCTTTGCTAATAGCGATCATGGACTATTTCGTTTTGTTACAAAGTTTAATGATGTTGATAGTCTATTAGATATAGATCACAAGGGACATACAGAAATTCGATTTACTCTAAATACAGATAAAGTAATCAGTGACTTTGAAAATAGAGCCGCTTCTATAGATAAAAGAATAGAAGCTAGTGTAAAGGTGGCTAATGCTGGGTATCCTATAGGTTTTATTATTGCGCCAGTATTTCTTTATGAAGGTTGGAAAAACGATTATAAACAACTTTTATTAAACCTTAAGGATAAGCTTCCTGATAACTTAACTACTCCTGTTACCTTTGAAATAATATCTCATAGGTATACTCCTAGAGCAAAAAATATAATTCTAGAAGTATTTCCTGAAACAACACTTCCTATGGTTGATGAGGAAAGAAAATATAAATATGGACAATTTGGATATGGTAAATATGTATATACAAAAGAGCAGTTAGAAGAGATGAAAGAATTTTTTAGTTTAGAAATTGACTCTATATTTAATAATAAAGTTATAAAGTATATAATATAATGTTAAATGCAAAAGCCAAGCTATATTACCTTATATAACTTGGCTTCTTTAATGTTATAAAATTGTTTTTATATCTTTTGATTTATTCTATGTTTATATATTATTTAATTAATTTCAGCAAATTCTTCTAAGGTTATTCCATCATTATAAATCTTTTCTGACATTTCACTACCCACATATCTCACATGCCAAGGTTCATAATTATATCCTGTTATATCTTCTTTTCCCGACTCATATCTTACTATAAATCCATATTTATATGCATTATTAGCTATCCAATTAGCTTCTGGACATCCTTCAGATATCCATCCAGAACTAGTTGCTAAATCCATAGCCTCTCCTAGTTGATGCTCACTTGCTCCAGGCTTTGCTACATATTTATCTGAATAAGATTTTCCTTGGGTTTCCACATTATATTCATATAAACTTTTTTGTGTTTTGTAAGATCTATAGCCTGATAAACCACATAAGTAAACCCCATCCTTTGAAGCAGCATCTACTAGTTCCTCTAAAGCCTTAGCAGACTCCTTTGTCATATATCTTTCTTCTTCTGTGGATTCTGGTAAGAATTCTATATTTACTGAAACTAAATCCTTTGGCTTATAATCTGATGTTAAAGCATAATTTTTATTTACCACTACTTTATCATAATCATTAATAATAAAATATCCCTCTGATTTCAAATGAAATTTATTGATTAAATAATTTGTAGCACACATGCCTAATATAACTATTACTAGTAACTTCAATATAACTCTTCTTGCTTTTCTAACCTTTTTCTTTTTTCCCATAAGACCATCTCCTTAAGTTCATATACTTATTTTAAACCTTATGAGATTATTATTTATTACTTAAAGCTTACAAATTTATTACTTATTTATTAAGACATGAAATTTAAACTATTCTCCTTCTTTAGTAAACCAACCTCTACTATTATTAGCTATTCTAACAAGGGTAAGCATCACAGGTACTTCTACTAATACACCTACAACTGTAGCTAATGCAGCACCTGATTGTAATCCAAATAATGAAATTGCTACTGCTACTGCTAATTCAAAAAAGTTACTTGCTCCAATCATTCCTGCTGGTGCTGCTATAGAATGTGGCAACTTCCAAAGTTTTGCCCAAATATAAGCTATTCCAAATATAAGGAAGGTTTGAATTATAAGTGGTACTGCAATTAATACTATATGAACAGGATTATTTAAAATAGTATCACCTTGGAAGGAGAATAATATAATCAAAGTCAGTAATAATCCTATTATAGTAACATTATCAAACTTCTTTAAAAATACATTATTAAAATAATCTATTCCTTTGTTTTTAATTATTAATGTTCTAGTTATAAATCCCAGTGCTAATGGTATAACTACAAATAAAACTGTTGATAATACAAGAGTTTCTATAGGTATAACTACATCTCCAACACCTAGTAAAAAAGCTACAATAGGAGCAAATGCAATTAAAATAATCAAGTCATTAACTGCTACCTGAACTAAAGTATAGGAAGGATCCCCTTTAGTTAAGTGACTCCAAACAAATACCATAGCTGTACATGGTGCAGCTCCTAAAAGCACTGCTCCAGCTAAATACTCCTTAGCAAGTTCTGGTGCTATTATGCCCTTAAATACTATAAAGAAGAAAAATGCTGATATAGCATACATTGTAAAAGGTTTAATAAGCCAATTAGTTGTACAAGTAACTATAAGTCCCTTTGGTTTTCTAGTGGCATTAATTATACTTCCAAAATCAATCTTTAACATCATAGGGTATATCATTAACCATATAAGTATAGCCACAGGTATTGACACATTATAATACTCAAACTTATTTAGAGTATTAGGTATCATAGGCAAAAACTGACCAACCAATATTCCCACTACAATACAAAGGGCAACCCATAGAGTTAAGTATCTTTCAAAAACACCTAACCCTTTTCCACTATTTTCTTTATTATTACCCATAAGATAAACCTCCTATAATTCAATTTCTTTATTTTTTATTCTCTTAGCTAAATTTTTAATTTTTTCTTCAACAATTTTAGCAGTTTTAATAAATTCTTCATCTGACTTTCCAGTTGGATCCTCTAATCCCCAATCCTCTATATGCTTTCCGGGTAAAATAGGACATACAACATTACAACCCATTTTAATAACTATATCTACCTCAGGTATATCTCCTAGCAGTTTAGATTTCTGAGTCTCATTCATATCAATGTTATATAGCTCATTTATTATTCTAACCGCATCTTGATTTATTGTAGGTCTTAGTTGGGTCCCTGCAGAATAACTTTCAAAAACCTCTCCTTCATATAACTTTCCTAAGGCCTCCGCCATTTGAGATCTACAAGAATTGTGAACACATATAAATGCCACCTTTAGTTTCATATTAACTCCTCCATTCTTAATTGGTTAGTGTATGGTTTTCACACTTTTTATTTTAAAAATATCTATATATAACATGGATTTATTTACATCTACACTTTTCTTTTTCTTTGCAAATACACTCCTCTTTATCTGTTGTAACACTTGTTAAAAACAATATTAATTTATTACAATTAGTATTATTTAAAGAATAATGACTCCACAGTCCATCCTTTCTACTCTCAACAAGACCACAATCCATCAACACCTTCATATGATGTGAAAGAGTTGGTTGTGTAAAATCAAAATGTTCTAGAATATCACATGCACATCTTTCCCCACAGGATAATATGTCTACTATTTTTAACCTATTTGGATCAGATAATGCTTTTATAATTTTTGCATTTTCTTCATAATTCATTTTAACGCCTCCTTATATAGATAACTGTCTATGTTTATAATATAGACCATCACCTATATAGTGTCAATATGCTTATTTAATTTTTCTCCCTGTGCTACATTTATTCTTAACTATGTAGAATGATTTATTTGTATAATTAAAAATAAGTAACTAAATTTAATATCTAGTTACTTATTCTAAAACTTTTACTATATAGATTTTTTTATTAACTCTACTATTTGTTTAGTAGATAAAACTTGTCCCATAGCCTTTGGTTTACCATTTATCATGAGAGTAGGAGTAGTCATAACTCCTAATGAAATAATATCTACTAAAGATTCAACCTTAGTGACATCAGCTTCTATCCCTAACTCCTTTAAAGCTTCCAAAGTATTATCATAAAGTTTAGTGCATTTAGAGCACCCTTCTCCTAAAACCTTAAATTCCATATGAACTCCTCCTAAAATTCAAAACTTTAATTTTTAAGTTCCATTTTTTCTCCTACAATTTCATTCCAATTATTAATTATAGGCTTTATTATATTAGGTCCTATTTTAGATATAAACACTAGTTGTGAAACTTCCTTTGGTTCACATGGCTTATAATCTATATTTTTTCCTACCACATCTATTTGTTGCCATCCATCATTTAAGTTAAAGAAGCCTTTTATTCTATAGCTATACTTCTTTATAGAATTTAAGAATTCTTCCATTTTATTTTTGCTTACAACACTACTAAAATTCATAGTTAAGCTTTTTGGCTTATTTTCCACAGTATTTGTAGACTCTTCTCCTTCAGCCCACTGATTTACTAATAGATCCTTATCTAAAAAGTCCATACTAAACTCTCCAAAGGAACAAGTTTCTATATCACACTTTGGATTTACCAGTCTAACTTCTTTAATTACGTTCTTTAGCTCTTCCTCTTCAATTAAATCTACCTTATTTATGATAGCCATATGACAATGCTTTAATTGACGATTTACTGTTTCTAAATCTTCTAATTGCTCTCTAAAGTTCATTCCATCGATTAAGCATAATACTCCCTTTAAATCATAGGTTGTTTCAGGTGATAAAACCTTTACACCTTTAAGTATCTCTTCTATATTAGATGGATCTGCTAGGCCTGAACTCTCTACAAAGACATACTCTAAATCCTGTTTACTCATTTCAGCTAAAGCTTGAGCAAAGGATATTTTTAAACATGAGCAAAAGATAGATCCCCTATTAATCTCTACCATCTCAATATTATCTCTTTTAAGTATAGTTCCATCTATGCCTAGCTTCCCAAATTCATTTTGTATAACTCCAACCTTATTTCCTTTTAACACATCTAATAGCCTTAAAAGTACCGTAGTTTTACCTGAACCTAAAAATCCAGTTAATACATATAAATTAATTTTTTTCTCCATGGTTTGCCCTCCTGTAGATTAATAATATAAAGAAATATCCTTAGATTTTTTAGTTCTTAGAGTTTAAAAAACTTCTCAATTCAGTAATTCTCTCTGAATTTAATGTATATTTCATCCAAGAGCCATCCTTGTTACCAAGAACCAATCCACTATCTGTTAAAATCTTCATATGATAAGATAAGGTAGGTTGAGTAATATTAAAATTCTCAAGAATTTTACATGCACACAATTCCTCTGATTCTGTAAGCATATTAATAATTTTTAGTCTAGTCTCATCTGCCAATGCTTTAAACATTTGAACATATTCTGCATAATCATATTTCATAAAATTCTATCTCCTAATCTTCTATTTATAAGTATTTTATATCCCTATTATATCCTTCATATAGATATTTGTCTATATGACTTTTTAATCTCAATTATTACAAATCCTAAAAAACAATATGTGATTCCATTAAATGCAAATAGCTATCTCTATATAAGTTTTTAGTAATTTTGAGATATCTAAATTTCTTAAATCCTAAATTTACATTGTATATGTATTTTTCCCTAATGATTTAGATAAATATAACTTTTCATCAGCTTCTTTTACTAAATTATATATATCCTCTTCATTAATTATTCTAGTAATTTCTATACCTATACTAACAGTTATTCTATCGCTAACTTGTGAACATTCATGAATAATATTAAGTTCCCTAAGATGCTTCATAAACCTTTTTATATTTTCAATAGTCTCTTTCTCATCCAGCCTAGATATTATTGAGAATTCTTCTCCCCCATACCTGCAGACTACATCCTCATTAAATATATCTTTCAAAGCTTTTGATACTACTTTTAAAATCTTATCTCCTTGAACATGCCCATAGTTATCATTGTATAGTTTAAAATCATCTATATCTACCATTAGAAACGTAATAACTTCTTTATTCTGACAGGCTTTTAATAATTCCAAATGCATAAATCTTCTATTATATGTATCCGTTAAAAAATCTCTCTCACTTATTAGTTTTAGCTCCTTATTTATTATAGATATTGCATTGTTTCTTATACCTAATACAAATACTGTAATAATTAAAAATATATTTATAAACTTACACAGACTTTCTTCTTTGATGAATATTATACTAACTAATAGTAGCAATGGAAATAGTACTATTAGTTTTTTTTTATATTTTCCTAACTTCATAAAAACTACTCTTATCGCTCCTCCCCATTCTGGGTAAAGTATGATAATTTTCCTCTCAACTATTTCTGTAAATAATGATTTTGCTCCGTCATAACTTTAACCTACAGATTAAACATTCGTACAATAATACTAAATCATTAGACTAAAAATTTAAGCTTTAGTATATCCTATTACTATGCATCTATAAAAATAGACAACCATAATTTCATATTGGATTGCCTTCTAAATATATTGTAGCAATATTTTCATTAGTTAATTATGTTATCTAAGTAATTTTATTTTGTATAAATATTATCCTTAATATTTATTAAGTTAAAATTTTATAGTTAGTATTTATTCTAACATTTGAATAAATTATTTATTCTACCGTTTTTCCATTTAGTCTATAGTATATTTTTATCATTTGTTTATATAACTTTTAATCTAAGAGATCCTTCAAACTAACCTCAAGTGCAATAGCCAAACTATTTAGAGTTTTTAGAGATGGCACTGTTCTTAAATTTTCAATATCAGATAAGTATGTGTTAGATATACCTGATAATTGAGCCAATTTATTTTGATTTATGCCCATTGATTTTCTAATAAATTTGATTTTTTTTCCTATTTCCACTCTATCACCCCAAACACTATTTTACGCTAATAAAGTAAAAAATCAATAGTTTTATGATTTTTTTACTGTCTATACATATTTTTTGTTCGTTTACTTATACTAATACTTAAACTATAATTTTATTATAAAAGTACGTAAATAACGTACTTTATTGGAGGTATATATATGAATTCAAGAAAAAAACTTAGAGACCTTAGAAAATCTAAAGGATTAACTTTAAAAGAATTATCTACTAAAACAAATTTATCAATATCGTTTATAAGTGATATTGAGCACAATAGAAGTAATCCTTCTATATCTACTTTAAAAATACTTTGTAATGCTTTAGATGTACCTATATCCTATTTATTAGAAGATGATAAAACTCCATCTAATTTAATATGTACTGATTTAGATGCAGTATTATCAATGCTACTAAATGACTTCTCATCTTGGAGTTATGATGACAAAATAGAACTAATCTGCTATCTAAAAGCTAAAAAACATGTTCGAGAAGCACAAAAAAAGATATGAATATATAAATTTATATAAATAATTTTAATACTATTTAATCAAATTAAACTTTAAATCTAATTTATGTTATTACTTAATTTATTTTATATTATTTATAACATCCATCCCGTATTATGGCTTTTTTTGTAATATTTGTTTCATTTTTCTTCATTCCATTATATAATTGAAACATAATATATATTCTTAAATAGGAGTGATTGCTGTGTATAATAATCTTTTCAATAAAACACACCTAAATCAAGAAACTATAGATGTATTAATCCCTATTTTAAATGAATTTGATGATTGTATATGGATAAAAAATATAAATGGAGAATATCTAGCAGTCAATAACGCATTATGTAATCTTCTAGGAGAGGATAAAAATACTTTATTGTATAGTAACGGTCTTGATATCTTCGACTACTCTAGTTTTAAATTTGTCATTAAAGATGATTTAAATGTTATTAATAAAAAGAAAAAAAGTATTATGAATGAATATTTATATATAAAAGATAGAGAAGTTATTTTACAAACTCACAAAATTCCCATTATAAATTCGGACAATAGTTGTTACTCCTTTTTAGCTATTGGACAAGTTATTAATACAGATGAACTATACTATAACAATTTTATTATAGACAATAAATATAAAACACTATGCAATCTAATTACTGAAAGTGAAGAAAAACGTGAACAAGTTTCTTATGAAGAAGTTCATGAATATCTTATGGATATATATGAAACCCTAGACATAAATGGTACAAGCCTTTGGATCTATGATGATTCTAAAAAAATGTTAATAAAGCAAATGTCACTAGGAGTTACTGAAAGCATATCTGGCAATGATACCTTTTCTATAAGTGATTTCTATAAAGACGAATTAATAAATATTTCTACTAAAATAAACTCACCCACACCTTTAAAAAACTGTGAAAATTTTTATTGTAATAATGGTTTTTGTCAAAACTATAAGTATTTTCTTAAAGATAATTATATAATTGTTATACCTATAGTCTATAATAACTCCAGACTTCTAGGTGTTTTAAATTTATATTATAATGAGTCATTTGACACAGAATCTAATGCTAAATATATTGTAAGGACTTCTAAGCGATTAGCCTTATTACTAAAAAATATATATTTATCTACCCAATTGACAGATCAGTTACAAAAAAAGATTAAACTTGAAAATGAATTGAGTAGATTTCTTAATATAGCAGTTGATTTATATGCGATTATAGATACTAAGGGATATATTAAAAAAATAAGTTCTAATATACCTTTCATATTGGGCTGGGACTTTAATGATTTGAAAAAAATTCCTATTCAGACACTAATAAAATCAACAAATAATAGTATAAATTTCAAAGATATTTTGCATACCTATAACAAAAAATTTTATGGTGGAATATGTGAAGTAAAATGCAAAAACAATTCTTTCAAATTAATTGAATGGTATTATTATCACCAACAAGAAACACAGGAAATATTTATTACGGGTAAAGATGTAACTAGCTTTTCAAAACTTGAAGAAAAAGTTGCCTCTTTAGAAGAAAAAGTAGAATGTGAGAAATTTAAAACAGATTTTCTAGCAAATATCTCACACGAATTTAAAACTCCTTTAAATATAATATTAGCAAGCATTCAGTTAGAGCTTAATGGTTATAATAGTATAAATGATAATAATAGTATTTACTATAATCGTCTTAATATGATAAAACAAAACTCATATAGACTTCTTCGATTAGTTGATAACCTAATTGATGTGACCCAAGTTGATAGCACCAATATAAAGCTATACAAAGAAAATGTTAATGCTATTACCTATTTTGAAGATGTGGTGAACTCAGTTTCTCAATATATAAAGAAAATGGGTAAAAATATAATATTTGATACTAATGAAGAAGAAGTATTTCTGGATTGTGATCCTGAAAAAATTCAAAAAGTAATTTTAAATTTAATTTCTAATTCCATAAAATACACAGAAGTTAATGGCAACATATGGATTACACTAACAACTAACTGGGATGAGCATAGACTATATATTTCTGTAAAGGATGATGGTGTAGGTATACCAAAGGATAGTTATGATATTATATTTGAAAGATTTAAACAGGTGGATAATTTATTCATAAGAAGAGCTGAAGGAAGTGGAATAGGATTACCCTTAGCAAAATCCTTTATCGAACTTCATAGTGGCGAAATATGGGTAAATAAGACTATAGACAAAGGTTCAGAGTTTATCTTTTACTTACCTATAACCTCTGAAAAAGATAGTAAAATTAATTATTTCTATAATAAAGTTATAGACTCTAGAGGTGAGAGACTTAAGATTGAATTTTCAGACATATATTCTTATCCTAATTAAAATAATTTACAAAGAATAAAAACAAAATGGGATCCCTTATAATAAGGAATTCCATTTTTTATTTGTATTCTTAAGCTACAATTTCTTTATCATTTTCTTCTTTTATAAAATCCTCAGCTGTTAATCCTTTAGATATTGGTTTACTTTCATCTAATGGCTTCATTGCAAATCCCGTATATCCATATATTGCAGATATAATAGGATTAATTAGTCCCAAGAAGTGGAATGGTGCATAAGCAAAAGCACTTACTCCTAAAGTAGTAAAGTATACTGCCCCACAAGTTGACCAAGGCACCAGCCCTGAAGTTAAAGTTCCTGCATCTTCAAGTACTCTTGAAAGATTTTTAGGATGTAAATTCAACTTTTCATATACTGGTTTATACATTTGACCTGGTATAACTATTGCCATATATTGATCAGCAGCCATAAAGTTCATAGCGATACAACTTATAATATTTGATAGAACAATACTTCCTCTGCTGTGACAGAAAGTAAGAATTTTAGCTATTATAGTATCTAAACAACCTATTTGCTTTACAAGTCCACCAAAACATAATGCACACATAACTAAAGAAATAGTTTCCATCATTCCAAGCATACCGCCTCTATTAAGGAGTGAGTCAACCATTGCATTTCCTGAGCTTATCTCAAATCCATAGAATAATGACTGTACAATACTTGAAATAGTCTGTCCTTGTCCTAGTGCAAATAAAACTCCTATAATAGTTCCACCTAACATTCCTGGTATTGCTGGAACTTTAAATATAATCATTAAAACTACTGAAAGTGGTGCTATAAATATTATTGGACTAATATTGAAGCTTCCTTGTAATGTTTCTAAAATAGCATTTATTTGACTAGTATCAGCAACTGCTGTATTTCTAAATCCTAAGCCTATTATCGCAAATAGAATTACAGCAATTATAAAGCTTGGTACTGTTGTATACAACATATGTCTTATATGATCAAACACATTTACTCCCGCTACACCTGCTGATAAATTTGTACTATCTGAAAGTGGTGACAGCTTATCTCCAAAAGAAGCCCCTGTAACAACTGCCCCTGCAACAATTGCAGAAGGTATTCCAAGACCAGCACCTATACCCATTGCTGCTGTTCCCATAGTTCCTGCTGTAGTCCATGCACTTCCTGTTGAAACAGAAACGATAGCACATATTATTGGAAGCAAGAATAAAAACATAGTTGGTGTAAATAATTTAAGTCCATAAAATATCATTCCCGGAACTACTCCACCCGCAATCCAAGCTCCTACTAAACAACCAACTATCATAATAATAAAGTTAGCTTGCATAGCCATGGAGTTTGTCTTTATCATTGACTCCTCCATATCTTCCCAACTATGACCTAAAAATTTCCCTATAATGGCGGTAATAGCACAACATATAACTAATGGTATCTGTGGTGCTGAATCAAATACTAGTACACCTAATAGCATAAAGCAAATTAAGCACACAAATGGTATCACTGCTATTAGCAGCGATGGTTTTTTAATTTCTTTCCCCTTATTCATAAATTAGTCCCCCTTGTTAATTAAATATTTATCTTTAAGTATTTTCTTATAAAAAAATACTTATAAGCGTGAATTAAATAATTTATCTATAGTTATTTTATACCCCTTTATATGTAATAAATAGTAAAATATATAATTATATTTAATTTAAATATAATTATGAATAAATATCCACTTAATATATTGAATATATCATGAATTTTGTGAAATTTCAATAAAGTTTACCGTTTAATTTGTTTATTTATTCATTCATTTTGTATTTTTATGTATTTTTATGTATTTTTATATTTCTATTTACATTAATTAGTTGTAAGTTTTTTTAATAAGAGATAATTGTTAACTTTATAACTCTTATTAAAGTTATTTTTAACAATAAAAAGCCTCAGAAACTGTTGATAAATCTATTTATTCTATCAATGACTCTATTATATTATTAATGTAAAAAAGGTATATCTCAAAAAATATTTTGAGATATACCTTTAAATTTTTATTTAGTTACTTTAATATAATTTCCAACAGAAGACGTAGTTCCACTTTGCTCAAACCTAATATAAGCATTGTCAATTTTATCTTCATCTACTGCATAAACTAAATGAGTTTCTTTTGTTTCATTCGGTGAAAAATCACTGAAGAAAAAGCTTTTTCCTTCATAATCTGATTGATCAAAGTATATTGGTGCATTATCCATTTGAAGGTTATTACCATTACCCCAATAATCACTTAGAAATTGGAGATTACCATTTGATGCTTTCTTCATAAACCCAATTCTCGGATAAATATTTATATCTTTTAGTTCTTTATCAAAAGGATTCTTCATGGTTAAAGTTACATAAACATACTTCATTCCTACTGTTTCAGTAATAGTATTCATTTTATTATTTTCCCATTTTTCCTCGTTAACTCTTTCATAATCCTTTAGTGTTCCATCTTCATTTATAAATGTAAGATACTCATTATAGTCAGAGAACTTATTTTTATCTAATTCAGGTAACTTATCTAATACTTCAATATTATTTACAGTAAAAGTTGGGTTTTCATCTGGGAACGCTTCATCACTTATTTCTTCATCAATATTAAATACATGATCAGTTGAAATTCCAGGTTCTACATATTCTATCTCTTCTTTATCATTATCTACTACATCTTTTAGTTCATCTGAAAATGCAGGAATCACAATAAATTCTCCAGGAATCTCTTCACATTTAATATTTTCTGCTACTTTCTTAAGTTCTTCTAAAGAAGTATTGTCAGCACCATAAATTGTAACAACATATCCACCTTTTTCATAAAACATATTGATAATATGATTGTACTCCAGTCCTTCCCTTGTAAGAATTTGTGCCTTTATGCCACCAAGGGTAGTTTCTTCTACATCACTTACGTAAATTTCTTCAAAATGCGTAGTATAGACAGGTGGACAAATAGTAATTCCCCCTACACTAAGGTCACCATTAGGATGATATTTTCCAAGAGCATTTTCAGTCTCTATATATCCTTCTGGAATATAGCCAGGAACCACCTTCATTGCAGGTACTTTAGTAGGAGCAGATTCTGTTTCAATATCACAAGTAAGTGTTCCTGTTTCTTCATTCTTACTTGTTGTAACTAAATAATGTTTAACTGCACCATAGGCTGTTGCAGATATTGCTAATGTAGCTGTAATAGCTGCAATAAGTACTATTATCTTTTTCTTCATAATTTTTTTCCCCTTTTTATTAATACTCTGAATAGAGTCTGTATTATTATCCCTTTGAATAAAATCTTGATTTTCAATGATGTTAACTTTTTGATTTTTATATTTTTGAGAAAATTCATGAGGCTCAATAGTACGTTTTAACTCTTCTACAGCATTTTCTTGCCCTAAAAGATACATCAATTTATCAAGATCTGGTTTATTATCCATACAATTCATCTCCTATCATTTCTTTTACCATCTTTTTGGCACGTTCATATCTTTTTGCTGCAACATCTTCACTAATGTGTAGTAATGATGATATTTCTCTATAGCTAAGTTCATAAAAGCAACGATACTGAATTATCTCACGATATTTTGATGGTAATTTGGAAAGTAATTGTGTAATCATATGTCTATCTTCTACTGTTTTTACAGAAGGAACTCCCTTTTGGTTTTCACTTGTCACTTTTTCCTCTACCTCTTTAGTGAATAACTGAGTTTCTTTCCTATTTCTACGATATAAATCAATGGATATGTTTTTTATTGTATATACAACCAATCTCTTAGTTTTTAAACTTTCTACCCCATGAATAGTCGAGATATATGGAATTAGCTTTATAAATGCATCTTGAACTGCATCCTCAGCTTGTTCTACATTATTTAAAATCGAGTATGCAATACCATACATCTTATTTTCATAGGCATCATAAAGCTGTGCTAGCATATTATTTTTAAAACTTTCATCCGATGAAATCTCCACCTAATCACTCCTTGCTGTTTAAGAGTCCTCTTACTAAACATAACGAATGAGAACTTACAATTCTGACATTTTTATCTTAAATTCAAAATAATTACTACTTATATAATAGTATAGGTTACTTTTAATAAATTCCACCATTGTAATTAAGTTTTAAAGTAGAAATTTAAGATAGAATTTTACACATAAAAAAAGAGCATTTATACCAGAAATACTCTTTTTTAATATTAATCTATTATAGTAACTTCTCCAAATTCTCCACTAATTCACCTATTGCATTAACATAATCCTTTATTATTCTATCCGCAACTTCATTTGCTACTATTTCTTCATCTAAATTCAAAAAATCACCCCTTATATTATATAAAACCTATAATGTTATATGATTTATCTTACCATTTTTAAAAAATTTTATAATATCATGTCCTAAATTAATCATTATCATTTTATCATAAACATATTCATTTAAATACTTTTATCTATTCTCCATAAAACTTAGGTGAAGCCTTTGAATCTTTAATTAACTCTAACTTAACATGCTTTCAGTATCTTTTAATATGTATAAAATCCTTGAAACCCCTATGGCGCCTACAAATAGTTAAATAGTTTTATTGTTAAATATAAAGCTAGTTTCCTATAAAAATATTAATATAGTTATAGTTTTACATAGTTAAGATTATAATTTAAAATTTTTTTATAAATTAGACTGTGCTATTAAATAAGTTGATGTATGCTTAAACACAAAAGAGGGTAAAACTTTCGTTTTACCCTCATATTTATTCTATTAAATTTTCTCCTAGAATTCTGCAGTTCCTGTAGTTCTTGGGAATGGTATTACGTCTCTGATGTTGCTCATTCCAGTTACGTACATTATCATTCTTTCGAAGCCTAGACCAAATCCAGCGTGTTTTGTGCCACCAAATTTTCTTAATTCTAGGTACCACCAGTAGTCCTCTGGGTTTAATCCTAATTCGTTGATTCTGTCTACAAGAAGATCATATCTTTCTTCTCTTTGGCTTCCTCCGATGATTTCTCCTATACCAGGAACTAATAAGTCCATAGCTGCTACAGTTTTGTTGTCATCGTTCATTCTCATGTAGAAAGCTTTGATTTCCTTTGGATAGTCAGTAACGAATACTGGTCTTTTGTATACTTCCTCAGTAAGATATCTCTCATGCTCTGTTTGAAGGTCACAACCCCATTCTACTGGGTACTGGAACTCTTTATCTGATTTCTTTAATAATTCTACAGCTTCTGTATAAGTTACATGACCAAAGTCAGAAGTTGCAACGTGGTTTAATCTTTCAAGTAATCCCTTATCTACAAAGCTGTTGAAGAATTCCATTTCTTCTGGAGCATTTTCAAGGACATAGTTTATAATATACTTTATCATATCTTCTGCCAATGTCATGTCATCCTTAAGGTCTGCAAAAGCTATCTCTGGCTCTACCATCCAGAACTCTGCCGCATGTCTTGCAGTGTTAGAATTTTCAGCTCTGAAAGTTGGTCCGAAAGTATAAACATTTCTAAATGCAAGAGCATAAGCTTCTGCTGCAAGCTGACCACTAACTGTAAGGTTTGTTTCCTTACCAAAGAAGTCATTCTTATAATCTATTTTCTTATCCTCAGTCATTGGGATGTTCTCAAGATCCATAGTTGTAACTCTGAACATTTCCCCTGCACCTTCACAGTCACTTCCTGTAATTATTGGAGTGTGAGTATAAACAAATCCTCTTTCATTGAAGAATCTATGAATTGCATATGCAACTAAAGAACGTACTCTAAATACTGCTGAAAAAGCATTACTTCTAGGTCTTAAGTGAGCTATAGTTCTTAAATATTCAAAGGTGTGTCTCTTCTTTTGAAGTGGATACTCATTACTTGATTCACCTTCTATTACTATTTTTGTAGCTTTAATTTCAAAAGGTTGCTTACTTCCTGGAGTTAATACAAGCTTTCCTTCAACTATTATAGATGAGCTAATACTTAACTTTTCTATTTCTTTAAAGTTTTCAAGGCTATCCTCGAATACAACTTGAAGGTTTTTAAAGAAGCTACCATCATTAACTTCTATAAAACCAAAAGCTTTAGAACTTCTTAAAGTTCTAATCCATCCTGAAATACAAACATCTTGGTCTGCGTATTTTTCACTTTCTCTGTAAAGACTTTTTACTAAGACTGTTTCCATAATAAAATCCTCCTTTTATAATTTGATTATTGCCTGTTGAGGTAATATGATTCTATTTTAAGACAATAAAAAAACCTTTCCTTCCCTAAAAAAACAGGGACGAAAGGATACATTCCGCGGTACCACCCAAATTATCATATTGATCAACTCAACAAGTACAAAGATCTCTCTTGATACTCTTCTCTTTTAACGGTGAGCTTCCGTCTAAGTCTACTTTCCTAAGATTTCGGTTAGAAACTCCGAGATGTTCTTCAATAAGAGCTTCATATTGACCTTCCACCATCGTCAACTCGCTTTAACTACTTCTCATATCTACTCTTCTCATCACAGTCTTTATTTTCATCTATTAACTAGTATTTTCAAATTTATATTATTTATTCAAAACACTTGTTATCTATTATTATATGTGCATGATTTTAGAATGTCAACTATTGGTGAAAAATTTTGTATTTGTTATAATATAACATTTGTTATATTATTATATTATAGCTTAATATCTATTAATTATTTATATGTTTGGAGGATATTCTATGAAAGAGAAAGTCCCTTTTACTAAATTTCAAAAATTCCTTGAAACTCTAGCTCTATTAATCTTACTAGGCTCAATAATCTATCTAATATTCATTTGGAGCACCCTTCCTGATACTATCCCATCTCATTATAATGCTAAAGGAGTTGTTACCAACTGGAGTGGGAAAGGTATGCTACTTATAATGCCTATAATTTCAATAATTTTATATACAGGACTTACAACCATAACACTGTTTCCTAATATATGGAATGTACCTGTAGAAATCACAGAAAAAAATCAAAATTTTGTATATACTAATCTGAAAACTATGCTGATAGTTTTAAAATTAATCTTAGTTTCTGATTTTTCTTATATGACAATATGTTCAGCAACTCAAAGTTCTTTAAGTGTTTTATTTACACCTATAGTTTTAATTGCTGTATTTGGTACACTTGCCTTTTTTATCACTAGAATAATTAAAGGAAGCAAAAAACTTCAATAATATACTTAGAATATATACAAAATCTTAATTAAATAAAGGAGCCTAGATATTAATATATCTAAGCTCCTATTTATTGTTAATTAAGTTATTACTAATTAAGATTTAATATAGAATCGTCAGAATTAAAGGTATTTACATTATATAAGAATAATATATCTGTTATATCCTTCGACTCAATTAACTCTTCAATATTGTCCATGTAATACCTAAGATCTACCACGTCTATCTCTCCATAGTGGGAAGTTAAAAAAGGTAGAAAACTATTGGCATAGGAATCTTTAACTACTAATAGCTTCTTCTTTGGATCTCCTAAAGATTTAATATTAATATGTGGATGATTTCCTCCTGTAAAAACTTCATACTTATCCTTTTTATCTAAATTCTCACTGCTATACAGGGTACTAGTTCTCTTTTGCTCAGTTATATAATTAACCACCATTTCTCCATTTTCTTTAGGTATGTATACATTTATACAATCTGGCTTTCCTCTCTTATCTCCTATTTTTGAAGTTAAGCTTCCATAAAAATCATTAGCAACTAACTCAACCTGAAAATCTCCCTCTTTTTTAGGCTCTAGCCCCAAACTCTTACAAAATTCCACATAGGCAAGATAAGCCCCTTTGCTAGTCCAGTGATGGTCTGTCCTATAGTATAGATACTTATCCTTATTATTTATAAGTGCATTATAGGGATTAATATATTTTACATTAGAACTTAACTTTCCTTCTATGTACTTCATATATTCCAACTGATTATCCACTGGTGCGTATTTAGGTAGCCTATCCTTTAGAATCTCTGTAGCTGTTGGTATCAGCATAAAGCTTGTATTTATATTTTCATATTTCTTTACAAATTCATTAACAGCTAAAACCTTATGGTCAGTTTCTTCTTTCGCTCTCTCTTCAAAGTCTTCTATAAGTTGATTATTCTTTCCTATAAATACATCATTACTTTCACTTTTACCCATTAGTTTATCTACCTTAGCCTTAGCATTTATAAATAAACCTCTGCCTGGAAATTGGTCTGATATATAACTCTCATAATGTTTAATATAGTCACCACTAAGAAGTGCTCCTAAAGAAAACTCTGGTCTACTAGCTAGATTTCTATTTTCTTCTTCTGAAAATGCTTTTTCTCTTCTTAATATATTACTTACAGACATTATAGCTATAAATAAGAGAAATACTACTACCATTAGCCTTCTATTTACCTTGTTACTTTTATACATTTCTCTCACTCTGCTTTCTTTAAAATCTAAAATATAGGAAAGGATTATAACTTTCACTAACTAAATAAACTATAGATAAAATTAAAACTAACATATTCATAGCTATAACTATATATACACCCTTTAACTTATACTTCTTTTTTATATATGCAATTAAATTTTTAATCAACGGCGTAGAGCAAATAATTGCTATTACTATAAGTATTAGATTTGTTTTCAAAGTATATTTAGCCATATTATCCATAAAAATATTTTTTCCCATTCCAAACATAAGCTTTATGTAATTTAGTGCATCTTTAACCTTTGATGTATCAAAGAATACCCAGCTTATAATTACTAAAACTACAGTATATATATGAGTAATAGCATCAGGGACTTTATTAAGAATTTTTCCTAAAAATAATTTTTCAAGGAATATGAATACTCCAAAATATAGGCCCCAAATTACAAAATTCCAACTAGCTCCATGCCATAGTCCTGTGGCAAACCATACTATAAGTAAATTTCTAAATTGCACAGCCTTCCCTCTTCTATTTCCTCCTAAAGGAATATATATATAATCCCTAAACCATGAACCTAAGGATATGTGCCATCTTCTCCAAAACTCACTGATACTCTTAGACATATAGGGATGATTAAAGTTCTCTAAAAATTCAAATCCAAACATTTTTCCAAGACCTATTGCCATATCAGAGTAACCACTAAAATCAAAATATATTTGTAGTGTAAAGGCAATTATACCTATCCAAGCTGTTAATATAGATAATTCTTCAATAGGAAGCCCCTTAATAGAAGTCCAAATCATGCCTATATTGTTAGCAATAAGAACCTTTTTTCCCATACCTCCAATAAATCTTTCTACCCCTTCTCCAAATTTATCTATAGACTCACTTCTGTTATTAAGTTGATCTTCTATATCATTATATTGGACAATTGGTCCAGCTACTAGTTGCGGAAACATAGTAATGTATGCCCCAAAATTTATAATGTTTCTTTGTGCAACCACCTTTCCCATATATACATCTGCTACATAGGATATGAGCTGGAATGTGTAAAAAGATATTCCCAGTGGTAAGGGTAAATTCCTTATTTGAAGATTAATACCAAAAATTCCATTGATATTATCAATTAAAAACCCATAATACTTAAAGAAGAATAAAAAACTTAAATTTAGTACAATTACTGTAATAAATATAGCTGTTCTTTTTTCACTATCTTCCTTATTTGACTCTATCATAAGGCCACCTATATAATCAATTAATATAGAGCCTAACATTAAGAAGATATATATTGGTTCTCCCCAAGCGTAAAAAATCAAACTCATTATAAGAATTACTAGGTTTTTAAATTTCCTAGGACATATATAATAAATTATTAAAGTAATTGGCAAAAACATAAATAAAAATATCAAACTACTAAAAACCAAATTAATCACTCCAATTAAAATATAGTTACTACTTAAACGCTTTATTTATCGCTGCTTCTATGGTCGCCGAATCTCTTGAAATGATCAATATTAAGTACTTTCCTTTTATATCTAATACACGATTACTTATTATGTCATATTCCTCGGGTCTATAGCTATTAAAACTATCGGATTGTTTTTTTATTCTTCCCTCAACTTTAACCTTTAATTGCTCTATAGCCTCTTCACTTTTCCCTTTCAATACAAGGACTTCATTAGCATCCATATTACTCTTAGGTGCGTATAAAATAAAATCTTCTACTTCATTTTTACTTATATAATATAACTTTCTTAGCTTTGAACTATCCCCTACATCCATGTGCTCGCTGTTTATAATCTGTGAAAGATCATTTTTTAAGCTATCCATATCTGCATCCTTAACTTTAAGAATTTGGTATAAAGCTATAAATACAATCAATACTACTGCTATCAAAATATAATAATAATTTTTATACTTTTTCATATTTATCTCCTAATTATTTGATGTAATCCCTTGGTGTAAATAAGATAACCATTTTAAATAAAAATCATATTTAAAGTGTACTCCATCTTGCTCATAGAACTCAGCCTTATCCCTTACCAATACATCAATATTTAAATAATTAACTGCTGTTTCTTTACTTACTTCATAAGCTAATTTTCTAAACTCATCTAAATTAGTATTAGTAAGCCTTCCATTAGTTTCTATAGCCCTATCCATAACTGGTAGAGGTGCTTGTATGTATACATTAGTATTAGGTAATTTTGTCTTAATCTCATTTATAAATTCTATATAATGAGCCTTAAACTTATCTGGACCTCCAGGTCCACTTCCATCGAATGCTATTACATCATTCATTCCATATAAAAGTACTACATTTTTAGGCTGTAAAGATACAACTTTATCTATGTTTTCTTTTCCTTTAACTACAGTATCTCCTTTATTACTTATTACATTATACTGATTTACTAGTTCCATCTCCATAAGCCCTTCTGTAATAGAGTCTCCCATAAATACTGTATTTTCATAGAACTTATAAAAATCAACTTCTTTATCCTCTACCACAACTTCAGGGGTATGATGTTTCTCTATCTTATCCTGGATTACACTTAAATCAGCCTGTTCTAAATCTTTCAAGTGCTTTCTCCCTAATAGTACTCTTTGTTTTTCATTCATCTGGACCTTTTTATTCTCTATAAAGGTATGCATACCTATTGCTGCTATCATTACTACTAATATTATTCCTATAATTGTCATAATTTGAAAACTTCTTTTCTTCATGTTATCTTCCTCTTCTGTCTAATATTTATCTTCCTTAATCATTCTAATACAACAAATTTAATATTTGGTTACAAAATCCTTACGTTTCAAAAAAACTTTACTTCACATAAAGAAACCTAAGCATAGATATACTTAGGTTTTTTCATCATTATAATAATATATGGTTCTCAAAATTTTAATAATTATCCGATTATAGGTTATCCTAGTTAATCTTTAATATATCACTTAAATTCTCATTTTTAATAATAAATTTAAATACTAAAACTCCTATAATTGAAACTACTACAAATTCTCCTATGGCAACTTGTAATACAGAAAGCCAAAATGGTAAATTTATCATGTAGTAAAGCTCAGCTCCTATAATTAAAGCATTTGATATAGTTGCCCATAAAGATGCTATAAATAGTACAAGTGTTTTATTATAGCCTTCTTTTTTAGTTAAAGCCTTCTTAGTTTGCCAAATTAAAACTACAGCTATTAAACTAGCTAAGCTTCCAAATATCATATCTACTATTGCCATAGGACTTAGTAGAAAATTTGAAATGGCACATCCTATAGTTAAGGCTGGAATATATAGTGGGTCTATAAATGCCAAAAGTACCATTACCTCTGATAATCTAAATTGAATATTTCCAAAGGCAAAGGGTGCAATAACAGCAGTAACCGCTACATAAGTAGCTATAATTAGAGCCATCTTTAATAATTTTTTAGTATTGTTGCTAGTATTCATAAATATAATACCCTCCTCATTTTTTAATAGTGTAAGCTCTTAGCCTTACTAGATTCATATATTGCCCTATTTAACTCCATACAAACCTACTAATAAAATAATGAGTCTAGCTATGTCACCTCACTAGCTCCGCACCTATCTTTAACTCAGCATTTTCTTTATCTAAAAAATACCACCCCATATTTATTGGTGATTAAAATATATACTCCTATAATATATATTTATATATCTTATAGAAAAAATAAAGGCCGTCATCCAAATGACAGCCTTGTAATCCTTGTACATAAATAAAGCTCTACCTTTTTATGATGAGCTAATTAAAAGATTTCAATGCCGTAGTTTTTTTTAAAGACAGGAGGCTTACGAACTGTCACTCTTATTTTGTTCAATCTTATTATATAATGTAAAGTGTTGAATTTCAAGTGTTTCAGAGATTTTCAGAAGATTTATTTTATTATTTATTCTCATGTAATATTGATATTTTCTATATTTTTCGTTGGAAACTTTGTTAGAATAGTTTTTCCAATGAAATTTATTAAAATATTATATTACTATTGATTTTTACATCCTTCAGTGGCATGGTTTGTGTGCTAAATGTACATTTAAACCAAACTTATACATACACCTCTAATTTATCTTAACATATCAACAATCTCATCTTTAGATTTTATCTTATCTTTATATTCACCTTCAAATTCTTTTGGTATTTGTTGCTTCCATTTAGAGTCTTCTAGCTTGTATTTTCCCTGATATTCACCTACTGGTGCATAACATGGCTTACCATCTAATGGTGGTGTTTGTAAAGCAAATATTATTACATGCTCTTTTATATCCATAGGTGCAATCCCATCTGTTATGAGCTTGGTTGGTTTCATATCTTTTAATGAAATGGCTTCATTTGAAAACTTCTTCTTATGTTCATTTAATAAGACTTCTGGTGAGAAAATTCCTCCTGTTTCTATAACGCATATATTTTTCCCTTTTTCTAATGTGCCATCATTTTTAAAAATTTCTACTATTTCTACCTTTGAAACTGTATAAGGTATATCTTCTATCATGGGTGAAGTTGTATTTTTAACAATCCCTTCTACGATTATAGTTGAATCTTTTTTTAATTCATTTATACTATTGTATTTCTTAGTTAAACTTATATGTGAGTCTATAATGTCATATTTAATATCGTCATTAATTACCCCTGTTGTATTATTTGAAACTACTAGACTATTTGCACCTAAATTCCATTCTGAATCCTTAATCTTACTATAAGCATTAAAACAAAACACCGTAATTACTAATACTATTGTTATACTAAAATATTTTATTATTTTTTTCATTTTAGTTTTCTCCATTCACTTTATTAAAATAATCTATTTATAGCTCTACAATCTTCCACACTAGGTCCCCTGTCTAAAATTCCTGGAAACTAATCATACATATCACTTTATTCCAATTCCAATTTTGTATCCAAGGTTTTATATTAGAACCTCCCACGATAAAATATGTTATTCACACTCAATAAGAATATTGTTCATTTTTACATTAATCCTCCTTTGCTCACTTTTTATACTTATTATAGCTTGTACATTTATAACTTATATTCACATATTATAGAAATAAAATTCCAGTATATTTAGCATACTGGAATTTTATCCCTAAATCTTTTTATAAATTATAATTGTGAACATAAAAAAAGCCAAGAATTAAATTCTCAGCTTTCTTTCTTCTAAAATATCCTTTAGAATTTTTATATGATTAATTAAGTCTTCTTCCAATTTCTTCGAGGCAAGCTTTTGCTTTATTCATTATTGGAATTAACTTACCCTTTTTATCTTCTTTAATTTTACTAATACTTTTATCTAAATCTTCATACTTTCTTTCCATAATTCGCTTTGTAATGTCTGGATACTCCTTTAGCAGCTCTATATCACTTTCATTTATATTATCATACATAACCATGTCATTTATGGCGTCTGCCACTCTATTATATATATTTATTTTAATTAAGGTTGGTGAATCATCCTTTGCACGATCAAACTCCTTTTTCCTAACAAACCATGGTTCAGGAATATCTTTTTCAAGGTTATCAGCTTCACTTTCAAAAATAACTAGATTTTTAATGCACTCTCTATGTTCGATGACATCAAAATATCCTAAATATTCAGTCTTCTTAACTCTTTTTATTATTTCTTTAAATTCCATAAGCCCACTTCCTTTCTTATAATATATAATTCTATGCTTCTTTAAACATTCCTTCTATATTATATACATTATTTTTCACTAAAATACACAAAATAAGTTAATGAAGTCTTTTAGACCTTTGTCCTTTGTTAAATTCATGTTAATTTTTCTTTATCTATTGTTAAAACTTTCTACTCTTTGTTAAATAAAAGGTTTTTGTGTTACTATTAAGTTAAAATTATTGTATCTTTAATTGTGTCTTTAGAATGAATATTATTTGAATACATATTATTTATTGGAGGTTTAACACTATGGAATCATTGTTTTTAATTATTAACCTTTTAGGAGGTCTTGGAGTATTCCTATTTGGTATGAAAATCATGGGAGATGGTCTTGAAAACCTTGCTGGCGAAAAGTTAAAGGGGATCTTTGATAAAATTACCTCTAATCCACTTAAGGGTGTAGCAACAGGTGCTATAGTTACTGCTATAATTCAAAGCAGTAGTGCTGTAACTGTTATGGTAGTTGGATTTGTTAATGCAGGTATTATGAATTTATCTCAAGCGGCCTATGTAATCATGGGTGCTAATATTGGAACAACTATAACAGCTCAATTAATTACCTTTGATTTTGATGCTATAATTCCTGTATTTATTGCAATAGGGGCCTTTTTAGTACTATTTACCAAAAAGAAAAATCCTAAAGAATTAGGTCATATAATTCTAGGATTTGGTATTTTATTTTTAGGTCTTATTTTAATGTCTGACGCTATGTCTCCTCTTAGAGAGTCACCAGTATTCACAAAACTTATTTTAAGTCTAAAAGGACATGTATTCTTAAGCCTTTTATTAGGAATAGGAATGACTGCTATAATTCAAAGTTCCTCTGCAGTTACTGGAATTTTAGTTGCTTTAGCTTCTGTTGGAAGTCTTCCAATTGATGTAGCTATACCAATGTTATATGGAACTAATATTGGTACTTGTGTTACTGCTCTAATATCCTGTTTAGGAACTAGCAAGACTGCTAAAAAGGCGGCATTAATTCACTTATTCTTTAATGTAATAGGTAGTATAATATTCCTAATTCCTCCAGTTTCTAAATTACTATTAACTACAGTAACAACTCTTACCCCTGGTGTAACTGGAGGAGTTGTGGCAAAACAAATTGCTAATGCCCATACAATGTTTAATGTAGTTAACACTATATTAATATTACCATTTACAAAATACTTAGTAACTTTAGTTAATTTCATACTTCCAGGAGAAGATGAAAAAGAAGTTGATGGAGTTAAGTATATAGATGACAGACTCTTAGAAACTCCAACTATAGCCTTTGGTCAAGTTACTAATGAGATTATTAGAATGGGTACTTTAGCTAAGGAAAATATAGAAACAGCCTTAATGGGCTTTACTGATAATAATGAAGATTCAATTAACAAAGTATATAAGAATGAAGCTTTAATAAATCTATTAGAAACAGATATAACTAGATATCTAGTTAAACTATCCAATTCTGATATTGGAGATGAGCAAAGAACTACTATAGCTTCATATTTCCATGTAGTTAATGATATAGAACGTATCGGAGATCATGCTGAAAACATTGCTGACCTGGCTAAAGATAAACTTTCTAAGAATGTTAAGTTTTCTAAAGATGCCATTGAAGAACTTAAAGTAATGGTGAATATTTGCATAGAAGCTTTGGAGCATAGCATAGAATGTTTCTCTGACTATAGTGATAAAAAGGCTTTGGATGTAAGGACCTTAGAAGAAAAAATAGATACTTTAGAAAAAGATTTAAAGATATCACATATCAAAAGATTAAATAATGGTTCATGTGATGCAATTGTAGGTACTATATTCTTAGATCTTATTAGTAACCTTGAAAGAGTGGGTGACCACGCTGTTAACATTGCTGAAATACTTTCTTAAATATAAATATGTCCCTAAAGTAAATTATTAAATACTTTAAAAGCTACAATTCAAAATTGCTGAATTGTAGCTTTCCCCTTTTATATAGATTACTTTTTAAATTTCCATTCTTTAAACTATTATGGTGTTTATGCATCCATTAGCTCTAGCTAATGATTCTAATTCCTTCATATAATCATTAGTAGGTACTGTAGTCTCAAGTAATTCCTTTCTTACTCCCATAGGTCTATATTTAATTAGCTTATATTGAATATTAGGATTAATTTCAGCTAACAGCTTACTTCCCATGTCTACAGTATAATTATTATTAAGAACTTCTGGTACTACTACTGTTCTAATTTCATATATTTTATCAAGTTTTCCTAGCTCTCTTATGTTTTTTATTACCGTTTCATTAGTGAGGCCTGTAAGCATCCTATTTTCTTCTGGAGAAAAAGCTTTTAAATCTATCATAGTTTTATCTGTTACTTCTAAAAGTTCTTTATCCTTATATATAGGAGTGGAACCATTAGTGTCTATAAAAGTTGTTAAACCAAGACTCTTTACTTTTGTAAATAGCTCCTTTAGAAAATCTCTTTGAAGAGTACATTCGCCTCCTGAAACCGTTATTCCTGAAATAAATAGCTTTACCTTTTCAATTTTTTTCATTAGTTCTGAGGCAGTTATTTTTGTTATCTTAGGGCTACTGTTTTTCCTACAAGTATCAACACAAGCATCACAATTAACGCATTTATCAATATCATACTCTACCTTACCATCTACCATTGATAGGGCTCCATATTCACAGGCAGGCACACATTCGCCACAATTGATACATCTATTTATAGTTTCTGGATTATGACAATAAAGACAGTTATAATTACATCCTTGAAGAAATATGGCCATTCTATTGCCTTCTCCATCTACATTACTAAAAGGTATTATTTTATTAACATAGCCTATAGTTTCTTGCTTATCATTCATACTTCTTCCCCCAGTTCTCATATATTTTCTTTTCCTGATAATATAGAACCGCTCCAATACTATAAGCTTTTGCTACAATTGTATCGAAGCGGCCTTTATTATAAAAATCCTTTTTATCCTATGACTACCAACTCTAATGATAAGAATTCTATTTATCAGAACTTCTTAATTTTCTTTCAAGTATCTTGGAGTTTTTAACTGCTCCATATCCAAGGGCTACTGTATCTTGAAGTACTTGCTCTCCCCTATCTAAAGCTTCAATATCAGAACGCTTAACAAGATATCCTGTAATTCTTATAACGTCACAATCATCACAGTATAGGGAGAAATATCTCATATTTAGTGCAAAGGCACCTTTGATTATATCTAAAATTGACTTTGGATTCTTCTTAGCCATTTCATCAAATTTAAATATATCACCAATTCCAGATGGGAAGTATTTGTGGAATACTGCACTTTGAATCAAGTGTTCTGGTAATGATGGCTCTTCTCCTATTGGAATTCTACATCCTGGACTTGTTTCAGTATCCGAATCAATTCCAACTTGAGAATGAAGTAGATAATGATTATCTGTAACTTCACAATATTTATTTTCATGGGCATTAACCATAGTATACATTTTATTTATAATAGTTTCACCTAGCTTGTTAGCTCTTTCACCATATCCAAATCTATCCTTTTCATCTGTTGCTCCTAGAAGCGTATTTACACATTCTGCAAGACCAACTAATCCAAACATAGCAGTAAATCTATCTCTTGATAATAAACCTTCTCTTACAAGGAAACTTGACTCAAAGAAATTACTTTCTTCTACTATGAATTTAACTCTATTATCCATATAATCAAGCATTGATTCTACAGCATCTGGTAATACAGTGTTTAAAAAGTGTTCTTCATTATACGACATCTTAGCTAGTTTTGAAAGTAACATTCTAACTAATGTATAACTTCCACCGCCAAGATTAAGTCCATTATAGCAACTTACTATTCCATACTTTTCTCCTAATTCTGAGCTAAACATTTCATGGTTAGCAAAGCTTGGCTTAGCACAGGTAAGAGCTGTTTTTATTGCTTCAACTGCAAATTCTTCACTAGTTTCCTTTGAGTATTTTAAGGTTATATTAGGAGTAGCATTTTGAAGTTCTCTCTCTACTTCTAAAATTATTCTTCCTGCTTTAGTATACTTAGGTCCAATATTAGCATGACAGAATGAATCAGTTATTGTTCTGTCTATATGCTTTAAGAAAAATTTAATTGCTTTATATGCTTCTTCCTCATCTTCTATATATGGATCTAAAAGGGTATCAATATTACCTACATATACTGGGAAAGATGTAACTGATGGTACATGTTTATATAGAATAAGTAAATTATTTACTGCATCCCATATATCCTCTGCAGGAGTTAGGCTTAAAAACTTACTTCCATTTTTCATAAACTTTTCATAGTCAGGTACAATGTATCTAGGTCTATAGGGTGCGTTACCTTCATTAAGGTCACATATAACACCTGCATTTTCGTACATTTTTGTTTTGTCAGATTTATTTAATACATCTAAACTATTTTCTGACTCCCTAGCTAAATTTAAAACTTTCATTTCATAAGTTAAAGTCTTGTCTTTAATAATATTCATTATACTATCTTTCATTTTATCACTCCTATGACATTTTGAAATTAAGTAAATATTATTATGTTGTTCCTGCTTAACTATATACATAAATTAAATATAATTAAGCCATACTTTATTACAATAATGCAATGTTTATAATAAATTTATCTTAATTATAGTATACCCGAATATAAGAGTTTTTTCTACTATTTAATGAATAATAATTATTGATTACATTAACTTTTTAAGTAACATTTTAATTTTATCAGTATTTTTAACTTGTGTTACTTTTTTAAGAAAAGTTTCAATTAACTGTTTAAATATAAACTACACAAATAAAATTTTATGCTTATACTAATAATGTATATATATTTTTTAAGTGGAGGTGAAGCTTAAATTGAAAATCGGAATTATTTCTGATACTCACATGAATAAACATTATTCAAGACTAAAACATATACTAGATGATAAGTTAAAAGATGTAGATTTAATAATTCATGCAGGAGATTATACCTCCCCTGAAGTAATATCTATGATTAAGGAAAAATCAAAATTTATAGGTGTTTATGGAAATAATGACAAATCTAATTTAAGAAGTTTAGTTCCTGAAAAACACATATTAACTTTAGAAGGTTATAAAATTGGTATTTGTCACGGGGATGGTACTAAAAAGCAAACTATAGATAATGTGGTTGATACTTTTAAGAAGGATAAGCTTGATATAATAATATATGGTCATAGCCATAAACCTTGTATTTTTACTAAAGGAAAAACAATGTATTTAAATCCTGGATCTTCTACTAGCAAAAGAAAAGAACCTTGGTTTTCTTATATAATTTTAGAGCTTAATAAAAATTGTCCCATATCAGCTTCAGTAAACTTTTTTAAATAGCTAAAAAATTCATTATTCCATAGAGTAAAAGGATTGAGCCTATAAAATAGACTTCAATCCTTTTAATTTATTAGTTTAAACATATCCATAGATTCCTCTTACAGATACTTCTCCAGATATTACTCTATTAATAGTACCATCTTTATGTTTTACTATTAATTCTCCTTCATCATCAATATCTATTACCGTACATATGACTTCATTATTTCCATTAATTACTCTTACCTCTTTATTTATAAGTAATGAGCCTTCTCTACAAATTTCTATAACTCTACTTATATCTCCTGTATTTTTAAAGTCTTCGTAAAACACTTCAAAATTATTCAATATATTAGCTACAAGTTTTTTTCTATCAACTTCATTTCCTAATTCATTTTTAAGGGATGTGGCTTTTTCCTTTAACTCATCTGGAAATGATTCCATATTAACATTTATACCAATTCCCATGATGACATAATTTACTCTTTCTATTTCTGCATTCATCTCAGTTAATATGCCACATATCTTTTTGCCATTAATGACTATATCGTTAGGCCACTTTATTCCTACAGAAATGCCCATCTCCTTTAGAGCAGTATAAACTGCTGCTGCACCAATTAAAGTAGCTCTAGGTGCTACCATAGGAGATATATTTGGTTTTAATACTATGGACATCCATATTCCTGTTCCTTTAGGTGAAATCCAACTTCTACCCAATCTCCCCTTCCCACTAGTTTGTTCCTCTGCAGCAACTACCATTCCTTCTATAGGATTATTACTACACTCTCTTCTGCACTGAACATTAGTAGAGTCTACTTCATCAAAATAAATGAAGTTTCTCCCTATATACTTAGTTATAAGAAGAGGTAAAATCTCTTCACCATCTATAATATCCGGAGTACTTATTAGTTTATATCCTCTATTGGAAATTGATTCTATAACGTATCCTACTTCCTTTAAGCTTTTTATATGCTTCCATATTCCAGCCCTAGTAATTCCTAATTCCTCACTAAGTCTTTCCCCTGAAATATATTCATCCTTACTTTTTCTAAGTATGTTCAATATCTTCTTCTTCATTAAATACTTACCTTCCTAAGCTTTCTTATTTCTCAGGCAAATTATATGTCTCTGCCATTCTTTTTCTCTTATCAATATAATTCTGGCACCTTTCTAAGAAAATTTCAATATTTCTCTCTTCTTTTCTTACTTCCTCTTCGGTCTTTGGCCCTCTCCCTAATCTATCACATATTCCAAGAAGTCCTATATCCTCAATGTATCCACTTTTAACAACTCTATTAAGGTCTGCAAACTCATTATTTTTTACTACGAAAAGAATCTGCATATGAAGTCTAACTAGATTTACTACATAATCATAAAATCCTTTATCTTCATGAAGCTTTAAATGGGTTAAAAATTCTTCTGCCATTCTTGCTCCAACTTTATCATGGTCATAGGCAGTGAGGTAGCCTCTTCTTAACTTTGTAGTAGTTAACTTACCTATGTCATGTAAAAATGCTGCCCACATAAATCCCTTTGGCTCTTTGCTTCTATCTCTTCTTTTAGCAGCTTCATCTATAACCATCATAGTGTGAATCCAAACATTGCCTTCTGGGTGATGTTTAGGATTTTGCTCCACATCTTTTAACTTTAAAACCATGTTATAGGGATATATATCTGGATAACCATTATTTTCTACTAAGTTATTAAAATATATGGATGGCTTTTTATCTTCTAAAAGATGCTTTGTAAATTCTTCAAAATAATTCATTTAACTTTTCTCCCTTCTTATCATACCTATATAATTAATATTATTTACATATATAATATTTACTATTAATATAATAGGTCATGAAATTTTTTCTTATGCTGTTATACACAATATATTTTTATTAACATTATATTGTAACCAATTATTTAAATTCAATTAAATATTTACTATGATAAAATACCCTACAGTATAGACGGATATCTTGTCTATCTATAGGGTATTGATTATTCAAGAATAAATATCTTTATTTTTTCTTTCATTTCTTTATCATAATTTTAGTTACCTGCAGGTTTATCTGTTGGCTTTTCAGCAGGTTTTTCTGCCGGCTTGTCTGCTGGTTTTTCTGCCGGTTTTTCTGCTGGTTTGGTAACAGGAGCTTGTTCTACTTTTTTAGTACCTCTTTTTATTATTTTAGGTAGTGGTATATAAGTATCAGTATTCATAAGCTCTGTTGAAACTACATTACCATTTTCATAAATAGTTCTATATGCCTTAACCTTATATCCCTGAGATCCATTCTGAGTAACCTTTTCTGTTCCTATAGGTAAAGTTGGATCATCCTCATATTTTACTGTTACAGGAATGGTCTCATAGGTTTCTGAGTTAAAGCTATATGTTTTTCCACCCTTAGCTGCAGAGTTAGAATATATATTAAAGGTTACATTTCCACCACTAGTATATCCTTCAATATATATTGGATATTTGTATGGATTTGTGAATACATAATCTATTCCTCCATAAGCAATAGTTGCATCAAGTCCTAACGGAACATATCCTACTGCCATGTTATGATTTAATCTTTGATCTGGAAGAATTCCTGAGTCTAATACTGCATTGTGAAGTGTTGAGGATACTTGGCAAATACCTCCTCCATATCCAATCTCCACCTTATTTCCTACATAAACGCCTCCTGGTTGATAACCTTTATCTGCTGTAGTGTCACCCACTGTAGTATTAAAACTAAAACTTTCTCCTGGCATTAGTACTATACCATTTACAGTTTGAGCTCCTAGTGATATATTGGTACTTCTACTCCAATCTGAACTTCCAAAGTTAGTAGTTTTGGTTCCAATTCTAGTGTTAATCGTTGATAATTTTTCTTTTGTCTTAGTAGGTACCTCTTTTTTTATAGTTGCAGTTACTTCTATGTTTCCTGCTTTACTTTCTGATACTTTAGCATTTATATCCTTAACTAATGCTTGTACATCCAAAGTCTTACCAACTACTTCTTCAGTAATGTTAAATCCTGAACCTGATTTTGCTATAGTAGCATCTTTTTTAGCAACATTAATTTCACTTTCCATTTTTTTAGCAACAGTATTTATAATTTCGTTATTATAGGTAAATGTTATTGGAAAGTCTTTTTTTTCAGAACTCTTTATTGCTTTAAACTTATCTAAATACCCAAGATCTCTATTATGGTTAAAAGCTTCGTTTACAGTTTCATCTATATTAAACTCTACATGTAAGTCAGTGTAGTTAATATCATACTCCTTATCTCCAGCTTTAATTTTAATACTTCTGTTCCCAATTTCGTCGTTATATTTACTATTTAGTTCTTGTACAACTTGGTCCTTGGCTTTACCACTTACATCTATTCCTTCAACCTGCACACCTGGCATAATTAAATTCTCATATTTTGATACAGTAGTATGGATGTATGTTGTTGTACCTAAAAATACTAAAAGAACTATAGTTATTACGGAAGAAATTGCTATGATCTTAGCTTTTTTATTAGATTTTTTATTCCCTGGGGTTAGTGAAAGCTTCGATCCATTCTCACCCTTCTCTAGATTCATATCCATAGTAACATTCCTTTCATTTTACAATTAAAAAATTGATTTAACATATAAATTATATCATATGTTAATCATATTTTCATTTATATTATTATTACGATTTCATTACATAATAATTTTCTATTGTAAAATTTTAACATAAGCATTGTATATATGCAATTCCTTCCCTATACCTCTATCCATTTCTTCTGATGATTTTATTTACAGGTTCATATATCTCATCATATATTACCTCTTCTTTTACTACCTTCTTATTTTCTAAGGTTTTTCTATAAACCTTTATCTTATAACCTTTACTACCTTGATTCTCAACTATTTCTTCCCCCTCATCCAAGTTTATGTCCTTTTTATATTCTATCTTTTGAGGTATTTCTTTATAGACTTTACTAATGACTTCATACTTTATATTTTCTAATTCTTTATAAGAATATATATTAAATGTTAATTTATTATTTTCTACTATACCATCTATATAAATGGGATATGGTAAAGTATTTTTAAACTTATAATCTACAACATTATAATAAATGGTTGCATCCATTCCTTTATCAACATACCCTATTGGCATAGAATGATGCGTTCTCTCCATAGGCAGAATTCCTGCTCTTATTATTGCATTATGAAGAGTTGTAGATACCTGACAAATACCTCCACCTAATTCAGGTTGAAGTTTATTATCTTTTATAACAGGTGCTTCTACATATCCTTTTTCTTTAGTGCTTTCACCTACTAGTTTATTAAAACTATATTCTTCCTCTGGCATTAAAACTATACCACTTGCTGCTTCAGTTGCTACTTTAATATTAGTAGCTCTAACATCACCTACAAAGTTTGTACTAAAACTAGATATTATTATATTAATCCTTTTCAAATCTTCAGTGTTTATTTCTGGATTTTCAATACTAATAGGCAATTTGAGAGTAACATCACCTTTATTATTCTCAGTATTACTTTTTACAACTTCTTCAACCTGAGAAATAAAATCTTTTCTATTTATTTCTTCTTTTGAAGAACTTTCACTTACTTTTAGTTTTCCATCTTCCTTGATGATAGTTGCATTTTTAACTTCCTTGTTGAGAGTTTTTTCAATTTCATCTAACAATGAATCTACAAAATTTGTATTATAACTATACTCAATATCAAAATCTACTTTTTTAGGATTTTTTATCAACTTATAACCTTCTCTTACAGATAAATCCTTTCCATAATCCAAAGCTTCCATAAGAGTTTCCTGTAAGTTGCTTTTTATATTTAAGCTTTCATAATCAATCTTATATTCTTTATCTTTTACCTTTACCTTAATATCATTATTGATAAGTTCTTTGCTTTTTTCATTTAAAAGCTTTATAGATTCCTCCTTAGTTCTACCACCCACTTCAATTCCTTCTACAAAAACTTGAGGATAAATTTTATTTACATAACTACTTACGGTACGCTTCATATATCCGTAATAAAATAGAAAATACACTACAATAAAAACAACTATTAAAGCAATAATAGTAAAAAAAGTATTTTTATTTCCTTTTCTTCTCTGATTTCTTTTTTCCATATAAAATTCTCCTCTCATGGTATTTAAATTAGCTTGTGTAGTATTTCATGAAATATTCTAGCTAAAATAAAAAATCAGCTCATTGTAAATTTACAATGAACTGATTTTTTTATTTATACTTAAAAAGTTATAGCTAATTAATATTTTTCTTTTCTCGCTTTGCTCGCAGGGACACTCCTTCTCACATTCGTTCGAAATGTTAAACCAAAGATTTTCTTTTCTCGCTTTGCTCGTAAGGACACTCCTTCTCACATGCGTTCGAATGAGTAAGTTCGAATACCCAAATATAAAATTTGGATTCTCACTTATCTTTCTATTACTATTGCGATTCCTTGTCCGCCACCTATACATAGTGTAGCAAGACCTTTTTTGTTATCTCTCTTAATCATTTCATAGATAAGAGTAGTTAATATTCTAGCTCCTGATGCTCCAACTGGGTGTCCAATAGCTATTGCTCCACCATTAACATTTACTTTATTCATGTCAAATTTTAAATCTTTAGCTACTGCTAATGATTGTGCTGCAAAAGCTTCATTAGCTTCTATTAAATCTAAATCTTCAACTGTTAATCCAGCTTTAGATAAAGCTTTGCTTGTAGCTTCGAATGGTCCATATCCCATTATTTGTGGATCAAGACCTGCTGATGCATAAGATTTTATAGTTGCAAGATAGTTAACTCCTAGTTGTTCGGCTTTTTCTTTAGACATAACTATGAACATAGCAGCTCCATCATTTATTCCTGAAGCGTTACCAGCAGTAACTGTTCCACCTTTTTTGAAAGCTGGCTTAAGTTTTCCTAATTTCTCTATTGTTGAACCAAATTTAGGGAACTCATCTGTATCAAATACAATTGGATCTCCTTTTCTTTGAGGTATTTCAACTGGTACTATTTCATCTTTAAATCTTCCTTCTTTTACAGCCTTTTCAGCTTTTAATTGGCTACTTAAAGCAAATTCGTCTTGCATTTCTCTTGTAAGACCCCATTTTTCAGCTATGTTTTCTGCAGTAACTCCCATATGATAATCATAGAACGCATCCCAAAGACCATCTTTAATCATAGTGTCAACCATTGTTGAATCACCCATTCTTTGTCCCCATCTAGATGTTGGTAATACATATGGTGCATTACTCATTGATTCTGTTCCACCACAAAGGATTACATCTGCATCTCCTGATTTAATTGCTTGAGCTGCTAATGTTACAGCTTTTATTCCTGAACCACAAACTTTATTAATACTAATTGCTGTAGATTCTTCTTTTAAACCAGCCTTTAAAGCTACTTGTCTTCCAACATTTTGTCCAAGCCCTGCACTTATAACATTTCCTATAATAGCTTCATCTATAATAGCTGGATCTATTCCTGCTCTTTTTATTGCTTCTTTTGCAGCTACAGCACCAATTTCAGCTGCTGATAATTTTGATAATGAACCTCCAAATGATCCTACTGCTGTTCTAGCAGCACTTACAATAACAACTTCTTTCATTTTTAACTCCATCCTTTTCTTAAAAATTTTTTCTTTAAATAATTCGTTACGTTAGAAACTATTTTATCCCCTGCTTATATATCTACATAGGGTTACAAAGTCTATGTTTATTACTCTTATTTATATAGCAGTTTCCATGCCAACTTCTACAATCCCCTAAATATCTACTTTCTCGTGAATTAGGGAAAATAACATTGTAAACTACAGTTTACGGTTTTTCCTTAAACAAATCTTTGTTAATATTATAACTTCAATGTTAAATAAATCACCTAAAGCAAAATCAATAATTAGCAGATTTTTTTCATCATTTATTAATACATTTAATCTATTTAAAGGGTTAATTCTCCAAACTAAAGCACACATGTAAACNNGTTTACATGTGTGCTTTAGTTTACACTTTTTTAAAGTTCCATATTAAACCTCTTCATTTTTTTATAAAGACCTTGCCTACTAATACCCAAAACCTTAGCAGTTTCATTTTTATTACCATTAAGTTTCTCTAGAGTTTCTGTAATTACCTGCTTTTCTATTTCTTCTACTATATCTTTAAGTTGTTTATTTTCATAATCAACCTTTCTTTTGTTACAATCTAATATCTTTGCGGGTAAATGCTCTGGTAATATTTTAAGCTCTGTATTAAGTAAATTTATTGCTCTTTCAATAACATTTTCTAGTTCTCTAACATTACCTGGCCAGTTATAACATTTAAGATAATCCAAGGTTTCTTCTGATATACCTTCACTATATATTCCATACTTATTACATAGCTTAACTCTTAATGCCTCTGCAAGTGGTCCCACATCTTCAATTCTTTCTCTTAGTGCTGGAAGCTTAACATGCATAACATTTAATCTATAGTATAAATCTTGTCTAAACTTACCCTCTTGAGTTAACTGTAATAAGTTTTTATTGGTAGATGCTATAATCCTAACATCTATCTTTTTTACATCATTACTACCAACTCTTACAATTTCTCTATCTTGAAGAACTCTTAATAACTTCACCTGCATAAAAAGAGGCATATCTCCTATTTCATCTAAAAGAATAGTTCCTCCATCTGCAAGCTCAAATTTACCCTTCATTCCTGTTTTTTTCGCTCCTGTAAATGCTCCTTCTTCATAGCCAAACATTTCTGATTCAAATAGTTCTGTTGGTATAGCTCCACAATTTATTTTAACAAAGGGTTTTCTGGCTCTTTTACTACTATTGTGTATGGACTGTGCAACTAATTCTTTTCCTGTACCACTCTCCCCTGTAATTAATACAGATGAATCTCCTCTTGCAATCTTCTCAGCAAATTTTATAGCAGTTAAGAAGCTTGAGCTATTTCCGATAATTTTATCAAAAGTATAGGTTGCTTTATTCTCTACAGTGAGTTCATTTTTATAAAATTGAACCTCTTTTTCTAAATGGGATATCTTACTACTTAATATTTTAAAATTATCTATATCTTTAAACATAACTCTACCTATGGCGCCTCTAATTTTTCCATTAATTATTATAGGAACTCTCATAGATATCATTTTATGTTCATTAACCTCTTGAATATCTCCAACTTCTTTAAATCCATTTTTAGCTATAAGATGTAATTTTGTGTTTGGAATAACCTTAGTTACATGTTTCCCCTCTGGTTCTTTACACCCTAAAAACTTCTTGTATCCATCTGTCATCATTGTTATAATTCCATCTTCATTAACTACTACAATGTATTCATTTAAACTATTAAATGCAAAATTGAGTATTTCTTCATCAACTCTCATATATTTTTCCTCCTAAATAAAATACATTATTTTATGTTTCTATCTATTAAGTGTAACTATATCCTTATTTAATATATTTATATCCATTTGAGCTATTTTAATTAAACTTATTTTAAAACCAATTGTTATTTACACCAAAAACTTTTTTTAAATGTTCTACTGCAAAATTGCCTGTAATTCCAACAAATATGCCAGTCCCTATCCCTGCCACGCTCATAACAGGTAAATAGAGCATAACACTCATGGTTTTTACTATTAGTGATGCTGCAAGTAATTGTCCTACATTATGAAATACTGCCCCCGCACAACTTACTCCTACAATACTTATCTTTTCTTTTCCAAGGTGTTTTGCAAATACCATAAATATATAACTTAAAATCCCACCAGATAAACTATACATTAATCTAGATATACTTCCTCCAAACATTACGGAAAGCAAAATTCTTAAAAACATGACTAAAAAAGTCTCTTTATAACTTAAGGTGTATAATGCTATTACCGTAATAATATTAGCAAGACCTAGTCTTGTGCCCGGAGTTATAAATGGTACTGGTATCATATTTTCAAATATGTGTAGCACCATGGACATTGCTACTAATAGGGATATATATATCATTTTTCTAATATTTTTACTAGCTTCTTTACTATTCATTTTCTTCACCTCAACGAGAAATTACATCTTCCCCTTCACTACTCTTTTGTTCCCCTACTATTTCAATGATTAACCTATTAGGCAGACATACTATTCTTTCTCCAACCGCTCCTATAAATCCTTCATTTACACATATTTCATCCTTACAATCTGCATCTACAATTCCTATTTTCATTTCATGAATTACAACTCGATTAAATCCATAGGAAGATTTAATAGTAAATTCTTCATCTAACCCTGTGGTTAGTTCCACTCTCTTTGTCTCTTTGCCATCTATAGAAATAACAGCATAATTTATTCCTTTATAATTACTCTGATAATTTTTTAGCATAATGTAAGGTATAAATGACACTATTAGTAACACTACAATTATTACTATATCCATTCTCTTCATTAATTTCATATTCATTCTTCTCCTATCCAACAATAGTTTAAACAAAGTAATTTTAATCTTTTATTGTTATTATATCAATATGTTCACCTAAATTCCTTAGTGATTAAGAAATTTCAGAAAAATAATCTTTAACCTAAAAAAACAATATACATACTCTAATGTATTTTTATGTTATTAATGTTAACTTTAATCATAAATTGTAAATAATTTTTTAACAATTTTCCTGGAAATATATTTACTATTATTTTAGTTTAGTTTATAATTAAATCATAAAAATAGTATGTTTCTTAAACTAGAAATATTTTTAGGAGGTAACATTAATGAATAAAAAAGTTCTAGCTTTATTATCCTCAGTAGTTTTAACTGCTGGAATGTTAGTTGGTTGTGGTTCAAAAGGAATGAAAGATGGAAGCTATAAATCTGAATTTGACACTTTTGATGATCACGGTTGGAAAGGACAAGTTGAAATTACAGTTGCTGATGGAAAAATCACTGATGCTAAATTCGACTATGTAAATGAATCTGGAGATCTAAAGAGTAAAGATGCCGAATATCAAGAAAAAATGACAAAAGTATCTGGAATTGGCCCTGTTGAGTTCTCAACTCAATATGCAGAAGCTCTTGTAGAGAAACAAGACCCTGCAACAGTTGATGCAATAACTGGAGCAACTACTTCTGGAGATGATTTTAAACTTTTAGCCGATGCAGCTATCCAACATGCAAATGATGGTAAAACTGAAACTGCTGTAGTTAAAGCTAAAAAATAGTATTTTCATAAATAGTATAGTAATAAGACTTTAGGATATCCTGAAGTCTTATATTTATTTCTCCATATTTATATAGTTATTACTAGTTTAAAAAATTCTATGTATTTTATATTTAAAAGTTTCACCTAATAAATTATAATGTTATTATTAATATAAAGATATAATTCACTTTAATAATGTTTTAACAATATATAAATTTTTTTATTTAAATATTAAAACTTTATATTACTATGCATATAACTAAGGAGGTCCCTATGAAACTTTTTAAAAAACTTTCTTGCATTTTAGTTCTATTTATAACTATTATTATTGTTGCAGGATGTGCAAATCAAAGATTACCTATTAAGCCAATTAGTAAAACAGAGCTAGTCATTGGTACAGTGTGTACCATAACCATATATGATAAAAGTGATACAACTATAATAGATGAATCTTTTGCTCGTTTAAGAGAACTAGAAAATATATTAAGTATAAGTAAGTCTAATACCGAATTGGATGAAGTAAATAATATGGCAGGAATAGAACCTGTTGAGGTTAGTAATGATACTTTTAATGTGGTAAAAAAAGGACTAGAATATTCTAAACTGTCTGGTGGTTCACTAGATATCACTATTGGACCTTTGGTAAAGTTATGGGGAATTGGTACAGATAATGCTAAGCTTCCCTCAGAAAAAGAAATTAATGAAAAAAAGGCTTTAATTGATTATAATAAAATTCAAATAGATGAATCAAAAAAAAGTATATTTTTAAAAGATTCCAATATGATTATAGATTTAGGTGCAATTGCAAAGGGGTATGCTGCTGATGAAATAGTTAAAATCCTAAAAAATGCTGAAGTATCCAGTGCAATTATTGATTTAGGTGGTAATATTTATGTACTCGGTGACAAGATAGATGGTACCCCTTGGAAGGTAGGAGTTCAAAACCCTGAAAAATCCGGTAGTGATACTATTGGATTTGTAAGTGTTAGTAATAAATCTATTGTAACCTCTGGAGTGTATGAAAGATACTTTGAGCAAGATGGTAAAAACTATCACCATATTCTAAGTCCAGATACAGGTTATCCATATGACAACAACATCTTAGGTGTGTCTATATTATCTAATAACTCTATAGATGGTGATTCTCTATCAACTACTTTATTTGCCCTTGGGGTAGATGAAGGTTTAAAACTTATTAACTCATTAGATGATGTTGAGGCAATTTTTATAACTAAGAACCATGAACTATACCTAACTAATGGCTTTAAAAAAGCATTTACCCTTACAAATAATAATTATGAAATAAAAGAATAATAAATGGCTATGGTAGTCCCATAGCCATTTTTTTAAACTAATTTATAGCATTTACTATTATTATATACCATATTATGATCAAGTTGTTTGATATATTTTAATACCTCTACATCTACAAATTTCATAAGAACTTCTAATTCCTCATTCTTTTTAGTAATCTCTTCATGAGATTTTGTCATATCCATCTCTGCTTGCTCAACTATATTTTTATCTATTGTAATATCATTTAGAGTTCCTTCAAATATATCTTTTATTTCTTCCTTTAACTTGTCTGAAAGTCCTCTTAAGTTTTCCATTATATTATTGCTTAATATAGCAGCAATATTATCCTTATTTTCTATGACTTGATTTTTAATTTTTATTCTAGTACTTTCTGCCTTTTCTTCTGACTTCATAAACATTACCTTAATTCCACCAGCTACTGTACTTAAGAATTTCTCATTTGGTATTACAGTAACTTCATAATTAATACTATTTAAGAATTCATCATGTAATACTAAAAATTCCTTCAGTAGCTCTTCAAGTGGTTTTATATCTATGGGTTTAATTTTACTTGTAAAATCACCATAGGCAGATATTACAGTATCTCTATTATCCTTTATCTTTTCTATAGTCTCTTGATGGTATCCATAGAGCTTTGAATACTTAGTTATATAAACCTCAAATTGCTCTAACATTAAATCATATATATTTTTATTACACCAATTTACAATAGTTTCACTAAATATCTTTTCAGCCTTATCCTTTAGTGTTGAAGTTTCTTCTAAGTCATCTATAGCATCTAGTTTTTTTTCTATAAGATCAGGGATAATTATTGATATCTTTTCTTCAGCATATTTTCCTAAAAACTCTATATCACCCTGAATTTTTGTAAGAAATTCATTATAGTTTGATTTAACTTCATCTGCTAGGTTTATATATTCTGATACACATTCCTTAAGGGTATATCTTCTTTCCTTATAAACTGCATTTTTAAATTTTATGTCTTCTCTAATTCCATCTAAAGTTTTATTTATATTGGTCTTAAAGTCATTAAATTTCATATTTATTATATTTTCTGAAGTTTGTCCTATAAGTGTTTCTAATAACTCTCTAGAATCAAAAAAGTCTTTTTGGTCAAATAATATAATTTCTCTTTTATAATCTAGCATATTTTCCAATAAAGCTTTATTATAACTTAATGCTTCAGCCTTATAATCACTACTTTTTGTATTAATAAGAATAGCCAATATAGAATTGTTACAATCTTCCAATATATGTTTAATATAAGTTACATCAATATCCCTTAACTCTTTATGACCATCTATTACAATAATATTTTTATCTGCCATTTTACCATGAATAGACTTATCATAAGTTATAATACATTTATTAGGATCTCTTAATAAATTATTCTTTGTAATAACTTCACAACTATAATAATCTTTAATATATGATTTTAACTCAAGTTGTTTATTGCTAATAAACACAATATCCTTATCTTGTAAAAAGATCTTTTCTCCAACAATATTGTTTAAAGTTTCTTCTACCTCTCTATCTTGAATTGCATTAATACCTATTATTGTTTTTTTACTACTACTTCTAATAAAGTCACTAGTATCAAATTTAGATTCTATACCATAGCTTGTACATATATCTTTTACATTATTATATAAGTATAGCCAAGGATATTCTCTTAAATTATAGTTTTCCCTTTTAGTTCCATCTATAGATATTTCTTTACATTCTTCTATATAATTAAGTAGCTCCTTATTTATATTAAATATATTGATTATGGAAGATAACTTAGTTGAAGTTTCAATTGCTTTTTCATAATTATTGTTTTGAACCGCAGCATTCATTAAATAAAACGCAAAGTCAAATTCATACTCTCTTAAAAATACTTCTTTATACTTTCTTATTCTTATATCTTCATAAATTTCATTTAACACACATACTGCTTGAGAACAATTTATAAAATCTCCGTGTTTATAATCTATAATTTTAAAACTTTGTCTTAGATAACTTAATACTTTAATAAGTTGTTCTTCCTCTTGTCTGATACCTTTGTATAAGCTTAAAATTAAAGTACTCCATTCAACAATTTTAAGCTCTTCCATTAATATATTACAGAACTTTATAATCTTATCTACACATTCTATATCTAGGGATTGTGCTTTTGTGCATATAGTATTCATTGCATTTATCCAATGAGGGCTACTATCCTTACAATATTCCTCTATTGAGATATCTATGGCATTAGAGTAAGATTTTTCTGTTGTAAAATACTCTACAACATCTATATTTATTCCTTTAAATGAAGATAATATTTTTATTACATTTCTAGCTGCCTCATTTGCTTTATCTATAATGTTTAATTCTTTACTTGCTCTATATACGCAATAGTTTTTTTGTATGTATAATATTTCTTCTTCTCCAATTATACTTTCATATAAGTATAAAGCTTCTTCAACTTCAACCATATCACCAAGATTTTTTCTTGCCCACATTAATAGTTCAAAAAATACTACTCCACTTTTACATTGAATTTCTTCAGTTTGAAATTTATTTCCACTTTTTAAGAATTCCTCCATAACCTCTATTACTTTAGAAAAGTAATCCTTTGACAATTCAAATTCTTTTCTCTCAAAATATATTTCTCCTAGTGAGTAGTATGATACTATAAGATTTCTAAAATCCTCATACTCCATATTCCCAATTACTTTATAATCTAACTTTTCTATAATTTTTTTAAAAAACTCAGTAAGGTTTACTTCATTTACATCTATTCTAAATATATTTTTAACACACCAGTTATAATAATGCTTTACCATTAAGCAGGGTTCACAGGTAATCTTACTGTCTGTAATATCTAGATAAAAATTCAATTTACCTAAATTGTTTTCACACTGCTGAAGGAATTTCATCTGTTTTTTTAAAGACAATTCATTCACTCTCCTTATTTTATTTAGTCATACATGACATTTGTCTATATTTTATATGATGTTACTTTTGCTAGTTGCTGCAGGATTAGGAACACTTGCAACTAAAATTTTGCATATTTTATTAGTATAGTTTGCATAGTTATGATTAATAGAAGATTTAAAATGTGCTGAATCACCGGGGTAAAGATACTGCTTTTCATCATTTATGAATAAAGTTATAATTCCTTCTAATACATATATAAATTCTTCACCTTCATGCTGATAAGTATTTAAATTTTCCTCTGTATTGGTAGGCAATATTTCAATTAATCTAGGCAATATAGTTTTATCTTCAGGATTATTTGATAATACATAATTAATATGAAGGGCATTATCTATTTTATATATATCTCTTTCGTAACTCTTTTGTATAAATCTTTCTCTCCTCTTACTAGTTGATAGTAAAAAGTAAGATAATTCAACATCTAAAGCTTCTGCTATATTAAGTAAAGAATCTGTAGCTATACTGGTAAGACCTCTTTCTAATTGAGATAAAAACCCAGTAGATAAAGATGTTTTTTCGCTTAGTTCCTTTAATGTCATCTTTTTATTAGTTCTAAGTTCTTTAATTTTGCTTCCTATGATTTTATTCAACCGTTCCACCTCTTTGTTTAATTTAACTTTTTATATAGAGCCTAGCTGCTTTAACACTGTGGTTAGCTACTATGTAAGGAATAATAATGTCATCAACTAGAGCTACTGACTATTTGAGTATATGTTCAACTAAACTTCAATGGAGATAAAACTCCCTCTAAGCTAAGTTTCACTTGATATTAATATTATTACTCAATACCTAAGTATTGTCTAGCTAAGTTTATAATTTATAAATAAATTTGATAAATATAAATAAATGTTTATAAAATTTTCACCAAAATAAAAGACATATTAAAACTTCTATAATAATAAATTTTATATTTAAATGTTTTTATAAAATAAAGTCCAGATATTATTTATCTGAACTTTATAATCTTTAGAACATATTCTTCAATGCAAATTTTTCTTAATTATTTTTCTTTAAGTTCTTTTCATATCTAGCGAAAAGTACTAAGGCAACTATTGAAAAGAATATTGGTCCTGCAATACTCCATATAGTTTTAGCCATATCTCCATTCATAGCTGGCTCAATTATTGAGAAAAAGTTAGCAAATCCAACTGTAGCTGTTACTACAATAGTTACGAGTATTATAAATCCTTTACCTTTGAAAACTTGGAAAGGTTTTTGTATTCCTGCTCTTCTTTTAAATGATATAAATGCTCCAGACAAGAACATATATGGAATTGTCATAGCTACATTAGTCATGGCTACAAGAATACTAAAGAATTCTTCCATAGCTTCTCCACCAAATCCTACTAATAAAATCATAATTATTACTACTATAGCCTGAATAAGCATTGCATTTACAGGCATACCTTTTTTCATTTTTGCAACTGAATCGGGGAATAACCCCTTAGGAGTTCCTGCTATTAATTGCTTAAGTGGTGCATATGTTAAAGTAAAGAACGCTCCTGTAAGAGCAAGTAGCATTGATAATCCAACAAATCTAGCTATCCAGTTACCAATTTGTACTGAAATAGCTTCAGTTGCTCCAAAGGTTACTCCAAATTGATAACCTAAATTATTCATTATAAGATAACCTACATTTCCCATGTGAACTATATCTCCATACTTACCATTTGTTCCAAGTATAGCATCCCAATTTGTAAATATTCCAACACAGAATAATCCTACTGCATATCCAACAGCTATGATTATAGCAGATATAGCAAGACCTTTAGGAAAGTTTTTTTCTGGTTCATCTGTTTGATCAACCAATCCTCCAACTACCTCAATACCACCAAAGGCAAATAAAGCAAATACCATAAATGATAATATTGATATTGAACTTTGATAAGCTGGGTTAGGCGATGATATGAAAGTTGTAGAATTAACTATAGGTTGTGCTAATTCTCCACCATTTCCTATTAATATAACTATGGAACCTAGTATTAACAATATATTAAGTGCTGCTACAGCTGTACCTCCTACTGAAGTAATCTTTTTAATTTTTTCTATCCCCTTAGTTGACACGAAGGTAACAAATATAATCCAAAGAACAGCAAGTATGGCAAGAGTTTGACGCCCTCCAAAACCAAATATACTCCATGTACTAGTTGTATCTGTACCATAAATTGCATTAGATAAAGTTACCCATATTCCAGAAGATACATTAACCATCCATATTACCGTTGACGTATACCACATAAATGTCCCTATAAATGCATACTTAGCATTTACCGACTTCTCCATCCATGAATATATTCCTCCGGTTTCATTTTTAAATGCGGCTCCATATTCAGCCATCATAAATGCAAATGGAATAAAGAATAATATTGCAGCTATAATGAAGAAGGGTATTGAACCATACCCCATTAAATAGTATGACCTGGGCATATTATTAAAGCCATATACAGATGTAAAAATCATTAATATCAGTGCTGTGATAGATAACTTTTCTGTACTACCTTTCTTTGATGACATTATTTTTCCTCCTTTGTAGCTAAATTAAGTTTAAAAACTTAATTTTATCTAATTACTTATTAAATAAGTAATCTTATTTTATTTTTCACCATAATAAAATAAATATGTAAGAAAAATAAGAAACCACAAATATCCATTGTGGTTTCTTACTTTTTTTAAATCTCTTTGGTTGCATTTCTTAACCATAAAACCTCATCCTCTAATAAATAGGGACTTAACTTTTCTAATACTTTTTTATGATAATCATTTAACCAAGATTTTTCATCTTCATTAAGCAAAGGTATATTTATTGCATCTAGTTCATAAGGACATAAAGTTAAATCTTTAAAGCACATAAATTTTCCAAAATCATTTTTTTCTTTTTCTTGAACAGCTATTAAGTTTTCAATTCTTACCCCATGTTTATCAGCTTTATAAACTCCAGGTTCATTAGATACTATCATGCCTTCTTCTAAATCAATTGGATTTAATTCTCTTCTTATCCCCTGTGGACCCTCATGTACATTAAGTAAATAGCCAACTCCATGTCCTGTTCCATGTTTAAAGTCTAATCCTTTGCTCCAAAGAGCTCTTCTTGCTAAAACATCAAGACTACATCCCGGAGTTCCTTCCAAGAATATTGCTGTAGATAGATTTAGATGTCCTTTTAAAACTAAAGTATAATCTTCCTTTTCTTCTTCTGTAAGTTCACCTAGGGCTATAGTTCTTGTAATATCCGTAGTTCCATCTAAATATTGAGCTCCAGAATCTACTAGGAACAATCCTTTTGGTTGTAGTTTCAGACTAGACTCTTCAGATGCTTTGTAGTGAATTATAGCTCCATGAGGACCATATCCCGCAATGGTATCAAAGCTTATGTCTATAAAATCCTCACCTTCTGCTCTAAGTTTTTTTAGTTTTTCAGCCGCTGATATTTCTGTTATCTCTTCATTATTTACATTTTCTTTTACCCACTTTATGAACTTTACCATAGCTATTCCATCTTTTATATGGGCATTTTCTATATTTTTAAGCTCTACAGAATTTTTTCTAGCTTTTAAATCCGTAGTTATATTCCTTTTTTCTATTGTGTTAACTTCTTTATTTATAGATTCCTTAAGCCATACATTAGTTTTGCTTGGATCAAAGGTTATATTTCCTTTAATTAACTTAAGATCTGATACTATGTCATTATAATCTTTTATAGATATTGATTTACTACTTAATAGATTTATAATTTTTTCATTTAATTTTTCCTTATCTACATATAGAATATACTTGTCATCACTAATTAAGAAATAACTTAAGAATACAGGATTACATTCCACATCTCCGCCTCTTAAATTTAGAAGCCATGCTATATCATCTAAAGATGCTAATAATAAGTTATTTACATTAATATTTTTCATTTCTTCTTTTACTAAAGTTAACTTTTCTTCTACAGTTTTTCCTGCATAAGAATCTTCATGAATAAATATTTTATTATTAGGCATAGTTGGCCTATCTTTCCAGATAATATCAAAAATATCTTCTTCAGGTTTTGTTTTAATCCCCTTTTCTTCAAAAGCTTCTTCTAAATCATGAAGCTGAGAAACTGTAAACACCTTTCCATTAAAGCTGACAGTATCTCCTGATTTCACATTATCACAGATCCATTGTGTATAGGTTTTAACACCTGGTTCACCCATACGTTCTAGTATGTATTCTGTACCTTGAATTTGTTGTTCTCCTTGAAGAAAATATCTTCCATCTACCCATAAATGAGCTTCTTTCTCCGTTATAACAACAGTTCCAGCAGATCCAGTAAATCCTGAAATCCATTGTCTCACTCTAAAATAGTCACTTACATACTCACTTCCATGATTATCTGAACTTGGAATAATAAAAGCGTCTATACTTCTTTCTTTCATTAAACTTCTTAAACTTTCAATTCTTGATTTAATATCCACTTTAACATCTCCTTATAAAATAAATTTTATTAATGTTTAAATATCAATCTTATTTTTCAGTATAATAAACAACTCCTACAGTTTTAGGTCCTACATGACAGCCTATCACAGGCCCAATGCATTGTATATCTACATCTATACCTAATATTTCTTTGATTTTATTAGCTAGAGCCCTTCCTTCTTCTTCACAGTTTATGTGATGAACTATTACCTGTCCAAGTCCTCTATTTTTTATATCCTTTTGCAATTTTTCTATAATTTTAAGTATTGCCTTCTGTTTTGTTCTAACTTTATCAAAAACTGAAGTCTTTCCAGCTTCTACAGTAAGTATAGGTCTAATTTGAAGAAGTGCTCCAAATAAAGCGGCTGCTCCTCCTATACGACCACCCTTTTTCAAATATTCTAAAGTATCTGGTACAAATAAAAACCTACTCTTACTCTTTATAGCCTCTACTCCAGCTATAACTTCCTCCATAGATTTACCTTCCTCAGCCAGTTTTGCTGCTTCCAAAACTGCATATCCCATTTGCATACAGTTAGATGCTGAATCTATAACTTCCATCCTAGCCTTAGGATATTTGTCCATTATCATTGTTTTTATTAGTTGATTACAAGTAGCATATGTACCACTCATTTCTGAGGATATAAAAACTCCTAATGCTTCATGTCCTTCACCTATAACCTGGTCAAAGCTATTAAATAAATCATCTATACTTGGTTGAGATGAAGTAGGTATACTATCTAGCTTCTCCAATGTTTTATAGAACTTATCATTTTCAATTTCTATTTCTTTATTCGCTATATTATTTATAACAACACCTAAAGAAACTACAGTAATATCATATTTTTCTATGAGCTCCTTTGGTATATAACTAGTACTATCTGTTATTATTTTTATACTCATAAATCTTGCCTCCAAATAACAATAATTATATGCTTATTATTAATTATAATCATAATTAATATTTATTTTTATATTATATTTAATTCTAATATAATATTCTAATTTTCAAAAATATAAAACTCTCTACGGAGCTAACATTTAAGTAATATAATATTTAAATTAAGTTTGCATCTCAAATTTAAAATTCAAGATGCAAACTACAATATTAATTATATACAATTTTCTAAACAATATTATAATTATATCAATACCAGATTTAAAAATATATAGATAACCATTATTTTCTTAAAAAATCATACTACTAATTAGTATAAATAAAGCTAGCTCAACAATTTCATTATTGGCACCTAGGGTATCTCCAGAATGCCCTCCTATTTTGCTATTACAAAACAAATTAAATATTATAGTAACTATAAGTCCACCAAGTAAAAGTATAATAATATATTTAATATTAAAGAATAAACTTCCAATAAGTAAAGTAAGAGTTAATGCTCCTGTAAAATATACACCATTAGTATTTCCAATGTAAAAATTCCCAGTACCTTCTTTCTTAGCCGACTTTCCTATTAAAGCAATAAATACAGTAAATAATCTACTTATCATTGGTACTACTATTATCATATAACCTATAGATTTTGTTCCTATATAATATATTCCTAAAGCCTTAACTGCTATATCTATAATCATGGCTAATACTCCAAAAGAACCTACTCTACTATCCTTCATTATCTCAATTATTCGCTCTCTACTTCTAAAAGAAAAGAATCCATCACAGGTATCTCCTAGTCCGTCCATGTGAAGTCCACCTGTAATAAATATTCCAACTATAACTGTAATTATAGCAACCATAGGTAATGGCAACCATATAGATGTAATATAAAAAATTAAATATTCAATAGCCCCAAGAATGGCTCCTACTACGGGAAAATATAAAGTAGCTTTTTTAAAGTTTTCTTTCTCACAAGCCAAAGATATATTTACCGGTATTCTAGTTATAAATTGGAATAGTAAAAGAAAATTATTAAAGAAAATCTTTTCTTTTCCTATGGCTCCTAATACCATAATAGCTATTATAGCTAAAATTATCAAATTTTTAATCATAACACTGCTCCTCGTCTATCCCTTTATTTTTAGTCCTTGTCCACAACAAACTAAATATACCTCATCACAAATATTTGCTACATGTTGATTTATAAAACCTTGAATATCTCTAAAAATTCTAGATAATTTGTTTTCAGGCACTAATCCCCATCCAACTTCGTTGGTAATTAATACAACTTCTTTATCTAACTCTTTACACTTTTCTAAGAATAATGTAAATTCATTCTTTATGCTATCACATATTTTATCTATTTCATCATCACTTATATTATCGTAATTTGTAGTGATTTCAAACATTAAATTGGTAGTCATTATAGTAACGCAATCTAAAAAAATATATCTTTCAGTAAATCTCTCTATTTTTTTATGTAAGTCTTTATAACTTTCTAAGGTTTGCCACTTTTTATTTCTGCTTTCCTTATGCTTTTCTATTCTGTGCTTCATTTCATCGTCTGTTACTATAGCTGTTGCTATATATAATACATCATCAGTATGTTTAAGTAGATTTTCTCCATATTTACTTTTCCCACTTCTACATCCACCAGTAACTAAAGTTAATTTACTCATTTTCTTTCTCCTCTTCTTTTATCCTCATAAACAAATTAATTAATATTAAAATTCTACTGGAATTATACTATCAATATAAAAGTACCCGTATTCTAATTTAATTATGGACAAATCTGCATTTTTAGAATTAAACCTCCAATAATTATCTAAACTACCTTCCAATATATAAGTATATATTGTTCTTATAATTCCTCCATGGGTACAAATAAGTATATTTTCAACTGATTCTTTTTTTAGTTCTTCCATAAAGCTTTTCACTCTATTATAAACCTCTATAAAGCTCTCTCCATTCTCTATGGAATACTCCTTCCAATCATTTGTCCAAGTATCATATTCTAACTTAAATGAATCTTGTAACTGCTTATAGTTTTTTCCTTCAAAGATTCCAAAGTTTCTTTCATTCAATCTAGAATCTACTTTAACTCCTTCTCCTTCATATATTTTTTTAAGGGTTTCCTTTGCTCTTTTTTTTTCACTACAAAACACTTTATCAAAGTTTATATGTTTCAATTTTTCTCCTACTAATTCTGCTTGCTTAATTCCCTTTTCTGTTAGTTCACAGTCTATATCTCCATAGTAAGTCTTTTTTATATTTTCTTCTGTTTCCCCGTGTCTAACTATATATATTTTCAATTACTACACTCCTTTATAAAAAGCCGTATATCAATAACCTATCTGCACCGGTTCATATTCTATTGTTTTCTTATATCTATATAATCCTTTTTATCTATGCCAGCTTCATTAAAGGAATCCATATTATTCATAGTAAAAACAGCACTCTCTATTATTCCAAAGGCTATTGGACATCCACTACCTTCACCTAATCTCATTCCTAAACTAAACATAGGTTCAAGTCCTAAAGTTTTCATTGCATATTGTGATCCTGGTTCTGCTGATAGGTGAGATGCAAACATATACCCTGAAGTCTTTGAACTTAATTCCTTTGCACAAATAGCTGCAGCTGATGATATAAGCCCATCAATTACCACTGGCACTTTATATATAGCACCTCCTAAAAATACTCCACAAAGGCCAGCTATATCAAATCCACCTACCTTACTAAGCACATCTATTGCATCATTTTTGTTAGGCTTATTTATTTCAATAGATTTTTTTACCATAGCCTTTTTATGGGACAATCCATCATCTGTTAGACCTGAGCCTTTACCAACTATTAAATCACTATCAATTCCAGAGAATACACTTATTATAGCTGCAGAAGTAGCTGTATTACCTACTCCCATCTCACCAGTTCCTATTAAATCATATCCTTGATTTTTTAACTCCTTAACAATATCAATTCCTATCTTTATAGCTTTGATAGCTTCTTCCCTAGTCATTGCAGGACCTTTAGTCATATTACTTGTACCATATCTAATCTTTCTGTTAATTATTCTAGGATCAGTAAATTCCTTATCCACTCCTATATCAACCACAGTAGTATCATTATTGTAGTATCTACTTAATATACACACTCCAGTAGTACCCTTTACAAAATTTTCTGTAACTGTAGCTGTTACCTCTCTTGGACATGAAGAAACCCCTGATTCTTGAATTCCATTATCAGCACACATTATAACTATATTTTTCTTTTTTATTTCTTTTATATGCTCACCCTTAATACCACTAAGTTTTACAACAATCTCTTCTAATACTCCTAAACTTCCTATAGGCTTGCTTAAATGATCTATGTAATTCTTAGAATTATTCATTACTTCTCTATTTACTTCTTCAATGCCACTTAATAACTTTTTTAATTCATCCACTCTTATCACTCCATCTAAATTTATTCTGTAAAATTTATTCTTTAAATAGTTTTATTATAACTAAAAACACCCTTATCCTCTAAGATAAGGGTGTTAATACACATAACTAAATTTATTAAACTAAAAAATAGTTTGATATACTCTTCCCTCCGAAGGTCTCAACTAACAAAGTTTTAGGCAGGTCTCCTGGCTCACGGCTTATCCTCATCATTTCCTTCCCAGTAAATTACCAGTGGTATCATGACTTGTATCCGTACACAGTAGCGGGGGCTGCAGTGGCTTTTAACCACTTTCCCTATTAAACTTAATGTACCTTAAACTATTATTCATTTAACTTAAATTATATACTACTAGCATAACTTATTCAACAATCTTTATGGACTCCATATTAAATAATACATATAACTTTAGGTTATTAACTATAAATATAAATTAAATTTACATAACATTCGTAAATATCCCTATTCCCTTGAAAAATTTATGAAATAGTGGATAATTATAATTGATAAGTAATATCATTTGAATTGCATTTATAACTTTACTATGATACATAAACTGTATTTTAAAATAGTTTATAAAAATTAACTTAAGATTGGAGACGTACTATGAGTAATAGAATTAAAGGAATAATATTAATTATTTTATCTGCCTTTGGCTTTGCAATGATGTCTGCCTTTGTAAAGCTATCTGGAGATTTACCCTCTACGCAAAAGGCTTTTTTTAGAAACATAGTTTCTTTTGTCATAGCCCTTGGTATGATTATATATCACAAAGAAAGTTTCTTTGGCAAAAAAGAAAACCAAAAGCTTCTTATTATGAGATCCACTTTAGGCACATTAGGAGTAATATTAAACTTTTATGCTATAGACCATCTTATTCTTTCAGATGCTAATATGCTTAATAAGCTAAGTCCTTTCTTTGTAATACTTTTCTCTGCTATCTTTTTAAAAGAAAGATTACAGGTAAGGCATATTACTATCATTGCTATTGGTTTCCTTGGATCACTACTTATTATAAAGCCTGCTTTTAGTGTAGACATAATTCCTTACCTCATAGGGCTTTCATCTGCCATATTTGCTGGCTCTGCCTATACCTGCGTTCGAGCCATTGGAAACCGTGAAAAGCATTATACTGTGGTGTTTTATTTTTCTTGCTTTTCTGTAATAACAATTTTCCCATTTATGATATTTTCTTATACACCTATGACTTTGATTCAATTTACCTACTTAATATTAGCCGGTATCTTTGCAACTATAGGACAATTTGGAATTACTCTAGCCTATAAGTATGCACCTGCAAAAGAAATATCAATTTTTGATTACTCTAATATAATCTTTTCAGCTATTATAAGCATGGTAATATTTAACCAATCCCCTGATATCATAAGTATTTTAGGATACATAGTTATATTTTCTGCTTCACTTTACATGTTTATGTACAATAAAAAACTAGATAACCTTAAATAATATTTTTAAAAGTGTTGTCTCAAAGTTAATTCTTTTGAGACAATCCTTTTTATTATATATCTAAGGTCTTTATTTCTCTATTTAATATAGTAATTTATTATTAATTTATGTTTAGCTTAATAATTTCCTCCAAATCTTTAATAAATCTTAAGATTTATTAAAGGTATTTCTTAAGATTTACCATGTAAAATAAAACCATAGTAAAAATTATGTAGAATTAATGGGGGGTTTAAAATATGAAAATATTAATTCTTACAGGAAAATTTGGTATGGGCCATTATTCAGTATCTAAATCTTTATGTGAACAAATTCAGTCTAATCATCCTAATGCATCAGTAGTTATAAAGGATGTTTTTGAATATTCGTTACCAAATTATTCCAATGCACTTTATAAGGCTTTTAATGTTATGGTGAACAAAGGTAGTGTGTTTTATAATCAAGTTTATAAAATTACGGAAAATAGAAAATATAATATGAATCCTATGTTTTTAAAATACTTTCTTCCTAAGCTTGATAACCTAATTAAAGATGTAGAACCTAATATTATTATTTCTACTCTACCCTTTTGCTCTCAACTAATATCAAGATATAAGATGAAATATAATCCATCTCTTCCGCTTATAACTTGCATAACGGATATTAGTAGTCATTCAGAGTGGCTTAATGATAATACTAATTGTTATTTAGTTGGAAGTAACTCTTTAAAAAAGGATTTAATTTTAAAAGGTGTTCCTGAAAACAAAATATTTATTAATGGAATACCAGTAAAAGAGGAATTTAAAAAATCTATAACTAATAGTTCTTCTAATGAAAAACAGCTCCTTATTATGGGCGGTGGATTAGGGCTATTACCCAAGTCTATGGAATTTTATAACCAGCTTAATTCTTTAGAAAATGTAAAGACTACAGTTATTACAGGAAAAAATACTGAAATCTATAATATGCTTTATGGAAAATATGAAAATATTAATGTACTTGGATATACTGATGAGGTTTATAAATATATGCAAAAAGCAGATTTAATACTTTCTAAACCTGGTGGAATAACTTTATTTGAAAGTATTTTCTCAGAAACACCTTTAATTGCCTTTAAGCCTTTTCTTCAACAAGAAATTAATAATACTAACTTTATATTAAATAATGGTATTGGAAAGGTTCTTGAGACAAGTCCTGATAAATGTTTTGATAAAATAAAAAAAATTATTTTTGATGATGCAATACTAGATAATCTTTCTAATAATATAAAAATTTTCAAAAAACAATTTGATTGTACATCAATTGAAAAAGTATTACTTACTTTAGAAGCTAATATGGATGGAGCGTGTGCTTAATGTACTTTACTACTTTAACAGCTATTATTATAATTATTTTTCTAATTCATTCAATTATACCAACTTTATACAACAAATATATAAATTCAAATATTATTAAACTCACTAATAAAGATAATGAAATAATGCTAACTTTTGATGATGGCCCTGATGAAAGATATACTAATAATCTTTTAGATGTGCTTAAAGAAAATAAAATTAAAGCTACTTTCTTTGTTGTTGCAGAGAATGCTAAGAATAATCCTGAAATAATCTATCGTATGCATAAAGAAGGGCACACTATAGCACTACATTCTTTAGCCCATAAAAATGCTCTCTTTTATAGCTATAAATATACGAAAAAAGATTTTAAAAATAGTATAGAAATCATGAAAAACTTCAATTATCAAATCAACTATTATAGACCTCCTTGGGGACATAGTAATATCTTTACAAACTTTTTTGTTAAACAGTATAATTTAAAAATGATTTTATGGGATGTTATGGCAGAAGATTGGAGTAAATATGCTACAGTAGATTCTATATCTTCAAAGTTAATACTACGCACTGATAGAAATTCTATTATATGTCTACATGATGCAGGAGAGAATTCAGGGGGTGCCTCCAATGCTCCTCTTAAAACCATTGAAGCATTATCTACAGTTTTACCTAAGTTAAAATTAGTAGGTTATAAATTTATAACACCAGAAAGGTTAGGACATTAATTGTGCAAAAATCTATAAAAAAAGACAAGTTTAAAAACTACTATGGAAGTTTAATTTTTATGTTCTTACTCATTGCTATTACTTTTTACTTACTTTTTAAAGATACTTCGATAACTTCACTAATCCCTGTAATAAACACAATTAATCCTATTTACTTATTCATAGCATTTTCTATGATGTGTCTATTTATAATTTTTGAAGCTTATGTTATTTATATTATACTTAAAAATTTAAATATAAAAGTACCTTTTAAAAAATGTATTGGTTATTCCTTTATTGGATTTTACTTTAGTGCTATTACTCCTTCATCATCTGGTGGTCAGCCAGCACAAGTATACTATATGAAAAAGGATAATATAAATATATCCTATTCTTCTTTAACTTTGTTAATAGTTGCCATAGTCTATCAATCAGTAATGCTTTTATATGGACTACTTATGTATCTTTTTAAATATACTTTTATAATAAATAATATACATGGCATTAAATGGTTGTTAATTTACGGAGTTATGATAAATGTATTTATAATAGGTTTTATATTTGCAGCTATATTTTCTAAAAATTTAGTTGGTAAATTTATTAAATTTATTGTTGAACTCTTATCAAAATTTAAAGTTATAAAAAATACAGAGTATACTCTATCTAAAATTGATGTTCACCTTGATGAATATACTAATGGTGCTAATTATATCAAAAATAATCCTTTACTAATTGTTAAGGTTTTAATAGTTACAGTTTTACAAATCACAGCCATGTATTTAGTTCCATATTTCATATATAAATCTTTTGGATTAAGTACTTATGGCATTATAGATGTACTTTCTATACAAGCCTTATTAACTATAGCAGTCTCTTCTTTGCCTTTGCCTGGCGCAGTAGGTGCCAGTGAAAGTAGCTTTATGATATTATTTAAAATATTCTTTTCAAAAGAATTATTGCTCTCTGCAATGCTATTAAGCCGTGTAATTAGTTTTTATGCCTTTCTATTATTAAGTAGCATAATAACAATAATTATTCATATTAAAGTTAATGGTAGACATAAAATTCAACATAGTCATCTATATTAATAATAAGCTCAGATAGAAATTACAGTAATAGAATATTTAATATTCTATTAGTTTATATTTAAACTAAAAATACAGACTATATCTAAATAAAATTTGGATATAGTCTGTATTGGTATGTTAATTAATTTATTAGTTTTGAGTTGCCCAATCTGCTGGATATGTTACATATATGAATCTAGCATAGTTTGGAACTGAGAATTTAATTGTGCTTCCTTTTGGTATTAAAATTAATTCTCCAGCATCTGCAGATACAAGTCTTCCATCTATTACTATGTCTAGATGTCCTTCTATAACATAATCTATTTCATCATAGTTTAAAGTCCAATCGAAGGTTGTTTCTTTCATCTCCATTATTCCACAACCTAATCTTTTACTTTCCTCAAGAGTGAATAAATCTTTTGTATATACTATATCACTGCTATTTCCAGTATCAAGTCTATTTGACTCATCTACTCTAACTGTTGGTAGTTTAACAGAGATAATTCCACTTACATCTTTATTTCTTACAAAATCTACAGAATCATTAGAAGCTCCTGTAAGTTTTTCTTCTATTATTTGTCTAACTAATTTTTCTAATAAGCTTTTATCGATATTTTCCATCATTATTTAGCCTCCTCCTTTTTAGCTGCATTGTTTGCAATAAATATAGCTACAAATACTGCTGTAATTCCTGCAACTAATTTACCAACTATCATTGGTAATATCATTTCTGAATTAAATCCTGCTGTAAATCCTAAGTGATCTCCAAATACAAAGGCTGCAGATACTGCAAAAGCAACGTTAATTATTTTACCTCTGTTATCCATATCCTTCATCATTCCGAACATTGGAATACTATTAGCAAGCGTTGCAACCATACCAGCAGCTGCTATATCATTCATTTTTAAAACTTTACCTAATCCCATTAATGGTTTTTGGAATACTTTCGTAATTACATATACTAGTGGGAATGCTCCAGCAAGAACTATTGCTATTGCTCCAACAGTTTCAATACCATCAGAAATTGGTGCCATTCCTGGAATTACAACAATTCCTGTTAATGCTTCAATTACAGCCGCTGCTAATCCTAAAGTTATAACTATTACTACAAACTTCCCGAAAACTGTAAATCCTTTAATTATTGCATTTTCAAATTTCCAAAGTCCTAAAGCTATAAGTGCTGCAATTATTACTATTGGAATTAAGTTTTTTAGTACCATAATTATTGGGAATCCAGCTACAAGACCACCAACAAAAGCTCCTAATGGAATTGTAATAACCCCTGCTAATACTCCCATAGCTAAGAATTTATGATCTTCTTTTTCTATTATTCCAAGGGCAACTGGAATTGTAAATACTATAGTAACACCCATCATTGAACCAACTATTAATCCGCCAAACATTCCTGCTTGAGAATCTACTGCAAGAGCTTTAGAAAGCGAAGCTCCTCCCATATCGTTTGCAAGTAATGTACCTCCAAACATACCGGGGTCTGCTCCTAAGAAATTAAATACTGGTACTATTACTGGTTCTAATATATTTGCAAGTACTGGTGCAAGACAGATAACTCCTATCATTGCAATTGCAAGAGAACCCATAGCCATGAAACCTTCTTCGAACTTTTCTCCCAGTCCAAACTTATTTCCTAAACACTTATCTATGGCTCCAAGGGCCATAAATACAACCATGATATATACGATTATCTCGTTAATTCCCATTGTTTCATCTCCTTAATAAGTTAATTCTTTATTTATTCAATTTATTTATACTGTTAACTGTGTAAACTAAAGTTTAAGCTTTTATGTTAAATACTTAATGATAAGTTCATCTGGCGAAGGTATTACTGATGCATGAACAATTCGTTTTTCTTCTATAGCTTCTTTAGCTATATTTATTCCATGCTCTACATCACTAAGCCCACCAGAAATAATATAAACAAGTTTACCACTTATTCCAGATGCTACTTGTAGTTTTACTAAATTTAAATTGGCTCCCTTAAGAGCAATATCTAACGCTTTAAGACCACTACTTACGCTATTGGTCTCCATTACTCCTATGGCCCCATTAGCCTTAGTTACAAACCTACTTTTCAAAGCTTGTATAATATTATTATGGACACTATTTATAATACAACTATCTATTATATGCCCCTGACCAGAGAAAATCCCGTGGTCAAGGGTTGTTCTTATAGCACCTTCATCTCCTGTTAATATCACTAAAAACCTTCCAGGACATATAGTTTTAATATATAGTACATCAACATCAGCTTTTTTCACCATTTCATCTGCAACTTCAATGCCTTTAGCTATACTTTTAAAATCAATTGCTCCAATACTTTTACTCATTTTCCACCTCTATTGAATCAATTATTCCTATTATAGTTGCATCCACAGGTACATCTCTTTCTCCTAGTGATACTCTAGCTGCACCACCTCTAGTTATAAGTACATTGTCTCCAGTACCTGCACCTACACTATCCGCTGCTACAAAAAAGCCTGTTTCTTCTACATCTATATCTTTAAGTAGCCTCACTATTAAAAACTTTTGACCATTTAGCTTTTCATCTTTTCTAGTTGCCCATAATCTACCAACAACTCTACCTATAACCATATTATCCTCCGCTAAACTCTTTTAACTTTCAGATTATGAATTCTTATAAAGTCGTTAGCCAATGGAGTGATTATGCTTTTTTTATCTATTACCACAGATTTCATTCCATTCATAAATGGCTTCCTAAGATCCATCTCACTAATAAGTTTCTTATTTCTAATTTCGAAGCTCATCTCTTCTGATATAAAATTTGAAGTTTCTAATATACTAATATTTTCAATTTTTTTATACTCTTCTTTTCTTGTGGTTTTATCTTCAACTTTTTCAATAAACTCAACTATATCAATTCCGTACACTTTAAGCTCTCTTTCAAAGCTTAAATACTTATTATATAGTGCTCTTGGCGCAGTATTTTTATACTTTCTATACTCTAGACCATTTTCAAGGACATATACCTTCTTACCTGCTAATAGCATATTAATGATAAAGTTTTCTTCTTCATTAATACCAGTTAGCGTAGCTATATTTGCCATGGACTTTATAGATAGTGTAGAAACTATGGCTATGTCAGCTTCTAGTTGTTCTTCATTATATGAAGTCACAGTATATTCTTCATCTAAATTAGATTTAGTAATAGGATCCAACTCTACATCTCCAATTATTACAGCTATCTTATGTTTTACAATATTTTTATTTGTTTCTTCTAACTTTTTATAAACTTCTTTTACTATTAAGTCCACAAGTTTATCATAGTTCATTTATATACCTCCTTTTTGAGGCCTACTTAACTATTCTACAAAGAGTTCCCTTCGTAAATCCACAAGCATTAGCCTCATCATAGTCTATATGCATATATGTTCTAAAGTCTGGGCTTACTCTTATGACAACATCATCAAATATTAGGGGTCTATTACCATAAACCTTTGCTTGAATGATTTCTTTATCTTTCACACCAAACTTCTCTGCATCTTCTGGAGTTATGTGTATGTGCCTTTTAGCAACAATTACTCCTTTATCTATTGTAAGAGTAGCTCGTTCTGTAGAAATTGTAATTCCAGGAGTACCTTCTATTTTACCACTCTCTTTAACAGGAGCCTTAATTCCAAGAACTGTTGCATCAGTTAATGAAATTTCTACTTGTGTAGATTTCCTTGCAGGTCCAAGAACAACAACATTTTTTAGTGAACCCTTAGGTCCTGTTATAGTAACTCTTTCTTTACATGCATATTGACCTGGTTGTGATAAGTCTTTAACCTTATTTAACTGATAATCACGTCCAAATAATATGTTTATATGTTCTTCACATAAGTGAACGTGTTTTCCTGAAGCTTCAACTTCTATAAAAGCTTCTTTTTTTACTCTCTTTATTACTTCATCTATGATATCTTCTACTAAAAGATTATTCATATTTCATCCTCCTGCTTTAACTGTATTCTCCAGTTCTATATTTAAATATCATTATCCAAAACAAGGATGATAATCTATTTAATGCCTTTATTATATCCGGCCTTTGAACATCACCATACTCCCCTTTAAATGCGGTATAAGCTAAAAGTTCAGTTTCTCTTATAGTTGTTCTACAAGAATTTAATGCCACAACAGCCTCACCCATAGAAAACGCTACTGGCTCATGACCAATCCCATAATATTTCTTTGGATAATGAGATTTTTCTCTCAATTCTTCTGGAGTCATACCAAGAAGTTTAAATTCTCCTACTGGTTCATTAACCACTTCACATCTAAGGAGACCTCTTACAAACTTTAATATCTCTTCAAGGTCTTCTGTTAGCTTTGAAGCTCCTAATTTATGAGTAATAACTTGAGTTTCCAATATCTTAGACTCAAGAGAATCTAACTTTCCTCTCAGCGCTATTATCTTATGATCTTTAAACACTAATAAGTTTCCATTTAAATGTGTCATATGCTCAGGTTTTTCCATTAATTCAGCACCAAATACAGTTATATATTTACTTTTTTCTTCTCTCGTTTGTAACTTTACAGGTACTTCTTCTTTTACCTTTTTTACTTCATGCACTACTTCCTCTAAAGAATCTACATACTTCAATTTAATATTATTTTCTGACAAAAATGATTTTGCAGATGGGGTTACTATTTGCCCTTTTAGAACTCTAAATTCGGTATATTCCTTAAAGTCTGTTCCCTTTAACTGTCTTCTAACTTCACTTTCAGTTAATACTGACATATCTTCACATCCCTCATTAGATGTAAGAGACGTATTGCTTATTTTAGCAATACATCTCTACACAAACCTAAATTAAACTGTTTCCTGTGTTTTTGGTAAAACAGCATCTACTTCAAAGTGTGGTCTTGGGATTACGTGAACTGATATTAATTCTCCAACTCTTTCAGCAGCAGCTGCTCCAGCATCTGTAGCAGCTTTAACAGCTCCAACATCTCCTCTTACAAGTACAGTTACAAGACCGCCACCAACTTGTTCTTTTCCTACTAGTTGTACGTTAGCAGCTTTAACCATTGCGTCTGCAGCTTCTATTGCTGCTACTAATCCTTTAGTTTCAATCATTCCTAATGCATTTGCGTTTGCCATTATAAATTCCTCCTTAAATTTAACCAATATACTTTGAAATTTTATTTTATTATCTTAATTCACTTATTATTTTCTTAACAAGTAAATTAACAAGCTCTTCTGTGTCTGCAGATGAAAGTGAACTATTATTTCCATTAACTGAGTTGCTACTTCCACCTCTAAAATGTTCAATTTCTCTAACTCCATAAGCTACTTTTTTGATATTTACAAGGTGAAGTGGTCCTACATTATCAGATGTTGCACTTCCACCAATAGCTCCACAACCTAAAGTTAAAGCAGGTACTATATTTAGAGAAGCACCTATTCCTCCTAAAGTACTTGGAGTGTTTACTGGTATTCTTGATACCGGCATACTAAGAGCAAATCTTTTTACTAGTTCCTTGTCTTCACAGTGCATTGAGAATGTGTGACCAGCGCCTTCATTAATAAGTATTTCTCTACACTTAGCTTCTATATCATCTACACTCTTTTCAACATAGAATCCTAGAATTGGAGCTAGTTTTTCTCTTGAATATGGAACATTGTGTCCTACTTCTGTTTCTTCAGCAATAAGTACTCTTGCTGAAGAAGGTACGTTAGTTAAATTAGCAAGTTTTGCAATAGTTTCTACACTCTTACCAACTATTTGTGGATTCATACTTCCATTAGCTCTCATTATAAATTTACCAAGTTGTTTTGCTTCTTCTGGGCTTAAGAAATATGCTCCTTGATTTTTGAATTCAGTCACCACTCTATCTTTAATAGCTTCTTCTATAATCACTGATTGCTCAGAAGCACAGATTGTTCCATTATCAAAAGTTTTAGAATCCATTATTCTCTTAACTGCAACTTTAATATCAGCACTCTTATCAATAAATGCTGGACCATTTCCTGGACCAACTCCAAGGGCCGGTGTACCTGAAGAGTACGCTGCTCTAACCATTGCTGAACCACCAGTTGCAAGTATCATAGCTGTATCTTTATTTTTCATTAATTCATCTGTAGCTTGAAGGGTTGGAATTGTAATGCATCCAATAACTCCTTCTGGGCATCCAGCCTTTACAGCTGCTTCATTAATAATTCTAACTGTTTCTAATATACTTTTTTTAGCATTTGGATGTGGTGAAAATACTATTGCGTTTCCACATTTTAATGATATAAGAGCTTTATACATAGTTGTTGATGTTGGATTAGTTGAAGGAATTAATCCTGCAATTACTCCCATAGGTACTGCAACATCCATAACTCTTTTCTCTTCATCTTCTGCAACTATACCAATAGTTTTTAGATCCTTGATATAATCATAGATATATGTAGACCCAAAAATATTTTTAATTACTTTGTCCTGCCATATTCCAAATCCAGTTTCTTCAACTGCCATTTTAGCTAGCTTCTCTGCATTTGCTGCAGCAGCCTCAGCCATAGCCTTAACTATTCTATCAATCTCATCCTGAGATTTTTTAGCCAATTTTGCTTGAGCAGCTTTAGCTGTTTTAATTAGATTTCTAACCTCTTGTATAGACGCTAAATCTTTATCTGTAAGTTCCATTATTTTTCACCTGCTTTGTTATATTCTAGTATAGTTTTAATAAGCACATCCTTTTTGGCAAATTTAATTTGTTTATTTGTCATATTCGGAATTTTTAAAGTTCTAACTAATCTTCTTAACTCTTCTACTTTCATAGAGTTATAATCTATATGATCTTTGAAATCATTTTTTATAATTTCTTCTATTTTGTTTATTTGAGGCTCTATTTCCTTACTTTTTTCTTTGGTTTCTTTTTTAGCTTCTAATTTTTCTTCTGTAACTTTTTCTACAATTTCCGCTTCAGAAGTTTCCACTTTTTCCTTGACTAAAGCCTCTTCTTTTTTATTAACTGGAGTTTCTGTTTTTTCCTTATCTTTTGTATCACTTTTTTCACTGGATGATTCTATAGGTACCTCTTGTGGTTTTTTATGTCCTTCAAAGAATAAACCTTCAACTTGTGAATCTACTCTTGGTATCACATGAGCAGTTCTAAAAGTACCTAAACTTTCTACAGAAGCCTTGGCTGCATCAACTGCAGCCTTTACCGCTCCTACATCTCCAATAATTTTAATAGTAGTTATTCCACCTTTTATTTTCTCTAGTCCAATCAAAGTAACATTTGCAGCCTTTAGAGCAGAATCTGCAGCTTCTACTGCTGCAACGTATCCTCTTACTTCTACTAGACCTAATGCTTTACTCACTTACTAAACCTTCGCCTAAAAGTTTACTGGTTGTTGAGCAACTGATTTGACAGCTTCTGCAAAAGCGTCACATGCTGCCTTACATGCTGATTGACTACCTGTAAGTAATCCACCACCATAGTTTGTTTCAGTTGGAGGTCCAAAGAATTCTTTCATTTCAACATCTGCTGCCTTAAGAGCTGCATCTAATCCATAGATAGCTTCAAGTGGTGGAGCTACTAGATAAGCTATTGCTTCTCCTTCTTTAACTCCTGCTACTTTTGAAAGATAAGTTCCAGTTCTTGAAACACAGTGTGCATAGTAAGCTATAGAGTTATCATCATTAGCACTTACAAAATGTGATCCATTTTCCATGAAGTCTATAGTAGCATTTAAACCACTTCTTACTTCTGCTGGACTTGGTCCAGCTATTATTCCAATAACTTCACCAGCAAGTTTTGTAGATGCATTAGCAGCACCTGCATACATTGATCTTGCATATACTACATCAACTTCAGCAGCTTTTGTAGCTTCATCAAGGGCAGTGTAAGTTACGTCATCACTATCAGCAGTAATGATACCTAAACTTTTATGATGAGGTTGTAATTCTAATTTTTTAACTAGTTCTGGGCTTACATTTGAAATTATTTTAACGCTTAATACGGTTGGACGTAATGCTTCATTAATCACAATAAATTCCCCCTAAATTATATTTTTAAATTTATTCCTGATGCTTTTTTATCAAGCATTGTCTTTATAAGTTCAGCTATATGTGCTCCAGCTTCAACTGCTGTAGTACCACCTTTATGGATGTTTGATATAACTGTTCTGTTAGCCTCTGGCATATTAGCTGTTGGTCTATAAGCTATATAAGCACTCATTGATTCAGCAGTAACAAGACCTGGTCTTTCACCTACTAGCATACAAACAACCTCTGCTCCTGTTGCATCACCAATGGCATCCATAGCTCCAACTCTACAATGTTTAATGAATAATATATCTCCAATTTCAATTCCATACATTTTTAAACCTTGCTTAATTGAAGGAACTGAATCTTTTAGGTTAGCTTCAATAGCTGCAGAAGAAAGTCCATCTCCAACTACTACTAACACTTTTTGACCTGAGAACTTATCTTTTATAAACTTAGTAGTTTCTTCGTCAAATCTTCTTCCTAGGTCAGGACGAGTTATATATTGATCTTTATCAACACACATTGTATTTACTGGTATTAAATTATTCTCTTTTATAAAGTCTTCAGATACATAAGAGAATACAGAGTCTTGTGCAGCAGCATGGTCAGCTCTAACTCTTAATTGAGTTATAGTTTTGTATCTTGGACCTGATCTTCCAATACCTATTCTTGCTGGAGTTCTTTCCTTCATTTTTAGGTATCCTTCTCTATCATGAGGGTTTTCAACTAAAAGTTGTTTTTTAAGGTCAATTTCTGTGATATCTGGAATACATCCATTTTCATCTACTGAACCTATTACAGCACTCATTTTATTTGCTACTTGATTTACTATGTCAGTACTACCTGATTTTTCTACCATTTCTCCTAATAACTTTTCAACCATTAATTTTAATTCTTGTTCGTTCATCAGTAGTCCCCCCTTATCCTAAAAATATTGAAGCGTCGCCAGCTCTTCTGGTTAACTTGCCATTTTCTATAATTCCCATTTTTTCCATCCACTCTTCAAAAGGTTTAATAGGTTTTACTCCTAATAACTCTCTTAATGTAGCTGTCTCTTGATATCCAGTTGTTTGATAGTTAAGCATTACGTCATCACCATGAGGAATTCCCATGAAGTATGTACATCCTGCTGTAGCAAGTAATACCGCTAAGTTTTCTATATCATTTTGATCAGCTTTCATATGGTTTGTGTAACAAGCGTCACATCCCATTGGGAGTCCTGAAAGTTTACCCATAAAGTGGTCTTCAAGACCAGCTCTTATAACTTGTTTTGCATCATATAGGTACTCAGGTCCTATGAATCCAACAACTGTATTTACTAAGAATGGTTGGAATCTCTTAGCAAATCCATAGCATCTAGCTTCCATTGTTACTTGGTCAGCACCATGGTGTGCATCTGAAGAAAGTTCTGAACCTTGACCAGTTTCAAAATACATTACGTTTGGACCTGTAGCAGTTCCTTCTTTAAGTGCAAGTTGTCTTGCTTCTTCTATTGTTGCAGCAGTAAATCCAAATGCTTCATTTCCTTTTTCAGAACCAGCAATTGATTGGAATATAAGATCCGCTGGCGCACCTTTTCTAATTGCTTCCATTTGTGTAGTTACGTGCGCAAGTACACAAGTTTGAGTTGGTATTTGCCATTTTTCTTTAAATTCATTAAATCTCTTTAAGACTTTTGTTACGCTCTCTACAGAGTCATCAACTGGGTTTAATCCAAGCACTGCGTCTCCAATACCATAGCTTAATCCTTCCATTAAAGATGCAAGTATTCCATCTGGATCATCTGTTGGATGATTTGGTTGTAATCTAACAGATAATGTACCGGGTTCTCCTATAGTTGTATTACAATGTGCTGTAACTTTTATTTTCTTAGCTGCGTATACTAAATCCATATTAGACATTATTTTTGCAACAGCAGCCACTATTTCTGATGTTATTCCTCTTGAAACTCTTCTTATATCTGCTCCTGTAGTATTATCATCTAGTAGCCACTCTCTAAATTCTGCTACAGTCCAATTTTTAACTTCTGCATATATTTTTTCATTTACGTCATCTTGTATTATTCTAGTAACCTCATCTAATTCATAAGGTACTGCAGGATTATTTCTTAAATCAGACAATGTAAGGTTAGAAAGTACAACTTTTGCTGCAACCCTTTCCTCTGCTGACTGTGCAGCTATTCCTGCTAAGTTATCTCCTGATTTTTCTTCGTTTGCTTTTGCCATAACTTCCATTACTGAATTAAACTGGTATACCTTTCCGAATAATTTAGTTTTTAAAATCATGATAATCCTCCTCTCGGTTAATTAAATACTAATGTTTTTATAACTACAGGTAATACTTTACCTTCCGCTACGGGTTTTCCTATATCTATATAATCTCCATTTTCCACCTTGATACCATCTATACAAACTATGTCCTTATCAAGATGTAAAAGGGAGTAAATAGCCTGACCTAATACCTTTGCCATATCATTTTCAACAATTATAATAAGTGGAAGCTTTCTATCAATCAGTTCTTTCATCCCACCTACTAGTCCCTTTGCCATATCTTGTATTTCTGCAAAAGAAGGATTCTTCTTTCCATGTAGGGCTATGGCAATACTCTGAAGTTCATTTTCATATTTAAACCAGTTAATTTTTTCTGATATAGCTTTTTCTAAAACTTCAGAACCTCTATTCTCATCTTCTAAACTGAGCTTTAAAATTGGTAAATTTTTTATAGGGAAGTTGTCATGGGTATATGTAATTGTACTTCCACTAATATCCATAGTGTGAGAGCCAGCTCCCACTACTGTTGCTCTTATAGTTTCTATTGCTCTCGCCAATTTTAATTTTTTACATAAGTCTGAGTTTTTAATAGCTTCTCCAAGAAGTATTCCTATATCTCCATACTTAAAATAATCTTCTATAGGAGATTCATTATATACATAGTCAGCTACTCCGCCTGAAAAAGATATACACTTAATCTCCTCATTTAAGGCAATAGACTTATTAGTAACTATCATTTCAAAGATAGATGTTTGAGTCCTAATTCCTACGCTTTCCTCTAAAAGCTTTACCATTTCATCAATAACTGGAATCAACATTTCTTTAGTTGCTTTATAGCCAACTTTTATATCAAAATTATTTTGATTTATAATATTTTGTATTTTAGGTGCTATATATACTATATTATTTGTGTCTTTATCAAGTTTTATAAGTCTTCCACCTATATCTAGACATCCAGTTTCCTTCAAATCTCCTCTAGTAAACACAGCTAAATTTGTAGTTCCTCCACCAATATCTAGATTAACTACACTTGTAGAATGTTCACTGGAGTAAATGTGAGCTCCTGCACCTTTAGCTGCTATAATACTTTCAAGATCTGGACCTGCTGTAGCAACTACAAAGTCTCCTGCAAATCCACTTAAAGTATGCAGTACTTCGTTGGCATTTTCTTTTCTAGCAGTTTCACCTGTTATAATTACAGCTCCTGTTTGTATTTCATCCTTATTGATACCGGATTTTTTATATTCTAAAGATACTATATCCTTAACTTTCTCGGCATCAATTTCTGTCATAGATTTAAGTGGCGTAAAATAAACATCACTTCTATAAACTACTTCTTTATCAACTATTGATATTCTAGGTACTGAAAAACTTGAAGCAGTGTTTTCTATGATTAGTTTCGAAAATACAAGTTGAGTTGTACTAGTTCCAATATCAATTCCAACACTTAAAAGTTCTTCTCTCATTAAATCACCTCCAAATACAAATATAAAAAGGCTTAAAGCTATCAAATTAATCTTTCAAATAACTATGAAAATTAATTTTTTTAACTTTAAGCCTCTTTGCTTAAATCAAACTACTTCAATGTAGTTCTATTTTATTCAAGTTTTATAGGAAATCTAAATTTAATTCTAGTTCCCTCATCATTAGAAAATATATCTATATCACCTTTTAATTTATCAGATACGTAGTTTTTTACTATAGACATTCCTAAGCTAGAAGATTTATCTATGGAAGTATCAAAACCAACTCCATCGTCAGCTACTGATATTTCTCTAAACTCTTCCTGCTCAGTAACAATAATTTTTATAGTGCCACATTCCCTATGATTAAAAGCATGATCATAACAATTTTGTATTAATTCATTAATTATAAGAGATATTGCAGTAATTCTATCTGTATCAATATAAAAATCATCACCTGATACTTCTATGTTAATTTCCTTTTGAATGTTTAAAAAACATCTTTTAGCATTATCTACTATAGCATTTATAACCTTCATAATCTTTACCTCATCACTTATATCCTTAGATAGAAGTTCATGAGTTGCTGCAATAGCTAGAATCCTATTCACACTTTCTTGAAGACTTACCTTTGCTTCCTCACTATCACATCTTCTCCCTTGAATACGTAAAAGTGAAGCTACAGTTTGTAAGTTATTCTTTACTCTATGATGAATTTCTCTTATAGCAACAGATTTAGAGATTATTTCAGCTTCCTTATTCTTTATATCTGTTATATCTTGAACTATTTCAATAACTCTCAAGTCTTCTTCCTTAATCAGTATTCTTTTTATTCCATAATAAAAATTACCAACTTTTATTTCCTTTGTTATTACTTTATTATCTTCTGTAATCTCTAAGATTTTATTAATATTAGTAAATAGGGTATTATCTAAGGACAAGTCATCATAATGCATTCCTTCAAGCTCATTATATCCCCTACCTATGTAAATCATATCAGCTTTTCTATTTTTAATTCTTAATATTCCATTTTCATCATAAACTAAAATGGCAGATTCTAAGTTATCATTTATCAATCTATTGGAATTTATCAAGTTCATAAGCTGATGTGTCTTTTGTCTTTTGCTTTTGGAGCCATCATTAGGAATAGTAAAATCTTCTTTTATTTCATTACTTATATCATCCTCAACAATAATTACTCCTATTATTTTTTCCTTATTATAAATCGGGTATACCTTTTGCCTTACAAATCTATTTTCTTGTGTTAAAGCTCTTACTCCTTTAAAAACCTCACCGGTTTTTAGAGTTCTTATTACACCAGGCTCATTAATTCTTAAAGCTTTTTTCCCTACTACAGAATTAGTATAAATAGATTCTTTTTTTCTTCCTTCTGAAACCACTATAGCTTCTTCTGGATTTTTTGATGGCACATCTATAAAAGCATCACATTCCTCTAAATTAGCTATTAACTCAATAGAGCTAGAAACCTCTATGATTTTATTAACATCTTCATCAGTAAGATTAGTATAAATATTACATAATTCTTTTATCTTATTCATAAGCCACTATTAAAGTTTTTGCAATATCTATCATAGAGCATCTTCTATCCATACTTAATTTTCTAATGTATCTGTAAGCTTCTTCTTCATCGGAATTTAATTCTTTCATAAGTATACCTTTTGCTTTTTCTATTAATTTTCTTTCGTTTAACTTTGATGTAACTTTCTCCAGGTTATTTTCTAACTCTTCAAACTCTTCTACTTTAGCTAAGCACATTTCCACTGTTGGAATAAATGATTTTTCATCTAAAGGTTTCACCAGATATCCATATGCTCCTACACTTTTAGCCTTTTCTATAAATTCAGTATCATTAAAGGCTGTCAATAAAAGTATTCCACCTGCAAGATGCTCAAGTCTAATTCTTTTACTGGCTCCTATGCCATCAAGTATAGGCATCTGTATATCCATAATTACTAAATCAGGTTTATGCTCTTTACAAAGTTCTACAGCACTAAACCCATCTGAAGCCTCTGCTACTACATTGTAACCCTCCGCTTCTAAGATATCTCTGATATCCATTCTAATAATAGGCTCATCGTCGACTATTATGATTTTTTTACTCATATTTAATTATTCTCCTCTATATTATGAACTTAAATATTTAATTAATTCCTCTATGCCAGTTCCATCTAAAGTATTTACTTCAAATATTCTAGATACTCCAGCCTCATTTAAGATTTCCTTAGCATATTTTATTCTATCTTTGTTTTGAGCAATGTCTATCTTTGTCACTATCCCAATACATTCTTTAGCAAACATACTACAAAAACCTGGTGCTATGTACGATTCTTCTGAAGTACAATCATATACTAGTGCAATTACATCTGCATCTGCTGATGTTACTATCAAAGCTTTGTAGTAAGATCTATTTTCTAGATATTCTCCTGGAGTATCTATAGACTCATCATAAATTTCTACCGATTGAGTCTTCTTATATTCTAAATCTAAATCGTGAATCTTTTGACACAAAGTAGTCTTTCCACTTCCAGTCTTTCCTATAAATATTACTTTTTTCATGTTACCTCCTAGGTTCTAGTAATTTTTGTAGAGGTAAATTGTAATAATCCTTCAAGTACAGAAGTAACTTCCTTTAATGCTGATTCTACAGAACTAATATCTCCTGTTATAACAAGTGAACCACTAAATCTGTCTACAAACCCAAGATTAACTCCAGCAGCTTTTGTAGCTACATCAGCAGCAATTATAGAACCTTCACTTGGAGTTATAGTTAAAATACCAATAGCATCTCTAGTGCTTGCTACAAGACCTAGCTTTTTATAAAGCTCTTCTGTAGGATTTGCTATTATATGTGCAAGGGTTACTTGTTTTCCTGGAACAAACTCCTGTATGATCCTTTGCTTATCGTCACTCATATACTCACCTTACCTTTGCATTTAGAGACAACACTAAAATAATATTTTCATATAAATTATTAGTCTTAGTATTACCTGTGTTTTAACAACTATTCTTAAATAAATCTATAATTTTATAAAAATAATAAAGGCTCCTCGAAAACATAATATTTTCAAGAAGCCCCTTTGCTTAAAACCATTACACTACTTTGTGTATATTTCGATTATATATTCAAAATTTTATACTGTCAACCCATTTTTTGATGTTATTCTTTAATTTTTCCGATAATTTCAATAACATTAAGAGGAGTAGGTATTTTAGGGTTAGTTGCAGTACATGCATCTAATAATGCACTGTTTGCAATTTCTTCTTTAAGCTTTTCTAATTCTTCCATAGATACACCACAAGCTTTTAAAGTGGTAGGCATATTCATTTCCTTTTGTAATTTTTTAATTTCATTTACAATACTTCTAACTCCTGCTCTAGCATTACTACAAGGTAATCCTAATAATTTTGCTATGTTAGCATATTTAATAGCAGCTCTAGAAAACTCATTATTCTCATATCCTACTATGTCAGCATTAAAATCAACTATATAAGGTAATAATAAAGCATTAGTTCTTCCATGAGGTACATGGAATTTGCCGCCTAGAACATGGGCTATCCCATGATTTAATCCAAGAGAAGCTGAATTAAATGCAATTCCAGCAAGACATGATGCATTATGCATTTTTTCTCTAGCTTCTATATCTTCACCATTACTATATGCTCTTAAAAGATATTTAAATGATAGTATAAGTGCTTTTTCAGCTAAAGCATCTGAAAAATCAGAAGCATTTGTAGATACATAAGCTTCAAGAGCATGGGTTATTACATCCATACCTGTATCTGCAGTAATTGATCCAGGTACACTTTTCACTAGTTCTGGATCTAATATAGCCACATCTGGTAATAGATCATCTGAAACTAATGGATACTTTGTTCCCTTAGTTTTATCTGTTATTACTGAGAAAGATGTAACCTCTGAACCTGTACCGCTTGTAGTTGGGATAGCTATAAATTCCATATCTGTGACAGATGTAATTTTCTTCGCAAAATCCATTATTGCTTTAGCTGCATCTATTGAAGAACCTCCTCCTAGAGCAATCAACACTTCTGGCTTAACTTTCTGAAGCTCTTCTATACCTTGAACTATAAGCTCTATAGGTGGATCTGGAACTATATCACTAAATATAGTTATGTTAGCACTTTTTAATTTTTCTGTTATGTTATTAATCATTCCTGATTTCACCATGAAAGGATCTGTAACTACAAAAACTTTTTTATTTCCTACTTCCTCTAACCGTTCTAAAGCTCCTTGACCAAAATAAATCTGAGTTTTAATTTTAAAATTGTTCATCTTAAACTCCTTTCAAGACTATCTTATTTACAATATAGTCTTTAAAATTAATTAACTATTTATGCAGTAAGTTTATTAAAAGAAAATTCATTATTAAATTTACCCTAAAAACAACCACAAAAAGCTCCATAGGAATAATCCTATGGAGCTTCACTGCTCTTTAAGTACTTCATTGTACATATTTTCAATATACTATTTTAAAAAATAAAAGTCAATAAATATTCAATTAATTAAAATGTAAACTTATTAATTAATTGAATATTATATTTATACTATAATATTTATCTCTTAAACTACTATTTTCTACAGTATTTTTATTTATATTAATAAATATTAAAAAATTTTTCTGTTTTAAATATTTTTTATGATAAAATCCTCTAAATTTGCCGTTAAATATTACATTTTCTCGAGTCTATTATACGTTTACATATGACTATTTTTAAAATATAATATTTGTATAACATTATAACCCTTAATACTAGGAGGACGGAATGAAAAACTTTTTTTATAAAACTAATGTAAAAAATAATATTATTACTTTATATCCTAAAGAATCTAAATGTAATGTTTGGTATATTATTTCTATAAGTTTTCTCATTGTTTTTATGATATTTAATATATTCTTTTCAAATCTATTAGTCCTAGATGGTAAATTTCCTTTGCCATGGATTGTATTATTATGTATAACTGTAATTATAACCATCACTAATTTTAATGAATTTCACTCTTCTAATTTTATTATTATCAGTTATATTATAACCATTCCAATGATTTTAAATTATTTATTGTTTAAATTATACATATACATACCTAGTCATATAATTCTTATATTATCTTTAGGTATATCTATAATCTACAGAGTTACAAAAGAATTCCATAGTAAAAAATATCTAAAAATTATTATGGTGATTTTATCTATATGTACTTTCTTTTCAATTAATTATTACATATATTCTAAGAGAATTATAAAAGATTCTAACCTTAATACTACTGTAAAAAAAGCCATAGGTATGAATTCATATTCTTTAAATTCTTTGAATAAAACTGAACTTTCAAATGTAAATATACTTAAAATAAAAAATGTATCTAATCTAAAAGGCTTAGAATACATTGAAAATTTAAACACCTTGGATATTAATGATGATGGATTAATTTTAGATTATTTACCTATTACTAAGTTGTATAATTTAAAGACTTTAAGTATACACAGATGCAACTTAAATGTCTTAAGTGAAGTAGCCTTATTTGATAAAATAGATACTTTTAAACTTATATATCCTAAAACTGATTCTATAAATAGTCTGCCATTATTCCCAAAGGTAAAAAACTTAACCATTAGCTTTAGCAGTGATTTTCAGCTTTCAACTTTGAAAAATTTTCCTAATGTAGAGGAATTCTCTCTATGTTTAGAAGGTCCTTTAAATGTAGATGGAATAGAAGTTATAAATAATCTAAAAACCTTGAATCTATCCTACGCTTACATATCAGATTATTCTAAACTTTTTGATATACCTACACTGAAAACTATTAGTTTAAAAAATTGTTATATTGTAAATTTAGAGGATTTCATAAAACAGGCTGAATCTAAAGGTATTAAAGTCATTATGTAGTTTTACATAATGACTTTAATCAAACTGATCATCTCTTTAAAATACATACATATATTATCTATATAACTATTTTTACACTTTCTCCTTCATTGGTTTTTATATCTACAAGAACTAAGCCTTTATATTTTTTATTAAGATACTTAATTGCTTTTTTTAAGTTCTTCATTTCTTTATTGTTAATTGCTACCTTGGTTTTACTATTATTTTTTTTCCTATACATAGATTTTAATGCTAAAGGTAGTACAAATATTCCTAGCGAAATACAAACCCTTGGTATACATATATTTTTACTCTTATTTTCCCCTGGTTCTTTTATATTGATAATCATTTACTCAAATCCCCTTAATATATTATTTTAAGCTATTTCTATCAATATTTTATCTCCCTCATCTGTATCTACTTGTACAATTGGTCCTACAACACCTTTATCAATAGCTTCTAATATCATATCAATTTTGATATCATATTTGTCCATACTTTCAATTACATTACTACCAGCAGAAGCCATTATTTTTATAACCTCTAGTGGTATTGTAACTTTAACATTTTCTCCATCGTGAGATTTAATCCTTATATAAAGCATTCTAGTCCCGTTAGTTGATTTTGGTATTTTAAAGAATTCATCATCATCTTCGCCTTTTACTTTATCTCCATCGTTCTTTTCTAAGGTTTCTAGAAGTTTACTTGCTTGCTCCCCTGTAAGCTTTCCTTCCTCTACCATTTTTAAAATTCTTAACTTATCTTCCATGATTACTCCCCCTAATTTATATTTTATTTAAAAGTTCGATAGCTTCATCTGAAGTTATCTCACCATTTTCTAACTTTGTAATTACATGTTTTCTATCAATTTCATGCTGTTTTTTACTAGATAGCCCTAATACTTCATTTATTTCATCTAACTTACCCCTTACTGTTGGATAAGAAATTCCTAATGCCTTCTCTACATCTTTTATATTTCCTCTATATTGTAAAAAGGTTTCTACAAACCTTAATTGATCATGATTTAACTTCTCAAACTTTGAAAAAGTAAAATTATTTTCAATTACAGTATTACATTCATCACACTGTAGCCTTTTTATATTCAATTTTCCTGAACAAACAGGACATCTTGTTAATGCCTTATACATTCTTGCCACCTCCTAAATAAAATTATACGGCATATTCTTTTAATTGTAAATATATACATTGAAAATAATTAATATTATTATTCAAAAAATTAATTTTGAATAAGTATTATATTAATATAATTAATTTTAATATTAATATAATTAATTTTACTCGTTTATTGATAATATATAAAAATCTTATTATAAAATATTCATTACAAACCTTAGAATAAATATACAAAGATCTAATAACATAAATCTTTTTAAATTGGTAATCATAATTATTGATAAATTTAATATATTTATTAATGTATAATCAATAAATATTGTATACAAACTATAAATAATTTAAATATTCAGTAAATTGATTGAATAATCTTCAAAATAATGGTACAATAATAATTAAAATATATGAGAGTTAAAATTGAGAGGGAGTGAATTTTTATGATGGTAAAACTTACTGTAAGAAGTATTATGAATTTAGGACTATGGGGTAGACTTTGTGAATATAAAGGGTGGGATAAACTTATAGTTAGAGAAGGTTTAATCTCTCTTGATAGTGAAGTTGAATTTGATGATGAATTTTTAAAGAAAGATGTTGTACCAATAGAGAAATTAAATGTATTCTTATTTAATGTGGATACTGAAGATGCTAGATACTGTGGAACATTATTAGCAAGAGACTTAGAAGATGCAAAAATTAGAGTTGGTATGATCCACAATGTAACTAAGATTACAACTATTCAAGAAATCACTAAGGAACAGTTATATAATATGAAAAATAAACATATGGTTCTTGCAAGAATACCACTTTAGTCTATAAATGATACTAAAATAAGAAAAATCCCCAGTTAAATTGAGAATTATCAATTTAACTGGGGATTTTTCAAACTATAATTTAAATTTCTTTAAACTGCACATTATGTGCATAATGAAGTAGTAGATCTCTTTGTACTTCTATTATGGATGTATTAATATTTTCTCCATGAACCCTTAAAGTTACATCACTATGGTCTCCATATCTTTTTAGAAATTTATCCATATCTGAACGTTTAATACTAATTGGCAAAGTATCTCCATTACTTCTAAGTATCATTCCCACAGTTCTTCCTTCATTTCTAAATTTTCTTCCCTTAATTTTTAAATCTCTTAAACTAGCATCTATTATCATAGTAACCCCTCCATATTTACTTAAGTATAATTTTATATATTATATTTAAGTTTATGGAATAATATTACTTTAAATGTTAAATATTAATTTCAACTTCTACTGGACAATGGTCTGAACCTAATATCTCTGTATGTATCTTAGCTGAAATTAAATTTTCCTTTAATCTTTCTGAGGTACAGAAATAATCAATTCTCCATCCTGCATTTTTCTCTCTAGCTTTAAATCTATAAGACCACCAAGAATATGTTCCTTCTAAATCAGGATAGAAATTTCTAAAGGTATCTATAAATCCAGAATCTAATAATTCAGTGAATTTATTTCTTTCTTCATCAGTAAATCCTGCATTTCTTCTATTATTTTTAGGATTTTTAAGATCTATCTCCTTATGAGCTACATTTAAATCTCCACAGACTATCACTGGTTTATTTTCATCTAAATTTTTAAGATGTTTTCTAAATTCATCTTCCCAAACCATTCTATAATCAAGTCTTTCTAACTCCGACTTAGAGTTTGGAGTATATACTGTTACAAGATAAAACTTTTCAAACTCTAAAGTAATTACTCTACCTTCTTTATCATGTTCTTCTATTCCAATACCATAGGATACATTCATAGGTTCTATCTTTGTAAATATAGCAGTTCCTGAATATCCTTTTTTTTCAGCATAATTCCAGTATTGATGATATCCTTCTAAAGCAAGTTCTATCTGCCCACCTTGAACTTTACTTTCTTGAATACAAAACATATCTGCATCTACTTCTTTAAAGAAATCTAAAAATCCTTTTTGAACGCAAGCTCTAATGCCATTAACATTCCACGAAATCAACTTCATATATACTACCTCATTTCCAAAATAAATTTTAAGTTATAATAACTTATAACTTAAAACTTATTTTATTATTAGCTATAGCTTATCACTATAAGTTTAATGTGATTCTATTACCTTACTAATTATTGTAACATATAGTATATATTTATTTACACTACTATGGAGTAAATTGTCTACTAATTGATGCAACTATACTATTTTTCATATCCACTTTACATAGTAAAGCTCTTTCTGCAGAGATGTCCTTCTTATACTTATCTATATGCTTTTTAAAAGTATCATAATTAACTGTTTGAAAATCAATCTTATTATTATCTGGGTTTACTTCATAGGCTAATAAGTTCATAGCTACATCCTTAGATACTTCATAAACCGTTGTTTCAACTACAGAATTTCTAATATAATAGTCATCATAAACTATATAAGTTCCATCCTCTTCTTTTATAGCTTTATTATCCTTTTTAGCTTCTACTAAGGCATCTTCTCCAGTATAAAATTCTACTTCATCGAAGGATATATAAATAACATTATTATCTGTGTAAATATCTTTTACATATCCAATTCTACTATCATACATATTCTCTTTTATATTTAAGGTAGCATGAACATTTCTTCCATATTCCTTTGTCACCCCATTGTATGAATATTGTCCAGGTTGATTTAATATATCTATCTTTGATTTTTCCCAAAGAACATAATCCTTTATCTTATTGTTATCTACAATTACTTCTACCTCTTCTGGTAAAACAAATGAAAGGTCATCTTCATATATATCATAAGATAACTCAACTCCTTCCATTTTTACCCTTATACTAGTAAGAATCTTTTCCATATTTTCTGTATCAACCTTATTATCAATAGCTAATTTTATAATATAGTAAGCATCATCGTACCTCTTTTTCTTTATATACTCATCCTTTATATCTGTATATATCTGCTTATCATTCTTTCCTTTTGTTATTGCAGCTTCATAGGACTTTCTAGCCTCTGCATATTTTTTTTCTTCTAGAAACTTATTGCCCTCCTTTATATACTTTTCTATTTCATTTTCCTCAACTTGAATATCTTTGGCTACATTTTCAGATAAAACAATCTCTTTATCTTTATTTTTACATCCTCCCATTATAACTGTACCAGTGACCATAACAAAAGCTACAGAACACAATAGAAATTTATTTATTTTCATTTTCAAGCACCCCTTACTTAATAACTTTAATATAAGTATATGATGAAAATTTTAACAACTATAGTAAAGTTATTTCCAAGTTATTAACAAGGTTATTTTATACTTAATGGCATATCTACTCTTACAGTAACCTTTTCTCCATTTATAATATCTATAGAACCTCCATGATCTTTTATAATTTCACTGCATAGGTATAATCCGAGTCCTCTACTTTCAGATTCTGAATACTTATTAGATTTTATAAAAGCTTCAAAAATATGATCATATATTTCCTTAGGAATAACTCCTGACATACTCTCTACTTCTATAATATATTTCTTCCCTTCTATTTTCCCATTTATATAAAGATACTCTTGTGATTTAGAATATTTTATACCATTATCAATTAAATTTATAATAAGTTCCCTAATCCTGTTACACTGTGCTGATACTATACCACTTTCTAAATTTCTTATAATTTTCATAGAGTATTTTTTAGCTTTTATACTCATGTCATCACTTATCTCATCTATAAGTTTATCTATTCTAATATCCTTAAATTCTTCTGTAGTATAAGATAATCCCTTGGATATTTCTATTAACTCTATAATTAAGTGATGTAATCTTTCACTCTCTAGATATATTCTTTCTATAGCTCTTTTCTTAAAAGCCTCATCCTTTACCATCCCATCATTTATCATCTCTGCATATCCAGAAATAGCAGTTAACGGTGTCTTCATTTCATGAGTCACATTATCAAAAAAAGCTTTTCTACTTTTCTCTAATTTCTCTACCTTTTGTTTTTCTTCTTTTATTGTATTTATTTGTTCTTTTATTTTTTCTTTCATACTATTAAATTCTCTTGACAATATAGCTATTTCATCATTTCCATGAGCATCTATATAAAAACTATAGTCTCCTCGTCCAACTTTTTTTACGCCTTCTGTCAATGTTATTATAGGCTTAGTAACTTTAGTTATTATGAAAAAGCATAAGCTAAATATAAAGAATAATATAATACCTTCTACAACAGTTATAAATAAAAGCATCCTATTATTTTCACCATAAACCTCACTATAATCTTTTATAATACTAAGAACCCCTAGATTATCTTCATTCACAAAAATAGGATAGGACAGAATTCCATAGAGTTTTTTATCTTCATATTTAAGATTAACAATAGCAGTTCCAGATCCAGCATTTTTTTTTCCACTATTTAATATTTCCCTAAAAGATTCATCTACGTTCTCACTTAATATCTTGCCATCTGTATCACTTATTTCTACAGTGCATTGGAAATTAGATGATATATATCTATTTAAGTAATTGCTTTCTTTAACTAAGCTATCTTTTTCATACTCTAACTCTGTAGCTAGCAGTCTATATTTTATAGCTTCTCTAGTACTATACATAATTTCATTTAGTGAATTACCTATGGATGTCTCCATTCTAATAATTAATATATTCCTTATGGATAAATTCAATATTACTCCAAAAGTTATAATTATAGATAGTATAGAAAATATAAATTTTACTCTTATTTTCATATTATTACCTCATCACATATCCTACCCCAAATACTGTATCTATAAGATATCTCTCATTTTCATTATCTAATTTACTTCGAATTCTTCTTACATGAACATCTACAGTTCTAATATCTCCATCATAATCATATCCCCAAACTTTATTAAGAAGTTCTTCTCTTGAAAATACTCTATTCCTATTCTTCACTAAGAATTCAAACAAATCATATTCCTGTGGTTTCAATCTGACTTCTTCTTCATCCTTTAATACAATTCTACTATCTATATTTATTTTTATATGATTTGAAACTTCTAAAAATTCACTTTGGCTCTTCACTTTGTACTTTTCTACACATCTAAGAGCAGTTTTAACCCTTGCAAGGACTTCCTTTATATGAAATGGCTTAGTTATATAATCATCAGCTCCTAGCTCTAATCCTAAAATTTTATCTACTATATCATTTCTTGCAGTTAATATTACAATTGGAATTAAATACTTACTATTAATTTCTTTACATAACTCGAAGCCACTTTCATCTGGTAAATTTAAATCTAACAAAGCTAAATCAGGTTTATAATTTTTTACTAATTCTCTGCCTTCTTTAGCCGTAAATCCACATCTTACATTATATCCTTCACTTTTTAATGCAGTATATAATATATCACTTATAGATATTTCATCTTCTACTATTAAAATCTTTATACCCATATCTCTCTCCCAAATTAAAAATTATCCACTAATTATAATATACAGCTTCATATTATATATGGCAAATATATGAAGTAACTGTCTCAAATAAAAAATCCCCATCTATATTAGATAGGGATTAAAACTATATTCTTTCTACACTTTCTCTTATAACTAATTCAGATGTATACCTATACTCTGATTGTTCTCTTGGTTGTCGTAAAATTATAGATATTAACTCTTCAGTAGCTTTTCTAGCCATTTCTTTTATAGGTTGTTTAAACGTTGTAAGTGCTGGCGTTATAATTTCAGAAAAAACCAAATCATCAATACCTATAACAGATAAATCATATGGTATAGATATCTTAACCTTATTAGCAACTTTATAAACTCCATAAGCAATAACATCAGAACAAGCTACTATAGCTGTAACCTTACTTTTACAATTTAAAAGTTTTTCCGCTCCCTTAATACCAGTTTCTACATCATGCATAGAAGAGTGTGTCCATTCATCATCTATTTCTAAGCTATGATCTTTCATAGCTTGTCTATACCCTTCCATGCCATCTCCACAATTTGCTAACCAAGGTGTTCCATTAATACACCCTATATTTTTATGTCCTAATTCAATAAGATATTTAGTTGCTTCATAACCATCCCTATAACTATCTAGATATACATTGCAAACGTCTTCACTACTACTAATGCTACGATGAATAGCCACCATAGGATACTTAATTCTTAATAAATCTTCAAATTGCCAACTCTCCTTTATTAAACTAGGCGCAATTATAATGCCATCTACACAGTGCTCTCTCATTAGGTTAATATACTTATGTTCATTTTCTGCATCATTATATGTACTGCAAACTAATATGCTGTATCCATGCTCCTCTGCCGTTTCCTCAATACCCTTAATTATTCGTGAAAAATAAAAACTAGAAATATCCGGCAAAATAACCCCAATAAGCTTAGTTTCTCCATTAACCAAACTCCTAGCCATGGCATTCGGTTTATAGTCAAGCTCCTTAATTAAATTTAGTATTCTCTGTTTTGTCTCCTCTGTAGTTTTTGCTGTCTTTCCATTAATAACATTAGAAACCGTAGTTGCCGACACTTGGGCAATCTTCGCAATGTCCTTTATTGTAACCCCCATACAGATTCCTCCTACTTTATGTCATTTATTAAGCTATAAATATATTATATATGATACTCTATTAAACTACAATAGACCATATGCTCCCCCACATTTATCAAGTAAGCACATGGTCTATGTTAATTATTTTATCAACTTCTACTATTTCTTATATTCAATATGTCTAGCCTTAAAATTACAGGAACAAGATCTATTTATTGTAGTACTTGTCATATATCTTCTAACCTTAAGATAGAAAAATATAGTAGCACAAATAAGTATAATAAAACCGTATAAATAATTATATCTATATCCCAAGTTATTCAAAATAGTTCCACCAAGAAAATTCCCTATAGCTAATGAGAATCCATTAGCTAGCATCTTTAATGATGCAAATATATCTCGATGCTCTATGGCTATATTACTCATCATCAGACTATCTAAAGAGTAAATTATAAGACCAACAGATATACCTCTAATAACTAAGAAAAGTATAAACAATTCACTGCTAGAAACCACTGCTAACATAAAACAACTGATAATTGCAATTATAAATACAGTCAGGTTAAATTTCTTTACCCCCATCCGTTCTATAATCCCTGGCATTAAAATAAGCCCAAACATACTTAAAATAGTTAATGAAAAAGTTATATAAGATATTATATTATTTCCTAAACCAAAATAATTCTTTAATATTAAGTTATTATAAGGTGCTACACCACTAAATCCTATGGCGTTAATAAATAAAAGCATAGAAAAAAGTCTAATTTGCTTATCAGACTTTAAGCATTCTATTGTTTTCCTCATACTTTTCTTTACTTCTTCATTCTCTGCTACATTAGTTATATCCTTAGGTAGCAATAAGCATCTAATAGTTGAAGTCACTATTAGAATTATAGCTGCTAGTAGAAATAACTTTTTATACCCTATTCTCGCAAAATATTCTATTCCTGTTATATTTCCAGCTATTAGTGCTCCTACAGCTCCGGCTATTAAATTTACGGAATACTTATAGCTATAGGCACAACATTCCTTTTTACCTATAGTATATGAATACAACAATTGTAACTCTGTAACATTTATAAGACACGTACCTATATTTATAAGAATTTGACCAAACATAAGAATTATCATTGCTCTAAACCCCATATGAAACCCAACTCCTATGGCACAAATTAATAATCCTATACATAAAATTCTCTTTCTTCCAAGTATTTTAATAAATGGTCCTACAAAAAAGCCTGTCAAAGTAAATAGAGAGCCTAGAGAAAATATTGTTCCTATAGCTTCAGCTGATAAACCTATAAAATCATAATATAAAATTTGCAAAAAGAAAAACATTCCCATGCCCAGAGCACATAGAGCTTCACTCGCTACCATTATATGTATATTTCTAGGAAATGTCTTTATTATTTGTAACGTCTTTAATTTACCCATTTTATGTCCACCTTAAATAATCATTCTCTATTTAGGGTAAACAAAATTTCAATACTTATACAAAAAGAGAGCATTATTGCTCTCTTAAAATTAATTATATTCAACTTCTTTTAAGCATAATCCTTTAGCCTGAGCCATTGGTCCAGCTTGTGCTCTCTCTTTTGCCTCTAAAATTTTAGCAACATCACTTGGCTTTAACTGATTTTTCCCAACTTCTAAAAGAGTTCCAACTATTATTCTAACCATATTTAAAAGGAATCCATCTCCATTGACTTCTATTTTAATAATCTCATCATCCTTTGTTATATCAATATAATTTATAGTTCTAACAGTGGATTTATTATCTGATTTTAAGCTTGTGAAACTCTTAAAATCATGGGTACCAACCAAAATATCTGCAGCTGCCATCATAGCATTTAAATTTATTTCTTCTTCAATGTGGTATGTAAATTTTCTATTAAATACATTTCTATATTTTCCATTGTTTATAGTATACTCATAGGTTTTTGCCTTTGCATTATATCTAGAGTGAAATCTTTCGTGAACATCAGTTACTGATTTTACAACTATATCCTCTGGTAAAAATTCATAAAGATAGTTCAAAATATCTTCATTAGTAAGGGTAGATTTAGTATGAAAATTAGCTATATAGTTTTTAGCATGTACTCCTGTGTCTGTTCTACCACAACCTATAACTTGAATATCTTCATTAGTCATCTTACTTAATACATTTTCAATTTTATCTTGTATAGTAGCAACATTATCCTTTTGCTTTTGCCATCCTTTATATCTAGTTCCATCATATTCTATTACCATTTTTAAATTTCTCATAAAATCTCCTTTATTATCTCTACTAGTTAAATTCTCTATAGAATAAACAGAGTTCTAACTCTTAGCTCATTCCAATTAAGTATATACTCTTTACTAAAATAAAGCTATAAAATTATGTAGTTATATTATTTAACTGTCTTGCAATTTTTAATTATCCCTTGGTAGAGGTATTCTAAATGCTCTACATCCACATTTTCAGCCTTTAAACTATCAATTCTTTCTCTAGCCTTTTCTATAGCCTCTTTTGCTTCTGCATAATCCCTTTGTTTTATAGCATTACTGGTATATTGAAGCAAATAATCTACTTTTAATACAATTTTGGCTAAGTCTTCTCTATCATCATTTACTAAATCCAATAAAAGAGAATATATCTTAGGGGATGAGCTATTTCTATGAGTATTTAAAAAGTCATTATTTTTACTATTTTTCTTTGCCATAATATAATTTCTCCCTTCTTAATCCTAAAATTTTTATCTATTTTCAAACACAACTTTTCCTTTACATAGAGTCTTTACAATATTATACTTATTATCTAATATTACTATATCACAGTCCTTGCCTTTATCTAAACTACCCTTCCTATGAAGTATATTTAAATTTCTAGCTGGATTTGTACTTGCCATAGTGACAGCGTCTTCTAAGGTACATCCAGTGAATTTTATTATATTCTTTACAGCATCTATCATAGTTAAACAACTTCCAGCTAAGGTTGTATCTTTAAGTCTAGCTTCATTTCCAACTTTAATAACCTTTTGTCCACCAAGTTTGTACTCACCATCTTTTAACCCTTTAGCTTCCATAGAATCTGTTATTAATATTATTTTTTCCCTTCCCTTTATTTTATAAACAGCTTTTATAGTGTCTTTGTGAAGATGTATTCCATCACATATTATTTCTACACCTAATTCATCAAAAGTAAAACCAGCAGTAACTACTCCAGGTTCTCTATGATGATGAGAGCTTTGTCCATTGTGAAAATGTGTAACACTGGAAAGACCCTTTTCTACTGCTATTTCTATTTGAGAAAAAGTTCCATCACTATGCCCTACTGATGGAATAATGTTATTATTTGTAAGACATTTTATAAATTCGAACTTATTGTCTAATTCAGGAGCATAAGTAACCTTTTTAATGTTATTGTGAGAATGTTTTATAAGCTCCTTCATTATCTCACTATCTGGGGTTAAAATATAATTCTCAACCTGAGCTCCCTTATACTTTTTATTTATAAAGGGACCTTCCAAATGAAGTCCAATTATTTCTGCTCCATCTACTTCATTATTATCATTATGGTTTTTAACCTTTAAAGTATTATCAATAGCTTCTCTTATTTTTTTCAAACTTGCAGTCATGGTGGTTGGAAGAAAAGCTGTAACTCCTTCTCCTGGCAATTTATTAGTTAGATTTCTTAAACCTTCATAATCAGTGTCCATGACATCTATTCCGTATCCACCATGGGTATGCTCATCTATAAAGCCAGGTACTGCATAACATCCTTTTTCTATAACTAAAGACTCTCCATGGTCTGCAATTTTTCCATCTTTAATATATATTGTTGTATCTGTTAATACCTTTATCATTCCCACTGCCCCTTAAATCTTTATTTTTCATTAACAAAGCAATTATTAATATTCATATTAAATATATTTCCACTCTTACTATTTAAATGAAAAAACCTTGAAACCCGCATGAATAGAACAAATAGTTAAATAGTTTCCTATATAGCTATTTAGCTATTTGGCTATTTACCTATCTAAATAGTGAACTATGGAAATAGTACGATATTCTACATTTCATTATAAGATAATCTTACTAAAGGTTAAACATATTTTTATTACTATAGTAGAAAAACTTTTTGTATTTTTTATTAACTATAAACACATGCTATTCGTATATTAATTACTAAAGTCACTAATGATATTCTAAAAAGGAGGATTAAAATGAGTAAAAAATTTATATGTAATTTAAGTTTAGTCCTTGTAATTATAAGTTCTTTTATGTTTGTTGGATGTACTTCTAACACAGGGTCTACCTCAAACTCAACTACAGACAAGGATGAAAATAAAAGTGTATTTAATACTGTGAAAGAAATTGATGATGAAATAATTAAGGGAGCTTCTCAAAATGATCAGAGAAATCCTTCATCCTCAAAAGATGATTTAGCAGTTAAGCCGTCAGAGGTATATGAAAATATATCCAATGATAGCTCTAATAACCCATCTAATGAAGATCCTGCTCCAATAGCTTCAAAAATAGATACTACTAATCTTAGCAATGAAAAAATAGCATGGTGGTTTAAACCAAATAAACAACATGTGACACCAGAAGTAAATTTAAATTTAAAGTTTGATTTAAATAAATATGATGCTCATTACGTAGGAGATACTAGTAAAAAGGTACTTTATTTAACCTTTGATGAAGGTTATGAAAATGGATATACCCCTAAAATTTTAGATATACTAAAAGCAAATGATGTTAAGGCTATATTCTTTGTAACTTCACCTTATGTAAAAGATAATCCAGATATTATAAAAAGAATGGTAGAAGAAGGTCATATTGTTGGTAATCACACAAATCATCATCCTTCTATGCCAGATGTTACTAGATCAGAGGAGAAATTTAATAATGAATTTTCAGATGTAGAATCAAAGTTTAAAGAAATTACTGGTGAAAATATGCCACTTTATTTCAGACCACCAATGGGTGAATACTCCGAGAAATCTTTAGCTATGACAAAAAATCTAGGTTATAAAACATTATTTTGGAGTTTTGCATATCATGATTGGGATATAAACAAACAACCTGATCCAGTTAGAGCAAAAGATACTATAATGAACGGCTTACACAATGGCGCAATTCTTCTTGTTCATGCAGTTTCTAAGACCAACACAGAAATCCTTGATTCTATACTAAAAGAAGCCAAAGCACAAGGCTATGAATTTCAACTATTCCAGTAGATTATAAAATATATTACTTTAAAGATGCTCTTAAAATATTTTCAAAATGCATTCTTCCTAAAATATAATAAGCAAGAAAAGGAGTATTAATACATTTGTAAGCAGTATTAATGCTCTTTTCTTATAATTATCTTCAATCTTTTCTTTACAATGTCATTACTTAAATATATAATTATTGTATCGTTACAATAATTATATTTAGAATAATGAAAGGAGTATTAATAATGAACTCTATTTCAATAGAATTAGATAAATCATCTACAATACCTATGTACCTTCAAGTAGCTAATAAAATTGAAGCATTAATAAAATCTAACACTTTAAAAATTGGTGATAAGCTTCCCCCTATTCGTAAATTAGCTAATGAATTAGAAGTTAATAATGTAACTATAGTTAATGCATATAAACAACTTGAGATAAACGGATACGTTAACGCTATAAAGGGAAGTGGATATTATGTAGCAGAGCAAGATAATATCTATATGAGTTATGATATTTCATCCTCCCCATCCAATAGTAGAGGTATAAATTCTGAAAATCTAGATTCACATAATACCTATGTAGCTTCTCCTAACTACCAGGAAGACTTTAAGCTTATGTCTAATGGTCAAATTGCTATGTCTTCAACTACTATTAACTTTGCTAGTGCTACTCCTGATCCAGGTATCTTCCCTTTTGAAGCCTTTAAATCTGCTTTAAATGAAGTCCTAGATAGAGATAAAGGTTACGCATTTGGATACCAAGAAAGCAATGGTTATGAACCTCTTAGGTCTTCTTTATGTGATTATTTTCTTCAAGAGTATGGAATAAATGCTACTTCAGATAGCATTCAAATAGTTTCTGGTGCTCAACAGGGTATCGATATAATTGGTAAAGCTCTACTAAGTCCTGGTGATTATGTTATTACAGAAAATCCTACTTATACAGGAGCTGTTGCTGTATTTAAATCTAGAGGAGCTAATATCATCGGTGTACCCATGGAAGCTGATGGCATAAACTTAAAGTTATTAGAAGCAAATATTAAAATATATAAACCTAAATTAATATATGTAATGACTCAATTTCAAAATCCTACTACAGCCTCTTATTCTGAAGAAAAACTTAATCAGCTATTAGCTTTAGCTGATAAATACGATTTATATTTGGTGGAGGATGATTCTTTATCTGGACTTTCCTATGATAGTTCTTTTAAGAGCAAAACCCTTAAATCTATGGATAGTAAAAATAGGGTTATCTATATCAAAAGCTTCTCAAAGCTTTTAATGCCTGGACTTAGAATAGGATTTATAATTTCTCCTAAAGCTATAAAAGATGAACTTTTAGCAGCAAAACATACTACTGACATTTCTTCTTCTGGATTAATTCAAAGAGCACTGCAACTTTATTTTAAAAATGGTTACTGGGAAAAACATCTAAAATATATGATAGAGATGTATAAAATAAAATATGATGCCATGAAATCAGAACTAAAAAAGCTTAAAATATATGGCATAGATTTTATAGATCCTAAAGGTGGTCTTAACTTTTGGGTAAAACTTCCTAAGGGCGTTTCTGCTAGTGAGCTATATGTTCAATGTTCAAAAAAAGATGTATTAATTGTTCCTTGCAATGTATTCTATGTAAATAAAGATAAAAATATAGATAACACTTTAAGACTTAGTTATGCTGCCACTAATTTAGAAGAAATTCAAGTTGGCATGAGTATAATTGCTGACTGCCTATCAATGCTTATAAATAAAGGTAAAAGAACCTCTTATATAAGTCCTCTTATATAAGAAAAATAGGTTCTGTATGCAAATAGTAAACTATTTATACAGAACCTTTAATTTTATCCCAAAAGCTTTCCTTCTATATTTATATACTCATGTGCAGCCTTTAATCCTTCTTCTCTCGTATTAAACACCGCTTCTTCACCTAAGGATTTTACAAACTCCATTTTAGTAAGTGCTTTTTTAGGTTGTAGTTGTAGATTGGATATTATCAGTTTTATATTGTGCTTATTACAATGATTGTGTAACCTTTCTAGCGCTGAAATTGCACTGGCATCTAATGCTTGAGTATGCCTCATGTCTAATAATAATACTTCTGCTGCAGTCTCAATTTTACTTATCATCTTAATAAAATCTTGAACTACTCCAAAGAAGAAAGGTCCGTTTACTTCATATATTAAAATTTTATTATTATCAATCTGTATTACTTCTCCATCTTTATTTCTTTTGCTTTTTATTCCTTGAACTTTTTTAATATCTGTAGTTTCAGCTAATCTTCTTATCCATAAGAACATAGCTAGAATCATTCCTATCTCTATAGCTACTACTAAATCAAATACTATAGTAAATATAAAAGTTAAAAGTAAAATTATAATATCACTTTTTGGTGCTTTAAGAAGGGATTTAAAGGTTGACCACTCACCCATATTATAAGAAACTACAATTAATACTGCTGCCAAAGTTGTCATAGGTATCATTTTAGCTAAAGGCATAAATAATAGCATTATTAATAATAAGGTTATAGCATGTACCATTCCTGAAATTGGACTTCTACCACCATTTTTAACATTAGCTGCTGTTCTTGCAATGGCTCCTGTAGCTGGAATTCCTCCAAATAAAGCTGAACCTATATTTCCAATACCTTGAGCAATGAGCTCCATATTTGAATCATGACTATCATCTATCATTCCATCAGCTACAACTGCTGATAGTAATGATTCTATAGCTGCTAATATTGCAATAGTCATAGCTGGCTTAAATAAAACTTTTATTGTTTCTATTTCAAACATGGGAATTGAAGGCACTGGTATACTAGATGATATTTGTGCATATCTACTACCTATTGTTTCTACTGGTAAATTAAATAACTGAACTGCTAGAGTAGATACAATAAGTGCTATAACGGAACCCGGAATAGTTTTATTTACCTTTGGCCAAAACACCATTATCAGTATACATCCAATTCCAACTAAAAGTGCAGTAATATTTAAAGTGCCCATATTAGAAAAGTAGCTTTGCCACTTAGGTATAAACTCTGCTGGTACATTTTTAATATTAAGTCCTAAAAAATCTTTAACTTGTGTAGATAATAAAGTTATGGCTATCCCACTAGTAAAACCTACAGTTATAGTATGTGGAACATACTTTATAAGATCTCCTAATTTTAATACTCCCATTATAACAAGCATAATTCCAGCCATAAGGGTTGCTATTATAAGACCATTAATACCATACATTTGTACTATAGTATAAACTATAACTACAAAAGCTCCGGTGGGACCTCCTATTTGCACTCTACTTCCACCTAAAAAAGAAATTATAAATCCAGCAACTATAGCAGTGATGAGGCCTTTTTCCGGAGATACTCCAGAAGATATACCTAGTGCAATTGAAAGTGGTAATGCTATTATAGCTACTATAATTCCAGCCATAACATCCTTCATTACTTGCTCTTTAGTAATCTTTTTCTCTTTAATAAGAGTAAAAATCTTTGGTGACATCTTTTCTCCATCCTTTACTTTAGCTTTAGTCACTCAACAATATTCTATTTTAATACTTATTTCTACCACTAAGTACTAAAGTAGAGTATCGTGGCAACGAACATAGCCTCAGGGGAAGATTATCGTCCTCTGAAGCCTAATGCTTATGCTATTATTTATGGGTGCAAAATAAGCTTTACACCCATAGATATTTTATACCTTGCTATTTGAATTGTCAAATTTATATTCTATATGGAATAATTTACATTTTATAAATTGATAAGGTTCGATCTAAAATACCTGTTAAATATGCAAGTATAACTCCATAGTTAGTTATAGAAACCTTCTTATCTTTGCACTGATTTATTCTGTTAATAACAGTTTTTCTATTTATCATACATGCTCCACAATGAATTATCAAATCATATTTTTCAATGTCCTCTGGGAAATCATGACCAACTCTATATTCATAATTAAGATCAAATCCTACATGCTTATTTAAAAGCTTTGGAATCTTAACTTTTCCTATATCTTCATGAGACACATTATGAGAGCAGCTTTCTGATATAAGTATTCGTGAATTTTCATTAAGGTCTTTGATTTTATTAGCCCCCTCTACAAATACAGATAGGTCTCCTTTATGTCTTGCAAAGAGCATAGAGAAACTAGTTAATTTAATATTAGATGGAACTATTTTATCTACCTTCTTAAAAGCTTGGGAATCTGTTATTACTAAGTCTATATCCTTAATATCTACCAGAGCAGATTCCAATTCTGTATCTCTTACTACATAACTTTTTATTCCATAATCTAAACAATCTCTTATGCATTGAACCTGAGGTAATATTAACCTTCCTTTCGGTGCTTCTGAATCTATAGGTACTACAAGAACAGCCTTACTATTATAAGGTAATAAATCACCTATTATGGGAAGTTCCTCTTGATTCTCTTGTACCATAGCTATAATTTTTCCCTTTAAAGTTTCAATTCCTTCACCAGTTATGGAAGATACAAATACACCTTCAGAAAACTCATTTTTCAAATCTATTATTTTATTATTATTTAAAACATCTATCTTATTAATGACAAGGATATGTGGCACATTATACTTTTTAAAATTTAACTTTACTTCTTCGTAAGCTTTTATGTCTATATCATCAGAATCCATAACATATAGAGCTAAATCTGTCCTCTTAACTATTTCAAGAGTTTTCTCACTCCTTACAGCTCCAAGCTTGGTATCATCCCAAAGTCCTGCTGTATCAATAAATAGAACTGGACCAATTGGAATTAACTCCATTGCCTTTGAAACTGGGTCTGTAGTAGTTCCTCTTACATCTGAAACTATAGAAATTTCTTGTTTAAGAATTTTATTTAATAATGATGATTTTCCTACATTAGTTTTACCATATATAGCTATATGCGTTCTATTAGAATTAGGTGTAGTATTCATTCTCTCTCTCCTTCTAATCTATTGCTTACGTATCCAGTCTAAATTATCTCCTCTAGTAATATCTAACTGGAATCCTGCACTTTTTATTCTATTTTCAATACAATATCTACATTCTGCTGCTTCATCTCCAGTGCATATCTTTCCATCATAAAGAGAATATTTCTCTCTCACACTTCTTGGTGATAGGTTAGGCATAACAACATTTGCTCCAGCTTTAATTCCCATCTCCCTTCCCAAAGGATTAATACTACCTAGTGCTGTAGTAGCAGGTAATAAAATATTTGGGACTAAAAGTCTTACTAAAGCTAGCATAGTAATAGTTTTTTCTAAAGTTCCTGATTTACAATCCTTTAATACTGTGTCCTTATGGGGTATAAAAGGACCCAATCCACACATATGAGGAGATAGTTCTTTTATAAATCTTAAGTCATTAACTAAATCCTTATTTTCTTGTCCAGGTAACCCCACCATAAATCCTGCCCCTATTTGATATCCTATTTCCTTTAGGTTGTATAGGCATTGTCTTCTATTCTCAAAGGTAGCACCTGGATGAAATCTATCATAAAGTTCTTTTGTAGCAGTTTCGTGTCTTAATAAGTATCTATCTGCACCTGCATCATAAAGTTTCTTATAGGATTCATAACTTCTCTCTCCTAAAGAAATTGTTATAGCATTTTCAGGATATCTTTGTTTTATAGCTTTAATAACCTGTACTAATCTTTCATCTGTATAATATGGATCTTCCCCTCCTTGTAATACAAAAGTTTTATATCCTAGTTCATCTCCTAGGTCTGCACATTCTAATATCTCTTCTAGAGTAAGTCTATATCTATCAGCATTTTTATTTTCTGCTCTAATTCCACAATAAACACAATTCATGCTACAGTAATTAGTGAATTCAATGAGACCTCTTATATATACTTTATCTCCATATACTTTCATCCTAGTTTCATGAGCTTTTTCTATTAAATATTTTTTACTTTCTTCATCCAAATTATCTAATATGTACAATAACTCCTCTGAAGATAAATTATTAGTTAAAGCTAACTTATCTATTAAATCTCTTATCATAATTTTCCCCTTTACAATATAATTTTATAATATACTTAACCTAAAATAAAAGTCTAGCCATCTTAATATAGAAAGAAAGCTAGACCCATAATATATAACAATAACTATGGTTCTGGTTTTATAGTTTTCTTTCAGATTAGATTGTTTTATCTTTTCCGTTAGATTTTTAAACCTTTACATTTATTTTTATGAAAATTTAAATTTAGTATTCCATCTTTAGAATAATACTTTATTATAATAAATTCAAGCCATTTATTGCAGTGACTTGAATAAACCAATTATTTATTGATTATTATATAATCTATTATAATAAGTTTCGTCTATAGAAGGATTCTTTATAATAATTACTCCTTGAAAATAATCAGTAGTTACCCCTGGTTTTTTCCCTATAATTCCTCCAACTTCTTCCCCAGCTACATCTTCTTGTGAATATAAGATATCATCTGGAAATGGAAAATATATAGGAGTAAATTTTCTTTTATATGGACTTCTTGAGTTGTTTAAATCTATTACCATATCCTCTTTATCTAACTTTATTTCTTCGATGAGCGTATTTAAATCTTCTCTTGCTGCATTTATTTGCATATGTGTATTATCAAAATTAAATTTACCTTTTTGGTATATAACATTAATCCCTAAAACCTTATCCTTAAATTTCTTATCCTTTGCAATTTTTGCTCCTAAAAAATCTACATCTAAAATTTTATGTTGATAGCTATATATCTGGTATACATGGATATAACATCTTTTCATATTCATATCTTTATAGAAACTATTCAAATTATCATATAAATATTGAGAATACTTTTCATTTCCATTTGTATTATTTGAATCATCTTGATGATATGTTTTCATAATTTCTTGCAAATTTCTTATATTATCTAAAACAATTTTTATGTTATTTAAATCATCATTTAAAGCTTCTTTATATTCTTCTTCATTGGCATTAATATCACTATAAAAATTATCAATATGCTTTAAAATTATTTCATTTCTTTTTTCTAATTCCTCATCATTACTTATATTTGTTATAATCTCTTCACTTTTTAAGTTTTCCAAAATATTATTTATATTTTCTATCTGCTTATCTGTTAAATCAGGATTTCTACTAATTATCCTTTTAAAATATAAGTCAACAGATTGAACGGACTCATTTATTCCTATTCCCATTATATTTAATTTTTTATTATCGGGAAGTTGGCTATTTTTTAGGTATAATTTTTTTAGCATTTCCTGCTTTGAATCTCCAATAAATGCATATCCCATAGAACTATTATTATATGATTCTAATAAGGATTCATCTCCAGTCTGTAAGTATTCATTTATAATTGCAGCTTCTGCATACCCTACATCAACTAAAAAATATTTTAACTTCCATGTATCCATTAAGTAAGATATAAATTTATATTGAATTTGCGCATTCTCCTTTATTCCAATTTCTTCATTAGTCAAAACTATCTTTTTATCCTTTACACTATCATCAAAAATTTCTAATGCAGAATAATCCTCATAATTAGTGAAATCTATATTAGAAGAATTTTTGCCTATATAGCTTTTCTCATTAGCTGGCAATGATATGTACATTCCTCCTATTAAAAGGATAAATCCTATCACAAAGGCAAGGGTAATAATAATTTCTTTTTTTATTTTATAATTCAATATGTCTCCCCCTTTTTATCGTAAAATTCATATCCATAATATATCTAAATTATACTTAATATTGAATTATATGTAAACCTAATTATACTTTGCTTATATGTTGTTATAGATTTTTCAATATCTTTAATCATGGGGAAAATTTCTTGTAGAAATAAGACTCAACTTACCATATCTAATGATAAATTGAGTCTTAATAACTATCTTGTTAAGTAAGCATATAATAATTTTATTGTTCCTTCTAAAGCTGTGTAGTGAGTTCTTTCCATTCCATGGGAAGCATGAACTCCAGGTCCTATTAGTGCACCTTTAATATTATTTCCACCACTAAGTGCTGCTCCAACATCTGAACCATACATTGGATAAATGTCTACAGCATATTTTATTTCGTTGCTTTTAGCAAGATTTACTAGGTCTGTAGTCATATTAAAATCATATGGCCCATTAGAATCCTTAGCACAGATAGAAACATCATATTCTGTACAAGATAAATCTTCTCCAATACATCCCATATCTACAGCTATCATTTCTGTTATATCTGATGGTATATAAGCTGAACCATGTCCAACTTCTTCATAAACAGATATAAATACTTTAGTAGTATAGGTAGGAACTATCTTTTCGCTACTTAATATATGAAGAAGATTCATTAAACATGCAACGCTACCTTTATCATCTATAAATCTAGATTTCAAAAATCCACTTTCTGTTATAGTAGTTTTAGGATCTATAAATATAAAATCTCCAGGGCATATTCCTAGTTTTTCTACATCTTCTTTAGATTTTACAACTTCATCAAGTCTTACTTCCATATTCTTTGGATCACGAGCTTTAGATTTTGCATCTTCAAATACGTGAGCTGCTGGACTTGTACTTAGGAATGTTCCATTATATATTTTTCCTTCTCTAGTTCTAACCTTACAATATTCAGCATCTAAAGTAGGAACTATTGGTCCTCCAATTAAAGTAAACTTTAAAGTACCTTCGCTAGAAATAGATCTTACCATAGCTCCTAATGTATCTACATGTGCAGATAACCCTATTACTTTATCACTACTTTTTCCTGGAACAGTTATAACTCCACAGCCTTTAACAGTCTTTTCAAAAGCATAACCTAGTTCTTCTGTCATTGATTGGATTTTGTCCATAACGTCATAACAAAATCCACTTGGGCTATCAATAAGCAATATTTCTTTTGCTGTATTTAGAACCTTTTCTTTGTTTACTGTTATCATTTTTCGCCCTCCCGATAATATAAATTTTATATTCCTATTATTCTTTAATCTTAGATATAAAAGTAATTAATTTTTAAAATATCTAAATAATTATAATAGTCATATAATTTAGTCTCTCTAAATATTATAATATTCATCTATAAATTATTAAAGGGTTTATAATAATATTTTTTATAAAGTTTTCTATTCAATAAATCCCTTTTCTTTCATATTTTCAGCATTATTAAATAAAGCCATACCAGTTTTCATCTTTCTAAAATTAAAGCTATTATAGAATCCTTCTTTTCCCATAGCAGCATATAAAATCACATTGCATCCTGGCAATGACTCAAGTATAGTGCTTACAATTAACTTTCCTATTCCTTTACCTTGATACTGTGGCAATATGGCTACATCATAAATTGCACCTTGATAAACTCCATCTGATAATGCTCTTCCAAATCCAATAAGATTATCATTATCATATACAAATATAGCAATATAGCTGTTTTCAAAGGCTTTCTTATGGGTTGCTTCATCAAAATACCCCATACCTCCCAGCTTTAATATTTCTGGAATCAAGCTCCAATCTACATTATCACAGTTTTTTTCTATTTTTATATTCATAATATCGCTCCCAATTATGTTCTTTCATGTTAATTATTCATTCTTATATTTATCAATTTTTAAGGTTTTATATAAGCATAGCATTATTCTTGTTTCTTTACAATTTCTTCTTCTTTGCTGCTCATATTTAAGCCGTTGATGTATTTGTCTGGTCATGGTAAAATGATAAAAAATACAACCATGCAAATATTTACTAAAAGGTAGTTGATGAGATTTACGCTTATAAATTGAATTTATATGATAGGTGGTGATTATTTTGAGCAAAGAGTTTGAGATACAAGGCTGCGTAGAAGTGCCAATGAATCTATCTGAAGATGAATTTTTCAATAAATTTATTGGTTTTATTGAATCCAACAACTGGTCATTTGGTGGAGGTATCAATGAAATCATTGATGGATTTTATATTAATGCTGATGGCACAAAAGGAAAATATGTACTTGAGGATATGTCCGAAAACTTGTATGATAACCTAGCAAATGAGTTGTTTCAGTATCATTCCTTAGCTGCATTGTTATATTTGATAAATGCAGGGCGTGAGCTTGAGTTTTCATACAAGGAGATAAAATGCTTTATTTCAAAAAACGGCTCTGCCAAGACGGTTTCTTTGTGGATATCCGAGGATGAGCAGGCATTTGATAGCATAGAATCCCTAATTGAAAATGCTGTGTTCTGCAATCAACAGTTTATGCATATATTCCATGACACTACATTAGAAACTCTTTTTTAGGAGGATGGCTTATGATAATGAAAGACACACCATTTGTAATTTCTTGGTCAAATCTCTGCTGGATTGATGATTCTGAAGACGCTCCAAAAGATTTATGCCTACACGGAGATGTTACAGTCACAATCGGAGATACACGGTTAAATTACTCATGCTGTACAAGTGCTTCTGCACTACAGATGCTTAGAACCTTAACACATGATCATGCGATTACTCCTTATGAACAGATGCTTCCTTGTTGTGGTAACAGTTTATTTGCATCTGACACTTTGAGTGAAGTAACAATAATTGGATGCGATAATGGTATTGATTATTCTGTTACGCACAAGACAGATGTGGTTGTTATCCAAACGGAAGAAGGAACCACCTACACGGTTTCATTGCTAAAATATCGAAATGAGGTTTTACGATTTTCTAGGGCTGTTGAGAAGTTTTATAACCAGTGTTCACCTAAAATTTTACCAGACGAACCTTATGAAAGAGATGGATATTTTGCCTTTTGGAGCGAATGGTCACATCATACGTATGAAGCAATTGGAATGTTTAGAAACCAATTGTTAAACCAATCATTATTAACTACCCACTTCTGTAAAGAATTTCCATTAGAGTGTGATAATCCCTATGATGATGCTCTAAATGCAAGAACGGAATATATTGATACTTGCTCTCAGCTTGCCATAAAGCTCTATATACAGAAACATTTTACTAATAATTTAGCCGTTATTTATGAAGATAAATACAATCGTGCGGTAAAGAACGAAAAAGAATTTGTTGAGTCATGCCTTGCAGCGGCCGAAAACCAAACCATTCCCTTTCATTGGACTGACGAAGAAGAAACCTTTCATGGTATAAGATATATATGGAAAACCAATAAAATTGATATTGAAACACTTTTTCGTAAAATAATTACCTCTGATTTAGGGGATAACACAGAGCTTGATTGTTCTGTTTACATCATAGACCTTGAAACAGGAACTGTGTTTTTCTTATATGACGACAGAGGTATTGATATTTTTGAGGAATTAACTCAGTACACTTAAAGTCTCTATTACATTAAAAATATAATCTGTGCTCCCCAAATTATATAAGAATAATCATATTCTTCTTATTGGGTTTACACAGATTATTTTATACTTTCTTATAATGTTCCATAATTATCTTTATCTAAAATAACTAAAGCTCTAGTTAATTCTTCCACATGTTCCTTTTCATCTCTAGTTATTTCATTTATTATTTTAACTAAAGTACTGTTATCTAAGTTTCTAACAAATTGTTCATAAAGCAAAATAGCCTCTAACTCTCCCTTTATTCCCTCTCTAATAGTTACAAGTAGATTAACATCCTTATCATATTTATTAGTGTAGTCTTTATACTTTTCCTTAGATGATATATTTACATGTTCCCTAGCTTCTTCTTCTAAAGCAGCTTGCTCTGGATCAATACATCTTAGAGCATTTAAAAACATTGCATAATGTCTCTTTTCATCTTCCATAATATGATGAAATAGTTCCTTAAGTTCTTTATTTTCTGTAATTGTTATAAAATGACTATAATCATTTATTGCTACAACTTCTGCAACAAGCCCTTCTCTTAAAAATCCTTCTGCACTTTTGGCAATACCTTGTGGTTGTCTTTCAGTAGTATAACTCATAATAGCCCCCTTAATTATTTATCTATGTTATATATATTATAAATAATTTTATCTTATGAATGCTTCTTCTACATTTAGACGTATTGCTTCTATATCTAAAGGGATTTCATATACACATTTTTAGATAACTCATTAAGTCTATCCTCATCTAATATATATATTTTTTTATTATCACATTTTATAATTGATTTTGATTCAAGCTCTTTAAATGTTCTCACTAAATGCCTATAAGTTGTTCCTAAAAATTCAGCAATCTCTTTAAATGATGAGTTTAAAAGAATATAATTTCTATCATCTTCTAAATGCTCAACTAGGTAGCTAGCTAGCCTATTTACAAGAGGATATACAAAGTTATATGAACTATTATTAATGGTTTCATGAAGTTTTTCACTTAAAGAACCTACTAAATGATGTAAAAAGTTCACATTATCAATATAATTTGCTCTAAGTATAGTTGATGGTATGGCAATTAAAAAAGTATTTTCTATAGCTTCAACATTACATTGTATGGGCTTATTTTTTAAAAACTCTAAATCTCCTATAGTATTAAAGTCTTTATAAAACTTTAATAGCATTGATTTACCATTTTCAAAAAGATATGATATTTTAATTTTCCCATCTACAAGCAAATAGTAATATTCAAGTTCATCCTCCGCTTCTAATATAATTTCATCTTTTTCATAAAAATGGAGTTGAGCATAGTTTACTATATCCTCATCAAATAGATTTTCTATATTATACTTAGTAAAATACTTGTTTAAGAGTTGCTGATTCAATATTTTTTTCATAAATTCTCCTTATCATGACATATATCCTATAGATATATACATCAATATGGTAACTTATGCAATAGAGGATGTAAAGTATAGATGGAGGTTTATTATGAATTACGAAGTTATAATTTTTGATGCAGATGAAACTTTATTTGATTTTAAAAAATCTGAGAGATACGCTCTTAAAAATACTATGATTGAGTTTGGCATAGATTATGATGAAAATTATCATTTAAAAGTATATAAGGATATAAATACAATTATATGGAAAGAGTTTGAAGATGGACTTATCATTCAGAGTGATTTGAATATTGAAAGATTTAGAAGACTATTATATAAATTAAATGCTAAATTTGATGAAGTTAATTTTGCAAAATCATATGTAAAACATTTATCCAGTGCATCATTTTTATATGATGATAGTATAGCTCTTATAGAAAGTCTACATAAAAATTATAGGCTTATTATAATCACTAACGGTCTTAAGGATGTACAAGATAATAGAATAAGAAAATCTGTCATAGGAGGATACTTTGATGATATAGTAGTATCTGATGAAATTGAAGTATCTAAGCCAGATCCTAGAATATTTGAACATACTTTAAAAAATATAAATCATACTGATAAAACCAAAGTATTAATGGTAGGCGATAGCTTAACTTCAGATATACAAGGGGGAATAAATTTTGGTATAGATACCTGCTGGTTTAATTCTAATAAGATTATAAACAAAAGTGCTATAAACCCTACATATGAGATTTCCAATCTTATGGAGCTTAAGAGTATAGTTGAAAAATAGATAATATTAATTCATAACTAGCAATATAAAGTTTATATATTTATCTTAACAATGGATGTAAAAGTGGATTCACCAAGAATCCACTTTTACATATGCAAACTATTTTTTCTTTAATTTTAATCTTAGCTTCTAATACTCATTATCATGCACTCTTATGTTTATACTATCTGCTACAATATTCTGCTAATATTGATTGTACTTCATAAATGTTACAACTACTGCTAAAGGTCTTTTCTATAGGCATGCTCATCCCTGAAACAAATATTTTAAGTTCTGCATCTAAATCAAAATGTCCTGATGTTTCCACTTTGAAATTAGTAATTGCTCTATATGGTATTGAATGATACTCTACCTTTTTACCAGTAACCCCTTGCTTATCAATAATAATTAATCTTTTATTTGTAAATATAATCATATCTCTTACTAACTTGTATGCTTTTTCTATTTGTTCATTAGAACCTAATAATTTCATATAGTCTTCCTTGATTTTATTGATATCCACCTCTGACGCATTTCCTATTACACTACTAAATAATCCCATTACCATCACTCCCTTTATAAAATTAATTTAATTATACCCTAAATAACAAATATTAGTAAATATTTTTATATAGTTTATCTTACCTTAAATGTGTTTTTTGTGTCCCTATATTTCCTTTGTATATACTGTAATTAAATTCTATCGCCTAATTTAAATAATCTTATACAAAAAATAAGCTTAAAAGCTCTTGTTTACTTACATTTCCAAAATAATTCTTTATATTAATATTATCTATTACTCTATGAATTTCTTCAGTATTATGCTTTTTACCTATAAGAGCTTTTTCAATATCTTCAATATTTCCTTCTCCAAAGAAATCTCCAAAAATTCTTATGTGCTTCATTATACCCTTTTCAACATCAATACTTAATTCTATAGTACCAGCAGATAATTTTTTCTCATTATAAAAATTATATTTGGGCGACTGTCCAAAATTCCACTGCCAAGTTTCATATTTAGTTTTAACTAGATTTTTAATCTCTTCAATTTCCTCATTATCTAAAGTAGTTATAACCTTATCTTTTTCTTCTCTACCGATATACTCGAATATTTTATTTTTAAAATCTATAACACTAAAGGATTCCTGTAAATGTTCACTAATATTTGTAATTCTACTAGATACAGATTTAACTGCTTTATCTGAAAATTTTATGGGTTTAGAAATTAAAGCATCACTTAAGTTAACTATGTCAGAAGAAAATAATAAAGTCCCATGATGCATTACTCTATTTTTATATTTACATTGAGCATTTCCAGAAAACTTTTTACCATCTATTAAAAGATCATTTCTCCCTGAAAACTCTGCCTTTACTCCTAATTCATTTAATACACCTATGATTGGAATAACAAAGGTCTTAAAATCATTGAATTTTTTTCCATCATCCTCAACTATAAATGTAAAGTTTAAATTCCCAAGGTCATGAAAAACAGCTCCACCTCCACTTTGTCTCCTTACAACTTTTATATCATGCTTTTTAATGTATTCCTCATTAATCTCTGATAAAGTATTTTGATTTTTTCCAACTACTATACAAGGTTCATCTCTCCAAAGTACAAAATATTCACCATTCTTTTCTCTTAATAAATACTCCTCTAGAGCTAAATTGAAATAAGGATCTGTGCAATTATTATCAATATATCTCATTTTTTCTCCTTTTTATTTTGAATATAATATAATGCATATTTTAAAAATAGTAGTTACCTATTTATACTGTGTATGGCTTCTTTATTTAATCCTAAGACAGCTTCATGTAGTGCCTCACCTAACGTTGGATGACTATGAACCACTTCTTTCAGCTCTGACACCGTCATTTCCTTTTCAACCATGATAGTGCCTTCTAGTATTAAATCTGACCCATGGGGTCCAAGAATGTGCACACCTAAAATCACATTGTTTTCATCACTTATAACTTTTACCAAACCTTCACCTTCACCTAAAGCTAAAGCTTTTCCATTGGCACCAAACATAAATTTATTTTTTTTATAGTTTATTCCCTTTTCTTTAGCTTCTTCTTCTGTAATTCCTACTACTGCTATTTCAGGGAAAGTAAAAATACAAGAAGGAATCACTGCTTTATGACAAGGTTTATTTAATAATATATGTTCCACAGTTTCCACCCCTTGGTGAGAAGCTGCATGAGCAAGAAGTGAAATCCCATTAACATCTCCAACAGCATATACACCCTTTAAAGAAGTTTCATAATTTTCGTCAACCACTATGCCTTTTTTATATGTGTTTATTCCTAACCTATCTACATCAATACCTTCAAAATTAGGTTTTCTTCCCTTTGCAAGAAGTACTTTTTCCCCTCTTACTTCAAAGTCACCTTTCTTACCCTGACATTGTATAATTATTTCTTCAGTCTCTCTAAAACTTATAACTTTAGTTGAAGTAAGAATCTCTATTCCAGACTTTTTTGCCATAGCTGAATATCTCTTTGAAATATCTTTATCTATATCGTATAGTATAGAATTTCTCGCAACTATCACTGTAACTTTACTTCCCATAGTATTAAAAATGCTGGCAAACTCCATTCCAATTACTCCACCACCTATAACTACTAAGGATTTTGGTATATGATTAAAATCTAAAAGTTCAGTGCTTGTTATAATATTTTTACTATCATATATTCCTTCAATGGATGGGATTTCAGCTTGAGATCCAGTAGCTATAATTATATTTTTTCCTTTAATAGTTATTTCTTCTTCACTGCATACTGTTACAGTATTTTTATCAATTAATGTAGCTTTACCCCTTATAAGTTCTACATTATTTCCCTTTAAAAGAGCTTCTATTCCAGTTACTAAGGTTTTTATAATGCTTCCTTTTCTTTCTTGAATTTTATCTACATCTATTTCAAAATTATTTGCTTTAATACCAAAGTCTTCAATATGACTTAAGTTATTAAAAAGTTCTGCAGTTCTATATATGGTTTTAGTTGGAATACACCCATAATTTAAACATGTCCCACCTAAATTTTCTTTTTCTATAAGGCACACTTTTGCTCCTAATTGCGCTGCTCTAATGGCAGCCACATAACCACCAGGTCCTCCGCCTATTACAATTATATCTTTCATAACTACACTCCTCGTATTAATATGTTCTGTATGAATTACTATATTAACTTTATATGCAAGCTTATTTTAGTTAAAACTTTAACAAATATTTATAAAAAGGCATTAATATAATCTTTGACATTATTATATTAATGCCTATAAATTTTAATTCTTAAAAAGTTACTTACTCCACTTTAAGATTGGTGTTCTTGCTGCTTTAACTTGATCTAACCTTCTTACTAAAGCATTTTGAGGAGCTTCATGTAAAACTTCTGGATTCTCCTTAGCTTCTATAGCTATTATCTTCATAACTTCAACAAACTCATTGATGGACTCTAAGCTTTCACTTTCAGTTGGTTCTATCATAAGAGCATCTTCAACTATTAGAGGAAAATAAACTGTTGGTGGATGTACACCATAGTCAATCAATCTTTTAGCTACATCTAAAGTTGATATATGATTTGGGTTATCTTTTAAACCAGCAAAGATAACTTCATGCTTACATACCTCATCTATAGCTACCTTATAATAATCTTTCAAAGCTTCTTTTATATAATTTGCATTTAATACAGCATTCTCTGAAGCAGCTTTCAGTCCTTCACTTCCCATAGTTAGTATATAGGTATAGGCTCTAACTAACACTCCAAAATTCCCATAAAAACTTCTTACTTTTCCAATAGAATCAGGTCTATCATAATCAAATACAAACTTCTCTTCTTCCTTTTTTATAATTGGAACCGGAAGAAACTTAGAAAGTTTACCACATACGCCTACTGGACCTGCTCCTGGACCACCACCACCATGTGGTGTTGAAAATGTTTTATGAAGATTTAAATGACACACATCAAATCCCATATCACCAGGACGAGCTTTTCCCATAATAGCATTTAAGTTTGCTCCATCATAGTATAAAAGTCCGCCTGCTTCATGAACCAACTTACTTATATCCTCTATATTTTTCTCAAACAAACCTAAAGTATTTGGATTTGTAAGCATCAGTCCCGCTATTTCATCATTTAAAACTTTTTTTAGTTCTTCTATTGAAACCAATCCATCCTTATCAGATTTAATTTCAACTATTTCAAAACCTGCCACTTTTGCACTTGCAGGATTTGTACCATGAGCTGAGTCAGGAACTATTATTTTTTTACGTTTAAAATCATTTCTACTTTCATGATATGCTTTTATTAATAAAAGTCCTGTGAATTCACCATGAGCTCCAGCAGCGGGTTGCAATGTAAAATCATCCATACCTGTAATTTCACATAACTTTAAGGAAAGGTCGTGGATAAGTTCTAATGCACCTTGTACATTTTCTGCTGATTCTTTAGGATGAATTTTACTAAAACCAGAAAACATAGCCACATCTTCATTAATTTTAGGATTATATTTCATAGTACAAGAACCTAGAGGATAGAACCCCTTATCTACACAATAGTTTTTATTAGAAAGAGCAGTGTAATGTCTAACTACATCAACTTCACTTACTTGTGGAAGATATGCATCCTCTTCTCTTAACATATTTTTAGGTATAACAGACTCTATATTTATATCCTCCACATCTATTTGTGGAAGCGTATAACCTACTTTACCCTCACATGATAGTTCAAAGATAACTTTATTATAACTTTTCATTATATCTCCTCCATCACTTTAACTAATTTGTCTATTTCATCCTTCGATCTTTTTTCTGTTACACAAAGTAACATAGAATTCTTATATTGAGGGTAATCTTCTTCTAAAATATATCCACCTAAAATATTATTATCTAGTAATTTGTTATTTATTTCACATAAGCAAGTATCAGATTTCACTGCAAACTCTTTAAAAAATGGTTTATTGAATAGTGGCTTATATTTACCACTCTCTATTAATTGATTAAAAGCATAGTGAGACTTTTTGATGCATTGAGCTCCTATTTCTTTTATACCTTCTTTTCCTATTGTAGCCATATATACAGCAGCACCTATTGCCATCAATGTTTGATCAGAACATATATTAGAGGTAGCTTTTTCTCTTCTTATATGTTGTTCTCTTGCTTGAAGTGTTAATACATATCCTTTGTTACCATGACTGTCGTCAGTTTCTCCAACAATTCTACCTGGCATTTTTCTCATAAGCTTTTTAGTAGTATTTAGAAATCCTAGACCCGGTCCTCCAAAGTTAATATTAGCACCAAGACTTTGACCATCCCCTATAGCTATATCTGCCCCTAGTTCACCAGGGCTTTTTAAAACACCTAAAGATAATGGATCCACACTCATAATAAGTAAAGATTTATTTAAATGGATATCCTTCTCTAATTCCTCTACCTCTTCTATAATTCCAAAGAAGTTTGGACTTTGTATAATAACTCCTGCTACATCTTTATTTAATAATGATTTTACCTTCTCAATATCTGTAACTCCATTACTTTCATCAACTTCTAATAAATCGTACCCTTTATATTTTAGATAAGTTTTTAAAACTTGTCTTGTGTCCGGATGTACTGTTTTAGAAACTATTATGGTATTTCGCTTTGTATTTTCTATAGCCATTACAGAAGCTTCTACTGCTGCTGTAGCCCCATCATACATAGATGAGTTTGAAACTTCCATACCTGTTAAGTTACAAATCATAGTTTGATACTCAAAAACTGCTTGTAAAGTTCCTTGGCTAATTTCAGGTTGATATGGAGTATAAGCTGTATAAAATTCTGTTCTTCCAGTTAAATGTTTACATATAGAAGGAACATAATGATCATACATGCCTGCACCTAAAAAACAAATAAAATCTTCTATAGATTTATTTTTATTAGCTAAGTTAGTCATTATTTTCTCAACTTCTAACTCAGATAAACCTTTATCAATGTTTAATTCTCTATTTAATTTTAAATTATCCGGAATATCTTTAAATAAATCCTCTATTGATTTTACAGAAATAAAATCAAGCATTTGTTTTTTTTCTCTTTCTGTAATAGGAATATAAGGGAACATATTATTCACCTTCTTTACATAGGTCTTTACATAATTCTTCATACTCTTCAGCTTTTAATAAATCTTTTAAATCATCTTTATTTGATAATTCTACACAAATCATCCAAGCGTCATATGCATTTTCATTTACTAGAATAGGATTATCAGTTAACTCTTCATTAACTTGTAGTACATTACCACTTGCAGGCATGAAAATATCTTCAGCAGCTTTAACAGATTCAATTGTTGAAAAAGCTTCTCCCTTAGAAAACTCATCATCTTCTGATGGTAAATCTACAAAAACTATATCACCTAATAATTTTTGTGCACAATCTGTAACTCCTATATAAGCTTTATCTTCCTCTACTCTTATCCATTCATGATTCTTTGTATACAATAAATTTTCCAATACTAACATGATTAATCCCCCTTATTTTTGAGTTTTTTTACTATAAAACTTTTTATTGACAACCATTGCCTTTAATTCTTTATTTCTAACTTTTATAAAAATTTCTGTACCTAATGCTGCGTACTTAGCATCAATTAACGCAAATCCTATTGTTTTGTTTAAGGTAGGAGACATATATCCAGTGGTTACATGTCCTATTTCTTCATTATCCTTAATTACTATATAGCCATGTCTTCCTATACCTCTATCTATCAATTCATATCCTACTAATTTTCTGGTTACTCCATTTTCCTTTTGTTTTATCAAAACATTTTTACCAATAAAATTTTCTTTATTAAGTTTCACAAAAAATCCAAAACCCATTTCTAATGGAGTTATAGTTTCATCCATTTCATTCCCATACAATGGAAGGGTAGCTTCAAATCTTAGTGTATCTCTAGCGCCAAGTCCAATAGGTTCAACACCTTCATTTTCTCCAGCTTTAAGTATTTCTCTCCATAAGACTACTACATCCTCAGGTTTTGCATATATTTCAAAGCCATCTTCACCAGTGTATCCTGTTCTTGAAATTAAAACTTTTTTATTACATATGTCTATATCATCTTTAAACTGGAAAAATCCTATATCTGATAAATTAAGTTGTGTTAATTTTTGTAATACTTCTTGAGCTTTTGGCCCTTGAAGTGCCAATTGAGCAACACTATCAGAAATATCTTCAATGGTTACCTCAAAATTATCTTTGTTATCTAACATCCATTTAAAGTCTTTTTCTTTATTGCTTGCATTTACAACTAAATAATAATAATCTTCTGAAAATTTATACACTAGTAAGTCATCTACAACACCACCATTTGGATAACACATGAAACTGTATATGACATCTCCATTTTTTAGTGTTTTCACATCATTTGTTAAAAGATAGTTAACAAATTTTTCAGCATCCTTTCCCTTTACTAGCACTTCACCCATATGAGAAACATCAAACAAACCTGCTCTTTCTCTTACGGTTTCATGTTCATGTAGAATTCCCTTAAATTGAGTAGGTAATTCATACCCAGCAAACTCTACAATTTTTCCACCATTCTTCTCATATTCTCCTCTTAAAGGAGTAACTTTTAAATTGTCCAATTAACTCCCTCCTTAAATTAAAAATAATGTATATAAGTCTATTATAACGCTAATTTATTTATATGCAATATTTTACTCAAAATACAATATTTAAGAATAAAATAATTCATAACTATATTAATCCTCATATAAATTTCAAAACTAAAGTGGCTATAAGTTCTATAGCCACTTTGTACAAAATCTACGATCCAACATTTTTTTCTAATAAATATTCTATATTATTTCCACTTAAAACTAATATATCACCTTGATTAATTAGTGTAGAGCCTTTTGGAACTATTATTTCACTATCTCTTTTTATCATTACAATAAGTATCTCCTCTGGAATATCCGCTTCCATTATAGTCTTTTCTTTCCAACTACTGTTCGAGTCAACATTATACTCTATTAATGTTGTAGACCTATCTTCTTGATAGTCGGTAAATGTTTTTAATACTGTTTTTGTATCATCTACTAAATCTAACTTTCTAGCTACTTTAGGGATTAATGTGCCTTGAATAGCTACTGATAATAAAGCTATAAAAAATATTATATGAAATATATCATTTTCTAATGGTATCCCTGATGTTATTGCATATATTGCAAAAACAATTGAAGCTGCCCCTCTTAATCCTACCCAAGAAACAAACAACTGTTGTTTAAATGGTATCTTAAACCAACTTAAAACGCTAAAGGTTGCGATTGGACGTGCAATTATTATCATAAATATTGATATTAATATAGAGCTCCCTATAACACTTGGTAATTCAGAAGGAAATGCTAATAAACCTAATACAAAAAATAGCATAATTTGCATTATCCACGATACTCCATCAAAGAAATGAACTAAGCTTCTCTTGTGTGGAATTTTGCTATTTCCAATGATAATACCAGCTATATAAACACTTAAATATCCATTACCGCCTACCCATTCACTTAATGCATAAGATAAAATGGCAATTGCCGTTATGAATATTGTATAAAATCCATCTACTTCAAAATTTGCATTTCTCATTATATAGACCGTTAGCTTAGATAATATCACCCCAATTAATATACCAAAAATAATTTGTCCAATTACTGTAGGTACTATTGAGCTGATACCCCCATTATTCATTAATGTTAAAACTATTAATGTTAGCATATATGCAATAGGGTCATTACTTCCACTTTCAACCTCTAGTATAGATGCAATTTCTCCTTTTAAGTTTAATTTCTGTGAACGTAATATAGAAAATACTGATGCTGCATCTGTAGACCCAACTATGGAGCCTATTAGCAACCCTTCTAAAAGACTTGTTTTAAGGACAAAATAACAGAATAATCCTGTCAATCCTGATGTGATTATTACCCCAAATGTAGACATTAAAATGGATTCTCTTGCAACAGGTTTAGCTTCTTTCCAATTGGTACCAAACCCACCATAGAACATTATAAATACCAACCCAAAGGAACATAATTCTCTTGTAAGCTCATAATTATCAAAATATATTCCTACTACACCATCTGAGCCAAATAACATTCCTAAAATGATGAATATAAGTAACATTGGTACACCAAACTTATATAATACTTTACTGGATGTTATGCAAATTAGTAATACTAATCCACATATAATCATTAACTCAAGCATATTACCTCCTTAATTTATATTATTTATTATAATTAATTTTTTTAATTTTAGATATTCTCATATATATATTATACAATAAAATTGAATTCAATACATAAAAATTCCTCCCTAATCAAATTATATTTGTGTAAAGTCTATTAAATTTAACAAAAATTTTAATGAATTTTCATTATGATATAAAAAATAGTAGCTCACCATAAATAGGTTAGCTACTATTTTTATACTATTTTTATACTATTTTTATACTATTTAGATTTTATTTCAATCCATCTTTCATCATAAAGCTTAATGTTGTCACCAAGGTCTATGAATGATTCACATTTATCAAGAAGAGTCTTATCTGGATAAGCTACTGGATTAGATTTAACATCTTGTGAAAGCATTTCAAGAGCTGCTTTATTTGGTGTAGAATATCCTATATAATCTATGTTTTGGACAGCATTTCCCGGCTCTAACATAAAGTTTATAAATTTCTCTGCATAATCTTTATTTTCTGCATCTGTTGGTATGCATAATGCGTCTACCCACTTATTGGTACCCGTTTTAGGGATTCCATAAGCTAGATTTTCATTTTGTTCCATAAGAGTTATTGCATCTCCAGAATAAACTATTCCCATAGCAGCTTCTTCTCCTAAAAGTCTATCTTTACCTTCATCATTAACATAAGCACGAACTAAAGGTCTTTGAGCTATTAATTCAGCCTTAGCTTTATCTAGTTCTTTTTCATTTATGCTATTTTGAGAATATCCTAACTTCATTAAGGCAATAGCCATAGTATCTCTAACTGAATCAAGCATTAGGATTTCTCCAGAGTATTTCTCATTCCATAAAATGTCCCAACTATCTACAGGATCACTTACCATATTTTTGTTATAAAGAATACCAAAAGTTCCCCAGAAATAAGGTACACTATATTCATCATTTTCATCATAGCTAGGCTTTTTAAAGCTTTCATCTATATTTTTATAGTTAGGAATATTAGAATAATCTATCTTCTGGATTAATTTCTCATCCTTCATCTTTTCAATCATATAATCTGATGGAACTATTAAATCATATTTTGATCCACCACTCTTTATCTTTTGATACATGATTTCATTGGTATCGTAGGTTTCATATACTACCTTTATACCAGTTTCTTCTTCAAACTTTTCTATTAGAGATTCATCTATATAATCCCCAACGTTATAAATATTTAAAACATCACTAGAGGATTTTGTCCCACAACCTGTAAGCATAGCTGTCACCATTACCCCTGTACATACTAGAGCTATAATTTTTTTTAATTTTTTCATCTTATTACTCCTTCCCTACCATTGCTTGCTTTCTGTTAGATAATAATAATAGTATTAATACTGTTATAAACATTAATGTAGTCAGTGCATTAATCTCTGGTTTAATACCTCTCTTTGCCATAGAATAAACCTCGATTGATAAGTTAGTTACTCCATTTCCAGTGTTAAAAAAGCTTATAATAAAGTCATCTATAGACATAGTAAAAGCAATTAAAAATCCTGAAATTATACCTGGTTTTATCTGTGGAAGTATTACCTTTCTAAGGGTATACATAGGTTTTGCGCCTAAATCCATAGCAGCTTCTTCTACATTGTCTGGAAGTTGTTTTAACTTTGGCAATACAGATAAAACTACATATGGTATATTAAAAGTTATGTGTGCAAGTAACATAGTTAAAAATCCTAACTTCATATTAAAAAATATAAAAAGTATCATAAGACCTATTGCTGTTACTATATCAGGATTTAATACAGGTAGATAGTTTATATTGAGAAGCATTGCCTTTTTAGGCCCCCTCATTCTATCTATCCCTATAGCACTTATTGTTCCTATGACTGTAGCTATTGCTGATGCCAATATTGCTACTACTACAGTGGTTATTAAAGCTGAAATTATTCTATCATTATGAAACAATTGCTGATACCACTTAAAAGTAAACCCTTGCCATCTTGCCATGGATTTTGAATCATTAAAAGAAAATAGTGCTAGGGCAAAAATAGGAGCATATAAAAATATAAATATTAAAATCAAATATATATTTGAAAATATTTTTTTTGCTTTTACCATAATACTCTACCTCCTCCTTTTTCATCATCATCTGAAAACTTAGAGGTTAATCCCATAGCTAATAAAATTAATATCATCATAAGAATAGATATTGCAGAACCAAAGTTCCAATCTCCAACAGAAGTAAACTGCTGCTCAATTAAATTTCCTATGAGCATGTGCTTTCCACCACCTAAAAGTTGCGAGATTACAAAGGTAGATACCGCTGGCATAAATACCATAGTTATTCCTGAGATAACTCCTGGTATACTTAAAGGAAAAATTATCTTCATAAAAGCTGTAATTTTTCCGGCTCCCAAATCATAAGCAGCATTAACTAAATCTTGATCCATCTTTAATAGCGATGTATATATTGGTAGTACCATAAATGGAAGAAAGTTATACACCATTCCAAGAAGCACTGCACCATTTGTATATAGTATATCTACTGAGTTTAACCCAATGATATTAAGTAAGTTATTAAGCAAACCATTCTTTCCTAGAATTGCAAGCCATGCATAGGTTCTAAGCAAGAAATTCATCCACATTGGAAGAATAAATAACATTATAAGCATTCCACGTTTATTCTCTGGTTTTCTTGATATCATATACGCAATGGGATATCCCATTACTAAACATAAAATTGTTGATTGTAAGGCTAAGCTAATAGATCTAGTAAATACCTTTATATATAAAGGATCCATTAATCTTTTAAAATTATTTATAGAGAATTGGTAGCTTCCGCTCACTTTTTCTGTAAAGCTAAAAAATACTATTAGAAGAAGAGGTACTATTATAAACAAGGAACTCCACAATACATAAGGATAAGCTAAATATGATTTCTTTTTCATTCTACGCTTCTCCTGACTTTTTCATTATGTGAATGTCTTCTGGATAAATATCCATTCCGATTTCTGTACCTATAGAAAAGTTTTTAGTATTATGAAGAATAAAGTTCATACTCTCTTCCTCTACTTCTAATTCATAGTGAACTCCTTTAAATACAGAAGATTTTACTATCCCTTTTAAGTTTCCTTCTTCTTTATTTACTATTTTTATATCCTCTGGTCTTATTACCACATCTATATATTCATCTTTATCAAAGCCTTTATCAACACATTCAAATATACGTCCACAGAATTTAACCTTAAAGTCTTCTAACATTATTCCGTCTGTAATATTACTTTCTCCTATAAACCTAGCTACAAACTTATTCTCAGGTTCATTATATATATCTTCCGGAGTACCCATTTGTTGAATCACTCCCTTGTTCATTACTACCACAGTATCAGACATAGTTAGTGCTTCTTCTTGATCGTGGGTTACAAATACAAAAGTAATTCCCAATTGTTTTTGTATTCTTTTAAGCTCTATTTGCATTTCTTTTCTAAGCTTTAAGTCAAGAGCACCTAAAGGCTCATCAAGAAGTAATACCTTTGGCTCATTAACAATAGCTCTTGCTATAGCTACTCTTTGTTGCTGACCACCGCTTAGAGATTCAATTTTTCTTTTTTCAAAGCCCTTAAGATCTACTAATTTTAAAACTTCATTTACTTTTTTATCAATTTCGCTTTTAGAAAGTTTTTTTATTTTTAATCCAAAAGCTATGTTTTCATATACATTCATGTGAGGAAATAGTGCATATTTTTGAAACACTGTATTAATTTGTCTTTCATATGGAGGTAAGTCATTGATTTTCTTATCTTCAAATATAACTTCACCTTCATCGCAAGTTTCAAAACCTGCTAAAATTTTTAATGTAGTAGTTTTACCACAGCCACTTGGACCAAGTAATGTTATAAACTCATTCTTTTTTATCCCTAAAGTTATATTGTCTAAAACTTTGTTGTCTTCAAAGGTTTTAGATATACCTTTAATTTCAATTATATTATCACCCAACATAAACACCTCTTTTATAACATAATGCTAATTATACTTTTGTGTCACCTTATTAAATTTGTCTACTTAAAATGACGGTGGTGTACTTACCCATATTACTGTTGCCTCAGTTTTTCCTGTATTTGAAATATAATGATTAGACTTTGGCTTAAAATAAAAGCTTTCTCCCTTACGTATTTTATATACCTTATCTCCTAAATGCAGGTTCACAATACCATGAAGCACAAGTCCAAATTCCTCTCCCTCATGAGGAGTTTCTTCTTTGTATTTTCCATTTGGTTCTAATGTGAGCATTATAGGCTCCATCTGATTTTTTTGAGCATCTGGTACGAGCCACTTTAATCTATACTTTAGATCTTCATCCTCAGTTTCAAACATATCATCATTTGTAAACTTAACTCTTTCATTAATTTTCTCACTAAAGAATTCATTTAAATTTGTGCCTAGTATCTGAAGAATATCCATAAGTGTTGCAATAGATGGAGATGTGAGATCATTCTCAATTTGAGATATGAACCCCTTGGATAATTCACATCTGTTTGCAAGTTCTTCTTGTGTTAACTGTTTTTCGATTCTAAGACTTTTTATCTTCTCTCCAATTTGCACGATTCCACCTCAATCTTATGTATTATACTAAACCTTAAGTTTACATTTACTAAACAAACAATATTATTCTATATTTTTTTTATTAATAAATCAATAGATTTATTAAATTTTTTTTATATTTTCATGATTTTTTTTTCATAATGAACCTTTGAATATACCTTATGTTTATGAAAATATGTTTATATTAATATTCTTCATGTTTAGTAATACTAAGTATATTCCATAATAAAAACTTCCTAGTATTAATTGTACTAACCTTCTACCAAATACTAGAAAGACAATTTACTTTAACTATTTTAAAAAAATACTTTATAATCACAATAAATGCTATATATTTTTCATTGTAAAATAATGTAATTATTAACATTTTCCACAACTCTATCCACAATATAATTAACACTAAGTGGATAAATCTTAGATTATCAACCTTTTTTCTGAAAATTTACTTTATTTTATCCACAATTTATAAATTTTAAAAAAATAATAAACAACTAAGTAATTAACACCTTAGTTGTTTATTTTTCATTTGATTCTACTAGTTCTCACTTAATTCTTCCAAAAGCCTATCAAATTCTCTTATTTCAACCCAATCATAAAGATTAATGTTTTCCTTTGAATGATATACTCTGAAATCTTCTATGGATACTTTAACTTCATTTTCTCCATCAGTCGTGAACCATAGGTATTTTTCATTACAAGAATTCAATTCTTTTATTTCGCTAAAAGGGTTAATATCATCCTCATAATAAAATCTAACTCCACTTTCAGCAAGACTTGTATAGATGTCTATTATCCTATTATTAAGCTCATCCATAAGTTTCCCTTCCTCCTAGGTTACAAATGTTTAATTAGTATTATAACCTACTTTAGCTAGAAATCTTCATTTTATTTTCTAGAGCATTCATAGCCATTATATATCCATATTCTCCAAAACCACATATCTGACCTATACATGCTGGAGCAGTAACTGATTTTTGTCTAAAATCTTCTCTATCATAAATCTGTGATAAATGAACTTCCACAGTATCTATGTTTACACTTTTTATAGCATCATAGATTGCATAACTATAATGGGTAAAGGCACCTGGATTAATTATTATTCCATCATATTTTTCATAGTATGCCCTTTGGATGAAGTTAATAATTTCTCCCTCTATATTGCTTTGTAACATCTCTATGTCATGTCCTAAGGATTTAGAGCATTCCTTTATGTAATTTTCAATCTTCTCAAAGCTTTTTGAGCCATATATATGTTTTTCCCTTATGCCCAAAAAATTCAGGTTAGGTCCATTTATAACCATAATTTTCATAGCAATCACCTCTTATAATTAACTAAACTCTCTATTTAAAATTTCATATATATCTTTAATTACTTGGTCATCAATAGAATTCTTTTGCCATATTTCCTGTGCTTTTACGCCTTGTCCTATGAGCATAGATAATCCCCCTACAACTTTTTTTCCTAACTCTTTTCCCTTTAATAAAAATTTTGTTTCTGATGGATTATATACTATATCTACAACTGTTTGAAAATTATTTATGATAGTATCATTAACAGGAGTGGCATCTTCATTAGGAAACATACCTACTGGAGTTGTATTAATTATCATATCTCCTTGAATTTCTTTTAACTGCTCATAACTTATTAGTTGAACTTTTTCATGATTTATTCCCTTATTTTTTTCTGGTGTCCTACTTACTATATAAACATTTTTAGCTCCATTGTCTAATAAATAACACACAGCAGCCTTTGTAGCTCCACCATTTCCCAAAATTACAGCTATTGAGTCTTGTATCTTAACATTATATACCTTTAACATATATCCAAAGCCATAGTAATCTGTGTTATAACCATATAGTTTATTATCCTCTAGTGATATTGTATTAACAGCACCTATCCTTTGTGCTTCTGGTGATATCTCATCTAAATACTTAATAATTTCTTCCTTGTAAGGAATAGTTACACTGGCTCCTTTAATTTTTAAAAGTTTAAGTGCATCTATGAATTTTTCTAAATTTCCTTTAGGTATTTCAAATAGTTTATATGCACCTTCTACTTCCATAGCCTGAAATATTATCTTATGTATTCTTGGTGATAAGCTATGTCCTAATTTCTCACCTAGTATGCCGTAAAACTCCATAACATTACTCCTTTATATATGATTAATTTAAATAACTTTACTTATGCTTTTTTATAATGCTCTCTTGCAAACTTCTACTTAACTCCATTATGCTTAAGAAAAATCTTCTTGCTAATAAATCATAGTTCTTATTTTTTAAATTGTCTACATTTTTTTTAATAACCTTTGATTCTCTCTCCTCATCATATATCGGTAAATCATTTTCTTTTTTACAATTAGCTACTCTTATAGCAACATCCATTCTTCTCTCAAATAGATTTATAAGTTCTTTATCAATCTCATCGATTTCTTTTCTACATTGCTCTAATTCATTCACTGCAATTCACCCTTTTCTAAATTATCTATATACATTAATTAAATTTTACTAATATATAATAACACTTATTTATATATTATTTCCACTAAAAATAAATAGACTCCTATAGGAATCTATCTTTTTATCTATATATTTTTACTTTACATAATATTTATTAAAGTTTTTTTATTCCAAGTTTTCTCTTTATTCTTCTTGTATTTCTAGCTATCCAACTTTCCTTATTTTTTTCTTCAAATTCTTGTAATTCACTGTCCATAGCCTGTCTTTCTAATTCTTCGATTAATTGATATCTTGCCATTTCAAAAATAGGTTCTAAAAGATTTTTTGTATCATAGTAACCTCTTTGAATTCTCTTGTTTTTAGACTCTTCATCTAGATTTAATAATCCATCTAATATTTTTGTTTCTATATCTGAAGGAATTAGTTCTATGATTTTTGCATCTGGAAAATCTTCTCTTTTTATTTTAGCTTCTTTAGATAATAGTACAGCTATTATTATATCACACCCTTCTTCATATACTGGTTTTATAGGAGTATTATCTACTAGTCCCCCATCTAAATATGTCTTTCCACCAATTTCTTCACTTTCATATATCATAGGAAGACAAGCCGTTGCTAATAATATACTTCTAGCCTTTTCTTCTTCATAGTCATTTATTTTAAAATATTTAGCAGAGAACTCTGGCATTTCAGTACATGATACATAACATATTTTATTTGACTTTTTTAATTTATCAATATTTATATATTTCTCTATAATATCCTTAGCTCCATCCCTAGGAATATCACCCTGCTCTAATTTCTTTGTCATATATTTTTTTACTAAATTCATGTTTCTACTACCAATAGCGAGGGTTACGCCTTTCCTTATTAAGACTTTACTATTTACTGGTAACAACTTCTCTATAGTAACCTCTTGCCACATTTTCTTAGCTTCTTCAAAATCATCTTGAGCAAATAAAGCTGCATTTATAGCACCTATAGAAGTACCTGAAACTACTTTTATGTATTTATCTATATTTAACTCTTTTATAGCTTTCCATACTCCTATCTCATAAGCTCCTTTTCCGCCTCCACCAGATAATACTAATCCTACTCTCATTCCCCTTCATCCCCCATTAAAATATTATCTTGATTTTAAAATATTTATTAGCGACTTTTTATTATTATATCATTTTAAGAAAGTTTTTTACTTCATTTTCATATTTCTCTTGGTTAGTGGCATAACAAGTATTATGCTTAGCTCTTGGAATTATACATAAGCTTTTTATTCCCTTTTTAATTTCATACATTTCCATAGACATATAACATGGTATTAATTCATCTTCATCTCCATGAATGAACATAATTGGTACTTTGCTTTCCTTTACCATATCAATTGGACTTATTTCTCCTAAAGAAAAGCCACATACTTTTTTTATTTTATGATTAGCGAGATTATAGAAAGGGAAAAATGGAATTTTGTATTTATTTAACTTTCTTTTTATAACCTCTATTGCATTTGCGTAAGCTGATTCCGATATTATAAAATCTATTTTATTCTTTCCTAAAACTGAATACATAAGACCAGTAGCAGCTCCCATAGAATGTCCATGTACACCTATAAAGCATTTCTCCCCAACTTTTTGTCTTATACAGCTTACCCATAAATCTAAATCTTCACACTCATATCTTCCATAGGTAGCATAAGTTCCTTCACTATTACCATGACCTCTTTGATCTACTAAAAGAATATTAAATCCTTCTTTTATAAAAAACTTTATATATTGGCAAGACCTGTAGTGGCCAACCAAGTATCCATGCAATAATATTATTATTTTTTTTGAAGGTAAATTACAGTTTAGATAATATCCTTTTAACTTATATCCATCTTTACTTTGTACAATTAGCTCTTCCAATTTTAACTTTTCATACTCATCAAGAGAATATAATCCCATGGTGTAAAGACTATTAAAGGTTTCTATCTTATCACGCTTTTTACCAAGAGTAGCATAATAAAATAAACAATTTATAGTTTTGATAGATATTATAAAAAGTACTGTCATTACAATTAATATATTAACTATTATCATAATTTGCTCCTATTATCATCTTATAATGTTTTAAAATAAAAAAACTTGTATTTAAAATACAAGTTTTTATTTTATATATTTTAGTAATCCCCTACTTTTTATAATTAATGCACCTTTAATTTCTTTTATAATGTCACATTATTTAATACTAAAGTCATAGACCTAAATCATTTTTTCTCTAGTAAAAACTAATTTAGTATTGCTACTTAATTCTTTATTATAGCAATAACCTTCTTCTTTAAAATTCTTTAAATCTTCTATATTATCTATATTATTTTTAACAATATAAGTTACCATAAGCCCCCTAGCCCTCTTAGTATATGTTCCTATAATCTTATATTTTCCCTCTATGTTTTCTTTAAATTCAACATCATAGACATTAATAGTATCTAGCTTACTTTTATCTATGGATTTAGAGTACTCTAGAGAGGCCAAATTCAAAATTGTCTTATCTTCTTTAAGATTTAAATCATGAACTATATTTTGAGTAATCTTTTTTGTCCAAAATTTATATAAATTCTCTTCAGGTATACCTCTTAACTTTGTAGCCATTTCTAGCCGATATTCTTTTATATTATCTAAAGGTCTTAAAACCCCAAATAAACCTGATAAAATCCTAATGTGCTTTTGTGCAAACTCTATGTTTGATCTGTCATATTCAAAAGGATTTATAGCTCTATATACTTCCCCACTAAATCCAAAAATAGCCTGCCTAGTATTTACTTGTTGGTCATAAAAGCATTGAAATCTATTATAATTTACCTTTGATAACTTATTACTAATTTTCATTATCTTAGCTATTTCTTGTAAATTGTAATTTTTAATTATATCTACTAATTCTCTTACTTCATTCATAAATACAGGTTCGGTACTTTCATCTATAAATATTTCTTTTTCAAAATCTAAAGATTTAGCTGATGATATTATTGTTATCATATGTTTTCTCCTAACTTTAAATATCCTAATTAAAATTCATTACTCTGGCAGTCTCTTTAATACATCTATTCCTTAATTACAATCCCTAAAATTCTCGAAAGCGATAGTGCTTGCATTGGAGTAACTACTATTCCATATAAATCTCTTACATCTCCAATAAGTCCTTCTATATCACTATTTCTAAAATCAATTCCTTTCACCATAGCCTTAGATATATCAATTTGCCTCATACTTACATTTTCAAAGTTTACTTTATTAAATTTACTATTTTCAAATATTACATTATTAAATGACGAATCTATAAAATTTACATTTTTAAGAGTAGAGAAAGATATGTTACTATAGTCACCGCTACACTGATTTAATGTGACATTTTGAATATTTGTATCTGCCAAATCTATACCTATAAGCTTACAGTTTTTCATTTCTACCCTATGCAGAATTCCATTATTTAAATTAGAATTTGATAAATCACAGTTTTCAAACTTTACATCTATAAATTCAATATGAGGAAATTTTACATTTCTAAAATCTACATTTTTAAATATAACTTCCGAAAATTCAACATGTGATGCACACTCATTACTTATGTCACAATTAAGCATCATTACATTATTAAAATAATCTTCATCATCTATATTCTTCTCTAAAGAATATACCTCTTCATTTATTGCTGTAATTTTAGGTAATAATACATTTTTTACTTTTCTTTCTTCCATATTTCTTCTAGCTATGTACTATATATACTTAACATAGCTAATCTTCACCCTCCTTCACTGTTTTCATTTAATCTAATTATTATCTATCATATTTAAATATTCCCCAGGTAATCTCAAAAACCTTCATAAACAGAGTTCTTAGCTTCTATGATGCTTAGAAATCGTTATCCAGGGACATAGCAGGTCTTTTACTTCCACTTTGAAAAAGGTGGGAGTATTAGAGCTGGTAGTCATCGGATAAACAGAGTTCTTAGCTTCTTTATAAGTCAAAGATATTTTAAAACAGATAATAATATATTCACATACCTACATAATCATTAATACAATAATCATATAAGCTACAACGGAGGTGTCTAATGTCTACATTCAGAATTATTGTATTTGATGGTGGAGGAATTCGTGGTGCCCTATCCACACGTATATTAAAACGCATTTATAATAAATATCCTGATATCTTAAAGTATACAAACTTATTTGCTGGTACTTCTACAGGTGCTTTAATAGCCTTAGCTCTAGCTTCTGGAAAGGATGGAAATTATGTTGATAACTTGTACAACTATGAGACTGTAAAAAGTATATTTTATCCTTCTCATCTTAACCTTTTCAGACCTAAATTTAATAATAAAAACTTAAGAGAAGTCATATTATCTGTATTTACAGAAGACCTTACCCTTGGGGATCTTGAAAAATATGTATTCATCCCATCCTTTAATGTAAAAGGTTTTTCATCCGATAACTGGCAATCTGTATTTTTTAATAACCTTTCTCGTGGTTCAACATACACATCTAAGGTTGTAGATGTGGCTTTAGCTAGCTCTGCCGCTCCTACTTATTTCCCTTCATACAAGAACTTTATAGATGGAGGTGTAATTGTAAATAATCCTACAGCCGCCTCTATGATTTCCGTAATGAAGCTCCTTAAGCCTAAACATTCACTATCTGATTTTCGTATATTATCTATTGGTACCGGCTCAACACTTAACCAAATAAAATCAGATACATCTTCTTGGGGTGCTCTCCAGTGGATGCTCAGACCAAAATGTAATGTTAAAACACCTTTGGTTTCAATTCTACTAAATGATACACCTCTAGAAGACTTATATTGCAAAGAGCTTATCGGTCCAAACTACTTTAGAATAAATCCTATACTAAAATATAAAATTCCTCTTGATGACTATTCAAAAGTTCCATTACTTAAAGATGCTGTAGACAATCTAGATCTTTCCGATACCTTTAAATTTATAGAAAATAATTTTTTACATTAGTACAGAATTAATTTAATATAAAAAGTTATTCTATAATAATTCCTTTTATCATTATAGAATAACTTTTTTATTTTTATGTACATTTTCTAATTAACTAACTTTATATAACTAAGAATAATTTTCATATTTTACAAGTTTATTTTTCCCTTCAGCTTTAGCTATATATAATGCTTCATCTGCAAAATTAATACATTGATCAATGCTCTTCTCTTTACCTGAATACATAAATACACCTAGGCTAGATGTTACTTTTAATTTAGATTTTTCTCTATAATATATATTAGCTCTTTCAATTGATGTTCTTATATTGTCACAGATTGAATAAATCTTTCTTTCACTTATACCTTGTAAAATCACTAAAAATTCTTCCCCACCATATCTCCCTGCAACTCCATGATTTTTAACATTATTTTTAATTATGCCTCCAACCATTTTTAATACACCGTCTCCATAACTATGTCCATACTTATCATTGATTAATTTAAAATCATCAATATCTATCATTATGACAGCTAATTTCTTTCGTTCTCTTTGACAATCCTTAAATATTTTTTCTCCCTTTTCAAATATTTCCATCCTAGACAGTAATCCCGTTAAAAAATCATGAGAAGAAAAATATTTAGTTCTATTATAAAGACAGGAATTCTCTAAAGCTATAGCAACATAGGATGCTAATATCTTTAATTTGTTTAAATCATTTTCTGTATATGCATTTTTCTTATAACTTTGTACATTTAAAAATCCTCTAACCTTATCCTCTAGAATTAAAGGACAATACATTGCTGATTGAGTATTATTATCACTTACTTTTACCTTAAGGGTTGGTACATACTTTTTATATTCTTTATACAGATCATTAATTAAAATAGTGCTTCTATTTCTAACACAGTAAGCTCCTATGCTTGTTTCATCTTCTATATGAACATTCTTTAAATTCAGCTTATTTCCTCTATCTATAAATAGTGCATAATCTAAAATCCCTTCTGATTCCTTAAGGGTAGAAACACCAACCACTTCTGCATCAATAATCATTGATATTTCTTTATGTATATTTTCTAATATATTATCAAAATTAAGATCTGAAGTTATTTTTTGCCCTATAGTTGATATTACTTTAATGTCATCATATAATGACTTGAATATAGCTGCTTCTTGCTTATTCTTTTCATTTTCTAAATCAGCAAGACTTAATTCACTAGTTATACAGTTCAATTCATTATTTATTTCAACATACTTCTCATAATACACTAATGCTTCCTTATATTTATTAATCTCCTTGTTAGATAAATACAGTCGTTTATATATATTTCTACTAATTAGTACGTATTTATTTTTTTCAGATATTTCTAATGCCTTTACTAGCTTATTAATAGCTTCATCATATTTATTATTAATTAAATCACTCTGAGCCCAAGACTCTAATATGCTAGCTTGAACTTCATAATAATCCCTCTTTGTGGCATGCTCTAATGCAGCTGAATAATCTTCTTCTGCTTCCTTTTGATTGCCAGCCTTAAAATTAATTTTTCCCCTTATCCTTAAAGCTTCACTTCTTATAATTTCATAATTCAGCTTTTCTCCAATTTCAATAGATTCATTAATAAAATTCATGGCATTTTCTAAATTGCCAAGTTCACATTCAATTTCAGCAATAACTTGATACATATTTATTTTCAAATTATCATTATAACCATAAGGTATGTCTTGCAATGAATCTATAATTTTTTTAGCTTCATTATATTTTTCCAGATTTAGATAATTAACACAAATATTATTTAATATTATTAAAAAAAACTTATCATTTTTTATTTCTTTTGCTATTTTCAAAGCAATCTTTCCCCATTTTGTACTCAATTCACATAATCCTAATTGAAAGTAGGCACTCATAAGACCATTTGATACATATAATTTCCCTTTTTCATCACTTATGCTTTGAAATAATGTATTAGCTTTTAATAGCCACTGTACTCCCTTTTCATATGTACCTGAATAATTAAAATACCACCCTATAGTTCCACTACACCAAGCTATTCCTTTGATATTTTCATTTTCAGTACATATTTTTAAACCTTCATCTAATATACTTTTAGCGTTGTCTAGGTTAATTACTAGCTGTTCGTTAATATAATCTATAAATTGGTCTATGTAATCTGAATCTTCCCTAAGTCTATTTAGTACATCTTCTTTTGAATCTTTATACATAGATTTCATAACCCCCTATTTTTATTATGTTATAAGGTATTAATTATTCCTCTTCTTCTATGGCAAAATCTCTAGTAACATCTCTTACCCATTTCCCACTACTTACTCTTACTATACTAACCAAAGATTTTATTATCTCATCACACCTAATTATAAAAAATACAGCTACTATTGGTAACCCTAATATATCTACTGCTATGAATCCTCCTGGAATAGCTACACACCACATAAATATAATATCATTTAATAATACAAATCTTGCGTCTCCTCCACCTCTTAGAACTCCCATCATCATATTACTTCCTAAAGCTTGGAATATAACAATAATAGAGGTTACACTCATGATTTCCATAGCAATTAATTTTGTGCTTTGTGGAACATTGTAGAAGTTTACTATTACGGGCTTAATAACATATATTATTCCGCTGGCAATAAGCCCTGTAATTACACTAAATACACCTATTGTAAAGGCATATTCCATGGCTTTATTCTTTTTACCTTCACCTATGGTATTACCAATAATAACAGCTGCAGCATTAGATAATCCAAATATAAACACTGTTACAAATTGTTGTGCAACTCCATTTATACTATTAGCTGCTACTGTACTTGTTCCCATTTTTGCTACAATAACTGAAATCATAGAGGAGCCTGTAGACCAAAGCAATTCATTAAATAATACTGGTGTACATGTAGATACATAATCCTTTAATATAACCTTATCCACCTTTAATAGATGCTTAGGTCGTAATTTTATCTTCTTCTCAAAATAAATCATAAATATTATAACTATTATAAATTCTGTGATTCTTGCCATAACGGTAGCAATAGCTGCTCCTCTTATGCCTAATGCTGGGAATCCAAATTTTCCAAAAATAAATATCCAGTTAAAAAAAGCATTTACCAACAATGACACACTATATACTAACATTGAAATTTTTACCGTTTTTACAGAACGAAGCATCATTATTGTACAGTTTGTTAAACCATAGAATATGTATCCTATGCAGACTATTCTAAGATAGCTAGCCCCACCTTGTATAACAGCTATATCATTAGAAAATATACTCATGAACTGTGTTGGTAATAGTGCTGCTATGGCTATAAATATAATTATTATAACAGTACAAACTCTATACATAATTGCAAGTATCTTATGAATAGAATTTACATCTTTCTTCCCCCAATATTGAGATATCATAATATTTGATCCACTAGCTAGTCCAAAAAGTAGAATCATCAAAATAAAAAATAAATTATTTGCTAAAGCTACTGATGATAATTGGACTTCGCCTAAAGATCCTACCATTAAGGTATCTATCATACTTACTGCAAAAGTAATTAAGTTCTGTATAGCTATGGGTACTGATATACTAAAAAGTAATCTGTAAAATTTCTTATCTGTAGTTATTTTCATATAAATATTCTCCGTATTAATCCAATTTAATAAAATAATTATACCATATTTCACATATAAAATAACCATACATATTTCTACAAATGTGCATGGTATGTATGGTTATTTTAGAATAATAAATATATTAATGCAAATTTCTTTATTATGAATATATTAATAAAATTATTTATGCTCTTAGAAAATTTCATCAACTTCCAAAATACATATTTTCATCTATCTTCTTATTCTAGCTTTTCTTTCATTTATTCTCTCTTTAGCCTTTCTACGTTTTTCTTCATTAGCTATTTCTTTTTTTATTTTTTCATAACTTATAAATCTCTCCTTAGATAATTCTCCTCTTTCAATGGCTTGTTGAACAGCACATTTAGGTTCACTTTTATGCTTACAATCTGAAAAGTGACACTTCAATGCAAGATCTTCTATATCCTTAAAGGTGGCTTCTACGTCTCCCTGACTTAGCTGAAGTTCTCTCATTCCTGGAGTGTCTATTATAGCTCCCCCTGTTGGCAACACAAACAACTCTCTATGGGTTGTAGTATGCCTTCCTTTGTCATATTCATCAACTTCCTTAGTAATTTGTACTTCTTTTTCTAATAATTTATTTATTATAGTAGATTTTCCAACCCCTGAAGATCCAATAAAAACTACAGTATCATCGCTTTTTATAATATTCCTTACTACCTCTACACCTTCACCAGTTAAAGAACTTACACTTATCTTATCTATACCTAATGCCACCTGATCTAAGGATAATAATTTATCTTCTAAATCCTCACATAAATCTAATTTAGTTAATAAGATAACAGGTGTAGCACCACTATCCCATGCTATATTAATATATCTTTCTAATCTTCTTAGGTTAAAATTATTATTTAAAGACATTGTTATAAAAATCTTATCTATATTTGCAGCTAAAGCCTGTTCTTCACTTTTTACTCCTGCTACCTTTCTACAAATAAGCGTTTTTCTTTCTTGAATCTGATGTATTATTCCTTCTCCATAACCAAGCTCTTCATAATTAACCCAATCCCCTACAACTGGATAGTCCTTTTTATTAATTAATTCATATTGTAACTTCCCCGATAGGGTAGCTGATATTTCTCCCTTTTCAGTTATTATCTTGTATAAATTTCTATGCTGAGCATACACTCTTCCTATTGAATATTCATTTATATTATTTTCTCTCAACTATATAATCCCTCTTTCTAACTTTATACTTTAATTTATTTTCATTTAATAAGACGTTGAACTTATGCCCTTTAGCTTTTTTATAATAACCTTATTGGTTAAAAAACTTTATTTTTGCATACAAAAAAACCTTGGATTAGGCTACTCCAAGGCATAAGTTCAAATTAAATATAGTTATAAAATTAGGATTATAATATTATTATACTTCTAAGGTTTTAAACTGAATATAATTGTTAATATTAATCCACTGAAACTAACATTTAAATCTTAAATTTGGAGCGGCTGTATATACTTCATCTAATATTAATCTTTCTCTGTTCATCATAATACAACAACTCCTTTCAAATTTGATTTATATATTTATAATATCAATACATATATTAAGCATACATCAAATATACATATTTGTAAATAATTAAATGACAAATTTCTATAAATATTTTTCATTTTTAGGATTTTATATAATTTAAAATGCTTATATGTCCATCTTTATTATCTATTTATATAAATCCACGGCTAAACTTCTAAGTATTTCTTCATTAATAATTTCATATCCGTAATTGTCTTTTTTTAATACTTCCCTATTTATTAAATTATTTATAGTCCTTAATAGATGTCTATAGCTAGTTCCTAGCAACTCAGCAATTTCTGTTAATGTTTCATTAAATACAACTCTATTTCCTTCTTCCCTTGTTGCCATTATATAGCTAGCTAATCTGTTTTCCAGTGGATATAGTAAATTAATTGATCCATTCCTAGAAACTGTGTCCATTTTATTGCCTAATGAACTACAAATAAATCTTAGAAATTTAGCATCATTAAGTAGTTTTTCTCTTACCTTTTTAAAAGATAAGCCAATACAATAGGCCTCTTCTATAACTTCCATATTTGTAGTTGCCATTGTAAAATTAACTAGCTCTAAATCCCCTAGTACCATAAGTGGATAATAAAAACATATTAAAAGCGATTTACCATTTTTTAAACTAATATATACTTTAGCCTTCCCTTCTACAAAAAAGAATAAATAATCTATAGGCTCATCTTCTTTACATAAAAATTCATTTCTCTTAAAGTGAAATAATTCCATATATTCTCTCATATCACTGGTAAAGATATCATTAATATTGTATTTATTTATATATGTGTTCATAAGTTCTGAGTTATTTATTTTCTTCATATTTATCTCCTAAATCATATAAATTACTTATTAAAATTATTTCTCATCTTAAATACTTTCTTAATACAACTATGACATATGTCATAATACTTCTCAACTGCTTTATGATAAATTCAATATGTAACTAAAAGGGGGATTGTCATGAATATTTTTATTTCTATATTTATAGGTGCATTAATTTCAGTAATGCTTGTGTTTAATGGAACCTTATCAGGGACTATTGGTAATTATTCTTCCAGTGTACTCATTCACATAGTAGGTTTAATTACTATTATTACTGTATTATTTGCTACTAAGTCAAAATTAAAAATTCAAAAAGGTATTCCTATTTTATGGTACAGTGCTGGAGCCGTTGGAGTATTTACAGTGCTTTTTAGTAATATAAGTTTTATGGCTCTTGGTGCTTCTTTAAGCATTTCTCTAGGATTACTTGGTCAAGCAATTTCTTCTATTATCATTGATAACTATGGATTACTTGGAATGAAAAAGATTAAATTTAACGGTAAGAAGTTCATAGGTTTATCAATTATGATTATAGGTATCGTAATTATGACTATTTTTAAATAATGATAGGAGGTGAACTTTAATAAGATTATTTATTCTATAACCTTATTAAAGATAAATAATGATATATATTATAATTTCTATTTTAGCTGGTGTAACTATTGTTATAGGTAGAACTATAAATTCTAAATTAGCAGAGAAAATCGGTATATTTCAAGGAACCTTTTTTAACTATGTAGTTGGACTGTTTTTCTCAGTAGTATTTCTTTTATTCAGCAAAGAAACCTTTCCTTCAACCTTTAGTAGCTTTAGCACAATACCCTTCTTAGCATATTTAGGAGGACTCCTAGGAGTTATAACCATAGTTATTTCAAATTACATGACTCCGAGAATATCTTCTTTTTATCTAACTCTCTTTATATTTATTGGGCAATTATTTATGGGTATAGTAATTGACTATATCACCTTAGGTAAAGCATCTACAGGAAAAATTATTGGAGGTATTTTAGTTCTTATAGGGTTGGCCTATAATCTTATAGTAGATAAAAATGACACTACTTGTGATGAAAGTGAAATTCTCAAAGCATAGTCAAATGAATACATTCAAATTATTCATCAATAATAATAAGTCCAAGTATAAGTAATTAAAATAAAGATTACTTACGCCTGGACTTGAATTATTTTATAGATATCCTTTTATTTTAAATGCTCAATCCGATATCCGATTTCTTTATTGGCTAATCGATATCCTTCTTCTATTAATTCTTTCTCTGTAGGTGCAGTTCCAAGGATAGTATCTATAGTAACTTGATCTCTATCACTAAAATATTTATCTAATAGATTTCTTTCCATATCTTCCTGAGAAGCTAGAGAATAATCGTCTAATATATGTCCTACAGTGAATCCATGATCTCTTAAAGCTCTTCCCACTAAGATGCTTCTATGACATCTTATAGGATCTTGCATCGCACCTAATAATGCTATTCTATATCCTTTTTCACAGCCATCCTTTAGCCTTTGAATACCTTTTATAAAATCCTCTTCATATACTACCTTCTCGAAATCTGAATACCCTTCATCATAATAGGATATCCTATTTTCTCTCTTAGCAGCTAACTCTTTAGCCATATAGATATAAATAAAGCCTTCCTTCTTCAAAGTTTCCCTTATTGTTTCCTTGTCAAATTGAATATTATACTTTGAATAAGGAGTTCCTCTAATATCTACTACACAGTCAATGTTATAATGTCTTAGCATATGAATTAACTTCTCTACAGTATAATTAGAATGTCCTATTGTAAATATTTGCATAATCTTTTCTTCCTTTATTAGTATAATCTATATTATTCATCACTCCTCTCTTTTCATACCCTTGATAATACTTATTATACTATAATTATGTAACCTCACAAATTTATGAGCATAATATGATTTTATAGAGTTATTGGAAGTGATGTTATGACAGGTGTTATTCTATACACTTTAGCTTTAGTGCTACTTCTTATTTCTTTAATCAAAGATAAGAAGAAAACTATTAAGGCTCTAAAAATTTCCCTTAAATCCTTTGAAAACATAATGCCTCAATTTTTAGGTATCATTATCACTGTAGGAATTCTCCTTGCTATAGTAGATGCAGCTACCATATCAAAATTAATGGGTTCTAATTCTGGATTTTTAGGAGTTATTATTTCTTCTATTACTGGTTCCATAACTATGATGCCAACTTTTGTAGCCTTTTCATTAGGTAATACACTACTTGAAAGTGGAGCGGGTTATCCACAAGTGGGAGCTTTAATTTCTACTCTAACCATGGTTGGTATCATGACATATAGCTTAGAGTCAAAATATATAGGTAAAAAAGCTGCCTTTCTTAGAAATTTTATAGCCTTTGTCTTTTCCTTTGTAGTAGCTTTCTTTATTGGAAAGGTGGTGACTTTATTTTGATTAGACTACTTAACTTTCTAAAAAGGTATTCCTTTTTCCTTTTAAGTTTATTAATACTTATCTTAGTATTCGTCTTTAATTGGGACTTAGGAACTAAAAGCTTTATTAATGCTCAATCTAGCTTTATTCAGATGTTATCTGTACTTCCACCTATTATGATTCTTCTTGGCCTTATTGATGTGTGGGTTCCAAAAGAAGTATTAATGAAATATATGGGGAAGAACTCCGGATTTACTGGTGTTTTAATTGCTATTCTTATTGGCTCTATAGCTGCTGGCCCCATGTATGCTGCATTTCCTTTTACTGCAGTGCTTTTAAAAAAAGGAGTTAAATTTAGTAATATTATTATTTTTATGAATGCTTGGTGTGTTACTAAAATTTCTACATTACTCTTCGAAATTTCCGCTATAGGTTATGCCTTTACCCTATCTAGATTAGTAATTGATATACCTGGAGTCATCATAATGGGTTATTTAGTTGAAGGGCTTATGAAAAAAGAAGATATAGATAATCTATATTTACGTTATGATACTTAAGAAGTATAAAAATTAAGGAGTTACTAAGTCAACTAAGGTTTTAATTTCATTATACTGAAATTAAACTTAGTTCTAACATTTTAGTAACTCCTTTAATTCTGATTTAATTTTTATACACAATACAATCAAGTAAGCAATATAGACATAATTATATTACTTATTATAAATACTATAAGTCCTCCCACAGCTATCCAAGACTTTGGATGAGCAAAGTTTACTGTCCAACCTACACCCAATCTTTTCTCTACCATCCAAGCTGGATCATTTTTATTATAATAAATGCTTCCTAGTATCCATTTATCATCATCATCTTTATATAACTCATCTTTTTCACCTTTTGTTTCGATATTTCTTCCACCTTGACCAATTTTGATAAAAATAATGATAAATATAATCATAGTTATCATGAAAATTACCATAAATACATAGTTAATTATCATAGGATCAAAGTTAAATAATATAGATGCTTGAATTAACGAAAACATAATAAGCATTTGTAGTATCATTACCATCATTAATATTGACCCTATTTTTTTAAACTTCCTCTTTCGAATAATGGCCTTCTCAATACTTCCACTATTTAAATCCACCTTAGAATTAATAATCACTTTGTTTATTCCATATAATAATGCTGTTAAAAAAATTTGAACAATTGGAAATTGATATATTATAAAATGACCTCTTAAAGTCTCCTTTTTAAACACCCCAAAGCTAGTATAAGGAATCTCCATCACCTTAGGTAATGCATCATATCTATACATAGTTACTAAAATACTTACTAAAGGAAAGATAAATAATAATAAAAACCATTTTGAGTCTATAGGTTTTATCTTTTCATCCTTTTTAGGCTTTCTTAGAGTAGTCTCTACCACTACTACATTTCTTTTAGTATAAGTCCAGTCTCTATGCTTTTTTAAGGTTTTAACCTTTTTATAATATGGAATATATACTATAAAGCTTATTATTAAACTACCTATAATAAGTATTGCCATTATAAATCCTAAAGTATTTTCACTATAGTTATCAAGATTAAAGAATAAAATATTTACTCCTAAAAGCATAATAAAAAATATGATTGAAATAATTATTCTATAAGATTTTTCTATATCTTTTAGCTCCTTTTCTTCTTGATATTCCTTAGGAAATCTCACTCCAAAGAAAATGCCACTATTAGATGTTTTGTTCACAAAAAAACTAGTTAAAAATATAAATAATAACATAAAATTCATAAATACTAAGAATAACCATTTATCCATATTAGCTATCCTCCTTCTTAAATCCACTAAAAATAGCGTCAATATAGCTCTTTATATCTTCTTTACTTATGCCTCTATTAAAGCATTCAGCCATATAATACTCTAGTTCATAATTTAAACTTTCTCTAAACTCCTCATTAGAGCTTTTTAAGCTAAGAGATACAAAAGCTCCTTTTCTTCTATCTATTTTAATATAACCTTCATCCTTTAAAAGTGAATATACTTTATTAACTGTATGCATATTCACTCCAATATCATCAGCTAACCCTCTAACGGATGGAAGTTCTTCGCCTTCTTCTAGTTCCCCTCTTGCTATACCTTCAACTACCTGATTCTTTATCTGGACATATATAGGTATATCTGAGTCAAAGTCTATTTTTAAAATCAAAATCTCATCTCCTATTTAACTCCTTAGTTTATTAAACAACTTTTCTCCCTTAGTTTTCAATATTGTACATACTAATAATATCAAAAGTACTAGTAGTAATGCTATAACCCCTAGATATAAATTTATATTTGTAATCGCAAATACCTTGTTAATTCCAATAGTTATAAAAATCACTACAACTACAAGCACTGCTCCCATAAGAATACTTATCATAGAACTTAAACTTTGCTTTACAACCTGTACTTCTGAAGTCCAGTCTAACTTAGGGAAAAACAAGTTAATCAAAAGGCCCCCAACTGATACTAAAATAGCTAATAGTGTAGGAATTAATATAGTCCACATAAAATTTATTAGGGTTAACTTAAAGGCTATGGCAAACATAATTGAATCCACTACTATAGTTGGTATTAGTAAAAGAATATTAACTCCTATCTTACCAATGAATATATCTTTAACTTCTAGTGGAGATGATTTTAAAATCCACAAATTTCTTCCTTCAATTGATATAGATGAACCTGTAGTGCAAGTTAATCCTATACCAAAGGATAATATTATAAGTGGTGCAAATTGCATTACCTGTTTTAATAGTGGTGCTAGTACCTGAAGGTCTGAATCACTAGATTGTGCCATCTGATCTATGAGAAAATCTCCTCCCATAACTAGAGATGATACAGCTGCTACCGTTACTAAAACTATACCTATTATTGTATTTGTAACATATACAGAAGATGAAAAATATCTCTTAAATTCTTTCTTTATTAAGGCTCCCCTTAAAGTATTTGTTTTTAAGGATGTTAATTTATAATTAGATCTTTTAAAAGTTTCTCCTAACCTTAAATTTATTGACTTAAAGCTTCTAGCAAAGATTATTAAAAATATTATGAAAGGAATTATAGACCATAAAATAAATTTTGTCATAGATAATAAGCTTAAATTAGCTAAAGCATCCGTAAAGTAATAAGAAGGTGGATAAATAGTTTTTATCCCTTGGATTATAGATGTACTGTTCTCTATAACTATATTTATAATCTTATCCATTTTAAATGAACCTATCATTACTACAACTACAACTATCAAGGTTCCTATATTTAAAATTAAAGTTTTACGTTTCATTCTTGAAGATACATAGCTAAGAGCAAAGGCTATAATAGCTGCCATAACTATAGGTATAAGCGGAATAAAAATTATTCCTATGAATAAATAAATAAAAAATATAATACTTGTACCTGATTTCATAAAATAAACTATAGCTGGTGGAATTGTTACTAGTGCTACAAATAAATAATTCAATAATAATAATTCAATCATCTTACTAGCTAAGATTATACCTGGTTTTATAGGTAAACTCATTAAGGTTTCAAAATCCCTTGATGAAAAAAGAACACCCTGAGCCTTGTATACAGATGTAAACAATGAAAACATAGTACTAAGAAGCATTGCACTCATCAAAATAAGACTTAAATATCCATACTGACCCAATTGCTCTACTATAGCCAAGGAATACATTACAATTAACATACCTATAGAAAATATGCCTAGTAGTATTGCTAAAAATATGGATATGTTTTTTACTTTTTCACTCTTTGATTCTTCCTTTAGGAATTTATTTATTCCCCAAGTATTCCTAATGTTATTTTTTAATAGAACTTTTAAATTACTCATTGTCAATCAACTCCATAAATATTTCTTCTAGACTACCATCACCTTTAACTTTATTGGTGTCTCCTGAAGCTACTATCTTTCCACCTTTAATGATAGCTATCTTATCACATAATTTTTCAGCAACTTCCAGTACGTGGGTAGAGAAAAATATAGCTCCCCCTTCATTACATAATTCTCTCATGAATCCTTTTAAAATATGTGCTGCTTTAGGATCAAGTCCAACAAAAGGTTCATCTAGAATTAGTAATTTAGGCTTATGAATAAGTGCTGATATAAGGGCTAACTTTTGCTTCATCCCATGAGAATAGGATGAAATTAGATCTCCTAGAGATTTTGTAAGTTCAAAGGCTTCACTATACTTTTTTATAAGTGTCTCCCTTTCTTCCTTTGATACCTTAAAAATATCTCCTATGAAATTCAAATATTGTATACCTGTTAATGAATCATATAAATCCGGGTTATCCGGAATATATGCTATATCCTTCTTACACTCTATTGGACTAGTCTTTATAGAATTACCATTTATTAAAATTTCTCCTTCTTCAAAATCTAAAATTCCTACTGCAGCTTTAATGGTAGTAGTTTTTCCAGCACCATTATGACCAATAAATCCAAATATATCTCCTGGTTTCACTTCAAGAGATATACTATCTACAGCTTTTTTACTACCACTATAAGACTTTGAAAAATTATTTATCTTTAACATTTTACATACCACCTTATTTGTTATATCTGTTATATATAATATATAACATATATAACAAATATTCAAGTGCCTAATAGATCTTTTCATAACTTACTTTTAATAGTTTTTCTAAATAAAAAAGGGCTTTCACAAAATATTGCTAATCTTTATAAAGTGCTTCGCATTTATATAAGATTTAGTTCATTTTGTGAAAATCCCTTTTAATTAAGGTATCTAAAAATAAATAATAAGTCAAAGATGCGCAGTATATTTTGAGTTAGACAAGGAAATAAGTTCCGCATATAGTAGCACTATCTAAGCATTCTGTTGACGCAGTATAAACAGATTTCTTTGCTTCAGAGGGGGTTTTTACTCCCACTGAAGCTTATTAACTGAACTCCTAGTATCAGTATTTTCGATACTTAGAATTCGTTGTCCTTTAGGGGAAATCGTTAGCTAGGGGCATCTCTCACTTTGAAGTAGATGTGAGTATTAGATCGGGTAGTCATCAGATAATATAAAATAGACGATCATTCTGACTTATTTATTTTTTGAAGATGCCTAACCTATTCTATATAAATAGTGCTTCCCTTTGGAACATTATCATATATCCATTTTGCATTTTCCTTTGCAAGCCTTATACATCCATCAGAAATCCTCATTCCTAATCTTCCATCTCTCACTGTTCCATTTAAATTATATATTATAGAATGAAAAAGGTAATTTCCCTTGATTTGTGTATAATAATAGCATTTATAACCATGCTCTACTCCAAAGTATGGTCCTTTTATACCGACCTTAAAGGTACCTTTTATAGTTGGTGTAGATGATTTTCCTATTGAACATATATAAGACTTTACTAAAGACCACTGATTACCCTTCTTTTTAAATACATTAGTCCTAAATTTATTAAGCTCTACATATATTAAATATTCAGTATCACTTTTCAATTCTTTTGAATTTACTAGTTGTGTAGCTGTTGTATTATAGTCACTCCTATATACCCCCTGTATTCTCATTCTTATAGAGTTTACTTTACATTTAACTAAACTTAATGTACCTTTTACATATTTCATAATTACTCCACCATAATACTATATAATCATATATTATGTACTCAATTATAAAATGCCAATGCGAATTAACATTAATTCTAATTTCTATTTTATACTATTTACCTTTTATCTTATTTATAGCATAATCTAAAGCTCCCTCTAAGTTGTTATTATTCTTTCCACCACCTTGAGCTTGATGACTACTTCCTCCACCTTTACCATCAATTAAAGTGATTGCATCTTTTAATAGTTCATTCATAGATATTCCTTTAAAATCCTTTGATGCTGCAAAGATAAGGTTTGCTCTTTCTCCATTTTTAATTGCCATTAATGCTATAGTATTGTTATTTTCAATAATCTTTGAAGTTACCTTATTTACATATTTAATATCTTCATTATCATAAACTTTTTTAACTATAGTTATATTTTCTACTTTCTCCCCTTTTTCAACCATGTCCTTTACTTCATAAGCAGCCACTTCTTCACTTAGCTTTTTATTTTTATCTAGAGCAGCTTTAAGATTTTCGTTCATATTTTTTATGCCATTTATAGCCTCATCTTCACTGGCATTTAAATATCTACATACCCTTGTAGTAAATTTATCTTTTCTAAAGGAATCTTCTATTGCTCTTTTCCCTGCTACATATTCTATTCTCGTTGCTCCTTTATGTTTTTCCCATCTTCTTACCTTAATCATTCTTAGTTCTAAGGTTGACTTTGGATGTACTCCACAACATGCATTAATATCTAAATCTGAAATCTTAACAACTCTTATTTCTTCATTAGTATTAGGTAATGCTCTTCTTAATCCCATCTTCTTTAACTCTTTTTTATCTGGCACTAAAAATTCTACTTGAAGATCATCTCCTATAATTAGATTTGCAGCCTTTTCAGCTTCTCTTATCTTTTCTTCTTCTAATATTCCCTCTATATCTACAGTACATATTTCTCTTCCCATATGAAAACCCACTGTATTTGCATTAAATATTTTATAAAAACACCCTGATAAAACGTGCTGTCCGAGGTGTTGATCCATGCCATCCCTTCTTCTTTCCCAATCTATAGAGCACTTTAATTTATGAAGCTTTATAGGCTTTTTATTAAGAACATGATATATAATTCCTTCTTCTTCGTAAACATCTATTACTGGTTCATTTTCTATAAATCCTAGATCACAAAATTGACCTCCACCTCCTGGGAAAAAAGCTGTTTTATCTAAAACCACATGAAACTTCCCATCTTTCTCTTCTACCTTCTCTAATTCAGCTACAAATTCTTTAATATATTGATCTTTATAATAAAGCTTCTCCATTGTATCTCTCTCCTTTAACCAATGTATAACTAAAGTTCTAACTTTAGCCTTAATTTAAATATTACTTTGTCTTTAAATCTCTATATCCTGTAGATAAGTTAACTACATTCCTGAGTTCCTCTCCCTTTATAAAGCGTTCTAAATTATTAACAGCAATTTTAACTATACGATGGTGGGTTTCCTTTAGATTATAATTTCCAGAAACATGAGGTGTAATTATTGCATTTTTTATTCCCCAAATCCTATGATCCTTTGGCAATGGCTCAGGGTCTGTCACATCTAAAGCTGCTCCTAAAAGTTTCCCACTTTCTAAAGCATCACAAAGTGCTTCAGTATCTATAGCTGTACCTCTACCTACATTTATAAGTACAGAATCCTTTTTCATCTTAGAAATTTTATCTTTAGAGAATAATTTATAGGTTTCCTTAGTTTCTGGTAAACTTAATGCTACCACATCTGCTTTAGGCAATAACTCATCAACCTTATCCATAAGATATAATTCATCTAAATATTCAGGTTTATTAGTATCACTTCTTCTTACTCCTATAGTATATCCACCTAGAGCTTTTATTCTCTTGGCAAAGTCTCCTCCAATATCACCAAGTCCAATAACTAAAGCAGTACATTCACAAATAGATTTAACTTCACCCTCATTCTTCCAAAGACTATTATTTTGATTATCCCTATAAAGGTATAACTTTTTATATATAGAAAGTAGTACACCTATCATATGTTCTGATATAGCGAGTCCATAGGCTCCAGTTGAATTAGTTAGTTTTACTCCCCTTGGAAGCACCCCTTCTTTTACAAATAAATCAGCTCCTGCACTATCAAGTTGTAACCACTTTAAGTTTTTACATCCTTTAACCATATCTAATGGAGGATTACCTATAATTATGTGAGCATCTTGAAGAGTCTCCCTATTTATCTCTTTAGCTGAAGTAAATATAAAATTAGATCCAGGTGCCACTGACATTAAATCAATTTTATGGCTATCGTCCATAGGCATTAACACAACTACATTAATTTCTTTTTCCATAATTAATCACTCCTAATATATTAAATTTCTAATAATATTTATTTAAGACAATGAATATGTTCCTTAACTTCATACCAAGGAACTGCATAACCTACACCCTTAGCACAAAAAATTGAAGATGATGTGTATTCAGGATCTACGTCCTTGTTATAGCTTTTAGCTTCTATAACCTCTTCTGGATTATGACATATATCATACCCATGAAATACTAGACTTAAGCTGCCCTTACCCTTTGTGAATGCTTGAAAGTCCAAAGCATAATTCATAAAGGTAGCTACAGGACCTCTTCCTTCAATTATAACTCTTTCTCCATAACTTTTAGGCTCATTAATGCTACCACTCATTTTTTGAATATCACTGATAACTCTACCCATTAAGTTTATCTCTACATCTATTTTAAATTTGTAATAGGGTTCTAGTAATAGATTTTTAGCACTTTCTAATCCTTGTCTAAGGGCTCTTTTAGTTGCTTCTCTAAAATCTCCACCTTCAGTATGCTTTAAATGTGCTCTTCCATTCATAAGTGTTATTTCTATATCTGTAATTGTACTTCCTGTAAGTATTCCCTTGTGATCTCTTTCAAATATGTGAGTTCTTATAAGATTTTGATTTCCTGTAGTTAAAAAATCACTGTGACATTTATTTTTAAAAGTAATCCCTGATCCTCTAGGCCCTTCTTTTAACTTTAAATAAACCTCTGCATAGTGACGAAGAGGCTCAAAATGTCCAAAGCCGTCCACTTCCCCTTCCATGGTTTCCTTATATAATATTTCTGGGGTTCCAAAATCCACTAATAAGTTAAATCTATCTTTTAATATTTCCTTTAAGACTTCTAGTTGTATTTTTCCCATTATACTAATATGAAGCTCTTGTAACTCCTCGCTCCACACTACATTCAGACTATTTTCTTCACTTTCTAAAATTTTAAAGCATCCTAACACTTCTCTAGGGTTTATACTTTTATCAAACTCTACCTTTGCTCTTAAGGTTGGAATCATAAAAAACTCATTTAAATCTAAAACTCCTATGCCCATACCAGCTCTTAAAGAGCTTATGCCTATAATTCCAAAAATTTCACCTGAAACAATTTTATCTTTACTCTCAAATTTATTTCCATTATAACTTCTAATTTCATTTATTTTTTCTCTTATCTCTTCTCCATTTGTACTATATATAATTTCATCCTTTACCTTTAACTCACCCTGTAATGCTTTTATAAAGGTAATTCTATTACCTTTTTCATCATATTTAATCTTGAATACTCTACCTTTGAAGCATTTATTATCTTTTATCTCTTCATAGTTAGTATAACTAAGACTATTAAAGTTCTCTAAAAACTCTTTTACACCTTCATCTAATAAAGCTGACCCTTTTAAAACTATAAATATTTTTTCTGACTTAATAAGCTCCTTTAATTTATCTACCCATAAGTAGTTGTCATAGCCTTTACCTAGATAGGTTTCCAGTAATTCCTCATTTCTTTCAGCTATAAATTCTATATTTTCATTACTTAAATTATATAAATCTTCTTCAACTAAACAAACTTCACTACTTAAGTTATTTCTTATCTCATGGATAACCTTTTGTAAGTCAGCACCTTCTCTATCTGTTTTATTTATAAATATAAAAGTAGGTATATTATTTTTTCTTAGTAGCTGCCATACTGTCTCTGTGTGACCTTGCACTCCCTCTACTGCACTTATTAAAAGGATAGCATAATCTAGAACCCCCATAGCTCTCTCCATCTCTGGCGAAAAATCTATATGTCCTGGAGTATCTATTAAATAATATTCTGAATCTTCATAATTAAAAATTCCAATATCAGAAAAAACTGTAATACCCCTTTCTCTTTCTATATTATGACTATCTAGAAAAGCTTCTTTGTGGTCAACTCTTCCTCTAGTTTTTATACTCTTTGTATGATAAAGTAATTGCTCAGAAAATGTAGTTTTACCTGCATCAACATGAGCAAAAATTCCTATGGTTTTTTTCACTATAAACTTCCCCTTTATTGTACAATATCATTAGATTTATTTTACCACAATATTCTTTTATGTTTCAGTTATAAATGCAACTTCCCCTAAAACTTTATTTATATAAATAACTTTTTACTAGTAGATATATTATAACAATCTAATATTGTTATAATAATTAAAATCCCTATTACAAAAAACCACTCAATTTGAATTTCTTCATATTAAGTGGCTTAATTTATTTATTCAACTTTGTATCCATATAAAAAAACATTCATTGTAACAAGTTTACTCTCACAGGTTGTTTCAAAACTTTTTTCAGCTAAACGTTCAAACCCTTGACTATCATAAAAACCATAATTACATGTTGAGTCTGTGTATAAATAAATATGTTTTGTGTTGTGATTTCGTAAATAATCACAAAGATTTGAAAGTAGTTTCTTACCTCCACCCAATCCTCTACAGTCTTCTGTAACGGCAAATAGTGTCAATACTCCATCAAACTCCGCCTCTCTACCAGCAAGAAGCTTATGATAAATGTGATGCATATTTCTATAATCACTTATATTACTTTTATATTGTATAGCTTTTAATGTCGTTATTGAATTATACAATACTACTCCTAAAATATTTTTTAAATGAGTCAATATTTTATAATCATTTTTAGACTTTCCTAAAATCACACCAACAATATTTCCGTCTTTTTCTGCAACACAGCTAAAGGTTTTCTCTGCTAAACAGCTTTGTAAGTATAATTTTAAAAGATTTTTTAATACCTTTTCATTATCAATATACCTATAAAGTCCAAAACTCTCATTTATTATAGATTTAACGGTTTCATAATCATCTTTTTTGATTTCTCTATATATTATCTCATTCATTGCTAATTTCCTCTTTTTTATTAAATTCTCCTGCCCACTCAAAAGCCTTTTTAGATGCTATAACTGCGATAACCTCGTTAATAACCGCTGCCGCCGCAATTGTTCCTTGGATGACCTTAGCGTATTCTGGTGCTGGTCCTGATAGAACAGAAACAGCTATACCTGTAAATACGAGAGATACACCTGAATGAGGAAGCAATGTGAGTCCTAAATATTTTTTTACGGTTTCTGGTGAATCTGTTATAACAGCTCCGAATAATGCTCCACCATATTTACCTACAGCTCTTGAGATGATATAAATTGCAGTAAATAGTCCGGCACCTAAAATCAGATGATAGTCAAGCGGTGTTCCCAGATTTAAGATAACTACAATCATAGAAATACCAAGAATAGGATTAAATGAGTTCATAATCCGCTCTAGACGTTCTTCTGAAATCATATTAGAAAACGTTGCTGAGAAAGCCATACCAATAAGCATAAAGTTAAGTACAGGCTTTGGTAAAACTAAATCATTAAATATAAAACCAACACCTGCTGATATTAGTATGGTTGCACTCAGTAGCAATACAGTTACTTTTGTTGAACGTTCTCTTTTCAGTACAACTCCTGCAAGCAATCCTACAACAATCCCAATAATAATTGGTAATAAAACTACAAGTAATATCATATAAGCCGGTAGTTTTTGCTCAGATAGATTGGCAGATATAATAGAAATAGTTGAAAAAAATACAATTACTCCTACCATATCGTCAAGGGCTGCCATAGGAATTAATGTTTTAGTTACAGGTCCGTCTGTTTTAAACTCACGCACAATAGAAAGTGCTGGTGCTGGTGCAGTTGCAAGAGCAATACCTCCAAATATAAATGCAAGATAAATAGGAAATCCTACAAAATAAAATACAACCCCAAATACCAAGCTCACAACAAAAAATGTTCCTAATGATTGGGTTAATGTTGTTATGATAATTTGCTTGCCCGATTTTTTAATTTTCTTCCAAACAAGCTCCGTGCCTATTAAAAGTCCCACTACACATTCTAAAATATGCATAATTGGTTCATACCAATGAGCATTTAAAACTGCATCATTTACAACTCCAAATGCATGTGGTCCAAGTATCATACCTGTAAGTAACCATCCTAGAATAGCAGGCAACTTTATCTTTGAAACAAGCTTACCTACAATAAAAGCAATTGCAATTGCCACTAAAATCCTTAAAATTAATAATATCATTATTTCTACTCCTCCTTTGAAATACCATAAAGCATAATATTTAGTATTTTTGACAGTTTCAGTTCGTGCATTTCTATTAGTGAATTAAAGTCCAGATTTTCATAAGCTTTACTTTGAAAATAACCATTGAACATTTCTTGAAAAACAAAGAAGTATTCCATTGCTTCTTCTTCTGTAATATTATCTCGTAGTGTTACATTACTTAAGGCCATGCGATAGTGACTTATATTAAGTGTGTCAAAATTAGCTCTTAAGTCTTTGATTTGTTCTTTCAAATGTACAGGTGGTTGTAAAATTGCATGAAAGAATATATGACTGTAATAATTATTCTCTTTAAAAAAACGATACCTTAAATCAAAATAATTTTGCATGTACTTCTGAAAATCCAATTGGTCAAATTCTTCTTTACTAAGATAATCTACAAGCTCATCAAAGCAAACCTTAACACATTTTAAAAATAACTCATCTTTATTTTTAAAATAGTGATAGATAAGTCCCTTTGAAATTTTGTTATCGTTGCATATATTATTCAGCGAAGCATTTTCATATGTCTTTGTTCCAAACTCCGCTATGGCAGCATTTAATATTTTATCTTTACTTATCTGACTTTTCTCTTTTTGATTCATAATACCCTCCAAATATAAATATTGACCACAAGGTCTATTATATATTATCAAAAACAAACCATGTGGTCAATAATATGAATTATTAAATTTTTTAAAGACCTTCAATTAAATTTTAAGTTTAAATTTACTGATAATTATTAATAGACATTTATTCTTATCTATTTTTAACCTTAACTGCTCCATCTTCCATAAAAATGTTTTAAATTACATAAATAAACTTATATAATTGAATGGCATCTTTACCATTAAACCTAACTATCTTAGGTGGCCTAGAATACTCTATACTTATTTTTTGAGTTTCCTCTTCTAATAATAACCCTCTAACCTTCATAGCATTGATTAAACTACTCTTTCTGTTATTAGGAAATATTATATAAGCAACACTTTTTCTATCTTGCTTTAACAATTCAACAATATCATTTGCTAAAACATCCAATTTGATATCGAATGGTGGATCACATATAACTCTATCAAATTTTTTTAAATATTTATTCTGTAAAAATTTTGTTAAACCAATATTCAAATCAAATTTTACAAATTTTAGACCACCATTTTCTCTAAATCTGTTATCTCGTTCAAAAAGGACTATGTTTTTATTTATCTTATATGCATACTGTGCTACGGATGGAGTAACTAGACATGCTGTATATCCTTCACACAATTCCGCTAGATTTGCTGTAGTTTCAACGGAAAAGAAATATTGCATATACTCTAAATTCTGATTTAATTTAACATAGGCTTCAGAATTACTATAGGAGAGCTCCACATATGGAAATATTAAATTATTCCTATGAGCATACAGTCTATCAATGTTGTTATCATGCATTAAAGATAGTATATTCCTCTTATGCAATTCCAGATTAAAATTTATATCTCTTTTAATGAACCTTAACCAAATAAATCCATTAGGATGTCTATTACTATCAACGTATAGACTATAGCTATCATATTCTAATTGTAAACCAAGGTCATGAATTAAACTCCATAACTTTAATATCCATCCTGGTTTCGTAAGTACTACTAATCTTCCATCTTTTTTTAACAACTTACTGGACTTTGCTAATAACCTTTCAAACATCTCATATTCTATTCCAGTTTCAAGACTAAACCTGTTTATCTGTACTTCTTCTGAGATATTAATTAAATTAGCAAAACCCAAAATTGCTACGTCAAAAGATTCCTTCTCATATTCTACAAGTCCTATATCAAAATTAGAGCTAATAATTTCTGTATATTTATAACCTGATAAAAGTTCATTGATATTTTTAAATACTCCATTATCAATACCACAACTTATATCTGAAATCTGTGTCACTAACTTTTGTGGTGCATAGATATATGATATTAGTAATGTGGTAATCTCTAAATGTGAGCCTATTGTAATTACATTATCAGTATCATTAATACAAGCAAAATTAATAAATGATAAGGCTTTATTTAACCCAAATATATTTGAAATTAACATATTTCTGATTTCATGTTCATAAACTAACTCCATTGCACAAATTACATCTTCTTCATGTGCAAACTTCAATGTTTTATCCATTGATATAGCCTCCTTAAAATAAGTTTTGAGGCCTAACCATTGATTTATTAAATATAAAACAAAAGGCTACAAAAAAGCACTGCTTTCTTGTAGCCTAAAAATCTGTAATCAATTTTATACTTAAATAAGTTTATCTAATAAGAACTATATATTTAATGCAATAAAAATAAATATATACAATCTCCAATTACTATAGCTCCTGTCCTAATAAACTTAACGTCTATATAAAACATAAATACAATTTTAGTTCTATAAGAGGTATGTCTTTTAATTGCCAATTTAAAAGAAGTACACAAAAAAACCTAATGATTAGGCATTTTATTCTTTCTTTCATCAATTTTCAATTATGAAAATTAATTAGCAATTACACAATTTCATTGTTGTACCTCCTATATTTGATAAAATCACTATAGCAAATATTTGAAATTAAGTCAATAAATAATAATGTAGTTTCAACAGAAAAGAAATATTGCATATACTCTAAAATCTAATCTATAATTGAGAAAACTTCGTAACATATATTTACTTTCTTATACCACACATACTAAATAACTGATATGGTTGCTCCTTACCTTCACTTTTCTTCATTCCTGAATAAAATATTTTTGAACCTATGACTTCAAGCCCAGCTTCTTCTATTAAGCCTTCCATTTCTGTAAGCTTAAATCCATTATGTCCACTAAAATCCTGTACTTCATCATGGAAACCACCATTATCAGGACATAGATCTACAACTATTAATTTGCCCTCTTTATTTAGCAAATCATATAGCTTCTTTATTACCTTTGGTAGATCTTCTATATGGTGAAAAACCATAGATGTATAAATCACATCAAACTTTTTATTATCGTTAAATTGAAATAAATCCCCACACCAAGTTTTCATATTTTTTATTTTGTTTTTTTCTATTTTTAATTTTAACTGTTCTATCATTCCTTCAGATAAATCCATCATCAATATATCAGAAAATCTATGAGTTAAATTTTCTGATATAAGCCCTGTACCACATCCAAATTCTAAGGCTCTTAAATTGTTATCTTTATCCAAATAGTTTTCTATTTCAGTACTAATTTTCTTTGCTCTTTGAACCCTACATTCTGTATCCCATTTTTTTGACTCCTCATCAAAGTGCATATCTTCATCCCCTTAAAATAAATTTTTTCCTTTAGTTTATATTTCTTCTTTGCTTCTATCTTTTATAAATAATTTATTTATAAGGATATAGCCTCCAAGAATTATAACTATTCCTAATGCCCATTTAAAAATCTCTGGAATATCTACATCCCTAAGTAAATATCTAAAGCCATCCGCAAGTAAAAATCCTATTATCCAATAGAATATTGATTTAATATCCTTCATTTTAACTATATAGATTTTGCCTTAACATACATAAGACAAACCATTTCCCCCTTTTAATTAAATACTATATACATTTTATCATATATTGAAACATAGATTAAGTAAGGTAAATCTAATATTTTATCTTAATAGTCTTAAAATAAGCTCAGCTGTTCCTCTTCATAATTCTTTCTATAATCCTTGATTATATCCTTCATTTTGTATATAATTCCATATTTATTACATTCTTCAGTGAAGGTCTTCCAAAGCTTCTTTCCATTAGAAGATTCACATTCATATCTATCACCATAGGTATGAATATATTTTCTAACTAAGTTCTCCCTTTGAAATAGTCTACTTAATTGTTCATAGTAATAGGCCCTTTGATTCCCTCTAAGGGTAAGCCCCATTCCATAAGCAAATATAAATTTAGCTCCTGAATTATGAGCTTCTCTAACTATATTTCTTATATTATCTTCTGAATCATTAATAAAAGGAAGAATTGGCATAAGCAATATTCCTGTATATATCCCACTATCACTAAGCTGTTTTATAGCCTTAAACCTTTGGCTACTAGGTGCCACATTAGGTTCTATCCTTTTACATAAATCATCATCAAAGGTAGTTACAGTTATTTTTATTAACACAGGAGAGCGCCTTGAAATCTCCTTTAATATATCAATATCTCTAGTAATTAAAGGGCTCTTGGTGGCAATGGAAACTCCAAAATTATACCTAGTAATCTCCTTCAAAGCTTCCCTTGTTAGCTCATATTCTTTTTCAAATGGATTGTAAGGATCACTCATAGCGCCTGTTCCTATTACACCTTTTTTCCTTTTCCCTTTAAGTTCTTTTCCTATAGCTTCTACAGCTTTTTCTTTTGCTCTAACTCTATCAAAATCTTCTATTTGATAACATTCACTTCTGGAGTCACAATAAATACATCCATGGCAACATCCTTTATAGATATTCATATTATAATTGATATCAAACCATGAATTATTAGGTATATATTGAGATATTAATTTTTTTGCTTTTATGTATTCTATGCTAATCACCCCCTAACTTAAATATAAACTTTTAAAATAAAGTTTATCTTCATACCTTTCATATCAATAATTAAAATAATAACATTATATTTTATCTAAATCATTTTCTGTATAGACTTCAATCCCATTTTTCATTAATAATTCTGCTACTAATCCATTGCCTTCTATTAGTTTTCCTGAAAATGTTCCATCATATACCATACCGTACCCACATGAAGGACTTCTAGACTGTAGTATTGCCTTCTTTATACCAGCAGCTTTAATAATTCCTAAAGTTTTCTCTGCTCCCTTTAAAAAACTTTCGGTTAAATCTATACCGTCCTTACTAATTACTCTTTTATTAGAATTTTCATCTATAAAAATCTCACAACACGCCCTTGGAGTGGGCAAACCAGCTAATTGTTCTGGACATATCGCTATAGCTTTTCCTGCTTTTACTAATTCGGCTACATATTTATTCTCACTATTACTTCCATTATATCTACAATTGACTCCTGCTAAACATGAACTTACTAAATACATATATAGTCCTCCTTTGTTTTTTATCTATAACTTATACTACAATACCTATTAGTAATTTATAGATATAATTATATCATAGCTTATTTTCAAATTAATATATCTTAACTTTCTATGGAGATATAGGTATAATAAAATATGGAGTTTATTCTAAAGAATCATAATTAAAATAATATCTTAATTCAATTATGTAAGAAAACAATCTAACAAATTTAATTTTAAGGAGTTGACATCATGAGTAGTTTAATTCTTGAAGGTGGAACCTTTAGACCTATTTTTAGCGCTGGTATAATGGATGCCCTTTTAGATAATGATATTATGTTTCCTTATTGCATTGGCGTTTCAGCAGGTATTACCAACGGCTTTTCATATATATCAAAACAAAAGAAAAGAAACTATGATATTCTAATTAACCATAGACATGATAAAAGATATATAGGCTTTAGAAACTTTTTTAAATGTAAAAGCTTATTTGGTTTAGATTTTGCTTTTGATGAGTTACCTAATAAGATTTATCCTTTTGATATGGATACCTTTAAAAGCTATGAAGGTAAAATTTTAGTTGGTGTGACTAATGCTAAAACTGGAGTTACCGAATATTTAAATGGTAAAGATTTAGATGAAAAATGCAATATGTTAAGAGCTAGTTGTGCTATACCTCTTTTCTTTCCTCCAGCTATAATTAATGATAATGAATATTTTGATGGAGGCATCTGTGATCCTATTCCTGTATTAAAAGCCATGGAAGATGGAAATGAAAAGCATCTAATTATTCTAACTAGACCTAAGGGGTATATTAAAGAATTAGGTAAAGGCAATATTTTTGCTGCTAAAGTTTTAAAAAAGAAATATCCTAATTTAGTAAAGCCTCTTCTTACTCGTCATGAGCTTTACAATGATAGAGTTAAGTATTGTGAACAACTTGAAAGAGATGGCAAAGCTATAATTTTAAGACCTACTGCAGAAGATGGTATTGATAGCTTTGAAAAAGATCTTAATAAAATTAAACACGCCTATAACCACGGATATAATATAGCTTTAGAAAGAATTGATGAAATAAAAAAATTCTTTAGCATTTCATAAAAGTATATTAATAAAACTATTTAAATATTTACCTATAAACCTATAAAACTATATAAATATTAATATATAAAACTAGTTAACTATGAAAATAGTTAACTAGTTCTTCTGTTCATGCGGGTTTCAGAGAATTTACTATTTAGAATATATAGTTATTACCCTCTTTAAAATAGGAAAATCCACATCTAAAATTAGTATAAACAGACTTATATCCCACCATAAATTATTCCTAGTATTATTACCAATACTGTTATAAGGGTAAACCCATATTTTGAAAACATAAAAAATTTATTTCCTAACTTTCTCTTAGCACCTCTATTTATTTCTTCTAACACCTGTTCTTTGTTGTACATAAAGTAAAATACTATAAATACTAACAGTGCAGCTAATGGTGATATTACTATAGTAATTACATCTGCAAAGTTGCTAAACAAATTCATATTTAAATTTAAAGGTATTGATAATACAAATGACACTACAGCTATTAAAATAGTAGCTGTTTTTCTGCTTAATTTTGTTTGTGCCATAAAAGATTCTACTGGCCCTTCTAGCATATTTATTGAAGAACTAATTGCTGCAAATAATACACTTAAAAAGAATAGTATCATAAGTATTTGTCCACCAGGGATAGCTTTAAATATAGTTGGTATTGTTATAAATAATAGAGGTGGACCTGCTGCTGGATCTAAGCCAAAGGCAAATACTGCTGGCATAATAACAAAGGATGCTAATAATGCCGCAATAGTATCAAGTACAGCAGTACTCACTGCAGACCTTGGAATGTCTAAATCCTTCTCTATGTAACTACCATATACCACCATTCCGCATCCATTTAAAGATACTGTGAAGAAGGCTTGACCAAGTGCCATTACCCATGTATTTATTTTAAATAGGTATGACCATTGTGGTGTTAATAGGTACTTCACCCCATCTATAGCTCCAGGTAAAGTTAATGATCTAATAGCTAACAATATAAAAATTCCAAAAAGCATAGGCATTATAATTTTATTTATTTTTTCAATTCCCTTAGATATACCCATACATACAATTATCAAGGCTAGTACTATTGCTAGTAAATTCCATGGTATAGTTTGGGTGCTTCCTGCAAAACTTTCAAAGTACTTAGGTATATCAATATTTTTTATATTTCCACTAAGGCTAAGTCCTAAATACTTAATTATCCAACCTACTACCACATTATAAAACATAAACACTCCTGCAAGTCCTATGGCTGGTATAAATCCAAAGAGAGTTCCTCCCTTTAAACCTTTATTCTTAAATCCTTTTTTAATTCCTGTTAAAGCTCCTCCCTTAGCACCTCTTCCAAAGGCAAACTCTGTAATTAACCCTGTTGATCCTAGTATAAGTACAAAAATAAAGTATGGTATTAAAAATACAGCTCCCCCATTTTGACCTAACCTGTAAGGAAACATCCATATATTTCCAAGTCCTACTGCTGCTCCAATACAAGATATCACAAATCCTGCTCTACTTGTAAAGTTCTCTCTGTTTTTCATGTTCTAATCTCCTTCCTAAAATAAATAAAACCACATAGATTGATTCCATGTGGTTTAAATAAGAAGGCATCAAATATAAAAACCACATAGATATATCTATGTGGTCTAATCACTAAACATTTGAGTATAGCAAATCTTCCTAACCATCATAGACACAAACCAAATTTGTTAAATTGGCTTGCATCTATAATTGTTTATAAATACAAACCCTATCTATAATAGCTAAGATAATATGCCATATTAACTTTTGTTGATTTAAAGTTAATTTCTCTACTCATTTTAATTCTCCTAAGTGTTATATTTTATTAAATACTACCATCATTATATATGTATGTCAACAAATTTTCTTAATACTTTTATTATATAATAATAGTAAATCACAATTTTTATTTTATTAAAAACCTAATTAACTTCTGCATCATATGGCGTATTTCTCCACTTGCATACATTAGATACTAAACCTATAGCTAAAATATTAATTAAAAGTTGGCTTCCACCATAACTAATAAATGGCATGCTTACTGAAACTGTAGGTGCTAATGTCAAGCTAACAGAAATACTTAGTAAAAACTGCACTATAAATAATGCACAAAATCCACTTACTAGTAATTTACCATAGGTTTCTTTAGTACTTTTTCCTATTATACCCATTCTTATTATGAATGCTAAAATTAAAGAAATTAGTATTATTCCAGCAATCCATCCAAAAGAATAAACTATATAGGTAAATATAAAGTCTGTATGAATTTCTGGCAACATATTTGGTATAAAATTTGCTCCCTGTCCAAACAATCCCGCCGATTCCCTTAATTTAACTAGTTGATTATAAATCCATCCCATTCCATCTACATCTAATGAAGGATTAAAAAGCACATGAAATCTTTTTATTCTGTAAGGTTCACTAACCATACAAGATAAAAAGATAACCCCCATAGCTCCAAAGGAAGTTATAATATGTTTTAATTTCACACCTGATATAATCATCAAAGTAATAGCTGATATGGCATATATAATAATGCTAACTGAAGCATTTCCAATAATAAAAAATATTATTGGTACAAAAGCAATAAAAATCCCTTTTAATATACTTTTAATCTCATTCCAATTCCACTTATCAAGCATTCCAGCTAAAGCAATGATTAGAAAAAAAGGTGCTATATTAAAAGCATTAAAACTAATTGGCCCAATAACTATCCAGCCCATTTCTCCATTTATATAGCCTGTATTTATAAAGATTTGGGATATTAACAGAATTATTACTCCACTATAAACATATTTAGAGTACTTTTTTAATTTTCTATAATCAATTTTAAGTAAAACTGCTGTTAATATAATTCCTCCTGATGCATAAATTATAGTCTTACCTAAAAAATTAGCATATGAACTGTGTGTCAATGCATTATTCTTCTGAATGAAGCCTAAAGTAAATATGCTAACTAATATAAATATAGCGGTTATACCTAAAAGCATCCAATCAGGAGATGCTTTATGAACCATATTCAAATCCCTTCCTATAACTTCGTATGAACCCATTTGCATAATAGCTTTATCTATAGCTTCCTCCTCCGTTATTCCAACATCTCTGTACTCTTGTATAATCTCTTCTATGTGATCTATAAGTTCCTCTTTTATATTTTTATGAACTCTTTTATTTTTAACTAATCCACATACTTCTTCTATATACTTTTCTACCTTCGGATGGTTTACTGTAGACATAAATCTCCCTCCCCTAATACTTCATTAACTGTAGAACTAAACAATTTCCATTCTGCTTCTTTTTCTTTGAGAATTTTGTTACCATTTTCCGTTATCTTGTAATATTTTCTCTTACGCTTTCCTTCGCCTTCATCCCAGTAAGCTTCTATAAAATTTTCATTTTCTAAACTATGAAGAATAGGATATAGCGTTCCCTCTTTAAAAGAGAAAATACCCTTAGACCTTTCTTCTATCTCCTTAATCATTTCATATCCGTACATATTTTTTCGATTAAGTAGACTTAATATAAGTATTGTCGTGCTTCCTTTCAAAAGTTCTTTATTTATTTTCATAATTCCACCCCTTACCTCGGTTTACTATACATAGTATATCTATGTATAATTATATATGTATATATTTACATTGTAAAGTATTATCTATTCTAATATTTTATGAATTTTGCTTTTTCCTTAATATATGTTATCATGGTATAAGTATATTTAAGGAGGTTGATGCATATGTGGGCTTTGTATAAGCTCTGTGTGTAATTAATAGTGCTTAGATTCATTTATATACTGAGCTTAATAAATCAACAAAAAATTATTAAAAATAAGTGAGGGATTTATTATGAAAAGTACAACATTTAAAGTATATGAAAGAAGCTCAAAGGAGAATTTAAAGAAGCTTAGAAATTTGGGAGAAGTACCTTGCGTAATCTATGGTGAATTTTTAGAAGAACCTATCTCTGCTAAGATGAATAAAACTGAACTGTTAAAAATGTTAAAAGGCAGTTTTAGTGGTTCTATCATACCTATTGATTTAGAGGGAAAAACTCTAAACTGTGTAGTTAAAGATATTCAAAAAAACAATCTACACGAAATTATACATTTTGATTTACAATATGTTAAACCAAATGAAGTAATTAAACTAACTATTCCTATAAATTATATAGGTCAAGAAAATTTGGAATCTAAAAGACTAGTTTTAGAAACCTTTAGACCATATCTTGATTTTCAAGGAAATGTAGAAAAGATTCCAGAATATATTGAAGTTAATGTAGCTAATATGCAATTTAATGATAAACTACTAGCTAAAGATATTAATATTCCAAGTGAAGTAACCCTTCTTACTCCTGAGGACACTATCTTAGCTGTAGTAAATGGCTAATGCAAAATGAAATTTAAATTTAAAAAAGTGCTGATCTTATAAAAGACTAGCACTTTTTTCTTATATTTATTTAAATTACGTCTTAAAAAGATAACTGTTTAAATCCCTTTCCATGAGCTTCATTCACATTCATTATGGATATCACTGCATTAGCATCAATATCTAGTATAGCTTTCTTGGCCTTTTCCACTTGTTTAGAACTCATTATAGAATATATAACTTTCTTTTTCTCTCCTGTAAAAGCACCTTCTCCATGAAGAAAGGTAACACCTCTTCCCAAAAGTTCCAAGATAGAATTTTTTATTTCCTCTGGATTATTACTTATCACTATAATTAATTTTCTCTCATTAGTCATAGTAATAGCCTTATCTAGAATATAGGCTCTTATAAATAGAGATATTAACGTATAGATAGTTATAGTTAGATCATTTAAAATTAACCCTGTAAAAACAATGACTCCATTTAATATAAATGTCATAGAAGCTAAATTAACACCATACTTTTTCTTTAAAGCAATAGCTATTATATCCGTTCCACCTTCTGAAGCCTTATTTAAAAATATTATGGCCATACCAAAACCACATAAAACTCCTCCACTTATGCATGATATTAATAAATCATCTACTTTAATAAATCTAGTTATATCTTCAGTTAATATTAAAAATATGGACATTGATATCATACCAATAAAACTTAAAAACCCAAATTCCTTATTAATTACCTTAATTCCAAAACAAAATATAGGTATATTGATAAACAATGTAAAATACCCTGAAGGAATATCTGTTACATATTGTAAAAGTAATGCTATCCCAGCTACTCCCCCACTTAAAAACTTATGTGGAACTATAAACATATTTACACTTAAAGAATAAATTAAACTTCCTAAAAGAATTAATGATACTTGACCTAGTTTTTCTTTGATATTACTATCAGAGATAAATTGTTTAGTTACATATATACTACTCATTGTAATCTCCTTGTCTTAGCTAATATTATTAATGACCTTAAGATTAATCACTCCCCTGCATTTCATGTATATAAACTTATGTTTTTATACATGAAAAAAGACATCCTATACGGGATGTCTAGTATAACAATTAAAAGATTTACAAAAGTAGTTTCTCTTATGAAAAGCACTAAATACATCTTTCATGTTAGACACCTCCCAGTTTCCCCGTGGGTTTTTTGGTCTATATCCTATGGCAGGTCTCCTGACTTCATATCAACATGTATTCTAACCTTCCCATTAACTAAGTTAACAGTGGCTTATCTAGAATACACTCCTTGTTACAGTGACGGGTTCGTGTTGGATTTTCACCAACTTCCCTTTTAATTTAAAGAATAAACTTTAAAACCATAAAATATATTTAATTTTATACATTCATTATATCATTGTTTATAGTGAATTTAAAGCCAAATCAATGATGTTATACATGAACCATATTTATTATTAAGCTTTATTTGCTTCACCTGCTTTAAATATTGCAATTTTAGTACATAGTGGGCCTATTAACTCATATATAACAGTTCCTGCCAATATTATAGTTCTAATTTGGGTACCATAAGCTGGTAATTCATTTTGAACTATAAGTGCTAGTCCAATAGCTACTCCTGCCTGTGGTACTAAAGTTAATCCTAAGTATTTTTGAACTATAGGTTCTGATTTAGCTATCTTAGCTCCTAAATAAGCTCCTAAAACTTTACCAATAACTCTAGCTATTACATAGCCAGCTCCAATTATACCTACAGTCTTCAAAACTGACATATCTAGTTCTAATCCTGATATGGTAAAGAATGCTATAAATATTGGATTAGTAAATTCATCTAATACAGTAAGTAATTTAGTTTTACCATCGGTAATGTTACTAATGGTTCCACCCATAACCATACAAGTTAATAATCCAGACAAATGTAATTTGTTAGCTAGGCCTATAGCTAATAAAATTACACCTATAGCCATGCTCATAGTTTGCTCTCTACTGTTAGATAACCTATTAATAAATGCTAACACAAATCCTAGTATTATTCCTAAAACAGCAGATCCTATAATCTCTATAAAAGGATTCATTATTGACATCACTGTCAAAGCTCCTGTACCATTTGTTAAAGCTTTTGCAATAGATAAAGCTATTCCAAAGGCTATAACTGCAATGGCATCATCTATAGCAACTACTGGTATAAGAGTATTTACTAAGGGTCCCTTAGCTCTATATTGCTTTAGAACCATAATTGTAGCTGCAGGTGCTGTTGCTGAAGCTATTGCGCCTAAAGATAAACTAAAAGCTAATGGTTGCTTAAATACTGTTATCATAACTAAAGTTACAACTACTACTGCCATAAGTGCTTCAAATAAAGCTATAATTATAATTCCAGAACCAATTTTCTTTAAATCCTTAAAATTAAGAGAACTACCTATACTATAAGCAATAAACCCTAAGGCTGCCTCTGAAATAACTGTTAATCCATGGATAGCTTCAGTAGGTACAATCTTTAAAACAAAAGGTCCTATTATTATCCCTGCTACTAAGTATCCTGTTACCTTTGGTAGTTTAATATAACTTACTAGTAATCCTAAAAATATACCTGCAAGTATTACTATCCCTAGTACATATAACCAATTCATCTTTAACTTCAGTCCCTCCTATTTTTGTTGAAAGCTACCTCCAATTACTCTATTAACCGGAATTGTAAATGCTATTCCATTACCTGGACCATTTAATCCTCCAGTTACTTTGTTAATAATCTCTAGTGCTTGTTCTATTCTTTCTTTCTTTAAAACGGTAAATACTGTTTTATTAGATGACCTTCCTTTGTTTAATAACAATTGAAGTGAAGAAAACATACTTGCATCTTCACAACTAGATAAAATATTAGCCATCCCTACAGTATCAATAATTGTAGACCCACTTATACCTATGTTAGTGAATTCAACCATTATTTCCTCTAAATCTCTTGGGTCATTTAATACAAATATAAGAACTTCCATTTATATCCCTCCTCTTCCTTATATATCTATTATATATTTTCGGTTGATTAAAATCAAATTTACATAAATTTTATTTAATTAAACTAAATTTAACAAAGTGCATAAAATATTTATATTTTGCGTTCACACACCAACTTACTACAACATATTATAAATTATATTGTATCAATAAAATGGAGTGTATTAATATGAGAATGGCTAATGATAAATTTAGTATTAACGATATAATTATGAATCATGGTATGCCTGAACCAACAGCTTATGCAGTAATTGAAGGTGGACCTTTAGCTCCTGAACTACGTGGCAGAGCATTATTTTGCTGTTTAGATGATGGGATAATTCTTAGAGTATATATTACTGGTATTCCAAGATACAACTCTGAAGGAAAACCTTCACTTTTCCATGGATTTCATATTCATGAGTTTGAAAGTTGTAATATAGGTGATCCAAGTGATCCTTTTAAAACTACTGGTGGACATTGGAATCCAACAAATGAACCTCACCCTTATCATTATGGAGATCTTCCACCACTAATGTCATCAAATGGTATTGCTGCAATGGATGTTTATTTAAGCAGATTTTCTATAAAAGATATTGTTGGAAAAGCTATCATAATCCATGAAAATGCTGATGACTTTACTAGTCAACCTGCTGGTAATTCTGGGAAACGATTAGCTTGTGGAATAATAATGCCTACTTAGATACTGTTAATACTTATTAATTGTTAATACAAATTCTATATATCAAGCTTATAAATTTTATACTAAAGTAAAGAACTATATCAAGATATGTTTTGATATAGTTCTTTACTACTTTATTTTACTACTTTACAATATTTCTTTTTAAAAATTCTTTCTTACTGTTTATAATATCATCTAAGGTTATAAAATTTATACTATCTCTACTAAATTCTTCATCACATATTCTAATACTCTGAGTTCTTATAAGATTATCTAAATACTGTTTTATCATTAATCCATTTTTTATTACTAAATTTGGATTACCGTATATGTCTATTATAGTTTTATTAATTTCCTCTTCTGCATCCTTCGATAAAGAATATCCCTTTTTACTTAATATACTTAATGCTATATTACATAGTCCCATATAATCATAATCTTCAAAATCAAACCAAGTTGGAAATCTATAGTTAAAGGCTGGATTAGATAATACTAGTTTTTTCATCCCTTCTTTTTCTCCTGAAAGGATTAATATAACCTTATTATTTTTATCTAAGAATTTAATGAAATCTGATACTATTTTATTATATTGCTGTTCCTCTAGGAGAAGGTCTACCCTATTTAGAAATAGCATTTTCCCTGAAAATTTACTAAATATATCTTCAATTTTTATTCCCTTATTAATCATTGCCATGAATTCATATTTATCCATTTCTACAATGTTTTTAGCTTTAACTATTCCCATACTATAATACATTTCTGAGAGAATATTAGCTACAGTTTTCTTCCCTGTTCCATTTTCCCCTGTAAATATTATATTCATATATCTATTGATATCTGATCCTAATCCTAATTTTTTTCTTCTTTCTCTAACCTTTAAAAGCTTATATTGATTTTTTAAAAATTCCTTTGCATCTTCATTACCAACTAATAGCTCTAATTTACTATCTAGATTAAAGATGTTATCATCGTCAATAACATTTATATTTTCTACATCCTTAGCAGTTATAAGATTCATCTCATAAACGCTGATATCCTCTTCTACAATTCTTATGCTTTGATTTCTAATTAGTTTTTCTACGTAATTTCTAACCATCCTTCCATTTCCTGATTGTGCATCTGAGTTATTGTAGATTTCAACAAAGCTTTTCTTTAAAGCTATATATCCATTCTTAGATAACTTAAATCCCTTTGCTTCAACAAGTTTTACAGCCATTTCAAAAAGTTCATTAGGATTATAATCTGCAAAATTAGTCCATAATGGAAATCTTGACCTTAAACCTATGTTTACATCAAAGAATTCTTCCATTTCTTCTTCATAACCAGCTAATATCACTATTACTTCTTTAGAATAATCTTCAATTAACTTTAACAGAGTTTCTATAGCCTCAATTCCTAATGAGTCATTTGCAAGGGTATATGCTTCATCTATAAATAATACTCCGCCTAAAGCTTCTTTAAACTTCTCTTCTGTTTTCTTTGGGGTTTCCCCTGGAACTTCTGATACAAAACTTGATCTATCTGTTTCTACTAGTTGGCCTACCTTTAATAATCCCATACTATTTAGCATTTCAGCTACTAATCTTGCTATGCTTGTTTTACCTGTACCTGGATTCCCTGTAAATACCATATTTAAGTTTTGCTCTATCTTAGTATTTACTCCAACAGATTTCCTTTTTTCCTGAGCAACTATAAGCTTATATTGACTTCTTAATAGTTTTTTAACGTCATCAAGTCCTATTATTTCATTTAATTTTTCTTCTAAATCAAACTTTGCATTTGCTCTAAAGTTAAAGTTATCTCTATCTAATAAATCAATTTCCTTATCACTATTAGTTAGATATTTTTTAGAAGCATCAATTATTGCATTTTCCACTATATTTCTTACAAACCTAGCATTACCTAAATCATTTTTGCCTATAATTTGGTTTCTTGTAAATAAATCTATTAACCCTGCTTTTACATTTTTGGCTATTCTATACCCCTTTGATTTAGCTATGTTAACTGCTATTTCATACATTTCTACTGGGTTGTAATCTTTAAAGTGTATAGTATTTGAAAATCTAGATTTTAGACCTTGATTTATAGTTAGAAATCTTTCCATATCCTTTTCATAACCAGCTAATATGACTATTAAATTATCTCTATTGTCCTCAATGCCCTTAAGTAATGCATCTACTATTTCCCTACCTACCTTATCTTCTTCACTTTCACATAAGGAATATGCTTCATCTATAAATAGTACTCCTCCTAAGGCAGAATTAATTACATCATTTGTTCTCTTAGATGTATCATTAATGTTCTCTGTAACAAAATCTGCTTTACTCACCTCTACAAATACACCTTTAGTTAATATACCCAAGGCGTTTAAATATTCAAAGGTAACCCTAGCTGCATTAGTCTTTCCTGTACCTGCATTTCCTGTGAATATCATATTCATAGATATCTTTGAAGTTTTTAGTCCAAGTCTTTTTCTTATTTTTTGTACTTTCCAATTATTTTCAACATTTATTATAAAATTTTTCAGTTCTTCTATACCTATTATAGAATCCAATTTATATTTTACTTCTTCAAGGGTAGGTACTAGATAGTTTTCTAACTTGTATATTTCATCATCTGATTTGCAATATATCTCATTCTTATCTACATATATTAAAATCTGACTTTCACTATAAAGTCCTTCCTTTTGTATTAGGTTCATAATTGGTTTATAAATTTTATAGGATATATATTCACTGATTCCAAAATTGCTATCTTCTATGAAGTTTTCTTGTAGAAAACTACAAATTCCAAAGTTATCTTCCTCTTCATCTTTATTTTCTATTCCAAGAACTATATTTCCTTGCATATGCTTTTGTATACCATCTATTGACCTTAACACTTCTCTTCTAATTACTTTATTTTGTTCATCTTCTGTAAGGCTTTCAGTATATAATACCTCTTCCCTATTATCTAAAATTCCATCTTCTATTACATTATCATCACTATTATAAATAAATATGAAAAACTTATTATGACAGATGAATTCTCCTATATTGTCTTTATCCTTACTCTTTGCTTCAATAAGAAACTTATTTTTCATAATATAGTTATCTTTTAACTTTAAACAAGTATTAGGATATATTTCTGATAATACCTTTAAAATATTTTCTGAAGCTTTTTCAGTATTTTTGAACATTATTACCTGTGAACTACTATTTAGTTTTTCATATAAGTCACTTAAAAAAGCATTATATCCTAAATTAAAATTGTAAGAGGCTAAATCTATTTCATCTATATGATAATCTTCAGTTATTCCTTCCTCGTTAAGTTTTTCAAATAATAGCCTTACACTAGCTTTTTTAAAAGTTCCTCGTTTACCGGCTAAAAGTAATATGCCTTTCTTATCTTCTTCAAACTTTTCTTTAAAATAATTGCACAATTTATGAATAAATTCTCCTTGCCCTATTATTTCATTATTCATTTTTTTTACTATATTTAAAAAACCATTACTTAAACTTTTGTCTTTCATATATAAATTCACCCTTTCTTTTGTTTATGTAGTTATCTTTGTATTATAATTTCTTTACTAATTATATAGTTCTTCTAAATCTTTTAGTAATTGAATTTTTCCTCTTGATATTAATAAATACCCTTTTTTCTCTAGTTCCTTAAGCTTTCTGCTTATTACTTCTCTTGAAGAATCTAATTCAAAAGCAAGTTCCCCATGGGTTGTATAAATTATTTTAGTATTCTTACTAAGTAATAATTTAACCAATCTACTTTCTAAAGATTCATGAATTCTAGCTTCTTTGTTTTCTATAACCCCTCTAAATTTTGCATATAAATCTTTATATATAACTTGCATAAATCTAAAATCACTTAATAAATAGGCCTTCACTATATCTGATGGTAAAATAGCAATTAAAGAATCTTGCATGGCTATGCCTTCAATATTTAATGATTGACAATTTACAAAGCAGCTTAATGCTTCATGACATAGCTCACCACGCTCTACATTGTACAAATTAGTTTCATTTCCCTCTTCTGTTACTTTTTGAACCTTTATAATTCCACTTATAACAAATAACATACCTATACAGTTTCCACTATCTGTTTTTAAATACTCCTCACTTAATAGACTTTTAAAAATTACATTTTTTCTTATAATTTCATGGCTATCATCTATTTCTTTTAATACAGGATAAGCATCATACAAAGCTTCAAGTCTTTTATTAAATACATCTAAACTATTTAACATATTATCCTCCTAAAAAATTGCTTGTGTGACTATATCACATATTTTCTTTAATTATACAGTTATAATATGCTTACTACAACATTTATAAAACAGGAGGATATAAATTTATGGAAAAGAAAATTGTTAAAAGGAGGGCTTATGTGGATACTAGCTACTGTGTAGCCTGTGGTGCTTGTGAAAAAGTCTGTCCCCTTGGAGCCATTGCTATTAACAAGGGTATTTTTTCAAAGGTTGATTATGATAAGTGTGTTGGATGTGGAAAATGTGTTAAAGCTTGCCCTGCATCTACTATAGAAATTAAACAACTAGGAGGCAACTAATGAAAAAGAAGAAAAAGCATCTTTATGAATATCTTTGGATATTATCATCCCTATATTTAATTTTAGGGTTATTTAATATACTCTTTGCTTGGCTAGGATTAATTTGCTTTATCGTACCTTTATTAATTTCAATAGTTAAAGGAAATAAAGGCTATTGCAATAAATACTGTGGTAGAGGACAACTATTAGATTTATTAGGAAATAAATTAAAATTATCAAGAAATAAGCCTATGCCTAAATTTTTAAAATCTAAATATTTTAGATACGGATTTTTAATTTTCTTTTTAACTATGTTCATTAGTATGGTATTTAACACATATTTAGTTTTCCAAGGGACAAATACTCTAAAAGAAGTTCTTACTATACTTTGGACCTTTAAATTACCTTGGAACTTCACAGATTTATCCTATGTTTCTCCTTGGATAGTTCAATTTAGTTTTGGCTTCTATAGCTTAATGTTAACTTCAACTTTCCTAGGTATAATTACCATGGCCCTTTATAAACCACGTTCTTGGTGTGTTTATTGTCCAATGGGTACCATGACTCAAGGAATTTGTATAATTAAAGATATGAAAAAATAGAGGGCTAACCCTCTATTTTTATTATATCTAGAATCTAAAATCACGTTTTCCTTCATTAAGTTCTTTTAGGTGTTCCTCTACAATACCCTTAACTTTAGGATTAGGAATTTTCATAGCTTCATTTTTTATGACTTCTTCGCCTTTAGCTTTTGTATCTTCAGATGCATAATCCTCTAGATACTCTTTTAAAGTCATTAGGGCGTTAGGTAAACAACAGTTAGAAATTTGACCTGATTTTACTAACTGCATAAATCTGTCTCCTGTTCTACCTTCACGATAACAAGCAGTACAAAAACTAGGAATATATCCCATGCCAAGTAACCAATTTACAATTTCATCTAGAGTTCTTGTATCACTGATATCAAATTGTGCTGAATTTTCTTCTTCTTTTTCCTTCTGAGCATATCCTCCAACACTTGTACATGAAGCTCCACTAATTTGAGAAACTCCAAGATGAAGCACTCTTTCTCTAGATTTTTGAGATTCCCTTGTAGATACAATAATTCCTGTATAAGGTACTGAAATACGTAAGATTGCAACAATCTTTGCAAATATATCATCAGAAATTCCATTAGTAAAATCTTCTGGATTTACTTCATCAGCAGGACAAATTCTAGGTACACTGATAGTATGTGGTCCTACTCCCATGGATGCTTCTAAATGCTCTGCATGCATAAGTAATCCAACAAAATCATACTTATACATGTTTAATCCAAATAAAACTCCTATACCAACGTCATCTATACCACCCTCCATAGCTCTATCCATAGCTTCAGTGTGATAATTATAATCATGCTTTGGTCCTGTTGGATGTAATTCTTCATATAATTTTTTATTATAAGTTTCTTGGAATAATATATATGTTCCTATTCCAGCCTCTTTTAATTTTCTATAATTCTCAACAGTAGTAGCAGCAATATTTACATTTACTCTTCTTATAGCACCATTTTTATGTTTTATGCTATATATAGTCTTTATACTTTCTAATACATATTCTATAGGAGAATTTATAGGATCTTCACCTGTTTCTAGTGCAAGTCTTTTATGTCCAAGATCCTGTAATGCAATTACTTCCTTTTTAATCTCTTCTTGAGTAAGTTTCTTTCTAGCTATATGTTTGTTTCCATGGTGATACGGACAATATATACATCCATTAACACAGTAATTAGAAAGGTATAATGGAGCAAACATAACTATACGATTACCATAAAATTTATTCTTTATCTCCATAGCTAGCTCTTCTATCTTTTTATTTTCTTCTTCTAAATCACATTCTAATAGCACTGCTGCTTCTTGGTGGTTTAAACCTTTACATTCTCTAGCCTTCTCTATAATACTATTTATTAACTCTTTATTATTTTTATTTTTCTTAGCATATTCAAGGGTTGATAATATTTCTCCATCTTCAATAAATTCAGTTGCTACCTTAGATTTTACATTATACATACATCTACTCTTCTTTCTTAATAAGATTTTAAGTGCTTTATTCTAATATATACCTAATTCGTTCTGATTTTATATATTTACTCTACTTCTTTGAATAGATCGTTTTTACAGTAATACCATCGAGCATACCCAACTTACCAGATAATGAACTAATAATATCATTAGTTGCATCTATAATTACGCTGATAACACACACCTCCTTGTCGCGATATGGTACCCCCATTCTCCCAACAATATATTGTCCATAGTCATGTAAAATATTATTTAATTTTTCTGTAGCTGTAGTATCCTCTACTATAATTCCAATCAATGCGATTCTTGTTTCCAAAGCTTAAGCTCCCCTCAAAAAAATACTCTCTGCGTCCCAATAGAGAGCAGAGATAGTATATCGCTATCCTATGACACCGCCTTATCATTTGGGCTAACCCTCATGTAATTCAGAACGATTTAAATCTATTACTCTTCCTCCTTGGATACTTCCTTAGAGTAAGACTACATTTTTATTTTAACACCTATTACAAATATTATCAATTATTACTTATACATTGAAAAACACTTTAACTTTGTATACAATTAATTGGGACAACCATATAAAATATGAGAAATAGATTAACAAAATACTAGAAAGGATATTAATTATGGGAAATTTGATTTTATCAATTAATGTAGTTTTACCACTGTTTCTTACCATGGCTTTAGGATATGTATTAAAGCGATTGAAAATGTTTGATGACAATACTCTAAAGGTTATGAATAGTATCACCTTTAAGGCTTTTTTGCCTCTATTGTTATTTTATAATATATATAAAACAGATTTAAAAGGAGCTATAAATCCGAAACTTATTTGCTTTGCACTTATAAGTGTTACCCTTACCTTTATAGTACTATGCATTCTCATTCCCCTTATTGAAAAGGATAATAAAAAACGTGGTGTTTTGATACAAGGTATATTTCGTAGCAACTTTATAATATTTGGTCTACCTGTAGCATGTTCCCTATTTAGTGAGGACAAAGTTGGTGTTGTAGCTATACTAATAGCCACTGTTGTTCCTTTTTTTAATATGTTAGCAGTGATATCCTTAGAAATTTTTAGATGCGGAAAGCTAGATATTAAAAATACTCTAAAAGGAATTATTACTAATCCTTTAATTATAACATCAGCAATTGGACTATTATTTCTTATCTTTGGAATAAAACTTCCAACAGCTATTGAAAAATCCATAAGTGATATATCACGAATTGCTACACCTCTTTCCCTTATTTTACTTGGTGGTTCCTTTTCTTTCACCGATGTAAAAGCTCACTTGAAACAAACTATTATAGGTGTAACTGGTAGACTTATTGTAGTTCCTAGTATTCTTATGCCTATAAGTATATGGTTAGGTTTTAGAGATATAGAACTTATAGCGTTAATGCTTATCTTTGCATCCCCTACTGCTATTTCTTCCTTCACTATGGCTCAAAAAATGGATGGTGATAGTGAATTAGCTGCCCAAATAGTAGTATTTACTTCAGCCTTTTGTATACTTACAGTATTCCTGTGGATATTCACATTAAAACAGTTTAGTTTAATTTAGGGGATAGATTAAATATATAGTTGGACTATGTAAAAATAATCCGTCAACATGTTATAGATTGTATATTCTATCACTATAGTTTTCAACAGAACCATTATTAAAAGAACTGTATGAAAATAGAAGCACTTATTTCTATTTTCATACAGTTCTTTCAATTCTTAATTATATTTTAATGATGGTCACATCCATCATGATTACAAGTATGATTCATAGCGAATTCTGATAACTCACCATTTTTAAGCTTCTCTAAGTTTGTATTTATAGTTCCTTCTGCTGCTCTATATACCTTTATTCCTTGGGAGTTTAACTTAACTATAGCCCCTTGACCAATACCACCTACAACCACAGCATCTACTACTTCTCCTGATAATGCTTTCATTGGTTGACACATACCATGCTGATGACCTAAATCACCATTTCCTATAGTCTTAACCTCATTAGTTTCTAAATTACATACTACAAACATTGGAGCTGTTCCAAAGTGTCCATATGGTACACTCTCCATACCTTCATTAGATTTAACTGGAAAACAAACCTTCATTACTCTTCCTCCTTTAATCTCTCTTTACAGCATTTCTTTACCACCTTACAATTTTTTTCACATTGTAAAGCATGAAAGCTCTCTAAACTTACATTAAACTTATCATCTATTGAGCATATGTCATCAGTAATTAATACATTAATAAATTCTATAGCTTTTTCTAAAACTTTCTTATTTAAGTCATAGATTACATGATATCCTCTTTTGTAACCTACAATTAAATCTACTTCCTTAAGAATTTTAATGTGTTGTGATACTGCAGCTTCAGAAATTTGTAAATGCTTAGCTATTGCCTTTGCACAAATATTCTTCTTAGATAATAATATTAGTATTTTTATCCTTGTCTCATCACCAATAGCTTTAAAAACTTTTACACTTTCTATCATATATACTCCTTTTATAATATAATTTAATTAATCATTAACTTAATTAAATTATATTACTCTTAAGTGATTATATCAACTACAAATTAAAATATTCTATACAATAATTAAAGTTATTTTCTTTTAGCCCCTTTATATGCTCCAATACCACCTCTAACATTAATCACATTAAACCCTTCTTTAGTCAATCTCCTACAAGCAAGTGAGCTTCTCGAACCTGTTTGACACATAAGGTAATATTCATCTTCTTCTTTAAGATATCTATCTGGATTGTTTAAAAGATTTCCCATTGGAATATTTCTAGCTGTTTTTAAACTTCCATTTCTATATTCATATATTTCTCTAACATCAATTAAATTAATCTTACCTAACAAACTATCTATACCATTAATACTTATTACTTTTCCATTATCCCTTTTTAAAAAGTTAAACATTGTAATGCCTCCCTATATATGATAACTCAAAATCTGCTTTTTATTATACATATATTTTACCCTTTTTAATATTTTATTTATGTGAGTTAATCACTTATTGTTTATTATTAATGGTCAGATGGATTTTGCAGTCACTAAATTTAGATTTAACTAATTTTCATATAAAATGTAATAAAAAAATAAGAACTATAAAACTGAAAGTTTATAGCTCTTATTTTTTAACAGCCTAATGTTATATATTGTCTTCTTTCTATTTTAGTGCTTCACATATAATTGATTCATGAAAATCAATATTCAATATATCCATGAAGACTTCGTCAAACTCATTATTTCCATATATAATAGAGTTTCTTCTTCTTCCTATCTCTTTAAAGCCAATCTTCTTGCATAAGTTAATGGCCCTTTCATTAAAAGAAAAAGTCTCTATCATTATGTTTCTAAGATTTATCACATTAAAAGCAAAATCCAATATTAGCTTTGTTGCTTCTGTTCCTATACCTTTATTTCTATGATTCGAATCTCCAATAAACATTCCAAGAACAGCATTTCTGTGTATGTGGCTTATTCTCATAAGCCTTATGACCCCTATAGCCTCGTCGTTTTTAGAGTCAACTATATAGAAGGCATATCCTCTCTCATTCATACTATTTAAATACTCTCTTTGAGCATCAACTGTTATCATATCTGATATATCTCCAGTTCTTAAGGAAACCCTCAAGTCATTACTCCATTGAGCTACCTTATCTGCTAGTATATCATCCACTGGAGAAAGATAACATTTATCTCCAACTAATTTCTTTAAAAATTTCATCATATCTCACTTTCTTTTATGCATACTAAATCTATTGTATTTTACGGAAACTCCTTCTCATATATATTCGAATGAGTAAGTTCAACTAACTAAATCATAGATTTAGAGTCTCACTTAAGTTCCACTGACCAAATATAAAATTTGGAGTGATGTTGCTAAAGCAACCTTTCGCTTTGCTCTCGAAGAAACTCCTTCTCACATGCGTTCGAATGAGTAAGTTCCACTGACCAAATATAAAATTTGGAGTGTCACTTATATTTCGTAGATTTCTCCGTATTTTTTATTTAGGTACTCTAAGAAATATTTAGGATTTAACTCTTCTCCTGTTACTTTTACAATAAGCTCCGATGGAGTATAAAGAGATCCAAACTGATGTATGTTTTCTCTTAACCAATCTTTTATCACTGCAAAATTACCATTTTTAACTTCTTCGTCATAGGTAGGTATATCTTGTCTCATTTTATTTAAAAATTGGGCTCCATATACATTACCAAGAGCATAGCTTGGGAAATATCCAATTAAACCTGCACCCCAATGAGTATCTTGAAGAATTCCTTCTGAATCATTTTTAGGCTCTACACCTAAATATTCCTTGTATTTTTTATTCCAAGCAGCTGGCAACTCTTCTACTGTGATTTCATTATTCATGAAAGCTCTTTCTAACTCATATCTAATTATAATATGAATACTGTAAGTTAATTCATCTGCTTCTGTTCTAATTAAAGAAGGTTCTACCTTATTTATAGCTTTATAGAAATCTTCTAAATTAACTCCTTCAAATTGAGGGAATCTCTTTTGAGCCTCTGGATAAAAATAAGCCCAAAATTCCTTACTTCTTCCTAGAATATTTTCATAGTATCTAGATTGTGATTCATGTACACCCATAGAAGTTCCACCTGAAATACCTGTATATTCTAAATCATCTGCTGAGTTTTGCTCATAAATACCATGTCCACCTTCATGAATATTGCTAAATAAAGCACTTCTAAAATCATGTTCATCATAATTAGTTGTTATTCTAACATCTTTATTTCCGAAGTTAGTTGTAAATGGGTGAATAGTAGTATCTAGTCTTCCTGCCTCAAAATCATATCCTAATTTTTCTAAAACAAATTTACCAAATTCATCTTGATCTTTGATAGGAAATTGCTTTTTAAAGAAGGACTCGTCTATACTTACCTTAGAGGCTTTAATCTTCTCTAAAAGCTCCACTATACCATCCCTAAGCTCTTTAAATACTTTATCTACCCTATCTACAGTCAATCCTCTTTCATAATCATCTAAGCACTTATTATATATATTTCCTTCATATCCTATATATTCAGCAAATTCCTTATTAAACTCTATTATCTTTGCTAGATATGGCTTAAAGCCTTCATAATCATTGTTAGCCTTAGCTTGTTTCCAAAATGCTTCTGATGTTGAACATAACATTTGATACTCTTTATTTCTTTCAGGTGGTATCTTTATAAGTTCATCATAGTTTCTTTTTAAATTTTCTATAATCTTTTTATCCCTGAAAGATAATTTGTCCATTTTATCTGAGAAATACTCTATCCATTCCCCTATTCTTGGAGAAGTCATAAGTTTTATACACTCTGAATATAGATATCCCACTACTTCAATTCTTCCATCTATAGCTTTAGATGGTATTCCTGTTTGCATATCCCAATGTATTAAGCTTTCTGCATGAATTAAATAAGTTACGTTTTTAATATGCTCCTTTACTTCATTTAATTTTTCATTAATAATCTCCATTCTCCCCACTCCTTATAACTTGTATTACATAATTTTCGTTGTACTAATTATATCTTTATTTTCAATATAATTCCATAGTTATTTATTAAATTTATATATTATTGCTTTATGCTACTTATTTCATTAAAAAACTTTATTCAATTTATACACCTAATTTTTAATCACATTAATTTCCTTCTAAAATTATTTATAATCTAATCATAATTTTGTCACACAGATGTCACAATATACCCTTATTATAAATATCAACAGGAGATAATAAATATTTCGTAAGTAATTCCCCAAGATTATATAAGAGATAATTAATTTCCTAATATTTAAAGCAAATAAGTTACACCCTGGAATAAGTATCTCCACTTTTAATATTACTTTTTAGTAATATTAAAAGTGGAACCCCTAAGTATTAAGTAAAAAGTACTTCATAAATAATCCCCCGATTATAAATGAAGCTAAAAATTAACCCCTCAAATAAGAAAACCCTGTGTAAATCACAGGATTTTCTTATTTACATTGATTTTGTAAATTTTCTTGATTATAATGAATATAATGTAAAGCAATGGTTTTAATTTATAACTCATTACTTTATGTTTCTAATTAATCTTGTTAATAATAAGATTAATTCATATATAATATGTGAAATTAAAACATATACTAAATCAAAGATTGAAAGGAGAATAAATTATGAAAAAAGGTATGAAGGTTTTCCTTCCTATAATAATTATTGTGATTATTATTGCTGTATTTTTAGTTGGAAATTACAATAATCTTGTAACTCTTAAACAAGGAGTTAGTGCAGCGGAATCAAATATTGATACTCAGCTTCAAAGAAGATCAGATTTAATCCCTAACCTAGTTAATACAGTAAAAGGATATGCAACTCAAGAAAAGGAAATATTTACGGAAATAGCTGATGCTAGGGCTAAACTTGCAGGAGCTACAAATATCTCTGACCAAGCAGCTGCAGATACTGAACTATCTAACGCTCTTTCTAGATTGTTAGTAGTGGTTGAAAATTATCCTGACTTAAAATCTAATCAAAATTTCTTAGATTTATCAGTGCAATTAGAAGGAACAGAAAATAGAATTGCCATTGCTAGACAAGATTATAACAATGTAGTAACAAATTATAATACTAAAATCTTAAGATTTCCTACCAACATAATTGCTTCATTATTTGGATTTGACGAGAAACCATTTTATAAAGCAAGTGCAGGTGCTGCAGAAGTCCCTTCTGTAGACTTTTCTAAATAAAGATGAAGAGTGCAATTAAATTTTTAAAACACTGTCTTTCTTTGCTTATTGTTATACTACTACTCTCTTCTTTTAGTGCATTAGCACAGGATACTTATCCTAGTCCAACTGTATATAAATATCTAAATGACTATGTAGGTATTATAGATAATGAAGATGCCAATAAAATTGTTTCTCTAGGTAAGGAGCTTGAGGATAAAACAGGTGCTCAAGCTGTAGTTGTTGTAATGAACACCCTAAACAATACTCCAATTGAAGATTATAGCAATAGTCTCTTTAGAACCTGGGGAATAGGTGAAAAAGGCAAAGATAATGGTCTTTTAATTCTTGTAGCCATAGATGACAGGGAGTGGAGAGTAGAGGTAGGAAGAGGTCTTGAAGGTGCAATACCTGATGCACTTTCAAGTAGAGTTATGACTTCCATCGCAAAACCAAGTTTTAAAAGTGGAAATTATAGTGAAGGAATTCTAAATAGTTATAGTGTTTTATGTGATTATGCTAGTAAAGAATACGGTGTCACCTTAGATAAGTCTTTGAATGTGACAATGCCTAGTGAAGAAAATTATGAGGATAATGATGGTTTTAATATATTTATATTTATAGCTATCATCATCATTGTATTTATAGATTCCATCTTCAATAGGGGTAGATTACTACGAATGTTGTTTTGGACTAGTAGAGGTGGAAGAGGTCCTAGAGGTGGCGGTGGCTTTGGTGGCTTCGGCGGCGGTGGTTCTTCCGGTGGCGGCGGCTTTGGCGGCTTCGGTGGAGGTTCTTCCGGTGGCGGTGGATCATCTGGTAGTTGGTAGTTATAAAAAAAGAGAACAAGTTCATTTTTTCAATGAATTTGTTCTCTTTTTTTATTAAAGTTATCATTTAATTTAAGCTACTAAGGTAATAACCTTTGTAAATACTAACACAGCAAGTAGTACTCCTACTGCTACTCTGTATATAGCAAATACTCTCATAGGCTTTTTCTTTAAGAAAGTAACAAATTTGTCCATAACTATTATTGATACAACAAAGGCAACAATAAACCCAACTATTAATGCAACCCATAAGGTTGGAGTCATAATAGAATAGTTAAATTCAAATAAATCTTTAGCTGATGATCCTACCATTGCAGGTACTGCTAGGAAAAATGAGAATTCTGCTGCTACTGGAGTGGAGAGCCCTGCAACCCAACCTCCCATTATGGTAGATGCACTTCTTGACATTCCTGGCCATACAGCAAGAACTTGGAATATTCCTACCTTTAATGCCTGCATAGGTGTTATATCATCTATGTTTTTAACAGCTTTACTTTTTCTCTTTCTAAAGAAGTTTTCCACTATAAGTAGTAAAAATCCTCCTACTAATAATCCAACAATTACTGATTGAAGATTAAATAAACTTTTAATTTGCTTATAAAAAATTACTCCTACTATTCCCATTGGAATACATCCAATCAATACATTAATTCCAAATTTAAATCCAGTTTGACCCTTCTTACCAAATGTGAATATGAATTTAAAAAATTCTATTACACTATCCTTAATCTTATTCCAATATAATACCACTACTGCAAGTATGGCCCCTAGTTGAATAACTACCTGAAACATATCAGCAAACTCACCACGGAAGTTAATAGCATTACCAACTAATATCATATGTCCTGTAGATGAAACTGGAATAAACTCTGTTAACCCTTCTACTATTGCAATAATTATTGCCTTTAATATAAATATCAAATCTAAACCCACTAATTTTCACTCCTTGCTACTTGTACCCATTTTTGACATACATATAGTTTACCTTACATGTATAAATAGAACAAGAGGATAACCTTACATATATCTTTCAATGATGTAAGGTTGTCCTCTCTAACACCTATAAACCTTGTATTTACACAGGTCTTGTAATTTTAAATTTTATGTTAATTAAATATTATGTATATTTAATTTCAACTTCTTTATCATATTCTTTAAACTTTATCCATCCTCTTTTAGATATGTATTTTAAATAAGTTACTAATCTATATAGCTCTCCATCTACATTTTCTTTATAAATTTCTGCCATGAGCTTTGCAATATCATAAACAGTTCTATTTCCATCTATATACTTCCATACTGTAGAACATCTCTCATCTAGTTCTAATTTAGTTTCAGGAGTTCTTTTAACCATCCAAGCTAGAAACTTTTTAACTGGATCAGTAACTTTTATATGGATAACAACTTTACCATCTTTTTCTTCCCAATTTTGTTGTTTAATTTCAGGTACATAAAGGGCAAAATTATGCTTTGTATCTTGAGCTTGTTTTTCTATTTCTTCTTGCTTTTTCTTATTTTTCATGCAAAATTCCTCCTAACTTATTTATAACTATTAAATATAAGATATTCTTTAATTCATTTTATTATTCTTTATTATATAAATTAATTTGTTACCAATTATTAAAATCGCTTGTCCACAGATAGACTTTACCTGTGGCAAAGCGATTTTAAGTTGTTTTATGATTTACTATTTAACGGCTTTGTCTTTTTTACAAGAGAACATGTAAATCCATAATCCTAGTAATAAGAACATTACACAAGCAAATAGATTACTTTGAGTTATTCCTGTTAAGAAATTCTTACCGAATGCTATATTTACATTAGCAGCTACTAATCCAGCTACTACTATACCCATCAATGCATCTCCTGCAACTAAACCTGATGCAAGAAGAGTTCCTTTTTCAACAACTTCTCCTCTTCTATCTTGATCCTTAGCAAATTTTCTCTCAACGATTTCTCTGATTATTCCACCAACTAAGATAGCAGCATTTAAAGTTATTGGAAGGTATATACCTAGAGCTACTGGTAATACTGCTATTCCAGCTAATTCACAGAATAATGCAATTGCAGCACCAATTATTATTAGTGTCCATGGCAATTGAGCTGTCATAATACCTTCAACTATCATTTTCATAAGTGTAGCTTGAGGCGCTGCTACATCTGCAGAACCTATTCCATAAGCAGTATTTAACATGTTAATTACAAGTGCTGCAAAAACTCCTGCTACTGAAAGTGCAATAAACATTCCTATTTGAACCTTTTTAGGAGTACCACCTATAATAAATGTAGTTTTTAAACTTTGTGCTGCTCCACCAGCTACTGCTATAGCGACACAAACAACTCCACCTATTAGTACTGCTTTAGTCATATACTCTTGGCTTACTCCACCAGTTAATTTAATTACAGTAGTTACAAATAACATTGTAGCTATAGTCATACCAGAAACTGGGTTGTTTGATGCTCCAATTATACCAACCATTCTAGCTGAAACAACAGCAAAGAAGAAGCTGAATAAAACTGCCATGATTCCACCTACAAATCCACCATTAACCATTGGTAATAACCAAGTTAATGCAAATCCAAAAGCAGCTGCTAGAATAACCCAAGTAAGAGGTGCTTCTAAATCAATTCTACTTACTTTATCATTTTTACCTGCACCTATTCCACCCATAGCTTGTTTAAAACTTGTGATAATAGTAGGAATAGACTTAGCAAGAGAAATAAATCCTCCCATTGCAACAGCTCCAGCACCTATATATTTAATATAGTTAGCCCAGATTTCGTTAGCACTCATTTCAGCTATAATTTTAGTAGCTGGGAATAAAGGCTCTGCTAGTCCAACTCCTAAGAATTTGATTAATGGTATAAGTGCAAACCAAGCTATAACAGAACCACCAAACATAAGTAATGATGCTCTAGTACCAACTATAAATCCAACACCAAGAAGTGATGCTAAAGTGTCAAATCCCATCATTGTACCTTGATAACTTTTAATAACATAAGTAGCTTGCTCTCCCCAAAGTGCAAATCCACCTGAGAAAAGTTTATATCCAGCTCCTACTCCAAGACCAGTCATGACTGTTTTGAATCCTTGTCCACCTTCACTACCAGTTACAAGAACTTCAGCTGCAGCCATACCTTCTGGATAAACTAAATTTCCGTGTTCTTCCACGATTAAGTATCTTCTAAGGGGTGTAATGAAAAATACTCCCATAACTCCACCAATTATTGTAACAATAACAACAGTTAGAATACTTAATTTTAATCCCCATAAAATTAATGCTGGTAAAATAAATATAATTCCCCCGGCAATGGATTCTCCCATAGCAGCTAAAGATGCTACCATGTTTGCTTCTAAAATGTTATTTCTTCTAAACATTCCTTTTAATACTCCAGTTGCAATAATAGCACCTGGAATACCAGCTGATATTGTCATACCAACTTTCAGACCAAGATATGTGTTAGCTGCTGCAAAAACGCATGCTAAAATAATACCTAAAATAATTGAATAACCTGTTGTTTCTGGCATTGCCATTGATGTTGGAATAAAAGGAACATATTCTTCACCTTTGCATCCACCATAAGCACTTTGAGATAATTTTCTTTTCTCTTGGCTCATAAATTTTTTCTCCTCCTTTGTAACTCTTTAACAAGGCACCCTAAAAAAGCCACTAATTACTATGTTTAAAAGTTTAATTTATCTACAAGCTATATCTTTATCTTTAATTAATACTATTGATAAAAATATAAACACATTAACTAGTACTCTTCAGGATGCCTAAATCAAATTGTTTATTTTTATATTAAATATCTAAAGTAAAATTTACCTTAGGCATTTATTTAATATTTTCTAATAGTGCTTTTATAAAATTCCATACTCTTTCAACAGATGATATACTCATATGTTCATTTGGAGTGTGTACATCAAATAAATTTGGTCCAAAGCTAATCATATCTACATCTGGCATTTTTTCTTTTAAAAGTCCACATTCAAGTCCTGCATGGATAGCATCTATTTTTGGTTCTTCACCAGTAACATTTTTATAAGTTTCTATACATAAATCTCTTATTGGTGAGTTTGGTTCATACTGCCATTCTGGATAATCAGAATCATTAATAACCTCAGCACCAACTAATTCTGCTACAACATCTATTCCATCTGTAATGGCATTTTTTAATGTTTTTACAGAGCTTCTCACTGCAGAAACAAAGGTAACTTTTTCTTCACTAAATTCTATAACTCCTAAGTTAATACTACTTTCTACTAACCCTTTAATATCTTCACTCATAGTTTGAATTCCATTTGGAGCTACTACTAAGTAAGAAACTATTTTTTCAGTTACTTCCTTAGTTAATTGTTTGCTAGTTTCTGATTTTTCAACTATTACAGTTACATCTGGATCTTGTATTCTTAACTCAGTTTTAAATATTTCTAATGATTTTGTAGCTATTTGTTTAACTTTTTCTACATCCTTAGCTGCTACTGTAATTGTAGCTTCTGCTTCACGAGGAATTGCATTATTTTTAGCGCCTCCACTTATATGAGAAATATTAAAATCTACCTCTTTTGATATAGCATTTAATAATCTTCCCATAAGTTTATTAGCATTTCCTCTTTGTTTTATTATTTCCATACCAGAGTGTCCACCTTTTAAACCTTTAACTTCTAGTTTTAAAGCTTCATTAGAGGCATCTTCCCATTGAGTATTTATATTTACATAGTTAGTAACTCCACCAGCACAGCTTACAAGGAATATTCCTTCTTCTTCTGAGTCAATGTTTAATAATATTTTTCCATCAAGATTTTTAGGATCTACTGCTATAGCTCCATACATACCTGTCTCTTCACCTGTAGTAACAAATAGTTCTATAGCAGGATGTTTTAACTCTTTTGAATCTAAAATAGCTAATCCATAAGCTACTGCTATTCCATTATCTGCTCCTAGTGTTGTTCCATTAGCATAAAGATAGTCCCCATCGATTCTAAGCTCTAATGGATCCTTTTCAAAATCATGTACCTTATCCTTATTCTTTTCACAAACCATGTCCATATGACCTTGGATTGTTACTACTGGTGCATTTTCATATCCTTGAGTAGCAGTTTTTTTAATGATTACATTTAACTCATCATCTTGTATTACTACAAATCCTCTTTCCTTACCAAAGTTAGCCAAATAATCGCTGATAACCTTTTCATTGCCTGAACCATGAGGTATTTTAGTTAATTCTTCAAAATAGCCTAGAACCTTTTCTGGATTTAATCCTTTTAATATAGACATAAAAATCCCTCCATTTTTTTGTATTTACTTTATAATTAATATGTACTTTATATATATTTCAATATATATTTCAACATTTTATTACGTTCTTCGACTTGCAAATTTATATTAATTTTATACTTATAAATTTATAAAGTCAACATATATAAAATAATTATTTTTGAAATATTACCTATAACCCATTTAATAATTCATTTAAATTTTTTATATTTTATATAATTAAAAAAAGTATTTATAAAAATAGTATTATTTATTATTTCTTAAAATATAATTCTATATAATACCTATGTTAATAGAAAGAATTTATGCTACCTTTTTATAACAACTTTTTCTAATCTCATAATTATTATATCTTTTATGAATTAATTTCATACATTTTAACCTAAGAAAAGCAACATACTCTTTACATTTTAATAGTATATTGCTTTTTCTTTTATATTCTAATATTTTAATATGTCGTTATTCTATAATTACTTTGATCAATGGCTTCAATGAATTATATTTATAAATAGTGTAATAATTGCAGAATTTACGAAATCTATGAATAAGCATCCTACAATTGGTACGACAAAATATGGGGTAGGTGCAAATCCAAATTTATTTGAAAGTGCATCCATATTAGCTACAGCATTAGGTGTAGCTCCCATTCCAAATCCGCAGTTTGCAGATGCAAAAACTGCCGCTTCATAATCTCTCCCCATAATTCTAAAGGTTACAAAATATGTAAATATACCTATGAGAATTGTTTGTGCTATTAACATAACAACCATAGGAATTGCTAAATCTAGAAGTTCCCATAACTTTAATCCCATAAGAGCCATAGATAAAAAGAAGGATAAGCTGATACCTCCAAGATTTTCAATTTCTTTTTCTACTAACTCAATATTTGTGGCATCACAAATATTTCTTATAATTGCAGCCACAAGCATAGCTCCAATATAAGATGGAAAAGTTAAACCAATTCCCTGAATAAAATTAGATATTATAGATCCTATTCCCATTGCTATAAAGATCCAAGATGCACCTGACATTAATCTTTTATGACATAGTATATCTTGATTATCTTCATTAAAATCTCCTAGTGGCATACAGGTATTATCATCATCCTCCTTCATAGGAGTATTAAGCTTATGACGTATAATTAATGTTCTAGCAACCAATCCTCCAATTATACTTCCCATAACCAGTCCAAAAGTCGCAGAAGCAAAGGATACAGTTGTAGCACCTGCAATTCCCATTTCTTCTAGAATAGGTCCAAATGACCCCGCTGTACCATGTCCCCCTATCATAGGAATAGAGCCTGTACAAATTCCTAATAAGGGTTCTAAATTAAACAAGGTTGCTAAAGCAACTCCAACTGTATTTTGTAGAATTACTAAAAGCACTGATAAAATTAAGAATGTTAATACTTTTATACCACCTTTTTTTAATATTCTAATACTAGCCGTAAACCCAACACTAGTGAAAAATGCAGTCATAAAAATATTTTGTAGAGTTGTATCTAAATTAATAGTGATAAATCCTGTCAGCCTAAATATAAGCATAAGTATTGCAAAAATAAGACCTCCTACAACTGGTGCAGGTATGCAATACTTTTCTAATATAGATATTTTTTCTTTTAAATATTTTCCAAAATAAAAAACCATAGAAGCTAATGCCATTGTTTGAAATATGTCTAATGTCAATTCCATAAATTTATCTTTCCTCTCATCATATGTGTATCTTAGCGCGTAAGTATTAAATTTTTAAATCATTGAGTTATCTCCATATTATGCAACACCTTCCTCATATCGTAATGTCCATAATACCAAAAATACTCGTTTATACTGGCACTATCATCCAAATGTAAAATGTTATCAATAATAACTTGTTCCTTCCCCTCCCTATTTCCCTTAATTAAAGAAAATTTATTTTTTTTATCTTTTCTTATAAATACAAATTCACTATCATCATTAATATAGTTAGGATAAAAATCCCATCCTACAGATGAGTTAGTCAATTTAGTAATTTCATTATTTTCTAAGTTTACTTCATATATATGTTGATTGTTGGAATTTTCCCATTGCTGAAGATTTTCACTATAAGTTGAGGCTGAATAAACTATATTTCTACCATCACTAGAATAACTTGGAGTCATAGCTACTTCTCCATCCTTAGTGATCTTTTTAAAACTTTCATCTTCTAAATTTAAGATTCCTAAAGTTTTATCTACATTCATAAACCTATATGCACCATTTATAATAGCCACTAAGTTATCATCTATTGGTGATGCAGACATCATATCCTCATAAGTTAAAACTATAATCTCTTCATTAAGTACTTCTCTACACTTGTTACTTTCATCATTATAAACTCCTATAGGCACCCCATCTGCTGTCATTGATGCAGAATTAGGTCTACACCATACAATTAAATTAACTCCATTAATTGAGATGGTAGCCATCTTTGGATCCAACCCTAAATCATGATTTTGGGAACTTATAGGTATATATGGTATCACTACTTTTTCTGTTTTAGTTGCTAAATCTAACTTAACTATTCCTAGTGGAAAAGGATAATTATCCGAATTACCTTTTTTCATAATATTCTTTGTGGCAAATAAAGAGTTATCTTTTCCTAATAAAATTTGTGTATAAAACTCTTTTCCTCCAGTGAAAATTTCTTTAGTTTTATCTTTAACTCCAAATATATATACTCCACCTGTGGACTTAGAATAAATTAAATTTCCATCTTTATCCCATTGATATGCAGTAATACTATCATCTACATTAGTAGTATTTTCTACTTTTTTATAAAAATCTATTTTTGTTACATACAAGTTATTCTTAATATCCCTATAGGCTACATAACCATTTTCACTTATATTTGGCTCTCTATAAGCCCCTTTGTTAAGCATTATTTTCTCTGAAGGGTTATTTATATTCACTGCCCAAATACCATCATCTTTTATAGCTACTGCTACCTCAATTTTATTATCTTCTTTTCCATGTGCTAAAGCATAACTTCTATCCTTAGCAAAAGCTATATCATATAATATAAAATTGAAAATAAGTAATACAAAAATAACTCTAAGTAAGTTTTTCATGGATGAACTCCCCTTTTAAATTTCGTACTCTTATTATTATTTTTATTATAAAAATATATACATGTTTTAAAAGTAAAGTCACAGTCTTAAAGAGAGTCTTTAAAAGTTCACTGAGCTATATAGAATCATTGCCTGTTATATTATCATTTCACCTACAGGAATTTTAGGGTTTTTATATTTCTTTTTATTAATTGTATATTTTCCATATTGGATGGCTTCCTTAGGACAATAACTTATACATGCTAAACATTGACAGCAGTTATCTCCCCATTTAGGAACTTTATCAACTTTAATGCATTTAGTATTGCATACCTGTTCACAAAGTTTACATCCTATACAATCATCTGTAACATAAAACTTTTTAGTATTTATAGCTAACTTATTGAATATAGGATTAGCTATAGCTGTCATAACCTTAGGCATTGGTCCTGTTTCAACTTTAAATACATCCCTAACTTTATCACCTATAAGATTATTTACTTCTCCAATGGTCTCCAAAGCCTTAGACATCTTACTATTCACAATATCATCTTCATCTGCTCTTCCAAGGATAATATAATTATTAGGCATAACAATTGAAAATCCACTATTTAACTTTAACCCCTTAGCTCCTAGCTTTTTCTCTAGTATTTTCATGTTATTTCCTATGTTCTCGCCACAGGTTACTACTGCTGATAAATAATTGTTCTTATAGTTATTTAATTTTAATTTACTAATGAATTTAACTACTGGTGCTGGTGATGCCCAAGCATAGATAGGATAAACAAATATTATCTTTTCTCCTGGTTTTAAGTCATATTCATAAAAATCTTTATCTTGTTTCATTTCCTTTGAAATTGCAATTAATTCTTCTCCTTGGTTACTGGATAAATTTTTTGCTACGTATAAAGAATTTCCTGTGCCTGAAAAATAAAATATCATGAATAAACCCTCCATATATATTTTTTTGCTATTGTTTTAATATACCATATAGATATATATTTATGAAATAGTCTTTTAAAAAATATTAAACTAGCATCTTTATATTTTTAATGCTAGTTTAATATTAGTTTAGAATTTAGTTTTTATCACGTCTAGAGACATTTAAATTCCTATCTATCCACATATTCAAAACTACAGTTATCACTTTCTATATCAAAGACTAAATTATCCTCTATATAAAACTTATAGTTAGCTGAGCAAGCTGCATTTTCATGAATAGTTCTGCACATATTACCACTTGAGGGTGCTAATAACTTTTGTGGATTTCCATCAGTAACTTTTATCTGTAGTTCATACTTACCTCTTTTTAACATTAGTGACTTGCAATTATATTTAAGAATCTTAACTCCATTATAGGTGGATAATCTATATTCTCTTCCTTTATAATATACAACGCATATACATCCTTTAAAATTTATTCCCATAAAAGGTATATCTGCTATAGCTGCCATTATAGATATCTTTTCATTTTTAAAATCATTACACTGGGTCCATAAATAAGTTTTAGGGAAAGAGTTGCCTCTATCTGTTTCAATATATCCAACTCCATCATTAAAACTTACATCTTCACCATTAATAATTAAATTTCCCCTTAATTTATGATATAAACTAATAATGCCATGGCTACATTCCATGAAAGGTATAAAGCTAAAAGGTCCCATAATGTCATATTTTACAGGAGTCAATAAGTCATATTCTATTTTTCCATCTATAGTTAATCCCTCATCTTTAATGTGGATTTCAATGCCTTTAGATGAAAAAATACTATCTCCAACTTTTATTCTTAACTTATCTTTATAAACTATAAATTTAGAAAAACTATAATTTATATTATATGAATTTCTATTAGTTATCACTTGTATAAAGGCTGATCTATTTCCTTTACTATCTATATTTATGCCAGGTATAAAGGATATAGTATCCTCACCCTTTTGATGTTTAAAATACCAGCCCTCAAAAAAACTCTTTTTCCTTGTATAACATTTAATTTTATTCATGGGATAATCCCCTAATAGCTGGACTTTCTATCCAATTACCCTTGTAATCAAATCTAGAGCCATGACATGGACAATCCCATGATAACTCATCAGGATTCCATTGAAGTTCACAACCTAAATGAGGACATTTTGTAGTTACAGTAAATATATTACCATTATTATCTTTGTATACCCCAACTTTCTCTCCATTATATTCTACAATTCCACCATGACCAGTTTCTACCGTCTCTACCTGCTCACTTGGAATGTGAATTTTTTGTGCTATAAAATTCTTTGTAGTTTCTATTACATCCTGGGTTAGGTTTTTACTTGATGCTGACATATCAAATCTTGTAGGAGAAAATATCTCTGCAAAATCATTTTTATTTCCGGATATCATATCAGATAAAATCATAGCTGCCACCATAGAGGATGTCATTCCCCATTTTTTATAACCCGTTGCCACATATACATTAGGAGTTTCAGTGGAATATTGACCTATGTAAGGTATTTCATCTATAGGAATACAATCTTGAGCAGACCAATGATATTTTTCCTTAGCATTGGGATATAACTCCCTTGCTACCTGTCTTAATTCTTCATACTTACCACCAGCTTCATTCTTACCAGTTCTATGAGAACCTCCACCAAGCAATAATAAGTCCTTATAATTTCTAAAAGAGTATCCCCATTTATCAATACCAATGTACATTCCATTGACATCTTGAGCATTCTCTAAAGCTATAACATAGGATCTTTCTTGATGCATTCTAATGAAATAATACCCAGGTGTATTCATAATTGGATAGTGAGTAGCTACTACTATTACATTAGCAGCAACCATCCCTTTATCTGTAACAACTAGCTCCTCTTTAATTTCTAAAGCTTTAGTATTTTCGTAAATAGTTAAGTCTTCAGTAATAACTTCTAAAAACTTAAGAGGATTAAATTGACCTTGGTTATAAAATTTCAAAGCTGCCTTAACCTTAAAAGGAAGCTCTGTATTTTCTAAAAGTTTAGTTTTTATTCCTAACTTAGTTGCTGCTTCTAATTCTTTTTCTAAAGCTTCAACATTATCCATAGTATATAGATAAGCATCCTTCTCTTCAAAATCACACTTAATTCTCTCATTCTCTATTATTTCTTTATATTTTTTTATAGCTAACTCATTGGCACTTGCATATTGTCTTGCCTTCGCTTCTCCAAATTCCTTAATTAACTTATCATAAATTAAGGAATGCTGAGAAGTTATCTTCGCAGTAGTATTTTTTGTATTTCCACTACAAATCTCTTCAGCCTCAATTATAACTACATCTATTCCTTTTTTCTTTAGCATATAGGCAGTTAATATTCCTGTTATACCGGCTCCTATAACTACTACATCTGCCTCTATATTTCCATTTAAGGATTCCCTCTTTTTAAAATTACAGCTTTCACTCCATACAGATTTCATAAAATCACCTCATAAATAGTATTCCACTTTAGTGATTTTATACACAATTAATTATTAATAAAGGTGATATATCCACACAACTATAACATTTTGTTGATATATCACCTTATATTATCTTTTTCCTAATATATATTCTAAGGAATCCATATTAAAATTTAAAACAAGTTTCTCTGGGAAATCTATCTCCTTAAGTAACTCATAGCAGGATGAAAATTCTCCTACATCATAATAAATATGAGCGTCACTGCCCATGATTATTTTAACTCCATGTTCTTTACATAAGTTTAGAAGAGTTATTTGATTTTCTCTAGCATTTCTTCTAAAGCTCTTTGGAGATATGGATGTATTATTCATTTCAAAAACCATATTTTTTTCTTTAGCCGCTAATACTACTTTTTCATAATCTAAAGGAAATCTACTATCATCAGGATGACCAATGATTTTAACATAAGGATTATCCATAACCTTTATTAAAGCATTAGTATTTTCTTCAATGGTTCCTGGTGCTACACAAGGTGGATGCATACTAGCTATGACATAGTCAAGTTCTAGTGCCAGCTCCTCTTGTACATCTATTCTACCTTCATAATCCATTATGTTAGCCTCTATTCCTTTTAGAATTCTAACTTCCATAATTTCATCCTTAATCACCTTTAAATTATTAAAATAATATTCATGAGCTGTACCTGGCATAGATATAGCATGATCTGAAACTCCAAGGACCTTTAGCCCCTTATCTCTAGCTTCCTCAATATTTTCCTTTAAAGTACTATAAGCATGCCCACTAGAAATAGTATGGGTATGTAAATCCATTAAAGCCTTCATTATATCCCTCCATTACTTTATTTTTCTTTAGTCCTATCACTATCCTCTATATTACCCCAAAACTGCATAATAAAAAAGGGATGATTCTTTCTATGTATTGCTCTATGAGTTATTCACATATTGAAAATCACCTCCAAAATAAAAAGCACATAAGCTTAACAATCGAACTTACGCTGTTAAGCTACGTGCTATATCTATATTATATCAAGTAAAAAATTTTATTTTAAAGCTCGTTAAAAAAATTTTAACAATTTATTATGCTGACTTTTTCTTTTTCTTAGCAATATATCCACCTAATGCAATTACCACAATTCCCATAGTTGCAAATGCATCTGGGGTTAATGGAGCACCAGTTTGAGGTAATTTGCTTGGATTGCTTGGTTTACTTGGATTATTAGTATTTGGAGTTGATGGCTTATTTTCTTCTTCTGGAACATTAGGTTCTGTTGGTTTTTCTTCTGTAGGCTTATCTACAGTTGTATCTTCTCCTGCTACTAATACATTAAAATCTACTTTAGGGACACCATTTTGGTTCCAGTCTTCAGCCATTGCATCTCTCATAACTACATTTGTGTTAACTGCATTTATAGCATTAGAGAAATCATATTTATCTCCACCTGTTAACATAAAGTCATTTATTGCTATCGAATAGTATTTATCCATATCAATTTTAGTTCCATCATTTAATCTTATAGATGAAACTTTGCCATCTTCTGGATTACACCAAACCTTTATACCTGCATATTGACCCCATGCAAATCCCTCTGTATTAATTCCATGTTCTATGATGCCATATAAGTCTGAACCCTTAACATCAAGAGTTACTATAGTGTTATCAAAAGGAAGAATTTCGTACATATCACCAATAGTGACATTTCCTTGTTCTAGACTTCTTCTAATTCCACCACCATTAGTTACAGCTATCTCAGTTCCTACTATTTTTCTCATAGTTTCTGCTACAGTTACACCAAGTGGAGTTACTGCAGTGTTTTTATCATCATGACTTAAACGCTCTTTAAGTGAAGTTACCTTTTGTCCTAATATTTCACTTAAACCTGAATTCATATCATTTACTTCCTTTAATACATTTTCATCTACTGGAAGGGTAGCCTCTTTACCTAAAAACACATCCACACTAGGCTCTACGTCTATAAGTTTGTTGCTATGATCAAAGGTAAATGTAAGCTTAGCTAAGGCTCTACCATTATATCCACCTTCTACTACTGGTACTCCATTTACCTCGCCTGAAACTACAGAATGGTTATGACCTGCAATTACAGCATCTACACCTTCAACTTTTGCTATATCAGCAGCTTCCCCAGTTATTTCTTTTGTATTAATATCTTGATACGCTCCGGCATGCGCTATAACTACTACAGCATCAACCTTTTCTGTTTCCCTAAGTACTTTGTTCCACTTAGCAACAGTATCTACTGGATCTAAGAAATCTACATCTTTTACATTTTCAGCTAAAGTAGAAGTTGCTGTCTCTAGAGTAGAAATTCCTATTAACCCTATTTTTGCTCCATTTCTTTCAACTACTTTATATGGTTGCGCATAGCTTACTCTTTCTTTAGTACCTTTTTTAACTATATTGGCAGCTAAGAAGGAGAATCCACCTTCTTTTGACCAAGCATTTATATTATTAATGCCCCAGTCAAATTCATGATTACCTATAGCAGATGCTTCAAGTCCCATAGCTTTTAGCATAGCTGTTACTGGTTTACCAGTGGTAAGATTAGAAATTGCTGTCCCTTGATATAAATCTCCTGCTGATACTGGTATAACACCATATTCAGTAGTAGCTTTAGCTTTATATTCATTTACAACTCCTACTAATTTTGCAGCTCCAATGTTTTTACCAGACTCTAATACATTGCCATGGAAATCATTAAAACTTATAATGTCAACTACCTTGTTAACCTTACTTAAATTAGTCTCCTCTAGTAATTGTGTCTCTATACTGTTTTCGTCACTAGCTACAGCTTGGCTATTATTTGTTTTATCATTATCTTCTGCATATGCCTCAGTAATATTTATTGGCATTACTAAGGTTGCAAATAAAAATAATGACATTATAAACGCCGTAAGTCTTTTTTTCTCTTTCATACCCTTTCCCCCTAATTATAATTTAATGGAACATAGTTAACTATATTCCTTATACCTTATATTGTATTACCCATTATTTTACTTTTCAATAGTTTTATTCCTTACTTGTAATTTATGTCATTACAGAATAATTAAATTAAAAATAAAATTCAATAGGATTTTAACCATAAACTATTTAAATATGAAGCTATAAAACTATGTTCCTATTTAAATATATACCTATAAACCTATTTAAATATTTACCTAGTTAACTAGTTGTTGTGCTCATGCGGGTTTCATGATATTAGGTTACTTAAACTATAAAATTAAATGTATATTTAATTTTATATTGTGATATATGTATATTAAAAAAATATAAAAACGTCTCTTAAAAAGAGACGTTTTCTAATATTATTTAACTTCTTACTTCTTCATTATTTCTAAATTGACTATTATAAAGTTTCTCGTAAAAACCACTCTTTATCATTAACTCTTCATGAGTTCCTTGCTCTATAATATTACCTTCATCTATAACTAAAATTAAATCCGCACTACGGATAGTTGAAAGTCTGTGGGCAATAACAAAACTTGTTCTTCCCTTCATTATATTCTTCATAGCTTTTTGAAGTAATAGCTCTAGTCTAGTATCTACAGAGCTTGTTGCCTCATCTAATATCAATATGGCAGGATCTGATATTATAGCTCTAGCAATAGTTAACAATTGCTTTTCACCTTGAGATATATTAGATGCTTCTTCATTAAGAAACATGTTATACCCATCAGGGAGAGTCTTTATAAAGTGGTGTACATTAGCTATCTTAGCAGCTTCTATTATTTCCCCTTTCGTAGCATCAAATCTACCATACTTTATATTATCGTAAATTGTACCATTATACAGCCATGTATCTTGAAGAACCATTCCAAATATTGAACGTAGATCTTCCCTCTTCATGTCTCTAATGTCTACTCCATCTATCTTTATAGCTCCCTCTTTGATATCATAAAATCTCATAAGCAAGTTTATAAGAGTAGTTTTACCTGCTCCTGTAGGACCTACAATGGCTACCATTTGCCCACTCTTAACCTGTGCACTTAAGTCTTTTATTAATGGCTTGTCGTCACTATATCCAAACTTAACATGTTCAAAGGTAACATTACCACGTGGATTTTCTAATTTTATTGAATTCTCTTTATCTGGAATTTCCTCTTCTTCATTTAATATCTCAAATACACGATCTACTGCAGCAAAAGCTGATTGTATAGCTGAGGATAATTGAGTTACCTGAGAAAGAGGTTGATTTATCTGCCATATATAACGAATAAATGCTTGTAGATTTCCAACAGTAATGGCACCTGCTATGGCATTAATTGCACCTAATACTCCAATCGCTGCAATTCCTAAATAACTTACTAGAGAAACTAGGGGTGACATTATACTTGATATAAATTGAGCTTTAAATCCAGTACTACAAAGTTCTTGATTTATATCTCCAAATTCTCTTATAACATCATCTTGCTTTCCATATAGTTTTATCTCATTAAAGCCAGTATACATCTCCTGAACCTTACCATTTAGGTTTCCTAAAGCATTTTGTTGATTATAAAACAGTTTCTGTGATCTTCCAACTATAACTCTAGATATCATATAGCTTATAGGTATTATAAGTATAGCTACTAGTGCCATCTTCACATTTATTGTAAACATCATTATCAAGGCAAAAGTTAATGAAAGAACTGCATTAACTACTTGAACAAAACTTTGCTGTAATGCATTAGATATAGTATCTATATCATTGGTAATACGACTTAATACATCTCCATAGCTATTTTTATCAAAGTAACTCACTGGTAATTTTCTAATTTTATCTTGAACTGCATTTCTTAAATCCCTCATGGTATTTTGAATTGCATTAGTTAACATGAAGCTAGCTGCATATGTTGATGCTGTACCTCCTACATATACAAAGGCTAAAACTATTAAAATTTTTATTATATAATTAAAGTTTACTGAGGCTCCTGCTACTCCTTTCGCCATATCAAAGGCATCCTTGGTAAGCTGAGTTATAATTAATCCTTCTGTCATGGGAGCTAGAGCAGTAAAGACCGCTGCTATAATTACAAATATTATGGCCCCTATAAAAGGCCATTTATAAGGTTTTACAAAGGGAGAAATTTTACTTACTGCATTTTTAATCTTCTTCATTATGCCAACTCCTCCTTTGTTAATTGTGATGATGCAATCTCTTTATATATATCGCAATTTTTCAGTAACTCTCTATGAGTTCCTATTCCAACTACTTCACCTTCATTTAATACTATAATTTTATCAGCATCCATAATAGAGCTTATTCTTTGAGCAACTATCAATACTACAGCCTCTTTAGTTTCATTTTTAAGCTTAGCTCTAAGAGTAGCATCTGTTTTGAAATCTAAGGCAGAAAAGCTATCATCAAAAATATATATTGCAGGCCTTCTTATTATAGCTCTAGCAATAGATATTCTTTGCTTTTGACCTCCAGATACATTACCTCCCCCTTCACTTATTAACTCCTCAAACTTCTTAGGTTTTTTAATTATAAAGTCATAGGCTTGGGCCACCTTTGAAGAATATTCAACCTCTTCTACAGTAGCTTTCTTTTTACCAAATCTAATATTTGTATCTATACTTCCTGTAAATAACCTAGTCTTTTGAGGTATAAATCCAATTTTTTTACGTAAAGTCTTTAAATCATATTCTCTAATATCTATCCCATCTATCTTTATACTTCCTTCAGTAACATCATAAAATCTAGGAATTAGGTTTATTAGTGTACTTTTTCCACTACCAGTACTTCCTATAAACGCAATAGTTTCTCCCTTTTTAGCTGTAAAGGAAATATCTTTAAGCACAGGTACTTCTCCATCTGGATAAGTAAAGGTAACTTTATTAAATTCTACATTTCCTTCATTATTACTTTTCTTGATTCCATTCTCAGGATTCTTGATAATAGGTTCAGCATCTAATAGCTCTTGTATTCTATTAGATGAAACTTGTGCTTTGGGATACATAACAAATACAGTTGAAAATAACATAAGTGAAAACATAGCATGGAATAAGTACTCTATAAAAGCAACTAATTGTCCTACTTGAAGAGTTCCCAGATTTATCATGCTACTAGAAATCCAGAATATGGCTATGATTGCTAAATTAAGCACTAAGAAAAAGCTTGGCTGAGATATAGACATAAGCTTGAAAATCTTCTTTGAAATCTCAGTATAGTCCTTATTAGTTTCAGCAAATCTTTCTCTTTCATGATCATCATTACCGAAAGCTCTTATTACCCTTATTCCTGTCAAATTTTCTCTAGATATTCTGTTTAACTTATCTAAATTTTTCTGTTGAATCTCTGACCACGGATGGGAAATTTTAGCTATTATGAATACACCAATAATTATAAATGGTAATGTAACAGCTAATATACTTGATAAGGATGAACTTGTTTTAAGTATCATCACTAAGCTTACTATAAACATTACTGGTGTAATCAACGCTAATCTCAGTAATATATTTATAAATTGCATTACTTGAAATGCATCGTTGGTAGTTCTAGTAATCATTGATGATATACCAAATCTATCATATTCACTATGAGAAAACTCTTGTGATTTCTTAAATATATCATTCCTTATATCTCTAGTTACATTTGTAGATATTTTAGATGAACAATATCCTAACAATATTGTCCCTAAAACCCCTATTATAGATATAACTACAATTATAAGTCCCATTGTTTTTATATATTCTATATCACCATTAGCTATTCCCTTGTCGATAACTTTAGCCATAATAGTTGGTATTCCAAGTTCAACTAAAGCAAAGCCAAATACTGATATTATATTAATCATAAGAAGCATTTTATAATTTTTTAAGTATTTTAAAATTAATTTCATTTTATAATTCCTCCTTTGTAAATATTTTTTAATACTAATAATATAAATTAATAATTTAATTATCTGTTCTATAATTAACTTTAATTATTTACCACTATTAGAACATAATACCCACAGCTTAACTATGAAGTCAATGGAATTTATAACCGTGAATACAATTACATAAAGAATTATTAATATTTATTATTTTATTTCCTCTATGTGTGTTGCAACTTTCCCCTTTTTAATATCTTCTAAAATTTTTCACCATTTAATACCACATCAAAACACATCTTCCTCGTTCTCAATTTTAATTATTTCTGCATCTGTATTTTCTTCTATAAAATTTATTATATTTTCCATGGTAGAATGGACCTGAGCTGATGTTCCACAAACTCCTGCAATACCTATAACTAATGTTTGATGTATATCTTGTTCATCAACTTCGCCAACAGAAATATTAAACTTATTTCTTAGTCTTTGCATTAAACTCTTTATCACCATTCTCTTTTCCTTTAAAGAATGTACCCACGAAGCTCTTAGTGTCACACGCATTATTAATATTTTCATTATATTATCACTCCATTGATTTAATATTTTATATTAATTTCTCCAGTTTCAATAATGTTATGTTCTTACATGGTAAACCCATTGATATTACTGTAATTAAGGCTCCTAGAGCAAATCTAATCAATTACCTCCAATGTACCCTATTATTCTAATTTTATCACAATATTCCTATATATATCCTTCGTTGCTCTTCTTTTACATACATCCTATAATGATAAGGGGATTTTTTTATCTTAAGGTATATATAAACTTAGTTTTAAATTATAAACTTTAGATTAAAATCTATAATTATATCATTTGAGGAGGTAAACTATTATGAACTCTGAAACTATCACTAAAAGGGATAATAAGATTAAAGATAGTTCTATCACTGATATGACCATTGGAAACCCTTTTAAAATTTTATGGACTTTTTCTCTTCCCATGTTACTTAGTTCACTTTTTCAACAACTTTATAATATTGTGGATAGTATTGTAGCAGGAAAATTTATAGGAGTAAATGCTTTAGCTGCTGTAGGTGCTTCTTATCCTATAACTGCACTATTCATCGCCGTAGCTGTAGGCTCTAGTATGGGATGCTCTGTTGTAGTTGCACAAATCTTTGGTTCAAAAAAATATACTACTATGAAATCTGCAATTTCAACAGCTATAATATCTCTAACTAGTCTTAGCATTATTTTAACTATCTTGGGTAGTATTTTTTGTAAGCCTCTTATGAGACTTCTTCATACTCCAGAAAATATATTTTCTGATTCTGCCCTTTATTTACAAATATACATAAGCGGAATTATATTTTTATTTTTATATAATACTGCCACCGCCATATTTAACGGTTTAGGAGATTCCAAAACACCTTTATATCTTTTAATTTTCTCTTCTATATTTAATATTATTTTAGACCTAGTGTTTGTTATAACTTTTAAAATGGGTGTATCTGGAGTTGCTTGGGCTACTTTTATTGCTCAAGGTCTTTCTTCTATACTAGCTATAGTGTGCCTTATTATGAGATTACGTAAAATTGAAGTCACTGAAAAGTATCCTTACTTTAGTAGTTACATTTTAAAACGTATAAGTAGAATTGCCATACCAAGTATAATGCAACAATCCTTTATATCTGTAGGTCAAATTTGTGTACAAGGTCTAGTTAATAGCTACGGAGCCATAGTCGTAGCAGGATATTCTGCTGCCTTTAGAGTTCATACCATTGCTCTTACTTCTATGAGTACTATGTCTAGTGCACTTTCTAGCTTCACTGCACAAAACATTGGTGCAAAGAAAATTTCCCGGGTGAGAGAAGGATATAAAGCTGCAGTAGCTATAACCTTAAGTATATGTGGTGGAATTCTTATTCTATTTTTAATCCTTGCTCCAAAATTAATTGGATTGTTTGTAGATTCTAGTGAGAGCATAGATGTAATTAATGTGGGTACTGAGTTTCTAAGAACCCTAGCACCTTTTTATTTAGTAGTAGGTCTTAAGATGGTATGTGATGGTGTTCTCCGTGGAGCCGGAGCTATGAAAGACTTTATGTTTGCCACCTTTTCTGATTTAATACTAAGAGTAGCCCTTTCCTTCATTTTAGCTTCAATAATAGGATACTCCGGTATCTGGTGGGCCTTCCCTCTTGGTTGGATAATAGGAACTGCGTTATCTGTATACTTTTATTATAAGGGTACTTGGAAACCTTCAATTAATTAAATATATAATTATATTTAGGCTATGTTTTACTTAATAATTAATTTATAATCAAAGTAATACATAGCTTAATTTTTAAAATGGAGATATACAAATGAAAATAGTACAAATTTATAAAAATCAAATTATAAAATTCTTCAAAACCGAGACTATATTAGTAATAGCTATAACTTTAGCTATTCTCTCTTCCTTTATAGCTATACCCAAGATAGAGTATATAGATTTTAAGGTTTTATTTTTATTGCTAAATTTAATGATTATTGTGGCAGCCTTTAAAGATTTAAAGATATTAGACTTCATTGCAGTGTCTATATTAAATAAATGTACAAGCTACACATCATTATGTTTTTCCCTAATATTTATAACCTTTTTCTCCTCAATGTTAGTAACTAATGATGTAGCTCTACTTACCTTTGTACCGTTAACTATAATAATTAGTAAAAAGATTAAGGTTAATCCATTAAAACTAGTAATTTTTCAAACTTTAGCTGCCAACTTAGGTAGTAGTCTAACCCCTATGGGAAATCCACAGAATCTTTTTATTTATTCCTTTTATAATCTAACTCCTGTGGACTTTTTTAGGATAACTCTACCTTTAGTTATAACTGCTATTATATTTTTAACTATATTAATTATAAATAATAAAGAAAATATTAATGTTCCTAGTCTAGATAATATTTCCGGATTCAACACAAAAGGTATTATTATTTTTACTATTTTATTTATTATAGCTATTTTATCTGTATTTAAATTTATAGATTATAGAACTTCCATGGGGGTAACCTTGATATTAACCTTGATAATCAATAAAAATCTATTAAAGGAAGTGGATTACTCCTTACTTATTACTTTTATAGGTTTCTTCATATTTATAGGCAATATTTCCTCTCTAGGTGTTGTAAAAAGCTTTTTATCACAAATACTAAATAGAGCTAATAATACTTACTTTGCATCTATTCTGCTGAGTCAAGGTATAAGTAATGTACCTGCTACAATGCTCATTGCAAACTTCACAAATTATTATAAAGAGCTTTTACTAGGTGTTAATGTTGGAGGAATGGGCACAATAATTGCATCTATGGCAAGTGTTATATTATTTAAGTTATATGTGAAGGAATTTAAATCCTATAGTGGTAAGTTTTTAAAGAAATTTACCTTCTACAATATTTTAGGACTTTTTATATTTATTCCTATTATTAAATTGTTATAGTTGTTATAATTTGAATAACTATGGTAAATCATGTAGAATAGTACTAAATATTTAAAATCCTACAATAAACTAAGGATTATAAGGAGGTATACTAATGTTAAGTGATAATTTATTAAAAAATCTTAATGACCAAGTAAACTTTGAATTTTACTCATCTTACACTTATTTAGCTATGGCAGCCTATGCTGAATCTGTTGATTTAGGTGGAATAGCTAATTTCTTTAGAGTTCAAGCTCAAGAGGAATTATTCCATGCAATGAAACTTTATGACTATATTTTTCAAAAAAATGGTGTTGTTGAATTAGATAAAATTGATAAACCAGAGGGCAAATATGAAAGTATAATAGATGTATTTGAAACTGGTTATAAACATGAACAACTAGTTACAAGTAGAATTTATAAGTTAGCAGATATTGCTTCCGAAGAAAAAGAACATGCAACTATAAGCTTACTTAGATGGTTCATAGATGAGCAGGTTGAAGAAGAAAACACCTTCAACACTCTTCTTAAAAAGATTAAAAGAGCTGAAGATAATCCAGCAGCTTTATATATGTTAGATGAAGAACTTGCTACAAGAGTTTTCACTCCACCAACTACTGCTTAATGTGAAAATCAATTACTCATTATAATATTTAGTGAGTATAATGACAATGCAAAAGACTTACTTAGTGATAAACCATTAAGTAAGTCTTTTATAATATATATAAATTTTTTATAGGCAATTTATTTTGCTACAAATTAAGTAGATGTTATTACTTTAATTTTACTAGTAATTGTCCTGTCTTTACTTGTTGTCCTTCTGATACAAGGATGGAGTCAATAGTACCATCCATAGAAGCTACTATATTAGTTTCCATTTTCATTGCTTCTATTGTCAGTAAGCTTTCTCCCTCTTTAACTTGTTGTCCTTTTTCTACTAAGACTTTAATTATAGTTCCAGGAATACTCGCTCCAATCTCTAGCTTATCCTCAGCATTAGCCATCTTTATAGAGCTATCTTTACCATTACTCTTTAAAGCACTTGCTGTTTTATCTTTAATTTTAATTTCTCTTCTATTTCCATTAATTTCAAAGGCTAGAGTTCTATATCCTTCTGAATCTAATTTACCTATTTCTATAAATTGAACTATAAGGGTCTTGCCTTCTGCAACTTCAACTTCACATGTTTCACCCTCTGCAAGTCCATGGAAGAATACATCACTACCCATACGACTTACATCACCATATTCTGAAACAAATTTTAAGAAATCTTCAAATACTTCAGGATATAAAGCATAACTTATAACATCTTTTTTAGATGGAGTATATTTATATTTATCCTTTAAATATTCTTCAATTTTATTAAAGTCTTCAGGTGGTAATAATTCTCCTGGTCTATCTGTTATAGCCTTTTCACCCTTTAAAACTATCTTTTGTAGTTCCTCTGGGAATCCACCTTCTGGTTGACCCATCATCCCTTTGAAATAAGATACTGCCGAATCTGGAAAAGCCATATTTCTTCCCTTTTCACAGATATTTTCAGAAGTTAATCCATTTTGAACCATGAAAATAGCCATGTCCCCTACCATTTTTGAAGAAGGTGTAACTTTTATTATATCCCCTACCATATTATTTACCTCTTTGTACATAGATTTAACTTCTTCAAATCTATGACCAAGTCCAAAACTTTCTACCTGAGGTTTTAAGTTTGAATATTGTCCCCCTGGAATCTCATATTTATAAATTTCTGCTCTACCTGACTTAAGTCCTGATTCAAACTGTTCATATACTGGTCTTACAGCATCCCAATAATTTGATAACTTTTGAATTTCACTTACATTTATGCCAGTATCTCTGTCTGTATTTTCAAGAGCTGCTACTACAGAGTTTAGAGCTGGTTGGCTAGTTAAACCAGACATACTATTAAAGGTTGTATCTACAATATCTACTCCTGCATCGGCTGCCATAAGCACAGTTGCTACACCATTTCCAGTAGTGTCATGAGTATGTAAATGAATAGGTATTGAAATCTCATTTTTTAATGCCTTAATAAGTTTTTTAGCTGCATAAGGTTTAAGCAATGCAGACATATCCTTTATAGCAAGTATATGAGCTCCCATTTTTTCTATTTCTTTAGCCTTATTTACATAGTATTCAAGACTATATTTATCTCTAGTTACATCTAAAATATCTCCAGTATAGCATAGAGCAACTTCTGCTAATTTCCCACAGTTTAAAACTTCATCAAGCGATGTCTCTATACCCTTTAACCAGTTAAGTGAGTCAAAAATTCTAAATATGTCTATACCACTCTTTGAAGATTCTCTTATAAATTCTCTTATTACGTTATCTGGATAATTTTTATATCCTACTCCATTAGCTCCTCTTATCAGCATCTGGAACATAACATTAGGAATTCTTTTTCTTAATTCCTCAAGTCTTTCCCATGGAGATTCTTTTAAGAATCTGTAAGCCGTATCAAAGGTAGCTCCCCCCCACATCTCAAGAGAAAACAAATCTCTTCCATAGGCTGAGGTCGCCTTTGCAATGTTGAACATATCTCTACTTCTCACTCTTGTAGCCATTAAGGATTGTTGTGCATCCCTCATAGTAGTATCAGTAATTAATAGTTTTTTCTGATTCTTGATCCAATTTACAACACCCTGTGGACCTTGTTCATCTAATATTTTCTTAGTACCTTGTATTCCTTCTAAAGAGTCTATAACTGGAATAACTGGTACGTCAAATTCTCTCTTATTTCCCTTAGTTTCATTTACTATTTTTTCTCCAATGATTTTTAAAACCTTATATTCTTCATCAGTTCTAGGTTTTATATCAAATAATTGAGGATTATCTGCTATGAAATTAGTATCACATTGTCCTCTTCTAAAGGTTTCATTATTTAATACGTTTATTAGAAAATCTATATTGGTCTTAACTCCAGTAATATTCAACTCTTTAATGGAACGTATGGATTTTCTAATTGTATCTTCAAAGGTTCTAGAATAAGCTGTTGTTTTTACAAGTAAACTATCGTAATATGGACTAATTACAGCACCACTAAATCCATTTCCTCCATCTAGTCTTATCCCAAATCCTGAACCTGTTCTATAAACATCTATTTTCCCTGTATCTGGGGCAAAACTATTAGAAGGATCTTCTGTAGTTACCCTACATTGGATTGCAAAACCTCTTGGTTTTACATCTTCTTGTGAACAGATTCCTATTTCCTTAGAATCTAAACTATATCCCTGTGCTATCAAAATTTGACTTTGAACGATATCTATTCCTGTAGTCATTTCGCTAACAGTATGTTCTACTTGTATTCTTGGATTCATCTCAATAAAATAGTGATTGCCATGTATATCTACTAAGAACTCTAAAGTTCCGGCACTTATGTATCCTACAGATTTTGCAATCTTTAAAGCATCTTCACAGATAACTTGTCTTTTTTCTTCACTTAGAGATACTGCTGGGCTAAATTCAATAACCTTTTGATGTCTTCTTTGTATTGAACAATCTCTTTCATAAAGGTGAACTATATTACCATGCTTATCTCCAAGAACTTGAATCTCAATATGTTTAGGTCCTTCTAGATATTTTTCTATAAATATATCATCTATTCCAAAAGCCTTTTTTGCCTCATTTTTAGCACTTTTAAAAGACTCAAGAAGTTCTTCTTCTTTTCTTACTATCCTCATACCTCTTCCACCACCACCGGCAGCAGCCTTTAGCATGATTGGATATCCACATTCTTTTGCAAATTTAATTGCTTCCGTCTCTGAAGTAATTGGTTTTTCTACTCCTGGTATTACAGGTACACCAACTTCTTTTGCTACAATTTTTGATTTTATTTTATCCCCTAATCTATCCATCATTTCTGCTTTAGGTCCTATAAATTCTATTCCTGCCTCTTTACACTTTCTAGCAAACTCAGGATTTTCAGATAGGAATCCATAACCTGGATGGATGGCATCTACACGCTTTTTTAATGCAAGATTAATTATTTCATCAATATTTAAATAAGCGTCAACAGGGCTTTTATTCTTTCCAATCTGATAGGCTTCATGAGCCTTTGTTCTGAAAAGAGAAAGCTTATCCTCCTCAGAATATATAGCAACAGTTCTTATTCCAAGCTCGTGACAAGCTCTAAATATTCTTATTGCAATTTCTCCTCTATTTGCTACTAATACTCTTTTGAATTTTTTCTTAGTCATATAAAAAACACCACCATCTTTTATTATTTTCAACTAAAAACTTTATAAATTTATGCAATATATAATCTTTAGTTTATGCAAAATATATTTTTTTAACAAAAATAATTGGACTCCAATAACATGTTTTTAATTATATCACACACTTTTTATAAAGTATAGCATTTTTATAAAATTATTATGTACAACTGAAATTTAATATTTTTATACTTGCAAATATAATGACTTGAATGAAAAAATGATTTAAAATAATTCTATTCGAACTATTTTAAATCATCTTCAAACCCTTGTATTTAGCTATTTTGCTTATAATCCATTGTATATTATCATACATTTTTAATTATGCAAGATAATATTTTATGAATTTATATTCTTTAAATATTTTATTTGTGTTAAATCAATTTATTGTATTTTTATTTAATATTAACTAATTTATTGTATAAACCACCTATAATATATTAATTAATTCCATTTTTAGTAATAAAATATATAAAAATTTATGATGCTAATTAACATTTATCATTTTATATAATTCATTTTCTTCCTTGGTAATCCTTGTCTCTATAGCTTTTAATATACACTTAGTTTCTTCAACAAATTCCATTAAATTAGCTTCAATTTTATTCTTAGTATTAAATTTATTTTTATAACTAGTGAATACTTGTGAAATTTCACCCATTTCATTCATATATAAATTAGCCATTTTCTTAAGTGATAAATCTTTACCATTAATCAAAGTTGGATATAAAAATTTATCCTCTGATGTTAAGTGAATTTGTAATTTCCCTGCGAGTTTATTTATATGGCTTGCTGCTTCCATTGCATTTAATGCCATAACATTTTTATTTATCATTTCTTTTATTAGCCTTATTTCATCTGATATGTCTCCGTGTTGTCTCATTAAATTATTTAAATTCATGGTAATACCCCCCTACTGATTTACTACCTTTATTATAAACAAAATGTAGCAGAAGTTATGTACCATTTGTTACAACCTTTAGCATATATCCTCTATTTTAATTAATATTAGAAAAGGTCATATCAAAATAATCTATTAATCTTAAATTAATATAAGATTTAATATATTTTGATATAACCTCATTTTTAATTTATACCTATTTTCATATAATTTTTACAATGTTCTGCTACTTCATTTGCAGCAATCATTGCACTTTTTATTGCTCCTTGTATCCATCCATGTTCCTGTGAAATATGTTCACCAGCAAAATATACTCTATTATCATATTCAGGCTGGCTAGAAGCATAGGCAAATAGCCTTTTTTGGCCAGGCATATAATAGCAAACAGCTCCAAAAAATCCTTGTTCATTATCCCATTGTATGGTTTTACTATCTAATACTATATCATCAAGATATCCTTGTTTAAGTCCTTGGACATGCTCTACTTGTATTTTTATCCATTCTAATCTAGTTATTGGTTCTAAATTACCAAGACGCATTGCATCGCTAGATAGATTGTAGGATGCTAAAAGAACCCCAGCCCCTCCATAACTTTTATACTCTCTTCTCACAGAAGGTATTACCTGACTTTCCAAATCGGCAATATTGTACTCAATATTATAAGATGGGTACCATATACTTCCTATTGGTAAGTCTGTATAAGAGGCTCCACCTATTATTGCTTTACTAGGTCCCCCTTCTTCCCAAAATTTCTCCTTACACATAAAGAGAGTTTTTTGTCCTGCTATATAATTAACCTCTTTGATTGCTTGCATTTTTTCTGTGCTAAACATAGGATATATATTTACATTACGAAGGCTAGAAAATGGTATAGTGCATATTACAAAATCAAAGCTCTGGTGGTGACTACTTATTTCTTGTTCACTTTTATATTCTAAAATAACTTTATTATCTTCGTTATTTTTGTATATACCTTCTACTCTATTCCCACTTTTCCAAGTTATATGTCCTAGTTGATCCTGTAAAATGTCATTATACTCTTTAGGGTCAAGTGACATTAATGAATGATACATTGCAATAGGTAACCATACTGTTCCTCCATCAATTTGGTACCTAAAAGCATCATCTACAGCATACTGTTCTTGGAGACTTTCTATATAACTATTATCATAGAGCCATCCAGAAAATGTAACAATAGATGATAACATTTCTATAGCACCTTCACTTAATCCCCGTTCTTCAAGTTCTCTTCTTATGCTTAAGCTGTCAAAGTATTCAATTTCTGGAGAGTACCTTTTTTTATTTTGTAATAACTCTCTTCTTATATCTGGGCTAATTTGAAGTAAGCTAGCTCCTAAGCCATAACTTACAAGCTTTTGCCATGGCTCTTGTCTTTCCCATGGTGCTAAATTAAATTCAGGATATATTTTCTCCATAACACTTATTCCATCTGGATCATTGATAGCTCTTTTATTTCTCACATAAATAAAGGCATTATCATTATTTTGAATAAAAGGTGTTGTTCTTAATTTAAATTGATTTATATACTTCCATGTAGCTTCATGACTTACTGGTATTCTCATAGCACCAAGCTCACCATAAAATCTTTTATTTTCATCAAAATAGTAAGTATAAATTCTTCCTCCTATACGTTCCTTTTGCTGTTCAAATATAGTTATGTCAAAACCCAATTTCCTAAGCTCAAAAGCAGCAGATAAACCTGCAATTCCTCCTCCTATTATACCTATATTAATGCCTTTGCATCCACCCGGTGGTAATATGGTTGTAATGTCCTTTGGCGGGCTAAGTAGTTCAATTAAATTATCATAGTCTTCTATTCGACCTACTTCCTCTAAAGCAAGCCTTAGCATACTATGCCTTTCCTCGTCTGTAGGATTACTTGGCTGCACAACTTTAATTTCCCTAGCCAAATAGTTTCAACTCCTTTTAGTTCTATAGTAATTATAATATTCTACTTTACTAAAAAGAGTTCTATGGTTTAATTATATAATCAAACTAAAAATAACATATTACTGGTGTACCCTGAGTTATATATTCAAATATCTTACTAGCAACATCATATGGAGTATTTATACATCCATGAGAACCATCTGTTATATAAATTTGCCCTCCAAATTTTGAGCGCCAAGTAGCATCATGGATACCAATATCCCCATTGAAAGGCATCCAATAACTAACGGGTGCCGCATAATTTTCTCCTCTTAAAGTTGCATTTTTTTCTTTGTAAGTTAAACTGTAAATACCTGGTGGAGTAGCATGCTTACTATCAGCATTACCACTAACCATAGGCCCTTCCGTAATTAAAACTCCATCATTGTAAAACCATATATGCTGGGTTGTTAAATTAATTTCTACATATGTATTTCCGAAATCATTTGCACCATAAGCTACAGCTGTTTGAGCATATATAGGTTGTCTTTCTTCCTTTTTTCCATCTTTAATAACATTAATTAAAGTTTCAGTTTCTTCACTATAATTAATTAACCATCCATAGTTACCTCCGCTTACATTTACGGTAGTTCCAATGGAGGTTTTAAAATTTCTTGTAGCCCCATAAGTATCGTACTTAATAGACAGTGAATTTACATATTCTCTTGCCTTTTCTTCATTAATAGATACCTTAAAGTTTTTATCAATATCAAGCCAATTATGAATAGAATCTCCATTTAATACTTCTTTATTATCTCCAAATTTATGAGTAATTACTGAGCCTATATACTTATCAAGAGTATTTTTAGCATTTACCACTTCCTTTGAAGCAACAGTATACTTTGGTTTTTCATAGCATTCAATTTCTTCTAAATTTATTTCATCTACTTTATTATTAAGTGCTTCCTTAACTTTTTTATATAATATATCTTTATTTACCTTATTTCCTTGTACTTCATCTTTAATTACGTATTCCTTATTTTCATATTCAATTTTAGCACTCTCAGGTTTAATTACATTATCATTCTTAAAACAATTTAAACTACGAAACTTCTTTTTTAACAATTCATCATTATAAGATACTTTTTTTTCTAACTTATAATCGCTAGTATTAAAAACTCCATAAATCCATCCAAAAGCACTTTGATTATCCTTCAAGTCTCCAATTTTGTTTTCTAAATTATACTTATATTCAATGTCGCTTCCATTTATATTTTCTTCAATATTACCTCTTTGCTTTAACTTTAATATATAAGCTTCACTTTCTGCTAATATATCAGCTTCTATATCTTCCGTGGTTTTTCCAGTAACACTAACTCCATTAATCTTAGTTCCAAAATAAAATCTCTTCATAAAATATAAAGATGTACTTAAATATATAATTAGCAAAATACTAATGGAAATTATAATACCTATAATTATCCTCTTCTTTATATTCACACTTTTTTCTACTTCTTGATCTTTAATCTCCATAATAACCCCCTATATAACTAGCAATTGCAAATAAATTTACCCCGATTATTTACAATTAAATAATATTAATAAATATATTCTCATACTATATATACTAATCATACCACTTTAAAAGTACAAAAATATAGGTTGTACCTATTATTATTAAAGTACAACCTATAAGTTTTAATTTATAGCTTTTTCAACCCTTAATTTATAGTTTCTGAAGCAAGCGTAGCCTTATTGAAAGTTTTATCCATTTTACCGTTACATAGTAACTCTGCTTCCTCTCTTGAAATAACATTATTTCTTATCATAGACATTAATACAACTTCACTTCTTTCCTTTGCTCTTTCATAATTTTTAGATAATGCATAGTTTTCTGGTGATTGTGGTAATCCAGCTAACAACAATGATTGAGATAAAGTTATTTCATTGGGTGATGTATTAAAGTATCCTTTAGAGGCTTGTTTAATTCCAGAATAGCCATCGCCATAATATATTACATTTACATATAGCTCTAATATTTCTTCCTTTGAGTAATTATTTTCTAGTTCTCTAACCACAAAAATTTCCGCAATTTTTCTTTCCAATCTTTGCTCATGGGTAAAAAATAAGTTTTTTGCTAATTGCTGTGTTATTGTACTTCCCCCCATAATTATTTTCCCTGCATCAATATTACTAATAGCTGACCTTCCTATGGCTATTAAATCTATTCCATTATGATTATAAAATCTATGATCTTCTACGGATACAATAGCATCTAGGAAGTCTTTAGAGATTCCATCTATAGTTACATAATCCTTACCATTTCTTATATCATTAATTTTTTCTTGTACCCCTATATCAGAGGTAGCAGCTCTATATAAAGAATATCCATCTTGTAAAACAAAAACTCCAAGTGCTGTCATTAAAACAATAATCCCTAAAGTAAGTTTAACTAATAACTTCTTCATTGCAACTCCTCCTTATAAGTTTATTATACATCTCTTAGTTCACATATGTTATCGAAGTAACTTACACTTATCTTACACTTTTGTAATTTACAATTTTATAGGTTAACATATTAATTATTAATTACTAAAATTAATTAATATTATAGTCAATGACTAGTGATTTAAAGAAGGCTTTAAAATAAAAATACTATCATCAAAGAATTCATAAGTATTCCTTAATGATAGTATTTTCCTATTTAATTAAGAGTCTATGGATTTTAAAACTTGATATTGCTCTATTACTTTTAAAATTTAAATATTGTATTTCTTTTTAACTATTATATCTATACTTACTAAACTAGAATATAATTCCCCACATTATTGTAGAAACTAAAGTCATTGATAATCCTACTAAAGATTCATATGGTATTAATTTCAAACGCTGTCCTATGCTCATCCCTGTTGCTCCTGCTGTTGCATGGAAGAAAGAACCATGTGGTAGATGATCAAGAACTGTAGCTCCAGCATGAACCATCGCCGCTCCTCCTATAGGTGATATACCTACTCCCACTATGGCTTGTGAGAATGTAGCTGATGCTATAGTTGACCCTGAGGTTGTTGAAGCTGTAGCAGCACACATTAATATTCCAGAAATAGGTGCCAATACAAATGCTGGCATATTTAAAGCATTAAGCACTCCTATAGTTGTAGCCTGTAATCCTGATGCCTTTATTATTCCTGCTACAGTACCTGTCCCTATTAAAAGTATTGCTACAGGCATCATTTTAGATAATCCAAAGGTTAGATATTCGTTAATATTTTTACCTTTACCCATAACTAAAACTCCTATAATACCTCCAACTGGCAATGCTATAAGTGGATCTATTGATATTCCTATTAATGGTCTAAGTGATAGTAAAATTATAGTTACAATTGGACCAATTATTGCTGCAAAGAAAGATGGCAATTCCACCTCTTCAACATCTTCTATTTTTGTTTCTTTTGCACCTCTATACTTTTTATTAAGTAAAGAAGTCAATATTACTGTAACTACAAGCCCAACTATGGCAGGAATTATATTAGCTACCATTAAAGATGACAATTCTACTCCAAAATTTTCTGCTGCTGCTATGGTATTAGGGTTTGGCGATACTATATTTCCTGCCTTACCTCCACCAATCATAGCTAAAAGTATAACCATAGGTGAATATCCTAATTTCTTCGCTATTGCAAGGGCTATAGGTGCTACTGTTATTACTGCTACATCTATAAATACTCCAACAGCTGTTAGTATCATGGTTGATAACGCTATGGCAAATAGTGCTCTTTTCTCACCTAAGCTTTTTACAATTTGATCTGCAATTTTAGCTGCTGCTCCTGTCTTAATAAGTACTCCTGCTAAAACTCCAGAGGTCACTATACGAAGGATTGCTGGCATGATATCTTTTGCTCCGCTTATCATTACACTTACGGTTCCTTCAATTCCAGCTCCACCTACTAACCCTCCAACTACTGCACCTAATATTAAACTATATACAGGTTGTACTTTTTTAATGATTAATACTATGGCTACTACAAGCCCAAGTAAAGCTCCTAATGTTGTAATCTGTACTTCCATTATCGTCACCCCTATTTAAGATTTTTATTCTTTCATTGTCTTTATAAGTCTGAAAATTTGCGTCATTGTTGATGTCATATTCTTTATAGCTGTTTCTTTATTAACTGCTTCTTCTATAGTCATAGCTGAATTTATTATAGAAAAATAGGCATCTATTCCTTCTTCATTACACTTAACAGCATCTTCTGTAGTGCATCCTGCCACTGCTATTACCTTAACCTTATGTTTTTTAGCAAGCTTAGCAACTCCTATAGGCGCTTTTCCCATGGCAGTTTGATTATCTAGTCTACCCTCACCAGTAATAACTAAATCTGCATCCTTTAAGGCTTCTTCTAACTTAATTTCTTCTAATATTATCTTAATTCCAGATTCTAGTTTTGAATTTAAGAACCCTAAAAATGCAAATCCAAGTCCACCTGCTGCTCCCACACCTTCTGTCTCAGCTATATCTTTTCCTAAGTCTTTTTTAACCACCTGTGCAAAATTTCTAAGTCCTCTATCTAATTCTTTCACCATATCAAGAGTTGCACCTTTTTGTGGTCCATAAACATAGGCTGCTCCATTTTCTCCATACAAAGGATTGGTCACATCACAAGCTATTTTGAAGGTACACTTATCTAACTCCTTCAATTTATTATGTGTTTTTATAGTTTTTATCTTATTTAATACCTGGCCACCAAAACCAACAGGTTCATTATTTTCATCATAAAACTCATATCCTAAGGCCTGTAGCATTCCTACTCCTGCATCATTAGTAGCACTTCCACCTATTCCAACTATAAAGTTTCTACATCCTTCTTTTATGGCAGCTTTTATTATTTCTCCAACTCCATAGGTAGTAGTTTTTAAAGGATTTCTTAGTTCTTGTGGAACAAGTGCATAACCTGCCCCTTGAGCCATTTCTATTATTGCTGTATTGTTATTTTTTAATATCCCATACTTAGCCTTCACCTTTTCTTCCACTGGACCTGTAACAGATATAATTTTACCTTCACCATTCATGCCTTCTACTAAGGCATCTACAGTTCCCTCTCCCCCATCTGCTAAGGGCATTATTTTTATATCTGAATTATTATCTACATTCAATATTGCTGTTTTTATTGCATTAGCTGCTTCAATTGAGGTTAAACTTCCCTTTAAAGAATCTATAGAAATTACAATTTTCATTGCTACCTCCTCCTTTTATCAAATTATATCAAAGGATTTTTGTCACTTCTATGTTACACACAACAAAATAATACGTTTTCACACCTTAATTTTTGTCATATCTAATATTGAATTTTCAAATTTAAAATCCTTCATAAAAATATTTTTACTTATAAACAAAAATATCTCAAAATTGGTTATAATTAATCCTCATTTTTATTTGATTGATACCTATTATTCCATATAGATACAATTTCAATAAAAATTTTAGATTTAATCAATTTTGAGATAATTCATTATTAAAAATTTCTTTGCATTTTGCCTTTTATGATAGTTTTATAGCTAAATAAAGTATTACGGATTCATTAAATTTCCTTGGATTAAATCCTGATTTTTCATATATTCTTTCTAATCTGTACTGAAGGGTATTTTTATGTACATATAGCTCTTCTGCAGTTTGTTTTAGAGACATATCATTTTTATAATAAACCTCCAATAGATTTATATCCTCTTCATCAAGAGATTTTAATACCTTATCCTTATACTGATTTTTTGTTTCAGTATCTACACTCTCTAAAATAAGCTCTAAATTCAAGCTATCAAGATAAGTTAAAATATCATGGTTTTCAGCGGAGTATTTAAGGGCAATTCTAGCTTCTTCATAGGATTTATACGCTTCATATAAACCCTTTAACCTCCCTACTCCCCCAGTTAAAATTCCATGATACTTACTTAATGTTTCCAAATGAGTGTTTCTTAATTTATTATATCTTTCTTGGTTTACTAACGCTATGAATTCATTAGGATAAATATATAGTTTAAATATATTACCAATATCATCTAATACACCTTTTATATGGTTCTCTATAGTCTCTAGCTCTCTAAGATTATGATACTTATTTATCTTTAAAATAACTATTGCAAACTGCTGATCTAACTCTATTCCAAATTCCTGAAGAATATTTTCAATTTCATTTTTATCTTCAACATTATTATATATCAATGACTTTACAACATAATTTATTCTCTGTTTATCTGCTTCGTATTTATAATTTAGCTGCTGTTCTTTTATAAATATTTCTGTGATTTTAGTGACTAAAAATCCAAATTTACTAACTTCACTAGGCTCTCCAGTTATACCTATAGCACCTACTGCAATATTGTTTATTTTTATGGGATAGTTTATACCTTTTCTACTTCCTTTATATTCCTCATTATCTTCAACAGTTACATTACTCAAAGTTTTTATAGCATTATATCCTGCTTGATGAAAGGTGTTAAGTCTAGATTTATCTGTACTACCTATAATTATCCCATTAATATCTATAAAATTTATATCTTTATCTACAACCTCTTTAACTGCATTTACTATTTCTTGAGCTAAGTTAAAATTGATTTTATTAATTATCATAATTTAAATCATCTCCTTGTGAAGCACTATATACAAACTTAAAGGAGGTTACCTTGTAACAAATATTATATACCACTAAATTAATTCATCCTGCTTTAATAAATTAAACAATGTAGGATTCAAATTAAATTCATTCATTAAAGCATTAACCTCTGAAAGTGCCTTTTCCTTTTTTTCCTTAGCTATACTAGCCTTTGATGCCCTAATTAATATGTTTTTAGGAGAATGAGCTATATCTATAAATTCTAAAAGCTGAGTTTTATATCCTACAGATTCTAAAAGATTTCCTCTTACTGCATCAGTCATGAGAGCTGCTACTCTTTCTTGAACTATGCCGCATCTAGTAAGTATAGATAAGGATTCTGTGTTCATTTGCTTATTAAACTCATGCTGACAACAAGGTACAGAAAAAATCATTTTGCTATTCCATTTAATAGCATTATATAATGCATAATCTGTAGCAGTATCACAAGCATGTAAGGTAATTACCATATCAACCTTATCATTATATTTAAATCCATTTATATCTCCAAGTTCAAAGTGTAAGTTTTCATAATTATATCTTTTAGCTATATCATTACACTTTTCGATTACATCCTTTTTAAGGTCTAGACCTATCATCTTAACATTAATTTTCTTAATCTCTACAAAATAGTAATATAGTACAAAGGTTAAATAAGATTTGCCACATCCAAAATCTAAAATTGTAAGCTCTTTATAATCATTCTTTTTAATTTCATCATCAATGATTTCAACAAATCTATTTATTTGTTTGTACTTATCATACTTAGAATTTACCACTTTGCCTTCTTTAGTGAAGATTCCTAAATCTATAAGGGGCTCAATTATCATTCCTTCTTTAATGATATAATTCTTTTCTTTATTATGTTCTTTATTAATAAGACTTTCATTATTGCTTGTTTTCTTTCCTAAATGAACTTTACCCTTTTTAGATATTCTTAAATCAAAGGTAATATTACTTGCCCAAGCAGAAACTTGTTTATAATTATCCATTGTATACTCTAAGACTTTTTCCTTTAATAAATCTAAAGGAATATTTTCATGAAATACCTGCTTATCAGTATACTTTTCTATTTGATAATACTCCTTCGAGTTGTTTTCCTTTAATATAAATATTATTTTGTTATATTCTATATCTTTATTCATCTTATTACTAATAACTAATTTTATAATATGTTCTTTTATAATTTCATCAATTGCTTTTCTTAATTCTTCCATCTTTACACACCTTACTATTTATATTTGTATCTATTGTATCATATATTAAATTATTGTGTTCTAAAAGAAAAAGTACATCCAAAATATTATATTATCTACATAGGGTATAGATAAATCTTTAATTTTCTATGAAATGATAATATATAGCTTTAACTATTGGTTATAAAAATGAATATTAAAAAGGGAGTCTATGACTCCCTTAAACTTTATAAATTAACTTAATATATATACCTTACAATCTATCTAAATCGCTAATTATATCTTTTCAGTTTTCAGTGCCTTCCACAGTGAAACGCAACATAAAAGCATTACTATAATAAACGGAAATGCAGCAACTACAGATGCTGTTTGTAATGATGCTAATCCACCTGATAACAATAAAGCTGTAGCTAGCAGTGCCTGAAGTATACCCCATATTATTTTCTTTTTATTAGATGGATTTAAATCTCCATTTGAAGATAACATACCTAACACAAAAGTTGCTGAGTTAGCTGAAGTAATGAAGAAAGTACCTAATAATATTATAGTAAATACTGAAATTATACTTCCTAGTGGATATTTAGTTATAACTTGGAAGAATGCAGTTTCTGGTGATGCAGCTAAGTTTTTTAATACATCCATTGTGAGCTCGCCAGTAATACCAAGATTTACTCCAAGAGTTCCAAAGACTGAGAACCAAATTATAGATACAATACTTGGTGCTACAATAACTCCAATTATAAACTCTCTAATAGTTCTTCCTTTGGATATTCTAGCAATAAATACTCCTACAAAAGGTGCCCAAGCAATCCACCACGCCCAGTAAAATATTCTCCAACTATTTACCCATTTATTACTTGCAAAAGGTTCAATATGCAGGCTACTCTCTATAAACTCTGCTAGATAACCACCTGTACCATTTAAAAAAGTATTTATTATCTTTATGGTTGGTCCTATAAATAGAGATAAAATTAAAATCCCAAAAGCAATGACCAAGTTTATATTTGATATTGCACTAATTCCTTTTTCAATCCCACTAACTGCAGTCCAAATAACTATTACTGTTATGACAAATATTATAATTAACTGAACTATAGGCGTTTCTGGAACTCCAAACATATAACTTAATCCACTATTAATTTGTAGTGTTCCAAGTCCTAAAGAAGTTGCAACTCCAGCTACTGTGGCAAATACTGCAAGTATATCAATAGTTTTACCAATTGGTCCATTTACTCTTTCTTCTCCTAATAATGGAATAAATATGCTGCTAATTAGTCCAGGTTTATTTTTTCTAAATTGAAAATATGCTAGAGCAAGACCTATAATACTATAATTTGCCCAAGGGTGGAATCCCCAATGCATAAAAGAAGATTTAAAAGCAAAATTTGCAGCTTCAACGGAACCTGGATCCATACCTTCTATTGGTGCTACAAAGTGAGATATAGGCTCTGCAATTCCCCAAAATACTAGTCCTATTCCCATACCTGCTCCAAATAGCATTGCAAACCAAGCAACGGTGCTATATTCTGGTTTTGAATCATCCGGTCCAAGTTTTATTTTCCCAAATTTACTAAATGCTAATACTACTGCGAATACTACAAATATCATCATAGAAAGCAGGTATGCCCAGCCAAATTTTTCAGTTAAAAAATTAAGAGCACTATTGGATATTTTTTCAAAACCACTTTTATCTAAAATTCCCCAAAATACAATAGCAAAAGTTATAATCAATGAAATAATAAAAACTGAATTTGTCCCTTGCTTTCTTTTAGTCTTTACATTTAGTGTTGTATTTGTATTAGTGTTGCTATTCCCCATAACAATATCCTCCTTAAAATTAGAGTAGATAATTATGCCGTAGGTTTTCTTTAGGGGCTGTAAATTTACTTTCACAGCCCCTTAAATATTAAAACTTAACTTTAAAAACAGTTTGTTCTTTTACATCTGTAGCTAAGGCATCTAATGCAACTCCAACTCTGTGGTAACGAAGTTTCCATTGTTCTTCTTTTGAAGTTCCTGGATCTCCTAGCGGATATGGAATAGATATAGTAGGAATAATCTTGTTTGCTCCTGCTGTTTTTGAAACTGGAATTAAGTTTGCCATTTGTACAATTGGCATACCTGATTTTTCAATTTCCTTAACCATGGTTGCACCGCAACGCGTACAAGTTCCTCACGTAGAAACCATTATAACTCCATCTATACCTTCATCTTTAAGATGAACTAAAATCTCCTGTGCCATTCTCTTTGCCTCAGCTTGAGTAGTTCCAGTACCAACTGTTGAATAGAAATACTCATGTAATTTTTTGAATTTTCCTTCTTTCTCATATACTCTTAATGCATCTATTGGAGCTATTACATTTGGGTCTGCATCTGCTGCTGCAGGATCAAAACCAGCATGGATTGTTTTATAAACTCCACCTTTTAGAGCATCTACGCCATCAATATTGTATCTTCCCCATCTTGTTGCAGACGCTGATTGAATTCTATCTGGATTATCTACAGGGACGATGCCTCCTGTATTTAAAAGTGCTATAGTTGCATTTTTAAGATCTTTAATTGGCTCTGCTATAGGTACTATATCTGTTTTAGGAATTGGAAGTTCAGTGATAAACGGTCTTCCATATAATTTATCTATAAGCATTTCTACTGCTCTATCAGCACCCAACTTACCATCTTTTCTCCAAATTTGATGTCTTATCCCTCTAGGATAATATCCTTCTACTTCAGCACCAAGGGTTTCTTCACCTTTTAAAATCTTATTTCCAAAGGTTGCCATAGCTTTTATATCACTTCTCATTTTAGCTGCACTATGTCCTCCTACAAAAACATACATATCTCTTTTAAACATTTCTACCCCAGGATTTTCTATGTGCATAGAAGTAATTACTGGAACATTAAATTCTTCTTTAACAGCATTACAGATTTCACCACACGCAACACCATATCTTCCTGCTTGAAAAGCTGGGCCTGCAAAGAAAATATCAAATTCTATATTTTTAAGTTCAGATATAATTCTTTTTATAGCTTCTTCTGTATTAGATCCCATAAAGTTATCTCCACAAATTATTGTATGAGTAACTTCTGCATCTAAGTTTTTATTTAGCTCTATAGCCGGTCCTATTGTGCCTTCCTTAATTATAGGCTCAAAATCCGCCTTATCTTCTCCACCTATTTGACCAAAGAATTGGTTTATATATATTACTGCCTTTTTCATTTTATCCCCTCCTAGTTACTAAAACTCTATCATTGTTTTTGGCGACCAACCACAAACTTGATCTCCACAGAACATAGCATTATTCTCCATTATTATTGATCCATCTGATCTTACAGAAGGTCCAAGTATCTCATCATTTTCCCAACCACCAGATACACCGTCTCTACCTAGAGATTCTAATTCTCCTATAACAGTTTCCATTGGTGGAAGAGTTATTAATTCTGACACATTACCACAAGACACTATAGCATCAGCCTTTTCGTCCATAGAAACTAGTGGCTGTGATTGTCCATCTCTTCCAGTACACTCATTAGTAAGTCCTACAACTTTTACTCCCGCATCTTCAAGAGCAACTATACAGGCTGTAAAATCTGCATCAGGGTTACCATATCCTTCCTCTGCAACTATTGCACCATCAGCTCCAATAGACTTTGCAATCTGTGCTACAAATAGCGCTGCACGGTTTTTTTGTTCTAAAGCTACATTCAGATTTGACATTATTATTCCTAAGAAATTTATTGTCTTTCCATGTTCTTTATAAAGTCTTTTTATTGTAGGATTATTTTGAAACTCATAAGTTGACCATTTAGATGAGCAAGGCATGAAACTGCCTGATACCAACGCTCCATCTAAAACTTCATTGGGATGCATAAAGGTTGGTAGCATACGATTCATGTCCCATCCATACAAAAATGTGTTATACCCTAACTCTTCCATTTGAGATTGAGGTTGCATAACAAATACCATACTTGGAAGTTCATTTACCCTTTTTTCACGTTTTATTACTGGCTTTAGTTCATATTCTTCAATTTCTTCTGGTTCTAAATCTTTAACAACACTGCCTATAAATTCTGCAAGTTTATGTCCTGCTTCTCTTAAAGCTTTATTTTTTTTCTGTTGTTCTCTTTTTTCAAATTCTTCATCTGTATCAGCAACTAGTACTATATTTTTAAGTTGAGAATAGTAGGTATATTTTGCACCTTCTCCACTCATATCAATAAGTCCATCTTGAAATCCACCCCAATGTTTTCCCACTACCAGCAGACTACAATCCTTCAGTGCATGAGTTCTACCATTACCTGCTTTAACTAAATCTCCTGTATAACCTGGAAATAATGAATCTCCATTCAATTTTACTCTTGGCTCTATAGCTTCTTTTACTGGCATAAGTCGTACATTGTCACCTGGTTTAACAATAAATAAATCTGCTTCAATTATGTGCTTGTCCTCTAAAACAAAATCTAATGCTTCCTTTTTATTAATAGTTAGTATTCCTTGAGTAAATTCTGTTTTTTCGCCAAAAACTATATCTTCCACATGAAAATTTCCAATTTCTAGTTTCATACTCCCACTCCCTTATTATTTTTTTAATATTCTTAATATTTATAATATTATTTTATTCCTCTAATTGCATTTTGTAAACGCGTTTACGTTTTTTTTGTTATTTAATTAACAAATTCTATGTATTTAAAAATCAAATAGTTAATCTTATATCATTATAAATTTAAATTTTAATGTTATAATAAAGATACATATTAATAATGAGTAAATTAAAGGGGTAATCTTATGACTAAGTCAGCCATAGAAAGAAAAGAAATGATAGTTTCTTTCATAAGTTCAGCTAATAAACTTATAGATGAAGAAGGTATAGAAAATGTTACAGCAAGAAAAATTGCTCATGCTACAGGATATAACGTTGCTACTGCATATAAGTACTTTAAAAATTTAAATCATATTTTGTTTTTTGCTTGCATGAAATATTATAATTTATATATTCAAGATCTTCCTAATTATATTAGTGAAGACAATTCATCTTTAGAGAATTATTTAGGTATTTGGAAGTGTTTCTCTATACACGCTTTTAACAATCCTAAAATCTTTAAATCAATATTTCTAGATCAAGGTCATCTTAGTGTTAAAGATACTATGAAGGAATATTATGAAATTTTTCCTAATGAATTAAAAAGTCTCCCAACATCTTTATCTACTATGCTAGATAAAGATTATATTAATGAACGTGATCTTGCTTTACTTGAAGTATGTATTAAAGATGGGTATATAAATCAAGAAGATGTTAAAGAATTAAGTGAAAATATTATTATTTTTTTTGAAGGTTTATTGATGAAAGTTACAAACCATGTTGATGGATATAGTAAAAAAAGGGCATTAGAAATTATTCTAAAATTTATTTATAACACCTTGCATTATTATAACTTAAAGTCTTCCAATGTTTTATCACCTTTTTTAACTCTATAAAATGCCATTAATGTAGATGTATTTAAAATGAATATTAATTTAATATTTACATATATTGTGTAATCACACTTTTAAATAATTTATAATTTTTAAATATAAAAAACCCCTTAAATAGTATAACTATTTAAGGGGTAAATATTTACTAATTAAAAACTAGATAATAGTAATATTTTCTGCTTGTGGTCCTTTTGGTCCTTTAGCTACGTCAAAAGAAACTTTTTGACCTTCTTCAAGTGATTTATAACCATCAGAATTTATTTGAGAAAAGTGTGCGAAAACATCTGTTCCATCTTCTCCTGTAATAAATCCAAAACCTTTTTCTCCATTAAACCATTTTACTGTACCATTCATAAATGTATACCTCCGAAATTTTATTTTTCTTAAATTCATTGTAATAATTCACTAACAAAATTTCGATATTAACATACTCTATTTATTAAGTACTAATTGAAACATATTGGTTTATATTATTTACTATTAATTTAAGTTCTTATTAAGCATACTACACTTTATTATATAAAGCAAGTTATTTTATAATAATTTACTTGTTTTATTAAAAATAGTTTTATTTTCCTTAATTTTTCCTTCATTACCTACTATACAACAATAATTTTCATTCATTCCTATCTTAATCATTGAAGCATAACTTCTTATATCTTCATTAGTAGTACTTAAAAGTTCATCTCTCCATCTTTGAATGTCTTCTTGAGTTACATTGCAAATATAGTCTGCAACTGCTTTTTCACCTTTTCTATCAGGAGTTAATGGTTTATATAACTGTCCAACAGATCCTATTATAAATTTTTCCATATCCTCCTTGGTAAAATCTACTTCTTCTAAGAATTTATAAGCTTCATTATATACATCTATAGTTCTTGTAAGATTAGGATCACGATAGGAGAAAATTGCTAAATTACCATCCTTATTCATGTCACTATAACATCCATAAGCACCACCTTGAAGACGAACTCTAGGATATAAATATTCATTATCTAATATATTTAAAAGCACTCTCATTTTCCCTGAATATTCATAACCAAGATCTGCAAAATTAAATCCCTTAACTACATATTGCACATTACTAGCAGTTATTATAGCTTCGATATTTTTTTTGCTCTTATGCTCAAGATTATATAATTTAGTAGGTTCAGTTTTAATGTTACAAATAACCTTATTAATATTAGTTACTACTGTTTCAACTTCTTTTTCTTCTCCCACCACTGAGATAATTAAATTATTTTTATTAAATATTGTTTCATAAACCTTAATAAGATTGCTTCTAACTTCCTTACCAGATTTCTCAATACTTTTTTCTAAATTACAGATGAATTCATAATAAGTTGCACCACTAATTTTTTCCCAGTATCCTCTACCACAAGAAGTCTGTGCAAATACTCTGTTCATCCCAACCTCATGTCCTGCATTTATAACTCTCATTTGAAGCTTTGATTTTGTTTCTTGAATAATTTGTTTAAGCCTACTTAAATCATCAAATTTAGTAGTAGTAATTATTTCATTTACTAACTCTAGTAGAGATGAAATGTTTTCTGCAATTACCTTTGATTTAACTATAAATTTAGGATGATATGCCTGACTATTATTTTTCTCAGTGTATACTTGATTTTCAAAAGTTATTCCACCTGTAGTTTTATAGATTTCTGTGATTAATTGAGAATAACCTCTTTTCTCAGTATCAAGCTCCCCTAAAACATCCTTTAAAAGTCCTAAATAAGGAATATACTTTTCTTCAATTACTTTTGCATCAAATAGCAGATTAATATACACTATTTTATTTGTAGGAATATGATGTTTTAAAATGGTTATTCCTTGTTCTTTTACAACCTCTTGAGGAATTTTTTCTACTTTTTTATCTACCTCTTCTATAGGTAGCTTTGGAAGAGTATCTTTTTCTTCTTGGGTATCAACCCTAACTTGAGCTTCTTTTAACTTCCTATTTCGCTCCATAAGCTCTTTTATTTCTTTTTCGGATAAAGAACTTCTATAATTTTCTAGCTTTTTTTCTAATGCTTTATTTCTAGCATCTTCTAATCCCTTTTTAGGTGTCAAAACTACTAAGGAACAATGGGGATTTTTAACCATATTCTTTTCAATAAACTTCTCAAAATATCCATTGTCTAAAGCAGTTTTTATCTTATTAAGGATATCTTCATACTTCAAGTGAACAAGAGGATCTCCATCATATATCCAACTATTTAAAACCCAATCATTATATTCGATTCCCTTATTAGCAGTTCTCCATGGATCAGCTTCACGCAAATCAAATTCAATGGTGTTTATAGCTGCCTTCAATTGATCCTTATCTAATCCCTTGTCTACAAGTTCTTTAAGAGTATTCATAATAACATTTATAAATTCACTCTTCTTTGTAATATCTACATTCTTAGCTACTATTGGGAATAATATTTCCTTAGTTGCATCCATATTCATATCATCCCTTGTTATAATACACTCACCTATACCAGCTTTAAGTAAGGCAGCTTTTATTGGAGATGCTGAGGATTCAATTAACATGTTATAAAGTATTTTTGTAGCTAAATATGCCTCTCCATTACGTGTTTCTTCAAAGGCAAAATTTAGTGCTAAAAATGCCTTATTTTCTTCATCTTCATCCTCCCTAATAGAATAATTAGCAGTTCTTTCTACCATACCTTCAAAATTTTTCACATCATCTATATGAGAAGATATCTCTATTCTGTCAAATTGATAAAGATATTCATCATTTATAAACTTAAGACATGCATCCAAATCCTGATCCCCGTATAGATAGATATAACTATTAGATGGGTGATAAAATTTGCTATGAAACTTTTCAAAATCCTCTTGAGTTAGATTAGGTATATCCTCTGGATCTCCACCTGAAACAAAGGCATAAGTAGTATTTGGAAATATTGATCTATATATATCACTACAAATAACTTCCTCTGGTGATGACATGGCTCCTTGCATTTCACTATAAACTACACCCTTATACGCTAGTTTATTAGTATTTTCATCTAATTCATATCTCCAACCTTCTTGACGTAATATTTCATGATTTTCATATATTCTAGGATGTAAAACTGCATCTAAATATACATCGATTAAATTCATAAAATCTTTACTATTTCTACTTCCTACAGGATACATAGTTTTGTCTGTAAATGTCATAGCATTTAAAAAAGTGTGTAATGAACTCTTGGCCATATCTCCAAAAGGATCCTTAGCCTTAAATTTTCTTGAACCACAAAGTACAGAATGCTCTAATATATGAGCAACTCCAGTACTATCTGTAGGAGTTGTCCTAAAACTTATAGAAAATAACTTATTATCATCTTCATTTTCTAAATGTAAAAGTCTTGCTCCACTTTTCACATGTTCAAATATTCTAGCCATGGATTGTGCCTCTTCTACCTTCTCCTCTTTTAATAATTTAAATCCATAGTAGATTTCGTTAGTTTTAAATTGCATATAAATTCCCCCCACAATCACTCCTAATAGTGGTTTAAAATCATTTTAAACCATTACTATTCATAACTTTATATTAAATAAAAAAGTTATAGATATACCTTAGTTAAACCAAGATATCTACAACTTCTCATTTTACTAAAAAAATAAAAAGTCATAGAGTCCAAACAACCCCATGACTTAAAATATCAAAATAAATATGTTAAAATCTATTCTTAAGGCCGTTATAGGTATTATAAAATTCACTTTTATTCAAATTTTTTATACTTTTCACTTAAAAACGACCTCCTTTCAATATTCTAACTATTCAATCATAACATTTTTTAACATACTTGTAAATACAATTAATATAAGTTATGCTACATACATAAACAAGCTCTTCAATTTTATATACTATAAAAACTTTATTAAAACTTATACATCTTATAAGTCAGAAGTACAATGGGGGCATTTTGATGCTTCAATTGAGATTTCTGAAATACAGTAAGGACATTTTTTAGTTGTTACAGGTTTTGCTTCTTCTTTGCCTTTAAACCTATCAAGTTGCTTTACCACAATAAATACTACAAATGTCATAATTAAAAAGTCTATAAGTCCAGTTAAAAAAGTTCCATAAGCAACTACTGAGGCTCCAGCTTCCTTTGCAGCAGCTAGAGTTACATATTCTTTTCCATCTAAAGCAATAAACAAATTTGAAAAATCAATTCTACCTACAAAAATACTAATAATAGGCATTATTACTGTCTCAACCAAAGATGTTACAAGCTTAGTAAAAGCTGCACCTATAATCATACCAATTGCTAAGTCAATCATATTACCTTTAATCGCAAATTTTTTAAATTCCTTTAACATACTTTTCCTCCTTAAAATAATAAAAAACTCTACTTGCTATACCTAATAGCCTAAAAGATCTATCATCATAATTACCATAGGATATAACTTGTCCATTATAACATAAATGAACATGTCCAACAGACCCTATTCCATCTAATGTTACATATATAAATACTTCAATGTCAACATCTTTATTACTACTATTTTTTTCATCTATGACAACATCTTTTAAAAGAAGTTCCAGCATAATATAAATTCTATTATACTGAAACTTCTTTGATATTCTTAGTTTTTAATTTCTACTATTAATTTCTTCTGTGATTTTACTTATAATCTCTTCAACCTCAAATCCGCCTCTTTCACTAATCATATCTAATGTAGCTATAGATGCCATAGTCTTAAATAATACTGGATTTTTTAGTTTACTAAACTTAGGTGAAAGGTTTAGTAAGAATTCTTTTAGAAATGGATATTTTTTTACTAAGTCACCTATAACAGTTTCCTTTGTTAATCCATATTGATTTTTTATAACCTCACCACTTACCTCATCCTTTTTACTTTCTTGTTTTTCATTAGTCCAAGATAATAATCTCTGACTTCCCTGTAATCCTCTAATCTTTGTTACATCCTGCATCATCTCAAGTACTCCTCTAAAATTCCCTTCTTCATCTCTTACTGCATTATAGATTATATAAATAAACTTACCACCGATTTCTAACCAAAACTCTGCCTGATCTTGTTCACCCGCTCTAAACGCTCTAATAATTTCTTCTACCATATGAACACTTTCTCTTGGATGGCAATTTTGCACCTTTCTTCCTATAACTCCTGCACTTCTTGGAAATACTCGATGTTTTGTATCACTATAAAACTTTACAATCTCATTTTCATCTACATAGGATAAATCTACTTGAAGATGTTTAAAAATTAAGTTTATCTGCTTAAGTGTTAACTTTCCTTGGCTTACATCTAACACTTCATTATCTTCTTTATTGAATATTCCATGTTTTTGTAAAACCTTTGCCAAATCCTTCAGAAGTTCATTATTAGACGCATTTTCATCTTTTTTAATTTCATCTTCTTTGTAATAAGGTGGTTTCTCAATTAGACAATATCCAATTTCATCATCACCTTTTCTCATCTTAATAAAATCTTCATGGTCAAGAAGATCCATTGAAGTTGGATAAAGTATTTCTTCTTCTTTTATCATCATATCCTCAATCATTTCAATTACTTCATTTTGAATATCTAAAAACTTTTCATGTTCATCCCTATCTAAATACTCTTTAGCTTTTTTAATAATATCTTTTATATTATTTTCTAAGGTCCACATTACTTTAGAAGGTTTATCGAAGCCCTTACCTTCGAGAGCAGGATATAGTTGATTTTGCTTTCTTGAAAAATGTATATTAATTTCTTCTAATTTATCATATACCTCAGCCCATTGATTTTTAATAAACTTTTTATTTAACATATTATTAGCTTCAATTAAAACATTTCTTATAGCCTTTCCTTCCTCTAAATAGGTTCTAATTGGATGACCTAATTTAACGTCTATTTTATTACTTGTAAGTATTCCATCAAAAATTTGCAGAATTTCATCCATTCTCTCTGCTAATTCATCATCAGTTATACCATATTGCTGAAGATATTGCTCACATATAGCAAATTCTTGAGCTGTTACACTTTTAACTGATGTTATCAGTTCTTCTTTTGCTAGTTCTATAGATATTTCTCCTCTTAAATACTTAAGTTTTATTTCCATGATCTTTTTAACTTTATCATGGTCGATTTCTAAATTATCCTCCATTTGAATTTTTTCTATTTTCTCTTTAGGAGTGAAGTAAACATGAAATTCTTCATCACTTAACTTCTCTACATATTTATCAAAGCCTTTACCATCCATCATTTTATACATAGGAAAAGGTTCGAAATCTTTAATTACATGTATACCTTCATTTGATTTCAACTCCTTAATTGCTTTAGTAATACAATCTTTAAAAGTCTCATGGTCTCCACGTCCATCAATAGTAATGTAGTTAATTTGCTTTTTCATATATTTTCATTCTCCTCATATTTTATATAAAATTTAAATATATTATTTAAACTTAAAATTTCTATTTAACATCATATTGTTTCTAATTGATAATGTCTTTCATTTACAATGTATCATTATTTTATTTATAAATCTGTGATTACTATCACAATATTTCTTAATATTATTTAGTTATCTTCAGTATAACAACTGCAATATTTTCAATATCTAAAACTGAATAAAAAAAGATGATTATATCAATTGCACTATTGATATAATCGTCTTCTTAAAATCTATTTAATTCATGCACTTTTAATCATGTCCAACAAAACCTTTATTTCTCCACTTACCTCTCTTAAAGAAAACTGTAGTTACAATTGCTCCAAGTGTCCAAGATACAAGTAGTGATATAAATGTAGATTCTGGTCTTCCAGTAGGATAAGCTGCACTACGAGTTAAATATGCAATACCATAAGCAACAGGTACACGTAAAATCACCGTAGTAATTAGAGAAATCCACATAGGTGTCATAGTATCCCCTGCACCTCTCATTACACCTGATAAACTTTGAGTTACTGCCATAGCAATATAACCCACTGCAAGAATACGCATCATATGCATACTTAAGTCAACTAATTCTGCTGTATCAGTGAAAACACCCATAAGATATTTACCAAAAATTAAAATTAAAATTGTTATAACAGTAGAAACTCCAACAGCAATCATAGTACCATCTTTAGTACCCTTATCAACTCTATCCATCTTTTTAGCTCCAATATTTTGTCCAGCATAGGTTGTCATTGCATTACCAAAGGTGAAGTTAGGCATCATAGCAAATCCATCTACACGCATAACAATTACATTACATGCTATAACCATTTCTCCAAAACTATTAGTTAGAGATTGTACAACAATCATTGCAATAGAAAATATGGCTTGAGTAAATCCAGATGGCAATCCAAGTTTTATAAGCTTCATAGAATATTCCTTAGCTGGTACAAGCATCTTAAGATTAAAATCAAAGGTACTATTCATTCTTGCTAACTTAATAATACAAAGAACTGCTGATATACCTTGAGCAATAATAGTTGCCAAAGCAACTCCTGGTACCCCCATTCCAAGTCCTGCAACAAACCAAAGATCAAGGAATACATTTAAAATTGTAGCAATAAGTAAAAATCCAAGAGCAGATATAGAGTCGCCAAGTCCTCTAAGTACTCCTGCTAAAATATTGTAATAAGCAAAGCCTGCTATACCTACATAATAAATAACAAGATAATCTGCACACCAATCTATTATAGATGCTGGAGTGTTAAGAAAAGATAACAATGGACGAGTAACTAGAGGCCCTATAACCATTATGATTAGAGATGCTATAGCAGTAAGAGATATGCATACCCCAATGGTATGAGAAAGCCTTTCTCTATCCTTTGCTCCAAAATATTGAGCAACCATGATTCCTGCTCCTGTTGCAATTCCAACAAAAAGTACAAGTAAAAGATTTAATATTGGAGATGCACTACCTACAGCAGCCAGTGCATTATCACCTACATACTTACCCACAATAATAGAATCCGCTGTGTTATAAAACTGCTGAGCTATATTCCCAATAAGCATTGGTAATGAAAATTCTACAATTCGTTTCCATGGTGTCCCCTCAGTCATGTCTTTAGGAGAAAAAAGTTCTGAAAATTTTACCATACATCTACCTCCTGATTAAATTTAATAAATTAAACTTCAATTTTTCCTTAATTTAGAGCTAACCATAAATGGTTAGCTCTAAATTTCATTCTTTTATAACTTATTTTATTTTTAAAATTTATATAATAAACATAGTTCTTAGTTTCTTTGAATCTTACCAACTGAATTCTTAATATCGGTATTTTGGGTACTTAGAAGTCGTTGTCCTTTAGGATAAATCTTTTAAATGCACTGGTCTTTTGAATATTACTTCGATATTCGAATTAATATTAGTGTATAACAATTCTGAATTCTTGTCAATTTTTGTTTTAAATTTAATGTTGTTGTTAAATGATAAAAATTCATTAGTAAAAGTTTTATCTACTATAACAATAATTTAATTCTCAATAAAAAAACAACCCTCCCAGTTTATTACCTAAGATGGTTGTCTAAAATTTTTTCTTTATTATTTTATTTACTCTCATATAAAAGATTATTATGCTGCTTTCTTCCAGAATATTTCCTTTGTAATATGATATTCTACTTCTTTTTCAAGTTTTTTTATTTCTCTAAATCCAATTCCCTTTACAAGGTTTTGAGACCTTTTATTATCTTTCTTAATTTTTGCAACAACTTTTTCTGTCCTCATTTCAAAAAATGCAGTTTTTAACGCTTCCATAACTGCATTATGGCCTATACCTTTTCCCCACAGTTCCTTTTCTCCCACAGCTATAACAATTTCAATTGTTTCACCTTTTGGGATAAGTCTTAAAAAACCTATAGTTCCATAGGGATTTTTTATAGTAAAAAATCTACAGTTGTTATTAAATAAATGAGTTAAAATTGGCAGATTTATTCTATCTATAACATTAATTAAGTTCTCTCTAGCCTTATTATCTTCATTTAAATACTTTACAATTTCCTCATCACTAAGCCAATCAGCTATCTTTTCTGCATCAGATCTATATACTTCTGGGCTTAGGACTATACTGTTTATTTCCACAAAGTACAACTCCTTAAACCTATTTAATGCTTGCAAACATATGTTAATTTACTAGTAACTATGATTTATAATACTATTAATCTTAATATAAGTAAAAATCTTAATTGCTGATTAACTAAGTTTAACTTGTTTTTATTGTACTTTCCTTTGTTTTCTACAACTTTTCCAATTAGTTTATATTTCCCATTTTTAGCTTTTTAATCCCAGTTAAAGTTATTAAAAGTCTTTTTATTACATTTGATTTCCCCTACTCTAAAGATTTTTGTCTGGATAAAACAATAGATGCTCCAATTATAAGAATTCCTCCTAATATAGAGTATACGGATAAAGATTCTCCAAATAATATCAATCCCCAAGTTGCATTAAATAATATTCCTATATACCTTACTACTTCTACAATTACAGCATTAGTATTTCCAAACGCACCTGTTAAAAATATTTGTGCTAATAAGGAAACAACTCCTAAAATAAACAATAAAACAAATTCTCTAACTGTTGGTACTACAAAATTATTTCTCATTAATATAGCCGCTACTATTGTAGATGCAGCTAAAAAATAAAATACAATTTCATAAGAATGATGTTTCTTAGATTTTGCTAATTTTCTAATAGTTATAGAAGCACTTGCTGATAGGATTGCACTTAACAATCCAAATATAGCATAAAAAGAATATGTGGAATATCTAAATGGATTTATTATAAGGCTTGCCCCAAATAAAATAATTATAATAAATATCCAAGCATTCTTTGGTAGTCTTTCCTTCAAAAACATTGCAGAAAATATCATTACAAAAACACCTGATAAATGTGCTAATATAGAAGCATCTCCTAACTTCATTGTAGAAATTGCAAAGAAGTATGTTACCATGTAAAGTCCTCCTAGAAGCCCTCTCATTAATAAAAGTGGTTTTCCTTCTTTAGAAAACTTTACATTAGTTCCCTTCATTAATATCAATATTAAAATCACACCAATTATGCCTCTAAAAAAAGCTATTTCATTAGAGGGTATTCTATTACTAACTAACTTTACTAAAACATTCATTATACTAAACGTAAATGAAGATAGTATTGCCAATATTACACCTTTATCTACTCTCATTTAATCGCTCCTTAATTATAATTTTTGCATTGTTTATGCTATGATCTTCAAATACACTATTATTTATATTATTCTCACCCTTATCTTCAATAAATTTATTTAAGTAAATATCAAATAAGTCTAATAAATATTTTGCATTTTCCATGTCTATATTTAATTTTTTTCCTATAGCATATAAAAGCTTGATCTTTTTATAATCTTCAAATGGCATTCTTGGTATATTCCATTTTCCCCTATTATCTTTATAAATTTTTGGATAAGGAATCCTTGAAAACTCAAAGTATCTTCCATTTTTATCTGGTATGGAAAACGGATCAATTAATATTGAGGAATATCTAACATAAAGTAAATATTCTTGTTTTATGGTATCATATTCCATATATTTATCTATATTTTCTCTTGATATAGATTCTTCTAAAACTGGATAATTATCATCGTTTAAAAACTTAAGTATATTAATAGGTTTAATCCTGAGTTTCATATACACTTGACATATTTCTTTCCATAAAGAACGCATAATAGATATAGTATTCATTGTTATAGGTCCTTCTGGATATAGCTTGTATACATATTTATTTGTTTTATCATAATCAAATACTTGATTTAAACTAATATCATTAATTAAAAAAGCTGGATGTACAAACATAGTTATGTTTCTGCTTTCAACTTCTAATGGATCATTTAATATTTCTGAAATAACTCCAATATCTTTTAGAAAACTTTTTAGAACTTGTACTTTATAGCTATATTCTAATGATGAACCTATATATATCTTTTTTTTCAAAGCTTTTGTTGTTACTTCTATTAATGATTTTGATGATGAATACTTAGTTGCACCGAAATAATTAGACAAAGAAATTATCTCTAATTCCCTTATCTCTCTATTTAAGTAATTAGAAACTATTATACTAGACCCAAACTCTGGTGATACTAAAATAATCGTTTTTACTCTAGTAAGCCTTAGTAAATCTACTTTTTTTAATATGTCCATATAGCAATCACATGGAACACACAATACCATAGTATCCCAGATATCATCTATATTAGCATGTCCTATATATAATTTTTTTAATTTATAGCTTCCTTCTACTTTAAATAATTCTCTTTTTGATGCGTTCCCCATTATTGTAAAATCATTATTTTTTAATTGTTGTAAAAAAGATATAGTTTTATCACTTTCTCTAGCAACCATACCTATTTCACCCAAAAACCCTTTAGATAAATTAATTGTCATATTCATTGCTACAGGTCCTGAACCTACTATTAATATGTTTCCCAAATTATTATATATATCTTTAATCATCATACAGATTTCTCCAAAACTATACTTTCATAAATATATTTACTGTCTTTTATTATTGTTTTTTGACAATGTTTCAATATCTTTGTATCCAAAGGGTAATTAAATATACTTTTTAACTCATTTCCATACCTTAAAATAACCTTTGTATCTCCATTGATATTTTCTAATAAAAATTTTGCAATATCTAATTTTTCTTCAACTAAAGAAGCTATAATAATATGAGTAAAGTTGTTTAAATCAAATTTACTTACATCTTGGGATGAAAAGAATATATTTTTGATCCCATACTTATCTGATAATCTTTGAGACAAATCAAGTGCTTCTTTATCAATATCTAAACATGTCACTTCACAATCAACTTCATTTTTTATAGTAAAAGCTGTTATAGGCATAGCTCCAGAGCCAATAAATAGAATCCTTGATTTGGTATTTATTTCAAACTCCAGTATTTCATTTTGCACAGCAAGATTTAATTCATCAGAATACTTGAATGAATCCACACTACCGCTTAATATGCTATGAGCTTGAAACTTTTCAACCCATCCTAAGGCATTTGAAGTAGAGTTTCTAAGTTCTCTAACTAGAGAATCATACGTTTCTTCTGATAAATATTTCTTCCATTTTAAATTATTTGAATTATCTAGTATAAAATCACATACGTAATCAAGTTTATCTTTTAAGACTGAAAAACATTCATTATGCTCTTTGCATAAGTTCATAATTTCTTTAATATCTATGTTTAACAACTTTAAATTTAATAAAAATTTATGTTTATTCATACCCTCTCACCTCAAAACTTTATTTTTACTATTATTTAACTACATGTAATAGGGGTAACTGTAAAATAACCTTTCTTCGTGCAGCAAACTTCTACATCTACCTTATAAACCTCTTTCAATAATGATGGTTGTAATACTTCCTCTGGTTTTCCTTCCTTCATCACATATCCTTTGTTAAATAATACTATTTTGTCACTATATCTAGTTGACAAAGCTAAGTCATGAATTACAACTATAGTAATAGCATTATTTTCTGTAGTATACTCTCTTGCTAGATCTAAAACTTGTAGCTGATGTCTTATATCTAATGCGCTGGTTGGTTCATCTAATAGTAGTATTTTGGGCTTTGAAACTAAGGTTTGTGCCATAATCACTAATTGTTTTTCTCCTCCACTTAAACTAGAAAATTTATTATAACTTAGATGACTTAAATTTATTTTTTTCAATATTTTATTTGTTTCTTCTAGTTTATCCTTAGAAATTTTCCACTTTAAATCCTTCATATGTCCAAGCAATACCATTTCAAATACAGTTAAACCAGAACTACTATTACTCATCTGCGGCACATAGCCCACTTTTTCCATGGATATTTTCTCCTTATTATTTTCATTCATATATATATGACCTCCATAGTTAACCATATTAGATATAGCTTTTATAAAGGTTGTCTTTCCTGTACCATTAGGACCAATAATTGAAGTTATTTCACCTTGGTTAAAAGTAGAAGTAATATCTCTTAATACCTCTTTATTTTTATATTTAACTGAAACCTTATCTACTGTAATAAAACTCATTACTCTGCCCCCTTAGATAGTAATAAAAAAAGTAAAAAAGGTACTCCAACAATAGATGTAACAATGCCTATAGGTATTAATGCACCTGGTTTTATTACTTTAGATATTATAGAAGCTACAACCATGATTAATGCTCCAAATATAGCTGAAACGGGAGATAAATATCTTTGATCTTCTCCAACGGATAACCTTGCAAAATGCGGAGAAATTAATCCTATAAATCCAATAGGACCTATAAATGAAACAGCTCCTGTAGTTAACAAAGTTGATATTAAAAATACCCTTAACTTTAATTTGTCTACATTTATTCCAAGACTTCTTGCTCTTTCTTCTCCGGCAGATAGGGCTGTTATTTTCCATACTATAGTTGTAGTTAGTAAGAAACATAAAAGAAAAATACTTGCAGTAATAAATACCCCAATCCAGGTAGATTTTAATAAACTTCCAAACATCCAGAATACAATTTGTTGTGATACTTCTGGTGCTGCCATATACTGAACTAAAGATTGTAGTGCCTGAAATAGAAAATGAATAACAATACCTGTTAACACCATTGTTATAGACTTCATACCCTTACTTTTACCTATAAAATATATACATAAACTAGATATAAATGAAAAAGCAAATGCCATTAAAGGTATAGAAATCCATCCTATGTTTCCAATAGTAATTCCTGTGACAATAGCAAGAGAAGCCCCAAAGCCAGCTGCTGATGAAATACCTAAAGTATATGGACTAGCTAATGGATTACTAAGTATAGTTTGCATATGAGATCCTGCTAATCCCAATGAAGCTCCCACAAATATACATGTTAATGTCATTGGAAGTCTTATAGACCACATAACAGCTGAATTTATATTTTCTTTAGTAGGTCCTTGTATTAAAGTCCGTATTACCTCTGATAAAGACATCCCAGAGGGTCCAACAATTAAATCTAAAATAGAAAATACAAGTAATGCTATAATTGTAATAGCAAATAAAATAAATCTTTTTTTATTTATGTTCTTATATACATCCTCTCCCTCATTTAAATCCTCCAATACTTTTATTTTATTAGTCATTTGACTATTCCCCCTTTATCATAAAAGTACCTGCTGGTTTTACTGGTAAATATTTTTCATAAAATTCATTTAGATTTTTCATTGGATCTACATCTTTAAACTTTTCCGGATGAATTGCCTTTGCAGCATATTGAAGATATACATAATCATAAAGAGTTCTAAGTCCGCTATGATCAAAACCATATACTTCTTTATTTTTTACCGCATTTAGATTGTTCCAACCTGGTCTTTTTAAATACATATTCATTGTTTCTACAGCTCTATCCTCATTTACATTGAATCCCATCTCAAATCTTTGTTTTCCCTTATCTTGAGAATTAGTTTGTCCTGAGAACATTATAATATCAGGATTGCTGGAGATAACGTATTCAGGATTTAGTGGACCATATTCTTCAACTTTCTCTTCAGCAATATTTTTACATTTTGCAGTTTTAAGTATATTTCCCCATAAAGAGTTTCCATAAGAATTTCCATAGGTATCTGGACCTTGACTTGCAAGTTCAAAATAAACAGATTTAAGCTTATCTTCTGGTATATCTTTTACTCTATCTTCAACATTTTTTATATGACTTTTATAATTTTCAACAAGTTCCTTTGCTCTTTCTTCTTTTCCTAATAATTTTCCAAGTATTTCTGTACTTTTTACATGCTTATCTAAAGTAAAAGAATTGTAGTCAACTACTGCTACAGGAATCCCTAGACTTTTTATAGTATTAATCCCATCCCCTATTTTTTTTGCCTGATAAGGTGCAAGAATTACTAAATCTGGTTTTGCCTCAATTAGTTTCTCCATACTGAAACTATCTAAGTAAATAGATCCTGTATCAATACACCCTTCTAAATTAGGAATTATTTCTGCATACTTACTCCACATTGCATTCATTAAATCCTTTGTTTCTCCTTTTGACATAGCAACAATTCTATCTAGTTTAAAATCCCCAGACACTGCAAGATAATTTTCTATATAAAATCCTAAAAATATTTTTTCTGCTGGCCTATTTAAAGTAACTACATCACCATTTATGTCTTCTACTTCTATAACAGTACTTTCTTCTGAGTTTTTTTCCTTTTCCTGTGAGCATCCTGTTAACCCTACTATCATTATTAAAGATACCATTATACTAACTAGTTTTTTCATAAAAAATCACTCCTCTTACTTTCTATAATACAATTTGGTTTTCATATAAGAATGTTTAGCCACCTCCCTCTTTACTTCTATTATGATTTATTAACCTGTTAATGATAATGAATATCAATTTCATAAAAACATAGTATCATATTTGAAATTCATTATCAATACAAAATTGGTAAAAAATATAAAAATATAAATAGTGAAAATAAAAAAAGTCCTATTTCTAGGACTTTAAGCACACATATACACAGAATAAAAAATGTATACTAAAATATACATTTGATATCTATTAATAATCTTTGCCGCTTTAATTTCCCACCGAAATTGCAAACTTTATTTTATGGTAGGTCTCCTGACTTATAGCTTCAAACCTAATTCTCCTTGCCTTCCCATGAATTATTTTCATAGTGACTTTTAAAGAGTTTCGTAGCTATTACAGTAGCGGGGGCTGTTGAGGATTCTAACCTCATTCCCTGTTATTGCGTATGCAACCATAAAACACAATATGTAATTTTATATCTATATAATACATATACTTATATATTTTGTCAAATAATTCGAATTATTTGTTTTCATAATAACTCAAACTTCGCAGCACAAAAAGTATTTCAACCATTGCACTATCAATATCGAAGTAATTTAATAAGCATAATTATTGCAAAATTAAGCTACTTTTTTAACTGCTTATAGCAATTTGATTTTTAATGAGACTACATAACTTTAAATTGCTTCATATAGTTTAAAATGAATTTTATTAAATCATTTTTTTGGGTTATTTTGTGGTAAACTGTTCATAAGATAATTCATCCAAAAATTTAATATATTGTATTTTGGGTATTTACATCATATCATTTTCCAGAGGAATTCTCTGCAAATTTGAGCACAAAACCTTTGATAAATCAATGGGTTAAGCTATATTTACATGTGCGAGGTTTGAGTAATTAATTATAAATAATGAATGAAATGGAGTATAAAAAAATGATTTGTAAAGTTGAAACTGAGAGATTAATAATTCGTAACTTTACTCCTGAGGACTGGAGAGATTTACATGAGTATTTTTCTGATGAGCAAGTATTAAAATTTGAACCCTACAAGCCTTTCTCCGAGGAAGATTGTAAAGAAGAAGCACTATCCAGGTCAAAGGGTGATACATTTTTGGCTGTCTCCTTGAAGAGTACAGGAAAAGTAATTGGCAATTTATATTTTAGTAAAGAGGATTTTATGACTTGGGAACTTGGATATATATTTAACTCCAAATATCATAGAAAAGGGTACGCTACTGAAAGTGTAAAAGCTATTATGAAATATTCCTTTGAGAATCTAGGTACAAGACGTATAATTGCTAATTGTGATCCCCGAAACATATCTTCTTGGAAACTGCTTGAAGCTGTAGATATGAGAAGAGAAGGACACCGTCTCCAAAATATCTATTTCTTTGAGGATGAAAATGGTAATCCTCTCTGGAAAGACACCTATGAATATGGGATGCTTGTAGATGAATGGAAGACCATAAATATGAAGTAAAGTGTCATTACCAACTTTATTTCACAGGTGCAGTAAAGTCTAAAGTAAAGGAGCTGTCACACTAAAAAATTAGTGCGACAGCTCCTTATATCTTTATATAGTTCAATAAAGGTATAAAATTTTTATTGCAACTACAACTCTTTTCTTTCCTCACTTTTCATATCTACTCTTCGCAAAATTTTAAATCTCTAAATGGGAATATCCTATTTATTAAGAATATTATTTTTTAGGTAGTCCTATTGTGAAAGTCGTACCATAATAAAGCTTACTCCTAACCTTTATTTCACCATCACATAATTCAATTATTCGTTTTACAAGTGATAATCCTAATCCATTTCCCTTGCTTAAATGGGATTTATCACCTTGATAGAACTTATCAAAAATATGTCTTTGAGTTTCTTCATTCATTCCAACACCATTATCTGAAACCTTAATAACTATTTTATCCTTCAAATCCATTAATTTGATACCAATAGTTCCACCCTTCTCCGTAAACTTAATAGCATTTCCTATTATATTTAGCCATACCTGCTGCAATAAATCCTCATTTCCTATAATACTGACTTTATCTAGGTCTATATCTAAGTCAATTCCCTTTTCACTCCACTCTGGTTCCATTATAAGAATTGCACACCTAATCTGTTCATCTAATGCAAACTCTGCTTTTCCAGTAATAACCTCTTGATTTTCAAGCTTTGAAAGCTTTAATATATTTGAAGTTAGCTTAGAAAGCCTTGATGACTCACTAATAATAATATCTGTAAATTCACTTCTCTCATCATCATCTAAGTTTTTATCTTGAATTAACTTTGCAAAGCCTTGTATAGATGCAATGGGTGTTTTTATCTCGTGGGAAACGTTACTAACAAAATCATTTCTTAAGGTCTCTATACTACTAAGCTCATGAACCATCTTGTTAAAATTTTTTGCTAATAATGAAAATTCATAATCCTTAGGAATACCTATTTTAACACTAAAGTTTCCCTTTGCTACCTCTTCAGTAGCTTTACTTAAAGTTCTTATTGGCCTTAAGATTCGCTTTGATGCTATACCTGATATTATGGTAGCTATTACAGTAGATATAATTAAGGATGTGATAGTTAGAAAAAATGCACGTATATGCACACTTTTTTCATTAAATGAATTAGATATTTTTATATACCTATCATCTACCTTTAATATAGTATTAATAATAGGAAGTCTTTTGGTTTTAATCTGTAGAAATTCTCTCTCATGAAGCGTATCAGCAGTTCCAGCATACTCATGCAAATCATTGATAAGTATTACTTCATATCTATCATTATTACTTAACTCTATAATTTTATTTAAAGTAAAATCTGTATTATCATATAGTTCTATTATAGTATCTACTACTTTCCTCTGGGCATTTTTTGATTCTTTCTCTATATTTCCACTAAACATTAATGCAGATATTATAAGGGAACAAATTCCTGATACAATCATCATCAATAGAAGAATTACAACAAACTTAACTCTTAGATTTTTTCTCATATCTTCTTAACCGCCTTATATCCAAGACCACGTACTGTAACAATCTCAAATTCTGTACAACTATCATATCTTTCTCTCAATCTTTTTATATGAACATCTACAGTACGCTCATCCACTTCATTATCCATACCCCATATTTCATCTAATAACTGTCTTCGTGTAAATATGACGTTAGGATAAGATAATAATTTAAATAATAAATAAAATTCTTTTTTAGGAAGGGTAGCACTGTCTCCATGTCGACTTACAGATATTGAATCATAATCTAAAATAATATCACCTATAGATAGTCTATGTTCATTAGATATCTTAGCTCTTCTAAGAAGTGCTCCAACTCTTAATATCATTTCATTTATATCAATAGGTTTTACCATATAATCGTCTACGCCAACATTAAATCCTTTTCTCTTATCTTCGAACATTTCCTTAGCTGTAACCATAAGTATTGGCATATTATATCCTGAGTCTCTCAAAGCTTTCACTAAATTGTAACCATCTAACTTAGGCATCATTATATCAGATATTACTAAATCAATATGCTCTTTATCCATAATATCAAGAGCTATTTCTCCATTCTCTGCCATTAATGAGTTATATCCATTTTGTTTTAAGGTTGCAGATATAAGTTTTCTTAAATTCTTATCATCCTCTACAACAAGTATATTAAACAATATTATCACCTCAATTTATTATGTTACTTTATATAATAATTATTTTATGTTAATTAAATATGAACTTTACAAATAAAAAAGAAATAAAAATATACTTTTAGACCATAATTCATATTAGGTTCATATTACGATTCTACAATTAGAAAAGTTAATCGTAAAGGAGGAGCATAATGTTACAATTAAAAAACATATTTAAAAGTTATACTACAGGCGAATTTACTCAAGTTGCATTAGATGGAATAAGCCTAAAATTTAGAAAATCTGAATTTGTTGCAATTCTTGGACCGAGTGGCTCTGGAAAAACAACATGTTTAAATGTTATAGGTGGTCTTGACCAATATGATGAAGGTGATTTAATTATCAATGGTAAATCTACAAAAAATTTTAAAGACTCAGATTGGGATGCCTATAGAAATAATAGTGTTGGATTTATTTTTCAAAGTTACAACCTAATTTCTCACTTAAGTATAGTAGATAATGTAGAAATGGGAATGACCCTTAGTGGAGTTTCAAATACAGAGAAGCACAAGAAAGCTCTTGAGGTGTTAGAAAAGGTTGGCCTAAAGGACCATGTTCACAAAAAACCAAACCAACTATCAGGAGGACAAATGCAAAGAGTTGCTATAGCTCGAGCTCTAGCTAATGACCCTGATATAATTTTAGCAGATGAACCTACTGGGGCTTTGGACACTCATACAAGTATTCAGATTATGGAGCTTATTAAAGAAATTTCAAAGGATAAACTTGTTGTTATGGTAACTCATAATCCAGAGTTAGCTAATGAATATGCTGATAGAATTGTTGAATTTAGAGATGGTGAGATAAAATCTGATAGCAATCCATTTTATGATGACTTAGATACTGCTGATTATAAACTTAAGAAAACAAGTATGAGTTTCTTTACTGCTTTAAAACTATCTGGCAAAAACATATCTACAAAGAAATGGAGAACAGCACTTACTGCTTTTGCCTCAAGTATAGGTATAATTGGTATTGCCTTAATACTTTCATTATCAAATGGATTCGATAAACAAATTGGAGAATTTGAAAATAGTACATTATCTGGTTTTCCAATAATGATTAATCAAAAAACCGCCGAAGTTGATATGGATGCAATGAGAGAGCAACACAAAGAAGCAGTGAGTAATTCCGTAAATGAAAATCAATTTCCAGATGTAGATTACATTTATCCTTATGACCCTAGTAAAAATAGTATTGAACACACAAATGTATTTACTGATGAATACATAGAGTATATTGAAAATATTGATTCATCTCTGCTTTCTGGAATGTCCTATACAAGACTTGTTAATATGAATCTTTTGAAATCTGATGGCAAAACTGCAACTCCAGTAAATACATCCCTAATTAACTTTTCATCATATCCCAATAGTCTAAATTTAGATACTAAAGGATACCTTGAAAGCAATTATGATTTATTAGCTGGGTCATATCCTAAAGAAAAAACGGATCTTGTTCTTATTGTCGATAGCTATAACAGACTTGACAACTCTATGCTAGAAGCTTTAGGTATAGATTCTGAATCAGATACTGTAAGTTTTAATGATATTATAAACAAGGAATTTAAATTAGCTTTAAATGATGATTACTACAAACAGATGGGCAATATATTTACAATAAACGGTACTCCAGACAATCTTATAGATATTTATAATAATGATAATGCTATTACTCTTAAAATTGCTGGTATAGTTCGTTCTAGCAAAAATTCAAAGCTAGAAATTCTTTCACCAGGACTTTCATATTCAGATGAATTATCACAATATTTTATTGATAATGCTAAAAACTCTGAAATTGTTAAAGTACAGCAAGATTCTAACTATAATGTATTAACTGGAAAGCCTTTTGGAGGTGCCACAGCTGGAACTAGTATGCCTACTAATCCAATGGCTGCAATGTCACCAATGGGAGGAACTAGTAGTACTACTCCTAATGTTACTAAAGATGACGTACTTTCTCAATTAGGTGCTACTTCTACACCATTTGCTATTACCCTTTACCCTAAAGATTTTACTACCAAGGATAGGGTACTTAATTACTTAAATTCATGGAATGATGGAAATGCTGTTGAAGACTCTATAATATATACAGATTTAGCAGCTACATTCACAAAATTATCTGGTGGTATTATGGATTCAATAACCCTTGTTTTAATTGCCTTTGCCGCAATATCACTTGTTGTATCCCTTATTATGATTGGGATAATAACATACATTTCTGTATTAGAAAGAACAAAGGAAATTGGTGTATTGAGAGCATTAGGTGCAAGAAAGAAAGATATAACCCGTGTATTCAATGCTGAAACATTCATAATAGGTTCTTGTTCAGGATTACTTGGAATATTAATATCATACTTATTAACATTTCCAATAAATAGTGTTCTTAAGAATTTAACAGACCTTGAAGGTGTAGCAAAACTTAATCCAGTTCATGCTATAATACTTATAATTATAAGTGTTTCTTTAACATTGCTGGGTGGTGCTATTCCAGCAAAAATGGCTGCAAGAAAAAATCCTGTAGAATCATTACGTACAGAATAATATATAAATTTAATGTTACATACTCCTTATTTTAAAGAGTATGTGACATTTTTATTTCCTATAGTTATCTAGAAATTAATAATTAAATTTTATATTAAACACTATCTTAAATTCTCAGATTTACTAAATTTCAACTCCTTGTACACCCCTTATATCCGTACAACATATATTAACAGTATACAGATTTATTCTTATACCTTATGTATGGAGAATATGAAAAATCTATACTTTTAATAGGAGATATTATGAAAATGGAAAACACAAAAAATTGTACTGACTCTATAATCTTACCTAATCCAATAACTCAAGTAGCTAGTATGCCATATCCTCTATATCTTTCACTTCAAGGAAAATATTTTGTAGGCTATGCAGATGAATTAAATTTTGGAAGAGGTAAAAGTGCATGGGCAGGATTAGTAAATCCTTATTATTCAGGAGTTAATCTACACGTATATGTCTGGACTGTCACAAATATTGGAGAATCACCAATAAGAGCGCAAATATGGTTTAATTCAAATCCACCTGGATGTCCAGAGATATCAGAATTAGTTACTCCAGCTAATACAGCTCTTTGCCCATTACCAAAGCCACGAATTAGGTTACTTAAAGCAAGCAATGTTATAGGAGAACCTAAAGGTGGAGTTAAGGCATTTGTTAGAAGAGCCCTTCCAGAGGTTACAATTGCCGACGAAGAAGTAGGCAAATTTATTTTTCCTCCTGGAGGATCATTTATTATTTTCTTATCCAACCCAGAAACTCCAAATGAACTTGCTCAAGGTAGAGTCGCATTTGGATGGTGGGAAGAAAAGATAAAGTAAATCCTACTAATAATTAAATTAAAAGATAAAAAAGGTGCTGCTACACAATAGAAAATAAATTCTGAGGTGTGACAGCACCTTTATTAATTATATTTTAAGTATAGTAAAACTAATAGTAGTTCCAGATTCTAAAGAAGATGAACACTTTATATTTCCTCCATGACTCTCTACTATATACTTAGATATAGAAAGACCAAGCCCTGAACCTGATATATTAGTGTTTCTATACTTTTCACCTCTATAAAACTTATTAAAAACAAATGGTATATCATCAATGCTAATTCCACTACCAAAATCCTTAATATTTACAGTAATTTTATCTATCTCATCATCTACCCATATCTCAATTTTTTCTCCTGATTTAGAGTATTTTATTGAATTTGAAATAATATTATTTATAACTTGATTTATTCTTATTATATCTATAGAAATCAAAGCCCTTGGCAATTGTCCCTTAACATCTAATTTCATATTATGAGTAGCTACATCAATAGATAAGTCACCTAAAACTTCCTTTAGATAATCATCAGAGTATATTTCTTTTCTTTCAATTGACATTTCATTCAACTCTGTTTTCGATTGCTCTAATATATCATCTATTAATTTTGAAAGTTCCTTAGATTTCTTCAATATAATGTTTGAATATCTTTTTATACCATCTTCATCCTTTGTAATTCCATCTCTTATGCCTTCAACATATCCTGAAATTGATGAAAGAGGAGTTTTTAAATCATGTGAAATACAAGCTAATAATTCTTTTTCATTTCTTTTAAGCTTTTCTTCCTTTTCTTTTGAGTCTATTATTTCACCTCTCATAGCTTCAAAATCATGACAAAACTCTCCAACCTCCCCATGATAATCGTAGTTTACTTTACACTTATAGCTTCCATTTAGTATGGTTTTTGCACTACTATGGAGCTCTTTAATTGGTTTTATTATATCTATTTTTACAAACCTATTTATCATAAAAGCTAATATTCCTATTAAAAATAAAAGTATCCACAGGGGTATAAATTTCTCATTTTTGCTTTCCTTTTTTAATATACTCTGTGGTAAATCTATAATTATAATCCCTTCTTGAACATCATTATTAACTAAAGGTATACTGTATCTAATGAATCCATTCTTTCTATTGTCAAAGGCATTATCATAACCTATTTCATTTTCAAGATTTATCTTTTCTCCTTTATTAAAATCATCTATGGAAGAAAAGATAGCCTCCCCTTTTAAATTTATAACTGTATAATCATAAAAATCATTTTCCATGTAATAGCTATTTTCTTTAAACATTTCTTTAATCAATTCTCTTTGATTTGATGTTTCTATTCTTAATAAATTAGACTTATCTTCTTTTTTAATATCTTCCTTTAAAATTAGGAGAGAATATACCACTGATAATATAACAAATAGATATGTTAACCCTGTAAATATACTAATTTTTTTACCAAGGTAATTATCCTTCACTCTATTACTTCCCACTTATATCCTACTCCCCATATTGTCTTTATCGACTTTTCACCGTATTCTCCAAGCTTCTCTCTTAACCTTTTAACGTACACAGCTATAGTATTTTCATCCATATATTCACTGTAACCCCATACACTTTCATATACCTGAGACTTTGAAAACACTTGGGAAGGATTAGATGTGAAAAAATCCAATATTTGAAATTCCTTAGAAGTTAGTGGTATTTCCTTATTATTTAGTAAAGCTTTATATGCCTTAGAGTCTACTATTAAATCACCAAATTGTTTTACATCTGATAGTGTATCACTAGAAAATGAAGTATACCTTCTTATATGAGCTTTCACCCTTGCCACTAATTCCATTGGAGAAAAAGGTTTTGTCATATAGTCATCTGCCCCTACTCCTAATGTTAGTATCTTATCCATCTCTCCACTTTTAGCTGATAACATAAGTATTGGCATTTTCGATATCGTCCTTATTCTTTTACAAACTTCAACACCATCTAAAAGTGGGAGCATAATATCTAAAATAATGAGCTTTATCATAGGATCATTAGCCAGTTCCACACCTTTTAACCCATCATTAGCTATCAATACCTTAAACCCATCTATCTCTAAGTAATCTTTTATTAAGTTTCCTAAATCATTATCATCTTCAATTACCAAGATTTTATCATGCATTCTACTCACCCCCACTTCCATTATATCATTATTTTACCAGCCCCTACTTTTTATAAATTCAAATATCTTTTTTTCTCTACTATCTGAATCTTTTTCATTATATCTTCCAAGAGACAAATCACCATCAATTCTTCCATCCTTTAAATAAATCAATCTACTTGCTCTTGAGGCTGCTTTTAAATCATGGGTTACCATTACTATGGATTGTCCCTCTTCATTTAATTCTGTAAGAATATCCAATACCCTGGCTCCCGTTGAAGAATTAAGTGCTCCTGTTGGCTCATCTCCAAAAATTATCTTAGGATTGTTAATTAATGCTCTAGCAATTGCAACTCTTTGCTGTTGTCCTCCTGATATTTCTGAAGGATATTTATTCTCAATATCTTTCAGCTCTAATCTATTCAATAATTCATCTGTTTTTTTATTTACGCTCTTCTTATCTTTATTGTTTAGATAACCACAATAAGTTATATTTTCTCTTATAGTTAAATCATAAAGTAAATTTATACTTTGAAAAACAAAGGATATATATTTATTTCTAATACTTGTAGCTTCTTTTTCACCTATATTTGTTATATCTTTTCCTAAAAGCTCAACGCTACCTGCACTTGGGCTATCCATAGTACTAATAGAGTATAACAATGTAGATTTTCCAGAACCTGAACTACCCATTATTATAGTAAAATCACTTTCATATATATCTAAATTAATATTTTTTAATACATTGTTTGATGTTTTTCCTAAAATAAATGATTTACATAATCCACTTGCTTTAATAATACTTCCCATCTCTTCTCCCCCTACTCTTCAATAAGTTCCACTGTAGATATTTTTCTTATACTAAACATTGATATTATTGATGAGCCAATGGTTAATATTCCAATAAATACTATTGTGCTTATAACTTCACCATTTGGAATCATCAACCCATCTATTCCCATCATTGCAAGCTTAAATAAATTTTTAGATATAGTAGCATTTAAAATAAATCCAACCAAAGATGAAATACCTATAAGTAGCATAATTCTATATAAAGTTCTCTTTAAAATATAAATATTTGAAAATCCTAGCGATTTTATAATAGCATTATTTCTTCTATTATCGGTATTGTTCATAATTATAAGATTTACTATATTTAATATACTGAATAGTAATATTCCTAAAAGAATAATTGTAGTAACTGGTATAACTATCTCAATAACTGACTTACTTGCTGTTGCAATCAAACTTGGACATGTATCTATAGAACATACTTCATATTTTTGTTTATATTCTTCTTTAAACTCTTCATAATCATTTTTATCTTTTAAAGTAATATTGATGTTTAAGTTATTAAGGTTATTTCTAATTTCCTTAGGCACTACATCTAAAGTCATTCTCATATTGTAGTTATTTGACATCATGCCGATATATTTACCAGTGATGAGCAATGATCTCTCTTCACCTAATATTTTTATATCAATATAATCTCCAATATCTAAACTTGCATCTTTTAGAATTTGTTCTGACAATGCAATTTCATTTTTATTTTTAGGATTTCTTCCCTCTTTAATAGATACATTAAACCCATTGTTATTGTCATAGTTATCATATAAATAAGTAATAACTTGAGCATTTTTTATATTGTATCTTGATACATCTAAATAAGCGACCTTTCCTACATCAAATGAGCACGCTCTTACGCCTAAGACTCTCGGGTCACTCTTAATTTCTTCTAAAGCCTTATCATATGACGCCTCTCCACTTGGAAAATCTAAGGTAACATCTCCCTGAAGTAATCCAAACATATTCCATGCATTATCTTTCATATTAATCATTGAGTAATTTACACTAACTAAAAATACTGAAAGATATATTACAAGGGATAAAACTGTTACTATAATTATATTTTGCTTTTTATATTTAAAAATATCATTTATAGCCATGGACATTGGTGATGAAGCATCTCTAATAATTGACTTCCTAAATTTCTCTTTAGATGAAGTAACTCCTATTCTAAATGCCTCAACAGGCTTTATTTTATTTATTCTTCTAAGTAAAAGATAAATATTAGATATTAAACCAAAACTCATTAATATTATTGTTAAAACTATAAAGCTAAAATTATTTATACCACCTTCATATATTCCAATATATTTAATAGATATCTTTACTAAATAATTTATAAACCAAATACTAAAGAAACTTCCAGCGGTTATTGCAATGACTCCTACTATTCCAAAGCTTTTTAAATATATATTACGTATCTGGTTTGAGGTAAATCCTAATGATTTATATACACCTATAGATTTATACTCCTTTAAAATGTTGTTCCATAGTACAAATCTTATTATTACAATAGATACAATGAATATTAATATAGCTGTACTTAACCCCACTGCACTTGTAATTTGACTTCCAGCATTTGCTGCAAATATTGTAATCCACTTATCATATATAACTCCATCAATTGAATCACCTATATAAGAAATTAATTCAGATGTTGCATCGTTTCCTTCTTTAGATGAATCATAACCAATATATTCAGATTTAATAGGTTCATTAAAGTCATCATAATCATTACTACCTATATATAAATTATTATAGCCCACAACAGAACTCGGAACTACTGAATCGTTTACTAAAGCTGATATAGTTAAATATTTATATTCATCACCATCTTTTATCTTTAACTTATCTCCTATTTTTAAATTCTTAGAATCAGCTAAAAGATTTGAGACCCAAATAGTACCTTTACTTGGAGTCGTTACTTTTTCTCCTTCTGTTATAACTACATCCCATGGATGAGCTTTCATACTCTCATAAATTATTAAATTTGCCATTCCCAAATCAAGGTTTTCATCCCCTAAAAATACTTGTCTATCTACCGTTAACCCCTTTGTTTTTCTAATATCCTTTTCATTAGTTTCTTCTTCCATAATAAAACTTTCAACTTTTGAAATAACATCCTCATTATATGTCTGAACTACAATATCCTTTATATTTTCTCCTTCATAATAATCATTAGTATATTTTGAAACTGTACTTGTAAAGCTCATAGATAGTGCAAATATAGATGAAGATACCATTAAAATAATTGCTATTAAAATTAATTGTAATTTTTTTTGTTTAATTTTCTTTTTCCACATCATCATCCCTCCATACTTTTATATTACTAATTAATTTTTAATATATTTATTTCAAATTCTTAATGAATTCTTACATTTTTCTAAATTGATTATACACTAAGGAATTCTATCAGTAATGCCGTCATTAATTTATATTACTACAACAAATCATTAAGTTTTTGATATAATAGATTTATTATACTTAGGAGGTACAGCATGAAATCAGCACAATATTATATAGAAAAATTAGGCATGACACCACATGTGGAAGGGGGATACTTCAAACAATCAGTATTATCAGAAGATTTCTTTAGAGAAGATAAAAAGTTATTTAGTAGCATATATTTCTTGCTTGAAACAGGAGAGGTGTCTCATTTTCACAGATTAACTTCTGATGAAATGTGGTATTACCACGACGGGCAACCTCTGACTATATATATGATCACACCAGAGGGTGAGCTTATAACTAAGCAATTAGGATTAGATATAGAAAAAGGAGAGGTTCCACAAGTTTTAGTTCCTAAGGGATATATATTTGGTTCTTCTATGAATAATGATGGATTTGCTTTAGTTGGATGTATGGTAGCCCCTGCCTTTACTTTTGATGATTTTGAATTATTTGAGAGAAGAGACCTTTTAAATATGTATCCAAATCTAGAAGATATAATAAAAAAGTTAACTAGATAAACCTTCTTCCTGATATTAGCTAAATATTTATTTAATATATCGTGGATAAAAAATGGGGCTGTCGCTCTAAAAAATTTGTGAGACAGCCCCATTTTAATGGTGGAGATGAAATGTAGTATTTATAATCCACCATATAATCTTTTATGTTATTCAATGCCCTTATTAATATATTTACTCTATGTAGAATTGGCCATTCATTATGTGTATTTTTTATGCACATTTGCATTAATAATATTCTGGTACTTCCTTATATCTGATTTTATTTGTCGGTTTTCAAAAAATAAACTTCTGTGCCTGACCAGATAAATACCCAACACACTATACTTAATATACCTGCGAAATAAGCATATCTGCTTGAAAGGCTCAAGCCTATCAACCCAATAATGATGCCAAATGCGTACAAAATAATAGCCTTCATATTATTTCTACCATAGATATATTCATTTTCTTCCACTCGGTTTGAAAAGGTATTTACTATAGCTGTCTTCAACAACTTATCATCATAATTATTTTCACCTTTAATAAATATATCAACTTCTCTTCTTTTGCAATTCAGTAGCTTTGATAAAATAAACTCTTCCAAATCAGAGCTTAGGTGTAAATCATCCGAGCTAAAATATGGTGCAAATGGAGTATTTGTTTCATCCAAAAAGATATCTATCCTTAAATCATTGTTCATGCTATCACTCCTCTTACTCAAGGTAAGTAAATTTCTATATGTATATCATAAATAAATTTTTTAATAGTATAAAGTTAAGCAATATATGGAATTGCTACCTTCTACACATTTCCTATTCTAAATAACATATTTATATTATTTGAATCTATATATAAATATATTCAGATTATCTTCTGAGTCCTTACTAAACAAAATAAAGATGACAAAAGGAGTTACTCAAAATACCTTTAATCATTTTGAGTAACTCCTTAGTTATTATCTGATTTGACCATTTCCAAATATTATATACTTATTAGTGGTAAGCTCTTTAAGTCCCATGGGACCTCTTGCATGTAGCTTTTGAGTGCTTATACCTATTTCTGCTCCAAATCCGAATTCCTCTCCATCAGTAAATCTAGTAGAAGCATTCACATAAACTGCTGCTGCATCTACTTGTTGATGAAATCTTTGAGCATTCTGATAATCATTTGTTACTATAGCTTCAGAGTGGCCTGAGCCATATTTATTTATATGAGTTATCGCTTCATCTATATCTTTTACTACCTTTATACAAATTATATAATCTAAATATTCTTTATAATAGTCTTCTTCATTTGCTAGTATTATGTCATTTACTATTCCTATAGATTTTTTGTCTCCTCTAACTTCTACTTTTCTTTGTCTTAATTCATCAACTATTACTGGAATAAATTCTTTTGCTATATCTTCATGAACAAGTAATTTTTCCTCTGAGTTGCAAACTGCTGGTCTAGTGGTCTTTGCATTTATAACTATTTGTTTTGCCATTTCTAAGTCACTATTTTTATCAACATAAACATGGCAGTTCCCTGTTCCAGTTTCTATTACTGGGATTGTAGCATTTTCTACTACTGATTTTATTAGTCCAGCGCCTCCTCTTGGTATTAGCACATCTATATATTCATTTAACTTCATCATATTTTTAACAGTTTCTCTACTTGTATCTTCTATTAATTGAATACAATCTACTGGTAACTTAGTTTTTTCTAAGGCTTTTTTTAATATCTGTACTATTTTTTTGTTGGAGTTTATAGCTTCACTTCCACCTCTTAGTATTGTTGCATTACCTGATTTTAAACATAGCCCTACTGCATCACAAGTAACATTTGGTCTTGCCTCGTATATTATTCCTATTACTCCTAGAGGTACCCTTTTTTTCCCTATTTGTAGTCCATTTGGTCTAGTTATTATTGAACTTACTTCACCTACAGGGTCTTCTAGTCCTGCTACTTGTGTTAAACCTCCACTCATCCCTTTGATTCTGTCTTCATTTAAAAGCAATCTATCTACTATTGCTTCTGATGTTCCCTTATTTTTTGCATTTTCTATATCAATTTTATTTGCTGCTATTATTTCACTAGCATTCTCTAATAATGCTTTTGCCATTTCATTTAAAGCTTTATTTTTTTCATTTGTTGAAATATTTGATAATATGTACGCAGCTTCTTTTACTTTTTTCCCTTTTAAAATTAACTCTTCCATCTAAAATTACTCCCTTCATATTTTGATTATCTTTCTTTTCTCAGAAATAAAGTTCCTACATCGTCTCCATTTAATATATCAATAAGTTTACTTGGGTCTTTTCCATTTGCTAATATCATATTTGTACCATTATCAGTTACAATCTTTGCTGCATGTATTTTAGTTTCCATGCCACCTGTGCCTAAATTACTTCCTGCACCTTCTGCAAAATTTAGTACTTCTTCCGTTATATATTTCACTTCTTTTATAAGCTTTGCATCCTTATTTGTTCTTGGATTAGAGTCATAGAAACCATCAATATCTGATAGTATTATTAAAAGATTTGCATCCACAATAGTAGAAACTATTGCTGCTAGATTGTCATTATCTCCAAATCTAGATATATTTTCAATTTCATCTATAGATACACTATCATTTTCATTTACTATTGGAATTATTCCGCTTTCTAGCAAGGTTTCAAAAGTATTTGCAACATTATTTCTACTTCTTTCACATTCTATAATGTCTCTTGTTAAAAGTATTTGACCTACTGAATAGCCATATTCTCCAAATAGTTTGCTATAAATATTCATAAGTGCTACTTGTCCCACAGATGCAGCTGCCTGCTTTTCTCTAATAGTTTTTGGCCTTTCCTTTAAGTTCATTTTACTTACTCCAACACCTATAGATCCAGATGTTACAAGGATTATTTCTTTCCCACTATTTATTAAATCAGATATTGACATGGCTATTTTTTCAATTCTCCTTAAGTTTATGTTTCCATTGTCATAGGTTAAGGTTGAAGTACCAATTTTTATAATTATTCTTCTTGAATTTTTAATATTTTCGCGATATTCCATTTTTATCTCCTCTTAAGTTTCCTTCATTAATTTTATCTTTAATAAGCTTGTAATAATATTATCATAAAAATATAAGTTTATTAACACTACTTTACTCTACAACTTATTAGAAATAACCTCCAATACATAACAAGCCTAAGAATATATCCTGTACATAAAATAACCCACCACAACACATTTCTGTATTGTCGTGGGTTTTATGGTGGAGGCAAAACACCACCATTAATTTAAAACTTATTTACATATTAATTTAAAATTAATATAGATTTATTAGCCCAAAAGCTTTGAAAATCCTGGCTCTTTTCACAGCTATGTAGCAAGTCCAAATTTTAGTAACATTTCTAGCTACTTCACTATCTACTCCCCAAGAAAAATTAGGTTGCCAAAAACCTTCTTCCTTCAATGTATTAATCCAAAAAGAAAAGTTCTTTTCTATAAAGGCTTCAACTAATTTATACCATTGTGACTCAGGTGAAGTTACTAAATCTAAAGGTTGTGATACATATTCCATCCATTTAGCCTCATCTATACAAAGACAGTCTAATATTCTTCTTTCCATAGACCTTATAGTTACATCACTAATCAAATTTGAATTTAGTTCTTTTAAAACTATAAATAGTCTTTGTAAGCAATAGCAATCATGGTCAGAACACTCTTCATTACTATTTAAAAACTCTATACATCTAGCTGCAATTTTATTACCTATCTCCTTTTGAACAGCATTACCAAACTTGATAAAAGCTGAAGCAACAACAGCACAAGGGTTAGGAGTAAATTTTGTATCTGGAGCATATATCCACCATGGTGCATGGGGAAAGTTTTCAACTTCCTCTGGAACCTTCTCCCAGAATGATGGCGTATCTTCAATGGTTTTTTCAAAATAATTTAATAAATTTCCAAACCAAGGCTCCTCACAATTAAGGTCATAATCATATGCAATAAAAATGGCCTCAGTAGATGCTATACTTGTTGATGATGGTAATAGCATATCAGCTTCTAATCCCTTTCCAAAACCACCATCCTCATTTTGATATTTTATTAGTTCTGATACTATATCCTCTTTACTACCCTTATTAAAAGTATAATTCCATTTTACTTTTTCAATATCTCTACCATTACTAAATATATGCTCCTCTATATTTTTAAATTGGCTCATCTTTAACTTCTCCATAGTACACCTCACAAACTTTATTTCATAACTTAATGTTAATACATTAAACACCTTTAGTATTGTAAAAATGCGACATTCTATTTAATTAACTCGTTTATAGCTTTCATAGGAGTGTTTCCATGGTATTTTTTAAAGTCATTTATCATATGAGCTTGATCACAATAACCATAACTATAAGTAATATTACTAAGATTAAAATCTCTCTTAAAAGCTATGTCTTTCCATATATTTTGATATCTAACTAAACTGCAGCACTTCTTAGGAGTTATTCCAATATATTCTCCAAAGATACGCTCCAACTGTCTAGAACTAACAGAAATATAATTACTAATCTCTGATATTGTAGTTACCCCTTTAGATTTCAAAATATAATATACTCCATTTAATAAATTTTTATTTCTAAAATTCTTATTGAATAATCTTCTAAGCAATAACTTTTCTATGTAATATATTCTTTCTTCAATCTTAGGATAATATATAACTATATCTTCAATTTCTTTTCCTAAATCCATAAAATATTGGTCTACAATTGCAAACTCATTACACTTTTTAGGCAATTGATTATCTGTAAATAAATGCACAGCCCAAAAATTAAATCGGATACCAAAGGTAGAAATCAACGCTGAGGTTTTAACCTCTTGTGTATAAAAAGGAGAATCATTTATACTACAAAATAGGTTATTCACTTTATTATTACTATAATCTATATCAAAAATTATATCCATACAACAATCTGGAATCACAATATTGTTTCTATCCCCCTCTTTAGTTATTTCCTTATTTCTATAAGGCACTGGACTTCCCCAAAAGCATCTTATATATGGCTTTAAAGTATCACATGGCTCAACTTCTCTATAAGTATCTGATTTATTTATTATATTATTAGTTATGGGTTTAAATAAGTCTGATAGCTCTTTCATTTGTTCCACCACTTCATAATAATTTATTTTTATTTTTGTTAATAATCGTACTAATATTATAACATTATTTCTAATATTTAGGATAAACTTTATCTATTAAAATCTTTAATAGATAAAGTTCATAAAAAGTGTTAGTGTGCCTAATTTATTACTAGAATTAAATGTAATTAAGTGTTAATATATTCATATAATTTACAAATAACATATGTTCAATTGTACTAACTACATTACAAATACTATTTAGTTATAAATGAAAGGAGTATAAAATTTTATCTATTTTAAGATTAAAACAAAGGTTATACTTACTAATAATTTTGGGGAGGGATTAATTTTGAAAGGCACCAAAAAAATAATATGTATATGTTGCTCTTTAATTGTTATAACATCACTTGTGGGTTGTAATAGTGTTAAAGACAAGTCCTCTAGCTTAAGTGATATAACTAGCATAAAATTCAAAGATTTTTCAAAGGATATTTCTGAAGATAGGATATATAGCACTATAGAGAAACTTTCAGCAAAGGATGATGCTAGAATAACCGGGTTTGATGGAGAAAAGGATGCAGCATCATATATTTGTAAAGAGTTTAAAGACATGGGACTTAGTGTTGATGAACAAGAGTTTCCTGTAACAGCGTTTAAATGTAATGATGTAGAAGTAAAAATAGATATACCTGAAAGTAAAGTTGTTGAATCTAAGGCTTTAACCTTTAGTAAAGAGACTCCAAAGGAAGGCTTAACTTCAGAAGTCGTTAATGGATATATGGGAACACAAACTGATTTGGAAAAAGCTAAAGTAAAAGATAAACTTGTTATTATTCAACGTGGTGGTGATACATTTAAAAATAAAACTGAAAGAGCTACTGCAATGGGTGCTGTAGGTGTTATATTTTTTGATCCTAATAGTGAAGAACCTCTATCCGCTACCCTAGTTGAACCTACAAAAATACCAGCTGTTACAATATCTAAAGCTGATGCAGAATATCTTAATTCAACCATAATAACCTCAAAAAAAGGCCTTAAAGCCACACTAAAGGTTGATAGTCAGTGTATAGATAGTAAATCAAAAAATATTATTGCAACATTAAAATCTAAAAAGAAAGATGCTAAAACCTTAATAGTTGGAGCTCACTATGATGGAGTAGATACCCCAGCTGCAAATGACAATGCTTCAGGTATTTCTACTGTAATGGAATCAGCAAGGATTTTATTCAAGAAAAACCTTGATTGCAATATTAAATTTATTGCATTTGGTGCTGAAGAAATAGGTTTAGTGGGTTCAAATTATTATGTTCAATCTTTAAATAGTGATGATTTACAAAATACTATTGCAATGGTAAATGCCGATATGGTTGGTATCGGTGATAATTTATGTGTTTACACAATGGATAGCTCTAAGGATTCTTTAACTGCAGATTTAGCAGTAAGTTGTATGAATAACTTCCAATACGATAATAGAAGAGATGAAAGTAACAGAAGTGATCATGTAGCTTTTGAAGCAGCTGGTATACCAGTGGCATATTTTGAATATGGCCCATTTGTTGACTACCATACGGATAAAGATACCGCTGATAAGATCAATAAAGAAAACTTATCTAATACATGCAACGTAATCACATCTTTATGTAATGAAATTGGTAATAATCCAGAAAGATTCTCAAAATAATAACTAAAAATAAAATCTTAAATCTTATATAAAAAAGAACTTAAGTAACATAATACTTCTAATGTACTATTATTCCTATGGATAATAATGAACAAGCAAATATAATTGTAGTGGATACCTTTCTCTAATAAAAATAAGGCTCTATAAANNTTTATAGAGCCTTATTTTTATTTAGAACTAACCTTTTCAAATCCTGCTATTCCAATAGCTCCTGGACCACTATGAGATGTAATTACACATCCTGCTTGAATCCATATAATCTTTCTAAATCCCTCTTCTTTAGCAATTCCCTCCATGTTATGTTTTATAGATTCATCAAGACCCAAAGAATAAATAAGATATAATTGTTCTTTATCAAAATTATATCTCTTAATATATTCTTTCATATACTTATCAGCAACACTAACCATTTTCCCACGAAACTTTTGTGTTGAAATTAACTTTCCATCTACAATTTCAATGAGTGGTTTTATTAGTAGTAAAGTTCCTCCCAAGTATGCAGCATTGGATACACGCCCTCCTGCTCTCAGATATGCAAGATCACCAGGGATAAAAGATACTCTGGCTCTTGCCACGTAATCCTGAATTTCTTCAATTAAATTAGTTATCATTATATTTGGATGTTTTTCTATGATTTCAGCTGCTCTTAAAACAATTGCTCCTTGACCACCAGTGACATTTAAAGAATCAACATGATAAATATCTTCCATTCCTTCTGAAGCAATAAGTGCATTTTGGTAAGCACAAGAGGCTTTAGATGTATATCCAATATGAAGAATAATACAACCCGGATTTTCATCTTTTATTTTTTTAAATAAAAGATGAAATTCTTCTGGATTTGTTGCTGAAGTTGATGGTATTTTTTTATTTTTTTTATAATAATCATAGACTTCTGTTACAGGTATTGAACCATCTAAATAAGATGAGTCTCCCATTATCACGTGCATGGGGATAACCTGAATATTATGTAATGTGGCTAAATCCAATGGAATATCTGCTCCGCTCTCTGCTAAAATAATTATTTTTTTCACAAGTTTACCTCCATAAAATTCATAACATTTTTCATTTGTATAATTTACCAAAAAAGCTTTGTTAAATTTCTAAGATAAGGTTCTATTAATAATTTATTCCCATATTCCCAGAAATCCTACTAAGAACTTAGATACTTATATTGCTTATATTTTACACACAATAATCCAGAAACATTCAAAATAAGCTAAACATAAAATCTTAAATTTTATAATTGACTTATCTTTATTTTAGCATATGCTCCCAATGAGATTTTTGTTGATTCTCTGTAATAAAATACTCATTAAGTTTATCCTCTAATACTATTTTAACCATCCTATCAAATCCATGGGCAAGATTTAATAAATTAAGTTTATCTATATCATGCCAAAATACATGACCTTCTTCACCATACTCTATTAAATCTCCCTGGTATGAATCAGTTTTAAAAAGAAAAACCATATACCTTTTATTATCTTCTGCCCTATACCAATCTTTAACACCGCAAATTTCTAAATTATTTACTACTAGGCCAGTTTCCTCATTAACTTCTCTGATGGCTGAATCTACAATAGACTCACCCTTTTCTACATGCCCCCCTGGAAAAGCTATTCCAGTCCAATTTCCTTTAATGCGGTTCTGAACAAGAACTTTATTATTTAATTTATCCATTATCATAACCATATTTGTTAGTTCTACATTCTCCATATATTACACCTCTTAAGTACAATTTATATTTTTTTGTTTTATATCAAAAGCTTTTTTACTTCTTCTTCTTTTTCAAACAATACACATCCACCCTTATGTTCACCAAGAAGCATTTCTGCTGCACTTAATTTTCTAAATAAAGGTGATTGTAATGCATCTAACAAGCTAGAATTTTTTAAATTTGTATCTGAAAAAGGTGAAAATGGACATGGCTCTACTCCTCCACTTGTGTTAATATGAAAGAAACCTCTTCCAGCAGCAAGACATCCTCCTGAATGTTTTTCATCTCCTGGAAAAGAAATAAAAATCATATCTTCATAAATTTCTCTAAGACGAGCTTGTTCACTTTCAAGATAGTTCCTTTCTTTATCAGTTGGTGCTAAATCTTTAGTTGAAGCAACTACTGGTACATATTCTACAAAAATTACTAATTTGCAACCTCTATTATATAATTCTGCTATAAACTCTTTACTAGCCACATTATAGATATTTTCTGTGGTAACAGTTATAGAAGCTCCATATAATATTCCTTTAGATTTAAGTGAATCTATTTTATTTATGAGAAGTTCATAGGTTCCTTTACCACGTCTAGCATCAGTTTTGTTCTCATCACCTTCAATACTAATAACAGGCACAAGATTTCTATTAGCATCGAATAGCTTAATATATTCTTCATCAATGATAGTCCCATTTGTGAATATAGGAAAAATAATTTCTTTAATTTGAGACGCTTTTTCTATAATATCCTTTCTCATTAAAGGTTCTCCACCAGCTAGTAATATAAAAGAAATTCCAAGTTCTTTCCCCTGTTTAAATATATCTTCCCATTGATAACTTGTCATTTGATCTTTATTTGACTTTTCACCACAGGTATTATTGGCTCTTGCATAACACCCTTTACAAAAGAGATTACAGCTACTAGTGATGCTTGAGATTAGGAAAGGTGGAATATGTTGTCCTTTCTCTTCAAAGGTTTTTCTTCTTTTAGCAGCTTTTTTGCTTTCTAAAATATATTTCATAATGAACTTTGCCTCTTTGGGATTTTGAAAAGAAGCCTTCATTGCACCCTTTACAATGCTTTCTACCCCTTCATTTAAATAGTTAACTAAACTAAACTCTGTACCCATTTCAATGCCATCTCCCTATAAATTATTTATTTAATTTACTTTATTTCAATATCAAGTATTCTTTAATATTCACAGTTCACCTTACCTTTAGTATGATAAATTCTATTTAAATACATTATATCATTATATAGTAAAATCCATATCATATAATTATGTTATAATATAAGAATTGATGAAATTATTTACACTTTAACTATGATAATTTAAATGTGAGGTAAATATGAGTACTATAACTAAAACAGATATATTTAATACACCAGTAAGTATTAACTTTAAGACTATTGATATGGATACAAATGATAAAAATATAATTAAAGATGAGATTATTAAAGCTAGTGAAACTGGTTTAGTAAATAGCTTAATCCATTCAAATTTAGCTTTAACACCAAAGTTAATAGTAAATGACTATTTAAAAGGTAGCAAAGTTTTAAATGAAATAATCTCTGAATTAACAAGATGTAAAGAGTTTTTTATATCCGTTGCTTTTATTACAAGTAGTGGCATAACCCCCTTACTAGAAACCTTGAAATACTTAAATAAAAAAGGTGTGAAAGGTAAAATTTTAACTACAGATTATCTGAATTTCAGTGAGCCTAAAGCATTAAGGAAGCTACTTGAATTTTCAAATATTGAAATTAAGTTATATAGCAAAGAAAACTTTCATACTAAAGGATATATATTTAAATATGAAGATCATTATAAATTAATTGTAGGAAGTTCGAATTTGACTCAATCAGCATTAACAAAAAATAAGGAATGGAATTTAAAAATTTCCTCTTTAGAGGCAGGTTCCTTAACTGAAAATGTAATTGATGAATTTCAGGAGCTTTGGAAGGATGCTGATGACTTAACTTTAAATTGGATAGAAACCTATGAAGATATTTATAAAAAGCAAATTGAATACGCAAGAAAAAGTAACATTCCAAGGCTAGCACAATATAAGCTTAAGCCAAATAAAATGCAGGTAGCTGCTATTCAAGGATTAAATAAGCTCAGGGAAAACGGTGCAGATAAGGCTCTCTTAATTTCTGCTACTGGTACTGGAAAAACTTATCTATCTGCTTTTGAGTTAAGAAATTATAATCCTAAAAAAGCTCTATTTATAGTACATAGAGAACAAATAGCCAATCAAGGCCTAAATAGCTTTCAAAATGTATTTGGTGATACTCGAAGCATGGGAATTCTCTCTGGAAGCCGAAAGGAAATTAATAAAGACTTTATCTTTTGTACAGTCCAAACACTATCAAAGGATGAGGTGCTTCAAAGTTTTAGCAAAGATGAATTTGATTATATTATCATCGATGAAGTTCATAAGGCAGGAGCTAATAGTTATCAAAAGATAGTTGAATATTTTAATCCTAAATTCTTACTTGGCATGACAGCCACCCCTGAAAGAAGTGATAACTTTGATATTTTTAAAATATTTAACTACAACATTGCCTATGAAATACGTCTTCAACAGGCCTTAGAAGAAGATTTACTTTGTCCATTCCATTATTTTGGTGTATCTGATATTAGTGTTAATGGTGTGGAGTTAGAGGAAAAATCAGACTTTAGAGCTTTAGTAGCTGAGGAAAGAGTTAATCATATCATCGATAAAATTGATTTTTATGGATATTGTGGTGAAAGAGTAAAGGGGTTAATATTCTGTAGTGATAAAAAAGAAGCCATTCAACTATCAAATATATTTAATACTCGCGGCTATAAAACAGTAGCCTTAACTGGAGAAAATACTCAGGATGAAAGAGAATCAGCAATTCAACGTTTAGAGCAAGAAGAATTAAATAACTCTCTAGATTATATTTTCACAGTTGATATATTTAATGAAGGTGTAGATATACCTGCTGTTAATCAAGTTGTTATGTTAAGGCCAACTAAGTCAGCTATAATTTTCGTTCAACAATTAGGTAGAGGTCTTAGAAAACATAATTTTAAAGAATATGTTGTTATTATAGACTTTATAGGAAACTATAACAGCAATTTTTTAATTCCCATTGCTTTATCTGGAGATAGAACCTTTAATAAAGATTCCATTAGAAAATATGTTATGGAAGGAACAAGAATAATACCTGGTTGTTCCACTATTAATTTTGATGAAATATCTAAAAATAAAATATTTGAGTCCATTGATAAAGCTAATTTTAATGATATTAAGCTAATTAAAGAAAGTTATAATAATCTTAAGCAAAAGATTGGTAGAATACCAAGTTTAACAGATTTTGATACTTATGAATCTATTGACCCATTAAGAATATTTGATAATAAAAGCCTGGGTTCATACTATAAATTCTTAAAAAAATATGAGAAGGACTATGCTATAGAACTTAATAAGTCTGAAGAATTATTTATTGAATTCATCTCTAAAAAGCTAGCTTCCGGTAAAAGAATTCATGAACTGCTTATGCTTAAGCTTGCTATTAACCATGAAACCAATCTAATCCATAGACTGAAAAAAGAGCTAAAAGATGATTATAATATAGATTTTAAAGCTACCACTGAAACTAATGTGGTTAATGTTCTTACAAATGAATTTCCCACTGGCACTGGTAAAAAAACTTATGAAAAATGTGTTTTTTTAGAAGTATCAGATTCTGATTATAAAATTTCTAAATCCTTTAAGAATCATCTTGAAAATAGGGATTTTAAATATATGGTTGAGGAGTTAATCCATTTTGGAATGGAAAGATATACGAAATTCTACAGTAAAAGTTATATGAATACTAGTTTTCAGTTATATCAAAAATATACCTATGAGGATGTTTGTAGATTACTTCAGTGGGAGAAAGGTGAAGTTGCACTTAATATTGGTGGATATAAATTCGATAAAACCACTAAAACATATCCCGTATTTATCAACTATGAGAAATCTGAAGATATTACTGATACTATTAACTATGAAGATAGATTTCTATCTCCATCCCAGTTAATTGCTATATCAAAGTCAGGCAGAACAATAACTTCTGATGATATTGTACAAGCTTATAAAGCTGAAGAAACTGGTGTTGAAATGAGCTTATTTCTGAGGAAAAATAAAGATGATAAAATTTCAAAAGAATTTTACTTCCTTGGAAAAATTAAAGCTGTAGGAACACCTGTCCAATTCATTATGAAAAATACTAATAAAACAGCTGTGGAAATTAAATATCAATTAATTACACCTGTAAGAGAAGATATTTATGAATACATTACTTCATAATGTAAAAGGACTTAGCAAAGTAATTTAATTTGCTAAGTCCCTTTTCTTACATATTATTTAGAGCATCAATAACTAAAATATCCGCTGGAATCCACTTTTCACCATCTAATTCATCAAATGTAATCCACTTAGCATCATTATGGGCATTTAGATTTAATTTCCCACCAGAAATTTGGCAAATAAAACAATGCATAATAAGATGGAAACTAGGATAATCATATTCTACTGTGGTTAAAAAATCTGATATTTTTATATCTAATTCTAATTCTTCCTTTATCTCACGAATAAGTGCTTCTTCCTTTGATTCACCAATTTCTATTTTACCTCCAGGAAATTCCCACATATCAACAAAGTCACCGTATCCTCTACGTGTAATAAATATTCTATCATTATGTTTTATTACTGCTGCTACTACTTCTATTGTCTTCATATGTTCCCCCTCTTTTACTATGCTTTTTTTAAATACTAATCTACTTTTATTATATAATTAAGTTCATCTATTTTTCTATACTCTAGATTTTTATTATATTTTTTAAATTCATTTTCTAAAAAATCAATATGTGAATAATACTCATCTTCTATTTCTTCTACTTGTTCCTTAGATAATTCATTAAAAATACCTTTTTCATCATCCTTACTTTTAAACATTAAATCTCCAATAACTATTATTCCATCATCTTTTAGTACTCTTATCATTTCTTCTATTGCTATGACTTTTTCACTTTCATTTAAATGATGAAATGCATATGTTGAAATAATAATATCAAAGTACTTATTATCGTATGGTATCTTCAAAAATTCACCTAATCTAACTTTTAAATTTGGATATTTTTGTTTTGCTACTAATAGCATTTCCCTAGACTGATCTATTCCAATTATCTCACAATTGTTATTTAAAAACTTACTTGCTAAATTACCTGTACCTACTCCTATTTCAAGTATTATTGGATTTTTTAACTTCACATTATTTACTAAATCATATACACTTTGCAATATTAAATTGTAGTTCTTATATATTTTAAATTGTCCTTTATCTTCAATAACGTCATTATCATATGTTTTTGCCCAATGATTAAAGCCCCATTTATCTTTCCAGTTATTTCTAATACTACTTAATTTATTACTACTATTTATTATATCTAGTACTTCACTATCTATTTCATATCCTGTTGTTTCTCCATAAAGCTTGTCTATCACATCTTCTAAAGATTTTCTTATACTATTAAGCCTATGTATTTCATCATTAACGAATTTCCATTGATTATTAAAATGTGCTAAACAATTTTCTTTTTCATTATTATCTAATATATTTCTAATGTCATTAATAGTTAATCCTATTGACCTATAGAGCAATATAGATTGTAATTTAATTATATCTTGTTCATTAAATTTTCTATACTCATTTTCTTCTTCTCTTATAGGCTTTAATAAACCCTTTTTCTCATAAAATCTAATTTTATTAGTAGTTATATTAAACATTTTACTTACTTCACTTATAGTATATTTACTTCCCATGTGTTCATCCCCTTAATAATACTCTTAATAATACTATTCTAAACTTTCGTCTAGGGTTAAAGTCAATAAAAATAGCTAGTAAAACCAAATTAATTTTACTAGCTATTTTTATATTAAGTTCCACAATAAGTTCGGTATGGACACGTTGATGTCTCTGGCAATGTAGTGTAATAATCTAGTTCTTTAGAGTGATCATATGGTTTTGAGAGAGCATCCAATAGCCTTTCCATGACCCTATAATCTCCTTGATTTACTGCAGCTTCTAGTGCTTCTTCTACCCTATGGTTACGTGGAATTACCGCTGGATTACTTCTTTCCATAAGCTCCCTTGAGGAAATTTTTGATTCTTCTTGTCTCGTTAATCTCTCCTGCCATCGCTTATACCATTTATCAAATTCCTCTTTGCCAAAGAGTACATTATCCTTTATCTTTCCACTAGTTAATACACGGAAGGTGTTGGTATAATCTGCACCATACTTTTTCATAATACTTAAAAGTTCCTCAATTAAAGCTTCATCAGCAACTTCTTCATTAAAAATTCCAAGTTTTTCTCTCATTCCTCTAATCCAATTATTCTTATATAAATCAGCAAAATGTGAAACTTCTTTTTGTGCTAGCCTTAATGCCTCATTCTCATTAGTGTGTAACAATGGTAACAGAGTCTCCGCAAATCTGGCAAGATCCCATGCACCAATATTAGGTTGATTACCATAAGCATATCTACCCTGAATATCAATAGAACTAAATACAGTAGAAGGATCATAGGCATCCATAAAAGCACATGGCCCATAATCAATTGTTTCTCCACTAATTGTTACATTATCAGTATTCATTACACCATGGATAAACCCAACTAACTGCCATTTTGCAATAAGCTGAGCCTGCTTCCTAATTACTTGCTGAAGTAATAAAAGATATGGATTTTCTTTATCCTTTACCTCTTGAAAATGTCTTTGCAAAGTATAATCAGCTAAAGCTCTAAGTTCTTCAACGGTACCCCATTTTGATGCGTATTGAAATGTACCAACACGAATATGACTAGCTGATACACGAGTGAGAATTGCACCAGGTAACTGTGTTTCTCTCATTATTGACTCACCAGTTGTAACCACAGCTAAACTACGAGTAGTAGGAATACCTAGTGCATTCATTGCTTCACTTATGATATATTCCCTCAGCATTGGACCTAGTGATGCTTTTCCATCACCTCCTCGTGAATATGGAGTTCTACCTGAACCCTTAAGCTGAATATCAACTCTCTCACCTAGGGGAGTAATATGCTCACCTATGAGAACAGCTCTCCCATCACCTAACATGGTGAAATGGCCGAATTGATGTCCTGCATATGCCTGAGCAATAGGCATAGCTCCTTCTGGAATCTTATTTCCTGCAAGTATATCTACCCCATCAATGCTTTGTAATCCTTCAGCATTCAATCCTAAAAACTTTATTAGCGGATAATTTAGCATAACTAGTTTAGGTGATGGTACATGACTAGGTCTTTGCATTTCAAAAAATTTTTTCGGTAGTCCAGCATAACTATTTTCCAAGTTGAATCCTGTTTCTATTAATGCTTTTCCTTCTTTCATCATATCTCCTTTTCTTCTTCATTTTATATAAATTATAGATATAAACTTCTATAATAACTACCCTCTTTTTAGTTTATACTTTTAATAATTATTTATTCTAATATGTTATTTATTAAATACTTATGTCTTTGTTTACTATTGAAATATCAAATTAAAGCTATCAATCTTAATATGAAATAAAAAGCAAAAAGATGCTTCATCCTAAGATGATTAGCATCTTTTACCTTAATTTAAACTGTTTGTATAATCCATCTACTAAGGCATCATTACAGTATCAATTACGTGTATAACTCCATTTTTAGCCATAATATCAGTAATTATAACTTTCGCTCCATCAATAAATACTGAATCACCCTTAACCTCTATTTTAGCATTTTTTCCATTTGCCATGGTTATTTCCTTACCATTTAATTTGGCAACATCTGCAGCAGTAGCTTTACCTTTGAAAACATGATAAGTTAAAATATCTGTAAGCACATTTTTATTTTCTGGTCTTAATAGCTCATCAATTTTTCCTGCTGGAAGTTTTGAAAATGCGTCATCTGTAGGTGCAAACACTGTAAATGGACCTTCACTCTTTAGGGTATCCACTAATCCGGCTGCCTCTAAAGCTGCTGTTAAAGTTTTAAATCTGCCATCACTTGTAGCTATATCCACTATGTCCTTTGGTTCTGCCATTTCTTTCATGGTATCACTTTGAATATGTAAAATGCTCTGTGCACTTGCCACTAAAGGCATTTGGATAATAAATACCATCATTGCTAACGCTACAATAATTTTAATTTTTCTTTTCATAATCATTCTCCTTTACTATTTGGGTTAGTGTAAAGTTTTTACACCCTCTTTTAAAATTTGTAACTTTTATTCCATTTAAGTTTGCCCATTAAAAATCTAGATTATTCTAAATAAATATATACGTACTTAATTAATATTTCTCTGAAATAAATTCACATAAAAAAATAGTAGCCCCAACCTAAATTGAAAGCTACTAATATTAAATCCACATTATTCTTTAACAAACTCCCTGAGCTTAAAGCTACCTGCTGTAAATAACATAATAGACATTAAAAATATGATTAAGATAGGAATAATAATTTTTCCTGTATTTATTATTCTGAGTAGCCATGTAAATGGTGATATTACACTGATTCTACTTATTATTTCAGGAACATTATCAAAGCTATCTAACTCTGATCCAAAAATCCCCATACCAAAGGCAGCTATTCCAAAAACAACTGTAGATAGACTTGCTAAGGTTACATTTCTAATCCATCTTGTTACTGCTACAATAATAGATGTTGTAACTAAACTACTTAGAAATATGATTAGTATTCCTTGAGGAATATTGTTGTTAGGAAGCTTTAATACAAGTGTTAAGATTATAAAAGCTGAGCAACTTAAAACTCCTTGAATTATAAAGGATGAAATAAATAAACTACCTAAAATAGTTATATCTGAATTACTAGTTGCTATGGTTCTTTTTAATACCTTTTGCTCTCTAAGTTTAATTATTTCTCCCGCAATAACGGAACCACCTATCATCATAAAATAACATATCAATAATATAGTCATCTTATAATCCTCTTTACTGTCTACTTCTTCATCTACAATAACTGCAGTAGTAGAATTTGTGCTTAATCCCGCACTTACTTCTTCCTCAACAACTCCAGATACATAGTTTGTTATAATATCTTCTGCCATTATTGAGCCACTAGCTGCTTCTGTACTATAACACTGAATTTTAGGAAGCTCTCCATTATCTAATAAATCTTGAAAGTTATCTTCTATAACATAAATTGCACCTAATTTATTTTCTCTAAGCAAATCGAAATTGTCTTCTACCTTTCCATCTAGTGTATTTATTGAATATTCTTCACTCAATTTCTCAATAACCTCAGTAGAGTGATTTGAATTACTTTTATCTATAATTCCTATGCTTCCTGATCCGTGACTTAAACCTCCACCATTTATAACTAAAATCATAACAACAGGAAATATCAAGGTCATTAGTAACATAAATGGACTTTTTAATTGTCTTTTCATATTAATTAATACTAATCTTATTAAGCGCATACCTTTTTCCTCCCCTGAATTACTGCTTTAATTATTGCTGCAGAGTATATAATAATTGACATTGCAAATGTAATTAATATCCATTTCCCACAGCCTTCTAAATTTCCATTTAAATTATATAAATTAAATGCATTATTTAAATAATGTGTTGGTGTTAGCAACGCAATTTTATTACCTTCACCTGAAAATATCTCTCCACTTATTAGGGGTAAGGTAAATATTATAGTCCCAATTATTTTTCCATACTTAGCCCCAAATATAGTAGATATACTTTTAGACATAGATACTACTAGCATAGTTCCCATTAATATTAATAATATTAAATCTAAAATATTTCCTTTAAAACTTAATCCAGCTACTCTAAAGAAAATTACATATCCACTGATTATTATAAACACATATACTATCAAAGCCATAGTCTCGTAAAAAAGATATTGTAATTTTGTAATAGGAGTTGCATTAATTCTTTTATCTAAATTTACACTAATATCTGCATAACCACCATGAATCATTGTATATATAAGAATGGTAATTACAAAGCCAATCATGGATGCTGATATCTTTTCATAGGGATTATTGGTTTTTATAGTATCTATTGTAATATCTTCAACTATAGATGATTCCATAATTCTATTTAAATTCCCCATATCTCCACCAGCTATAGATACATATAAACTTTGATGATATCTATCTAATATTACCTTTAAGGTGTCAGTGGACATTCCCATGCCTTCTACTTTTTTATTAATAATTATATCTCCCTTATTTAAAGATAAAACATTTTTCTCATATCCTTCTTTTATTGTTAGTTCCACATCTGGCTTTTTATCTACTATATTTATAACCTCTTTCAAATCATCACTGCCTAAAAGTTCTACAAGCCTTTTTGAATTTTCAGTGTTGTCTTCATCAACAATTTGAACATTTAATGCCTTAAGCTTTAATGGATTTTCATCATCCAAATTATGAAAAAATGCCATAAAACATGCAAGTAAAATAGGAAATAAGATAAAAGTTGCTATGGTAACTACGCCATTTGCAAACATACCTTTAAGGGTAGTTTTTATATAATATAATGCCTTCATAGCTCTTCCCCCTAATCTCTTAAAGTTTTTCCTGTTAATGATAAAAATACATCTTCAAGCTTTGCCTCTTCATAACTAATCTTCTTTATATTAACAGTTTCTTTTTCTAATAATGAAAGCACACTAGCCAGCTTAAACTTTGAATCAATAGTTAAATTAAGTACATTATCCTTATCTGATACCTTATCGATTCCCTCTAAATCCTTTAACTTCATTATTGTTTCTCCACTTATCTCTTGAGTTTCAATAATCACCTTATTGTTAGAGAAAACTGAAGCCTTAATCTCTTCTCTATCTCCATAGGATACTTCCTTGCCTAAATCAATTATAAATACTCTCTTGCAAAGCTCCTCGATTTCCTCCATATAATGTGAAGTATAAATTACTGTAGTACCCCAATCCTTACATATATTTTTTATGAAAGAAAATATATGATTTCTTGATTGCGGATCTACGCCAACGGTAGGCTCATCCAATATTAAAACTTTTGGATGGTGGAGAATTGATACTGCAATATTTAGTCTTCTTTTCATTCCACCTGAAAACTTCTTAACCTTTTGCTTTTTAGTTTCCTCTAATCCAGTTACTTTAAGAGCCTCTGCTATTCTTTCCTTCAAAAGTTTCCCCTTTAATCCATATAAAGCTCCAAAGAACTCTAAATTATCATAGGCATTAAGGTCCTCCATTAGAGCTAACTCCTGTGGAACATATCCCATACATTCCTTTGCCTTAATCGGCTCCCTTAAAATATCATATCCACATATTTCAATAGTCCCACTATCTGGTGTTAATAAGCTTGTCATAATATTTATTAAAGTTGACTTACCCGCTCCATTAGGTCCAATAAAGCCAAATATCTCCCCTTCTTTTACTTCATAGCTAATATTATCTAAAACTAACTTATCATTAAATCTTTTACTGATGTTTTTTACTTCTATAATACTCATAAAATTACCCCCTAGACTTATCTTACTATTATAATAAGATATTTCCAGGGGGATGGCCATAACTTAAGGTCACTACATAAATGACTTAAGTCACTATTCCATTTTTAAAAGCAAAAATTGCAATCTGCGTCCTATCTCTAAGCTTCAACTTTGATAGTATATTGGTTATATTATTTTTTATTGTTCCTTCTGATAAAAACAACTCTTCTGAAATCTCTTTATTAGTTAATCCTTTAGCTATTGCTTCTATTATCTTAAGCTCTTTCTCCAAAAGTCCATACTTATCTATATCACTTTTAATTACTCCATTACTTCCCATCATTTCTATGGCCACATCAGGATGAACTACCATATTACCTTTATAAGCCATTTTTATACCTTCATAAATTACATCATGGGAGCTATCCTTAAGCATATAACCAAAAGCCCCATACCTCATGGCTTCTCTTATATACTCCTTATCCTTAAAGGTAGTAAGAATTATAACCTTTATCTTTGTAAACTGTTCCTTAATAAGTCTTGTCCCCATAACCCCATCACAAGTTTTCATTCTTATATCCATAAGAACAACATCAACATCAGTGGTTTTGCAAACTTCCAAAGCCTTATAACCATTTTCAGCTATCCCAACAACTTCAATATCCTCATAAACTGAAAGCATTACTTTCAAGCCTTCTCTTATTAATTTCTCATCATCTACAATTAAAAGTTTAATCTTTTCCATTCCTACACCTCCACTTCCCTTGGAACTATAACCTTAACAAAAAAACCATTGTCTTTGCTAGACTTCATATGAACTATACCCTCTATCTCCGCTACTCTTTCCCTTATACTTTTAAGTCCGAGTCCACTTTCCACAATTTTATCTGTTCCCACGCCATTGTCACTAAAGGATATTACAAATTCATCTTCTGTAAAATTCATAATAACCTTAACTATAGTTGCTTTACCATGCTTTAAAGAATTTGATAAAATCTCTTGAATCATTCTATATAAATGATTAATCTGCTTAGTTGATAAATTCCAATCACCCTTTGATATAATGACCTTAACTTCTACTCCAGACATTCTCTCAAAGTTTTTACATACATCTTGAAGTCTTAAAATTCCTTGATAGTTATCATATTCATCGGGCTTTAACTCCCTTACAGCTCTCTTCACATCTTGAAAACTTTCACTAATAAAAGCTCTTAAATTTCCTATCATATCCTTCATAGAACTATTTTCCTTCTCTGCAATGGCTTCCATAGCCGATAACTGAATCATAGCAGTAGATAAAGTATGTCCAACACTATCATGAATTTCCCTTGATATTCTATTTCTTTCCTTTAATAAAGTTAATTCCTCAATAGATTCTACATACCCTTCAAGCTCCTTATTAGCTTCTATAAGTTTTTCATCTGAAACTCTAAGCTTATCATAAAGCTGCTGTGCTTCAACCTTTGTACTAAAAAGTCTAGATATATAACTTAAAAGAATAAAGAAGATTCCAAGTAAAACAAAATTAATAATGCCATCTTCAATAGGCCCACTAAACTTCGGATAAATTCCAATAAATAAAATTATAAGCCCTAATCCATACTTAACTATCTTACTTTTCAACGGGAATAAATCTATGGATACCCCTATTAAGTAAAAAATAATAGTTCCTCCAAAGTTCAGTTGTGCCAATGGTATAAATACTAGCTCTATTATTATTGAAAGGATAGCACTTCTCTCTTTCTCTAAATAAAACATTCTCAAATGATTATTTATAATAAATAATAGAAGAAAAACTAGACTTACTATGCTCTTATTTTCAACTTCTACAAACAACTGAAAGGTTAATATACAAAATGATATATATCTCATTAACAATAATTCTTTACTTTTTACCATACCGCTCTCCTAATATATATTTCTCTATATATTTATTTAAGCCTAAATCACATAAAATTACTAGTGTATTTTTTATATGATTATGTTTTGTTAACCTTATATATAAACACCCTAGGAAGATTCCTTATCTTAAATTTCCCTAACATTCCATTTTATAAACCAAACTACTCCTATACTTAGAATTAAAGTTAATAATAGGATATTGTAAATGCTTAAATTAATATCTATAAGTTGTCCATATATTAACTGACCAGGTGCAACACTTGCTGTTGCAATAGCAGTAGAAAAAGCACTTACCTTTCCTAGCATATCTTCTTTTATTTCTTGTTGAATATAGGTTAAAGATATAATGTTAGATAAAGCTAGTGATAACATTATTCCAAGACCTCCTATAGAATAAAATCCTAAAACAATAAATTTATTTGTTCTAGTTAAATGAGTGGAAATCCCTATAATTACAATAGCTACTACCATAGGATACATAGTTTTGTGTATGTGTTTCATCTTAAACATTTTAGGTCTAAATGTTATTAATAATCCTCCTAGCATCATTCCTATAACAAATATTGCTTCTACAAAACCATATATAACTGAAGGCATATTCAATTTTATTTTAATAAAATAAGGAGATACAACACTTAGAATTGGTACTACAAAAATATTAGTTAAACCATAAGAAACTATAATTCCTAAGACAATTTTCTTTTTTTCTTTTAGATAAATAAAACTCTTTTTCATTTCCTTAAAAGATTGTAAAATAGGTTTTTTTATTTTTTCCTTTAACTGCAAATCTGGAATTTCTAAAAATAGCTCTATAATAGCTGAAATAAAAAAGCTGATAGCATTTATTATTACGATTGTTTTTATCTCAATAAAACTATATAATAAACCTGCGACTATAGGCCCAACTAAATTTACTATAGCACCAACTTGTTGAATTATTCCATTAGCTGTAGCTAGTTTATCCTTTTCAACTATTTGTGGAATACAAGCTGTAACAGAAGGACTATATAAGGTATAAATAGTAGATAGCATGAACATAATGCTTCCTACTATTATGATATTATCTCTTCCACTTATCAATATTATTGAATATATAGCCATTAACCCAGCACTGAAAAAATCAAGGTAAACCATTATCTTTTTTCTATTTACTGTATCAGCTAATAGTCCTGCAATAGGTGCAAATAATATGTATGGAATAGTTGAAATTGCCAATATCCTTGAAAAAATAGCGGCACTTCCTGTTAAATCTAAAATGTATAAGGACATACAAAATCTTTGAATTGCATTTCCAAATAAAGATATTATCTGTCCAGTAACCACTATAGTAAAGTTTTTGTTTTTCATTTTATCCCCCTATAAGTTCATAATCTATGCATATAGGGTAATTTTTATTTTCACTTAATTGCAACTTACCATGAATTCCATAAATCTCTTTTAAGTTTTCTTTAGTTATAGCTTCCATAGGGGTACCTTGGCAAATAACCTTGCCTTTTTTAAGTCCGATAATATTACTTGCAAACCTACAAGCATTATTTAACTCATGTAACACCATGATAATAGTAATGTTTTTTTCTTTATTTAATTTCTCTAACACTTGTAATACTTCAAGCTGATAAGACATATCCAAATAAGTGGTTGGCTCATCTAGCATAATTATATCTGTTTCTTGTGCTAAGGTCATTGCAATCCAAGCCCTTTGTCTTTGTCCTCCAGATAAATTTTCTATTTCTCTATCTGCAAAATCCGTAAGTCCTGTCTCCTCTATTGCCCAATAAATAATTTCTTTATCATGAGCCTTAAGTCCACCTATGAGTTTTTGATGTGGAAATCTTCCAAAAGCAACTAATTCTTTTACAGTAATTCCACTTGGACACACTGGGCCTTGAGGTAGAAAGGCCACTTGTGTTGCTATATACTTCTCTTTTTGTATTTTTATATCTTTTCCATTTATAAAGATATCTCCATTTTTAGGCTTTATTACCCTTGCTATTGTTTTTAGCAGAGTTGATTTTCCGCATCCGTTTGCCCCTATAATAATACTTATCTTACCCTTAGGAATGGAAAGATTCATATCATCTATTATGAGATTATCTTCATAGGCTACTGATAAATTTTTTACACTAATAGCTTCCATCTATTTCTCCTTCATCATTAAATAAATAAAATATGGCACTCCGAATATTGAAATTGTGATTCCTACAGGTATTTCAATTGGAGAAAATAAGTTTCTTGAAACTGCATCAGCAAATAAAACTATTACTATACTTATAATTCCAGATACCCATAAGAAATTTTTATGATAGGGCCCAACTAACTTTCTTGCTATATGAGGAGATATTAATCCAATAAATCCTACATTTCCTGCAAAAGCTGTAGCTCCACCAGCAAGAATAACCGCATAGGATAAAAACTTTTTTCTTTCCCTATTTAAGTTTAAGCCAAGAGAAATTGCATGTTCATCAGATAAATTAAGAGCATCTAACTTTTTATAATCCAATAATACAACCATAAACATTAAAGTAACTAAGGGAATAATTACTTTTGCATAGTTCCATCCTGCTCCCCAAAGGCTTCCAGATGTCCAAATTAATACTCTATTGTAATCACCAACTCCACCTCTAAAAGTAAAGAAGGTAATAAAAGCATTTAATCCCGCATTTAGGCCAAGTCCTATAAGTAGTAATCTCTTTGGTTTAACTCCATTTCTACTTGATAATAAGTAAATTATAGTGGCTGAAATTCCTGCACCTATAATGGCCATAAATGGTAATACATAAACAGATAGAGGGCCAAGTGTACTATAGTAATTTAAAGTTTTTAATGAAACAAATATAACTGCTGCCACTGCTGCTCCAGCATTAATACCAATTATCCCTGAATCTGCTAGATCATTTTTTGTTATAGTCTGCAACAGTGCTCCTGCTGTAGATAAAGCAATACCCACAGAAATTCCAACTAACATTCTAGGGAGTCTAAGATTTAAAATTGCTGCATTTTGAAGTTTTGTTCCTTGACCTAATAAAGTTTTTATACTATCTAAAGGTGATATTTTATAAGTTCCCCAACATAAATACATAATTAAAGATGCAAGTAATAAAATAAATAACATTGAGATTATTATTTTAAATCTTTTTCTTTTCATATCAACCTCGCTCCCTTCTTGCTACAGCTATAAAGAATGGAACACCTATTAAGGCTGTAAAAATTCCAATAGGGGTTTCATAAGGACTATACACCATTCTTGCAGCTATATCGGAATAAGTTAATAGTATTGCACCTAACAAGAAAGAAAAAGGTATATTTTTTCTATAATCTTCTCCAAATATTTTTCTTACTATTTGTGGAACTATAAGTCCAACAAAGGCTATATTTTTACCAACAGCCACAGCCGCTGCACACATTGGTATCATAACAAGGAAAGTTATTAGTCTTATTTTTTCTGGATTTTGCCCAAGGCTAATTGCCACATTATCTCCTAAGCTTAGAATATTTATTTTCTCTGATAGGAAAATAGCTATTATTAAACCTAGGATTCCAACTATTGCAACTAAATTAAAATCTGCCCAGGTTGCATTTCTGAAACCTCCTGAAACCCAAAAAGCAATAAACTGAGATTTATTTGATAAAAGTCCTATTATAGTTGTTAAAGAAATAAAGAAAGTACTCATAGCAGTACCTGCCAAAAGTATTTTTGCTATAGATCTATTATTTGATTTTCTTGATGTAAATCCCATCACTATAATTCCACTAAAGATTGCCCCAATTAATGAAGCTATCATAACATTTGTAGTATTTATAGTAATCCCAACAGCATAAAATATAGCTATAACCATAGTTGCCCCTTGACTTACTCCAAGAAGGGACGGCTCTGCTATTGGATTTCTTGTAACTCCTTGAATCATAGCTCCTGTCACTCCCAAAATCCCCCCTGTGAGTAACACTGTAAGGGCCCTAGGAATACGCATATCTCTGATTAGCATAGGTTCTATAGTTTCACTATAATTAAAAATACTATTCCAAACTTCTGATATTCCAATATTGGTGACTCCTAGACTAATAGCTAGGAATACACCGATTATTAGAATAAAAATACTACAAACTATAAAAGTTATTGTATTTTTATTATTTTGTTTCATTTAACATCTCCATTATTTCGTCTAAAAGCACTTGTCTACCTATTGAACTATAGCCTTGTACAAAGTAAGGTGAAGAATCTAGTTTAACAACTTTACCTTCTTTTACTTGAGGTAAATTATTCCATACCCCATTCTCTTCAAGTACTTTTAAATCTTCATCTGTTGCAATCACAAATATATAATCTGATTTTATTGACGCTAATCCTTCATAGGTTACCACTGGTAAACTTATATCATTTTGTTCTGGCATACCTTCAGGTTTAGCTAATCCTAAATCTTCATATAAAACATTACCAAAACCTGCTCCATCAAATACATAGAATTGACCACCACTAGCTAAGAAAGATAAATAAGTTGTATCTTTACCATAAGTTTCTTTAATCTTATCTCCAACTTCTTTTGACTTTTTATCGTAATTTTCTAACCAAGTATTTGCAGCCTCTTCTTTATTAAATACCTTTGCTAAAGACTTAACATCTTCCTTCCAGTCTAAAGCTTCTAATTTAATCATTACAGTTGGAGCGATTTCACTTAATTGATCATACATTTTTTCTTGCACTGTTGATATGACAATTAAGTCTGGATCTAAGTTCATTATTGCTTCAACATCCATAGTATCTTGCATGCTATAACCTAATATAGTTGCACCTTTTAATGTCTCTTCTAAATATGTAGGGAATTTTGTATAATCGTAAGCATCACTATTAGCAGTTCCGATTACCTTATATCCTAAAATTGATAAAATATCACTATTACCACTTAAGTCAACTATTCTTTCAGGATTCTCTGGAATTTCAACTTCTCCTCTAACGTCTGTTACTGTAACGGTTTTACTTTTTTCTTCTACAGTTGAAGTATTTGAACAACCAACTAAAATCATTGATGTCATACAGGTAGCTAGAATTGCTTTTAATACTGATTTTCTTTTCATCTATATCTTCCTTTCAATAATTAAATTCTTATATTAGCAAAGCTAATTGTATATGATTATCATTATCATAACAATATTTGCACCTAATTTAATTATTTTTACATCTAAATAAAGTATTTTCCCTTGATTAATTACAAATTATATATAATATTATTTATAAGAAGGAGGATTTTTATGATAGTAAAATCTAGTGAAGAATTTAAATCTGTGGTTTTAAATAAATTATGCTTTAGTAAAATTGAAAGTAAAAACTATACTTTATATACAAATAAAAATAAGCCTGAACTTGGCCACTTAATTACTTATTCAAGAGATGGTTATTATAATTTAGGTATTGCAGACTATACAATACCTGAGGATTTTTCCATATACTTTGATAATCCTGAATATTTAATGCGTTTTGGTTTAGTTTATAAAGGAATTACAGAATTTAAAATTGAAAATAATCCTGTTTCATCCTTTACCCCTTCATCCTTCTTTGTCATTGAAAAAAATCTAAAAGGTGAACAGCATTGGAAAAAAGGACAACATTTTCATGGAACTGAAATCACTATATACGAAAATTATTTTAAAGAAATAATAAAACCTAACTTTCCAAAGATAATGGATTTTGATTCTTTTATTAAAAATTATACCTATACTTATCTACCCTTAGGAATTATAGATATTATTAATCAGTTACAAAGTTTAACTTATGAAAATTCCTTAAATAGTATTTATCTAGAAAGTAAAATTTTAGAGTGCATAGCTATATTAATAAATGAGTCCACTAAACCTGAGAATGCTTTTACTAATCAAATTAACTATGGAAATATTAATATTGGTGCTAACAGAATAATAAAACTAACCTCGTCTGATATCCATGCTATTCAAAAAGTCCATGATATTTTAGAAAAAAATTATAATAACCCTCCTAATATTAGTACTTTAAGTAAGATGGTATTTTTGAACGAACAAAAATTAAAAGCAGGATTTTCAAAGCATTATCATATGTCCATTGGGGAATACACCAATCATATTAAAATGAATATTGCTGCAAACCTCTTATCTACCACAGATTTAAGTATTGAAGAAATATCTCAAAAAGTTGGTTATAATTATTCTGCAAACTTTTCTAAAATGTTTAAAAAGACTTATGGAAAAACTCCATTGAAATTCAGAAAAACAAAATAACGAAATCCATGGATATATAACTTAAAAATGATGTATATAGCGAAATTACTGTAGTTTTGTTCTATAAATCTTCTGAGATTAGACTTCTTGGAGTTAACAAGCACTTAATAGCAAAGGCAAAAGCTTCTATCCCTAAAAGAATAGTGCTTTTGCCTCTTAAATTCATAATCTAAAAACTATAACCATTTGACTATTTATATTAAGTGAAAAGTATCCAAATAAAATAATATTTTATCATTAGTTTTATAAGACAGGCTTTATGATATAAAAATCAATCTTCTTTAATTATATTCTTACAGCATAAATAGGTAATGATAAAATATCCTCCGTATATTACTATTAAAAAGCCTGCTGTCATTACTATTGATGGAAGTATATTTGCCTTTCTAAAGGTTTGAAGTATAAGATTGCTCACCTGTATTCCAAATATGGAGTGTATAACTGCTAAAACCAATGGGAATGCAAAGAATACACCAATCTGCCTAAATATTGATTTATTAATCATCCTTTCATCTGCACCTAGTCTTCTAAGAATGCTATATCTCTTTATATTATCTGAGCACTCAGATAGCTCCTTTAAGGCCAAAATGGCAGCGCTAGAAATTAAAAATACTATACCAAGATATATTCCAAGGAATACAGCCATAGCTGACCTGCATATACTCCTATCATTAATTGCTATCTTAGTGTTAATATACAATCCAGAATTTTGTGCATAGCTACTGCTGTCTAAATTTAATATTTTATCCTCGATTTTTTGCTTATCCACCTTGTTAGTAGCATTATAGTTAGCAATTAAAAAACTTCGATTTTTCATAGCCTTGCTAACTGCGTTATCTGGCACAATAATAATTCCCATATTCATCTTCTCTGAAGTCATAGTGATAAATCCATCCTCACAATGGTCAAATTTAGGAGTGTATTTATGATCATCTATAGTAATTGTAGCTTCATTCTTCAAGGCTTCATTTCTAATATCCAGCATACTGTCATAATTACAAAGAACCATATATTCATTATCTCCTAGCTCATACTGTGTCAATCCATAAAGCTTTGCTATCTCATTATAATCACTAATTTTTACTAACTCCTGTAGGTCTGAAAAATATAAGTCTGGAAAGACCTCCTCAATACTAGAGAAAGTACTTCCTAGAGTATCCTTAAGGGTAACCTCCTCTGTTTTGTAGCTGTAAAATTCAAAAACATCCTTTAAATTATCTTTCACATTAAAATTCATTTTTGTTAATGTTTCTTCAATGGAAATTTTAGAATCCTCTATTTTTCCCTCAGTGTATGGATTTCCATCACCATCTACATCTGCTGTTGATAAATCTGCCATCTTTTGAATCTGAATATCTACTGGAACGTTATGTCGTAAATTCTCCTTAGTAGCAGTGTTTACGGATACTGCACTAGAGAATATGCAAATAGTTAAAAATAACATTAAGCATATAACTGTCATGGAAAATACCATTGTATTTATCTTGCTACTAAACTGTCTTATGGTAAAGCTATTAAGCTTTTTATAGTAAGAGTTCTTCATAGACATTACAGCCTTTAAAATAAAGCCTGATAAAGACCAAAAGATTAAAAAGGTTCCCACTACACCATAAATTATCTGCTTTGATACATCTGAAAATTCCACTAAGTTACTTGCTCCTGTTGTAACATTATAATAGGCATATCCAAGAAGCACTGTTGAAAACAAAAACACTATGACACATAGATATGGATTCTTCATTTTAACCTTCTCTGACTTCTTATCTGCTTGAATTAAATCAATAAGCTTACATCTACTTACCTGTATTGTATTAAATATCATAACAATTATGTACATAATACTAAAATAAATAATAGTTTTCACCATAGCTGAAGATGAAAAAGTAAAGGTGAATTTACTCATATCTGCATCAAACATATTAGCTACAACAATAGACATAATCTGTGATAAAGCAATACCTATTCCAAGACCTATGACTAAGGATATTGCTCCAATGGAAAGAGTTTCAAAAAATAAGATTTTAGATATTCTTCCCTTGCTCATTCCTAATGTCATATATATACCAAATTCCCTGTTCCTTCTCTTCATCAAGAAACTACTAGCATAAATTATCAAAAATCCTAGGACGAATGAAACGAAGACACTTACTGATGATAATACCTTATTAATCATGTGAAATGTTTCACTAGTTGATTTAGACATGGTAACCATAATATTCTGACCATCAATGGAGTTAAAAACATAAAATATAGCTACTCCTAAAATAAGAGTAAAGAAGTATATTAGATAATCCTTAAAGCTTTTCTTTATATTTTTCAAGGATAGCTTAAATAACATCATTTGCATCCCCTCCAAGTAACGATACCATATCTATAATTCTATTAAAGAGTTCCTTTCTTGTGTCATTTCCTCTTATAAATTCATTGAATATCTTTCCATCCTTAATAAATATTACACGAGAAGCATAACTAGCTGTAAAAGCATCATGTGTAACCATGAGAATTGTAGCCTTTATATCCGCATTTAAACTTTTAAGTCTTTCTAACAACATCTTAGAGCTTTTAGAATCTAAGGCTCCTGTCGGCTCATCAGCTAAAATCAGCTTTGGATTTGTAATGATAGCTCTAGCACTTGCTATCCTCTGCTTTTGTCCTCCAGACATTTCATAAGGATATTTATTTAACACTTCAGTGATACCTAGCTTTTCCGCTACACTCTTAATCCTCTCTTCAATTTCCTTAAACTTTACATCCTGTATCTGTAGTGCTAAAGCAATATTTTCATAGGCTGTAAGGGTATCAAGAAGATTAAAATCTTGAAAGATAAAGCCCAGCTCCTCTCTCCTAAATCTATTTAAAGCATTTCCTTTAAGCTTTGTAATGTCCTCATTTTCAATAAACATATGACCACTTGTCACCTTATCTATAGTGGAAATTACATTTAGAAGTGTAGTTTTTCCTGAACCACTAGCTCCCATAATGGCAACAAATTCTCCCTTTTCAACCTCTAATGAAATATCATCAATAGCTTTAGTAAGATTAGACTTATTTCCATAATACTTACTAATGCCCTCAATTTTTAATACCTTTGACATTCTGTATCCACCTTTCTTATATTGGGTTCAATACTTTCACTAACCCATAACAATTGTTCCTTACAATATAAATTATATAAAAAGATTAGGTACATAAACATCGAAGTATATTACATTACCTTACGCCGCTGTAACCTATACTAATTTAAAACTTCATAATATTCATTATTGTTAAAGATAATTGATACTCTAGTAAACTGTTCCTTTACTGAGGCTATGTCTATACTATGACCAAGCTTTTTACATAACTTCTGTGCTAGGTATAAGCCCATTCCTGTAGAAGTTGAAACTTGTCTGCCATTTTCCCCCGTAAAGGACTTCTCAAAGACCTTAGAAATATCTTTTTCACTTATTCCAATACCATTATCTTCAATATATAAGGTACTTTGAGTCCCCTCCACTACAACTTTAAAGGATATACTTGGATCTTTGTCACTACAATACTTAATACTGTTACTAAGTATCTGATTTATAATAAATTCAAGCCACTTACTGTCACTTAACACCTGTACCTCTGTATTTTCCATTTGAACTCTTATATTTTTCAAAATAAGAGTATCTTTATTCTTTTTAATCACAGTATTTATTATATCTTTAAGGTTGCATCTCTTTATTAGATAATCTTTCTCTGAATTTTCTCCTCTAGCGAAATATAAAACCTGCTCTACATAATTCTCTATACGTTTAAGCTGTTCTCCCACCTTTTTATTAGCATCAACCTTATTATTGTGTGAAATTAAAACACAGCTAGCAATAGGCAACTTAACTTCATGAATCCAAAGCTCAATATATTCCTTAAAGTCTCTTATGCTTCTTCTGTACTCTTCAATATCCTCATTCATAGACTTATCTATTTCATAAAGGAATTCACAAAGCAGCCTCCCCTCTAAAAAGTTAGGCTTGTTCACCATCTCAGTTATTAAATACTTCTTATCAAGGCCTTCTAGTCTCCTTTGAAACTCATTATAAAAAGATCTTTTACTTAAATAATCATAGACTATCATCATTGCTCCAAAAATAAAAAGCACAATTGCAATAGATGTTATTAATGCCATTGGCACCTTGAACATGATGAGAAAAAATAATATAAGAACCATAAGAAATATATACATTAAAATAATTATAGCTTTATCACCTAAATAATCCTTTAGCTTCATATTAGAATATACCCCTGCTCTCTTCTAGTCTCAATAACACCTTTAAGCTCTATACTTTCTAGCTTCTTTCTTAATCTTGTTATATTAACTGTAAGGGTATTATCATCAATGAATTTATCCTCTCCCCAAAGGTGATTCATAATTTGGTTCCTTGTAACAATTTCTCCCTGATGATTTAATAAGAAGTAAAATATACTCATTTCATTTTTTGAAAGCAATAACTCCTTATCACCATTCTCTAGTGTACTTTTTAGTAGATTCACCTTAACACCTCTATAGCTTTCAGTATTATTAATCTTGTTCATTCTCCTAAATAAAGCTTCAATATGTAGAAGTAATAATGCTGGGTTATATGGCTTTGTAATATAATCGTCAGCACCATAACTCATACTTAAAACCTCATCTAACTCACTATCCTTACTAGTCACCATAATTACTGGTACATCAGATTCCTTTCTAATTTCCTTCAGAAGCTGTTGACCATTAGTATTGGGTATCTTTATATCTAGCAAAACTAAGTCTGGATCAACAGCTAAAATTTTCTCTTTAGCATTATAAAAAGAAGGTAAAATCATAGCTTCATAGCCATTATCATATAATAATAATTTAAGCTCATTCCTTAACTCTATATCATCTTCAACTATTAAAATCTTCATAAAAATCACTCCTCTTAATAATAATTATACTTTAAATTAAAAGTTATTTCTAAAACCTATACAGAAATGTAATATATTTAATACATTTCTGGATCAATATATTATATCTGTATTCTGGGAACTCCATATAAAATATGTTATTATTATTAAAAGACATTTTATTAATGTAGAGTGAATAAAATTAACTTTAAAAATCACAGGAGATTTGTATGAAAAAACTTACTTTTGTAATGGAAAATTATTTAGAAGCTATCTATGAGTTATCAGAAGAAGGTAAAGGAGTTAAAATGACTCGCATAGCAGAAAAGCTTGGAGTAACTAAAGCCAGCACTAATAGCGCTATGGTAACTTTAGCTGAAAAAGGACTTATAACTAATGAAAGATACAAGGAAATATTTTTAACTCCTTTAGGCTTAGAAATAGCTAGATCTACATCTAAAAAGCATCATATTATTAAAGATTTCTTTATAAAAATTCTAAACATCGATAGTTCTATTGCAGATGAAGACGCTTGTGCTATAGAACACGTTATTAGTTCAGATTCTGTTTATGCTATGCAAAAATTTCTTTCAAAACATAATAATAAATAAAAAAATCAACGATTTAAAATTGCTTTTGCAATTTTAAATCGTTATTTTTTTACATTTAAGATACCTGACTTCTATATAGCATAGCATAAGTTCCTCCATAACGAATCAGCTCATCATGGGTTCCCGTTTCTTTAATGCCTGTTCCTTCTAGAACTACAATTTTATCTGCATTACGGATAGTTGATAATCTATGGGCAATTACTATAGTTGTTCTATCTTTTGAAATTTCATCTAATGCAGCTTGGATTTCTTTCTCTGTTTTTGTATCAAGAGCTGATGTAGCTTCATCCAAAATAAGAATAGGTGAATTTCTAAGGATTGCTCTAGCTATGGAAATCCTCTGTTTCTGTCCTCCAGAAAGACGTACTCCACGCTCTCCTATTATGGTATCATAACCATCTTCTAAGTTTTCAACAAAATCATGAGCATTAGCCGCCTTTGAAGCCTTAAGAACCTGCTCCCTAGTAGCTTCTTTCCAGCCATAAACAATGTTTTCATAAATTGTTCCGTTAAATAAAAAGGTGTCCTGTAAAACCATGCTTATATTATCTCTAAGACTCTTTAAAGTTACATTTTTAATATCTATTCCATCAATTAAAATACCTCCATTCTGAGGATCATAAAAGCGGTTTAAAAGACTGGCTATTGTGGTTTTGCCCACTCCAGTTGCCCCAACAAAAGCTACAGTTTCTCCTGGATTTACTTTTAAATTTATATTTTGCAAAATGTTTACTTCATCATTGTAAGAGAAAGAAACTTCCTTAAAGTCAATTTCTCCTTTAACCTTATACATTTTCTTTGCATTAACTTTCTCTTTAACATCTGTAACTTCATCCATAACCTCAAAAACGCGTCTACACCCTGCAAGTGCGGTACCTGACATTTCCATAAGTCTTGAAAAACTCTTTATAGGTCCATAAAACATACCAAGATACATAGAAAATCCTACAATATCTCCAATGTTAATTTCTCCTCTTGAAACCATAAATCCACCAAATATTATAACTATAACAGAACCTAGCGCAGTGAAAAATGCAAGAAGTGGAAAAGTGGTTTCAAAAAAGAAGCTTGCCTTTAAGTATGCTTTACTATGTTTTATAGAAAGGTTCTTAATCCTTTTTTCTTCTCTTTCCTGTTGATTGAATATCTGTATTTCTTTAATTCCAGAAAAATTATCTTGAACAGTACCAGAAAGTTCTCCCCTAACCATAGAATTCTGCTTCCATATAGGAGAAAGATGATTACTCTGCCAAAGAGTAATCATAATAAGAAAAGGAATAGTAACAAGACTTAAAAAAGCCAACTTTACATTAATAGAAAATAATAATACCCCAACACCTACGAAAGTCAATATATTAACAACAAAATCAGGAATTACGTGAGCTAAAAGAATCTCTACCTCCATAACATCATTAATAACTCTGCTAGTTAAATCTCCTGTACGACTTTTATTAAAATACTTAAGCCCCATATGTTGAAGCTTAGAGTAAAGTTCTGTTCTCATATCTGCAACATAATGTAAAGCTGCATGATGGTTTAAATATCCTGAAATAGAACTTCCAGCTGATTGAAGTACAGTTGCAACTAAAAGCATCAATCCTATTCGTAAAGATTGGGCTCCAAAATCAGCGCTTCCTTCTGTTGCTATACTTGTAAGCTCTCTTAGGGCCCATGGATTATAAAATCCTGCTATGGTGGAAATAATAACGGCTATTAATGCTAATATCAAATAAATCCAATATTTTCTGGCTCCCATAAAAATACGTAAGGTAGTTCTCATATGCCCACTGCCTCCTTTTCCTTCAACTCTACATCCTCATTTTCATCTACAATATCATAGGTAATACATACTGGACGATTACTCTTAGGTTCAATAACAACATCAGCATTGATATTGAAGGTTTTTCTAAGGACCTCTGGAGTCATAACTTCCTCAGGAGTTCCATGTTTTATGATAGCGCCTTTTTGAATAGCAATAATATAATCAGAAAATCTTGCAGCAAGATTTAAATCATGAAGTACCATAACAATAGTACACTTTTGATTACGGTTAAGCTCATATAAAAGCTTTAAAACCTCTAATTGGTGAGCAAGATCAAGGTAAGTAGTAGGTTCATCTAATAAAATTAAATCAGTTTGCTGTGCTAGAGCCATAGCAATCCAAACTCTCTGTCTTTGCCCTCCTGATAAAGCATCAACTTCTCTTCTCTCAAACTCACTTAACTTAGTTGCAGTTAAAGCCCATTTAACAATTCTTTTATCTTCTTCTGTGAGATTTCCAAAACCTTTTTGATGAGGGAAACGTCCATATGCAACTAACTCACCTACAGTAAGTCCACTTGGTGCAGTAGGAGTTTGAGGAAGTATTGCCATCTTTTTGGCTATTTCTTTTGTAGGCAATTTACTTATATCTTGTCCACTTAGATGTACTACACCCTTTTTAGGCTTTAATATACGTCCAACTGCTTTTAAAATAGTTGATTTACCGCATCCATTTGCTCCTATAATAGAAGTTATCTTTCCCTCTGGTATCTGCATATTTAATTCCCTTACAATGAGAGTATCATCATAAGCTATATCTAAATTTTTAGTTTCAATACTTTTCATACAAACCTCCTTAATTTGACTTTACTAATAAATATAAGAAGTACGGTGTAGTTAATACAGTAATAATAATTCCTGTAGGAACATCGGTTCCAAGACTTATAGTTCTAGTAATAGTGTCTGATAATAGAATAATTATTGAGCCTACTAGAGATGCGGTAGGAATCAATAATTTATGATTTGAGCCTACAAACTTTCTCGCCATATGTGGAGAAATCATTCCAACAAAAAAGAAGTTTCCACCTAAGGCCACGCTGCCTGACGATAGAGCAACAGCTGCTACAGCTAGACCTATGAATTCTCTCTTTACTGCTACTCCTAATCCTGTTGCAGTTTGATTACCAAGGTTTAAAGTATTCAAAGTACGAGATTTATAAAGTACATATAAAAATAGAATCAATATCCAAGGTGCAAGAATAGAAATATACGTCCAATTGTCTCCCCAAAGACTTCCTGCACTCCATCTTTGAATAAAATCCATCTGTTTCTCATCTAGCTTTAAAGTAAGCATCATAGTAATAGCACTATATCCACTTCCAACAGCTACACCTGTCAAAATTAATCCTGTAGGTGATATGCTTTTTCCTCTTTTATATGAAAGTAAAAATATAAGCACTGCTGCTGTCATTCCACCTATAAAAGCTAAAAGTGGGAGAGCAATAGCTGAAGATACACTATCTACCTTAAAAATAACTATAAACAATAATACAAATAATCCTGAACCCGAACTTATTCCCAAAGTTCCAGGACTAGCCATATCATTGCGAAGTAAACTCTGCATTACACATCCAGCTGTTCCCATACCAATACCTACAAGAATAGTTAATACAATACGAGGAAGACGAAAATCATATACTATAAGATTTTGTTTAGCTGTACCTTTTCCAAGAAGAACATTAAAGACTTCTGAAGGAGATAGATTCATTTTACCTGAGTTCACACTTATTACCGCCACAAATAACAGCACAATGGTAAGTACTAAAATAATAGTTAAGCCACGTGAAACTGAGTAACCCTTTTTCTTCATTGGAATTCCCTCCTTTGCTTCCTTGTAAGATAAAGAAAATACGGAACCCCTATTACAGCAAAAATAATTCCAATGGGAGTCTCATAAGGCTTATTAATAAGCCTTCCAACTAAATCTGCTGCCACAGTAATCAAAGCTCCATATAATCCTGAAGCTGGAATTATGTATCTATAATCTACGCCTATAAGGTAGCGGACAATATGAGGTACTATTAATCCTATAAAACCAACAGGTCCAACAACAATTACAGAAAGCCCTGTAAGTATTAAAACAACTACAGTAGAAATAGCTTTAACCTTCTTAGTATTAAGTCCAAGACCTATAGCTGCATCATCTCCAAGATTTAAAAGAGTAATTGAAGGTGATATAATAAGAGCTGTAATTATGCCCACAATAAAGAATGGGAAAACTATAGCAAGTTCACTCCATTTAGCACCTGCTGTTCCTCCAGCAGTCCAATAAGCTAAAGCATGCCCAAGTCTATATTTAATAGAAAGATATTGGCTAAAAGCACCAAATAGCATTGATATAGAAATACCTGCTAAAACAAGTCTCTGTGGTTTCATGCCTCCTCTGCCAATAGACGCAATAAAATAAGTCATACCTGTAGTAACAGCTGCACCAGTACATGCAAAAATCATCATCTGTCCATAACTTCCACCAGGTAAAAATGTCATACAAAAAGCTATAGCAAAAGAAGCACCACTACTTATACCCATAAGTCCAGAATCAGCAAGAGGATTTCTTGTGGTTCCCTGCATTATAGCACCACATATGGAAAGGCTTGACCCGACAATTATATTAGCTGCTATACGAGGAAGCCGGAGAGTTTGAATAATCTGGTGTTCAGTTAAAGAAGAGTCAAAATTAAAAATGGCTCCCCATGCCGTAGACAAATTCATATCAGCAGCACCAAAAGAAATTGATGCTGCTGACATAATCACCAGCAAAACCACCCCTGTAATCATATAGATTGTAAAATTCAAAGCCCCTAATTGTCGCTTTTTATTATAGGTATTTTGCATATTTATTTTCCTTTCTCAATTAGAATTATTTAGCTAATGAATTTATTGCATTAACCATATAGTCAAGTTGTTCAGTAAGACTTGTAACATCAGAATAAAAGAAAAGTCCTTGATACTTTGCTGGAATTTCTATAACCCTTCCCTCTTTAACTGCAGGGATACTCTTCCAAATATCTGTTTTTGCATAATCAGATTCCTTACCTTCCTGTCTACACCATAGTATATAATCTCCAAAATACTCATTGGCTACTTCATAACTTATATGTCCACGTCCTTCTCCTGATTTTTCTATAAGTTCTTTAAGCTTGTCTGGATATTTAAGTCCAAGATATTCATATACTAAAGTACCACCTCTAGAGCCTGTCTCATAATATATACCGCTCCACTCACCAGTAGCTCCCCAATCTTCCAAAATACTGAAAGTTTTACCTTCAAATGTATCACCTTTAAAAGTTTTCTTCACATCCGCAAGTTTTTCTTCAAAGTTAGAAACCGCCTTCTCTGCTTCAGCCTTACGTCCTGTAGCTTCTCCTATGGTTTTTATACGTTCAAGAGAATCCATATCTCCTTCTGGAATAACAAGAACTGGAGCTATTTTACTGAATTTATCAAAGTCTGCCTCATCATATGTAATAATAAGATCTGGTTCTAAATTCATAACTTCTTCAGGCTCCCACTTTTCAATTTTTGTAGAAGCTTTAAGAGTATCATAAAAAGGCATACTTTCTTGTTCCCAAGCATTATATCCAACTAAATTTAATCCCAAAGTAATAACATCTCCAACATACCAATTAGCAATAACACGCTTAGGATTAGCAGGAACTTCAATATCCCCTTTTACAGTAGATATAGTACGAACAGCTTCTTCTTTAGCAGTATCCTTAGATGAAGAACAACCAGCAAAAATCACAGTAGTCATACATATTGCACAAAATAATGACAATAGTTTTTTCATTTTATACCTCTCCCTTATAAATATTTTATATTAATCTAATAACGCTAACACCTGCGTTATATATAAATGTAAGACTAGTCTAACTTTTTAAATCGTAGCATTTATAAATTCCACTGTCAATCGCTTAAAAAACCCCTTTTCAGAAGTCATTTTCTATTAAAATAAGAGTAACTTATTGTTTTATAAGAGTTAAATGAAAATACTTCTCATCATTATGGATTGTAATTTAAATAAAATGGATTATGTTTTTCAACTCTTATCTGCCAACAATCTAAGTATTCGTAGTATATCTGAACTATACTAATATAAAAATCCAGCAAAATTTGTTGCTGCCTTTAAAGATATCCATAGAATTACTCCTTGTTATTTAGAAAATATTTTAACTTATAAAAAATTAAAGAGCTGTATCAGATTGATTTCATAAATCAATCTTGATACGGCTTCTTTTTTCACTTTCTAAATATTTATAATTTTCTTCACTTTCTTATCCGGCGCCAGCTGTTATCGATTTACATCTCTTTCCTATATTGGATTCTAGTTCGTCTAAAAAAGGAATTAAAGTAAGTTGGTCAGATCTTTCATATGATCTTCTTTCATATTCATGAAAGTTGTGTCTACATCTGTTTTAGACTAATAATCTTTTTCATGTAATTATTATGTGCAAAAAGGTGGATTCAAATTACTGAATCCACCTTTTTTATCGGCTAGGATCAAAATTTATTTTGATACAGCCCCTTGTATTATTAAGCTATAAAATTTATTAGAGAATTCCTATCTCTTTACATGAATATTATAGCTTAATTTATTTTTATTAATTTTCTAGTAATTTATCCATAATATAATTTAACTGTACCCCCGTTGAGTAAATATCAATATCATAAAACAGTGTAAAATCAATAGGTATAACATGTCCTGCCTTAACAGCGGGAATTGATTTCCAAACTGGATTATCCTCTAATTCCCCTATCTCTCCACTAAATATTATATAATCTCCAGCGTAATCCTTAATTGATTCAAGAGAAACCTCTCTATATTGATCTTTTCCTATAATTTCACTCTGTATGACATCTGGTGCTCTAAATCCGAAATGACTGTAAATTAGGTCGCCTCCACGTCCCCATTTATCACCATACACCCAAATACCTCCATTTGGGCTACTCTCAAAAATACTGAATTTCTTATCCATAATTTCTTTAGAAACTAATTGTTCCTTTGCATCATTTATTTTTTCTTTAAAATCAAATAGCACCTTTGATGCCTCTTCATTTTTATTAAGAACCTCCCCTAAAAATGTTATTCTCTCATCCATGCTAAGAGTACTGAAAGGAATATAAATTGTAGGGGCAATTTTAGAAAACTCCTCAATCTTTTCTTCGTTTACAATAAGAATAAGATCTGGATCATATTGCATTATTTCCTCTGGTTCAAAGTTTTCCCATACTGGTAAGTCTTCTACTTCCTTTTCATAAGCACTCCCATTTGCATCATAAGTAGCTACTGGTTTAACTCCTAATGCCAAAATGTCACCCATTCCATAAGTAGCAATAACTCTTTCTGGATTAGCAGGAACCTCAACATCTCCTCTTACAGTACTTACAGTACGAACAGCTTCTTCTTTAGTAGTATCCTTAGATGAAGAACAACCAGCTAAAATTAAAGTAGCCATAAATGCTGTACAGAATAGTGATAAAAATTTCTTCATTTTATATCTCTCCCTTATAAATATCTTATATTAATCTAATACCGCTAGCACCTGCGTTATATATAAATGTAAGACTAGTCTAACTTTTAAAAGCGTAGCATTTATAAATTCCACTGTCAATCGCTTAAAAACCCCCTTTTCAGAAGTGATTTTCTATTAAAATAAGAGTAACTTATTGTTTTATAAGGGCTAAATGAAAATATTTCTCGTTATTATGGATTGTAATTTAAATAAAACGGATTATGTTCTTATTGAAAACGCTTCTCAAATGATGCTATAATATTGTTACTTTAAATCAAAAAAGAGAGGGGTAAAAATTTTATGAATGAATATAATGATTCTTCTTGGAGTGCTTTAGCAGATAAATATAATTTTGTTAAAAGGCCTTATGGTAATGGACATATTTATGATTTTCCTCCTCATTGGTCAAATGGATGGATTGCAGAAATAAATGCTGCTAAGGGATTATTTGTTTCAAGTGCTTGGTTTACTCCAAGTGAACAGATAGTACATACAATAAATTCAAGTAAGCCTTTTATGATTATCTTTTGTGTTGACTGTGGAGAAATAGTCTATTCACATCAAGGGAAAAAGAGGCAAACTCTTCCTCCAATCACTAATTTAATTATTAATCCTCAAAAACCATTTACTTTTACTTTCTCTAAAGACGTACACTATTGTTTTACCAGTGTTTTAATTTTTGATGATTTTATAAAACCCTTTCTTAAAGAACGTACTAATGCACCTAAAATTAGTGTTGGTGATGCGAAGCTCTGGAAAACCCAACATTACAACACTCCTGATATAATGCTTATTTTAGAGCAAATTAGATGGGCTGTAAGAAATACAGACATGCCTTTACTTGCTTTTGAGGGGATGACTTTGCATCTTTTGTCTGCAATCACTAGAAACTTTCCTGATATCCCGAAAAGAAGAAGCAGCCGCCGCCACTACATTACTTGGGAAAATGAGCAGAAGATTTATCAAGTTAAGACTAAGATTGATGAAGATATTTTAAATACTCCAGATACAATTGAACTATGCAGAATAGCTGAAATGAGCGAAAGTAAACTTCGCGAATCTTTTAAAAATCATTATGGAATTCCTCTTTATAAATATATTCGAATAGAAACCATGAAAAGAGCCATGCAGCTCTTATCTGCTGACCATCTAAGTATTCGTGGCATATCTGAACTATGTGGCTACAAAAATCCAGCTAAATTTGCCGCTGCATTTAAAGATATCCATGGAATTACTCCTAGTGATTTTAGAAAATCTTTTAACTTATAAACACAACCTTAACTATGTAATATCAATGGTTACTGCTATAAATATCATTTATTTATGATACTGTTCATTATTATTTATTCTAAAAGATAAATAACCCTCTACAACACATTTCTGTATTGTCGAGGGTTTCATGATGTAGGCCAAGGGTCTTATACATCCATCTGACTATATCTCAATGTATAAGTTCTATACAATAGAAAAAGTGCTCCATACCACAAAGATTAGCACTTTCTCTAAGAATCATAGTTTACAGCATATATCTAATCCAATAGTTCTAAAACAAAATAAGCACGCTGCCAAAGTGACTTACACCAAATCAACGCTTTGGATTATCTACTTTTGTTCTGAGGATTGCTTAGTGCCTAGGAACTAAGCTTTTCTTACTTTAAAAAATATTCCAATGCCTCAAGACTAATTACTGGTCTTAAGAGTTGCATTTTTTTCACTTCTTCATATTCAACTCCTGAAATACCATTTTGAAGTAATGATGTTCCATATCCCATCTCTTTTGCTCCATTATAAGAAAATAATACGCAATACTCTGCTGCAAATCCACTTATAACAACAAATTCAACTCCAAGTTCTTGAAGCTTTGCATGAAGCTCTGTCTTGAAAAATGCATTATTATACTCTTTATGTATAACAATATCATCTGTACTCTCATTAATAGAATCAACAAATTCAAACTTCTCAGAACCAGGACCATCTCCCACTTCAATATCTAATACTTTAACAACAGGCAATCCTTTTTCCCTAAACATACGTGCTGCCTCATTTATATAATCTACTGCATCATCAAATTCTCTTTGACATTTACAAAAGTCATAACATCCTTTTTGCATGTCAATTATTAGAAACGCTGCTTTCATTCTTATACACCCCTTTAAATTTTTATACCTTACCCATGAAAATATATTGAAATTCATATTAGCATTTAACAAATATATACCATTTAATTATAATACATTAAATATTAATAGTCCCAACTTTTTGAAAAATAAAACCACCTAAATTAAATAGTAATTACTTTAATGTTCTTACCAATGCACTTCTACTCTTTGAAAGAAGTTCATTCTTAATTAGAAAATTCCATACTGGCTCAAATTTTTTCTATGCACCTGCATAAGTAAAATGTTTTGTAAGTATTTTTGTGGTTATAATATAGAATAATTTTACATTTATTTTTCACAGTAAGCGTATCTTCTATACCATGTTTATAAGATGATTGAAATAAGCAAATGTAATGTTAAATAATTTCCCCTCATTTTTACTAATATTTTTTAACATATCATAATATAAAACCTTATACTCTACTATAAATTTTACGTATTATGAATCATTATTCATAACAGAATCTAATATTCATAAATTTTTAAAAATAAAAAATTAAAATAAAGGAGAGTAACAAAATATGAATTCTATAATTTATAATTCTAAAACACCTATTGAAAATGAACTAATAGAATTTTTTAAAAAATAAAGGTATCCAAGCAGTCATAAATACTGATAGCGATGTATCATATTTATTACCTTTAAGAAAAATAATTGCTACCAAAGAAAATAAAAAGTTTCTTATTGACTTAAAAAATGTATTATACTTTTATTCTTATAGCAATGAAATAAAAATCATTACAGTTGATAATTGTATATATACTGTGCCGCACTCACTTCAATTCTGGGAAAAAAAACTTCCCTATGGGAACTTTTTTAGATGTCATAAAGGCTATATCGTGAATCTTGAAAAAGTGTTAGAAATTATCCCATCTTATAATTATACCTTTGATTTAAAATTAGAAAAATACACAAAAACATTACCCGTAGGAAGGAAATATATAAAAGATTTTAAAAAAATCGTTTGCTGGTAATTTGCAGTTTGAACCCATATTATGATGTTTAATGCTTATATTTTACTTTCACGGACTAAATAGTATATTGAAAATAAATTGACCTTATAATATTAATGTAAATTACACGTGTAGATACAACAGGGTTGACCTAATAAAAACCTTTCAATTAAACCAATAAGGGATGTAATAGTTTTTTACAAACCTATGTAAAGGGAGTTAACGTAAGTTATACAAATTATATTTTTAGTGAATATTTACCAAACACTCTAAATATACAAAACAAATTTAAAAATAAGGAGAATTTACATTATGGAAAGTATAAATCATCTAGACTTAATTTTAAATCACAACAATCTAAAAGAGGATGAAAGCAAATTTAGCGATTCTGACGGATTAATCTCATTTGTAAATCTAACAAATGAGATTATAGGTAAAAGTACTGAATATAAGCCAGGAAGAGAGTTATGTGATAAAATATGTAATTTTTATTCTTCACTACGTATTCAGGTATATACATACCTAAAAGATCATCCTGAAGCGGTTTTACCTGATGATATACCCCCTACCTCTCAATGGAGCAAATCTGTTACACATCTTATGGAAAATATTTTAGTTGATGCTGGTGGATTAGCTGGTTTTAAGATAAAAACTGAAAATTATAGTAGTAAACAGGCTGTCGCTGAATTTAGTACAGAAGTGTTTAAGATGATTTTTGATGCAGTTGCTTTTCCCGAAGCATTAATAACAGATATTACAAACTTCATAAAAGGAGTTGGTAAGACACTAAGAACATGTTGGGAAAAAAAAGAAAAAAATTTTGAGGTAGCTTTAATGAGTCAATGTCATGAAGGTATTAATACTGGAAAAGATTTAATCTATTTTCCTAAAGTAAAATACTACTATATTTCTGTTAATGCTACTCAAACTGAATTTATAAATGACTGTTCAAAAACACAGTATGTAACTTTTAACTTTAATTTTGAATCTCGTGTTAGTGCATTAAAAGCATCAGTCTTAGATACTAAAACTAGTGATTATACTAAATTTAAAGCAGCTCTAGATAAGGCACAAGGAAAGTTATATACTGATTGCCTTAATACAATAGATAAGATTCTTAATATTGAATCAAAACTTCCTACAGGAGAGTTTTTATTAGGTACTAATATTAATTTAGATAATTATCCACGTATAGCAATATCCTAATTTAGTTGTTTATTAACAATATTATCCTGTAATTAATAGGGTTCTTTTATTTTTTCAATATTCCAAGAATCCTATTAATTATAATGATGATAGAACATTTCCAATTAAAGCATAATCTAAGGAATACAACTCAAAGATTATAGGTGATCTTGTACCAACAATGGGTAATATCCTTGATTAAGTTTTAAATGTTATTGATATTATAAATCATATGTAGGAGGCGAGGAATGAAATGTTTGATATTAATATTTATAATTCTAGTAATAAAAATCAGGCTTGGTCACTTAATAATGATATAAAGTTCTATTTAGAAAGTGGCGGTCGTATAAGAAAAAAATTAAAGGGTGATGATTCAATCATTATAAAAGTTATAGTTGAAACAATGCATCATCATATTGATACTACCGCAACACTAACTTACAATATAAAAGATAAAAAGTGGATATTCAATCCAACAAATCCACAACTATGGCTTTTCTCTGAAGATTCCTTAACATTACACTGTAATCTTGGTAATAATATGTAACTGAAATATTATCATGAAGTCCATAAAAGTTCCAACATTAAAATATTGGAACTTTTTAACTTTTATGCTACATTTTAATATATAATTGCTAATCCATGTTGATATTTACTTATTACATTAAATACTCAATTACTTTAATGTTCTTACTAGTGTACTTCTACTCTTTGAAAGAAGTTCATTCTTAATTAGAAAATTCCATACTGGCTCAAACTTTTTCCATGCCCCTGAATAGGTGAAATGTTTTAATCTCATTTTAAGTTCTTCATGTTCCTTTGATGCCTTATATATATTTCTCCACCTATAAAAATCTTTATAAGCTCTATTATATCCACTTTCCATTTCTTCTTTTGTAATATGAGGGTGATTAAATACTAAATGCCTAGTATCGTATAGTCTCCAATCCTTAGTAATAATTCTCTTATCTTCATCCATTTTACTAAAAATACCCGTACCAGGATACGGAGTAAGAATATGATTAGTTGCTGTAGTTATCCCACTATTAATAGCCCATTCTGTAGTTCTATCAAAAACATCTAAAGTATCACTATCCAGTCCAAAAATAAAACTTCCATTTATCATTATTCCTAATTCATCTAATTTTTTTATTGCTTTACTATAATCTTTTCCTATGTTAGACCCTTTATTAGCTTGAATTAGGTTCTCTTTATTAATACTTTCAAACCCAATAAAAACACTCCTAAATCCAGCCTCATACGCAAGATCTATTGTATCATCTTGAAGAATAGAATCCACAGTTATTGCACCTTGGAAAACTCTATTCATTCCCCTCATTTCCTTGAAAACTTGCCTTGATAACTTTTTATCCGCAAATATATTATCATCAAGAAAATATAAATGCCTCCCTTTCATACTTTCAATTTCTTTTAATATCCTGTCCACTTTATATGCAAAAAAAGATTTTCCACCTTTATAAAATGAACTAACATAACAAAAGGAACATTTATTAGGACACCCTCTTGAAAATACCATGGAATTTGGAACTAAATACTTCTCCTGCTTAAATAAGTCCCTTCTTGGCAGTGGTAGATTATCTAATGAAACTTCCCCCTGCTCATAAAATTCCTTAATATTTCCCTCCTTAAAATTCTTTAAAAACTCTGGGAAACTTCTTTCTCCAAGACCAAGTAATACAGTATCTGCATGATTCTTAGCCTCTATAGGTAATGATGTTGCATGAATTCCACCAATAGCAACCTTTATTCCTCTTTTCCTGTAAAAATCTGCAATTTCATAAGCTCTATTAGCATTAGTTATATAACTCTCAATACAAACTAAATCAGGTTCATCATTTAAATTTATTTCTTCTATATGTTCATCAACTACTTCTATTTCATCTGAGTCATCACACAATGATGCTAAAGTAGCCAAGCCTAAAGGAGGAAACAGCGAATATTTTATAGGCCTCCAATAGGGACTTTTTGCCTCTTCTAATGCTGGTAAAATAAACTTTATTTTCACAATAAATTGTCTCCTTTTCAAAAGCTATCATAGTAACAAATATCTATTACTACTTTCTTTTTACAGAGTAACAAACCAGTAGTGATTTACCAATATTTCACTCTTTATTTATATATGATACCATTGCTTTTATTGTTTTTCAATATATTTTTATTCTTTTAGGTAATATATTTTATCTTACAACTGAGGCCTCTCCATTTACAATTAAGGATATCTATTTAGTTCCATTATAAGATCATAAACAGAGTTCTTTACTCACACTTTGAAAAAGATGAGAGTATTAGGTATGGTAGATATGGGATAAAAAAATACTACTTTTAACCTAACATTTTGGATAAAAAAAAGAGCCGCAATTTGCGACTCCCTTTAATTTAAACTTTACTCTATGGATTTTAATGCATCAATCATATTTATATTTTTTAATTTTATATGCATCATTATCATAACTAATATGGCAAAAAACATTGTAATTACTCCAGAGATTACATAACTGCTCATGTCTACAGTTGGTATCATCATCATATTGTCCATTTCTGCTGTACTCACTAAAAATACATATAATATTTTACCCATAACTGACCCTGCAAGTATTCCTAATATTGTTAGTATTATATTTTCTCTAAATATATACATGGCAACTTCATTATCATAAAATCCTAGTACCTTTATGGTAGATATCTCCCTTATACGTTCAGATACATTTATATTAATTAAATTATATAATACAACAAATGCCAAGCTTCCTGAAGCAACTATTATTACTATCATAACTAAGCCTAAATCAGCAGATTCACTTAAGCTTCTTAGCTTTGAAGCAAGGGTAACATTTACTACTTTATCATTTTCCATAAGGGTAGTAGATATTTTATTATCATCTTCTCTATTAGAATTCAACTTTAATAATTGTGCATTATATTTTGGAGCACTTTTAAATATCTCTTTATAATAGGATGGTGATAGATATATATAATGTCCAGCATAATTTTCTACTATGTTATCTACTTTAACCTTATGAGAATTATTATCCGAATCTGTTAAAGTTACATAATCTAAAGCAGATACCCCTAAAACGTTTGCCAGCTTTTCATTTATAATTACTCCACTATCTGATAGTTTGTACTTAGTTCCACTTTCTCTATGGTTTAACAAAATATATTTATTTAGCTCATCTATATTTTCTGGTACATACATAATAGCACTTTGCTTACTTACACCTTCTTTAATGAAGGTTACTGAATCTTGATGAATATTTAAGCTACTCTCATATCCTTTTAAGTTATTTAAACTACTTTCATATTCCTCATCTTCTTTTTTACTATTATTATCATCAAATACTACCATAGCATCATACTTTAATAATTTCCCAAATTGAATGTCCATAACTGAAGAATTGGATTTTTCAAGAGATATCCCTGCAACAAGCATAGCCATACATCCTGATATACCAAGTATTGTCATTAACATCCTTTGCTTATATCTAAAAAGATTTCTAAAGGTAACCTTTTGATTAAAGTTCAGTCTTTTCCATAAAGGTGTAATTCTTTCTAATAATATCTTTTTACCAACCTTTGGAGCTTTTATTCTCATTAAATCAGAAGGATTTTCTCTTAATTCCTCTTTTAATACAATTAATGATGCTCCTACTGTACAAAGTATTGAAGCTACTAAAGACTGAATTATATAAGATGGATAATAGTTTATTTTTACCTTTGGTAATGCAAATGCAGATGAATAAGCTTTACTAATTATATATGGAAGGATACTGCTTCCAACTACAATTCCAAGAACACTACCAACAATACTAGCTAATGCTGCATAAACTATGAATTTCCTAGCTATTTCTAAATCCTTATAGCCTAATGCCTTTAGAGTTCCTATTTCCACTCTATTTTCTTCCACCATCCTAGTCATTGTAGTTAAGCATATAAGTGCTGCAACTANNTTAGCCTTATCAAGTTCTAACTGTCCTTGCTTCTTACCTTCCTCAAGGTCTTTTTTACCTTTGATAAGTTCCTCTTTCCCTATGAGTAGTTGCTTTTCAGCTGCTTCAAGTTGTATCTTGCCTTCATTAAAACTTTTAACTTTCTCCTCATAGGCAATTATACCTTGTTGATACTGAGTTATTCCAGCTACTAAAGTTTCTACCTTAGACTTATTCTCACTTGCACTTTTACTAGCACCTTCTACTCCTTGTGCCATACTAGTCACTAAAGAAACATTAGTTGGGTCTTTTTCTAAACTACTTACTAAACTACCTAATTCATTTAAACCTAAATCAGGATTAGATAAAGCACCTTTCCAATACTGAATTTTCTCCGTTGAAACTTTTTCACCTTCTTTAGTGTTCTTTGCTGTTTCTCTCATATCACTAGAAAGTGTATTGTATGTCCCAATTAAAACTTCTAAACTATCTATTTGATTTTCATACTCTATCGTGCTTTTAGTTGGATCAATTCCTTGGTTTAAAAATCCTTTCTTAGCATTATAAAGTTGAGTTTTTCCTGCCTCTAGCTGTTTCTCACCCTGTAAAAATTGCTCTTTTTGTTTATCAAGTTCTTTCTGACCTTTATCTAACTCTCTTTCACCTTCAATTAATTTCAGTTCACTAGCTTTAATTTCTTGCTGATACTTTTCTGCAAACTCTTCATATTGATTTTTACCATTAATAAGCTTTGCTCTACCTTCATCTAATTCTTTTTCAGCATCTTCAAGTTTTTTTTCACCATCTTCTATTTCTTTATAAGCCTTACTAAGCTCCTTTTCTGCCTCTAATTTTACTTCTTCAATTCTTTCTATCACTCTATTTGAGTATAGGTTTTTAAGATACTTATTATTTTCCTCCATCTTATCCTTATACTCATCACTATATGCACCAAGGTTAGCTACATTTTTAAATCGTACATATACTTCCGTATACACATCCATGGATATATCTAAACTATTTAATATTGCAAAATAGTCTACACTTCCTTTTCCAACGGTAGTTGTTCCCCTAGATATATTTTCTATATACATAGGACTTTGTACAAATCCAACAATTTTAAAAGTTTTCTTCTTAAAGTATTCATCTAGCTCTTCATCAGATTCTATGGTATAGGTATCACCTATCTTTAAATTTTTATCTTCCTTTAAAGCATTTTCATCTAAAGCTATCTCTCCACTATTTTCAGGCAATCTCCCTTTTGTAACAATAAATTTATTTATATTACTAGAGTCCTTCTTATTATATTCCATAAATTTAACTACATTATTTATATTAGTTAAATTTACGTCTATAGTAGATGTTCCAAAGTAATCTAAAATCTCATCCTTATTCTCAAGTAGCTTTAAATCATTTTCATTAAGACCTATACTAGACACTATCTTGCTATCCATTAGATTTTGCTCTCTAAAAAATTCATTTATGGACTCTTTTAAATCTGGTCCACTGGATTTAATTCCAGAGTAAAAAGCAACTCCTAAAAAAATTATAGCAAGTATTGATATAAACCTTGCTTTAGAAGATAATATTTCCCTTGTTATTGATTTTTTATATGCTCCATTTTTCATCTTCTACCTTCTACCACTCTATGTCTTCAACTGAAACAGGATTTTTATTCACTTCAACACTTGTAACCTTTGCATCCCTAATTTTTATAACTCTATCTGCAATAGGCGCAAGGGCTGAATTATGGGTTATAACAATTACTGTTGTCCCTGTGTTTTTACATGTATCCTGTAATGTCTTTAAAATCTGTTTTCCTGTTTTATAGTCAAGGGCTCCAGTTGGTTCATCACATAATAGCAACTTAGGATTTTTAGCTATAGCCCTTGCTATAGAAACCCTTTGCTGTTCTCCTCCTGATAATTGAGATGGAAAATTGTTTTTTCTATGATCAAGTCCCACTAACTCAAGAGTTTTATCTACATCTAAAGCATCCTTTGAAATTTGTGTAGCCAATTCCACATTTTCCTTTGCAGTTAAATTTTGAACTAAATTATAAAACTGGAATACAAACCCCACATCATGTCTTCTGTACTTAGTGAGCTGTCTCTTGTTAAACTTAGATATATCAACGTTATCAATAATTATTTCACCTTCATCACAAGTATCCATTCCTCCAAGTATATTGAGCACAGTTGTTTTACCTGCACCACTTGGTCCTAGAATAATAGTAAACTCTCCCTTTTCTATAGAAAAATTAATACCATTATTTGCTGCAATGGTAGTTTCCCCAACCTTGTATCTTTTATATTCATCTTTTATCTCTATGTATGACATGTTTCCCTCCCTAATCAATACTACCTTTAAATACTCAATGTCATTAAATAGACACCTTGTTTAGTTAATGCTATAATTCAAGTATAAATAATATATGGATTAGTTACAATAATCACATATTTTTATAGTGTTATTAAATATACATTTTAACGAATTTTGTTTATTTAATAACATATAATTAATAATTACTTTAATAAATACTAAAAAAGGATGAGTTAAATGGCAGGAGTTAAAGGAAATAGAAGAATTTTATATACTAAAAAAATAATAAAAGAAAGCTTAATTGACTTACTTAAACATAAGAAAATTCATGAAGTTACCGTTACTGATATCTGCAAAAAATCAGATATTAATAGGGGAACTTTTTATACCCATTATAAAGATACCTATGACTTACTTAAATCATTAGAGGATGAACTATTTAATCAAATCTTAGAATATATCGAAGAAACCCCAGTTGAAGAATACAAAGATGTTTTATTACTTAAAGCTCTTGAATTAATTGAAGAAAACAAAGAATTATGCCAGATTTTATTCAGTAAACAAATGGAAAACAACATTATGGACCGTATTATTTACGTAGCAAGTAAATCTAAAATTGATAAGCTAGTTAGGGATTCAAAAGTAGATGATAAATTTTTAGATTACTTCATAAAATACTCTGTAGGAGGGGTTGTTTCAGTTGTTCAAACATGGCTAGACAATGATTTAAAGGAATCTCCTAAAGAAATAGTTAACATTATAAATAGTATTATCTCTTTTCGACCTTAATATTATAACTAAATAAATAAGCTAAAAAGCTAGNNCTAGCTTTTTAGCTTATTTATTATCTGACTATTTATCTTTATCTAATTGCTCTTTTACTAGTTTCATAATTTCACTATACTTACTATTTATAAGCCCATAGTTATCTTTAACATGTGGAACCATACATCCACTACAGTCCTTTATTCCGTCTTCAGTAATTTTGAAATTACCACCACATTTATCAGCTAATGCGTAAAGTGGGCAATAACAAAATAGGCAATTAAACTCCTCAGGTTTATTAGTTTTGTGACAAGGGAAATATTCACATTCCTTATTTTGATGAAAAGCATAATGCTTACCTTCCCAATATTTATCTATCATATTTTCTCCCCCTACCCTTTATCCTTAGTGTAAAGTTTTTTACACTATTTATCTTATATATTTTATTATACAGTGTGTGATTATAACCGTCAATTTATAGCATCTATAACCTTTAATATAGAATCAGCTGCTTTCTTTGAACCTCCAGCATTTTTGAAACCTTTTGCTAATTTATTTGCATTTTTCTTATAATCATCATTATCCATAACCTGCAATACTGCATCTTTTAAGGATTTAGGATTATTACCTTTTAAAAAGATCCCAGCTTTCAAATCAGCAACTCGTTTTGCTACCATTCCTTGCTCTTCATGCTGGGGATATAACACCATAGGAACACCATAATACAAGCTTTCATTAACACTATTCATACCACAATGAGTAATAAAAACATCTGTGTTTTGAAGCACTATAATTTGCTCCACACTATTTCTAACCTGAAAATTTTCTGGTATATAACCTAAGTCTTCAATTACAGTATCTTTTCCAACTGACATAACTACATCAAAATCACAAGTTTCAAAGGCTTTTACACAATTTTTATAAAACTTTATATTTTTGTTATTAACCGTTCCCAAGGAAATATATATTTTTTTACGTTTTCTTTCCTCATATTCAGCCTTAACATTAGATATCGAAGGACCTATAAAGGAATATTTATCTGAAAAAGTCTCTACCATTGGTTGAAACTTCTTTGAAGTATATACAATAGTATTTGTATCATTATCATTTTGAATTATAGAAACAAAATTCTTAACATTATATCCATGGTTTCTCAAAAGCTCTATTTTCTTATTAATACGACTCATGCCTAAAATCATAAGTATAGCTTCCTTAAAACCTTTCTTCATCATCTTTGCAGTATACTTATTAAATGCAAAAGTTGTTGTAGAACATACATAGGTAACATTTAATTTTTCTGCAAATAGCTTACCCCAAAAACATAAAGAATCTGATACAATACAATCTGGATTAAATCCTTTAAGTTCATTACATACTTTTTCATCTAAAGCTATAGTAGTATCTGCTATCATCTCAATTAAAGCAGCAAAATCCTTCCCAATTTTTTTCTCCTCTCCAGGCTTTAATTCTGGAAGATACTCATTACAACTAATAAATTTTGCACCTGTTCCTTCAATCTTTTCTTTAAATTCATCAAAGGAATAGTACCATACTTCATGGCCTCTATATGATAATTCACACACTACCTCAATAGTAGGATTCGTATGTCCATGTGCAGGAATGCAAAAAAATACTATCTTACTCATATTATAATCCTCCCCTTTTAACCCCTCTGCTTAAAACTATTACTCCTTAGTTACCACACCAATTTGTCCTACAAAATTTATAAGGTCACGTTGATGTACAATGGCAATTCCCCTATCTTCATCTCCTAATATTAATAAATTATCACCAGACTTAATATTAAATAGCTCCCTAGCTTTTTTAGGAATAACAATCTGACCACGTTCTCCAACCACAACGGATCCAAAGAAATGTTTTCCCTTAGGTGGTACAACAACACCTGAATCTTCTTCTGAATGATTAACTAAATCATCCATAGTAACGTTATACAACTTTGCAAGAGCAATACAACTATTTATATCTGGAGTTGACTCTCCATTTTCCCATTTAGCAACAGCTTGCCTAGAAACATTAATCTTCTCAGCCACATCCTCCTGGGTATATTGATTGATTTTCCTTAATCTTTTCAAATTTATATTAATCATATTTATCATACCTTTCATATTTATTATATTTTTCTTACCCTTCAATGTCTATCAACTAGCATTAACATTCATGTATATATTTATAATGAAATTATAACTTCATTACTCCTATAAGTAGTAGATATACAGAAGAATTACTTTCCAAGAAAAAATTTTATAAGAACTCATTAATTTAAAAATAGCTACATAAGTTTAAACTTACATAGCTATAATTATTAATGATTTTATTTGTTTTCCAATAATACTTTTGGTTTGCTTTTGATTCCCTTTATTCCAAGATTACCATAGATTTCGCTAACTGTTCCTGCGGTAATAAATGCATCAATTTGTTCTTTTTTAATAAATTCCATAAGATAAGAAAATTCATTTCGTGTCATTAAACTTTCAATTTCATACTTGCCCTCAGCTTCTAATCCACCTTTAATTGGATATAGTGTTGCTCCACGCTTCATATCTTCTATTATAAATTTACGAATTAACTGATAATCATTAGAGATAACACAAACCCTTTTTCTAGAATTAAATCCTATCATAAAGTGCTCTAATATTAATCCATTGAGATAAGTTCCAATCAATCCTATGATTACTGTTCTTACATCATACACAAAAATTGCGGTACAACAAATAATTGCTCCTGCAATAGTAACTGATGAACCTAAATCAACGTGAAAATATTTGTTTACAATTTTGGCTATAATGTCTAGACCACCTGTTGATGCATTACGTCTAAATAAAATTGCTTGGGAAAAACTCAAAATTAACACAAAACATATAAGATCTAACCACTGATCCTGCATCAATGATTGGCTCATTGGCCATAACTTTTCTAGTATGGCAAGGAGCGGTGACAAAATCAAAGCTGAATATACAGTTTTAATGCCAAATTCTTTCCCAATAAGAAAGTAAGATAAAATTAATAAAAATGAATTTATAATAAAAATTAATACCGGCAATGGAATGGATGTAAGTAAATTAATTACTATTGATAAGCCAGTAATAGATCCAACAATTAATTTACTTGGAATCAAAAAGAAATGTACAGCTAATGCTCCAATAAACATACCTAATGTTAATATAGGTATTTCCTTAATAAAAGATTTTACCCTTTCCCCCATTTTATCTCTCCTCAACCTTTAAGCTAACCGTTTATTTTCAAATACGATTAGTTTATTATAATATAATTAATAAAATCGTTTACATGATTAATTTTAACATAAATACCTATATTTCGAAATAATAAATTTAACTTTTTTTAAAAATTTCAATTAATATTTTAAAGAATAAAATAATTAATTTTATTTTATAATTGGGAATTTTAATAAAACACTTTTAAAAAGGAGAGTAGATAGATTTGTGAAAACACAAATTTACCTGCTCTCCCTTTTAACTATTTAAATTAAGTTGGTACTTTAATATTTCTCAAAGTACTAAAAATGTATTAATTAAATTAAAACTATTAAAATTCTAAAAAAACCTGAGAACATCACAAATCACTATGATATTATTCACTTACTAGTCCATATGCAGTAATCTTACGTATGCGATAGGTTACAAGCATAGAAATTGCATAGGATACTATTACTATACCAACATCGAACAACATACTCCATAGAGGGGTTACAATAAAATTTACCTTCATTAAGCCCATAGCCTTCATGGGAACTGCCATTATTGCATTGGTTTGAGTCATTCCTAACAAACTTCCTAGGCACACTCCTGTAATAATCGGAGGCAAGAATCCCATGGAAAGCTGGTGCATAAGCTGCAGAGTTGTGAACCCAAGTGCTTTTTGTATGCCAAGGTCATGCTTCTTCCTAATCACTGAAGAATTAATAACAAAATATAAAACAAGCATAACCACAAATATTGTAACTACTAATATGCTAATACCAACCTTGGATATTATACCTGTGTAAAGACCTATCCCCTGTTGAACCTCTTTGTCCAAATCAACTACTTTAAGAAAATCATCTCCATAAAGTTTATCAATTTCCATTTTAAATTCTGAAGATTTAATATCCTTATCAAGATATATTTGCAAGTCCCGCTGCTTAAACTCTTGATTAAGACTTAAAATACCATCGCTCCTAATATAAGCAATATTAAATTTACCCATATAGGACCCTTGGCAATAACCGGTTATAATATACTCACTCTGTTTATCATTGACCTTCAAAATAATACTATCACCTATGTTCTTTTTCACTCTTTCAGCCAAATATCCTGAAATTGCAACTTCATTGCTGTGAAGTGGGTATCTACCCTCATAAATAGTATTGGTTTCTTTCATAGAATAGTCATCCATTACATATGTAGCTACTTCGTAGCTATCTGAGTTCATCATTACTATATCAAGAAACTGAGCCTTTCGTACTCCCTTCATATTTTTGATATTTTCAACCACAGATGTATTATCTACAATAGGATTACAAACTGCAATAACACTAGACAATTCAACACCTGGAATTTCTTTAAAGATTTTTGTGTCTATTACTGAGTTATAAAACATACTTAATGCAAAGGTACCTGCAAAGGAAACAACTAGGAATATCATACCTATCATTAGGCTCTGTTTCATGTTCTGTAACATTAACTTTATAGATAAAACAAAGGGAAGACTTCCCCTTGATTTGTGAAGGGGCATATAGTTCTTTCGGAAACTATGAGTTATTATTCCGCCCCTTAATGCTACAATTGGATTCAGCCTGTTAATACGACTTGAAGATATGAAGGAAACCAATATCACCACCAACAATATAACAAACAAGGAAATACTGCTAATCATACCGTCAAACCCCTGCACCCACATAAGACCCGACTGATGTGCAAAAACCTTTGATATTGCAGGAGTTGCCAGGTAAGACAGTGTTATACCCATCATGCTTCCAACCAAGGCAATTAATGAAAACTGTATAGTGATTGATGATATTATTTGCCTACTGGTGTAACCAACTGCCTTTAATGAACCTATCTTAGTCATATCCTCCTCTATGCTATTCTCAATTCTAAACCTTACAACAATAAGACATACAACAACGATTATTGCAGCAAAGACCATCATCATTACGGAAACAATGTTTGCCATAATTGAACGAGATAATCTCACAACTCCCTTATCTAAACTGAAAAATATGCTTACGTCATCAGTTAGTATATTAAGGTTTTCCTCCTTTATTATCTCCTTTATTCCATTTTCAACATCCATATTATTCTTTCTTAAATCAGCAAAAATAAGTGACGCTTTATATTTTACTCCTAGCTTTTCAACAACCCTATCATAGGTATCACTAGGTAAGTAAACCCCCATAACCACTGTATCTAGTGAACTGAAAAATATATCTTCTGTAAATCCTTTAATGGTAAAAGTCATGTCTACATCCTCAAAACTCACCTTAAGTTTATCATTCACTTTATATCCCCCATCAATATTCATTACATAGGGTAGGTATATGGACATTGAGTCAGGAGATTCATGCTCTCCAACGAATTCCCATTTTGAAAAATCTCTCTTCTGGTCTACATCATTAATGAGAAAATTAAATTCACGGTTATCATTGTTGTAAGGAATGGTTCCTTTTGCCAATAATGAACTTACCTTTTGACTCCTTTTAATATCATCATTGCTTTTGATGTATTCACTCACCCTTTCACTATACAAACTTTCCGGCATTAAATAATATTCATCAGAAGAATTTAGCTCCTCAGTTACCTTTTCAAAGTAGCTTCCGAAATTTACAAACACCAGAAGTCCTAGATTAAGTAGCATCGCTGCAATGATAAACATGAAAAGAATGGATACTGTATGCCCCTTGGTTTTCTTTATATTTGCAAAACTCAGCATTAATATCTTTCTCAACATTACCACCCCATTTCATTGAGAAATCCTTGGAGTTTGTTATGACGCTCCTTGTCCCCACTGACATAGCTTCCTAGGTCACATACTCCCTTAATAGCACCATCACGCATATATAAAATGCGATTTCCACGCCTTGCGGATTTCAAATCGTGAGTAACCATGATTATGCTTTGACCACCTCTATTCACTTCAGTTAAAACATCTAAGGCTGCCTGTCCTGCCGAAGAATTAAGTGCTCCCGTAGGTTCATCTGCGAAGACCACCTTGGGATTATTAATTAATGCCCTTACAATAGCGGCACGCTGAGCCTCGCCTCCAGATAATTGTGATGGAAACTTACTCCATATGATTTCAGTTAGTCCCACTTGTGTAAGAAGATCCTTTGCCCTATCTGCAATTGCCTTTCTATCACTACTTATAAGGAGACCGCTTACAAGGATATTATCCAGTATGCTCATATTATCCATAAGAAACATTTGTTGAAAAACAAAACCGCAGTTTAATCTTCTAAAAATTGCAAGCTTATCATTTGATAGCTTTGAAATTTCATTTCCCCCAAACTTTATAGAACCGAGAGTTGGTTTATCCATTCCTGACAGGGCATAAAGTAGTGTTGACTTTCCTGCACCAGAGGAGCCCATGATTACTGTAAAATCCCCCTGATATATTTCAATATCAAGGTTCTTAAGTACATGCTGTTGCATTCCACCGTTTGAAAATGTCTTGCAGAGCTTATTTGTTGATATAATAACATTCCCCATGATAACATCCCTTTCAATAAAAAAATAAGACTGTTTTACTTACAGTCCTATTATAGTTGAAAATTCCTTAACAGGTCTTTACCCAATCCTTAACTAATCCTTAAATCTTTTAAGTTCTTAAATTTTTAGGCAATTAAAAGTTTTAACAACACAGTGAATCCATCAACTGAGTTTTCACAGTAAATGTCTCCCTCCATTTTTTCCATCATATACTTAGAAATATAAAGTCCTAATCCAGTGCCTCCCTTTTCCTTAGAATTTTTAGCCCTATAGAACTTATTAAATATCAGAGGCAGCTCCTCCTCAGAAACTCCTCTACCATAATCCTTAAATCCTATCTCAAGGTATTTACCCTTAATAACCGAAGAAACATAAATAGATGTCCCTGCGTATTTATATGAATTACTGATTATATTGTCAACAACCTGGGATAACCTTAACCCATCTACTAAAATTATACACTCAGCAATGCCTCCAACATTTGCTTTATAATTATAATCTGCCGCCCTAATCAAATCATACAGAACCTGACTAGATTGCTCAGTAACTATAACCTTTAGCTCCTGCAATTCCTCTAGTGTGGCGCTGAACATATTTGTTATTAATGTATTTATCTGATCAGCCTTTGAATTAATTATATCCAGCTGCCTCCTCTGGTTTTCATCGGAAGTCTTTACATTCATAACTTCAGTAACAGCCTTTATTGACGCCACTGGGGTTTTGATATCATGACTTAGTGAAGCAACAAGTTCTTTTTTACTTTGATTAGCAAGCCTTTCATTTTCCCTTGCCTTATTAAGCTCCTCCCTCATGAGGTCAAAGCTTTCTGTAAATGCACCGAAGAAATTATTTTTGTCCATATCTAGAGGCATATCTAAATTCCCCTCTGCAACATGTCGTGCAAAGCCCTGAAGTTTTCTAAAGGGATATAGAATACACCTGTCAATAAAAACTAAATATAAGCTGCAAAATACTGCAGCAACTATTACTACACAAAGGGTAAAAATAAGAAGTAAATTTCTAAATTTTATCCATTCATTATTTGTATTATTATATATTATTACTTTTCCAAGTACCTTATCCTGAGATTTCACATCAACTATAGTGTCCCTATTACGTATTGCTGAACTTAAATCATTATTTAACCCACTTCTTGTAGCTTTGATAAAACGATTTTCATTGTCCAGTACTACGTAATCTATTTTATAGCTCAAACATGGCAACTCTGCATATTCCAGACTGTCCCATTCCTTTGCAAGAGACTGAGCAATATCATTTACCTTAGGCACTTCAATTTCAATTTTTCCTTTATAGTTAAACGCAAAAAATGTGAGGCTTGTACAAGTTAAAAGAACAATGATACATATAACTACTATTCTTTTAATGTTCATATGAAGCTCCCATCTCAAAGACATATCCAGTGCCCCAAACAGTTTTGATATACTGGGGTTCATTAGGATTTTCCTCAATCTTCTCACGAAGTCTTCTTATATGTACATTCAAGGTTCCTTCCCCTGTAATTGCATCGCCCCATACCTTTTGAAAAAGCTCATCTTTTGAAATGGTTCGGTTTTTGTTTTTAACCAAATATGATAACAATCTATATTCCATTGATTTTAATTTTACTTCCCTACCATCTACCATAAGCTTTTCCATATCTAAATCAATAGAAAATCTACCAAAACTTACGGTACTGGCATAGTTAGACTTATACCTTTTTAAAACAGTTTTAACCTTTGCCATCAGTATATTTAGAGAATATGGCTTTTGAATATAATCATCTCCACCAATGTTTAATGCCAAAAGGACATCATCATCACTTGTTCTAGCACTGATAAATAAAATTGGTGTATCCATCGTCGTTCTCAATTCTTTGCAAATTTCAAAGCCTGAGGATTGTCCTAGATTGATATCCAGCAATATTAAATCAACCTTATTCTTCAATAAAAAATCAAAACATGCTGTTTTATCTGATACCCAAAAGGTTTTTACACCGAACATGTTGAAAAACTCACAGGTACTTTGAGACAGTGCCTCCTCATCATCTACTATTAAGCAATCATATCTTGGCATTTAGCTTTCCTCCATAAATACTATATTTTTTTATGTATTTAAAACAAACTTAACATAAAAATATTCTTATCCACACCTCTTGTAACTTTTCAAAGTAATAATCCACAGTTCTCACTTCAGCTGTTAACATTTTTCCTCCACCACTATAGGTCTAAAAGTAAAAAATACCTTGTAAAAATGTAAGTATATTAGACCTATTAGACTAAAGAAATGCAAATAAAAACCCTACTATCTGTAAAGTTAGATAGCAAGGTATTATACTCTAAACAGCTAGTTTACCTGCCATAGCTTTCATCAGGTGAAGTATTCATTCAATCTTCTTTCTTTAACCTTCTCTCCTTTTTTAACTCTTTAAAAATGTTAAATAATTGAATAACACCAATAATTATCATTCCTATAGATGTTAAGATAAATATTGCTATGGAAAATAACGCAAAATATCTAACATATGAAAGTTCAGATAATAATGTAATAGCAACAAAAATAAAGAATGCTACCAGTGAAACTATTGCTGTTATTTGCATACTATTAAGAATTTTATCCATGTAATCTTTTGAAGGCTTTTCTTTATAGTTTAAGGTCTCCAATTCCTTTGAAATCTCTTGCCAATTCTTTTTAAAATCATTTCTTTCCTTCACATACCAATACCAATTAATAATAGTCCATATGGTTGTTATTACTGTAAGAATTATTGTAACAGTTGGATCTTTAATTTCTCTTTCTATAAAATATCTAAAGATAAGGTTTAATGGTGGTCCAGAACATATAATTGTGTTCCAAATTGGCCAATAAAGGTCCGGTTTTAGAGCTTCCTTTAATTCTCTAACTATTTCTAATTCATCATCATCTTGAATCATTTGCTTTTTAATCTCCTAAATTCATAATTTCTGAAACACATAAGAGCTGTCACAAAACAGATATATTTTGTAATTCTCTTTAAATTATTTCAGCATATTTTACAATAACGACCTGATTCCATTATATAGTATTTGGTTAATTTAGTATATAAATACTATGCACTTCATTGTATAATTTACAGTATATTACTTTAGTTATATTCTTAACGATCTATTACCATAAAGATTATTACCTATTTGATTTATTTCTGATAATATTGAGAAACCAGTAAATACTATCTATAGAGGTGGTTAAATGACAGAAATAGAAAAAGCCTATATAGCTGGAATAATCGATGGAGAAGGAAGTATTATGTTACAGCGGTTTCATACAAATCAATATCCTGCTCCTTGCGTATCAATAGCCTCCACTACTATAGAATTATTAACTTGGCTAAAAGACACCATTGGATATGGAGTAATAATAAAGAAAAAAAATTATAACCCTGAAAAACATAAATTATCTTATTCATTTGTAATTAAGCAGAATAATGCTATTAAATTACTAGAAGATATTTACCCTTACTTAATTATAGAATCTAAAAGAAAACGTGCAGAAATGATAATAACACAATATAAAGCTCTTACCCCTAGGAATGGCAGGTATACAGAAGAACAGCTTGCTAAAAAAGAAAGCTTTTATAAGGAATTTATTAATGTAAAATAGCTACATCATATTTATGTAGCTATTTGTTACTGGTGGAGGTGAAGCATTAGTTTTGATACCCTCGAAACATTTTTATAATTTTATTTTAATGGATTTAAGCATAACTCATTATATTTACTGCAACTTCTCTTATAGTTTTCTATTAAATTTAATTGAGAAATATGTCCAATTCTAAATCTTTCATCACTCTTAGTACATGCACATGGATATACATTTCCATTTAACTCAACATACAATACATTAGTTCCACCTTGACACTTATAAGCCCCCTCAAATGGCCTACATGGAATTTCATTTGGAAATCCTGAAATACTTATTTTAATATTATATTTATCAATATTATTAATAATATTTTTTATTACATTATTTTGATATTTATAGTCAACACCTATTTCATACCAATTATCAATAGCACTTCCACTCTTAACTAATCTAAGTATTCTTATCTCATCTACTCCTACTTTTTCTAAATCTTTTATTATCTTCTGTATTCGTTCTATATTGTATCTATTCAATACTAAATGCACTTTTACAATTATTCCAGCACTAATAAAATTTTTAATAGTATCAAGAGTATATTTTAAAGATTCCTCCATATTAGTTATTTTGGCATGTATTTTTTCATTTAAATCATATATTGATATATAACAAGTTGACAAACCAGCTAATTTATAATAATTGGCTTTTTCCTTTGAAATTGAGTTTATCCTACCGTCATTAGTAATTAATCCACATGTAAAAACCCCTATATTTAGTGATTCCCTATATTTTTTTAATTCTTTAATATATTTAATTGTAGTATCATCAATTAAAGGTTCTCCACCTGTAAAAAATATATGAATAGGGTCATTAATTATATCAACTATACCTTTAATTTCTTTCAATCCATAGCTACAGCAGTCTCCCATCCTAATTCTCTTAGAAGAACAATGTTTACAATTTAACAAACATTTATTCTGAATTTCAAAATGTACCTCATTAAACACTTTTGCTTCACCTCTCTTCATATTTTTTAAATCTTTTATTATTCTTTTTCATCTTATTTAAATAAACGTTTTCCAAATCTATATCTAATTGATATATTAACTTTATAACATATATAAACATATCAATAACTTCTTCTGATAATTCTTCTCTAACTTGATCTAAAGTATGATCACCTCTTATTACTTTTTTAACAAGGTTAGATGCTTCACCAAATTCTCCAACCATACAAAGTAATAGATATTCTAATGTCTCAATATTATTCTGAGTTATTTTTTCATTCCATTTGAACTTGCTCGAATGCTTCTCATCAAATTTTTCTTGATATTTTATAAACTCATCTATGTTCATTATTACTCCTCCATTAATTTTCTAAATTCATTAATAACTATTTGAATTTGTTTCTCTACTTTTTTCTCCTCTTCATCAATTTCTATATAATTAGATGTACTTTCTCTTAATCCCTTAAGTTTAATCATATACTCTTTTAATACCTGTATACTTCTATAAATATTTTTTGAATAAGTTTCACCATCATGTAAGTTATAATTTTTTATACACCTCTCTAATCTTTCTATTCCATCTAAATGCACCACCGTCTCCGATAATTCATGTTTGTTCTGAAGTAAATCTATTATTTTAATTATATCTTTCTTCATTACAATAAACATAAGCGCTGCCTCTTCAATCATATCTATATCTGCTTTTCTAAAACAACTAAATTTTTCTCTATATTGCGCTTTAAAAGAAATTATATTAATGTTTAAAACCGATATTTCTCTAATTTTCTCACTTATTTTTTTACACATTACATAAACTTCAGATAAGTTTATTTTCAAAAAATTATTTACCTCTAGAGCCCTTAAGTACAAAGTAATATATAACTCATCTTTATTATCCTTTTCAAATCCAAATTGTATAATATCTAATGATGGTAAAAAGTTATCTCCACTTCCTACAACATCTTCTATATTTATTAACGGTATTATAGCTCTACTACTTGTTGCTTTATTTTTCAGCTCCTTGATAACATACTCTATTGGATCACTTCCCCCTTTAAACATATATTGACCATGATTATAATATAGTGAATTAGGCGGTATTTTTTCTTGCCACTCTTCCGCTATAGTTATCTGTTCTGAAAATATGCTTTGTATTTGAGAATTAAACTCATCTAATTTAATTCTTATATTCATATTTAAATTCATTATAGCTCCATATGCTTTAGTGCTTTTAACAACTTCGTCATAAACATCTATTAAGCTTTCACCATAAAATATATTCATTCTAGTTCTTGAGAATACCTCTAATACACTATATCCCGCTAAATCAAGGCTATATCTAATATTGTATACTTTATTTACTTTCCCTGACTTAATTTCTATAAGATTAAATTGATTATTTATATCCTCTATCTTTTTAAATAACGGACCTACTCCGATAACCTTACATTCATTCGAAATTGATATATCACTATACCCATGAGTATGTCCATGTAATAATCCACAAACTTTATTCTCATCTAATTCTTTTATAAGCCTATAAGCATCTCTTATAGCTGACTCATCATTTTCATACTCACTAATAAAAGTATGATGCATAATAACAAAATTATTTTCCCTGTTGCTTATTGCATCTTTTAATTGTTGCAAATCTATTTTTCCATACTTATGATCCTTATGATATGAACTATTTAACAGTACTAAGTTTATATCTCCATATTTTCTTACTACAACATTCTTACATTCATATGAATACTTTTCATCAATATACTCAGATATAAATAAATCAAATGCTTTAAAACTTCCCTCACATATATCATGGTTTCCTGGTATAAATTCTAATTTATATTTATATTCATTAAATTTTTCTTTTAAGTAGTTTATCAGAACCCCTGCATTCCTATATCCTTCTTTATTTCCTTTATCAGTTATATCTCCACATATACAAAAAATTAATAGTTCATCACTTTTAATCAGTTTAAAAACTTCTAAGTATATCTTATCAATTTTAGCTTTACATTCATTTAAATTTTGTTCAATTCCTACATGTAAATCAGCTATTTGTATTATATACATTTCCCCACCCCTTTTTTTGTATATTATCTCATAAACATGCAAAAAAATCCACGACATTTCTGTCGTGGATTTCATGGTGGAGGCGAGGGGACATATACTTCCTACATCTCTGCAGGTACTGACTATATTTTCCTCCTCTTCCAATATTCTCTTTTAAAGTTGAATACTGTATAGGACTCTTGGCGTATTATAGAAGCATAGTTTAGTTTGATATCTTCTATCCTAGTATTCCATAGATTACTCCTTAGGAACCTATAAGTCGATACACGGCTGTTGAATTTCTTCACATACCACTCGGTATTGCCGTCAGCATCATCTGTTACGGTTTCACCGATAAAGCCAAGTTTTCACTTAGAAATTACTCTCTAAGGCGACTCTTTTGAATCGAACCCCTGTCCGAAAGCCATTCCACATAAGCATCTCCGAGTGCAGTCTCTATTTTAACATTCCCTCTATAGAACCCCTAGAGACCGGGTTTCTACTTCAGTAGCTTCATAAATTCCGTTCCATGGTCAAAGCTTTCCATGGCTCGGTTCCCCACTAATCGGCGCCCTATCCTAAGCCGTGGGACTCAAAGGTAGGACGAGCAGCTATATTAAGCTGCTAATGCAAAATTGTCTTCTGCGTTTATCTTTAATCCCATAGTTTTTTAAAGCGGGCCCATGAGTTCCCTCTACTCGCTTCCTATATGTCACGTACCCCCGTCGAAACCAGTACGCCCCCATGTTAGGTAGTGGTAATTATTAGTGATTACCACGTATATTCATTATAAACAATATCAATACTTATAGCAAGTAAAGTTTTGTAAAAAGTTTTATAGTGTTTATGGACATATTTCCTTTAGATTCTACATATGGTATTTGGCAAATCTATATATGTAAAAAAAGTACCACTTTTAATGATACTTTCACAACAAATATAAGTTTATTTTATCCTATATAGGTAGCTCAAACTATTTTATATAAGACATGTCGCTTAGTATCTTTATGATGTGTTTTCCATTGTCATCTTCTATAAAATGAGAAACTCCACCTGCAAATCCAAATAAACCACAGTTATTAAGATCATCTGGTTTAAGTCCTAACCACATAGCGTTGAAAATACTTAATGTGTCCCCATGGGAAACAATGATTATATTCTCATCCTCACTGCTCATTATATCATTGTAGAAAGGCTCTAGACGATTCCAAGTTTCTCTTCTAGATTCAGCATCTGGTACACATCTATCATCAATTGTCTTTTCCCATGCTGTTTGATTTTCTCTAAGCCATTGTACACTTTTGCCTACAGCAGAACCAAGGTTACGTTCCCTTAGAGCTTCATTGAAGATGGGTTCTAAGTTTAAATGCTTTGCTACAATTTCAGCAGTCTGTTTTGCTCTTTTTAAGTCTGAAGAATACATAACATAGACACTATCTTTTGAAAGTTCTTCCTTAAGTTTTATCCCAATGTTATTTGCTTGATCTTTTCCTAGGTTAGTTAAATCCCAATCTGTCCATGAACCAATCATTCCATTGGTGTGATGCACTGATTGAGTATGTTGAATGGTAATTATTCTTTTCATCCCTTACCCCTCCCCCTATTTAAACTTCCCATACTTCATAGCAAAATTCTATTGTGCAAAGGAAACTCCTGCTCATATTCATTCCCATGAGTAGGTAACACTTGACCAAATATAAAATTTGGAGTGTTACCTATATTTCTCTTTCATTTGTCTGTCTATGTCTCTCTTAGCTGCTTTTTCTAGCATTACATCTCTCTTATCGTAATCTTTTTTACCTCTACATACTCCAAGGTTAACTTTCACTTTACCGTCTTTAAGATATAAGCTAAGTGGTATTAGAGTGTACCCCTTTTGAGCCGTGAATCCTAAAAGTTTATCTATTTCTCCTTTGTGAAGAAGTAGCTTTCTTACTCTTAGAGGATCTTTGTTAAATATGTTTCCTTGCTCATAAGGGCTTATGTGCATATTTTTTACGAAGACTTCTCCATTGTATACATCTGCATAGCTATCTCTAAGGTTTGCTTTTCCAGCTCTTATAGATTTAACTTCTGTTCCTACAAGTACTATTCCTGCTTCCATAGCTTCTTCTATAAAGTAATCGTGTCTTGCTTTTCTATTTTCTACTAAAATTTTAGTTCCTAATTTCTTTGCCATGTTTTCACCTACTTTTATGATTAATATATAATTTTCTCATTATACATGTGATTTTACTAAATTTAAAATGTATTGTATAGTATAACCTATTTTTATTATAACCTAAATTATAAATATTGTAATTATTAACCTTGAAATATATAAATTTTAACTATCTAAAAAGTTTATATCTTAAGTATAATATACAATTTAAAAATATGGAGTTTCTTCCTAAATTTTCTTTACCCATTGACTTATGTAAAATATAATATAGTTATATTACATTATAATTGTAGGTTAATATTAGTAATCCTTATTACATATTTAATATAGCCATATAATTTTGAAAAGGTGAGGTTATTTATGAATGAAAAAAATTATTTACAACTAGGTACTGTCTTTATTATATCAAGTGGATTAATATACACCATTGAAAGATTAATTTCATATTTACATTGGTATTTGTGGGTTGGCCAAAAAATCATGGACATACCCCTACCTGGAATAAATATATTTATTTATATATTTGCTCTTATAGGAATTTTCTTCTATATATTAGGATTTAGAGAAAAACAAAAAAACAAATAAAATATCACTATATATTTCTGTGATAACTTATAATAATTCAATTTCACTAATTTACATGTTTTTAGCTTTTTATGTTTTTATGTTCTTATGTTCTTCCACAGCTAATACCTTGATATCACTGCATTTAAACCCTCTAGGGAACATCTACATCTTAACTATTTAAAATTTTAAAAAAATATATATATGAAACTTTTTAAATAGATCTATAGTTATATAGTAAACTATTTACCTATATAACTATATAACTAGGTAACTATTTAACTAGTTGTTGGCGCTGTGGGGGTTTCAGGGATTTCCTCATAAGTTTGGAGTAGAACTTAGAAGAGCTGTCTCACGGTAGAATTTTTTAAATTCTACTTTGAGACAGCTCTTCCAAGTTGATTTGATTTGATTTGATTTGATGAATTATATAAGGATATTTTTTAAATCTGCTGTACCTTAGTTCAACAGAATTAATAACATAATATAAGAAACCCCACTTTTCAGTGGAGTTTCTTCCACTAACTAAAATTAATTATTGTCTCTCTCTATTGCAATTAATCCCCTTTTTACCATGTTGCAATGACTAAATCCTACAATTCTACTTTGTTACCATAGTAAGTGCATTCAAATAGTCTTTCCATTGTTTTGTCGTCTATTTCTCTTGGGTTTGAGCCTGTGCATGCATCAAGTACTGCATTGTGAGCTATGAACTCAAGATTTGCTTTGAAGTCTTCTTCGGTAACACCGTATTCCTTCATTGAGTGAGGAATACTTAGTTTTGTATTTAAGTCATTGATCATTTCTATTAATGAATCAGTTAATTCTGAATCTGTATTTCCATTTAATTTTAACATTCTAGCTATGTCCGCATATCTATCTTCACATTTAGTTCTGTTGTACTGAATTACATATGGAAGGAAGATTGCATTTGCACATCCATGAGGAATGTGGAATACTGCTCCTGTTTTATGAGCCATGGAGTGAACTATTCCTAGTAGTGCATTTGAGAATGCCATTCCTGCAAGGCATTGAGCCTCGTGCATTAAGTTTCTTGATTTTTCACATCCATTATAAGAATCTATTAAGTGTTCTTTTACCATTTCAATTGCTTTTAATGCTAATGGATCTGAAAAGTTTGATCTTAGTGATGCTGTGTATGCTTCTATAGCATGAGTTAAAGCATCCATTCCAGTATGAGCAACTAGAGTCTTTGGCATTGTTTGTGCAAGTGCTGGATCTATTATTGCTATATCTGGTGTTATATTGAAATCAGCTAATGGATATTTAATCTTAGCTTTGTAATCAGTAATTACAGAGAATGCTGTAACTTCTGTAGCTGTACCACTAGTTGATGGTATTGCAACGAATTTTGCTTTTTGTCTTAATTCTGGTAGTCCAAATGGAATAACTGCTTGTTCAAAAGTAAATTCTGGGTATTCGTAGAATATCCACATTGCTTTTGCTGCATCTATTGGAGATCCTCCACCTATAGAAACTATCCAATCTGGCTCAAAGCTTCTCATAGCTTCTGCACCTTTCATAACTGTTTCTACTGATGGGTCTGGTTCTACCCCTTCAAATAATTCAACTTCCATACCTGCTTCTTTTAGGTAGTCTTCAACCTTTTGCAAGAATCCGAATCTCTTCATAGATCCGCCACCAACAACTACGAAAGCTCTCTTCCCTTTTAAAGTTTTCAGAGTTTCTAACGCTCCTTCTCCATGATATATATCTCTTGGTAATGTAAAACGTGCCATAATATGAACCTCCCTAATACAAACTTTAAATTTTGTTATTTATTTAACATTTATAATTTTAGTATACCACCTTTTTCTAAAAATGCTAGTACTTTGTTAAAAATTTATCTGATTTGTTTAATTTTTTAACAATCTTTTTTTGATTTTCACGCTCTGCTATGTAAAATTATCCTATATTTTTATTTGTTTCCCTTAATTTATAGCAAATTACATAAAAAAGAAGAGATAAAATCATATTTAATTTAATAAATAAAATTTTATCTCTTCTTATATAATGTTAAATTTTTATCCTTATAGTTTTCTTCTTAACTATATTTTACTCTCCGAAAATTAAATCATCAATGTCTAGGGACATTTCTTCTTCCTCTTCTTCTACTTGTGGTTTAACTATTTCAAAGTAAATGTCGTGGGCATCTATGTCAACCTTAGAGCAAACTACCTTAACTTCATCTCCTAGTCTGTAGATATTCTTAGTTCTCTCACCAACTAAAGCTAGATGCTTTTCATCATAGATATAGTAGTCATCATGAAGCTCACTAATATGAACTAAACCTTCTATGGTGTTAGGAAGTTCAACGAACATACCAAAGCTAGTTACAGAGGATATGATTCCTTCGAATTCTTCTCCAATCTTATCCATCATGTATTCAGCTTTCTTTAAATCATCTACTTCACGTTCTGCATCCACAGCCATTCTTTCTGTGTCAGAGGACTGTTTTGAAGCGTCTATTACAAAGGTTCTTAATCTCTTCTCTCTCTTAGAATTTAATCCTTCGTTTATCATTTCCTTTATAATTCTATGAATTACTAGGTCAGGATATCTTCTTATTGGAGATGTGAAGTGACAATAGTATTTAGCAGCAAGACCAAAGTGTCCTACACATAAATGGGAATATTTTGCCTTCATCATAGATCTTAAAAGTAAGGTACTAACTACTGTTTCTTCCTTCTTGCCTTTAACCTTTTCTAGAATCTTCTGAAGATCCCTTGGATGAATCTCATCTTCTTTAAATCTTACATGATATCCTAAGTTATATACGAATTCGCTGAAGTGTAATAACTTCTCCATATCTGGGTCTTCGTGAACTCTATAAACAAATGGTGCATTAAGCCAGAAGAAGTGCTCTGCTACAGTTTCATTACAGATTAGCATAAATTCTTCTATTATTCTATTGGCAATGGCTCTTTCACGAGGTAGGATATCTATTGGTTTACCAGTGTCATCTAGGATTATTCTACATTCTTCAAAGTCAAAATCTATAGCACCTCTTGATAATCTCTTCTTATTTAAGAGCTCAAATAATCTACCCATGTTCTTAAAGTCTTCATGAAGGTGTTTAAATTTTTCTATAGTTTCAGCATCTTCATCTCTAAGAATCTTAGTTACATCAGTATAGGTCATTCTTTCATTAGTTTTTATTACACTTTCAAAGATATCATGATCTACTACTTTTCCTGTAGAATCAATTTCCATAAAGCAACTAAGAGCAAGTCTATCTACCTTTGGATTTAAGCTACATACTCCATTGGATAGTTTTCTAGGTAGCATTGGAATTACTCTATCAATTAGGTATACAGAGGTACCTCTTTTAAAGGCTTCCTTATCAAGGACATTATTTTCTCTTACATAGTGTGATACGTCTGCAATATGAACTCCTAGCTTGAAGTTTCCATTTTTCAGAACTTCTACTGAAACAGCATCATCTAGGTCCTTTGCATCTTCTCCATCTATGGTAACCATGGTCACATCTCTAAGATCTCTTCTTCTGTCTATTTCACTTTGAGGAACCATATCTTCTATTCTTTCTGCATATTCCTCTACCTGTAATGGGAATTCTTCAGGAAGATTGTGCTTTCTAATTATAGTTAGGATATCTATTCCCTTATCTCCTTTTTCTCCTAGGATTTCAATGATCTTTCCTTCTGGATTTCTTCTTTTCTCTGGCCAGCTAGTGATTTCTACCACTACTATTTGACCTGACTTTGCTCCATTTCTATCATTTTTAGAAATGAATACGTCTTGACCTATCTTTTTATCATCTGGTACAACGAATCCAAAGTTTTTACTATCTTCATAGGTTCCAACTAGTTTTTTATTCTTTCTTTCAACAATTCTGATAATTTCTCCTTCAGATTTCTTACCGTTGTTTTCATCTTTTAATACTTTAACTAATACTACGTCATTGTTCATGGCACTATTTACATTACTTGCAGGGATAAATATATCTGGTCTATCTTCTTCTACAATTACAAAACCAAAACCCTTTTGGTGAGCAGCAAAAACCCCTTTAATTATACCCATTCTCTCTGGAATTCCATATAGCTCTGCTCTATTTTTTATTATTTCTCCATCTTTCTCCATTTCATTTAATAGGTTTAAAAACTCTTTAGACTCTTTTTTACCTATACCAAATATTTTAGACAACTCTTTTAAACTCATCGGTTTATAAGCTTTTTCTTTCATAAAGCTTACAAGTACTTCTCTTATATTCATAATGCACTTCCTTTCATACTTCTCTCATCTTTACGTAATATATCCTCTTAATACATACTATTTTTTATATAATGCCTACCATCTCTAAAACTCTCGCCGAAGCTAAGAACTCTGTTTATAATTAGTATACCTATTTACTATTATTGCTCTATTAAATCAATGTTATGTGTTTTTTACATTAGATATTTACATATTATATAGTTTACAGTATATGCTATATAATTTCTATATTTACCTTCTTAAACATGTGTTTTCCAAAAATAAATTCTATTACAAGAAAAAACCCATCGGGGGTAACCAATGGGTTTTTTCCTTGCAATAATATACAATTATATTCGACATAAAATAACTTGTATAACCCTTGGGGTTAGGTTATACGTATAAATAAAAAGGGGTTATTTATTCTATTTATATATATATTATATATATTATTTTATAAATTTTCAAGTAAATTTATAATAAAAAATATAAACTAATTGTTAATATTTATACCTTATCTATATTTTTTGTATATTTTCTACACAATACACCAAATTACCTTTTAAATTCAATTTAATGTATATACAGTTAATAAATCCCTATAAGTTGTTTAATACTTCAATTTCTTCTTTAGTAAGCTCCCTATATTCGCCTTCTTCTAAGGTTTCATCCAGTTCCATAGGACCAAATTTAACTCTTTTTAGATATACAACAGACTTATCTAAAGCTTCAAACATTCTTTTAACTTGATGGAACTTACCTTCCTGTATTGTAACTAAAACTTCAGAACCATCTTCTGTAGAAGAAATAATTTCTAACTTTCCTGGCATACACTTATAACCATCATCTATTACAATACCTTTTTTAAAACTTTCAGCATCTTTTTCATTTACAGGCTTATCTATTTCTGCATAATAAACCTTATCTACATGGTTTTTAGGAGCGATTAACTTATGATTTAAAGCTCCATCATTAGTAAGCAATAAGAAGCCTACAGTGTCCTTATCTAATCTTCCCACTGGAAATGGCTCAAAAACTTGATATTCTGGATCTAATAAATCTATAACAGTCTCATCATAATTATCAAAGGTTGCACTTACAACTCCTGCTGGCTTATTTAAAAGTAGGTAAACATACTTTCTATACATTACCCTTTCTCCATTTACCTCAATAACTGCAGTCTCTGGATCAACCTTAGTTGAACTGTCCTTTATAACCTCTCCATCAACAACAACCTCTCCATTTTTACAACTAACCTTAACTTCCTTACGACTTCCATAGCCTAAATTTCCTAAAATTTTATCTAAACGTTCCATATCATACCATCCTTTATTAATAGTTTGTTTATATATTAACTCATTATTTAACTTTAATTATTATTAGCCAAAGTCCATTTTAACATTACTTTAAAAATAAATCTAATATTTTAAACTAATTACACTATATAACAAGGCTATTTAATAATTATTCACTTATCTTTATAAAATGTTGAGCCTGTACTTTAATATTATTGTTAGCGAATGCCATTTGAATAAGTAAGAATCTAAATCTTTGATTTAGATATTCGAACTTAGTTCTTCTAATTTATTAGAAGAACCTCCTAAAACATTTCTTTACTTAGGATTTATGAATGGTAAAATCGTTAAGCAACACAACTTGTTTGAGTGCATACGAGTTGTTGTGTTGTAGATTTTACCTTGAATAAATCCTCTAGTAAATCAATGCTTCGAAACGGCTGAGCGTCAATAATATAAGTACAGGCTCAACATTAGCTTAAGATTTAGTTAATTATATTAAATTATTTATCTTCACTAAATAATTTTTTGTTTCTGATGGTAGTTTGTAAAAATCACTGGAATTATTTATTCCTCTAGATGCCATATTTCCTGGTCCAAAGTTATATGCTGCTAGGGCCATGTTTAGGTCATAATTATAGGTTTTAAGATAATCCTTTATGTGTCTTGTACCTGCATCAATATTTTGCTCTATGTTAAAAGGATCATTAACTCCATAGTGCTCTATGTTGCAAGGCATTAACTGCATTAATCCTTTAGCTCCTGCAGGAGATACTGCATTAGGATTAAAGTTTGATTCTGTTTTAATTATAGCTCTTATTAAATTCGCATTTACTCCATATTTAGTTGAAGCATCTGCTATGGCTTTTTCAATTCTTTCAGAGTCAGTACCTGTAGCACTTACCACTGTGGAAGGTGTTACTCCTCCTATAGCTCTTACAATGACATTGCTGATATCATTTATACCATTAGAAGTACTATTATAAGCTCTATTATTTTGATCTATTCCCTGCTGAGTTTGTCTCTCTTTTTCACCCATGGCCTTTAGTAAAGATGCCATGATTAAACTAAATCCACCAGTGCTTGAAGAAGTGTTGCTGTTTGAACCTCCACCAAAGCTTCCTGACATTAAACCTAAGCTCATCAGTCCAGTAAGGGCATCACTGCCAGTACCAGAACTTAAGGTATCGTTGAGAATACCTAGTCCATTAACATATTGATTTTGAGTAATTCCATTGTTTACTGAACCTATACTACTATTAGTATTTCCATTTGTAGCTATGCTGTTTATATAGTTATTTATTCCACCATAAACACTACCCACATCGTAACTCATTACTTCATCTCCTCTGTTTCTTTATACCCTATTAGGCATCTTTCACTTATTTATTTTTTAAGATACCTTATTCTTTACACTGAACTTCATAAATGGAATAGTCATCATAGGCACTCTTAGAGTAACAGCTTTTACATAATGCCAATATCTTATAAAACCCTTTATAGAAAGGCATAAAGGTATAATAATTTTTCTTACTATACTTTTGTATTAGCTTCCATTCTCCCTTTTCCATTAAATAAAATTCATATAAATTATCTTTTCCACCGTCACATTCCACATAGAAGTTAACATCTTCATTGCACTTTATTACTTCTTTATCTAAGGTTATTTTGCAGTTAGTTACTGGAACTCCTTGTAATACATCTAAAATCAATTCCTTTTTACAATCATACTCTTTAGTACTAAATACATTTTTACAATATATTTTTACCGTATATACTCCTGCACATTTTGGAATTAGTTTAAACTTCTTATCATTACTAAATTCCGTAGTTTCAACTTCTCTGCCATTGATTTCAACCTTATATTTAGTTAAAGTATTGCTAGTGTTTTCTGTTATTACCTCCAAGACTATTTCATCACCTATAAGATACATATACTTCTTTTCTGTAAGAATATAATCTATCTTAGCTGGTATATATTCTTTACAATCTATATATATCACTGAATGTACATCGTAGTCTCTCTTAGATTTTAGATGTTTTACCTTAACTTCTATTTCGTATTTTCCTACACTAGTAGGAGTGAACTTAAAATTATCTTCTTCGTTATATTCTATGAACTTGACTTCCTTACCTTCTTTTTTTACAATAAATTCATATAATAAATTTCTTGAGCCAGTGGCTTCTACATTTACCTTAACTGGTTCATTTATAAGAACTTGCTTGTCCTTATTTAGCTTAATTTCTTTTATATATACATTTTGTGTGCAGTCTTCATCTATAACAAAGTCCATAATTGCCTTCTCTTCATAATCGTCCTTATAGGTACTATCCTTTACAAGAACTTCAACTCTATATAAGCCACTTTTTTCTGGAATCCATTTATAACTGTTGTTAGTAGTAAAATTTGAACTACTATGATAATTCCCATCTACTACAAATTTATAGAGCAATTTATCTCCACCAGAGCATATTGCCTTAAACTCTATAGGTGTTTTTTCAAGCTGTGGTGAGCTTAAATCAGAAGTGAAGTTAAGAATTTTTATAGGTTTATATTTATCTACAGTATAGTGTATTATCCCCCTATCATCAAAATTCTCATGGGAATACATGTCCTTCACTAAACATAAAAGCTTATACTTACCTGGTAGTATTTCTGTGAAGCTAACTAGTCTCTTACTTGAAAAGTCTTGCATTACATGCATATTTCCATATTCATCAATCTTCATAAATTTGTATAATACAACCCTATTTTCATCAAAGTGTGCATCAATCTCAAAGGTTAATTCACTACCTACTATCAGCTCTTCTGTTAAGCACTGTATATTGTTAATTCTTATTTGATCCATAGGCAATACCTTAAAAGTTACATTTTTAAAGTCATCAAATTGATGTACTGAGCCTTCTTCTTTACTCTCTATAAGAATCTCGATATCCCCTTCTCGATTTGGGGTAAAACTTAAACTAGTATCCATGGAATAATCTCTTATTAAATTCCATTTACAATCTTCTTTTATCCAATACTTACACAAGATAGGTAATTTGTTAGGTACAACATCAATTTCTATCTTTTCCCCTAACTTTATTTCATTATTACTAATGATAATATCTTTTATTAGTTTTTCTTCTACAGAGCCTATGATAAAGTCCATTCTAGATGTAAATTCAATAGGTTTTTTTCCATTTCTTTTTTTAGATTGTACCATTATCATGTATTTGCCATCTTCCTTAGGAGTCCAATAGGTAAAATCCTCCTCATGGAAATCTCTAATGGTTTCCCAACCCCCATCACAGTTTATTATAAATTTATATAGTAAATCATCTGACATTTTATTTTCTATATATATCTTAATTTCAGTCCCCTTCTCCTGCGGACTTGATAGGCTTGTACCAATAATCATTTCATTCATACATATTCCCCCTAGAATGTACATATACATCCCTAATTGATTAAATTGTTATAATATTCTTACATAAGCATAGCTATATTATACTACACTTACATATTATGTAACAACCTATGGAGGTCTTTATTTGCGATAATTCATTAGACAAAATCCTTGTAAAAAAACACTTGTAAATTATATTTCTACAAGTGTTTTCTTAATTTATGTTTTTCTATTCTTCTCTTAGACTTCTTTCTACAAGCTTTATTAAATTATCTCTAAGGCTTATATTATCGTCTTCATTTCTTTTTTTATGCTTTCCTGTCTTTCCTCCACCACGTCTTACCTTTGCACTTATATGTCTTTCAAAGAGTAATTTTTCTATATTGTTCTCTGAAAATATATATCCCCTTGGACTTATGGCATAGGATTTTTTACCAAGAACCATAGCTGCTACTCCATAATCTTGAGTTACTACTATATCTCCTCTTTTAGCTTCGTTGGCAACCTTCATATCCACTGCTTGAAAGCCACTATCCATAATTATAACTTCACCATATTCTAAATTTATAACATGATGTATATCACAATAGATTTTTAGAGGAACCTTATAGGTCTTAGCTACTTCTTCTATAATACCTCTTCCTGCACATCCATCACCATCAACTATAATAGTCATAATTAAATACCTAACCTCTCTATTAGAGACCTTTGAAGCTTTTCATAACCTGGTTTACCAAGTAGAGCAAACATGTTTTTCTTATAGGCTTCTACCCCTTCTTGATCAAAAGGATTTATTCCTAATAAATATCCTCCAATGGCACAGGATTTTTCAAAGAAGTATATTAGTTCTCCTAGAGCCTTAGGATTTACAGCTTTCATATTTATAACTATATTAGGAACTCCACCTTCTACATGGGCAAGGACTGTTCCCTCCATAGCTCTTTTATTTACAAAATCTATAGTCTTTCCTGCTAAGAAATTAAGTCCATCCACATTTTCTTCATCTTCTTTTATGGATAAATTTATTTGTGGCTCTTCTACATTTATTATAGTTTCAAATATATTTCTCATTCCATCTTGAATATATTGACCCATGGAGTGAAGGTCTGTTGAAAAGTTAACGGATGCAGGGAATATCCCCTTTCCATCCTTACCTTGACTCTCTCCATAAAGTTGCTTAAACCACTCTCCAAAGTATTGTAGACAAGGTTCATAGTTTACAAGAATTTCTGTAGTTTTTCCTCTTTCATATAAAAGATGTCTAGCCGCTGCATATTTATAACAAATATTTATATGTACATCTTCATTACTAAAGTTTTCTCTTCCATTTCTAGCACCTTGTAATAGCTCATCTATATTTATTCCTGCCACTGCAATGGGAAGTAATCCTACTGGTGTTAAAACGGAAAATCTTCCACCGATATCATCAGGAATTATAAAGGTTTCATACCCTTCTGTATCTGCTAATTTCTTAAGAGCTCCCTTTGCCTTATCCGTTGTTATATAAATTCTATTTTCAGCTTCTTCTTTGCCATACTTTTTCTCAAGGATTTCTTTAAATATTCTAAAAGCTATGGCAGGCTCTGTTGTAGTTCCTGATTTTGAAATAACATTTATGGCAAAATCCTTCCCATCTATGAGCTGTATAAGTTGAGACAAATAAGTAGAACTTATATTGTTTCCTGCAAAGTATACTGCTGGAACCTTTCTTTTATCCTCATCCATACTATTAAAGAATGGGCCTGTCATTGCCTCTATGACAGCTCTAGCTCCAAGGTATGAACCCCCAATGCCTATTACTATAAGAACTTTAGAATTTTCCTGTATTCTTTTAGCTGCTACCTTTACTCTTTCAAACTCAGCTTTATCATAATTATTTGGTAGGTCAAGCCACCCTAAAAATTCATTGCCAGCACCACTTCTGTTATGCAGAGTGTTGTGGGCTGCTGTTATCATAGGTTTTAAATTATCTATATGTGATTCATTAACTGCCTCTTGAAGGTTTTTTATATTTAAACTTAAAGAACTAGTCATTTCTAATTGCCTCCTATAAAACGATTTATTAGGTATCTGAAAATAAATAACAAGTCAAAGATGGAAAGTATATTTTGAGTTAGACAAGGAAACAGGTTCTGCAGATAGTAGCACTATCTAAGGGTTCTGTTGACGCAGTATAACACAAAATAGACGANNCATTCTGACTTATTTATTTTTCGAAGATGCCTTATATTATCAAAATCAAAAAACTTATGTATATTATATAAACACTAAGCAGCATTATTCCATTTCTCTTAGAGTATCTTCCATTAGTTGATATAGGTAAGATTATAAGTAGCATCAATACTAAAGCCACTGGAATATCTAAAAGTATAGTCTGATTAAAGCTTATAAAAGATGCGTTAAATATATGAATATTTCTAGAGTTTAGTACTAATCCACCCCTAGCTAAAATACTACTAGCAGCTATAGTCATTGTTATATTTAGTATGTTTGCACCAATAACATTACCAACCGCTACTCCACTTTCCTTCTTATATATAGAAGTTAAAACAGTAGTTAATTCTGGTAACGATGTTCCTAAGGCCATAATGGTTAAACTAATTACTCCTTCTGTTACTCCATAATGCCTGGCAATAATCTGCGCATTTACAACTAATAACCTAGCTCCACATCCTATAAGTATTGCTCCTATTATAAATACAACTATATGTTTTGCAAATTCTCTCTTTTTTACTCTTCTTCTAACACTAATTTCATCTATAGTCATAGCAGTCTCATCAGGAATTTCAAGGGACTTTTTAGCACCCTTTATATTTTTTCTTATATAGTACACAAATAACCCTAAAAGGACTACCCCTTCTATTCTATTAATATTTCCATCTGTAGAAAAAAGTAATAGTAAAACCATAGATACTACCATCATAAAAGCTCTTGGCATAAACCTCTTCTTTTCTACCTCCACAGGCATTGCAATCATTGAAATAGCAAGAACAAGCCCTGTATTACAAATTATTGCTCCTATAGCATTACCTACTGCAATCTCTGGTGATCCCATAATAGTTGCCACTGAAGCTATAAAAAACTCTGGAAGAGTAGTTGCTAAACTTACAATGGTTGCTCCTATAATTATTTTTGGTATTCCTGTTATCTCAGCAATCCACATAGCTGAGTCTACAAATATATCTCCGCCCTTTATTATTACTATAATTCCTATAATAAACATTACTATAGGTAAAAACATCTCCATTATATCCTCCACCCTCTTATGCCAGTATACAATATTATGTAAATTATTTCAAACTACCCTATATACTTATAATAATGGCTAAAACAAATAAACTCAATGAATTTTAACATATTCACCGAGTTTATCTTTATCTTATATTCCTTTTTCTTTGCTGGACCACTTATAAAATATTTTAAGAGAATTATCTAATGCTTCTATAGTTAAAATATCTATCTCATTTTCTTCTATTACATAAAAGAATGATCTATCTTCTCCAATTAATATATTTGTCATTGTATTATTAGTAAAGTTAATATTTATACTTTTTATATTTTCATCATTTATTAATCCTCCAAGAACTTTGTAATTCTCAGTAGCACTTACCTTTATTCCCATTACATTCACTGTAAAAGGGGCATATTTATCTACCTCTTTTATAGAAGTTGCTAAGATGTTATAAGAACTTTCTACTTTACTTAATTGGCATAACCCCTCATAGTTTTTACCATTGTCCTCATATAAAAACATGACTAATTTACCCTTTTGGATATCTGATACATTTAGAATAGATATTCTATCTTCACCTATGTTAAGGTTCTTAGATAGAAGATATGTTATCTTATCTGTTAACTTTACTTCAAAGGGTTCTTCATCTTTTATAGGGAAGTTACCACTTTTTATCTCCATGGTTTCTTTAAATAAATCATTCTTAATTAGAATAGCTGTAATTAATAAGAATAACCCTATAACTGAAATCATAAAAATTCTTCTATTTTTCTTAATTGTTTTTTCATTTTTGATTTTGTACTTCTTCTTGTTTTTATATCTCTTCTTAAGTTTACTCATATAACATTCCTCTTTAATTTTTTCTCCCTTTGCTCGAGAGGACATTCCTTCTCATATTCATCTTTGAAATGAAACTCCTTTTCGCTATGCTCAAATGAGTAAGTTCTCATAATTAAATCATAGATTTAAATGGTCACTTAACTTCGACTAACCAAATATAAAATTTCTTTTTCTCGCTTTGCTCGAGGGGACACTCCTTCTCATATTCATTCGAATGAGTAAGTAATCCTTAACCAAATCATAGATTTGGAGGATTACTTAAATTCAGCTGCGTACCATTTGTAGTGAGCTCCATATTTATCATCTATTTTTTCTACTTCATAAAGTCTAAATATTATATATTGAGTCCAGTTATATCCTGGATTTGCTCCTATGGATAAGATTAAAAAGGAAGCTCCAAAGGAACCTGTCACAGTAAATATGACTTCATTTCTTGCTTCCGCAGGTATTTCTTTACCTTCACTATAGGTTCTAGAGATAGTGGCTCCAGTACTATTTGCAATATTAACTACTCCATAGGAAGATTGCCCACCTCTAGCGTAGTTAATTTTTGATATTTTATCAGTACCTAGTAAAAACTCAGTATATAGATGTATCTTAGAATAGGATAATTCTGATTCAAAACACCACTCTGCTTCTTTAGATTCCACCTTTCCATAGGCATATGAAACTCCCTCTTCCATGAGGATTTCTTCATAACCCTTATTAGACATAACTGGTTTTTTAATATTCTTTTCTCTATTTAAATTTTCTCTTTGAGAGTTTTTTGTGTTATAGGTAATCTTTGAACCATCAGGATAAATTATTTCATAAGCAGATTTATTAGCAAAAGTATTAATTACCTTTTCTGTATATTCTTCTTCACTAAAGATATTTTTTAGAGATTTAAAGGCTTTCTTTAAAGCAACCTTATCTCCTTTTAGTATTTGATTTCTATAGTATTCCTTATTGTTTCTAAAGTCTTTATCAGTTATATCTTCTATGGAATTATCTAATATCACTTCTAAATCACACTGTTCTAACCTTTCTACTATTTCATCAAGTCTTATATAAAACTCGGCATCTTCTTTGTCTAATCCTTCCCTTGTTAGCTTTAATAATTCTTCCTCATCCACAGGAGTAGTTCTCACTTCATCACATATTTCAATTATCCTCTTATCATCATCTTTTCTCTTATTACTTTGTAATGCTAAAACCTCTATAGGTGAGTTAACTATAAAAGAAGTGATAAATATTACTAAAACAATCACCTTAAAATTCTTCACATCAGCACTCTCCATTCCTATGACTTTAAATTTATTATTCCTAGAGAATGGATTTTAAATTCTTAAACTTATATTTTTTCATCTGTAAAATAATATAAATTTAATAGATAAATAAATAAGAGGTGGAAATCCACCTCTTATTTATCCTCTACACTATTTCCTCTACACCATCTTTTACAAAGCTCTGCTTTCTTGCTGCAAACAACTTCCTCTGAACCACAAGTAGGACAATTATCCTTGTCTTGCTCATAATTTATATCATACACATCTCCACAATGAAGGCACTTAAATTTACAAAAAGTAGCTCTGTAGTTACCACCACTTATTCTTATAGCATTTCCTTCTGTTAAAGCAATAGCTATCTTTTTCCTTGCACTATCAATAATATTTTGGAAGGTTTGTCTTGATACTTGCATTCTTTCAGCACATTGTTCTTGATTTAATTCTTCAATATCTTTAAGTCTCATAGCTTCAAGTTCTTCTACCTTTAAAACTGTTTCTTTAATTTCACATTTAGGCTTTCCCCATGGAACAAAATAAGTATCTTCTGGGAAAAACTCTACTCTTCTAAATTTTGTTGGTCTTGGCACTTTAAATCCTCCCTGCATTTACTACATAATCCTATAAACATTATATCAGAATCATATATTTCTACGTTACTTTCTTCTTCTATTCTTTTGTTTAATTTAAGATAGTCAAAATTTAAATTTTGACTATCTATATCAATTATACTATTACATTTATAACATTTAAAATGAATATGCAGGGGTTTGCCACTAAATATTTTCATTTTATAATAATTATTCGTTACAGTGACCTTCATGTTGATGTTCTGTACAAACGCTACCTGTTGATTTTAATTCACCATTTACAAATTTTTGAACTACATCATCACTAAGTCCTTGTGCACCAACTACAACTTCAATTCCATTTTCGTTAAATAAGTCTTGTGCTGTTTCTCCCATACCACCTGCAATAATAACATTTACCTTTAAATCTCTTAAAAATACTGGAAGAAATCCTGGTCTATGTCCTGGATTTGGAGTAAAACTTTTTTCTAAAGACTTACCCTCTTCTACTTCATATATTGTGAATCCTTCACAATGTCCAAAATGTCCACTTACATATTTCTCATCACTTGCAACTGCTATTTTCATTAAAAATTCCTCCTTTTATTTTACCTAAATAATTTTAATTTAATATATTAATTTAATATATACTTAGTCATATTACTCCACATAGCTTCAATAGCTTTTTCAGCTATGCTATCCTTGTAGAAAGTTATAGGTTTTAATTCATTTATAGACTTCATAACCATGTCATCATAAGGAATTTTACCTACTAAAACTATTTGATTTTCATAAATAAAGTTTTCTATTTCCTTTGTAACCTCTTCATTTATATCAAATTTATTTACGCAAACCATAGTAAAAACTCCAAAGTGTTTACACAGCTGTACTACTCTCTTTAAATCTTCAAGGCCTGATTTTGTAGGCTCTGTTACAACTAAAACTGCATTTGAACCTGTTATTGAAGCTATAACAGCACATCCAATACCTGGTGAGCCATCAATTATAGTTAACTTTTCATCCTTATTAAATCTCTTACCATTTTTTCTTAATTCAGTTATTAATTTTCCTGAACCATCACTGCCTATACCCATTTCTGCCCTTGAAATTATGCCTTTATCTAGCTCTGTAATGAAGGTATCTGCTGTCTTTTCATCCTCTAGTTTTATTGCATTTACAGGACACACTAATGTACATGCTCCACAGCCTTCACAAAGAAATGGATTTATAGTAAAGTTTTCTATGGCATTAAATTTACAAACACCTTCACATTTACCACACTTAATACAAATGCTTTCATCTATTGATGCTTTTTTTCCACCTACAAATTCATCTTTTTCAATATCTTTTCCCTTGTAAAAGAGATAAAGATTGGGAGCATCTACATCACAGTCTATTCTTAATACATCTTTTTCAAGTTCAGCTAAAGCTGTTGCAATGGTGGTTTTTCCAGTGCCACCTTTTCCACTTAAAACTACTAATTCCAAGATAGCACCTCCTTTACTCCCTCTGAAAGCTTATCAAATATCTTCTTATGAACTAAATAATCGTAAAGTATTTCACCCTTAGAATAAAGTACTGCTGTAGCCTTATCATAGGGAATTGTCCCTATTAATTCTATATTTTCTTCTTTGCAATACTTTTTCACAATATTATCTTTTCCATCATCCTTATTTATAACTATGCCAAAGGGAATATCATACATCCTCACAAGTTCCACTGCCATCTTTAAGTCATGAAGACCAAATTCAGAAGGCTCTGTAACAAGTATTGCCCCATCAGCATATTTCAAAGAATTTACCACATTACAAGAAGTTCCAGGTGGGCAATCTATTAAATTAGTTCCCTTAGATAATCCATTAAGTAATTCTCTAATAACAGGCACTGCCATTGGCTCGCTTATATTTAAAACACCTCTGCTACAGTTTATATCTCTTACTGATCCTTTTTCAACCTTACCCGTTTCTCTTTCACCATAGGCTATAGCACCATATTTACATGCAATTTCACATGCTCCACAACCATGACATAACTTTTGGAACAGCATAATATCATCTTTAACCTTTGCTAGAGCATTAAATTGACAAGCTTTTACACAAGCTCCACAGTTAGTGCATTTGTTATCATCTATGATTGGATATTCTACCATTACTTTTTCTTTTGTATCTACTGTAGGCTTTAGGAATAAGAAACCATTAGGCTCTTCCACATCACAATCTATATAATTTGCCTTTAGAGCAAGAGCAAGATTAGTAGATACTGTAGTTTTTCCTGTACCGCCTTTTCCACTAAGTACTGCTATATTCACTACCTATTCATCTCCAATCTAGTGAGCTCCGTGATGTGCAGGACCAGACATTTTTATTTCTTCAAGTTCACCTTTTTTATATTTTTCTATAGCCTCAGCTATAACTATACCATCACACTTATATGCCTTAACTCCTGATTTTTCAATGATTTCAAAAGCATTAGGTCCAAGATTTCCTGTGATAATAACATCTATGTTTTCATCAATTAATTGATTAGATGCAGAAATACCTGCTCCACCACTAGCATTTTTGCCTTGGTTTTCTAAAACTTTAATTTCTCCACCTTCAGTATCATGAATTTGAAAATACTCACATCTTCCAAATCTCATATCAAGTAAATTTACAATAGTTTTTCCTTCTGCTGAAACTGCTATTTTCATTTTCCATTCCTCATTTCTTTATTAATTATTCTTTTATGTGATTTTCATTATTGGCATTTGCTAATTATATATTACTGCCATTTTAAGTTATTGTCAAATGCCAATTATGATTTTTTATAAAAAAGTAGCTATGAAATTTCTAATTCATATAGAAACTTCATAACTACTTTGGGGATAATTTTATTCCATCAATACTCTTGAATATTGTCTTTATTTAATTATAAAAAATCAAAACTACTGATGTTTAAGTATTCCTTATTAAAAAGGATAATATGGATTAATATACTGACCTGGATATTGGGTGTAATATGGATATGGAGAAATATAAGGTGGATATGGTACTATTAATAATTTAGCTAAATCTAAAAGTGGGAAGTTTCTGCGTCTATAACGTCTTTGTCTTCTTCTAGGACGTCCATAAGGGTTATATTGTCGTTGCTGATATTGATTTTCATCATCTAGCTCCATTACATCTTCACCCACTAACATGGTAACGCGATCTCCATCTACATTCTCAATTATTCCATCTACTATGCTTCCGTCTCTCATTGTTAAAATAACGTGATAATAAACATGTTCTTTACATTCATCATATAAAGACTGGTCATCTCTGTTATGATCGTGGATTTCTAAAGCCATTTTTAATCATCTCCTTTACAATATTATGGTATTATTGTGTAAGAAAATTTGTGCCATTATAACTTATAAATATTGCTGTAAATTCAATAAATAATTCTACTATTTTATTTTTTAACACTATAAGTTATAAATTAATACTTACATTGTATATTATTTATAAATAAAAAAAGCAGCTATGAAATTTCTATATTATATAGAAACTTATAACTACTTTCTTTGGGTGTGATTTATTTAAACATGATAACATGTATAAATACATTAGGGTTTAAGAAAAGATATTAGAATATTTATATTACTCCCACTCTATAGTTGAAGGTGGTTTTGAAGTTATATCATATACAATTCTATTTACTCCATTAACTTCATTGACAATTCTTCTAGATACCTTATCTAGTACATCATAAGGGATTCTTGCCCAGTCTGATGTCATTCCATCAGAAGATGTAACTCCTCTTAAGGCTACTGTATGGCTATAGGTTCTTTCGTCTCCCATAACTCCTACTGATCTTATATTAGGTAAGCAAGCGAAGTACTGCCAGATTTCACTTTCAAGGCCAGCAATTGCAACCTCTTCTCTAAATATAGCATCTGCTTCTCTTACTATGTGTAGCTTCTCTTCTGTAATTTCACCAAGTACTCTTATTGCAAGTCCTGGTCCTGGGAACGGCTGTCTCCATACTAAGTGGTGTGGAATTCCAATTTCCTCTCCTACAGCTCTTACTTCATCTTTAAATAACTCTCTTAATGGCTCTATTAGTTCAAATTCTATGTCCTCTGGAAGTCCTCCTACGTTGTGGTGACTCTTAATTGTAGCTGATGAATTAGTTCCACTTTCTACAACGTCAGCATAAATAGTTCCTTGAACTAAGAAATCCATTTTACCAAGTTTATTTGACTCTTCTTCAAAAACTCTGATGAATTCTTCTCCAATGATTTTTCTTTTTCTCTCTGGATCAGAAACACCTTTAAGTTTTCCAAGGAATCTCTCTTGAGCATTTACTCTGATAAGGTTCATATCAAAGCCTTCTCTAAAGATTTTCTCAACTTGATCTCCCTCATCTTTTCTAAGTAGACCATGATCTACAAATACGCAAGTTAGGTTTTTACCTATTGCTTTATGAACAAGTACTGCTGCAACAGATGAATCAACTCCACCTGATAGAGCGCAAAGCACTTTTCTATCTCCTACTAATTCTTTAATTTGTGCAATCTTTTCTTCTGCAAAGGCAGACATAGACCAATCTCCCTTAACTTCACATACATTGTATAAGAAGTTTTTAAGCATTTCTGTTCCAAATAAAGTGTGTTGAACTTCTGGGTGGAATTGAACCCCATAAAGTTTTCTTTCTACATTCGCCATTGCAGCTATAGGACACTCATCTGTATGACCTATGATTTCAAAGCCTTGTGGTGCGCTTTCTATAAAGTCAGTGTGACTCATCCAGCATTGTTTTTCTTTTATTCCATTAAATAATTTATTATCTGTGTTTAAGTTAACATCAGTTTTTCCATATTCTCTAACAGTAGCAGTCTTAACAACTCCACCTAAAACATGGGACATAAGCTGAGCACCATAGCAGATTCCTAGGATAGGAATGTTTAAATCAAATAATTCCTTATCTACTCTTGGAGCACCCTCCCCGTAAACACTGTTAGGGCCACCAGTAAATATTATTCCAACAGGATCTAATTCTTTTATTTTTTCAACAGAAGTACTATATGGAATTATCTCACAATATACTCCATGCTCTCTTACTCTTCTTGCTATTAATTGATTATATTGACCACCAAAGTCAACAACTAATACTAATTCTCTATCCATAAATTAAGCTCTCCTTCTTAGATTATTGATTTACACTATAATTTGGAGCTTCCTTAGTAATTACTATATCATGTGGATGACTTTCTCTAAATCCAGCTGAAGTTTGAACTACGAAGTTTGCAGTTTCATATAAATCTTTTAGTGTAGCTGATCCTAAATATCCCATTCCTGAGCGAATACCACCAATTAATTGGTATATAGTATCTACTACGCTACCCTTAAATGGAAGTCTTCCTTCAACACCTTCTGGTACTAATTTCTTGTTATCTTCTTGGAAATATCTATCCTTACTTCCGTTTGCCATAGCTCCTAAAGAACCCATTCCTCTATATACCTTGTAACTTCTACCTTGATATATTTCTATTTCACCTGGTGCTTCGGCGCAACCAGCAAACATTGAACCCATCATACAAACTTTTGCTCCAGCAGCTAGTGCCTTAACGATATCTCCTGAATATTTTATTCCTCCATCAGCTATAACTGGAACTCCTGATTTTTCCGCTTCTTCAACACAGTCCATAACTGCTGTAAGTTGAGGAACTCCAACTCCTGCAACTACTCTTGTAGTACAGATAGATCCAGGTCCTATACCAACTTTAACACAATCTGCTCCAGCTTCTATTAAAGCTCTTGTACCTTCTGCTGTTGCAATATTACCTGCTATAACTTGAAGCTCTGGATATTTTTCTTTAACTTCTCTAACTGCATCTATAACACCTTTAGAGTGTCCATGTGCTGTATCTATAGTAATGACATCTACGTGAGCTTTAACTAAAGCATCAACTCTTATCATCATATCCTTTGTAACTCCTACTGCAGCTCCACAAAGTAATCTTCCTGAAGCATCCTTTGCAGCATTAGGGAATTTCACAGCCTTTTCTATATCCTTTATAGTAATTAATCCTTTAAGATTAAAATCTTTATCTACTAAAGGTAATTTCTCAATTTTATGTTTTGCAAGTATTGTCTTAGCTTCTTCAATACTTGTTCCCTCTTTTGCAGTAACTAGATTCTCACTAGTCATCACTTCACTTACTTTTTTACTATAATCAGTTTCAAACACTATATCTCTATTAGTAATTATACCAACTAATTTTCCATTTTCAGTTACCGGCACTCCAGATATTCTATATCTTGACATTATGTTTAATGCATCTTGTATAACATTATCTTTTCCTATGGAGAATGGATTTACAATTACTCCATTTTCTTGTCTTTTAACTGTATCTACTTCGCTTGCTTGAGCTTCTATAGACATATTCTTATGGATAATTCCAATTCCACCTTCACGGGCCATAGCTATTGCCATCTTACTTTCAGTTACTGTATCCATTCCAGCACTTATTAGTGGTAAATTAAGAGCTATAGTTTTAGTTAAGTTTGTTTTAAAGCTAACATCCTTTGGTAAAACTTCAGATTTATTTGGAACTAATAATACGTCATCAAAAGTGTATCCTTGTTTTAATATCTTTGCCATAATTTAAATCCTCTCCTTCTATATTATTTTCTTTATAATTAACTTTAGTTATACTTATAATCTGAAATCAATTAAAATTATTGTATTAAATTCTCTAACATAGTTTTTGTTTATATTTTAAATTTAATTAAAACATAAACAAAAACATGCTTAATTCACTTTCCACCCATAATATAACTCCTTTAGAGTTCATACTATGTACATACAAGTAAAATTAAGCATGTCCATAAATTCATTGAAATCTATAACATGATTACTTTTACTCATAGTCAGAAATTTATCGGTTTCCGGTAGAAACTCCTTGCCATATTCAAGGGATATATGAGTTATTTATTCATAATTTATTAATTGATTACACCTATTTTATTTAAAATAAGTATGTTTGTCAAGGAAAACTTTTAACCTATTTTCTAAATTTTGTAGAAATTTATCGACTTATATAATAATTATACATTACTAATGAGAATTTTTCCATTATCTCACTATAATTAATTAAAAAATTATAGTGAGATAATGTATATTTATACTAAAATTTTAAAATAAATCTGGTAAAGCTTCCTTCCCAACATTAAATTTAGCTGGAGCTTCAACTCCATCAACAGAAATTATATTTTCATAGGCGCCTTCATCCTTAGGTAAGGTGATTGTATAAAGCACAATAATATTATCATCCTTAACTACATTTCCACCTAAGGTATAGGAATATAATGAATCTGTAGAATTCATAACCATGTCTCCTAATAACTGAAGATTGCCTTCTTCATCTACTTTGTATACCTTAGGAGTGTCTTGAATCTTTGCGTTACTTGGTACCTTAAGTCCGATATTTGCCTTACTACTATAGGTTTCAAAGGTAGCCCCAAAGGTTACTGTTGCTTCTTTTGCTAAAGTTCTTTCCACTGTGTCTATATTATATTTTTCAGTTTTACTGTCATACCCATTATAGATTCCATGAAGTATATCTGTTTGTCCTCTAACAATAATAGTAGGAGTTTCTATATTGAATTTCGCCATTTCCCCTATAAGGTTTGTATAAGTAATAGTGTTACTATCCTTAAACTTAAGTTTCCCATGTTCCATTGTCTTAATTATAAAGGATACCTGCGACCCACTAGCTTTATATATTTTATTAACAACATCATAGGTATATCTAATTTCTGGTATCTCTAATGCATAATTATAGGAACTACTACTTTCTACTGATTTAAGTCCTGAAACTACGTCAAATTCATCACCTATATTAAAATTTAACTTAACATCACCAAATACATATGACTTATATCGTTTTGTTGATAATCGTAATGCAATTTCTTTAACTTTATTATTGAGAGCACCACCATTTTCTCTAACAGCATTAAAGTAATCATCCTCAATTCCCCACAACTCATTATGAATCCACTTTAAGCTTTTGGTATTGTTAATGTCATCACTTCCTGATGTTCCTAATTTCAAGGATATAATGCTATATCCTTTATTTTTCACAGCATTAATTTTATTTATATCATAGCTAACATCTCCTGCAGCTAAAATTATAATATATTTCGTTGCCCATTTATTTCCATTTGTTAAAATACTATCTGCCATTTCAAGAGCATTACCAATGTTTCTTTCTGTAGATGATGAAGATGTTACATTTTCCAATTCATTCTTTATATCCTTAGCATCTGTAAGTTCTGATTCTATTTCAGCTGTATTACTATAAGTTACTAATCCGAATTTGGCCATAGAGTCCTTCTTATTATAATCATTTAATAATCCACTCCATAAATGTTTTGAATCATCAAGATAATTAGCTCCCCCATTTTTTGAAGTATCTAGCAAAAAAACAATTTCCTTTTCATTAGAAGTTGACTCATTTTCACTATCTTGAAATACAAAGTTTTCAGGTTTAATATCATAGGTTACCTTTATTTCCTCTCCTGGATATGCCTCTACTTCACTTGGGCTTGTTAACTTAGCCTTAATATTAGGTAATTCATTTTTATCTATATTAACGCTTATACTAGGTACTGGAGCAGTTATAATCTCATTATCCTTCCAAGGGAAACTCACTGTAGACCCTGCAAAGAGTTCATGCTGTCCCGTTACTCCACTTTTAATTACAAATTCAAAGGGCACAGGATCTGCTGTATAGGTAACCTTGCCATCTTTAACTTTACCATCAGTTTTATATAATACATTATCAATATCTACTTTATTTCCTCCAACCTTTAGAGAAAATCCTGATTTAAGATTCATATCCATTTTTACATTACTAATGGCATAGGAAGCTAAGATTTCTGTAGCTATATTCTGGAATACGCTGTCTATGGCACCATTATCAGATGCAAAGAAATTACCTTCTTTACCTCCCATGGATTCATGGATTTGTTTTAGGGTTTTATTGGCTTCACTATTCCTATTTCCTAAACCATAACCTATAGAAAATACATTGTTTGTAGATTCCTTTATACGCTCCCCTATAATATTTGCATATTCTACTGCATCATCATCAAGTTCATTACCTTTTCCATCAAACTTCGGATTGCTATCATCTATATTTTTATAAAAATACTTATAATAATATGAATAATAGTAAGAATAAAATGTTGGTACTCCATCAGACATTAAAACCACTGTCTTATTTGCATTTTTCTCTTTAGATGTACTAAGTAGGTAGGCAGCTTTTCTTAAGCCTTCCCCAGTATTAGTACCTCCATCAGCCTTTAAATTATCTATAACTGTTTTCAGCTCATTTACCTTGTTGGCATCTATTAATATTTCTTTATCTACTTTTTTAATACTGGCATTACTTGAATATGCTACTATCCCAATCTTTAAATTAGGCACATCCTTCATTTTATCTACAAAGTTCTTTGCTGCTTTTTTTAATTCTGCTATCTTTGTAGAGGATTTACCATTTACATATACATTGTCCGCCATACTCCCAGATACATCTAGTACCAATACTATTTCTTTAGCTGGAACTTCAGCTTCAAAGTCTTTAGGAATTATTTTTCCACTGACAGTAATATCTTCTCCTACCTTAGGGAATTCAGGGGATACTGAATTTATCTTTACCTCAAAGGCTGGCTTTGTTGCTACTTCAGCACTGGCATTTGATGCAGAAGTCATTACTAAGGTAGCTGTCATGCAGAGAATAAGCCCTATGCATAATATTGCTTTGTAACCGATTCTTTTTTTCATTTTATCCACCTCCATCACCATTAGGTAGGTTGTTAACAGACTTCCTTGCCTTAGTGGGAACTTTATTCCCAATGAAACTTAATTCATTACTTCTTATGACTATTTCTAAATAAAAAACTCTCTTTTACTGAATAATCTATATCCTCTACTTTTAATGACAATCTAATTTCTATACTCTTTAAAATGTCATCTGAAGTCTCTATATGATGTAAATGTGAACCAATAAGCCTTTTATCATCCTCTTTTGTAGATAGATAAACATTATTTTCTTCAATGATAAATTCAGCTCCCTCATCAGTTACTGTGCCATCATCTTCAACCTTTGAAAAGGTTATAGTTTTTACAGTACCATCAAGCTCTTTGTCCACTTTACATTTAGTAGCTGCCATGGCATGTTTAGATATACTATCTAAAATAACCTTAGCTTCATATTGAAGGTCTGATCTAGTGTTTATCTCCTCTAGCTTTCTTTCATTAGAAAAGAAAAAGGAGAATATGAATGAAGTAACTATAGCTAAAAGTCCTAATGCTATCACTAATTCTATTAAGGTTACTCCTTTTTTCTTTCTATTTAAAATCATAATCCCACTACCTTATAACTTATTTTTCTAGTGTCCATTTTTCCTTTGTAATCAAATCTGTAGCTAGTATAGTTCTCTCTGTTACTAAGTTTTTACCTTGAGTAAAGATAAAATCTAATACACCCTTATTCTTCTTATCCTTTATTTCGTCTTCTGATAACTTAGCAGTTCCTATTAAACCCTTAGAATTCTTTATATTTATATCTTTTAAGGATATAATGGTACCTTTATAATCCTTAGTTCCATTGTAATTTACATCACCCTTTGTCACCACTATATAACTTATGTCCTTAGATTCTTCCCTATTAAATTCTGTGTTATAGGTTGCCTCCTTATTTTCATGTCTTAAGATAAGCTTATCATCATTAATTTCAATGTTCCTATTTTCATCATCATTTAATAGAATTACCATATTTTCAAGCTGAATAATGTTACCCCTATTAGCAATTAATGAAGATACACCATCCCAGTTTATTTGATTTTCTACAGTATAAATAGCCTTACCCTGTTGAAATTTATTCACATCAAAGTCTTCGTTTTCCATATAATAAACAGCTTGTACAAACCTTTCCCTCATGTGTTTTACTGCATCAAGTTCTTTTTCATTAAGGTTCACTGAATTTCCATGGGCTTTTCCTCCTGAAATATAGGCTCCAGCAGTATAGGTTTTCTGTGGAAGGGATATTCCTTTTGCTCTAATACTTGCATCACTTGAATTACTATAATCTACAAAGTGCTCTGCTTTATCTACCACATTTAAAGGTTGTCCTTCTGCATTTTTAGTTATAAGGACTAAGGGATCTAAATACTCATATTGGCTATTCTTATAATTCCCATTAGAATCCTTGGCATAGGCCTTATAATTCCCCTTTAAGGCTACAGACTCTCCTGTCTGATAGGGCTCTCTATGAGTCTTTATATAAGCAGAACCCATTAGGTAGGCACTGTCACTAACTGTTAAATTACCCTTATCATTAGGCCACTTCATGGAATTAATTATTATAGAACTAGAGCCCCTAACAACCTGTCCATTGTCTGTAGGCAAAGCAATATTTAAATCATTAAAACCATAAAGGTTTTTTATATTAATTTTTGCATCACTAGCTCCTATAACTAAATCGTTAGCTAGATATAGCTCCGCCTTACTGCAATCTACATCTATACCACTATCCACATCACCTTCTGCTAAATTACCTAAGAATATATTCTCAGCATAAACCTTATTATCAACTTCTTTATCCTCTAAAGTTATTGTCTTAAAATTTACCTTACTTTTGTCTACTGTAATATTAGCAGCGGTGTTAACTTGTCCTTTAAATTCTATATCAGTATTGTTTATCTCAATTCCGCCCTTATACTTATCTACCGTTGGAGCTTTAGCCATATCCTCACTTCGTAAACCTTGAATCCAAAGGTTTCCGTCCACTTCTACCTTACCTTCCTTAACATGGGATGAATCAGTAGCAATAGTTAAGTTTCCATCAGCAGCTAGAGTATAGTTTATTAATTTAGATGTGTTTCCATCTGCTTTATCAAGGATTCTATAAGCTTCTGGTGTAACTAAATTATAAGCTACACTCACCACTCTCTCTTTGCCTTTATCATCTTTATAGGTAGAAGTTAACTTAACAATTTTATATTCTAAATCCCCTTTTTTCATTGTTGGAGCTTTTAACTCACACTTAACTTCTGCCTTATTACTATTTACTACATATTCTCCAGATACGTACTCTATAAGATTATCATCTATATAATCCTTATAAACCCCTTTGAAAATTTCATTTTGCTTCTTTATTGTAGTCTCCTTATTACCTGCCGCTATGCCTTCCTCTATAGCTATCTCTACTACTTTAGTGATTCTAGCGTAGGCCTTATCAATTCCCGATTCAGCAGAATAGAGATTTTTAACCCTATTGTTCTCTTCTACTCTTAGCTTATAGTTTGCATAGGTGGCTCCTAGCATAGCCAGTGCTAAGGTAGCTAATATACCAAACACAGCTATTACAAGTAACATAGATGAACCTTTAGTCTTTCTTTTTCTCATCTTCTCCCTCCTCTTAATTTAATAATTCTATTAAAACCCCTTTTTAATTAGTTATTCTACTTAAGTAGTTCTAAATTCATATTTTCTACTACTTCCCCATCTTTATTAGCACTTAATTCTACAAAGTACAACTTTTCATTGATAACATCATCACTATGTTGAACCCCTTCGATTAATTCTATTTGTCCATTAAATTTAGATATTATTACATCTTGCCTTTCAGATACTTTTTCCCCATTAAATAGATATATTTTTAAGTTTTCTGTATGGCTCTTATTTTCTACACTTAAATTTAACTTCTTTTCACTGTCTTCATTTAAGCATATAAGTAATGACTTAGCTTCTGGTTTAGGAATAGCAATGATACTTCCCCCATAAGTAACATTTATCTCCCCTGCTTCTTTCATTTCAATAAAGACTTCCTCTGATGGTGTAGCTAAATTATCTGATAGTTTTTTTATAGCTTCTCCTATAACCTCCTTACCATTTGATATGGATATGGACCCGTGGTGAAAATATATAGTTCTATCGACTTCCATTTCACTAACCTTATTATTAATGACCTGGGTCTGTTCTTTTATAGACCCCTCTATGGAAAATCCATTTATCTCCCCACTTAGGGAATATATTAATTTATTTTCTTCCCATGTAGCTTCACTTAAAGTAATGCCATTATTTAAAGGCTTTGATAAAGCACTTGAAAAATTATCTATAGCTTTAATATTTTCTATGGTTTCCTGAAGTACTGCCTTAGCTTGTTGTTTATTTTCTGTGGATTTATTTATTTTTACAGAAGTTAGTACTAAATTAGCTATAGGAATAAGAATAATTGAAATTAGAGCAAAGCTAATTATTACCTCTAGAAGAGTAAAACCTTTCTTACTTTTTCTAGATTTAGTAACTTTATTTATTAACATACTCCACCTTTCCTTCTGGTGTTATTTGCACCCTTGGACTAGTTTTATCATCATCAATTATAGTAAGTGAAACTTTCTTATCATTAGCATTATTTATTACCTTTATATTTGCTCCTACCTTATCATCAATACCTATACGTTTAGATGAGTATATTGCAATATTTATGTTTTCCTCATCCACATTCCTAAGCTCTATACCATTCTTGCTATAATCTGATGGATAGCTAGCTTTCTCTGTTTTGTACTTAATATAGTACTTACCACCTTCTTTATTTACCTGAATTTCCACATCTACCTTTTTATTTTCATCGTTATATATATAACTTTCTCTAGTTAAGTCATTTTCCTTACCTAAAGTTAAACTTGGTAAATCTGAATTTACACCCTTTAAAGCCATTACTACAGCATAATTATTTCCTTCACTAGTTCTTGATGCCATGGAGCTTTGACTTCCTTCTAAAAAGGGATTTTCCTTTCCATACTCCTCATCAAAAGTCCATTTTAAGTACTTTGAATCTTCATAAGGATTAATTTTTGGTATGGAGTAAAATTCTAAATCTAAGGTTCCAGAGACTTCATCATTTCCAGAGGCTGTTATATTTATATTTGGCATAGCTAAAATTCTTTCATATTCTGATATTAGCTTTACAAACTTAGCCACATTTTTATAGGTACCATTAAAGGATACAGATACCTTCATTTGCTCTACCTTATTTCCAGTTGATTCCCCTTTATCACTTTTAGTAGCTTGATCTTCTCCAAGGTCTTTAGTTTCCTCTAGTTTTTCTTTCACATCTTCCTTGGTCTTTTCTTTACTAGAATCCTCCACTACTTGCTCTAGGGATGCTTGTTCCTTAGGGTCTGATACTTCTGAAAAATAAGCTTCAATTGGAGAAACCGTAACCTCTGAAAAAGTTAAACTTCCCTTAATTCCAGCATTATTTAATAGTTTATTTAGCTCTATTATTATTCTATCTTGATAGATCTTAGGATATAAGAGCATAGATTTTGAACCTATACTGTCCCTTAATATTTTTATATCACTTTTATTCTTTGTAATAGTATTTATATTTGAAAGCATCTCATTATATTTCTTATTCAGCTCTGATTCTTCCTGTTTAATTTCTTGCAATTTAGCATATTGCCTTTCATAAACCAGCTTATAATATGCTGTACATATAATTATGAGGACTAATACTCCTAATAAAAATTTTTCTCTTTTACTTACTTTCATTATAGTAGGCCTCCTTTAGTTTACAGGTCATAGTAAAGGTAAATACTTCTTTTTCACCATCACCTAAGTCTGACACTATTCCACCTATATGAGATTCTTCTATGAATTCAATATTATTCATATTATGTTGAAACTCAGCAATAGCCCCTCTATTTGTAGCTGAAGCATTTATTTCTATAGAACCTGCTGCAAAATTCATAGATTTAAAATACACCTCTTTTGGAAGGGTATAATTTATCTCTTCAATAAAGTCTGGACTTAATTTATTTCTATCAATTATGCCATGGAAAATTTCATTTAACTTACTATTATAAGTAGAAAAGCTTTTTTTCTCTGTAGCTACCTCTAAACTTTCCTTATAACTTTCTAGAAAAGCTTCTTCGTTAATTTTATTATTAAGATCATTTATTGATTTTTCAGCTCTATAAATTCCAAAAGTATTAAATGACAAGGTTACTATAATACCTGCCCCAACTATAGCTGCTGCACTAAAAATTGCTTTTTTTACTCCTGCATCGCTTTCTTTATTTGTATCCACATAGAAAAAATTCAAATCATTCATAATCTCACCTACAATCTTACTAATGCACCTAATGCATTAACATACTCTTCAATGGTTGTTGTATTTATATTTTTACTAAATTCTATATTGTTAGCTGTAATTATTTTTGTAGTATCTATGCCAGTCTTTAAAGCTATATACTCATCTATTCCTCTTAACTTAGAAGTACCACCGTATAAATATATATGACTTATCTTTTTCCCATTACTTTTATTAGTATAGAACTGAATAATTCTATTTAAATCCTCTAGCCAACCCTCTATGACTTCTACTACTCCATCATTAAGCTGATTTTCTTTCCTATGCTTTCCTACTTCAACCTGAGCCTTCTTTATTTCCTCTGCTTCCTCCATAGAAATTCCATTTAAATCCGCTATAAACCTATCTATCTCTATTCCACCAATGGGCATAACCCTTATAAATTCTAAATTATTATTATTAACTATAGATAAATCTACACTTTTATAACCTAAGTCTAAATACAAAATGGATTCCTCTTTATTTATTAAATCTACATTATATATATCTGCAATGCTGCTTAGTTTTCTTATGGAGTTGTTACTTATATCCAAAGCATAGGGATTTAAAAGTAGTTTTTCAGCTAAGTTTCTATAGGATTCAATGAGATTTTTAGGATATATAATAGTAAATATCTTTTCCTTTCTTACCTCATCCACTATAACTTCCTCTAATCTCATAAATTGAATTACATAGTTATTTAAATTTATAGCTAGAAATTGCTCTATTTCATAATTAACTAAGGTTTTTAATTCTTCATTATTCTCCACATAAGGAACTATAATCTCTCTACTTATGATTGTAGATGATGAGGAAACTAACGCTATATTTTTAGTTCTCACCCTTGAGGTTTTCATTTCTTCCTTTAACTTAAGTAAGATAGATTCTTCGTTAAAAAGCTCCCCATCTTGAATAATCTCCTCTGGAGATTTTATTTTCCTCATATTATAAATCTTTAATTTTCCACCCTTAACTTGTCCCTCTACTATTTTTATATCACTAGAGCCTATGTCAAGACTCACAAGTCTTATACTCTTAGGCTTAGCTGGTTTACTATCATCAACTTTTTTTATTCTTTTAAATTTTAGATCCTGTAACTTTATATCTCTGTTCCATATGGATTCCTTCTTTGAATTTTCAGCATCAATGCCTTTATTATAACCTTCCTTATTTAGCAAGGTACCATCATCTATATTTACTTGAATTTCCTTATTCTTTAATTCTTCACTGACCTTAGATTTACTAAACAAACTCAAAATTAGCACTCCCTTCTTCTTCAAATCCTTTATGTTTAATTAACAATATTTATATCTATTTTATATACACTAAGGCTCTAATAACTTAGCACCCTAGATAACTTTCAAATTCATTATTTTTCTTTCATTACTTCTATTAATTTTCATATATCTTCTTTATTCCCCGAGAAATACTATGAATAATATTACTTTTTCATCATTAAATTACATTGTCACAATTGAAATCTTTCTTCATTATTCCTAAATTGAATATTTATCTATATACCTATTAAAATATGAAACTATAAGTCTATTTAAATATATAGCTATTTAAACTTTTCTATATATAACTATATAACTAGTTAACTATTTGTTGTAATATCAATGGTTTGCAGTGTTTTTACTATTTTAGTGGTTATGTATAGGCTCTAGAATTTTCATGTTTTTAGCTTTTTATGTTCTTCCATGGTGAAAGTGTTGATATAAGTAGCGTTTAAGTATGTAGAGGAATACTTTATTTATTTTTAGAAACATAAGCGTAAAGGGTGGCTTTACACTTATGTTTGTGGGTTGTTTTAGTTATTTTCATAAACTATGACATTATTTTTTATTATCCTTATTTTCCTTCTTCTACTTCTTTAACTGGACCTGTTATAGCTTTAACAGAACCTTCAGTATCAATTGTTATAATATATTTAGTCTTATCTTTTTCTTGTGGCTCTTTAACTTCTGCTAATGCCTTCTTTACAGTATCAGCTTCCTTTTCAGCAACATCAGTTAGGGTTAGACTTGCACCTGGGAATGTCATTTCTATTGTTCCTGGCTTAGTAGAATCTTTTAAACTAATTGTTTCATCTGAAACTAACATTAATACTGTTCTTTCAATTGTTGCACAGCTTTGTTTATCTGCTTTAACCTTAGAGTTATTTCTTACCGCTGCGAAGTTTGGTATAGCTATTAATGCTATGATTGCCATTACTGCTAGAACTATGATTAGTTCTATTAGTGTAAAACCTTTTTTCTTTTTGTTGTTTGCTCTTTTTATCATTTAAAATGACCTCCTAATTATTTCTATTTATTTCTAAAGGGTTTCCCCTGGTTAGACCTGTTATTTTGTTTTGACTATGCTTTAAATAATTTTGAATATTTGACTTCAATATTATCTGAGCGAATACCATTTGCAGGGTTCTTGAATTTACTTAGGATATGAGAATGATAAAATCGTTAAGAAATACAACTTGTTTGAGCGCATGCGAGTTGTTGTATTTTAGATTTTCTCATTATCAGGGCCTTTAGTAAATCAAGGTTCCGAAACGATTGAGCGCAGATAATATGAAGTCGTTATTCATATTAGTTAAAAGATAGGCTTGTCCTTTTTACATTACGTTGTACATTTCAAACATTGGAGTTAGGATGGAGATTATTAAAAATCCTACTACTACTCCCATTATCACTAGCATTATTGGGTCTAGGATTGTGGTGAAGGCTTCTATTGCTCTTTCTAGCTCTTCGTCGTAGAAGTCAGCTGTTTTGCTTAGGATGTTGTCTAGTTCTCCAGCTTCTTCTCCAATTTTTATCATGGACCCTAGCATTGGTGGAAATAACTGTGATTCCTTTATGGCATCGGATAGTGTATCTCCAGCTAACATTCTTTCTTTTACTGTTTTTAATTTTACATCTGCATATTTATTTTCTAGTACTGCAGATACTACATCTATGGAGCTGGCTATGGATAGTCCAGCTCCTAAAACTGTAGATAGTCCCCTTGCAAATCTTGATACTACAATCTTTTGATTCAAGTCTTTAAAGAGAGATTTTTTCAATTTGTATTTACTGTACATATAAATTCCAGAGTCAACTCTCTTTGTATAATATTTAAAGCCTACCACTATACCTACAATAATAAGTCCTATTAATATACCGTAATGCCTTATACCATCTCCTAGGGATAGTACTATCTTTGTCATAGCTGGAAGGTCTGACCCTGCTGATTCAAACATATCCATAAACATTGGCATTATATAAGTTAAAATAAATACCACCACAAACACTGTTACTGTGGCTAATATGCCTGGATAGATTAATGCATTTTTTAATTTACCATTCATCTTTGTTTGCTTTTCATAGTAAGTGGCCATCCTATTCATGATGGAATCTAGGGTACCACTTTGTTCACCAACTTGAATCATGCTTATAAGTAAGGTTGGAAATTCATTAGAGTATTTACCCATGGCTACCGATAACTCTTCACCTTTTCTTATATCTTCATCTACTTTTACAAGGACTTCCCTCAGCTTCTTATTAGGTATTTGTTCTGCTAAAAGACTTATGGCATTAGTTATGGAAACACCAGCTTCTATCATGGTAGCTAATTGTCTACAAAATATAGAAATATCCTTGTTATTAACCTTATTTTTCTTTCCTAGAATAATCTCCTTACTGCCTATAGCTTCCTCAATGGATAGAGGTGAATATCCACTAGATACCATAAGGTTAAGTACCTCTTCCCTACTCCTACACTCATGTACTCCTTGAATAACTTCACCCTTAGAGCTAATAGCCTTATATTTATATTTAGACATAATTTAGTTCTCCTTCCTCTACAAGTTATCCATAAATATTATCTTCATCATTTCTTCCATGGTGGTTTCACCTTTAAGAACTAACTCTCTACAACTATCTGATAAAGTCTTCATACCCTTTTTAACCGCTTCATCCTTTAGTTCTTCTGGATTATTAGATTTTATAATCAAATCTTTTATCTCTCTATCTACATTCATTATTTCATAGACTCCAAGTCTGCCACTATAACCAGTATAATTACAGCTAGCACAACCCTTTCCTCTATGAAGAGTTACTTTATCATCACTACTTAAGTTAAGAAGTTTCCTTTCAGCTTCATCCCCCTCATAGGTTTCCTTACAGCTTGGACATATTCTTCTCACCAGTCTTTGAGCTATTACTCCTTTTATGGCAGTGGCAACTAAGAAAGGTTCAACTCCCATATCTATAAGTCTTATTACTGATGATGGTGCATCATTTGTGTGTAGTGTACTAAGAACCAGGTGGCCTGTTATGGCAGCTCTTATACCAATTTCAGCAGTCTCGCTATCTCTCATCTCCCCTACCATTACTACATCAGGGTCTTGTCTTAATATAGACCTTAAGCCTGCAGCAAAGGTAAGTCCTACCTTACTATTTACATTTACTTGATTTATTCCATCCATGGAGTATTCCACAGGGTCTTCTACAGTAACTATGTTCTTATTAATATCATTAAGTTCCCCTAAAATAGTATATAGAGTGGTGGATTTTCCACTTCCTGTAGGTCCTGTTACTAAAATTATTCCATGGGGTGCAGATATGATGTTTTCAAGATTTTTTATATTTTCACTACTCATGCCAAGATTATCTTTTCCAATTTTATAGTTACTTCTATCTAGTATTCTTATTACAACCTTTTCTCCTGTGATAAGAGGTATTATAGACACACGCATGTCTATGTTTTTATTATTGATTACAGTAACTATTCTTCCATCCTGAGGAATTCTTTTTTCAGCTATGTTAAGATTTGCTAGAATTTTTATTCTAGTAACTATGCCTGGAAGTACATCAATATTTAAAGATGATATTTCTTCTAGCTGACCATCTATTCTATATCTAACTCTTATATATTTTTCATAGGGCTCTATATGAATATCTGAAGCTCTTTGTTCCACTGCATTTTTAAGTAGAGAATCCACTAGCTTTACTGTGGGAGCATTTTTAACTTCATCAATCTTTTCTATATCTTCCGTCTTATTATGAAACACTATCCTAGACCTGGTTATCTCTTCTACAGCACTTTCCACATTTCTATCTGAATAATACTTTTCCGTAGCCTTATGGATGTCATCCTTTGTGGATATATAAGGCTCCACCCTTAGTCCCGTAGTTATAGCTACATCATCCATGGCAAATATATTTAAAGGATCTGATACAGCTATCTTTATTACTCCATCAGCAGTATAAAAAGGGAATAATTCATATTTTCTACATAAGCCTTCGTTAACTAACTTAACAGCCTTAGAATCTACATCTATATTACTTAAGGTTACTCTTTCAATACCTAACTGTTCTTGAAGTACCTCTATAATAATATCCTCTGTTACTATTCCTTCATCGATTAATAATTCTCCCAGTTTCTTTCTCTTTACCTTTTGAATCTCTAAGGCTTCTGATAATTGTGACCTGGTAATTTTATTTGCCTTTACTAGCAAGTCACCTAGTCTGACAGTATTCCTTGCCATTTCTCTCCACCTCACCTTTACAATTAATTTATTTGTCCTTATCTAAAAGTTTTATACTTCTTTTTATTTCTTAAAACTCCTTATATTAAATGAAATTTAAAATATATTGTTCTCCAATGATTAAAACTATATATGCTCCCATAGCCAAGCTAGGTCCTAAAGGAATATACTCATCCTTTGATTTCTTTTTTGATACAATTAACATAACTGCAATTGTTCCTCCTATAATGAAGGATATAAGTAAAAAGTATATCTCTAATTTCCATCCTAGAAATAATCCACATAATACTGCTATTTCAATATCTCCAACACCCATGCCACCAGTTAAAACATATATTAAACCAATAACACCTAGGCCTATTAATCCCCCAATAATATAGTTAGTTATACTATGGGAGTATGCTACAGTTTCTATAAAGATAAAGATTATACCCACTGCCATTCCACTATAAACTACACTAGAATACACATCTGTAGTATCATAATCAATAAGGGCTATGACTATTAAAAATAGAGTTAAAAGGGAGTACTTAAAAAAGCTTACCCCTATGCCATATCTTAGATATATTCCTACTAATAAAATCCCTGTAAGCCCTTCTACTAAAGGATATCTCATAGAAATCTTAGAACCACAATATCTACATTTACCCTTAAGCCATAGGTAGCTTACTATTGGTATTAAATCCCTCCATTTTAATCTAGTATCACAATTTCCACAATGGGAAGGTGGACTAATTAATGACTGATTGTTAGGTATTCTATAAATACATACATTTAAAAAACTTCCTATTACTACTCCATATAAAAATACTATAAAACCCATAATTTATTATCCTTTTACATTTATTTCTATTTAGAAATCATTATACTATATTTTTACATATGTGTATATAAAATACACGCAAAAAAACCGACTAAATTTATAATTTAGCCGGTTGTACCATTAACTCAACAACTTTCAAGGTACCCAAATAAAAAAGTTGCATCATTGTATCTAAACTTACTTTCTTTTTATATAAACTTACTTTCTTTTTATACAAATTTATTTTACATTTATATAAATTTGTTTTATTGTTGTATAAATTTATAAATGTTAAACATATTATACTATATTATGTATTATATTTCTATATACTTTCCTTGTTATGTGTTATTTTATTACATCTCTCCTTAAAATCCACTATTTTAAAGGTTTTTATAGACTTTGTAGATAATTAAATTGATAAAATTTGGAGAGAATTTATGTGAACATTAATTATGGATGTAAAAAAGACTTCCATGAAAACTTCATGAAAGTCTTAATTTTATTTAATATTTAATTTTAGTACATTCCGTCCATTCCCATTCCTGGTGCACCTGGCATTGGAACTGGGTTCTTTTCTGGAATATCAACAACAGCAGCTTCTGTTGTTAAGAATGTTGATGCTACAGATGCAGCATTTTGAAGTGCACTTCTTGTAACCTTAGTTGGGTCAACTATTCCAGCTTTAATCATATCTACATATTCAGCATTTAATGCATCATAGCCTATTTCTGTAGCTGAATTTCTAACTCTTTCAACTACTACTGAAGCTTCTGCACCAGCATTTGTAGCTATTTGTCTTAATGGCTCTTCAAGAGCTCTTCTTACAATGTTAATACCTACTTGGATTTCTGAAACCTCTGAAGTTAGTTTAGCAACTGCTTCTATTGCATTGATATAAACAGTTCCACCACCTGCAACGATACCTTCTTCAACTGCAGCTTTTGTAGCAGCAAGAGCATCTTCAATTCTTAATTTCTTTTCTTTTAATTCAGTTTCAGTAGCAGCACCAACTTTTATTACTGCAACTCCACCAGCAAGTTTTGCAAGTCTTTCATTTAATTTTTCTTTATCAAATTCAGAAGTTGTATCTTCCATTTGTTTCTTAATTTGATTTACTCTAGATGCTATATTTTCTTTTGCACCTTTTCCATTTACGATAACAGTGTTTTCTTTAGTAACTTTAACACTATCAGCTCTTCCTAACATTTCAATAGTTGCATCTTTAATGTCGTGTCCTAATTCTTCTGAAATTACTGTACCACCTGTAAGTATTGCTATATCTTCAAGCATTTCTTTTCTTCTATCACCAAAGCCTGGAGCTTTAACAGCAACACATGTAAATGTTCCTCTTAATTTATTAACTACTAAAGTAGCTATTGCTTCACCTTCAACATCTTCAGCAATTATTAAAAGTTTTTTACCTTGTTGTACTATTTGCTCAAGAATTGGAAGTAATTCTTGGATGTTAGATATTTTCTTATCAGTTATTAAAATGTATGGATTATCAAGTACAGATTCCATCTTATCTGTGTCAGTTACCATATATGCACTTAAATATCCTCTATCAAATTGCATACCTTCAACAACATCAAGTTCAGTTCCCATTGTTTTAGACTCTTCTACAGCTATAACACCTTCGTTACCTACTTTATCCATTGCTGTAGCTATTAGAGCTCCAACTTCCTCGTCTGCTGCTGATATAGCTGCAACTCTTGCTATGTCTTCTTTTCCATCTACTTGTCTAGAGTATTTTTTTATTTCTTCAACTGCTGTATCTACAGCCATTCTTATACCATTTCTAAGTAACATTGGGTTTGAACCAGCTGTTACATTCTTAAGTCCTTCTCTTATGATAGCTTGAGCAAGTACTGTAGCAGTTGTAGTTCCATCTCCAGCTACATCGTTTGTTTTGTTTGCAACTTCTTTTACAAGTTGTGCTCCCATATTCTCATATGCATCTTCAAGTTCTATTTCTCTAGCTATTGTAACACCATCATTTGTTATAAGTGGTGAACCAAATTTTTTATCTAATATAACGTTTCTTCCCTTTGGTCCTAAAGTTACCTTAACTGTATCTGCAAGTACATCTACACCTCTTTGCATAGCTCTTCTTGATTCTTCTCCGAATAAAATACTTTTAGCCATATTCATTTACCTCCTATGATATGTGAATTTCTTAGCTTATCATTAAAATTATTTTTCTTTACACTTATTAAGATATATTACTTATTCTAATATTGCTAATATATCTTCTTGCTTTAATATAATATATTCTTGTCCTTGTAATTTAACTTCTGTGCCTGCAAATTTAGAAAATAATATCTTATCTCCTATTTTCACTTCCATCTTAATTTCTCTTCCATGAGAATAAGTTCCTGGACCTACTGCAACGACTTCTGCCTCTTGTGGTTTTTCTTTTGCAGTACCTGCTAGAACTATTCCTCCTTTAGTTATTTCCTCAGATTCTAATCTTTTGATTACAACTCTGTCGCCTAATGGTCTGATATTCATAAAAAACCCTCCTATTGTTAATTATTTATATAATTTTTTTATTTATCTTTATTTATTAGCACTCACGACTATTGAGTGCTAACTACAATATAATAATATATAATTATTATTTTATAAGCAAATCTTTTATTTTAATAGAACCTGGTAAAATAAGCGAATATATTAAAATATCTCACTCATGGTAATATTTTCTCTTATTTTCTCTTATTTTTACCTTTATGCTTTAACGCTCTATGGAAAAAGTCTATAATGCTATGTCCTTTAAGTATTCCGACTAAAAATAAGACTCCTGATATTACTCCTATAATTATCATAGACACATAGTCCCCTCTATGTATACCGTGGCCAAACATGGCAGATGTGATTATCCATGGTAATCTACCAGCAGAAGAATATAATATAAAATCCCTTAGAGTTACATTGGATATACCAGCTACATAAACTAATATATCTTTAGGTATTCCAGGTATAAAGTATATTACAAAGATAACTATATTATTACTTCCAGCATCTAATATCCTCTTTATCTTAGTTAAATTATTTTTTTCAATAAGCTTATTTATATACTTTTTCCCAAATAATTTAGCTATAAAATAAGCAACTATACTTCCAAGAATTATACCTACCGCAGAGGCAATTCCTCCTACTAAAGGTCCGAATATATATCCCCCTGCTACTTGAACTACTTCTCCTGGTATAAAGAATATTATTACTTGTATCATTTGTAGCACTATAAAGGCAATTATACTATAACTACCAAAGGATAGTATTAATTTTTTTAATTCTTCAGGATCTCTGAATACAGTGAATTTCTTGGAAAATTCCCAATATGCTATTAATAATACTACTATAACTATAGTCCATATTACTCCATTTATTACATACTTTTTTATCTTATTTTTATTCTCCATACCTTTCCCACCTTGTATACCCTTAGTTTATGTTCTATATATCAACATATTTCTAACTTAATCTATTTTTATATTGTTTTCTCTTGCATAATAAAATAAGTATTGTTGTGCAAATCCAGATAAACTACCAAACTTCTCTCTTGCAAACTGCCTTATTTTAGGCAATGATACATCTGGTGCCACATAAAAGAATTGCATTGCTCTTTTTACCCATACATCCACTGGAAATGCTGAGTATTTCCCCATAGAAAATAGCATTATGCAATCAGCTACCTTAGGCCCTACTCCATTAAAATTTTTAAGACCCTCATGACATCCATCATCATCACTTTGTTTTATTGCATTTAAATCGTAGGTACCACTACTCAAATCTTCTAGTGCCTTATATATATACTTAGCCCTAAATCCAACCCCTAAAGCTTCTATATCTTCTACTGTAGCTCTTCTAAACTCCTCTAAGGTTGGAAAAGCATAATATGTATTTCCCTTGTACTTTATAGATTTGCCAAATGCTTTACTTATATTCTCTATAGCTCTTTTTATCATAGGAATTCTATTATTTGCAGATATAATAAAAGATATTAGCATTTCAAAGGGGTCTTGCTGTAGTATTCTTATTCCTACACCAAATTCTACTGCTTTTTTTAAAAGTTCATCCTTCTCAAATTCTTCTTTTATAGCTGAATAGTCCCTTTCTAGATCAAAGTAATTTAGCCATATGTCATTAAAATCCTTTAAATCCGTGTTATATATAATTACATCATTATCCCTTTTCTCAATTTCAATAACTCTTCCAAAGGCTACACCTATATAATTATTATTATCTTGTCTGTTCCATCTAAAACATTGTCCACAATCGAAAATATGGGGAAGTTCAAAATTCTTTACATCCTTTAATATAACTTTTCCACTTTCTTCAATAACTTCTTTAAAGTCCATCCATATCAACCTCCTTTAAATAACACTTATGGGATGCTAGTTTAAAAATAGTGCTAAGGATATTCTCAGCACTAAGTTTTAAAATTATTCTCAATTACTGTTTATTTCTCTCTCTTGTTACTATGTTGTCTAATATAACTGCACCTTTTTCTACTATATTAAGACATCTTATTTCATCATTTCTATATAATTCCTTTAATTTATCACAATTTAGTGAATTACATTCTTTATTAAAGTTTTCAATGAATTCTTGAGTAAGGGTTTTTACATAATCACTTTCATGGGCCCTTTCCTTTGTAAATAAAATACCTAAAGCAGAAATTGCTCCTGTGATAACTCCACAAATGGATTCTACACCCATTCCCCCACCGAAAGCAGCCATGGTTTTAAAAGTTTCTTTACTTAAGTTTAAACCATATTCTTCATTAGCAGCATATAGCATAGTCTCTGCACAGTTTAAATCATATTCTTCTCCATAATATTTTTTTACTACATCTAATAACATATTTATACACCCTACTTTCCTATTAATTAGTCCTAATCTTCAGAGAAGCTAAGAACTCTGTTTATTATATTTTTAGTCATAAATCTATGACTCCAAAAATTTCTTTAAATATATTAGAAATCTACTAGTTTTCAGTTTCATTATACTATATTTATCATATAAAAAAGCCATATTTTAAAGAATTTCACATAACTTTAAAATATGGCTTGATTTTTTGAAAATGCCTTATTTACTTAATTGCTCATCAATAGCTTTAGCAGCTTTTTTACCAGCTTCCATAGCAAGTATAACTGTAGCTGCACCTGTTACAGCATCTCCACCAGCATATACTTTTTCTTTTGAAGTAAGTCCTGTTTCTTCCTCTGCAACTATGCATTTATATTTATTAGTTTCTAAGCCTTTAGTTGTAGCTGGAATTAATGGGTTTGGTGAAGTTCCTAGTGACATGATAACAGTGTCACAGTCTAATGTAAACTCAGAACCTTCTATTACTTGTGGTCTTCTTCTTCCAGATGCATCTGGCTCTCCAAGTTCCATTCTTACACATTTCATTCCTTTAACCCAACCATTTTCATCCCCAAGGATTTCTGTAGGATTAACTAATAAATCAAGGATAACTCCTTCTTCTTTAGCGTGATGTACTTCTTCTACTCTAGCTGGAAGTTCAGCTTCACTTCTTCTATAAACTATATGTGTTTCTGAACCTAGTCTTAAAGCTGTTCTAGCAGCGTCCATAGCAACGTTACCGCCACCAACTACTGCAACGCATTTACCAGATTTAATTGGAGTAGCATACTCATCTTTAAATGCTTTCATTAAGTTATTTCTAGTTAAGAATTCATTTGCTGAGAATACTCCATTTAAGTTTTCTCCTGGAATTCCCATAAACTTAGGAAGTCCTGCTCCTGATCCTATAAATACAGCTTCAAATTTCTCATCATTCATTAATTCATCTATTGTAACTGTTCTACCAACAACTACATTTGTTTCTATTTTAACTCCTAATTTTCTTAGGTTGTTTACTTCATGTTTAACAACAGTATCCTTTGGTAATCTAAACTCAGGAATTCCATAAAGTAAAACTCCACCTGGCTCATGTAAAGCTTCAAATACAGTTACATCGTAACCCATTTTAGCAAGCTCCCCAGCGCAAGTTATTCCTGATGGGCCTGAACCAATTACAGCAACTTTTTTATTTTTCTTTTCAATCTCTTTAGTCAAATCCACATTGTTATTTCTTGACCAATCTGCTACAAATCTTTCTAATTTACCTATAGCTACTGCCTCACCTTTTATTCCAAGAACACATTTGCTTTCACATTGTAATTCTTGAGGACAAACTCTTCCACATACTGCTGGAAGTGCTGTATATTTATCTAAAGCCTTTGCAGCTTGTGCAAATTCTTTTTCTTTTACATGATGAATAAACTCTGGTATATCTATTGCAACTGGACATTTAGATACACATGGTTTGTTTTTACAATTTAAACATCTAGAAGCTTCTTGAACTGCTTCTTCTTCAGTGTAACCAAGACAAACTTCTTGAAAGTTAGTTGCTCTTACCTTTGGATCTTGTTCTTGTATTGGAGTTCTTTTCATTCTATCCATTAGTTATTTCCTCCTACTTTGCATCCTTTTTGTATAGAATCCTTTTGTATTTCTTCTGTCTTATACATAGTTGTTCTTTTTAATGCTTCATCGAAGTTTACTTTATGTCCATCAAATTCTGGTCCATCAACACAAGCAAATTTAGTTTCTCCATCAACAGTTATTCTACAAGCACCACACATACCTGTTCCATCAACCATGATTGGGTTCATACTAACTATTGTTTTTATACCTAATTCTTCTGTTAATTTACATACAAATTTCATCATTATCATTGGTCCTATAGCAATTACTGTATCATATTTATTGCCTTCTTCAACCAAAGATTTTAATCTATTAGTAACCATTCCTTTAAATCCATAGCTACCATCATCAGTTGCTACATAAACATTGTCTGCAACATTTTTCATATCTTCTTCTAAAATAACCATTTCTTTATTTTTAAATCCCATGATTACGTCAGCTTTAATTCCGTTTTCATGTAACCATTTTACTTGAGGATATACTGGTGCAGCTCCAACTCCACCTGATATAAACATTATTTTTTCATTTTTTAGCTTATCTTTGTCTTCTTCTAAAAGTTCAGAAGGCATCCCTAAAGGTCCAACAAAGTCAAAGAAAGAATCCCCTTCTTCATATTGTTCCATAGCTTTTGTAGTACATCCAATTGTTTGTACAACTATTGATACTGTTCCATTTTCTACATCTGTGTCACATACTGTTAAAGGTACTCTCTCACCCTTTTCATCCATTCTTATTATAATGAATTGACCTGGACGAGCTGATTTAGCTACTCTTGGAGCTAAAATCTTCATCATAAATATTGAAGGTGCCAAAATTTTCTTTTCAACAATTTTATACATAGTACTTTCCTCCGTATTTTAAACATATTTTGTTTTTATATGAATTTAATATTTCACCATTTTAATTCATATCCTTTGCCAAATATAATATTATACTATTTTCATTGAAATTTATATATGAACATTAGATATTTATTTAACATAGTGGCTACAAACGCAAAAATAAACAGCGCAATAATGATAGGATTCTTTACCACATTACACTTGTCCAATAAACTAACTTAAATCTCCATATATCCTTAAATAATACGACTTAAATCCTTTACATGAATATACATTGTGTCGGTTACACTTATATTTTATAATTTTATTTAATTATAGTCAACCATATAGTAAATTAAATATTATAAATTTTCAAGCAAATAAATCCATTTTTTATAAACATCCTCTTGAATTCCAGTTATTCTTTCAAACTTCTGGTGATTCCATTTAAACTATACTCCTTTTATTTTTAAAAATCTACAATAAATTATAAAATGCATTGTTATAATTTTATCTATCTTTTATTTTTTTAATTATATTTAATTTATTTTCACATAAAGAAAAGAGTAAAGATAAATTATTCTTTACTCTTTTGCTGTAATATTTTTATGATATTATTATTTACTATAATCGAAGAATCCTTTTCCAGTTTTTCTTCCTAATTGTCCAGCTCTAACGAATTTTCTAAGTAGGCTGTGTGCTCTGTATTTTGAATCTCCAGTTTCTTTATATAATACATCCATGATTGCTAAGCAAACATCTAGTCCAATTAAGTCACCTAAAGCAAGAGGTCCCATTGGATGATTTGCTCCAAGCATCATAGCTTTATCTATATCTGCAGCACTTGCAATACCTTCTGCATAGATGCAAACAGCTTCATTTATCATAGGTACTAAAATTCTGTTTACTACAAATCCTGGAGCTTCTTCTACTTGAACTGGCTCCTTAGATATGTTAATAACTAATTCATGCATTACATCATATGTTTCTTGTGATGTTCCCATTCCTTTTATGATTTCTACAAGTTTCATAACTGGAGCTGGATTAAAGAAGTGTAGTCCTATAACTTTATCAACTCTCTTTGTAGCAGTAGCAATTTCAGTTATAGAAAGTGAAGATGTATTTGTAGCCAGGATTGCTTCTGGTTTACAGATTTCATCTAATTCTTTGAATATTTGTTTTTTGATTTCCATATTTTCTACTGCAGCTTCTATTATTAAATCTACATCATCTAATAAGCTTAATTCTGTAGTTCCACTAACTCTTGATAAAATTTCTTCTGCTTGTTCTTCTGTTATTTTACCTTTTGTAGCAAGTTTTTTAATATTTTTTTCTATCATTCCAAGACCTTTTTGTACGAATTCATCCTTTATATCTCTAACTATTACCTCATATCCTTTAGCGGCAAAAGCTTGAGCTATTCCTGATCCCATTGTACCTGCGCCTAAAACACATATCTTTTTCATATTAAACACTCCTAACATAATTTTGTATTATGGATTATAGACTATTACAAATCTATATTACCACATTTTTATATATTTATATTTATATTTATATTTATCAAAAATAACTCAATAAATATAAATATATGTATACAATTTTCAACGAAATTAGACTTTTATTCAATATTTAACAAATGAGGGGTATATACATCTCCGTATATCCCCTCATCTTATGTTAATTAGTGTACTATAAAATTCAATTAATCTAAAGTCTTATAAATTTACTATTTGTTCATCTCTTTATATTGAGCTATCATTTCTGGAATAACTTTAGCAAAGTCTCCTACTAAAGCTACGTCAGCAGCTTTCATAATTGGAGCATCTGAATCTTTGTTAATAGCTATGATGTAGTTAGAATCTTGCATTCCAGCTAAGTGTTGGATTGCTCCAGAGATTCCGCAAGCTATATATATAGTAGGTCTTACAGTTTTTCCTGTTTGTCCTACTTGAACTGCTTTTTCTACCCAGCCATTATCAACAGCTGCTCTTGATCCAGCTAAAGTTCCTCCCATTACGTCTGCAAGTTCTTGAAGTAAAGCGAAGTTTTCTTTACAGCCAACTCCTCTTCCTCCTGAAACTACGATATCAGCTTCAGTAATGTCTACCATTTCTTTTACTGATTTAACAACTTCTATAGTTTCTGTTCTTATATCAGAAGCTGATAATTGAACGTCAAATTTTTCAACTTGGAAAGTTCTGTTTTCATCTTTAGCTAACTTTTCGAAAACTCCAGGTCTTACTGTAGACATTTGTGGTCTATGATCTCCACAAACGATTGTAGCCATTAGGTTTCCACCGAAAGCTGGTCTTGTCATTAATAAGTTGTTAGTTTCTGCATCTACATCTAGAGATGTACAGTCAGCTGTAAGACCTGTTGAAAGTCTTCCTGCAACTCTTGGTCCTAAATCTCTTCCAATGAAGCTAGCTCCAATGAATAGGATTTCTGGTTTTTTAGCATTTACAACTTCGTTTATAACTTTTGTATATCCATCAGTTGAATAGTGAGTTAGTAACTCATTGTCGCATACTAATACTTTATCTGCTCCAAAAGCTCCTAATTCTTTAGTCATTTCTTCTATATTTTTATGTCCAAGTAATAATGCTGTAAGTTCTACTCCTAACTTGTCAGCTATTTCTCTTCCTTTTCCTAATAATTCTAAAGCAACCTTTTGTAATTCTCCGTCTCTTTGCTCTGCAAAGACCCATACACCTTTATAATCTGCTATATTCATGGTAATTTCCTCCTTAACTATATCTTAGATGAAGTGTTTTTCTTTTAGTTTTGAAAGCGCAATTGAAGCTGCTTCTTTTGGTGATACTTCAAATATTTCACCTTGTCCTTTAGCTTCTTTAGTCATTGATTTTTTAACCTTTGTAGGTGATCCTTTAAGACCAAGTAGGTTAACATCAACGTTAATGTCTGCTACAGTCCATACTTTAACTTCTTTTTCTTTAGCCATTGCGAATATGTTTTTAATGTTCATATATCTTGGCACGTTTAAAGTTTCGATTGCAGTTAATAGAACTGGAGTGTTAACTCTGATATTTTCATATCCATCTTCCCAAGCTCTTCTTACGTTTAATACGCCTTCTTTTTCTTGGCTAACTGCTTCAACATAAGTTATTTGAGGCATTCCTAAGTGTTCAGCAATTTCTGGTCCAACTTGTGCAGTATCTCCATCAATCGCTTGTCTTCCAGCGAATATTATATCATAATCTAAGTTTTTAATAGCTGCAGCTAAAGCGTGAGATGTAGCTAATGTATCAGCTCCAGCGAAAGCTCTATCTGTAACTAGTATAGCTTCGTCTGCTCCCATTGCTAATGCTTCTTCTAAAGCTACTTTTGCTTGTGGAGGTCCCATTGTTATAACAGTTACGTGTCCACCATAAGTATCTTTTAATTGTAAAGCTCCTTCTAAAGCGTTTTTGTCATCTGGGTTTATTATTGAAGGAACACCATCTCTTATAAGAGTTCCTGTTTTTGGATCTATTTTAACTTCATTTGTATCTGGTACTTGTTTTACACAAACAACTATTTTCATCTTTCACTACCTCCTATTTCAATATGCTTCCTGCGATAACCATTCTTTGAACTTGAGAAGTTCCTTCGTAGATTTCAGTTATCTTAGCATCTCTCATCATTCTTTCAACTGGATATTCTTTAGTGTATCCATATCCACCAAATAATTGAACAGCCTTAGTTGTAACATCCATAGCTACTTCTGAAGCATATAATTTAGCTCTAGCAGCTTCTACTGAGTATGGCATACCCATATCTTTTTTGTATGCAGCTTTGTATACTAAAAGTCTAGCAGCTTCTATTTGAACATCCATATCAGCAACCATCCATTGAAGTCCTTGGAATGCTGCTATTGATTTTCCGAATTGTTTTCTTTCTTTCATGTAAGCAACAGCTTCATCTAAAGCTCCTTGAGCTAGTCCTAAAGCTTGAGCTGCTATACCAATTCTTCCTCCATCAAGAGTTTGCATTGCAACAGCAAATCCTTTTCCTTCTTTTCCAAGTAAGTTTTCTTTTGGAACTATGCAGTTTTCAAATACTAATTCAGTAGTAGATGATGCTCTTATTCCTAACTTCTCTTCAACTTTTCCTATTGAGAATCCAGGGAAATCCTTTTCAACTATGAAAGCAGATATTCCTCTAGTTCCTTTTGATTTATCAGTCATTGCAAATACTACGAAGATATCAGCAACTCCACCGTTAGTTATGAATATTTTTGAACCGTTTAATACGTAGTGATCTCCTTCAAGTACAGCTGTTGTTTGTTGTCCAGCAGCATCAGTACCTGCGTTTGGCTCAGTAAGACCAAATGCACCTAGTTTTTCACCCTTTGCAAGTGGTGTTAAATATTTTTCTTTTTGCTCTTGAGTACCAAATTGGTATATTGGTGCTCCACATAAAGAAGTGTGTGCAGAAACTATAACTCCTGTAGTTCCGCAAACTTTAGAAAGTTCTTCTACAGTCATAGCATAAGATACGTTGTTTCCACCTGCTCCACCGAATTCAGTTGGGAATGGAATTCCTAACATGTTGTATCTAGCCATTTGCTCTACGTTTTCCATTGGGAATCTTTCTGTAACATCTATTTCAGCTGCTATAGGTTTTACTTCATTAATAGCAAACTCCCTTACCATTTGCTTTACAAGTTCTTGTTCCTTAGTTAATGAAAAATTCATTATAATACCTCCTACTTATACGATTATCTATTTCGATTATCTATTCTTAAAATTCTTGTCTCTCTTTTCAACAAAAGCTGTCATACCTTCTTTTTGGTCTTCAGTAGCAAAACACATTCCAAATGCTTCAGCTTCATATAATACTGCACTATCAATATCCATTTGCAAGCCTCTATTGATAGCCGCTTTACATTGGCTTATAGCTATAGGAGCATTCTTAGCTATTTTATTAGCCATAGCTTTTGCTTCATCTAAAAGTGTCTCTGGTTCTACTACCTTGTTTACTAATCCAATTCTTAAAGCTTCTTCAGCATTGATCATGTCACAAGTGTAAATTAATTCTTTTGCAATTCCTTCACCTACAAGTCTTGATAACCTTTGAGTTCCGCCAAACCCAGGAGTTATTCCAAGCCCTGCTTCTGGTTGTGCAAACTTAGCTTTAACTGATGCAATTCTAATATCGCAAGCCATTGCAAGTTCACATCCACCACCTAATGCAAAACCATTAACTGCAGCTATAACAGGTTTTTCAAGTTTTTCAATTTTTCTAAAAACCCCATTCCCAAGAATACCAAATTCTTTACCTTCTATAGCATTCATTTCTTTCATTTCTGAAATATCAGCTCCAGCAACGAAAGCTTTACCTTCTCCTGTAAGAATAACTGCATAAATTTCTTTATCCCCAGAAATTTCTTGGATAACACAATCAATTTCTTTTAAAGTTTCTGTGTTTAAAGCATTTAATGCTTTAGGTCTGTTTAGTTTAACCAAAGCCACATTTCCTTCTTTTTCCAAGACTATGTTCTTATAATCCATGTTCAAAATCCCCCATGCAATTTTTCAGGTGTTAGCCGCCATAAATCGTTATTAATTTAACAAAAATAGTGATTAAGGTTCTAATACCTTAATCACTATTATAGACTGTTTATAATTCTTTTTCAACCTAATTTATATTTTATTTATGTTTTTTAATGAATCTTTTTACTTAATTCATATAATTAAATTCAAAAAATTCCTGACAATACAAATTTTAAGAAATTCGTATTGTCTTTTTTTAGTATTATAGGAATTCTTCTTCTTTTTCACGCTCATTTAATAAGTAACTTAAAGTCATTAAACTTTCATTAAGATGTACATTCTCTACAATAACATCTTCGCTAACCTTTAGATCTATAGGTGCAAAATTCCATATTCCCTTTACGCCATTCTTTGTTACCACATCTGCTACCCCTTGAGCTCTATTTTTAGGCACACAAATTATGGCTATGTTAATCTTTTCTCTCTGTAAGAAACCATCTAACTCATCCATATCTCTAATTTCAATATCTCTTATTTTAAGTCCAATAAGTTTTACATTTACATCAAAAATACCTTTAAGATTAAATGCCATCTTATCAAAGGTTGTATAATTGGCAATTGCTTGACCTATATTTCCAGCTCCAATTATTACAGTGTTATACTCTTTATTAAGGCCTAATATAACAGAGATTTGATATAATAATTCTTTAACATTATATCCATACCCTTGTTGACCAAAATCTCCAAAACAATTTAAATCCTGTCTTATTTGTGAAGCTGTAAACCCAATTCTTTCACTTAGTTCTTTAGAGGATATTCTATCAACTTCATTTTTATCTAATTCGCGCAAATATCTGTAGTATTTAGGTAGCCTTTTTATTACAGCCATAGAAATGCTTCTTTTCTTCTCCACCTCTTATCAACTCCTTATTTATATTCTTTATATATTTCTTATTTATTCTTTCTGCCTTTTATTTTCATGCTTTTTCATACTATAATTCTCTATTAAATATTATTTAAAATAACTATTCTGATCTCATATTCAACGTAGGTTTTATTCATATAGATATTATACTATATTACCATTGATTTGTTATATATTTTTTAATAAATAAACTATAATGCTATATTGTACATTTAAAATACTTTATTGTATATATAAATTATAAATTTTTTTAACTTTTTATCATAAATAATATATAAGATCTCATAAACTTAATTTTTATGCCAATTTTACTTTTCTTTGTATTATATATAACAATGTTTCCTATTACTCACAATACCCATTCCTCCACTGTACTATACAAATTATTTTAAATTTCTAACTTTCATGTTAAAATGCTAGTAGGACGGTGAAATAAATGGTAGTTTTAAGTTGTAAAAATATAAGTAAATACTTCGGAATAGATATGATTTTAAAAGATATTACCTTCAACATAAATGAAGGTGAAAAAATAGGATTAATAGGTGCTAATGGTGCAGGTAAATCAACCCTATTTAAAATTTTAACCAACCAAATGGAATATGATAGTGGTGAGCTATATATAGATAAATCAAAGGAACTTGGATATCTTTCTCAAAACCTTTCTCTAGATTCAGATAAAACCATATATACTGAACTTCTTTCTGTGTTTAAGTCACTGATAGATATGGAGGAAAGATTACACAATTTAGAAGAGAAGATGAAGGAACCTTATGATGCTGCTAAAGAAGATTATCACAATAAGATTATACGTGATTATACTACTTTAACAGAGGTTTACGAAAATCGTGGTGGATACACTTATAAAGGTGAAATTAGTCGTGTACTTAAAGGCCTAGGCTTTACAGAAGTTGATTTTGATAAATCCATATCTATATTAAGCGGTGGTCAAAAGACTAGAGTTGCTTTATGTAAGCTCCTTCTTAGAAAACCTGAAATTTTGCTTCTAGACGAACCTACAAACCATCTTGACCTTGATGCAATAGAATGGTTAGAGAACTACCTTAAAGAGATTAAAGGCACAATTATAGTAATTTCCCACGATAGATTCTTCTTAGATGCTATCACCAATAAAACTATAGAACTAATAGGTGGAACTGCACAGTGCTATAACGGAAATTATACAGCCTTTATCGACCTTAAAGAGAAAAATAAAGAAGTGATGCAGAAGGCTTACGACCTTCAACAAGCAGAGATTAAAAGACAAGAAGAAATCATAACTAAGTATAAGTCCTTTAATCGTGAGAAAAGTATAAGAGCTGCTGAAAGTCGCCAAAAGGCCTTAGATAAGATAGAAAGAATAGAAGCACCTATCAAAGATGCAAAGGCTTCAAAAATAAAGTTTGAAACACAAATTAAAAGTGGTAATGATGTTCTTTATGTAGAAAATTTAAGTAAAAGTTTTGGTGAAAAACTTCTATTTGAAGGTTTAAATATGGATATTAAACGTGAAGAAAAAATTGCTCTTATAGGTGAAAACGGTCGTGGTAAAACTACTTTATTTAGAATAATCATGGATAAAATACCTTCAGATAATGGGATTAAGGTATTAGGTAAAAACGTATTTGTTGGATATTACGATCAAGAGCAATCTAATTTAAACTTTAATAAAACTATTTTAGATGAGGTATGGGATGATTTTCCTCATATGACTACCACTGAGATACGATCGGCTCTTGCAGCCTTCTTATTTACAGGGGATGACGTATTTAAGTCCATATCTACCCTTAGTGGTGGAGAGAAATGTAGAATTAATTTACTAAAACTAATGCTTTCTAAAGCTAATTTTCTTCTTCTAGATGAACCTACAAACCACTTAGATATTGTCTCTCGCGAGGCCTTAGAAGATGCAATCTTAAACTATGATGGCACAATAATTCTCATATCCCACGATAGATACTTCTTAAATAAAATTATAAACAAAATCTTTGAACTTAATGAAGATGGAGTGAAGGAATACTTAGGCAACTATTCCTATTACGTAGAGAAAAAGAAAAACCCGTTAAGGTTTGAGGATATAGAGGAAGGTTCAGGGATTACTAAGACTCAGTTAAAGCTAGATAAAAAGAAAAAACGTGAAGCTGAAAAAGCTGAAAAAGAAAAAGCTAATATTCTTAAAAACATTGAAAATAAAATAGCAGCTACTGAGGAATCTCTTGAAGGGCTTCAAGGGCAGCTATGCCTTGAAGAAGTCTATTCAAACCCTGAAAAAAGCATAGAAATAAATAAAGAAATACAAAAAACTGAAGAAAAACTTCAAAGCCTATATGATCAATGGGAAGAACTAGCTTAGGAACTTCTTCAAAATAAATTAAACTAAATAAATGCTGAGGATGCACTTATATTATTAAAGCACATCCTCAGCATTTTATATAAGATTAATGATTTATTTTGCAAAAGCTCATTATTTATTTTAATCTATCTTTGCACATGTTGTAAAAATACTTATGCATTGATAAGTCCTTTGTTAACTCTGGATGAAATGATGTTGCTAGCATATTGTTTTCTCTGCATGCTATTATTTTTTCATCTAGTTTACATAGCACCTTTACCCCTTCATGCACTTTTTCAACGTAAGGAGCTCTTATAAATACTAGAGGTATTTTTTCTTCACTGACAACTTCCACTATTTCATCTGTTATAAAGCTGTCTAATTGAGAGCCATAGGCATTTCTTCTTACCTCTATACCCATAACACCTAAATGGTTGTAATCACTTCCTAGGATGGATTTAGCGAGAATTATCATACCTGCACAGGTTCCCCATACTGGCATCCCACTTTCAATTTTGCTTTTTAGTGGAGATAGCATCTGAAAATCCCTTAATAGTTTTCCTATGGTAGTACTTTCTCCTCCTGGAATTATAAGGCCATCTATATCCTCTAGGTCCTTCACATTCTTCACTCTTAAAGCTGTGGCTCCACTTATATTATTAATCTTATCTACATGTTCTTTTACAGCTCCTTGTAAATCTAGTACACCTATAGTTATCATGGTACTACCATCCTCTTGATGCATATAATTTGCCATCTGGTATATCCTTAGTATTTATACTGTCCATAGGTTCTCCTAAATCCTCAGAAACTTGTGATAAGATTTCAGGATTATTATAGTTTGCTACAGCATGAACTATAGCTTTAGCTCTTTTTTCTGGGTCTGCTGATTTAAATATACCAGAACCAACGAAAACTCCATCACTTCCAAGTTGCATCATTAAAGCTGCATCAGCTGGGGTAGCTACTCCACCGGCAGCAAAGTTAACTACTGGTAGTCTTCCATGGTTGTGAACATAAACTATTAAGTCATATGGTGCACCCATTTCTTTAGCTATAGTCATAAGCTCTTCCTTCGGTGTGTTTTGTACTTTTCTTATTTCACTCATCATAGTTCTCATATGTCTTACAGCTTCTACAACATCTCCAGTACCAGCTTCTCCTTTAGTTCTTATCATGGAAGCTCCCTCACCTATTCTTCTTAGTGCTTCTCCTAGGTTTCTAGCTCCACATACAAAAGGTACATTAAATCCTTTTTTATCTATGTGAAATAAATCATCCGCTGGAGTTAATACTTCACTTTCATCTATATAATCAATCTTAAAGGCTTCTAATATTTGTGCCTCTACAAAATGACCTATTCTCACCTTTGCCATTACTGGAATAGATACAGCTTCTTGAATTTCTTTTATCATCTTAGGATCTGACATTCTAGCAACGCCACCTTGCTTTCTAATATCAGAAGGCACACGTTCCAAAGCCATTACAGCAACCGCTCCTGCTTTCTCTGCAATTATAGCTTCCTCAGCATTAACTACATCCATTATTACTCCACCCTTTAGCATTTCTGCTAGGTTTTTGTTTAACTCTGATCTTGTATTCATTTATATTCCCCCTACAGTATAGTACAAAATTGTATGTATATTTTGTATCTATTCATTTAATCTTTACAATACAATTATTCCATAAACGTCATATTAAATCAATACAATTTGATAAATATTAGTATTTTGTATTATTTGTATGGGTATAATATAACTATATATCTATCTATGTATAAAAACATTTAAATAGATTCATAGTTAAATAGTTATTGTATTTATAAGGAAACTCCTTCTCATATTCATTTTCAATTTAGGAACTCCTTTTCACATACGTTCTAAGGAGTAAGTTCGAACTACTAAATCAAAGATTTAGATTCTCACTTATTTTTACTTAGCCAAATCGTAGATTTGGAGTGGTGTCACTAACGTGACTTTTCGCTTTGCTCTCGAGGAAACTCCTTCTCATATTCATTCGAATGAGTATTTTTTACTTAGCCAAATCGTAGATTTGGAGTAAAAAATAAAGTAGAATGAATTTCTTCATTCTACTTATATACCCTATAATTTTATTTCACGTAACCCTTTTAGTTTTTATCCCTATAAACTAAATATATATATAAACATTAAACTAGACTTTTAAACATTAAACTTTTTAAATTAAACTAACTTTCTTTCAACTATTTCAGTTACTGCAAAGCTAGCAACGTCATCTGCATATTTTCCTGGTCCGAATCCTGCATCGTATCCTAATTCTTTAGCAAGTTCGTGAGTTATTCTTGGACCACCACAGATTAATACAACTTTATCTCTTAAACCTTCTGCCTCTAATAACTCTACAAGGTTAGTAAGGTTTTGGATGTGTACATCCTTTTGTGTAACTGTTTGAGATACTAGAAGAACGTCAGCTTTTAGCTCGATAGCTTTCTTAACGAACTCTTCGTTTTCTACTTGGCTTCCTAGGTTGTAAGCTTCGATACCTTTGTATCTTTCAAGACCATAGTGACCAGCGAAACCTTTCATGTTCATTATAGCATCGATTCCAACTGTGTGAGCGTCTGTTCCTGTTGAAGCTCCTATGATAACTACATCTCTTCCGATGTGCTCTTCAATGTATTCTCCAACTTCTGACATAGACATAGTATCTACTTCTACAGTTTGAACATGAATTTCTTCATAGTTAACAGTATGAGTTAATGAACCATATACTACATAGAATGTAAACTCTTTATCTAATGATCCGTGATGAGCAACGTTTGGATCTTTAAGTCCCATTGATTTTGCAAGTTGAATAGCAGCTTCTATTCCTCTTTCATCATCTTTAACTGGTAAAGTAAGACTCACTTGAACCTTTCCATCGTTCATAGTATCTCCGTAAGGTTTAAGTTTAGTTAGATCTAAATTAGTATCGTAATCTCTAACTTCTGTTGAATATAATCCACCACTCATTATCTGTTTCCTCCTAACATTAAATCTATAAATGGGTTGAAGTAATTAGCTTCCTTCTCAACAACTCCATCTAATCCTTTTCCTCCGTTTAGAGGTCTCTTAATACCTGCAAATTTACCTTGCTCTAAAGTACTGAATAAACCTTGTTTTTCTATTACAGATAATAGATCAGCAGCTTTTCCTAGAACTTCATCAACTCTTGTTTCCATTATTCCACCTTTTTTGAAAGTGATTTCAGAACCAAGGTCTTTCATTGTATGGAATATATATTGTGCATTATCAATAGATAGTGCTCTATCACTCATAAATGGAGTGTGTATAGCTTCTGTTAACATTCCTAATAAGTGTAATTTTTGGCTAGTCATTATTGTAACCATGTTAAATAATGCATCTTGTACTTGACCCTTGAATATATCTCCAGTCATGAACTTAGTTGGAGGCATGTATTTTAGTGGTGCTTTAGGGAATATTTCTCTAGCCATTTGTGCTTGAGCAAGCTCATATAGGAATCCATTTTCAACATTTGGATTTATTTCAAATGCGTGTCCTAGACCCATTTGCTCTTCTGGAAGTCCTGCAACTAAAGCAAATTGCTCATTGATGAATTGAGAAGCAAGCACTGTGTGAGCTTCTTCAACAGCATCAGCAGTTGTTAAGTAGTTATCTTCACCAGTGTTGATTATAACTCCTGCAAAACCATTGATTACTCTTGAGAAATATTGGTCAACTATAGTTCTTTGCATGTTGATATCTCTGAAAAGAATTCCGTATAATGCATCGTTAAGCATTACGTCAAGTCTTTCCATAGCTCCCATAGCAGCTATTTCTGGCATACATAATCCTGAACAGTAGTTACATAATCTGATGTATCTTCCTAATTCTTCTCCAACTTCATCTAAAGCTGATCTCATAAGTCTAAAGTTTTCTTGAGTTGCAAAAGTTCCTCCGAATCCTTCAGTTGTTACTCCGTATGGAACGTAGTCAAGTAAGCTTTGTCCTGTTGTTCTAATAACAGCTATAACGTCTGCACCTTGTTTTGCAGCAGCTTTAGCTTGAATTATATCTTCATAGATATTTCCTGTAGCAACGATAACATAAAGGTATGGACCTGTTTTATCGCCGAATTTTTCAAGGTAAGCTTCTCTCTCGCCTCTGTTAGCTTTGATTGTAGCTACCATGTTTTTAGCAACTTTTTCAACTGCCATTTTTATTTCAAACATATCTTTCATAGGTAGTTTAGTTAAATCTAATTCATTTTTAGCTACTTTTTCTGCTATTTCTTGTGGAGTTAATCCAGTGTTAACCATAGCATTACCTACTAATACAGCAACTCCAACAGATAATCCGTTTCCAGCTTTAATGTTTTCTACAACTACGTTTGGTAGTGGTACTCCAAATTCATCTACGCCATCTATACCTAATAATCTACATACAGTTCTTTCTACAGCTACTGTAGTATGTCTGTCTATGAACTTTTGAGTGTCTTGAGCTATATTCTTTGATGATTCTCTAGCTTTAGCAACTAGATTTAAATCTAAATTTAATTTACTTTCCATTGTACTCCTCCTCATAATATGTTTTCGCTATATTCACTATGTCTTTTTCTAATCCTAATAGCATCGCTATATTTAGCGCATCCTTAGGTACTTGATTTGTCTTAGATACTCTTTCAAGTTTATATTCCATATGCTCTTGGATAATTTCAACTGAATGAGTCTTATTAAGATCAATCTTATATTTTAGTTTCTCAAAGTCTATATTTTTTAGTCCTACAACTTGATAATGAACCATAGGTTCTTCTACCACACCATCATAATGGGTAGATATTATGCTAGCAGTGTTAAATTTTTGTAGATAATTTGCAAGAGATTTTACAAGGTAATATCCTTCTTTAGGGTTTGTTCCCCTAGCGAACTCATCAAGAGCTACAAATCCATCTCCACGTTTTACACACTCTACCACTTCTTTTAATTTAATTATCTCAGCTCCAAAAGTACTCAATCCCTTAGATATAGATTGCATATCGTCTGAAACAAAATGAATAAAATCTAATACTGGATAAGTTGCTTTTTTTGCAAATACAAAGAAGCCCAATTGTCCAAGAAATAGGTTTAAAACAATAGTCTTTAATGCTACACTCTTTCCTCCCATATTAGCTCCAGTTATCACCGTAGTTCCTCCATGAAGCTGTATATTAACAGGAGAGAATGCTTTTCCTTTTTTCTTAAGGATCGCTTCAATTTCAGGATTTATTCCATCCTCTATATCAATATTCATCTCTTTAACTATGTTAGGTTTAACACAATTGTATTTAATAGCAATGCTTGCCTTTGCCATTAATAAATCTAAAATACCTACCACTTTTAAATTTTCTGATATATATCTACTAAAGGAGGACAATTTAGAAGTAAGTTCTTTTCTAATATGTAACTCTTCTTCTTCCTCTTGAATAACAATATCTAATCGCTCTTGTTTTAACTTTTCAATAAGACCTTCATCATTGCAAGAAAAAATTGCTTTTTCCTTTTCACCTTTTAGTTTTCTTATCTGAGAAAGTTTTTCACTATATTCTTCATAAATATAGAATGTAGATAAACGTTTTTTACTTGGGTCTAATATATCTATTACTTCTTCTAGGGAATGAAGCTTAATTTTACCTACAGATAAATTAATATTATCTAAGACTAATTTAAGCTCTTCCAAAAGCATAGATACATATTTAACCTCATAAAGTTCAACTTCATCTAATATTTCTACCTTCTCTGCTCTTCTTAATGTATTTCTTATATCTTTAATCTTGTGTAGAAGTCTTACTATATCGTTAAACTCATCATGATATTCATTCATATGACCTATCATCAGCTCAACGTTAGTAAGCTCTTCTACCAATTTATCATACTCATTAATTCTAAAAGGCTTTATCAGCTTCTTTTCCTCAGTACCATAAGGAGTTATTATACCAAGCTCATCCATGATAAAGGAAAACCCTATTTGAGCCCTTTGTTCATTATCTAAAAACTTCATATTATTTCCCCCCTAATACATCAAATACTGGAACATTGACAGCTTCTCTAAGACCTTTTAAGAATTCATCCTTTGGAAATTCATATCCATAAGGTGATTTTGGATTTGAAGTTATGCAAACCACAGTTATCTTATTTAGGACCTTTATGACTCCACCTTGCCTATGGAATCTATAAAGGCTTTCACTACTAATAAATAGCTTAGTACCATCTTCCACAAGAAAAGTTATATCTTTATATAGGTTAGTAGAAGTCATGATATTTTTAATAAGTTTGTCAGAAACTGCACCTTTAATAACTACATGGGATACTTGTTCACTCAAAGCTTCTACAATTTCTTTTGAAGCTTCTAGGGCAGTTAAAACCTCTAGTACTTTATAGGTACCATCCTTATAAATGATGCCTACAATTCCTGAATCACATATTTTTGTTGCGACATTTAAAATAGACCTATCTTGCTCATGGGGTAAACTTAATAGATCCATAGTATGTTTTGTCTCACTTATGACGGTCTTCATACTTCTTGATAGAGCGGCTCCTGTAGATAACACTGTAGCTTCTGTTATGGCGGGTGAAGCAAAGGTCTTTCTACTTAAAGCTCCATCTACTATTACAAGATCACACTGAAGACTTAATAATTGATCTTTTATATTGGTCATATATGAATTCACGGAAGGTCCTCCTAAATCCACATAACCATCACTTAAGGCTTTACAAATAACAACTTCTCCCATAGGAGTATTTATTCCTGTAGTTCTTACAATCTCTCTTGTGAAATCACTATTTAAAAGACATTGTTTGGCTGTAGCAATCACAGTCCCCTTTTCAATATATATCTTAGGTTTCTCTGTAGCCGTAACCCTGTCTAACTCTTCACCATCTCTCCCTATAGAAGTTAGGCCAAGGGACACAGAGCCCCTAGCCTCCTTCAAGATATGGTTTAAAGTTGTAGTTTTTCCCACATTTTTATTCATACCTATAATAGATACACTTTTATATGGTTTCAATAACTTTAAAATTTCATTCATTAAGATCACTTCTAACTATATTCTAGTGAGCGTGTCTTTCGTTTCTTTCTAATCCTGTTGGTTCTAAAGCAAGTTTTTCACCGTTTAATAATCCAGCAACTCCAACTTTATGAACTGATTTCTTACCTGTACAAACATCACAAGTACATCCTGGAGTGTAGTTTGTTGGCTCAGAGTAAGTAGTTATAACTCCTTCAAAGTTTCTAAGTATTACTTTGTCATGGCTTTGAGAAATTACATAGTTTGGCATAACTGGAGTTTTTCCACCGCCGCCTGGAGCGTCAACAACGAATGTTGGTACGCAGTATCCAGAAGTATGTCCTCTTAACCCTTCAATGATTTCGATACCTTTAGAAACTGGAGTTCTGAAGTGCTCTAGTCCTAATGATAAGTCACATTGATAGATGTAGTAAGGTCTAACTCTGATTTTAACTAAATCGTTAACTAATTGTTTCATTGTGTGAACACAGTCATTTACTCCTCTTAGAAGTACTGATTGGTTTCCTAGTGGTATACCAGCATTAGCCATTCTCTCACATGCAGCTTTAGACTCTTCTGTGATTTCGTTTGGATGGTTAAAGTGAGTATTTAACCAGATTGGGTGGTATTTCTTTAACATATTTACAAGGCCATCAGTAATTCTTTGTGGCATAACTACTGGTGTTCTTGAACCAATTCTGATTATTTCTACGTGTGGTATTGCTCTTAATTTGCTGATGATGTACTCAAGTACTGAATCGTCAACTAGTAAAGCATCTCCACCTGATAATAGAACGTCTCTGATTACTGGTGTTTTGCTGATATAATCTATAGCTTTATCTATTCTTTCCATTGGCATGCAGTCATCGCTTTGTCCTGCAAATCTTCTTCTTGTGCAGTGTCTGCAGTACATAGAGCATTGGTCAGTTATAAGAAGTAATACTCTATCTGGATATCTATGAGTTAATCCAGGTACTGGAGAATCTGTATCTTCGTGTAGTGGGTCTTCTAAATCTGCAGCAGATTTATGAGCTTCTAATCCTGTTGGGATAGCTTGTAATCTTACTGGGTCATTAGCATTGTTTGGATCGATTAATGATAAGTAGTAAGGAGTTATAGCCATTCTTAAAGTTTCAAGACATTTTTTAGCTCCTTCTTCTTCTTCTGGAGTTAATGGAATATACTTCTTTAATTCATCTAAAGTTTCTATTCTGTTTTTTGTTTGCCATTTCCAGTCAAACCATTGTTCATCTGTAACGTTTGGAAATAATTCTTTTCTACGAGTTGTATTCATTAATTGTTACCCCCTATAATTTCACATTTATATATATTAATTTTATTAATTAATCAATTATAATCTACGGATTAAACGTATAATTCTTGGAATATAGCTCTTAGAGTTTCGTTTTCTCTTAACTCTTGTAATGTTATTTCAGCATGTCCTTTAGTATATCCGTTTCCTACTATCATAGTTACGTCTTTACCTACACCCTCAGCTCCTAAAGCAGCTTTAGTGAATGCTGTAGCCATTGAGAAGAAGTAAACTATACCGTCATCTTTAACTGGTAATATAGTTGACATTTCTGTGTTTTGAACGTTAACTATGTTGATAGATACATCAACTTCTTCGCCGTTGTTGTTAGCTAAAGCTAAGTTCATTACGTCGATAGCTTTAGTAGCATCTCCGATAACTATTTTCATGTTTAAGTTTAATCTTCTTAATCTTGCAGCTTCTTCTTCGTTTCTAACTAAACCAATAACGTTTCCTGTTGGTCCAACTCTTTTAACTGCTTCGTAGCAACATAACATTCCTGATTTTCCTGCTGCTCCTAATAAAAGAACTGATTGTCCTGGTCTAACTAATTTAGCAACTTGAGCTGGAGCTCCTGCTACGTCTAGTGCAGCTAGTGCTAAAGTTTCTTCCATATCTTCTGGAAGTTTAGCATATAATCCGCTTTCGAATAATATTGCTTGACCTTTAATTTCTACTCTATCGATGTCTGGTTTAATATCGATGATTTCTTCTATTTTAAGTGGAGTTAATGAAAGAGATACTAATGTAGAGATTTTGTCTCCAACTTTAAGATCAGTTTTTCCTTCTAATGCAGCTCCTATTTTAGCTATTTTTCCGATAAGCATTCCGCCTGAACCAGTTACAGGGTTTTGCATTTTTCCTCTTTCTCCAACGATTTCAAGGATTTTTGCTTTTATTTTTTCTACGTCATGTCCAGCTTCTTCTTCTATTTGTGTAAAGCTTGCTGAGTCAACGTTTAAAGCTTGAACGTCGATAAGTATTTCATTATCATATATTTCCATTGTATTGTCTATTTTTAAAGCTGGTTGTGGTAATACTCCTGCTGGTGTTATTACTCTGTGAGTTCCATATTTACATCCTTTTTTCATTAAAAACACTCCTTTTTACTTTAGTCTCAATAAATTTTTTCTACTTAATTATTGTTTATTATATTTTTAATCTTATACGTTAAAAATAGCTTCTTATATTATGCTTCAAATTATAAAGCTTTAAGTCCTAATATTTCTCTTGCTTCTGCTGGAGTTGCAATTTCTCTTCCTAATTCTTTAGCTATTCTTACAGCTTTTTCAACTAGATCAGCATTGCTTTCTGCCATAACACCTTTTGATAGGTATACGTTATCTTCAAATCCAACTCTTACATGTCCACCTTCTATCATAGACATTGCAGCTAATGGGAATTCATTTCTGCCTATTCCTGATACTGTGTAAGTGCTTCCTGCTGGAATACTTTCTTTCATAAATACAAAGTCTCTCATTCCAGCACTTATTCCACCATTAACTCCCATAACGAAGTTGAAGTGCATTGGTGCTTTTATAAATCCTTTTTTATGAAGTCTGATGGCCATGTCAATCATACCTTTATCGAATACTTCGATTTCTGGCTTAACGTTTAACTGGATCATCTTCTCCCCGAATTCTTTGATTGTGTTCTCTGTATTAACAAATATTTCGTCTCCACCAAAGTTACAAGTTCCACAGTCTAATGTTGCCATTTCTGGACTTAAATCAACTGGTTGAAGTCTTTCTTCATTGCTCATTCCTACAGCACCACCAGTAGATGGTTGAATGATAACATCTGGACATCTTCTTCTTATTTCAGCCATACAAGCTTCAAATCTATCTTTGTCTTGAGTTGGAGTACCATCATCTTTTCTAACATGAAGGTGAATTATACTAGCTCCAGCTTTATAACATTTTTCTGCCTCTTGACCAATTTCTTCTACTGTGTAAGGAACATTTGGATTTTGCTCTTTAGTAACCTCTGCACCACAAATAGCTGCAGCAATTATTAACTTTTCCATTTAAAATCCTCCTATATAGTTAATTTTTTAACAATGTTTCTGCAAGAATTCTTGCATATAGTTACTTAATTACTTTCTCTTCTTATCTTTTGGTACTACGCATATTCCAGTTGCTTTACAAACAACTATTGGCTCTTCTAAAACGTCACAAGCTGAATCGTTGATTTCAGGTCTTGGAACTATTACTTTTCTAGCTTCAAAAGTCATTTTTCTTGATGTATTTCCAACGTGTACGATTTCACCTACAGCTTCGATATAATCTCCAGCAAATACAGGTGCCATGAATTCTACGTTTTCATAAGCTTTGAATAGACCTTCGTCTCCATCATTTTGTATTAATAATTCTGTAGCTACATCTCCAAATAATTGTAGCATTCTTGCTCCATCAACAAGATTTCCACCGTAGTGTGCATCATGTGCGCTCATTCTTAATCTGATTACTGATTTCATTTTCTTTTCCCCCTATAAAATAATCGTTTACTTTTTATTTATGTATAACTTTTTAGTATAAACAGATTTCTTAGTTTCTTTGAAACTTAGAAATCGTTATCCAGGGACGTAGCATCTCTTTTACTCTCACTTTGAAAAAGTTCATAGTATTAGAGATGATAGTCATCGGATAAAAATATAGTAAATAAAAAATGGCGTTGAAAATATTCAACACCATTAGATAACTTGGTTAGTTAGAACTATCAATGCAATGAATATTTTTCATTCCATAAATAGCTCTCCATATAACATGGCAGTGATAAAACCTTGTGTCTTATCCCCAAGTAATACAAAATACCTTTGTACCCTTTCGGCCTATAAACAATTCACTGTAACATCAGAGGGTATTCTCTTTAACATTTATCAGTTACCAATTTATAAGCGCCTCTACTTATGATTCAATATTAAATTTTTAAACAATTCAATTTATTATTTATCATGTACCTATTATAAATCTAATATTTTAGAAATGCAATGGTTTTTTTAAAAAATTTTTAAATTAATATAAGTTTTTTGTAGATTTTGAATTTTACTTAACATTTCACCGTTTTTCTTATACTTTTTTCAGTATACTCATAGTAATTTGTCCACCTAATCGTTTCCATAAGTCATCTATACTAGGAAATGAAGATATAAGATTACAAATTGATTCCTTGTAATCTTCATCACTCCATCGATAACCACAGTTTATACAATTAATTATATATCTTCTAAAAAAACTTTTTAAACTATTTCTGAAACAAACAATTTTATATTCGTTATATTTATTACCTAGTATTAAGTATAATTTTCTTTGATGACTTAAATTTATAATTAAACTTAATGTTTTTTCATCATAATAATTAAAGTGAAAAGGATAGTACTTTTCTTTTATATCATCTTTCATTCTTATAATCAAGTGCCCTGAAATTACTTTATTACTTTTTACATAGGCGCTTTTGAAATTAAACTGCATAGAATTAGGCAAATATATAAAATCTTTAAAATCATCTTTAATTATTATACAAGTCAACTTTTTATTATGAACCTTTTGTTCTGTTAAAGCAGATACCCCCAAGGGTAGGTCTTTAAGCATATCTTCTATAGGTCTCACTTTAATTTCACCCACTTTTGAGCTATTCAATACTTAAAACCTTAAATTTCTCCTCATAATTTACTGCCTCTAAAACCTTATTAACTATGTTGTCGCTAACTACTCCAACTCCACCTAAAACCAATACTTGATCGGATTTTATTCCTTTTATTGCTGCTAAAACTTTAGGATAATAAGTTCCTGATTCCTCCATAAGAATTACTGGAGAAGAAGTTAATGCAGCTATTGGTGCTCCTACTAATCCATCTGGAAAATCTATTCCTGATGCTAAATAAATTTTGTTTAAATTAACATTTCCTTTAAAATAATTAAAAACTGCTGTATTAGTTTCATATCTATCAATTCCACTAATTCTTTCAGGACTTTTATAATTAGCCATATTAGAGTTTGATATCACACCATCCCCACCTATAACATAAGTTTTAGGTATGCTATTATTTTGAATGAACTTTTTATTATAACTGTTATATTCATTCACATCTGTTAGCAATATAGGCATTCCTAGTTTTGCCGCCACCGGAGCTATTGATAGAGAATCGGCAAAACTTACCCCTGAAGCCAAAACAACTCCATTAGATGTTCCAATATGCTCAGCTACTTTTACAGCTGTTTCATACCTATTGATACCACCTAATCTTTTAACATCAATGCCCATTCCCTTTAACTGGGATTGTACATTTTTAGATACAACTCCATCTCCACCAACTATGTAAGCTATAGAAGGCTTCAATCTATTTATCTCATTGGACACTACAGTAGATAATGCACTCTGTTCTGTTAGCAATATAGGAGCATTATACTTTTTAGCTAAAGGTGCCGCACTTAGTGCATCAGGATAATCCGTTCCACACACTAGTACTATGGTTTTACTTCCACTAGGCCATCCCTGTTTAGATGTTTCTACAGCAGTTTCATATCTAGTGCTCCCACCTAATCTTATTTTTACTGCATCTGCTTCTACTCTATTATTAATGCTAAAGGCTATTGCCCCCATTATACTTAAAGCTACAATTGAACTGATAACTTTTCCTTTCTTCTTCATATAACCCTCCCCATTAATTAATTTAGTATTTATCTTCATACTATCTATTTTATATTATGTGCTATAAATATAAAATAGATTTTTACAAATCAATAGAAATTTTTACAATTTTCCATAAAATCTTATAAAAAAAATCATGCTAAAACTTAATTCTAACACAATTTTCCATGAATTTATATATACTATGCTGATAATTTCTCTCTTATCTCAATATTCTTTTTATTACATTTTCTATATATGAACCAATAAACTAATCCAATACAAACTGCACCACCAATAATATTTCCTATGGTTACAGGAATTAGATTATTAAAAATTCCAACTATAGTTAAATTATCTAATTTTTCAACAGTTACATGAGATGCTTCAACAAAAGCTGAATTTGTTTTTGCAAGCAATCCTATAGAAAAGTAATACATATTAGCTACGCAGTGTTCAAAACCTGCTATAACAAAAGCAAATATCGGAAAGAAACCCATGAATATTTTTCCTGTTACATCTTTAGCTGCATAGGAACCCCATACACATACACATACTATGACATTACACAATATTCCACTTGAAATTGCAGGTACAAAACCCATACTGGCCTTAGCCGCTGCTACCTTTACAGCATAACCTCCAATGTTTCCCGTTGATAAAAGACCCGATTCAAAAACTAGTATTGCTACAAAAGCAGCTCCAATAAAGTTTCCTATCCAAACAAGTGCCCAATTTTTAAACATTTGACCTGTGGTTATCTTTTTTTCAGCCCAAGCTACACTTAATAATGAATTTCCTGTGAACAATTCTGCTCCACATATTAACACTAAAATTAATCCAACTGGAAATACTATACCTGCCACAAATTTCTGTAATCCAGGATCACTGATTCCATGTGATGCTACTGATGATGCATATGCCCCTAAAGCTATAAATACTCCTGCTAAAATACCTAAAAATAAAGTTTGTACACATTTATTATTAGCCTTTTTTACTCCAACCTGTTCTACATAATTAGTAATTTCATCAGGTGAAAGCATTTTTTTATCCATTAGAAGTTCCTCCAGTATTTCTACATTTTAATTTGTTTTTTTTACTTTCCACGTTAATTATATTGAACCCTACACAAGGTGTCAACAGATTTCCCCTTAATAAAACCTGGAAAAAATCCACCTCGGAAATTTATCTGTATATTTTAAATATTACAATAACTTTCATGAAATTTCATATATTATTACAGCTATATTTATATGCATGTTCACAATTTAGACATAAAAAAAGTGGCATGCGCCGCATTCCTAACGGTAAAACCTATAAAGCGTAAAAATCTATACTTTCCTATACAACAAAAAAATATTACCTAGTAAACCAGGTAATATTAAAAACTCCAATTTCATTCCATGATAAGTTTTCATTTATACTTTCGCTTTCAAAGGTATTTTTAAGCATGTTTTTAAGTTTCATAGAATTTTCATTGAGCTTTTTCTTCATTTCCTCATTTTCTTCTTCTATAAACTCTTCATCTTTTACTAAATAATTTCCTTCTTGGCTATATATAACCAGTTCATCACCCTCATATACTATGTCTCCATTTATTTCATAGGGCTTAACAGTCTTAAAAACATCCTTTATTTTACCATTCTCAATTTTTCCTCTATACAAATATTCACATTGAGTTAATTTTTCCTTATCAAAACTAAAGGTAATAAAAGCTATCTCATCCTTTTTAGGAGATACTTTTCCCTTTAATAAAACTTCTCCACTATCTTCCAAACTAATTATTTGTGCATTATTAAAGTATATATTAGTAACTCCATTACTAGCTCTACCATAAACTAGAGTATTACCTTCATTAAGAACATCTATTAAGATTCCTTCGCAGGAATTCAAAAGTTCTAAAGTGTCTGCATCATAAATTAGATATTTACTTGTGGTAGGATCTATATATAAATGAACTACTAATTTATTATTCATCCATGATATATTAGATATTTGATTTTCACCTATATCATTTATTTGTAATACTTTATATTCCTCATCTTTCATACTATATATATTTATTTTATCTTTCTCATCTAAATATTTAAAAGCTATATTACTCCAGTCATTACTTAAAGCAGAAAGTTCTTTCAGCCTATGCAAATCTCCTACCCCTTCTAAATATTCCTCATGCTCATCAAAAATATATATGTTGTTGTTTTTTTCTATTACAGCACTTGTATAATTGTTTATAATTGGATCTCTTTCTTCTTCAATATCGGATTTACATCCAACTAAAATAAAAAGGGTACTAATTAGTGTTATTGCTACGACAAATATTTTTATTTTATTAACTTTTCTAACTTTTTTTCTATAATTCAACACTACCCCTCCTTATCTACACATCAAATACCCTAACTATTATACTACTTGCAAATACTCTATTCAATATTATCTACTAATGTATATACATTGTTTAATCATTGTTTTTATTTCATTTAAATTTACTACATATATTAAAAAATCATCCCCATAAAAATATACGAAGCAACCTTCAACTTAGAACTTATTTTTTTTATATTTTTATTAATATATTTTATTTACAACTAAATACAAACTAAAAAAATAAAAAATCAGGTATATAGTCTTAATCTTTTAATACTATATACCCAATTAAATTATTCAATTATTTAAATTATGATTTATTTATTTAAAGCTTTTTCAATAACAGATTTTATTAATTCATCCTTCGGTATATATGGAAGAGTTATATGATCTGTTCCTTGGTTCTTCTCATTATATTCCATACTTGTTTCAATAGAATGTGGATTTCTTGCCCAAGCTCTTCTAGCAACTCCGCCCATAACATCCCATGCCATAGATGATTTTATAATATTATCAACTCTTTCGCTACCATCAAGAACTAATCCAAATCCTCCATTGATTGACTTACTTGTTCCAACTCCTCCACCATTGTGAAGAGCAATTAAGCTCATTCCTCTTGCTGCATTTCCTGCAAAGCATTGGATTGCCATTTCAGCCATCATGTTACTTCCATCTTTTATATTAGAAGTTTCTCTAAATGGAGAATCTGTACCACTTACATCATGGTGATCTCTTCCAAGCATGATTGGTCCAACTTCACCATTTCTTACAAGTTCATTAAACTTAAGAGCAATATCCATACGACCTTGTGCATCTTGATATAATATTCTAGCTTCTGTACCAACAACTAATTGGTTCTTTTCAGCATCTCTAATCCAAATGTAGTTATCTCTATCTTGTCCTCTTCTATTTGGATCAATACATTCCATTGCAGCATGGTCTGTTTTTATTAAATCTTCATGTTTATGACTTAAGCATACCCATCTAAATGGTCCATATCCATAGTCAAATAGCATTGGTCCCATGATATCTTCAACATAAGAAGGATAAATGAATCCATCCTTCTCATCTACACCATTTTTAGCTATGTCTTTTCCACCAGCATCATAGATTGCCTTCATAAATGAGTTACCATAATCAAAGAAGTAAACTCCCTTAGCAACTAACTTTTTAATTATGTCGTAGTGTTTTAATAAGGTCATATCTACAAGCTCTTTGAATTTTTCTCTATCTTCTTTTAATAATCTGGTTCTTTCTTCAAAAGAAATTCCTACTGGTGCATACCCACCATCATATGCAGCATGGCAAGAAGTTTGGTCTGATAATAAATCTATATGAATATCATTTTCTAAGATGTATTCAAGCAAATCTACGATATTTCCATGATATGCTATAGAGATAGACTCTTCATTTTTAGCCTTTTCCTTAGCAACTCTTATAACTTCTTCTAAATCACTTGATGCCATGGAAACCCAGCCTTGATCAAGTCTTGTTTTAATTCTTGAATAGTCAACCTCTGCTACAATTCCTACTCCATTAGCTATTTCTATAGCTTTAGGTTGAGCACCACTCATTCCGCCAAGACCAGAAGTTACAAATATCTTACCTCTTAAATCTCCATCATCAGCCACTCCAAGTTTTAATCTTCCTGCATTTACTATAGTGTTGAAGGTACCATGAACTATACCTTGAGGTCCTATATACATCCAACCACCAGCTGTCATCTGTCCATAGTTAGCTACTCCTAGTTGAGTTGCTAAATGGAAGTCTTCTGGATTATCAAACATACCAACCATTAGACCATTAGTAGTTATTACCCTTGGAGCAGTTTTAGAACTTCTAAATAATCCTAATGGATGACCACTCTCTACTACTAAAGTTTGTTCATCTGTCATATTTTCTAGGTATTTTTTAATAAGTCTATATTGCATCCAGTTTTGGCATACTTGTCCTGTTTCACCGTAAGTAACAAGTTCATAAGGATATAATGCCACATCAAAATCTAAGTTGTTATCTATCATTACTTGGAAGGCCTTACCTTCTGCGCAATTTCCTTTATATTCATCTATAGACTTACCACTTAATTTTCCTTCTGGTCTAAATCTATATCCATATATTCTTCCTCTTGTCAAAAGCTCTTCCATAAACTCTGGAGCTAATTTCTCGTGAAGATGTTCTGGAACATATCTTAAAGCATTTTTAAGAGCTAATTCAGTTTGTGCAGGTGTTAAGCTATAACCTCTGTCAGGAGCTCTTCTAATTCCTTCTTGAAACTTAGGCATTTCTGGTAATTCATCATCTAACTTTATTACCATCTTATTTTTAATATCAATGTTATTAATCATAATTTTCCTCCTATTTCTATAAAAAATATATCCGATGACTACCTGCTCTAATATTCCTATCTTTTTTAAAGTAGGAATAAAGAGCAGCTACGTCCCTGGATAACGATTTCTAAGCTTCGAAGAAGCTAAGAACTCTGTTTATTAAGCCTCTCCATTGAAAGGTTCATTTAATTCCTCAGTGCCCTTTAGAATAAATCTACCATTTTTAATTACTTCAATAACTTCCCCATCCTTTGTTATAGCATTTATAAACTCTAAGCTATCGTAAGGTATAGTTATATCTGTATGACATTGAGTATATGCACTCTCTATATCCGTTTTTCTAAGAATAGATTTTTCATTATCCTTAGCAATTATTTCTTTTCCATCAAAAGCATTATAAACTCTTTCATCTTCACTATAAGAATAACAAGTATCACCCACTGCAAAGTGTGGTCCCATCTTTTCTCCAATAAGGATAGGAAGTATAGGTACTATATTATGCTTCTGCGCTATAACATATGCTAAGGTGTTTGTACCTATTGCAAACTCACCAAGAGGTAAAGTTTTATTTGGGAACAACAGATTTTCCTCTACATACTTTTTATTTTTAGATTCTTCATCAAAATTAGAACAGTTATATTCAGCAATATATCCATCCTTAAATAAAAGTTCTAAGTTTATATATTTAAGGCCATCTAGGAAGATTTCTTCTAGATGTAGAAGTCCATTTGTTCCTTTTAACATTGGAGATGTAAATACCTCTCCAACCGGTATATTTACAGTGGCAATACAGTTTTCAAAGTTTGTTTCCTTTTCTGGATTGTTGATCTCCTGCATTTTAACCTTTATATCTGTTCTATTTCCATTGCAGCCCTTAACATGGATAAACTCACCCTTATCTAAAGCCCCAATAATATCATTTTGGATTCTTTCCCACTTGTCTGAATCAAGAGTATTTATCTTCATAGTATCAGCAAAGATTTCCTCAAAATTTTCTCCTATTTCTGGACTAGGGAAAGCTATAATAGTAAAGGTTGTTTCCTTAGATGGCATGTACTTATCTTGAATAGTTCTAAGTCTTACCGTTGCATTTTGGTAAACCTTACTTTGTTCTTCACTTAATTTTAAAGCTGTATTCTTGCTTTCAGGTGCAAACGGAACCTCTCCAAAGCTTTCAATAACTGCAATTCCTGAATACTTTCCTAAACCTTCTTTAAATCTTTCAAAGGTAGCTGTAAATCTTTCTTCTTTAACTTCTGCATAGTTTTTACTGAAGAATAAAGCATTATCAAATCTATGATCATAAGTAAACTGTTTATTTGCTTCAGTAGATTCTACCATTGCAAGGACAGGGGTTAAGTTGTATTTACCAAACTCCTTTATAACCTCTTTAACAATAGCCTCTTGACCAACAAAGTATATTAGTCTAACTGTAGACTTAATAGTGTAATCCTTCTTTTCTCTTATAAAGCTATCCATATATCCTTTAACCATGGTATATGCAATCTTGTTTACATCTTCATAGGTAGACAAAAATTTAGCTGTCTTTATTTCATTATCAGTTATATATTTTCCGTACTTAAATAAGTATCTTAAATCTTCTGCATTTGCTTCATCAACTATAGCTCTGTAATAACCCTTAGTATCTAAAGCTATATTATTAACCTTTTCCTCAGCTTCCATGTCTAAAATGCTAACTTCAAAATCCCTTATAAGCTCCATTAAACCATTAGCATTATCACCATTTTTAACTACGTAAGCATAGGCATCTGTAAATAGCTGTAGTAACTTTTCTATCTTCTCAGTCTTATGAGAAAATACTAAAGATATACATTCATTTAACCTATTATATAAATATGTAGCTATTTGGCCCATTTCTTTTCCTAGCTCTTTCACTGCATAGTCTGGGTTGCCGTAACTTGTTTTATAGTTGTCACCTAGTAGATCATTATAAATTTCATGATTTTCTTTTAAAAGTTCATCAAAGTCTTTCTTTTGAAAATACTCATCATTTAACTTTTCTTCTAAACTACATATTGAATATAGTTTTTCCCCCATTGTCTTAAAGAAAGTTAAATAATTTTTACCCTGAGTATTTATTAAATATATTTCTTTTACTCCATTAAGATTACATATGTTCCTCATTTCATCCCCCACCCTTCTAAAAATATCCATAACAAAAACGTATCATATTCAGAAAATTAATACAATACTTTAGGCAATTTTTGTTATCGGGGTAAAGTGCTAAAAGATTAAACTCTACCCCAAAAATGTTTCCTTAATTTAACTTTATATTTAATTACTATGTTTAGTGCAGTTTTCGCAATCCCCAGAACAATTTAAACAATGAGTTTCTAATATACTCTTTAAAGAGCTAGAGCTACTACTATGAGATTTTGCTATACTGATATTCTTTCTTGCTGCCTCTTGCATAGCTGCATTAACCATTTTATGAGATACTGTGTTAGTAAACATTACTAATAAATCTGGACATCCTATTTGAGATTTAAAGCGACCTGGCATTTGTGTAAACACCTTAGCCTTACAATTATATTTATCGCATATCTTTTTATATTCAGAAACCATCCTATCATGACCACCAATTATTACTATACTCATTTCTTTACCTCCTAAAATTTATATTATTTATATAAGTTCTTATGTATATATAGCTATGTACTTCTAGAATTTTAAAATATTAAGATGTTATAATAAGAAATTTTAAAATGTCTAAGTATTTTAATTTTGCATATTTATGATGTTAACTATTTACATACTTAAATAGTTATATAGTTAGCTTCGGCTTACCTACTACTAAAATAAAATTAGGTAAATACTTAACTACCTTTAAGAAAGTGAGTTAGCCATTGCTTACTTAACTGTAAAAAGATAAGTTAGCATCAACTAACTTATCTTTCAGATTACTACTAAAGCTATGTTGTGTCAATATAACTTTAGTATAAAGTTCTTATCCTAACATTATCAAGTTGCAATGAAATACAAAAATTCCTTCTTGTAATTATCAAACTAATTAATCTTTTCTCATTAAAAATTCCAAAGCAATTTTATTTCTATTTAATATATTTTCGTGGTGGTCATAATCATCCCAAACCATTTCTACATTTTCTTCTCCTATATGTTTCTTAAATATTCCATAGGACATACTAGAAAACTTAGGCATGTCCTTCTGAATTGTAGTCTTGCTATGTCCCTCCTTTCTTCCAGCAATAATAATAAGTCTAAAATCATCATTTACTAAAATTTCTTCCTGAATAAATTTAATCCATCCATCATACCATTGAGATGCACATATACTTGCTACCTTACTATAATTATCATTTTTGAAAACTGAATATAAAGAAATCAAAGCTCCAAGAGAATGTCCCATAATTTTTCTATCATTCTTATTACTGCTTACTCTAAACTCTTTTTCAATATAGGTTTGTAAATCGCTTATTAAAAATTCTAAGTATTCATCCCCCATGCCCTCAAATGGATGAAATCTTTCATGGTTAGATTCTGCTGCCCAAGGGGTATATTCATTTAATCTGTCAAAAGGTGTAATTCCAATTATTATATGTTCCTCTAAAGATTTATTTTCAAATTTATCTTCTATTTCATCAATTATTCCACCTAAAAACTTTCTAAATTTATCACCATCATGAACATAAACTACAGGATATTTTTTATCAGATATATCATACTCCCATGGTAAATACATGAAAATCTCTCTATCAAAAACTGTCCTCGTTAAAATTCTTCCTCGCATATCTTCTACCCTTTCTTTAACTTGCTTGGAGTAACTCCAAAATTTTTTTTAAATAACCTACTAAAATAGAATTCATCATTATAGCCAATCTTTTTTGAAACTTCCTTTACTGCAAAACCTTCATTTAATAACTTGAATGCAGCAGTCATTCTGCATTGGATTAAATAATCTATGGGACGAATATTTAAATACTTATTGAATAAGTATGATATTCTATTAGCTTTCTCTCCATATTTTTCTGAAAGCGTGCCTAATGTAATCTCTTCCATATAGTTTTGTGAAATAAATTCACTTACATCTATGGTAAAATCTTTTTCACTTAATCCCTTTTTGTAGTTATGATCAGTAAAGAGTTCTCTTAAAAATAATGAGGTTTGTATTTGAAGATTTACTTTCGATGTTAATTGTTGTTTTGAAGATATTTCTTTAAGCTCATACAAGGATTTCAATATCTCGTCATAATTTATTACGTCAAATTCGAAGGTTGAATTCATATAAGAATCAGGCTTAATACATTTATCTGCCATATAATAGATATTCATATATTCAAATTCTTCATCTACTAAAACCTTAAAGGATATGTTTTTATTTTTACATCCATGAATCACCTTTCCTCTTTCAGCAATATAGACCTCATTATCAAACTCTATTTGGGCTCTTCCTCTTATAGTAAAAATGAATGCTGAGAGATTAGTTGTATAACCATTTTTCGATGACATAGAATTCTTGATAAACCTTTCTATTCTAAAAACTTCAAAAGTATTTTTTCTAAATTCTTTTAATAAATCACCTTTATTAACATTTTTCAAGTAAATAGGCTCCTTTCAATACATATAACTTTAAATAATTGTCCATGTTTTTATTTTAGTATATTCTATTACGATTTTTTCTATATTATAATAGTTAATGAAATTGATAATTATTATCACTTAATTCTCTAGAATAAGTTTACCTCATTTTTAGTAGGAGTTCAAGAAAGGATGTTAAATGTGAAAGATATTTTAAATGCTTCTTATGAGAAAAACCAAAAGATAAAAAAATCCTTCAATTTATTTATCTTAGGCTTAATTATATTATTATTTATTTCTGTAATTTTATCAGTATCCTTTGGTTCACTTAGAATAAAACCTTCTGTATCCTATAGCATAATCTTAAATGAACTATTTGGATTATCCTTAGGTGATGCTGCCAAAGTAAGTAATATATCTACTTATAATGTTATTTGGTTAATTAGAATGCCTAGAGTTTTACTTGCAATTGTTGTTGGAGCTGGACTTGCTGTATGCGGAACAATAATGCAGGCAACTGTTCAAAACCCTCTAGCTGAGCCATATATTTTAGGAATTTCTTCTGGTGCATCACTAGGTGCAACCTTCTCTATAATGTTAGGATTGGGCTCATTTAGTCTCTTTTCCATAAGCAGTGTATCATTTTGGGCATTTTTAGGTGCTTTAAGTGCCTCTATCCTGGTATTGGTATTATCCTCAATGGGAAATAAAATGTCATCCTCCAAATTAGTCCTTTCGGGAACTGTAGTCAGTGCATTATGTACATCTTTATCTAATTTTATAATTTCTATTGCTAGTAATGCTGAAGGTATGCAAACGGTAAAATTCTGGACAATGGGTTCTTTGGCAACTGCTAAGTGGCAAAATATAGGTTTTGTAATTTTAGCTGTAACTATATGTTGTTTATTTTTCTTAACTCAAGGAAGAACTTTAAACTTAATGTTAATGGGTGATGAAGCCTCAATGACTTTAGGGCTTAATTTAAATTTATACAGAAAAATTTATATGATAATCACATCATTACTAACAGGTATTTTAGTAGCTAATTGCGGGATTATAGGCTTTGTAGGATTAATAATCCCCCATATTTCAAGATCTATAGTTGGGTCTGATCATAAAAGACTAATCCCAACTTCAATACTTTTAGGTTCTATATTCTTAATTTGGGCTGATGTTTTTGCTAGAATAATCATCCCTAATGCCGAATTATCCATTGGTATTATTACTGGTTTAGTTGGAGCACCATTCTTTGTTTACATTTTATTGAGAAAAGGCTTCGGATATGGAGATAAGTAGGTGATTATAATGGATTTGAAAATTAAAGAATTAAAGGTCAATTTATCGAAAAAAGAAATTGTAAAAGGAATTGATTTAGCAGTTACAAGTAATAAGTTCATAGGCTTAATAGGTCCAAATGGGAGTGGGAAATCAACATTATTGAAAGCTGTTTATGGTGTAATAAAGCCAACCTTTGGAGATGTTTTTATATCTGATAAGGATATAAAAAATTACAACAAAAAATCTCTTGCTAAAACTCTTGGAGTGGTTAGTCAATTTAATAACATTAACTTTGATTTTAAAGTTATAGATATAGTTCTAATGGGTAGGGCTCCTTATAAAGGTTTATTAGAGCAAGATAATAAAAATGATTATGATATGGCACTTAAAGCTTTATCTCAAGTTGGAATGATAGATTTTGCTCAAAAAAACTTCAGCCTATTATCTGGAGGTGAAAAGCAAAGGGTTATATTGGCTAGAGCAATAACTCAAAATCCTAAAATATTAATTTTAGATGAGCCCACTAATCATCTAGATATAAAGTATCAACTAGAAGTTATGTCAATAGTTAAAAATTTAAATATATGTGTTTTAGCTGCTTTGCATGATTTAACATTAGCTTCTCAATTTTGTGATGAACTTTATGTTTTGAAAGATGGAGTTATTGTGTATAACGGGATTCCAAATGAAGTTATAACAGAAAAAACAATTAAAGAAGTATATGATGTTGAATCTATTGTTCACATAAATCCAGCTACTAAAAAGCTTTCTATTGAATACTTACCACCATCATTACATTAAACAAAAACTATAACTAATTATTCTATTATATAAAAATTAAAACTTTTAATATGAAAATCGAGAGGAGAATTATCATGAATAAAAAAACTTTACTTTTACTTACATCATTAGCTCTATCTGCTGTAGTCTTTGTAGGCTGCAGTAATAAAACTGAAAATGTAGACTCACCATCAAAGCAAGAGCAAACTAGCACTTCTACAGCTGCATCAACTAATAAAACAACTTATCCAATAACCTTTGATGCTTTTGATTCTGAAGGAAATGTGTACAAACAGACTTTTAATGAAGCTCCAAAGAAAGTTATAACTAATAATCAAACTTCAACTGAACTACTTTTAACTTTAGGGTTAAAGGATTCTATAATTGGAACAGGTGACTTAGATACTCCTATGTTAGAAAATTTAAAAGCAGACTACGAATCTATACCTGCAATTGCTAACAAAGGTGATGTTGCTAAAGAAGTTGTTGTTGGCTCAGGTGCAGATTTAGTAATCGGAAGATCTGCTTCATTTAAAGATGATAGATATGGTTCAATACCAAGTTTAAATGAAGTTGGTATTAATACTTACGTTCAATTGGCAAGTAAAATGAATGCCCATATTTCTTTAGACACAATTATTCAAGATGTTAGGAACGTAGGTACTATGTTCGATGTTCAAGATAAAGGTAATAAATTAGCTGATTCACTTCAGAATTCATTTGATAACATTAAATCAAAAGTTCCAACCACTAGTGAAAGAAAAAAGGTTATGCTAATAGTTAATTATAATGGAGAATCCTTTACTGCTTATGGTGCTAATGCTTCATTACAAAAGGAAATGTTAAATGTGTTAAATTCGGATAACGTTATTGAAAAAGGGGGTTCTATATCATTAGAAAATATAATTTCTTCTAACCCTGACCATATTGTTTATGTAACAGCAAATAAAAATGCTTCAGTAGATGTTGATGCCGTAGATAGGCTATTAGCCGAACCTACACTTCAAAGTGTTGAAGCTATAAAGAATAAAAATATCGTTTCTGTTGAATACACTGAACTTATGGGATATGGCTACAGAACCTTCGATTGCTTAGAAAAATTAGCTAAAGACTTCTATCCCGATATTTTTAAAAACTAAAATGTAAAAATGCTTAGTGTTGACTCACTAAGCATTTTTATTATAGAATAAATAGGTTTGTATAAACACAAATTTATCTATTCTCTTTTTTATTATTATATAATACTATAGATGATTTCTAATTACTTGATTTTATGCGTATCCATGCATCATCATATACCTTTTTCACATCACTAGGAAAATCAACATAGATTTCACATCTATCCATTATTTCTTTAGTCATATATGCATTAGGATTATTTCTAACTTCCTCTGGTTGTTCAAGTCTTGCTTCTTTATTAGGAGTTGTATACCCTATTTCATCAGCTATTCTTAATGCACTTTCCTTATCACTTACAAAGTTTATGAACTTTTCAGCGCCATCAACATTTTTAGCATTATAAGGTATGCATAAACTATCAATCCAGAAGTTTGCCCCTTCCTTAGGTACTACATAAACTAAATTAGTGTATTCAGCTTGAAGATTTAATCCCTCTCCAGACCAAATCATGTTTATATCAGACTCTCCTGCTGGAATCATTACAGTTCCATTATCAATCCCATATATTGGATTAACTAATTTCCTTTGATTTAATAGTAGCTCTTTAGCTTCTTCAATTTCTTTTGGATCAGTTGAATTTAAAGAATATCCAAGTTTCTTTAAAGCCACTCCTATGGTGTCTCTATAGGTATCAAACATAAAAATCTTATCTTTATACTTTTCATCCCATAATATATCGAAGCTATCCACTTCTTCTTTTACTACATCTTTATTATAAATAAGTCCTACTGTTCCAAACATATAAGGAACTGAATATTTATTACCTGGATCTATTTCTAGATTTAAATAGGCTTCATCCATTTGAGATATATTAGGTATATTATCTTTATTTAATTCTTGAACAAACTTACTTTTTATCATTCTAGGCATTAAAACATCAGATACTAATATAACATCATAGTTCACACCGCCCTGACTAATTTTTTGATACATAGTTTCCATATCATCAAAGGTTTCTACATTAACCTTTATGCCATATTCATTCTCAAATTCTTTTACAGTTTCTTCATCTATATTTTCACCATAATTGAAAAAGCTTATTTCTTTAGAAGAATCTTTACTACAACCTGCAAAAACCACCAACATCATTAAAAGACATGTTGATAGGCTCAATAATTTAAATAATTTTTTCATACTACACTTCCTCCCACATGATTTTATATATTATTTAAATCCTAAATATTCTTTCGGATTATAACATTATTTTAAATATATGTCTAATTGTATAGTATTTATTATTTAATTCATCTAATAGCCCTAAGAAAAAATATTGGAATGTGCTAAGTTACAGAGTATACTTATTTTCATTGACAGTACCATATTTTTTTCGAGCATCAAAAAATAGTTGTATCAAACTCTGATAATATGGTATAAATTCACCACTATCTATCATTGAAAATATCTCTTCTTTAGACGCCCACTTCACTTTCTGAACTTCTTCATACTGCAATGATAGTTCATCGATATCAACATCTTGTTCAATTAAATAAATATCATCAAATCCATTGTTAAAGTTCATGGTAATATGAGGTCTAATATTTTTAAAATCTACTCTTAACCCAATTTCCTCAAACAATTCCCTTTCAGCTGCTGATTGGCTTGTATCACCTTTTATAGCACTTCCACCTACTGTTATATCCCACATATTTGACCAACCTTCTTTGAAAGGTTGTCTCTGTTGAATTAGCATCTCACCATCTGAATTAAAAACACATACATGCACAACTAAATGATAATTATTTTTTTCAATAGGTTCACCTCGAACCATAGTTTCATTTGTTTTATTTCGATTAATATCATATACATCCCAAAGTTCCATATTCATACCTCCCATAATATATATTATTATATCTACTGATAAGTTTATTATATCTCATTACTTATGTTACAGTATTTTCACGTATAATAACAGCCCTAGTTAAGTCATATCAATGCCTAAGGCTAGAAATTGTACTTGGTCTTAAAGGAAACTCGACTCACTTCGTTCGCTGAGTAAGTTCGCCTAACTAAATCAAAGATTTGGAGGCTTACTTATGATACGATTCACTGTAATTGGCATAACGTAGACTTTTTAGTCAAAAACAATTTATATCCACAAATTATTAAAGGCTTCTAAATTTTTTCTAATTTAAATAAAGTGGCTGCACATAATGATAACTAAATCATCATGTACAGCCATTTTTTTAAGCTTCTTTATTTTTTTACTGGTATCTGTATTTCACTCAAATAATCCTCTTTATTCCCTTCATTCCAAGGTCCTTTTATAGCAACTTGGCGTGGATTTCCAACTATACTATATCCATTTTCCTCAATCCAATTTCCTAAAAAGTTGTATGCTGGTGCTAAATTAGAATAATCTCCTGGAACTAATATACTAACAGCTTTCTCCACTACTTCAGTTTCCTTGAATATAAACTCATTTTCATTCTCAATAAGCTTGTCAACGCCCATTACTACCTCTACATCAACTTCACCTTCTTTATAGTCCTCATCGTGATAAGTAGCATAAGCAATGTCGTTGCAATGAATGTTTTTTGATACAATGTATTTATCTAACCTTTCCCAAAGCATGCCTTCTGCATTATAAGCTGGTATAGTATCCCTCAAAGAAATAACCTTGTAACTAGGTATTGATTTTAATGTAACATTGTAACTCATATTAACCCTCTCCTTTTTCATATCCTTAATGGCGAAGTTGATTTTTTCAAGTCTTATTTCCTCAGCTCTTATATTATCCTTAATTTCTTCACCTTTCACTTTTAAAATATCTTCTAGCTTTTCCTCAGACTTTTCCTTCATACATACTGCTATATCAGCCACATTAAAACCCATATCTCTCAATGATACTATTAGGTTAATATCTGAAATCTGTTTTGCCGAATAATATCTATAACCTGTGAAGTCATCAATTTTAGAAGGCTTAAAAAGTCCAACTTCATCATAATATCTGAGCATACGGACAGATACCCTGGTCAACTTAGAAAAATCTCCAATCTTGAACATAAAATCAACTCCTATAAATTACTGCCATTCGAATGACATCTTTAGAATAATGCCTAACACCATGTGAGAGTCAATATTATATCCCTATATCTTTCCAACTTATTTTAAAGCTGATTTTCCAAATAATTATATTAATTACAAAAAGAGTTGCTATAAATGCTCCTATAAAGGTAATATTATTTCTAATTATTATGTGTATTGCAGCAAATATCCCAATAAGCACAAATGTAATCGCCCCTGGGCCTATAAGCTTACCACTATCAGTTGAAGCAAATTTCACACTAAAAGGCATCATCTTATTTGATAGTTTAAAATAAACTAATGATGATATTAAAAGGACTAAAAACATTACAATTAAGTCTAAGATTATTGATGGTCCCTTTAATATTAAAAACACTATAGCCGTAAATAAATAAACTGGTATAACTAATTTAAATAAGGTTCCTTTTATTGCTCCTTTTAATATTACTCCTGGATCTTTTATTGGTAATACCTTATATATAAATGCACCTTTATAATTATCACTATTGTTTATATAAGCAGTGCAGAAGCATAGCATTAATACAGTTAAATACATTAATAAATGTACTTTTCCACCATAGCTTGTTTGAATAGTTTCAATAAAGGATTTATCTCTATCTGTAAAAATAAATAAAACTGGCATAAATACAGCCATTGAAAGAGAAGGATATACCTTAAGTTTAAAGTTTCTTTCTGTAGATATCATATTTTTAGTAAATGTAAACATGCTTTTTTCAACTTTATCTTTGCAAATTATTCCCGCTATAAAATCTTTTCTTATTTTATCTCCACCTCTTATAGCTCCCCCATTATCATTTAGTTTTTGAAGGTTCTTTTCAAAATATGGTACTACCTTCTTAACATAAAGGATAATTAGTATTACTGGAGCTAATATTGCCATTACAGATAAAAATATTAAAAAAGGATTTCTATTTCCATCTATTAATATTCCAAAAGGAGCTGCAAACCACATAGATGGAACTAAACTATGCCAAAGCTTAGGTACATAGATAGCCGTAATATCTATAGTAGTAAAAAATCTATTAAATAACTGATACCCAAAAGTAAATAAAAATGCTAATAATATTTGAAAGTAATTTATAATATCCTTTAGCTTTTCTCCATCAAAGAACTTTAAAACTAAAGTATATAAAAATGCTGTTATTACTACAACTAATAAAGCTATTAGTATATTTTCCAAAAAAAATACTGGTAAAAATATCACTCCATATTTTACTGTTCCAAAAATTAAAGGCATTAAATTAAGAGACAAAGATATACCAAGTAGATACATACATATATGAGTAAGCTTTGCCGCATTAAAGGTTCTACTATTTACAGGCTTTGGTAATAGTATGTTTTTTTCCTTTACATCTAATAAAACAGCTGAAAAATCTGATATCATAAGTGATACCATCATAAATAGATTTACACCTATAATAATATTTATATTTTTTAAAGCTGGCATATCAGCTAACATTAACATTCCAATAAAAATGCTTAAAAATCCGTTAAAAAGAAGTAGTTGCTTATAATTATTCTTATCTTTATTTTCGGAAGACTTATTATTATTTGTCAAAACAGTACTTACTCTGCGTCCATCCATAGTTAATTTTATTTGCAAAATCATTCGCATAATATCATAATTAACACCAGCTTTTTTATACAGGGCTTTAAATTTATCTAATAGTCTTAATATGGTAAATTCATTCATAGCTATACCTCTTGAACTAAAGACACAAACTCTTTAGCAATTTGTCCATGTTCATTAAATCCTGTTAATTCATTGAATACTTCTTCTAAAGAGCTTTCCTTTTCACTATTTTTAAGCTCCTCAAAACTTCCATCTGCAGCTATTGTTCCATTATCAATAAGTACAATTCTATCACTTACCTTCTCCACAACATCCATTATGTGTGAAGAATAAAATATAGTTTTTCCTTCCTTTGCAAGACTACTCATAACTTCTTTAAATATCATTACACTATTAGCATCTAGTCCACTTAAAGGCTCATCAAAAAATAATATATCTGGATTATGAATTAAACTACATATTATTAGTAGCTTTTGCTTCATTCCTTTTGAATATGAAGATATTCTTGAGTTTATAGCTCCTTCAATTGTAAATAACTTCATAAGCTTTTTTGCTTTTTTAATAAGGGTATCTTGATCTATGCCATATACTCCACCTAAAAAGCTTATATATTCAAATGCAGTTAAATTTTCATATATATCAGCAAGCTCTGGAACATATCCAATTTTCTTCTTGTACTCTACACTTCCATTACTTATATCTTGTCCTAATATTTTTACCTGTCCTGTATATCCTTCTATTATACCAAGCATTATTTTTATAGTTGTACTCTTACCAGCACCATTAGTTCCTATATATCCTATTATTTGTCCTCTCTGTATCTCTAAATTTATTCCATTTAAGACACGTTTATCTCCAAAGTTCATTTTAAGATCTTTAATTGATATTATACTCTCTAAATTCTCCATAAGCTTTTCCACCTCAAAACACAACATGTGCAAAATTAATATTTTGTTTAGGCATCTGAAAATAAATAATAAGTCAAAGATGGGAAGTATATTTTGAGTTAGACAAGGAAACAGGTTCCGCAGATAGTAGCACTATCTAAGGGTTCTGTTGACGCAGTATAACACAAAATAGACGAACATTCTGACTTATTTATTTTTTGAAGATGACTTGTAACTTATACACTAATATAGTACCAAATAAATGAGTTATTGTAAAATAAAGGTTTATTCATGGAAGATAAGGTAGACTTATTTTAAAGCCTACCTGTCAAAACTTTATTTTCTCAAACCTTTAACTTCTTATATATTATTTTAAATACGATTATCTCTTATCTTTATTTGAATTTCTTATTGAGTACTTTACCCATACATTAAATATAAGAAGTATTCCTATAACAAGACAACCTGCACTGATAGCTTTAATAAATCCAGCAAAAAATTGTTCATAAGCTTTTATACCTGGTTTATATATTCCAGAATAAATTACTGTAATAAATGATATCAATAATGCACATAATCCCCCAACTAATGATTCATTTCTTTTTAGCTTTTGAATTTCACTAAGTAATAAAATTGTATTTTTATTATTTTCCACCTCTTCATTTTCCTGTTCAATAAATTCACCCTTTAGCAATTCATTAACTGAAACCTCCAACACTTTACTTATTTCTTCAAATAATGAACTATCGGGCATACACTTACCACATTCCCACTTTGAAACTGCTTTATCAGTTACATTCAGATATTCTCCAAACTCTGCTTGAGTCATTTTTTTATTTTTTCTAGCTTCTGTTATAAATCGTCCAATTTTTTGTGTATCCATAATAACACCTCCCTTTAATAATATGATAATCCAAAAGCTACTATATTCAAACCCACCAAAGGTAGAGTATATAGAATATAAGTAGAATATAGTAATTTCACTATTTATTACTGTTTGTAATATCATTTTTATATGGTGAATTTGATTACTTAACACATTTTAACTTTACATATCAACTCTTTACTCACTTATTTGTGATACAGTTCTCCGTATCAGTTGCAGATGATAATACTTTTAGTACATCCGTTAGTAGTATTACGAAAAATCGCATAATTCACTTTCTTGAATTACGCGATTTTTAACTTAAAATTATTTAATTGAAGTTTATTTTTTGAGTATCTACTTTAATACTTATAACTTTGGTTCTGTATGCCAAATCCTTCATAGTTATTAATTCTTGACTTTTTTAGCTGCATCTAATATTTCCCCACTTAACTTCCTATTATAATATATCTAATAAGCAAGTTAACTAAAAATCAAATCAGCTGACAATTTTATAATAAACTCGTGAAGTGAGAAAATAAACAATAGCATAGAAAATAGCAAAGACAAAAATTGTTCCTGCTGTGCAGATTGCAAACAATGTAACATTAGTAAGATTTAATACTGCAAGAAGCTTCACGATAACCTTGAAGGCAAAGGCAATATGAATAATTGCTGTTACAACTGGCAGGAAGAACACCATAAGCACTTGGTTACCAATTGATTTTTTAATCTCTTCTTTGCTCATGCCAACCTTCTTCATAATTTCAAAGCGCTCCTTATCATCATAGCCTTCTGAAATCTGCTTGTAGTATATAATAAGCACCGTAGCCATAATAAATAGTGCTCCAAGGAATATCCCCAAGAAGAAAAGTCCTCCGTATAGAGAAAAGAAGGATTCTCTGGATTCTTCCAAGCCTTCACAACGTGCATCAATAGATAATTGCTTTATTTTGCTATTAATTTCATTAGTTAAAGCAATTTCATTTTCCGCATTATCATCAGTATCAAAGGAAAAGTAATAAGATAAATCCTCCATTTTGCCATCATCCTGAGTGCTAGAAGCATATATTTTTTCAATTGTCTTTTCATCAGGTACGATAATAAAGTGACCATTAGTAACTACTGCGGAGGCTATTCCATCCACTGTCATGCTATTTATACGTTCTTTTATTTTAAACTCATTGCCTAAAATATTAATGCTGTCTTCGGCTATTTCTCCTCTATAAGTAAAGAGCAGCACTTCATTTTCCTTTAAAGTAATAGATTTATTTTCCAAGTCATTATATTCACTTAGTGGTACAAACTCTATGAAGCCTAAATTGTTTGCGTCCAAATCACTGCCATTATCTGTGAAATAATTCTTATCTTGTATCATAGCTAGAGATGAAGATCGGTATTTAACTATATTTTTCAAAGTAATATTATCTTTGTCTGATTGCTCTTTTATAATATTATTAATCATTTCTGCCTTTTCTTTTGATATATTTTTTGCGCTTATTGAAATATCTCTTGGATATCTTGTTCTAAGCACATCCTCCATACCAATATACAGCGACACTGTTGTAGATAACATCACTAAAACAGTAGTTGAAAGAATACAAATGTTAGCGAGCCCTACTGCATTCTGTTTCATACGATAAATCATTCCAGACACATTTATAAAATGATTGGTCTTATAATAAAACTTCTTATTTTTTCTAAGGATTTTTAAAAGGGCAATACTTCCTGCAGTAAATAAAGCCCAAGTTCCTATCATAACAAGAATTGCTGCCAGAAAGAACATATTAAGTGCAGCTAGAGGTGATTCTGTAGTTAAGGCAATATAGTAGCCTGCTCCAAGGCTGAGAATTCCAATTAAAGTAAGAATCCACTTTGTTTTTGGCTCCTTTTCACCAACTTGACCACCCTTAAGAAGCTCAACAGGTTTTGCAAGATGAATTTGCCTCATATTATTTATAAGAGTTAAAACAAAAATAAAGCCAAAGAGAATAACTGTTTTAACTATGGAGTTAGTTGATATAACAAATCCCATTGTAACCTTAAAGTTTAAAATCTTAAGAAGTATTAAAAACATAAGCTTGCTTACTGCAATTCCAGATATCAGTCCCAATATCATGCTTATAATTGCCACGAAAAGGGTTTCCCAAAGCAACAATTTAGCAATATGCTTTTTCTCCATACCCAAAATATTATATAAACCCAGCTCTTTTTTACGCCTCTTTATAAGAAAGCTGTTAGTATAAAAAAGAAAAACCACTGAGAAAAAACCAATAACATAAGTACCTAAATTGAGTATTATTTTAAGTTCCCTTCCCCCAGACATACTGTTTAGTCCATCATTTACTGATATAAAATGCATAATATAAAACATAGCAATAGTGCTTATACAAGTTAGTATATATGGAAAATATGTCTTTCCATTCTTTTTAATGTTATTTACAGCCAGCTTTTGATAGAACATCTTACTCATTTTTTACACCGCCTGTAGCAATTATAGTAAGTGTATCGGAAATTTTTTGATACATTTCTTCTTGTGACATGGAAGCTCTATATAGCTGATGAAACACCTCTCCATCCTTTATAAAAAGCACGCGACTTGCATGGCTGGCTGCTTTAGTACTGTGAGTAACCATTATTATGGTTTCTCCTTCTTTATTAATATCATTAAACAGGTGAAGAAGCTCATCACTTGAATGAGAATCCAATGCTCCAGTAGGCTCGTCTGCAAGAATAAGCTGAGGATTAGTAATTAATGCCCTAGCAACGGCAGCTCTCTGCTTTTGACCTCCTGAAACCTCGTAAGGATATTTTTGCAAAATATCATCTATTCCAAGTTTCTTTGCAATAGGTTTTAAACGATTATTCATTTCATTAAAGGACTTACCAGATAAAACAAGGGGCAAAAATATATTATCCTGCAAAGAAAAGGTATCAAGAAGATTAAAGTCTTGAAATACAAAGCCTAAATTATCACGACGAAACTTAGAAATTTCCTTTTCCTTAAGATTCATACTGCTTATACCGCTCAGCACCACCTCGCCGCTTGAGGGCTTATCTAGTGCTGCAATAATATTTAAAAGGGTAGTCTTACCTGACCCAGACTCCCCCATGATAGCTAAGTACTCACCCTTCTCAACTGAAAAGGATACATCAGATAAAGCCTGAACATGGTTTGTACCAAAACGGCTGGTATATATTTTTTTAAGTTTTTTTACTTCTAATATTGACATAATTTTCTCCTTTCACTCGAAACACTGAATAGCCTGCCTTACTCGTTCCCTTTTAGGAACTTGTTAATTTAGGGCACCCATCAAAGTTTATTTAGTACTGTTATATCCTAACTTCTTATCATGTTCAGTATAACAAAAGGAAGAAATGTATGCCTTAACTTTGGCTTACATTTCTTCCTTTAACCTTACACAGTTGTAAGGCTGCATCAAAATCTTATTCTATTTGCACTTCAATTGTTGCCAGATTGATCATTACTTTTGTCCCTTCATCAACCCTGGAGTCTATAGCTATGCTGTGAGATAGCTTACTTAAAATCTGCTTACATAAATATAATCCAAGTCCTGTAGACTTTTTATCCCATCGACCATTATAGCCTGTAAAACCTCTTTCACATATACGATTTATGTCTTCTTCCCTTATGCCAATACCCGTATCTTCTATTACAAGAGTCTTTTCACTGTAATTATCCATGTATATTGAAATAGTTCCCACTTTAGTATACTTCAATGCGTTTGATAGAATCTGCTCAATGACAAATACCAGCCACTTTTCATCCGTTAAAACCTCACAGCTTAATTCTTTAAAATCTAACTTAATTTTCTTTCTTACAAACATCCTTGCATATTTTCGTACTGCCTGCTTTACTATATCATCGAGACTGTATTTTTTTAACACAAGGTCAGAAGACATGCTCTCAAGTCTTAGATACTGCAGCACAAACTCTACATACTGCTCAATCTTAAAAAGCTCCATAGAAAGCTCTGAGTTTAGCTCACTTTCCGACCACTGAAGAATTAGACCCATCGCTGAAATAGGTATCTTAATTTGATGTGCCCATAAAGTATAGTAGTCTATTAAATTACTTCGACTCATATCTGCACTATGAGCAATCTGAATATTATTGCTATAGAGGGTAGTAAGCAGACCCTTATAGTCCTTTTCAATTATATCTTTAGGCTCAGGGAGTTTGTCAAAGCTTAAGGTAATGTTGCTTTTTAAATCTTGAAGCAATTTATGTCTATTATATAACCTTATAAAATCTATTATAAGGAATATAATACCTATGCATGCACATAGTACACTAGCATAAACTACTGGCTCTACAGGAAGATTATATAAAGAAAATACAAGTGCAAAGGTGATACAAAACAAACCTAATAGAATAATTCCTTTAACACGCATTTTAAAATAGGAAATCACAAACTTAAAAACCTCTGTTTTCTTCATATCATTCCACCATATACCCTATACCTTTTTTGGTCGTAATAAAATCAGACAGTCCTACCTCCTGCAGCTTTTTGCGAAGTCTTGTTATATTAACGGTTAAGGTATTGTCATCGATATAGCTGTCAGTTTCCCAAAGCCTTGTCATAATGGTATCCCTGGACACAGCCTTGCCTTTATTTTCGAGAAGAATCTGCAGTATCTTGTTTTCATTCTTTGAAAGCTCAATTTTTCTGTCGTGATAATTTAAGGTAGCATCACTTATATTAAGTATTGAACCTTTATGCTCAAGCAAGTTAGTCTGTCCTGTAAAATCATAGGTTCGACGTAATAAAGCCTGTACCTTTGCAGTCAGCACGTTAAGGTCAAAAGGTTTTGCAATAAAATCGTCTCCCCCCATATTCATGGCCATAACTATGTTCATACTATCTGAGGCTGATGAAATAAAAATAATAGGAACCTTAGAAATCTTTCTAATCTCACTACACCAATGGTAGCCATTAAAAAATGGCAAGGTAATATCTAAAAGAACAAGCTGCGGACTATAGGAAACAAATGCAGCAAGTACATCCTTAAAATCAGTCACACATTCTGCCTCAAATCCCCAAGACCTTATGTGGTTCTTCACTGTTTTAGCAATTATCAAATCATCTTCTACTATTAGAATTTTATACATTTATTGCTCACCTTACTTTTCTTTCTAATATTTCTAAATCGATAGTATATTCTTCTCATGGTTTAAAAGCCATTGCTTTCTATCTATGCCACCAGCATATCCAGTTAAACTTCCATTAGTTCCAATAACCCTATGACAAGGTACTATTATCCATATTTTATTTCTACTATTTGCACTTCCCACTGCCCTAACACTTTTTTCATTTCCTACCCTAATCGCTAAGTTCTTATAGGACAAGGTTTCTCCATAAGAAATCTTCAATAGTTCATTCCATACATTCTTTTGAAAATCAGTCCCATTTAATGAAACCTTTAAATCGAATACTTTTCTACTTCCATTAAAGTATTCATTTAATTGAGCAATAGTATTTTCTAATATTTCATTTCCTTTATTCATCAAGGACTTTTCTTGCTCCACAAACATAACTGATAGTATTGAATCTTCAGAGCAAATTATTTCTAATATTCCAATAGGCGAATTATAATAACCATAATATTTTTTAATCATACAAACACCTCCTAATAAAATTTTTATCATCTGTTATACTTTTATCTCATTTATACTATTTCTTTTTCTATACTCCTTAGGAGCAATACCTGCATTTTGTTTAAAACATTTATAAAAATTAGAAAGACTTTTAAATCCTACATCGTATGCAATCTCTAAAATAGTATCATTACTTTTACTTAGAAGCTGCATCGCTTTATTTATTCTTATTTGTGATACATATTCGTTAGGTGTTAGTCCTGTATATTCTTTAAATAATCTTGTTAAATGACTAATACTAACACCAAATTCCTTTGAAATAAACCTGAATTTAATTGGTTTATTATAATTCTGGATTAACTTTTCCTTTACTTTTTCAATTAATTCTCTATTCGGTTCAAAATTATGTTCCTTTATATCAGGTCTGCATAATTTACATTGTCTGAAACCTGCTTTGATAGCATCATCTACACTATTAAAAAACAGTATATTCTCTTTCAATGGTGTCTTAGCTTTACATGAAGGTCTGCAACAAATACCTGTTGTTTTCACAGCATAGTAAAATAACCCATCATAATACTTATTACAACTTATTACTGCATTCCATTTCTCATCTTCAGATATTACTATGTTTCCTTGTATAACTACCATCTCCTAAAAGCATTTACATAATTCTCAAAAGCTGCTACTCTTTCATTAAAGGCTTTAAAACACCCGCAGCTAGTACATTCCTTACTTTCGTTATAGCAATTAGTAATACCAATTTTACTCATAATTATAATTCCACTCCTCGTAAAAGTTTATTTTATATTTTGATTCTAGCATTACTAAAAGTATAACTCTTCCTGTATTTTGCTATCTAATTTTAAGTGTTTTCACTAAGGTATTTCAGGTACTCGAAAGAGTCTACGTCATTTATGGTACGGCTTCCGTATCACAAGCAAATGTAGTTTTTACATTCTATTCTTGTATATATTCTACATAGCGGAAGCTCACTATTCACATACGTTCATAGGAGTAAGTGATTCACACCAAATCATAGATTACAATTCTTTACTTAGCGTGTGGTATTGGATATGTTCGATACTTTGATAAAGTGTATATCAGTTATTTATGTAATTAGATTATTCTAAAACATAATCTTTTTATACATCATATAAGAATTAAGATTAGATTCCTTGGTCTTTATATAGAAGTTAAAAGCAAAAAAAGTGCTCTATCCTCGCAAGATTAGCACTTTTTTAAGATTCATAGTTTATATATAAATTTTATCCAATATCCCTAAAACAAAATAAACCTTCTAATCTTTATTTTTTAATATTAAATGTTTTTAAGTGTTTTTGTTATCTCATTTTCATATATTCCACCATGATAACATATTATTCTATCAATATCATAATCTAAAAACTTTTTAATAGACCTTTTAGCCTCTTCTATGTCTAAAGTATACTGAGGTAGTGCAATATCTAAATTTCCATTTTCTACAACCAAAGCATCTCCAGTTATTAATGATTTACTTTCTTTGTGATAAATAGATATGTGACCTGGCATATGTCCAGGTGTAGCTATTATTTCAATTCCTCCACAAAACTCTAAATAATCTTTATCTTTTAATGTTACATCTACATTACAACTTTCTACTGTTTCAAGGATTTTATGAAAATAATTAGCTTGCTCTTTTTCCTTTTCTGTTAAAGAATCATATATACTTTCAGCTTGTTGTAGTCTTAACGATTTTTTACTAGCATTAATATATGGTGCATCTTCTTCAGATGCCAATATCTGTATACTAGGATATTGTCTCTTAAATTCTGCTAACGCTCCCATATGGTCAAAATCATGATGAGTTATAATTATTTTAGATAAATTTTTTATATTAACTCCATTATTTATTGCAACATCCTCTATCAATCTGAGAAAATCAGGATATCCACAATCTATTAATACCATCTCATTTTCATCTTCTAACATTACAGGGTAAATAGTATCGTTTTTGTCACCAAATTTGAAAGACACTTCTAATATATTTATCTTACTCATGTTAATCACTCCTAATAATAATCTAGTCACTTAAATAGTATCATGTATTTAAAACATGTAGTTAGTCTATAAATATTTATGTATTATTTATTCCCACATACTAACCATAAGCATACATGCTCTCATGCTTTATTTATAATACATTTTATATTCCCTAATAATTTTCCTAATACTATTTTGAGTAAGATAATATTTATTTGCTAATTCCTTAACTGAACTTCCATTATTAAATGAATTGTAAATTTGTGTATTTCTTTCTATTAGTTCATTTTTAAACCCACTATTCTCTCCCCAACTTTTTCTATTTTCATTTTTTCTAGGTATATATAAATAACTTCCATCAACATACTGTTGAATTATCTTAATAATTTCCTTAGGTAATATCTTTTGTGCATTTTTATACTTCATAATCTTTGCTCCTATTTAATATTTATATTTTTAAAAATATTAAAGCAAAAACTGCACAAAACTATTTTGATTAAATCTCTCTTTTAAAACAGCTCCTAACAAAATATGTTCTGTGTTATTACAGTCTTTGCTTGGAGCTTAATGCAATAACTAGTTTTTGTGTCAAGTTTTTCATCTCTTTTCTCCTAACTATTGATTTATATATTTACTAAATTTTAAACTCTAAATACTAATTATTCATTAGTTTCTATTTAGTAAAAACCTCACTTACTTACGATACGGTTCAACATTTGAAATCCTAAATTTAAATCTTTATGCCTATCTTTGTCCTAACTTCAAATTTGGTACTGCATTTAGTGTTAAATCTGCAATTCTACCAGCTTTATACTCATAATAAGCAGCACTTCCAATCATAGCTGCATTATCTGTACATAAAATTGGAGCTGGGAATAAAACTTTTATCCCTTCCTTTTCTCCTCTTTCCATAAGCTTTGCTCTAAGATAAGAATTAGATGCAACTCCTCCAGATATAGCTATTTTATCTACTTGTTTCTCTTTGCAAGCCTTCATAGCATTATCTACTAATACATCTACCACAGCCTTTTGGAAGGAAGCAGCTACATCAGCTTGATTATAGCTCTCACCCTTCATTTGAAGAGAGTTTAAGTAGTTAAGTACTGCTGATTTAACTCCACTAAAGGAGAAATCTAGTGTCTTATCATGGAAATTTGCCCTTGGAAACTTAATAGCGTCCTCATTTCCCTCTTTAGCAATCTTATCAATTTTAGGTCCACCAGGATATCCAAGTCCAATAGCTCTAGCCACTTTATCATAGGCTTCCCCTGCTGCATCATCTCTAGTTTCTCCTAGAACTTCAAAGCTGCCATAATCCTTCATATGAACAATAAAGGTATGTCCTCCTGATACTACTAAAGTAATAAAAGGTGGTTTTAGATCCTTATGCTCAATAAAATTAGCACTTATATGACCTTCAATATGATTTACTCCTATAAGGGGAATATTTAATCCATAAGCCAAAGCCTTAGCATATTGAAGCCCCACAAGTAAAGCTCCCACAAGCCCTGGCCCATAGGTAACGCCCACGGCATCTATATCTTGAAAAGTCAGATTTGCTTCTCTAAGTGCTTCTTCCACCACAGCACTAATAGCCTCTATATGCATTCTTGAAGCTACCTCTGGCACAACTCCACCAAATTTTTTGTGTATATCAATTTGAGAAGCTATAACATTAGATAAAACTTCTCTTCCATTCACTACTACTGAAGCTGCTGTTTCATCACAACTTGACTCTATAGCAAGTATTTTAAAATTTTCTTTTACTTCATTTGCTTCTTTCATATTTTTCACCTACTTTTAAATAATTTACACACTATGAAAGTTTATATTAAAAGTTTACCCTTAAGGTACTAACTTAAACTTATCCACATGCTAAAATAATATATCCACACATTTATACAATTATATCAACAAATGTGATTACTTCATACATTTTATCATTTTTTAAAGAGTAATTACACATGTTTTACTTAATTCTTATACAACAATCAATGAACCACTGCATTGGTTTGGATAGATACTTGTCTCGATGATAACAAATTGAGTTATAATTGAAAAGCCTAATATCCTTAATTGATAATTTTGCTATATCTCCTTCTTTAACTTGCTGCATAACCAGCAAATCTGGAATAACACTTATTCCAAAATCATACTTTACAGCTTGAATAAGTGCTTGTGAATTTACACTTGTCATCATAGGATCCACATAAATATGCTTAAGTAATAAAGCACTATCAAGGGTATCTCTTATTGCAGATCCCTTTTCCCTAAGTAGTAGTGGTTGTGCAGCAAACTCTTCCGCCGCGATTTCTAACCTTCCACTTTTAGCAAAATCATGATTAGAGGAACATATCACTGACATTTCATAAGAAGAAACCTCATGACTAATCAATTGTTTATTATGAATAGCTCCCTCCATTAGTGCAATATCTATTTCATTACTTAATAATTTTTCTTCAATATTAGTAGCACTATCCACTTGAATCTTTAATGGTGTTCTTCCATACTTTCGCCTCCACTCTTTAATCCATTCCTGAAGCCAGAAATTAGCTATAGTAATACTAGATCCAATTCGAATAGTTACTAATTCCTCTTGATATTTAAAACCATTCTCTAACTCCTCATGAAGTTCAATTATTCGCACCACTTTATGTAGTAGTATTTCACCAGTTCCTGTAAGATGAATTTTTCTCCCAATTCGTTCAAAAAGTTTTCCACCTATCTCCGCTTCTAAATCACTTATAACATGTGAAATCGCTGGTTGAGTCATATATAATTTTTTTGCTGTCTTCGTAAAGCTCAACTCTTCACATACCTCTTTAAAAATATACATCTGCCTCAAGTTCATTATAAATCTCACTCCTTTACATTACTTTTTAGTAATGTATTTCATAAAATATTATCATTTTATTTATCTATGTACAAGTAATATAATTGTATAACTTAGAGAAAGGAGGGTTCCATGAATTATTTAAATAAGAATTCAAAATATAAAACTTGCCTTTGGCTTTTTGGAGTTAACTTCTTCATTAGTGCCTTTACCTTTGGAGGAGGTTATGTAGTAATTCCTATGATTCGTAAATACTTTGTCGAGAAAAAACAATACTTTGGTGAGGAAGAGTTACTAGATATGGCAGCAATAGCTCAGTCTTCTCCTGGAGCCATAGCTGTAAATCTATCAGTATTATCTGGATATCGCATAGCTGGCTTTTTAGGTGCTGTTATCAGCTGTATTTCTGCTGTACTTCCTCCACTTATAATACTATCTTTAATTTCTACCTGCTATAGCTTTTTCCGTGATAATGCCACTATTTCATCTATATTAAAGGGAATGGAAGCGGGAGTTGCCGCTTTGATTGTAGATTTAGTAGTAACCATGATTCAGACTGTTACAAAAGAAAAAAATGCTTTACTCTCTTTAATGATTCCTGTAGTTTTCATAGCTAGTTTTATTTTTAATATAAACGTTATGATTATTCTAGTAAGTTGCATTATCCTTTGTCTCATTTTTAAAAACAAATTTTAGGAGGAAGGTTTATGTATAACTATATTTTTAAACTTTTTCTTAGCTTTTTACAAATAGGCTTCTTTAGTATAGGCGGTGGATATGCAACTATTCCCTTAATCCAAGCGCAAGTAGTAGAGAAACATGCCTGGCTTACTATGCAAGAGTTCACGGATATTATTACTATATCTCAAATGACTCCTGGTCCCTTAGCCATTAATACTTCCACCTTTGTAGGAATTCAAATTAATGGGATTTTTGGTGCCCTTGTAGCTACCTTTGGATGTATTATTTCAGGCTTTTTCATCTCACTTTTTTTGTATAATTTTTTTCAAAATCATACTAAATCAAAAAATATTTCAAATATTTTAAAAGGACTTCGTTCAGCTTCCATAGGACTTATTGCTTCTTCTGCTGGTACTATACTAATGCTTTCCTTCCTAGGAACTTCAACATGGAATTTGGTAGAAATGAGTCTTCAAATAAAATCTATAATTATTTTTGTAGTCTGCCTCTTTCTACTTAGAAAAACTAAAGTAAATCCAATGGAAGCGATGATACTCTCAGGTATTGCAGGAATACTATTTAAAATTATATAAAATAATCTGACCTTTACCTAAAGTATTATTATTTCGTTCAAACATAAGTTCCTGTGTTATAATATACTTACTAAAGTTATTTATTTAAACAATTAATCACACAATCATAGAAAGAGGAATTAAAATGAAAGATATTAACTATGCTAAAGTTGTGGTAAAGGGATCACCAATTTCTAAATCTAACTTTAAACTTTTCAATAGCAGTAACAGAGCTATTTTACCATATAACTCTGGAAAATATCATGATAGATATGCACTATACGAGGAAGAAATAGCCTACGAATGTAGGGTTCAAAATCCAAGTGTAACCTTAACAGAGGCACTTATAGCTGTCCTTAAGGTTTATTATAAAAGTGAAAAACGTCATCCAGACACAAATAACATAACAAAAAGTATTTTAGATGGTGTTGAAAAAAGTGGCCTTATAATAAATGATGCCCAAGTAAGAAGACTTATTATAGAAGAATTTTACGATAAAGAAAATCCAAGATTTGAACTTGAACTCTTTGGGGAAAGTTCCTATGCCATGGATTATAAAATAGTTAAGCTAGAAGAAAAACAGCCCATAATAAATTATGAACCTCCTAGTAACAAAAAAAATAAAACCTTAGATAGCTATAGTGCCTCAGGTTTATGCAAAGAGTTTTCCCCTGGAGATAACAATCTATCTTCCAGTAAAGGCTCTAAACAAATCTGTGAACTTTGTCTAAAGGAAGTTTCCAAAGATAATATCATGTCCTGCAATAAAGGGAAAACTCTAATATGTAAAAGTTGCTTTAAAAAACTATTCTAAAAAACACAAGGAATTTAAAGTAATAAATTTATTTAAACAAAGGTTGAGCATGTCCTTATAATTATTAAGTACATGCTCAACCTTTTATAACTTACAAAAGCCATAAATTTTAAATTGTTCTTCCATTAATGAGAACTACTCGTTTAGAGAACATGCCATGAACAACTTTAGCCTCTTCTCCTCGAGAGATAAAAGGATAATTATAAGTTCTATAGGCAATTTCTCTTTTATTTTTAAAGTCAGTAACATATACAGTCCAATACTGGCTTCCATTTCTGCTCTCCTGTGATTCTGTCACCCCAGTGCATACACCTATTAAAGATGTATATAATCCTAAGATATACTCTATAAGAGAAAAGATTTCTCTAAGAACAATTATAAAAAATATAACCTCAAATATATCCGATATTTTACTTTCTATTAGGGTATATGTAAATATAACCATAACAACAATATTATATAATCCAAGACTCCTTTTATTAAATGGCACCCTTTCAAAAGGCATAAACCAAGGTTTAAATCTCCAAAATATACTACTACCTTCCACGGGATAGTCCGTACCGTTTACTGCTGCTCGCCACTTCATTTGATGGTCATTCAACCCTAAGACTATAATTTTCTCTGTAATAAATATTAGGTTCACATAAATTCCTAGCATTATAAAAGCGGCAACAATAAAATATGACTTCTTTATTATAAGTGCAGAAAAAAGAATATATAAAATGAAGAAAATAGTACCTGATTTCATTAATTTCATTTTAGATCTCATCTCATCCTTAGCCTCTTGAGATAAATCCTTAGCTCTATTTATTGCACTTGCAATAGCAGTAGCCACAAAAGGCAAAGTGAAAAATTCAACATAATTTTTTATATTTATTTCTTCGATTATACTAATTTCATATCCTAAATCTTGAATCATATTAACATCATACCCAAAATGCCGAAGTACAAGTACTATATTAATTACAATGCTTATTAACAACATACATACTGAAAAATTTCTTACGGACTTCAAACCACGTTGATCTAACATTACTTTTACTCCCTTACTATATTTATAACTATCTAAATTATATATTTTTTTCTACAATATGTAAATAACCATAGGGTTATACCCCTGGTTTAATATAATTAATTTATATCTTGAGCTTTCATTTTATCCAGTTCAGCTTCTTTTTCTTTTTTGTATCTCTTACGTCCATATTCCCATTCTGCCAAAAACATATTAGTTAATATGAGAAATGGAAATAAATTTCTAAAGCTAAGTATTAGTTTTGTAAATCTAAACACACATATTGCAAAAATCACTGATATTAAAGGTATAATCCCTCCTAATAAACAGTTCTTTTGTTTACCAAGAAAATATTCAACTCCTAAGAGTGCACCTGCAACTACAAATGCAATAATAATAGTACTTATATCTGACATGGTTATTCTCCTTTCAAACATTTCTTATACTTGTCAATAATTAACTTTGCAGTTTCCAAATCAAGCTTAGAATCCACTGCCAATCCTTTAATAAATATTTGGAATGGCTCTTCTTCTTTCTTATCATTTAGTTCAATTTTTTGAATCAGTTTATCCAATCTCAATCTCACAGTAGGATAAGATACTTCATACATTTTTGCAATATCTTTTAAAGATCCAGATTTCAGCACAAAATTTTTCAAAAAACCTGCATCTTCTTGCTCTAAAGCAAGTATCCATTGTGGTATTTTATCAATATCCATTTTAACCTTCCTTTCATATTATGTTTAATAATATTAATTATAACCTAAATAATATTAAAATCAATAAGCAACATAATATAAATTTAATTAATTTTCTTTACTCAAAAATATATAACAAATAAGAGGTTGAGTGAAAACTCAACCTCTTATAATATTCTATTCCATTTTTCCTGCAAAAGATCTAGTTTCTATCAAAAGCCAACCCAACGCAGCTCCTAATCCTATAGGAAAACCTCTAAGTAAATCTTTCTTCAAAGGCCTAAAAAAATAATCAAGACCATAAAGTACTTATAATAATTTCCTTGGGATCTGACCCCATTACATTTTATTCCATCTTAACACCTCTAGCTAATAAAAACTCTCCGTTATCAGCTAAAGTTCTCTTACAATAAGACTTAAGTTCCATTTCAAGTAAAGTCTCCCAAGCTATCTTATCCTTCTCAATGTCATTTACAGCTTTCCTAAACCCACTAGATATACAAGGACTTCCGCCTAGGGTTATATTCTCTAATCCACAAGTTGATAGCAAAGCCTCTAACTCTTCTGCTTCAAAGAAATGTCTTTCAGGATGAGACACTAACTCATGTTTTGGTAAATTACCAGTTTCCACAACTTCAGGTATATACCAATAATTAGGTTTTCCAAAGAAGGATACATAATCAAAATCTTCCCTACCTAATTGTGTTCTTATCACTCCCCATTTACTATTTACACTAACTAGAACTTGTCCACCTGGTTTCGTAACTCTAACCAGCTCCCTAACAGCCTTTTCCACATTCCCTAAAAGATAATTAAGAGGCGCTCCATAACAAATCACCATATCAAAGGTATTATCTTCAAGCATTGATAAATCCGCTAAATCTCCATTTATAATCCCATCTATATAAGCCATCAAATTATTTTCCTTTAATTTATCTTCGGCAATTCTTAACTGCTCTGTAGATATATCAAATAAAGTAACCCTATTTTTTAGTTTAGCTAATTCTATACTAAATCTCCCTGCTCCACAGCCAGCATCTAAAACCTTTTTGCCTTCTCCTATATAGTCCTTAAGAAAATCCATGTGAAGATAATAATTAATCCTATCATAAGGTGTAAGCTCTAACCTCTGCCATTCTCTCTCACCATAGTTGTTATAAAAACTTTTAATTTCATTTGGATTGTACATTAATATCCCTCCATGTCTTCTTAAAATAATACTGATATATTATTCTTCAATATATACCATAATACCTTTTTATTTACATTGTAATTTTTGTAATGGGGTCAGACCCCCTTACATTTTATTCCTGGGGGTCTGACCCCATAACATTTTATTCCAGAGATTTTACCCACTCTAAAGAATGTTCCCTTGATTAAATTCATTGATAAAGCAAGTCATTATAGGAAATACTAATTACGATTTACAATACAATAGACTTTTTAATAAAATAATGGAGGAAAAAACCTATGGAAAACCTTGAAAGAGCAATTGACAGAATAAAAATACTTGAATGCCCTACTGGAGACTTAGAAAATCGAGTTGCAGATATTCTTGAGGATTATAAGGTTGCGGATAAAAATAAAATAACTATAAATAGAGCCGAACAATTAGATGTAAATGGTGCTGAAGCTTATAGTGCTAAAATTTCAAGCAATTCGCCACAGTCTATCACTATACTAGCAAAGTCAGGTATGGATGATTATGTAGCTAAAGTAATTGATGTGTCTATAGGTTAAGTTGCAGTAATACGTAAAGCCTGTTAAAACTTTCTTTTAAATTAAGATACCTTATATTAACTTATTAAGACTATGCTAAATAAAAAATGCTTTTGCTAAACTTTAAGCAAAAGCATTTTTAAAGGTAAAAGGTATTCCATTACTTTTTTAAGCTAATCCTGCTCTATTTTTTCTACTATATAACCTGCATCTTCAATGGCACACTTCATTTCTTTATCATTAACAGAATCTGTTCCATCAACCACTACTATTTGAGATTTTAGGTGTACATCCACATTATCAATCCCATGAACTCCTTGTAATGCTGTTTTAACATTGGTAACACACTTTCCACAAGTCATACCTTCAACGGTTAATCTTTTTTTCATTTCTAATTTCTCCTTTCATTAATATACATATAGTATTAATATAATCATGAAAAATTATTGATAAAATATTTAAAAGTGTTAGTATAGTATTATAGGCACATAATTCTAAATTTTTTAAACATATAAAAGTATACGATTTCATTTACATAGTTCAATTTGCAAGTATACGATTTCATTGAAAATTAAGGATTATGTTAACTACACATTAAAAAATCAAATAAAAAAGTTAATTTTATTAGGGGGAGATTTGGTAATGGAAAAAGAATTCAATTGGAAAGAATTAGGGTTTGATTACCTAAAGGCAGATTTTAATTTTATTTCTCATTATAAAGATGGACAATGGGATGAAGGAAACTTAGTTGAAGATGATAAAATAACAATTAGCCAAGGTTCAACATGCTTGCATTATGGACAACAATGTTTTGAAGGTTTAAAAGCATATACTCATAAAGATGGAAAAGTATGCTTATTCAGACCTGATCAAAATGCTAAAAGATTAAATGAAAGCTGTAGAAGAGTTTTAATGCCAGAAGTACCAGTAGAATTCTTCTTAGATGCTTGCAGAAGAATTGTTAAAGCAAATAAAAGACTTATCCCACCATATGGAAGTGGAGCAACACTATATCTTAGACCTTACGTAATAGGCGTAGGTGACAATGTAGGTGTTCGTCCAGCTAGGGAATATATATTTGGAATCTTTGTTACACCAGTTGGACCATACTTCAAAGGTGGAATGGCTCCAGTTAACTTCATAACTTCTGACTTTGACAGAGCTGCTCCTATGGGAACTGGTGCTGCTAAAGTTGGTGGTAACTATGCTGGAAGCTTATTACCTCATGCAGAAGCTGTTAAAGCAGGCTTTGCTGATTGTATCTATTTAGATCCAGCAACTCATACAAAAATAGAAGAAGTAGGTGCTGCAAACTTCTTTGGAATAACTAAAGATGGTACCTTTGTTACACCTAAATCTCCATCTATATTACCAAGTATAACTAAGAGATCTCTATTATACTTAGCTGAGCATAACTTAGGTATGAAGGTAGAAGAAAGAGACGTATTAATAGATAACTTAGGTGAATTTGCAGAAGCTGGAGCTTGCGGTACTGCAGCTGTAATCACTCCAATCGGAGCAATCCAACATAAAGAAAACAAACACGTTTTCCATAGCGAAACAGAAGTTGGCCCAGTAACTAGAAAACTTTATGAAACTTTACTAGGAATTCAAGCTGGCGATATAGAAGCACCAGAAGGTTGGATATTCAACGTAGAAATTTAATATAATATTTAAGGCTCATCATAAAAGATTATGGTGAGCCTTTCTTTAGCTGATTGCATTAATAAACACATCTGCATATATAGTAATAAGGGATATTTTAAGCATGAGTAAAAGTTTAATAATATCTTGATTAAAGTTAAGGGGGGATACTAAAGCAAATGGAAGCTGAAATATTAAAAATGGCTCTATCGCAAGGTATATGGGCAGTTCTCAGCATATTTCTATTGTTTTATATATTAAAAGCTCAAGAAAAAAGAGATGAAAAGCAAGAAGAAAGAGAAAAGAACTACCAAGAGATAATATCGAAAATAACCGATAAGTTAATGATAATAGAAGAAGTAAAAAAAGATGTTGAAGATATAAAAAAATATATTATAACCAATAATAAGTAATAAATAAAATGTAAGCCAATGACGTTAATGATGTCATTGGCTTATTTTTTATTGTTCTTACTATTGATTAATTTTATATTTGTTGCTGAATTCATATAAGTAATTAGTAATGTTAATTAAATAATAGTGTTTAAATATACATACTACAGATTCACCTATTATAAAAACAAATACATAAAGATTTTATTATCTAAAAACTTAATTGGACTTAAATGCTATATATTTATATAATTCTACTTGTTTGTAAATATTTATTTTTAGGAGGATATTATGAAAAAATTACTAATTTTATTATTAGCATTATCAATCCTTGTTTTTGCTTTTGGATGTGATTCAAAGAAAGCATCAAAGAACACAAGCTCACCAGCCTCTACTGAAGAAGCTTCTAAATCCGATGAAAAGGTACCAGAGCTTACTATGAGCTGGGGAAACGAATTACATACAGGTATAATGAATGTTGCTACAAAAAAACCTGAGCTATTTAAAGAAACTGGAGTATATTTCAATCCACTTTCTAAGGATAAATTTGAATTATTAGAAAATGGTAAGAAAATAGCTATCTTAAATTTTGTTCCTAGTAAAGGTGGATCTGAAACTGCTAATCTTATGAGTCAAGGGCATGTGGATTATGGATTTGGATCAAATACAGCTTTCCTTACTGCTGTAGACAATGGAGCTAAATTAAAAATTGCAGCACCTTTCCAAAGTGATGGAATTGCCTTAGTATTTCCACCAAACACTAATTTAAAGAATTGGGATGATATAAAAAAACACATATTAGATTTAAAACAACCACTTAAACTTGGCTATCATTCACCAGTAAGTGGACCTAGAATAGTAATTGAATCAGTTTTAAAAGCCCAAGGGTTAAAGGTAACTGAAAATCCAAGTGATACTTCAGCAAATGTTCTTTTAGTTGATCTTAAAGGTTCAAACAATCTATTGCCATCTTTAACTAGCAAGCAAGTTGATGCTTGGGTAGGGCCATCACACCATCCTGAAGCTGCAGAAGAAAAAGGTTTAGGTGAAATAGCATTAAATCTGAAGGACTTCCCAGAAAACGGTCAATGGAATGACTTCCCATGTTGTGTATTTGCTGCTACAGATAAAGCTATCAATGATTATCCTGAGGTAACTAAAGCTTTTACAAAGCTTGTAGCTGCAAACGCAAAATATTGTACTGAACACCATGGAGAAGTGTCAAAGATTATGGCAGAAGTTATTGGTGTATCAGAAGAAACCATTAATAAATGTGAGATAAAATACTTCACAGCTCCATCAGAAAATTGGTATAAGGGTATAGAAATATATGTGGAAAAACTTAATGAGATGGATAAATTTAATGGACAACTAAAGGGATTAGATTTTGAAAAAGTCAAGAAACTAGTTTTTGATTTTAGATTTTTAGAATAGAATTATCATTATGGAAAAGCTTCCTAATTTATGCTAGGAAGCTTTTTTATAGAGGGAGGTTAAAGGTTTGAAACATCTAAAAAAAATATTGTGGAAGTTATTAGTGCCTATTCTATTTATACTATTATGGCATATACTCTCCTTTAGGATTAATAATGCTGTAATTTTGCCAAGAATAGTATCAGTTTTAGATAACTTTGCTCATGCCACAAACGATTTTATCGGCCTTGGATCAATACCTGTAAATGTCTTAGTTAGTTTAACTCGAGTACTTCTTGGATATATTGTAGGTGTATTTATTGCCATTCCATTAGGTCTGTTAATGGGATATAAGGCAAGGGTATATAATTTATTTAATAATTTTATTAATATATTTAGACCTATACCACCACTGGCATGGGTACCCTTAGTTTTGGCGTGGTTTGGTGTAGCAAGTTTTTCAACAGTTTTTAAAATAGAGGGCGGAGAACTCCAAGCCTTTTTAAATAACTTTAAGTTCTCAATGATGTTTATTATCGGCTTAGGTACCTTCTTCCCTGTACTTACAAATACTATATTTGCTGTTAGAACTGTTCCCAAAACGCTAGTAGAATCTGCAAAGGTTCTTGGAGCTTCAGAAAGGGATATATTCTTTAAAATTCTCCTACCAGCCTCTGCCCCAACTATTATAACAGGACTTAGGACAGGCCTCGGAATTGCTTGGTCCTGCCTAGTATCTGCAGAAATGCTTCCAGGTAGCTTATCAGGTGTTGGTTATTTAATAACCCATGCTTATGAACTCGGCAGAACTGACTTGGTTATCACAGGAATGATTTGTATTGGTGCTGTAGGAGCAAGCCTTGATGGAATTTATAGAATCGTAGAAAAGAAATACTTTTCCTGGCAAAGTAAAGTAAGATAGGGGTGATAGTATGGAAAATTATATTGAAATATCAAATCTTAGCAGAACATTTATTACAGGGGGTTCACTAGAGGTACATGCTTTAAAAGATATAAACCTATCAGTCCAAGAAAATGATTTTATATCTATTGTAGGCCCCTCTGGATGTGGAAAGTCAACCCTACTTAGAATTATATCCAGTTTAGAAAAAGCAACAAAGGGAAATGTATTTTTCAAGGGCAAAGAGATTACTAAGCCATCCTTTGAGATTGGTATGGTTTTTCAACATTATTCTCTACTCCAGTGGAAAAACGTTATAAATAATATTGCTCTAGGTGCTGAGTTTAAAAAAGCACCTAAAAAACAGAGACTAGAAGAAGCAAGAAAATATTTGAAGTTAATAAATATGGAAGAATTCGAAAATGCATATCCTTATGAGCTTTCCGGTGGAATGCAGCAAAGAGTTGCAATAGCAAGAGCCTTGGCTAATAATCCTGAAGTTCTTTTAATGGATGAACCTTTCGGAGCACTTGATGCCTATACTCGTATAATATTACAAAGAGAGCTTTTGAATATTTGGGAGAAAAATAAGAAAACAATTCTATTCGTAACCCACTCAGTAGATGAAGCTGTTTATCTATCTGATAAAATTGTAGTAATGGGCAAAAACCCTGGAAATATTAGAAGCATTATTGATGTTAATATGGATAGACCTAGAGATAGAGGAAATGTGGAATATGCTCATATAACTGCAAAAATACTGAAAATGCTTGAGGAAGAGTAAATAAGACATAAAATATCATCAAATTTTCTATGGACCTACAAAAAGCTGTCACGTTAGCATATTTATCTTATGTTAATGGGACAGCCCCTTTTTTTAGACAAAAAACTATTGCAATAATTTTTAGTGCGATAACCTCATTAGCTTTTGATTATTTACTAAAAATACTTCTCTACATCTCTAATGTCTTCTAAGTCAAATATATCGGTAGCTATTACATCTATAGTGTCCTCTGGTAATTTTCTTATTTTTTCTTTATATTCCTCTGATACAGACTTGAACTTTTTAATGAGTATCTTAACTCTAATCCTTTAACTATTTAATATATCCAATAACCAATTATACCTTCCCTTCAAAATTATTACTTATTAGTATATACTTTATATATAATTAGAAATAATCCTAAAAACTTCAAAGAATATAAAACTCAGGAGGCACAATGAAAAAATTTAAGACATTACTAACTACTATATCTTTTATGTCACTTTTTTATTTATTTTACATGGTTTATTATACCCCTAATAAAAATGATATTACCTTTAGGATAGTATCTATATTCTGTTTAATCTCAGCTACTACACTTGGATTTTTAGATGGCTTAGATTATATTTATAAGAAAAATTCTAAAAAGATAGGATATACAATTTGTATACTTACTACTATCATAACCCTTGCCTTTATATTTTTTATATATAAAGTTACTATGTAAACTATAATATATCACTAATCTTATTAAAAATGGTGAGCATGTACTTTAATATAAGTGCATACTCACCATTTATTTAAGTTATTTTACTTTAAGAAAACCCCTATTATTTTTATTTCATCAATAGCTATTCTTTATATATGAATATAACTCCCCTTTAAATTTATAACCTATTCTCCACCCTTACCTAGCGCTGAAGAATCCCCGCTCTCAATGACTTCTCCTGTAGCTTTATCTTTAAAGTTCACTATGGTTTTTGCTGTATCAAAGGATTTTCCATTCATAGCTTGATACATATTTCCAGACATATAAAATCCTACTGCTACAAAAGGTTGAAGTCCACCATAGGATGCTTTATCAACCATAATATCAAATTGTGTCAAATCATCATTATATTTTATCTCTGCAAAAGAAGGATAATTTTCTTTATCAGCTAAAGTCTCCTTAATACTGTCTTCTACTGCCTGTTTCATACTTGCTAATAACTCTTTGTGAGTTTTCTTATCCATAATGTAGGTTACAGAACCGTCTCCATTGACTTTGACTTCATGTACCCCTTTTGCTTTTGCTTCTGTCTCTATAGTAGTCTTATCACTTCCGTCAAAAAATGCTGCAGGCAATGTTACTTCTACATCAAATAAATTTTTTTGTGAAGACATCTCTCCCCCGTTACTTTCTGTTTTCTTTTCTGCCTTATCTCCATGGTCTGAGTCCTTTACACCACAGCCTACCATTGTAATTGCCATTGTAGTTACAAGTAGTAATGCTAAAATTCTCTTCTTCATAGATTTTTACCCCCATATTTAGCTAATTATAGCCTTGTTTTTATGTTCTTTAACATAATTTTTATGATAATTATGTTAAAACATTATAATTTTTATATTATACTTAAAATATTATCATAAATAGCATTAAATATCATCAATTTTGCTTAAAAGGATAAATTCATTGCATGAAAGTAAAAATAAATAATTAAAGCTCTGAGAATTTCATATTCTCAGAGCCTTCACTACTTATTTTTTATTCTTCTTTACCCAAAATCCTACAGAACTAATAATTAATATAACACCTAATGTTATAAAGATTACATTAGTAAAGTTTTTTGTTGAGTCTTTCTTAGTAACTGTTTTATTTTCTTCAACTATAGCATTTTTGCTAGTATTAGTATCAACTGCCTCAGCTTTAGTATCCTCTTTCTTCTCTTCTGTTTTAGTCGTAGGCAAAATCTCTTTTTTATCACTGACAGCTGCAGTTACTTTATCCAAACCTAAAGTCTCTTGTACCCTATTAGTATCACTACTTAAATTAGTATTACTATTGATATAAGAATCAGTACCCTTACTTGCATTATCCCTATTATTTAAATCAACATTATTATCCTTAACTTCATTGGTATTATCACTTACACTAGTATTAGTATTACTTACGCTAGTATTAGCATTATTACTTGAATTAGTATTACCATTTTTATCAGTACTATTACTATTTGTATCAGTATTACTATTGGTATCTGTATTGCTATTATCCCTTGGTTCTTCATTTGAATCTCCTATAGATATTGGTGTATATCCTACCCCTACCATACCATATGCAACAAGATGCTTATCATCATAAACATCAATACCTTTCATATGTTCCTTAACAATATATTTCTTTACTAACTTATCATTCTCTAACTTAGAGATGACACCGTTGTCATTTGTCCATAAATTTCTATTGGAATCGAATGTTACTCCAATAGTCTCATCTTCAAAGCTATACTCACTCTCTAACTCAAGTATATCATTATTTATTTTATATTTCCTAACATTAAATTTTCCTTGTTTATATCCACTTTCTGTTTTTATAAATTCTCTAGTGCCTACAAATAATGTATTATCTACTCCAGGTGTTACAGATTCTATTAAACTATTAGTATCTATTGAATATTCTTTAATATTATTATCTTTTGATATCTTACAAATTTTATTATCTTTACCATATTTGAAGGATTTGCTAAACCACAAACCTTGATCTGGTCCCTTAACAAGTTGTCCATAAGTATCATAGGTTGAATCACTGTCCTGTAACCTTAAGACTTCATGTGAAAATCCTTTATCATTGTATATTATATATTTCGTATTATAATCTATAATTCTTCCTGTTGAACTATATATTGGTATATTGCTTTTTATTGCTTCAAACCAAAATACTCCATTTGAATCTATTGTGTAATCTGTTATGTATGCTTTTCCATCTCCATAAGTTAGAACATCCTTTACAAACTCCATTTTATATGTATTTAGGTCTACCTTATATATAGATTTCTTTTTATCTTGTGTTGAAACTACATAAGCATTCTCATTATATATTCCAATTAACTCTAAATATCTTATAAGATCAAAGTCTTCAGATATTATATGTTTTTTCCCATTTTCTTCAACAAAAAATTTAATATTGTTATCAAAAATAACCGCATTATTAACAATAGTCTTATCTTTATATTGATATGCAAATCCTACAGTCTCTTTTCTTACCTCCATGAATTCTTGTACCGATGAATTATCCTCTTCTACTGCTTTGACTTCCCTTGATAAATTCGCTGCATACATGAATTGAACTAAAAGTAAAACTAAAATAATCTTACTAAATGTTTTTATTTTTTTCATCCATTACTCCCCTCGTATAATATAGCTATAACATTTGATAGAAAACATCATATCTTACTAGCGAACATTTAAACTATATTATTTAAATTTATTCATATTATTAATTCCCCTAGAGCACTTAGAATCTTCTTAATAATGTTTTCTATCTAAATACCTAAAAGGAAACTTAACCTATTTTTAAAATCATTGTATAATATCTCCTGAATAGAAGTTATATGGATCCCCCCTGGGAATCTCGTAGAGATAATACCCGTAAAAAAGCGTATCAATCCATCAGTGAGAATTCTATGGTTTAGCTGGTTGGGTTTCCCGCAGGGACTAATCCTCGGGAATTACCTGTGTCACAAACGAGGTTGTAGACTCACTGATAGAGTGGATATTCTATTCTATCTCTAAATAACTAAAAGTAAGGAGATATTGATTATGTCAAAATATTTTTATAATCCTGTTGTTGGTATTGATGTATCAGCAGATTTTTCAATAGTAGCAATACTAGCACCTAACGGTGATTTACACAGAAAGCCTTTTAAATTTGCACACGATGTGGATGGTTTTAACCACTTATTGAGAGAAATAGAAAAAGTGGAAAAAGATTTTAACATGAAAACCGGCATTTTCATGGAGTCCACTGGCGTGTACCACTTATCTCTTTTCCACTTTCTACAAAACCATAATTTAGAGGAGTACGTTATAAACCCTCTAGTTACTAATTGTAACAAAAATAGTGATATTAGAAAAGTGAAAAATGGTAAGAAAGATGCTATTTCTATTGCTAAAATAGGTAAATTTCAAAATATAAAAGCTTACACCTTTCTTGATATCAACATTTTTGCTTTAAAGTGTTTATGCCGTGATTACTACAAATATGTTGATACAAGATCTATTTATAAGAAAAAGCTGTCTAGTGATCTTAGATTGTTCTTTCATGGATATCAATCGGTTTTTTCCGATACAACTGGAGCGACCTCTATTAATATTCTAAAACAATATACAAGTCCAGAGGCTATTATAAATGCTCCTAAGGAAGATGTTATGACTATTTTAAGAACAATCTCTAAAAAGAACTTAGTCTGGTGTAATAATACCTATGAAAAGTTACTTAAAATGGCTCATAATGCTAAGCAAATCGGTATACCTGCCTTAAGCTTTGAAAGAAAAATTTTAAGTACTATTTCAATCATTGAGAACTTTGATAAGGAAATAAATCTACTAATTAATGATATAAGAATAGAAGTTTCTAGCGAAAGACTATCCTCTTATTTTAAGAAAAATGTAGATTTGCTACTTTCCATACCAGGAATAGGTTTCTTAACAGCTGTAACTCTATTAACTGAAATCGGAGATTTTCAAGGATTTCTGAAACCTAAGCATTTAGTTGCTTTCTTTGGTATAGATCCATCAGTTAACGAATCTGGCAAATTCAAAAGCGATAAGAATAAAATATCTAAGCGTAGTACCCGAATTGGGCGTAGAGCCTTATACGCTGTCGCTTTAGCCTCCATTAGGACAAGCAGCAATGGTAAAGCAATCAATCCAATCTTACTAGAATACTATAAAACTAACCTATCCGGTAAGAAAAAGAAAGTTGCTCTTGTTGCAGTTATGCATAAGCTTATAAACTATATATTTGCAGTTCTACGTAACCAAAAAGAATATGAGCAGCGTTTGCCTAAAGTCCATCAAAAGATGTACCTAGAAAATGCGAATAAAGTAGCAGCCTAACCGGCTGAAAACTGTTTCCAGTTTTTGTATTATTCGGCTTTTGGACAATACTTTTTGTCATACACTTTTTTAAACTAAAAACTTTTTTTAAAGAACTATTGACTATTACTAGCTGGTCTTTTCATTAATAAAAATAGTCAAAAAATATCTATAGACATTAATTTTGAAACTGTACTATACACCTCCAAACATATCCATAGATATAAGTTGCATTTATTAATGTAGTGAGTTTATTTAACAAAAACAAAAATATATACTCTAGGCGACTTTGCTGTCATAGTTTAGTAAAACCTTAGGCCCATAGCTTTGCGTCTCTACCTTTCGATAGATTTACCTTTATCTATGGCATAAAATATTTTTAAAAAATTTTGGTCACTATGTTAAATATTATAAAAATGTTATAATTTTGTCAAGTAATTGTGAACATTTTATTTAGAATTTAGACTCTTTTTTATATAGTTTTAAAGTTGATCACAAAAAATATAGGCAGCATTTGCCACCTATAATATTTAATATGATACTAATATATACATAAAGTTATTTTACTAATCACTTATACATCTATATCATCAATGTCATCATCTACATAAAATTTCAGTGGTTTCAGCTTCCATAATCCAGATAAAATAGTTGACGGAAAGCTTGCAATGCCAACATTATAATAAGATACATATTCATTATAACGTACTTTAGAGTTCATTATAATATTTTGTGATTCTTCTAGCTGGTTTAATATCTTTGAAATATGATTGTCAGATTTTAAATCTGGATAACTTTCTACAGTTACCTTTAAATCCTTCAAGGAAATTACTGACCCATTGTTATCTTTCTCTTCACTATATCCTTCTTGTAGCTTTCCACTTCTTAAAGAAGTTACTGATTTTTGAATATCACTTTCATGTTGAAAAAACTTGAATACAATTTCTTCAGCTTTAGATAATAGTTTTCTTTCCCGTTCTTTATATACACTAATATTACTTTTCAAAGAAGCAGATGTTAACTCTAATTTTTTTAAATAATTAAACTCTGATACCAATTCAAAAATTATCATTGTTAATAATGAACATGCCCAAGCCAATTTTCCCTGAAAATCTGTTAATGGTTCTACTCCTTCTCCACTGGCAAAAATAAATAAAAAGACAAACCATCCGAGTACCAATCCTATAATAAAGGTTGAAAACTTCTTCAAGTATGTTCTTTCTTTAATTTTCTTCATCCTTAATAAATCCCCCTGTCTATATAAAATCATGTATTTTTTCATAATTACTACATTTACAATTATCGTTTATAAACATGTTTTCTTAAGTCTTAAGGATTTTCAAGAATATAGAAACAAAAAATATCTATAGACATTATTTTTGAAACTGTGCTATACACCTTCAAACATATCCATAGATATAAGTTGCATTTATTAATGTAGTGAGTTTATTTAATAAAAACACATAACCTTAATTACCCTTTTAATATTTTCCAAAATGATTTTTGTAACCACCATAGAACAAAATAGCATTAAAACAAGTGGAAGAAGATCAATAAATATTCCGCCAACTAAAGCAGTTACAAGGACTCCAATAAAACATATTATATTATATTAACATAACTTAAAGCAGTAACTACTTTAATTGTGAATTCTTTTTTCATTTTCATACCTCAATTTATATTGTAATTTATCATTTTTTAGTATATTCAGAAACATCTTTATTATATACACTTTCATCTATTGGAATATTTACTTCCAAACTAGTACATTCTAATTTGTGTTTTACATTTCCATTATCATCAAAGGATAGAAATTGAAGTATTATTCCAGTTTCCTTATCCATAATTAAAGAAAACTTACCTTGTTCCATATTAGATAGTGCTGGATCAATTACTCCTTCTAGCTTATACACATCTCTTTGTATAAAAGTTGACTCTGTATAATCCCAATCTTCATAAATAAATAAAGTATGGGGAAGTGAATTCGAAGAAATAATATACTGGCTTACCCCTAAATATCCAAGGTCTGCTCTGCTTAGATCTGGTTTTAAATATAATCTAATTGGTCTTACTATTGTAGGTTTTCTCTTGTTTTGAATTTCTTCAAATTCTCTATAGCTTTTATCATTATCATCAAAAACTTTTCTTTTATCATCATGATAAATTAAAGTTATAGGCTCTTTTCCTTCAGAATTATCTACACTTACAGAAGTTTTATTTTCTGTATCAACTGCAAAGGTGCATTTCATACGAGAGTTTCCACTGGACCTTTCTTCAATAAACTCTCCCTTACATGTCTTAAAATTGTCTACAGCATTAAGCATTTTATAATGTATCTCTTCCTTATCAGAATAATTAAAACTTTTTTTTATTTTTTCACCTATAGGATCTTCCTTTAACATCGCTTCTTCTTCTTGTGATAATTTTACTTCTTTGTTATCATTACTTACTTTCTTTTCCTCTTCCCATGGTATAACTTCTTCTTCCTTATTAAAAATACTAAGATTAACTCTATTTGATTTAATTTCATACACAACAAGGGATGCCGCTATTATTGTTAATACTATTGCTATTATATAACCTTTAGATTTTTTATTCATATTTTCCCCCTAAACCTTTAGTGCCTTTCTATATCTAATGCCTTCATGAAATTTTTCCTTTATTTCATTAGGATATAGCTTTGTTCCTAAATACATATACACACTCTCTTTTCCTTTTTCATATCGTTCCTTTTCAAGAGTATACACCTGTGTAACTAATAGTTTCTCTCCTGGTTGAATATTTTTCAAATCACCTTTATCTAGCTTTACAGGACCTGCATAGGCACTATAACAATCTATTACTATTGCAGATTCTTGAAAAGTATTAGCATCTTTCACCTCAGATGTGGTGTTCACAATTTCTGAATTCACTACAAGTTCTATAAACTCTGTTCCGATTTTATTTGTAGCATCAGTTTTTCTAACTTCTGTTGAAAGTATTTTTACTTCAAGGCCTTCACAATCTGCATAATTTCCATTTTCGTAATATTCCATTGTATATTTTAAAGGAACATTATGATTAACCTTATAATAGCGATATCCAAATATTAACAAGACAATAATTAATAAAAATATTGCTATTTTACTTTTTTTCATTACTGCTCCTCCCTTAATATTTCATGATTAACAATAGAACCATTTTCTATATAAAAAATTTCATCTGATAAAACCTCTAATTCTTCTTTATCATGACTTGCTAATAAAATTAACTTATTATTATTTTTCATGTTGATAAGTAATTCTTTAATCAATAATACTGCATCTGAATCTAATGCATTGGTAGGTTCATCCAATATTATTAGCTCTGGGTTTTCCATTAGCGCCTGTGCTATTCCTAGGCGTTGTTTCATACCTAAAGAGTATTTTTTAAACTTCTTCTTATCCTCAGGATCTAATCCTACAGCTGATATAATTTCTTTAATTTCCTTAGCTCCTACTTTATTATTAATTTCAGAAATAAGCTTAAGATTTTCATAGCCGCTTAAGTTTGGTAAAAAACCAGGATATTCAATAACAACCCCCACACTTTCAGGAAATGAAATATTCTCTCCTAATACTTGTCCATCAATTTCTACTCTTCCCTCTGTGGGCTTTATTAACCCGCACAAAGCTCTAAATAACATAGTTTTTCCTGAACCATTTTTCCCTCTAAATCCGTATATTTTTCCTTTATTAAGGTTTAAATTTATATTATTAAGAATTCTTGCATTCTTTATTTCTTTAGATAGATTTTCTACCTTTAAATAATAATTTTCATTCATAAATACACCTCATTATTATATAAAATCTTTATGTTTTAATAATTTATATCCCAAAATCATCAATATAACACTTATCAATATTGTATAAATAATTGAAAATGTTATTGATAACCCAATTTCAATATTAAAATAATTATGTCTTAAAACCATAGAATGAATTCCTATAAGAAATTTATTTTTAGATACTATAGACATTGTTAAAATTACAGTTGTTATAAAAAAACAATATCTAGAATTTACTACTATTGATAGTGTACATTGCATAAATACCAACGCTATGGTTGTTAATATATATGTTGTAATCATTGACATAAGAATAGTAAAATGGGGTACTTTAATAGCTAATTCATTATCTATTAAGCTACTATTTCCTAAACTAAATCCTAAAGCTGCTCCCCCTAATAAATAGGTTAAACCCATTAGTACTAAATATACAAAAATCACATTTATAACAATCCAAGTACACTTTGATATCCAGTATAAAAAAATTTTTTTGCTTCTAAGTAAAATATAGTTGGAATCTTTTTTAATATTTTCACTAATAAAATCTCCTAAAATGAATACTAAAAAAACATTTATAATTAACCAATTTATAGGAATATCTAGTGATGTTTCATTAAACCATAAATCTTTATATATAGTGAAAAATAAATCCATTAAATTTCCATTATAATTATTTATAGTTCCTATATATCCTATATTCAAAATAAGCATGATAGCTAAAAATAATATGAGTTTTTTCTTATAAAAATTAAATCCATGAATCAAATCTAACTTTAATATATTTTTAAATGATTTTAAATTATCCATTATACTAATATCCTTTACTTATAAAATCTTTATTCTTATAAATCTCTTTACCTATTAAATAAAGAGCTATATGAAGGAAAATTAAATATATAATATTTATTAAAAAATAACTAGGATTAACCCAACTCTCTATGCTCAAAGAAAACTTGTCCATAAACAGTATGCCATTTAAAAATTCAACATCTATAAAGGGAATGACCAATACTGCTATACCTAATACTCCACTGTTATTTATAACACTTCTTAATATTAAAATAAAAAATCCTAGTATAGAAAGTCCCATGAATTTTAATATAAAGGTTTTTAAAATCACCATATATATTGGTATAGAATTTAAAATTTCAAGTACATTTAAATTTCCATACTGTGGCGATGCGTATAAGGGATCATTTTTAGGCCATAGATTTTTAAAACCACTTGCATACACCCCTCCAATACAATATCCTAAGCATATTATGAGCATAGATATAATGATTGAAAGAGCTATTACAAAAATTACATGACTATAAAATATATTCTTACGATTCTTCATCTTTATTATGAAGCTTTCCTTCTCACTACTTTTTATGTGAGAATTAATTCCAAAGAATAAAATAGGTGTATATAAATATATAAAGGCTACAGCTCCTGCCATTCCACCTTGTCCATTTAAGGTTGAAATAATACTTATTACTGCTTTATCTTCTATTGAATACATCATAAAATAAAAAGCTAATGAATAAATTAAAATAAATATTGTAACTAAAATAAAATATTTTTTTTTATTCTTAATTTCTCTTTTTAAATTATTAAATAAGCTCATTTTTCATTCCTCCATTTATAAATATGGAAAAACAAGCTATGATTAGTATAAGTGGAATAGCTATAAATATATGATTATACCCTGTAGGACTAAATAAAAATATCATTGGAGAATATCTATAGTTTAATACCATAGTGATTATAACATCCATTGCTATATAAACTATAAAAGGAATAATTGTAATAACATATTTATTTCTAAAATATATACTACCAGCTAATGCAATACTGCTAAAGGTTCCTGCATATATAAATAACAAGAAAATTCTTAAAAATACATGTAGTAATGGAAAGTTAAAGTATATATAGGGTAAAAAATCTCTTGGTTCTAAAACTGATGAACTAAAAAATACTTTCGGCTCTATACTAGGAATAAAAGATGCATATAACATATAATTTATTATCAATGGAATACTTATAATTAATCCACTGACAACAAAGTTTACCAAAAACCTATTAATTAAATACTTCTTCTTGTCATATCTTGTGATTATATTTTTTATAAAACCACTTTTTACATCTTCTAAATAAGCATCTGCAAAAGCAACAGTAACAATTAATGGAAATACCATTTGAAGCATTCGTACATACTTTCCAATATTATATAGCATTAAATTATTATAAGCTCCATTTGAAAAGTCTATAAAATCCTGTGAACTTAATCTTATATGATTATTACTAAAAACTTCTAAAGAAGCTATTGTTATTCCTACTAAAAGAGCTACATAAAAGGATGTTCTTTTAAATATTCTTTTTATTTCAATCTTTATCATAAACTTCTCCTATCAGAATTATGCTATACCAGTTTTAGCTGGTATAGCATAAACTTTTTTTTTAATTTCCTCCAACTGAATCTGGACTCCATTCTCCACCAGTACTCCAAATTCCTGATGATACTGCTCCTCCATGACCTTCGCCTCTTAATTTAACCTTTACTCCATATCCTCTATCCTCATAAGCATAGTTAGGGATCCACTCTTCTGTTCCATTTGGTACATATTCATTAAAAGATCTACTCCACCAAGTTTTTGAAAAATCATTACTATTTTCATCAACCACTTTTACATGGTATCCGCCTGCACCATCTTGTATCCAACCAAACTTCATATAAGCAGAAGTTGAATCATATTTTGCTCTACGTTCTGTATGTGCAACACTACCCTTCATACTAAAATAAAATTTAAATGGTCTATCACTTATGTCTCCAGCCTCTGCATTTGTTGCAAATCCAGTAATTCCAAGTCCAGCTACTAGTAGTAGACTTAGTAAAATTTTCTTTTTCATGTAATTATTCCCCCTAATATTTTATTAATATATAATAATGTGCGCACATTATTTTTACATAATTGTTTAGCCTAGATTTAATATAACGAATTACATATTACTAACTTGTTACTATTGTATCTTATGTTAAATTTTTCTTAAACCTTTAATACATGAAAGGCTTAATTTTGTACCTAAAATTCTATATTCACCTATTTTTTTACATAGGATACGAAATATATTAGGATTTTAATTGTCTATTCTTATACTTTTTTAAGAGCCTTTATCTACTGAAGCCCCAACACTCTCTGGTACTTTCCAATCCATCCTAGATTTACATTTCTCACTTCCCCATTTCTATTTTTACCTATGATAATTTCCATGATTTCCTTAGGAGCCTCACCCTCTTCCTCTTTATTTTTATCTTTATTTTCAGTGTCATAATAACTTTCTCTGTAAGGAAAGAGCACCATATCTGCATCTTGTTCTATGGATCCAGATTCTCTAAGATCTGATAACATTGGTCTTGGATCATTTCTGCTTTCTGCTGCCCTGGAGAGTTGAGCTAATGCTATGACGGTGATTTTCAAGGATTTTGCCATTGCCTTTAGCTCCCTTGATATCTTTGCAACTTCTTGTTCTCTAGATGAACTTACTCCTACAGATTCTATGAGTTGAAGATAATCTATTATTATCACATCTAAACCTTCCTTTTGCTTTAAAGTCTTTGCCTTTCCTCTTATGGTTGGAAGTGTAGTTGATGTGTCATCTATGAAAATTTTCCTCTTCGAAAGTTCTGAGGCTCCTATGATAAGTTTATTTAGGTGATCTTCTTCTAGATTTCCACTCTGTATATTTTTTAAAGAAATCAAGCATCTAGCAGAAAGCATTCTTTGTACAAGTTGGTTCTTTGGCATTTCTAAGGAGAATAAGCCCACCTTTGCCTCTTTGGAAACATGTTGAGCAAGATTTAAAGCAAAGGCTGTCTTTCCCATGGAGGGTCTTGCAGCTATAATAACTAGTTCTCCAGATTTTAAACCTGAGGTCACTTCATCTAGGTCCTTATACCCCGTGGAAATACCTTCAAGAGCCCTTTTATCCAGGTATCTTTTTTCAATGTGACTTATGGTACTCTCCAGTGTATCCATAATGGGTTCCATATCTTCCATGGCTGCACTGCTATAGGCTTTATGAATATTATCCTCTAACTCTTCTACCACCTGGTCTACAAGGAACTCTCCATGACTCTCATCAATAGCTTTTCTGCAAGCTTTTATAACCCTTCTTCTGCTTGCTTTATCCATGATAATTTCACAATAATTTCTTATATTACTTAGGTACACAGCAGAACTAGAAAGCTTAGAAAGGTATGTTATACCGTTGCATTTCTCTAAAACCTCCCTAGATTTTAGTTCCTCGGAAAGGGTTATTAAATCTATATTAATCTCCCTAGCTCTAAGATTTAAAATCCCCCTATAAATCACCTTATGATTTTCATAATAAAAATCTTCTAAGTTTAAAATATCCTCCACTTCATAAATTTTATCCTTATCGTTAATTAGCACCCCAAGGACTACCTGCTCTGCTTCTAGACTATGTGGCATCACCATATCCATGCTACATGTCCTCCTTCAAAACTATATTCTTTAACTTTTCCTTTAACTCAGCTTTATTTCTTTCATCACTAAGGACCATATTTCCCCTCTTAAATTTCCCGTCACTTTCCTTTTCTGGTTTTCTTTCTTGATTTAGATAGGTCTCAAATTTATTGCCAAAGAGAGTAGTCGGAACTAAATATTTCTGAAACTTGGTGCCTGTCCATTTATATTTCATATTATCAATAACGGTTTTAAAGTCCTCTATGGTAAAGCCTTCACTAAGCCTTGCTTTAATAAGCCTAATAGTTATCTTTGTTGAACTTCTAAAGTTTTTTCCTGTTTTCAAATTCAGATACTCTATTATTTCAAAGGCACTTTTCTCCAAAAGAAGATTTTTATTTATTTTAGTAGATGAATCTTTAGTAGAGGGATTATTTGTTGTAGATTTAAATCCACACCCCTTAGATTCTTCATCCATACCCTTAGATTCTTCACCCATCATACCCTTAGATTTTTCATCAATACCCTTAGCTTCTTCACCCATATCTTTAGCTCCTTCACAGATACCCTTAGAGTTTTCCTCCTCTGCTACTTCTCTAGTTATAAGCTCCTTATAATTTTCACCTATGCCAAAAAAGGAGTATGTTCCCTTTTCCCTCACAACCAGATGAGTAAGCATTCCTGCATCTCTCAATTTAAAAAATCTAGATTGAACTGTACATTTCTTCATTCTAAAAATAGGAAACTCTCTTAGAACTGCATCATAACGAAGCCAATAATAGGTATGTCCCTCTACCTCCCTTGTGTTCATTCCATTGCTTTCTTTAAAATCAATGAAATACCTAAGAATACTTGCATCAATAATATCTAGTCCAAATTTTATTAATTTTTCCTGCCTAAAACCCATAATTGTATGTTTCATAATCTTCTCTCTCCTATCCTTATTTAAATAAGTATCTCTATATACTAAATAAGCAATTTAGACGAAAAGTGGAAAATTATTTTTAAAAATAAAAATAGACAACCTAGGGTCAGACCCCAAGTTGTCCAAAAACTTTTTAATTTAGTTGTATAAATTACTATTTCTTATTCTTCATAATAAAAATAAAAGCAACTAATAAAACTATACATATAGCAATGAAAATAAAAATTGTATTTTCACTAATATTTTTTTGTCCATTTATCATAAACATCATAATCATTAAAATAATTAATATTATGATGTTAAATAAAAATATAACTTTACCTTTCATAGCTCTTCTCCTCTTATGAAACTAGATAGCTAGAAAACTATATACCTATAAAAATATATAAATATGGATATATAAAAATAGTTAAATTGTAATATATAGACCTAGTTAAATAGTAAAATAGTTAACTATTTGTTGTGTTCATGGGGGTTTCAAGACTTTCTCTAATAAGCACTGTATGTTAATTACTAATTATAATACTTTCTTAAACTTTGCTAAAATAACTTACTGAGTTTTACTTTTACAATACCCTATATCTTTCAAAAGTAATGTAATAAAATATATCGCAAGCAATAAATAAGCTAAATTAAAAGCAACTAATAGGTTTCTATTTTCAATAACTTTACTAATAGGTTGATGTAATATAGCTATAACTAAAATGAAAATATTCCTACTTAATTGAATTCCTTTGGATTTCTTTCTCCTTATATCTTTCATACTTAATTCTCCTCAACTCACTAATATCAACTATTTTATTCTTCCCTTTAAAATCAAAATTCAAACCTTCAATATTTTTTAGCACAACCTCTTGGTTTCATATGCCTTAAATTTATTATAATGCATTTAATGTTTTACATTCCATAAAAATACATGAAAGTATGATTTTATTGCATAAGATTACAATTTTATATATTGAAATCCCAGTAAATATTATCCAAAAACTTTTTAAAACCCTTATCTCTAGTGAATTTTCTTAATAAAAGCATATATAGTTAGTGTTAAATAATTTATAAGGAGGTTTCTCATGAAAAAAGAAAATAAAATTAATGATTCCATAGATGAATTTAATTCTGAAGAAAATTTGGAAGAATTTAATGGCATCTGTGAGGCCATCACTGGTATTCCCATATCATCCTTTAATTTTGAAAAAGATACTCCCTCTAGGGAGAATTTATCCACAGCTAACCTAACTTCTCTACCACCTTCTGTTGATAGTTTTACTGATAATCGCAAGGTTAAAACTGAAGCTCCTGGAATAACTCCACCCATAGATGGTGAATTCTTTGATACTCAGAGATGTTATAAAATAAGAAATTCCACTGCTAGAATGCTAAATGAAATTAAAGCTGTTCATCCCAACGTTAATGTTTATATGAATACCATTGTGGATGCAGCAATTAGAAATTACTATGACTTTATTTTCAATAAGGATGGAATTAATACTTTATAATTATTCATCATTTATACTTTCCACTTATTTTTCAATGTGCATATATAATCATTGAAACCACTGATAAGGAGGTGAATTTAATGGCAGTAGATAAAGTTTTAAACACCACTTCTTTTCATATTGAAGTTGAAAACGGAACTGATAAGACTGGAGCTACAATTTATAAGAAAAAAACTTTTTCTGGAGTAAAACCTAGTGTTGATCCACAAAATGTTTTTGATGTAGCTGAAGCTATTAAGGATGTTTTAAGTGCTTCTACTAGATATAGTTACTTAAATGAAACTTCAAAATTAGTTAATGCTTAATAGTATTAACCGCGAGTATTAACTGTGGCTTATCCTAGAGAAAGGAGGAAATTAAACTATGGAATATTCATTATTAATGACTTTTATTAATACCAGTGGAGATAAAGTTAATTTATCAATTTCAGGGGTTAAGCAAGATATCACTGAACCTCAGGTATCAACTCTTATGGATACGATAATTGCTAAGGATGTTTTTCTTAGTAAAGGAGGCTCACTAGCTTCTAAATACGGAGCACAGCTTACCCAAAGACAAACTACTAAGTTCAGTCTTGCCTAAAATAACGAAAATAAAGGGGTCAGACTCTGAGGANNTCCTCAGAGTCTGACCCCTTTACAAGTATTTACACTTCTTCAATAAGGGATTTCATATTCTCTTTTATTGAAGATAATTCATTTTCTACAGTAGTTAGCTTTGCTCTAAGGGATTTTATTATGTCCTCTACATTATAAACAACGTTGCATACACTTTTTAAAGAATCACTGATTTTTGATTGAACAATCCAGTCAGATATTAATCCATCAAAAAAGTAATCTGCAAAGGTTTCAAAAGAACCAATATTTATATCTATATCCATTGCTAAATCCACATCTGCTAATTCATTTTGAAATTTCATCAGTGCAATTTTTGTATTCTGTGCATACTCTTTAGCTTTATCAATTTCAGAGTGTTTGGCTGCTGTAGCTAAAAGGCCTCCCCCTAGTATATCCCAGGTTCCCCATCCATCAGCACTTTCAAGAGAATCTACTACAAATTGAAGTTCATTTCTAGCAGCATCACCAGCAGCTATTGCTTCCTGTAACTCTTTCTTCTGAGCTTCAATAGAAGGAATCTTGTCCATAATTTCAAGTAACTTTTTAGAGTTCTCATTATTTAAACCTAATATAAACGCTTCTTTTTTCTTTAATACTGCTTCATATTCAGCCTCTGCATCAAGTAAATTGTTAAATGACACTTTATAGGATTCAAGATCCTTTTCTAACATAAGAACTGAGTGGCAACATTCATCATACTTTAACTTTGCTGCAAGGAACTCTTGTCTCTCTTTATCAAGCTGCTGCTCCTTACTTCCAAGTATAGAATAAAATATGTTAGCAATACTTAAAGATTCAAGCTTTTTAACATCCTTATCCTCATCTTTAAGAGCTTTTTCAAGTTCTATCTTTCTATTTACTTCTTTTTCAAGAGCTTCTTCCGTATGCCTAATCATACCCTCAAACTTCTCTTTTCTCCACACTTTTTCCTTAGCAGCTATAAGTTCTTCATTAATATACTCAAACATACTAAACTTCCTTTCTATTCTCAGGGAGGTTATATCCCAAATTTTGTCACGGGGTCTGACCCCCTGGATATTTTATACTTATTTTAAAGGATACACTAAATTCAAGTTTAGTTTTTTCATTTCCTTATAATAATAATAGTTATGCTCAGCACCAACTGTACATAAAATTCTTTTATCACTATTTTTCTCTATGACTTTTCTAATACGTTCTACCATTATTTGATTTCTAGCTATCCAATTTACATTATAAACTATAGGGTCTATTGTATTTAACCATTCTTGCTTTTGCATTATTAATGCATCTAATTCAAATGAATTAAGTGGCAATATGCTTTTCTTTCCAACCTCCCATATTTTTTCATATTTTTTATCTAACTCTTTAATAATGGCTTCTTTTTCAGTTTCACTATAGCTTTGTAGATAATCAAAATCAACCAAATCATCTTCAAACCAATCTACTGGCTTAAATTCAATTCCTTCACTCTTACAGTAAGGTATAATCAATCTTCTATATTCACTTGGTCCAAGATACTCTGAATATGTATTATCATCACAATATTTGGACCAATCTTCTGGTCGTACTTCCCCACATATAATATCAGGTTTAAATTCTACTATTGCTTCTTTTATCATTTCTAATGTATATCCCTTTTCCTGTCTGAAATCATCATCTCCATGAATTGTACCTAAAATACCTATAACTCCCATGCCTTTTCCCCCTACTTTGTACTATCCCAAATTTTGTCACGGGCTCTGACCCCCTGGATAATATTTTACTTTATACCATTATATCTCATTACATTCATAATATATACTCCCCTAGCATAAACATTAAAAAGATAATTTTGCGGGGTGATTATTTTGAAAAAATCCAAGATTAAAAAGTTCTTTTCCTTTTTTAAGAAGATTAAGATTATGATTTTTATAATAGCTATAATTGTTGCTTGTTTATTTATAAATTCTTTAACTACTAAAAATAATTTAGAGAAAAAGAGTGATTTTGTATCTGAAAAACTTATATCCATATCCGAGCTAGCTACTTCCCGTTATGATTACTCTAATGTGATTTCTGTGAAGAATAGCTTAAGTTTTAAGGATATTACTATTCCTTTTACTGAAAAATCCTTTGTAATTAAATATAATGGCTATATTACTGCTGGATTAGATTTTAGTGCTGCTACTTTTTCTATAGATAAGAATATACTTACCATAACTATTCCACCTTGTTCTATCCTTACTCATAATGTAAATGAAGATGAGGTTTTTATATTTGATGAAAAGAACTCCATATTTAATAAATTAACTATGGATGATATGTTAAGTGAAATTGTAGAAGAAAAATCTAAGACTGAAGAAAGGGTAATCAAAGACGGCTTCCTTGATAAGGTTACTGTGGACACTATAGACCTTCTTAAAAACATTTTCTTGAATTGCGGCTTTGATGAAGTAAAAGTTAAGATTGCAGCATCTTAATTCATATAATATAAAAATGCTATGTTTTTTTAACATAGCATTTTGTGACCTTATAAAATTATTGGCTTAGACTTAATATGTTCATTGAGATGGAACGCAATGAAGTAATTCACCTTATAATACTAGTATTCCCTCCCTTTAGCCCTAACATAGAATGAAATTATTTTTGAATAAGGGAAACAAAACAAGAATAATATAGACATAAGAAATACTACTATGGAAACCATATATGGTAAAACTTCTATTGTCCTTGAAATATCGCTAATTAAAAAAATAAATACTTTTATAATGCTATAGGAAATAATAGCTATAGTAGGTAGGTAAAATGCTGAATAAGTTAAAGCCATTTTCTTAGCATTAGAAACTTGTTCCTCCCTATTTGAATATATATTAGGTCTTTCGTCTGTGTATTCTTTACTCCATATACTCCATTTAACTGGTAATGTTCCAACAGTATATGCAAGTTCCCATTGATCCAGTTTAAATATTTCATAATATGCAGCTGTAGGGTTATTTTGAAAATCTAATATATATCTGATTTTTCTAGGAGCTCCCTTAGTAAAATAAAATTTCTTATTCCCTTTTTTAACTTTATAAAGATTAAAGCCTTTTGCTTCCATATCTTCTAACCATTTTTCTAATTTATCTGGTTCTAAAAAACTAGGGCCTCTTTTACCTATTATTTTCCTATGCTCTTGTAAGGAATCTTCCTTCTCAGATACATATTCCCCATCAAATTTAACATAATCAGAGCCTAATTCCTCTTTTATCTGCAATTCATTCTTCCTTAATCTATAAAGTGGATATATGAAAAGAGCTATAATACCTAGTGCTTTTATAACATTTAAAATATCTAACAAAGTAAAATAAGAAGTTTCTATATGTTGTATTTTCTCAGGAGATACTTCTTTTATGAAGGTGATGTCTCCAATACCTAAAAAATAAAAAATTATCATTGGAATTAAAATTATTAGGAAAATGCCAATGTTTACAGCAAGATAAATTGGAATTAATGATAAAAGAACTTGAGCTATTTTAAATCTGCTTAGTAAAGGCTCTCGAGATGGCTGGGCTTTTATATCTTCTAGATTCTTTTCATTTGCTAAGAAAAACCATCTACCTTTACTACAAGCTTTGTACCATCCATTTTTTATTAAAGAAGGTTGTAACTCTGTAATCCTCCTTTTCTCATATGAAACTCTATAGTTAATATTACTTTCCTCTCCCTTTTCAAAGATAAATAGTTTTAGAAGAAGATTAACATCTTTTAAAATATAACCCTCTAAAGCTTTTTTACTTAACCAGTTTTCTATATTTTTAATATTTAAGCTCCAAAATGGTTTAAAAATTCTCATGAAAAATCCCCCTCATATTTTATTGCATTATCATGTAATTCTTTAATCCTCTCTATCTCTGCTTTTATTAATCTCTTCCCCAGTTCTGTAATTTCATATATTGTTTTCCTATTTTCATCAGAGTAAATTGATATAATTTGACCTTTTTCCATTTTACCTAATGTTCCATAAACTGTACCAGAACCTAACTTTATTCTTCCATCAGTAATTTTATCTACATGTTGTATTATTCCATAACCATGTCTTGGTTCTGTAAGTGAAAGAAGAATATAGAAAGCTGTTTCTGTCATAGGCATGAATGCTTTTAAAATTTTATCCTCACTCATTAAAATACCTTCTTTCTAGTATTACTATTTTTTTCTATATGTCTATATGTCACGGTATGATATATCATATTAAAACTATATCACGCTGTGACATATAAGTAAACATGCAATATAAAAAATGCTATGTTTTTTCAACATAGCATTGTGACCTTATAAAATTATTAGTTTAGACTTAATATGTTAATTATTTAGCTGTTTTCCAGGCTGACTCCCATAAAGTAATCAGTTCTTGTGAGAATTGAATCTTATTTAACTCTATGGCAGCTTTATTATAATAAGTTAGGAAATATTTTAGATTAACAATACATTGAAAGACTTTTTCTTTTCCGAAAACTTTATCTATTGTTCCTACCATTTCTTCTCCAATTAATTTATCTAGAGAAGGCTTTATTCCTTGCATGAATGTATATGTATGAACTTTGTTTCTTAAAGTATCAATATTCCCTCCTTCCTTAAATAACTGTCTCAAAAATAAATCTAGCTCTGCTATTCTATCTGCTACCTTTAATCTTTCTTCACTATGAATGGATGTGATTTTCTCATACTGCTCCTTACCCATTATTTTACTTCCAACAATTTTCATCACTTCATTGTCTACTTGATTATCAAAAAAATATACTGCACTACCCTCGTCTAATATGGAACCTACTAATATAATTGCTAAACTAATAAAATTATTTCTGTTGATTAATTCCATTCTTTTTTTATCCTTACTTCTCCAATACCTAGAACCTATATGGTGAAATTCATGTGCCATACCATAAATTCCAAAGGAATAAAAATTATCTGGGTATAACATAGTTATGCATTGAGTATAATTACTCATGCCAATAATAGTTCCTCCATTAAATCCATCAACTATGAAATGTAAATTTAATTTCATATCAGTATCCTTAGGAAGATACAATGAAACAAGTTTCTCAATCTTAGAATAGTCAATTTTTTGAACATAATTCAAATTAATATCTAAAGAATTTGTATCCTGAAGTATTAACTTAAATCTCTTATAAATGCTTTCAAGTCTACCATTATATTCGCTTCCATTAATAATGCTATTCCAAACATATAAATATTCTTGCTTAGGTATTAAAGGCTCCAATGCATTTAGCCATATTTTATATGCTTCTGTTGTTTCTATAATAGTATTAATATCTTCAACTTTTACTAATTCTCTATTTGATAATGAAGTAAAAATATTAGTCATTTTTTTTGCCCCGTCATAAGTTACATTTATCTTCATTTCACCACTCCTTTTACCTAGGTTTTAAAATACAATTGATTATGAACTTGTAAATCAATTATATACCAGTAAAGGTAATTTTTAAAATAAAAAAGATTAAATGGTAACTAATTTTTACTTTAGGTATGACCCCCTAGTGACTAAAAATATAGATAAATACCAAATTATTATATGCTTATTAACTTATATAATATATAATTAATCAAATAGACAACCGTATGAGATAGCGAATCAAAGTTTACAATTAATTGTTAGGGGGATCTTTATGAGGGCTATTGATTTATATAAACAATTGGAAAGAGATTTTATTACAAAAGATATGCGAGATGATTGGGCAAGATTCATGGGTGAATTAGGTGAATACCTTTCTCCAAATTTTAAAGAAAGAAGTATGGGATTGGTTTGTGACTTCACAAATGAAATTAATTCAGTTTATTCTGCTGTGTTTCCTACTAAAGAAATTTTGCAGAGTATTATTGATGATGGAGCAACAAATGCAATGTTATTTCTACACCATCCTTCTATTTGGGATATTAGAAGATTAAAACCCTTCTATCAAATGGATAAAGAATTAATAAATAAGTTTAAAGAAAACAAAATATCAATATATAATTTACATGTACCCTTAGATAATTTCAGTGAATATTCAACAAGTAAAACTTTAGCCGATGTTTTAGATATAGAAATTGAAAAACCATTTAAGGAGTATTGCGGAACATTAAGTGGTGTAATTGGTAAAACAAAGTGCAAGAGCGTGGAAGAATTACATGATAGGTTTTCAAAAGCTTTAGGACACAATACAAGCCTCTATTTATATGGAAATAATAATATAAAAGATGGGAGAGTAGCCATTGTAGCAGGTGGAGGCAATAATATAGCTACTGTTTCTGAAATGATTGAAAATAAGGTGGATGTTCTTATTACAGGTATTTCAGTGAATAACAAAAATTATTTAGAAGTTCATGAGCTTGAACAAAAAAATCATATTAATGTTTTGGGTGGAACGCATTATTCTACTGAAAAATTTACATGTCAAAAGATGTGTACTTATTTTGAAAGGTTTGGGCTTGTTTCTACTTTTATTGAAGGAGAACCAGTATACGAGGATATGTAAGTTTTCTAAATTAGTTTAATGATTGTACATAAATATTTATGTATATTTCACACTTTCCTTAAATGTAAATTAAATAATATAAATATATTAAACACTTAAGAAATTTGTAATGAATTCCTTAAGTGTTTTAATCTATAATTAAATTAAATAATCTAGTTATAGATAAGTATTAAAATATAAAAAAGTCTATAACTATTTCGTCTATTGCAAATAAGGCTTTGAGGAGGAACTTTTTTGAAGAAAAAAAGATTTAGTTTTAAAAAACTTTTATTTATTTTAATTATTATTGGTTGGGGTATGTTATTTATTTATTCTTTTAACAGTAAAAATCCTCATGAACAAGAAACCTTTCAGATTGAGTATAAAGATTCTATAAATAAATATTGTAAAGAGTTTGATGTTGATAAATATTTGGTGTATGCAATGATAAAACAGGAAAGCAATTTTAATAACCAGGCTATTTCTTCAGCTAAAGCAAGAGGTTTAATGCAGCTAACAAAAGATACCTTTAACTGGCTAAAACCTCAGTTAGGAGAAAGTTCTACCACCTATGATGATTTGTTTGATGCAGATACTAATATTCGATATGGTGTGTTTTTCATTTCTATCCTTCAGAAAAACTTTTCTGAGCAAAATACTGTAGTTGCAGCCTATAATGCGGGAATGAATATTACCACTGAATGGTTACAGGATAGTAATTATTCAAGTGATGGAGCAACACTAAATAACATCCCTTATAAGGAAACTGCAAATTATGTTGATATAGTGGACTATAATTATAAAAAGTATTTAGAAATATATAAAGATAAGTAACCTATAGAATATGAAATATAAAATACTCATTGATATTTTGTATTATATGTTATAATTTACTTATATTATCTCTAGCATTATACTATGAGCAACAATTATTTATAAAATATTGTGGAGGAATTCTAAATGAACTTAAACATATTTAGATGCGGTATCAATGAAATTTCATATATTAAAGATGCCATTATTAATGTTAAAAGCGAAGAAGATCCATGTTGTTTTAACAAGAAAGCTATAGAAAAATTTTTATCCAATGACGATAATTTGTTTTATGTTGCAGCAATGGATGAAAAAGTTGTTTCATATGCAATTGCTTATGTTCAAAGTCGTCTGGATACCACCCAAAGTATGATCTGCTTATATGAAATAGGTACATTAAAGTCCTGTAGAAAAAATGGTATTGGCAAAAGATTAATTAATAAAATTATTGAAGACGGAAAGTTAAATAATTCAATGAAAATATGGATTCCAACAAATATAAGCAACTCACCAGCATGTAAATTATATAGTAGTATTGGAGCAGAGGAACCAGAAATAAAGGATGACATTATTTATAATTTCAGATATTAATCATAATGCATAGATAAGTAAATTAAGGTGTAATAATCAAAATTAAGTGATTACTTGCAAAATACCCCATTATCCAAAATAGAATAATGGGGTATTTTATTTTTACATAATTATTTATAATTATTTATTTCTAGCTCTGCTTCCACAGGTAATTTTTCTTTTAAAATATTAATAACTTTATAGTAATCACTGGTTTTAAAATGAAAGGTTTGCTCCATAAAACCACCAAATAGTTTAACTTTTACATCCTTTGAATTAGTTACTTGAATTTTCTCAATCTCATTCCACAATATAATCTCTTTATATCTATACATTGATATAAAGCCTTGGGAGCTAATTCCTCCCTTAATCCAGCTGCTTATAAACGTAAAAATACATAACATTCCTATTACATAATGAATCCAAGTATTAGCATAAAAATACATAATGCCTATGAGAATAATAATACCAAACAATACAACAACAATCTCTATAAGCCTTTTTCTTATTGGTATTATTAAGGCTTTTATATATTTTAGTTGCTTTAGTATTATTAAAATAAGAAGCACTGAAATAATAATATCATTAATCTTCATTTATATCCTCCTGTTATAAAGCCTTTGATTTGGACTTCTTTTTTGCACTTAAAGATTCATTTATGTGTATCACTTGATGTCTAGTCATTGGCATTAATATAATTCCCGCTACATTCTTTCTACCCCAAAAATCAATAAGCCAATTTGATGCCTTTACATCCAATACTGCTCTCTCATCTAATATACGTTGCAATCTATGTTTATCAAAGTTTCTTTTCATATCCTGAGTGGAAAGATTCTCTACTATGTCTCTTGTCCTTCTTCCTACTTCAATTCTATAATTTTTTAATTCTTCCATATTTATATTTTTACTAAATTCCATAATATTATCTTCTGACATTGCATTACCAGTATCTGTGATATTGGAGTTGATTTTTTCTTGCCATTTTTCCCTATTAAATATCTGTTTATCGCCTGCAACTAATAAATTCATTGTTATATCCTCTATCCTAGTACAATGCCAAATGCCATAGGCGATAGTACGTCCCTTTTGATTTTGTGAAGTTCTAAATGTATTTTCATCTAACCCTTCCCATAATTCATCTTCAAAAGTTTTTTTATCTACTCCTGACATAATGGATAAATGGACCATTGAATGCAAACTTAAAGTCAAGCTTTTACTTTCTTGAATTTTATCTGGTTTCAATATTATCTTTCTTAATTCCTTAATATCATCGTTCCATGATTTTAAATCCACTTAATATACTCCCCTTTATTTGTTCCCTATGGTTTATAATTAATTATCAACTCTAAAATTAATTTAGTGTTTTACCTTTTTAGTAGCTACATAATCTACTAGCTTCCCCAATGCAAACCCAATAATAAGACCAGAACACACTCCTATCGATCCACGCCAAGAGTATGAAGAAAAGGTTCTATCTATGTAATATCCTATTGACATTCCAAAAAGAGCAAAAATACCTGGAGTGTATATCTTGTTACTTCTTTTATTTTTTATCAAGCACTTCACCTCTATAAATGTTATTGATTATAAAAATAACATATAAATAGCTACTCCCCCTGTAAAAATTACAGCTATAAATAACATAACTGCTTCAATTTTTCTATTATCTTTATAACTTTGTATTCCATTAAAAATATTTATTAAGGCAACTAGTAAAAGCATAATAGGAATATTGTTCCACTTACCTGTAATGTTTAATATAGCTACAATAATAACTAGAATAGTTAATAATATTTTTATTTTCTTCAATTGTGCATACTCCTTTGATATTTTTTCTTAAAGTTAATTATTAACTCTAAAATTAATTATACACTAATAAAAGTAAATTTAAAATAATTTTACCATAGACAACCTTAGTAATTATCCTGATGATTTACACTAGCATTTCTGCATTGACTTATAATCTAAATATTTTTTATCCTCAAATTGCTAAAAAACACTGCATATTCATTTCTGAATGTGCAGTGCTTTAAATTGATTAAACTTTAAACTAAGATATTATAGCTAGTTATATAAATGCTAACGATTCTAAAAGTTATTTTTTAGTTATTGGCTCCAGCAGATTTAAATAAAAATCATTTCCTTCACCACTAGGTATGTGTTCCTCAAGACATAGACGGCTTTCATCAACAGCATATGCATTATTATCTTTCAATAATCTCATTAATGTTTGCCATGAATCGTATACTTCATTAGTGCTATTTAACGATGCATATAGGCCACCTAGCAACCTTTTTTCTTCAAAATATTCTGGAATTACAACCTGTTCTGGTACAGTAATAGAAGCTGCCCATCCATACTCTGTACAACCTGGACTATATGCGGTGGTATTAAAACCAAAAATTCTAGCAGTACCCATTAAATGTTCTGACTCTGCCCAATCCAAAACTTTTTTTAGTGCTTCATCCTCTGGAGAAGTGCTTATCACATTACATACTGCTACCCTCATATCAGGTAAACTAACAATTCGTAATGCTCCTGAAGTAATTGCGTTATTTGCCATAATAATATCCTCCCATTGCTCTATCATATTATTTGTAGAAATGATTTGAAGTGCCAATGTTTCTTCCATATTCACAAGGTATTCTGACTCATTGGATGGAAGCTCCGTGGAGTTTATAATTGAAAGACATTTACTTAACAAGTTTTTTTGCTTAGTAATTACAATATTTTCTTCACTTAGCTTATTAATTTGATTTCTAATAATCTTTGAAGCAACTTTAGGGTCTGCACTGTCAATGATGATTTTTACAAATTTCAAAGGAATATCCAGTTCCCTAAGCAATGTTACAAGACGTATTCTCTGTAGTGCTTCATCATTGTACATACGCCAACCTGATTGTGGATCTCGGGTACTATAGAAAAGCCCCTTGTCTTCCCAGTGACGAAGTGTACGACTGGTTAACCCAAATTGTTCCGATACCTGATGAATTGGTTCAAAATGGCTCATTTAACCACCTCCTTTTTCAATCTATGAGGTCCTCATAAGAAAATAATATCATTTGACGCTACGTCAATTACAAGGGTATTTTAGAAGTTTTTTTAATAAGTTGCAATTATTTAATATTTTTTACTTTTTAATAATAGCAATCCAAACTTCTTGATGATTTTCTTGCATATAGCATTCAATTACAGGAAGATCAGCTAATTCATATCCTGAATTAGGAAGCCATTCACTATAAAATTGCTTATAAACCTTTTGAGTCGCATCTGGCAGTTCTCCATTAGCTTCAAAAATTGCCCATGTTGCAGCAGGGTAAGTAAACTCTTTCATTCCTTCAAGTACTGGAACATGTTTGCAGTTTGGTACATCAACATGATTTGTCACCGCTATGATGTATTCCATTTCTTCCGACTCTCCCCATTGTCCTCCTTGAGCAATTCCTAAAAAACCTGCAGGTCTATAGTCGGGAAAGTTGTCAAGGAACATTTTCATAGTTCCATCCTTCCATGAGTTTTCCCAAATCTGAGGAATTACTTCAAAGGCCTCGGATGTTTTTACTTTATGTGATACTCCCATTACTCTAAATTCAGGCCACTGTTCAATTTGATAATTCATATGATTTTCTCCTTTTATTGAAATTTGAAAGGAGAGCTTAGGACAGGATTTCAACTGTACAGTTTCATTTCTAACACTTGAAGGTAGTACTCCATGAAACTTTTTAAATGCCCTGGTAAATGAATCTTGAGATTCATATCCATACTTTAAAGAAATATCAATTATTCTTTCTGTGCTATTTAATAAATCAAAGGCTGCCATTGTTAATCGTCTGTTTCTTATATATTCCGATAAGGGCTTTTCCGCTATATATGAGAACATTCTTTGAAAATTGTAGACAGAACATCCAGCAATTTTTGAAATAGTTTCATAGGATATTTCATCATGAAGGTTTTCTTCTATATAATTTATAGACTCATTTAAATTTTTTATCCAATCCATTCTTCTCACTCCCAATTTAATAGTATCTTTATAAATATATTTACACTCGATATTTCATGCCCTATTTTGTAGCCTCATTATTATAAATTTACTTAGTTGTATTTCCCTTCTTTGAAGCTTCAATTATATTTTGAATTATTTTTTTAGATTCTAAAATATTCTCATCTGTATCAACAACTTCAAATATGATTTTTCCATCATAGTCCTTTAAGTAATTTTGAAAAATTAACCTAAAGTCAAGTTCACCTTGTCCAATAGGAAAATGTTCATGCTCTACATCAAAATGCTTATCTGCTATATGTATGCATTTAGGAAATTTCACTTTAAGTATTTCTTCCAAATGATTATAGTCATCTATATGAGCAATATCAAGGAGTAATTCAACATCTGGGTTTTTATCAAATACTACTTTTAAGTCACTTGGTGTATAGTTAATCTTGTCCATTACACTATTATTCTCAATATAAAGTTTTATATTGTTCTTTTTTAATAATTGGTTAGTCTTATAAATGTTGTCAGCAAGTAGATTTATAGTTTGAGAATTTATGATAAGACTTTTACATACGGGATGTATAATAACCTCTGTATGATTTAAATATTTTAATATCCTAATCAATTCATTATTATATTTATCATAATCATCAATATCATATACAGCATGAATTATTACTGGGAATTTTGAATTTAATACATATTCTTCTTTAGGAAATAATACCTTATCAAGTACTAATTCCCCTTTACTAAACCAAATTTGCATAAAATCAAATTTGGTTGATTTTGAAAAATCAATTTCATCTTTATAATTATTAAACCATCTTATACTTCTTCCATATTCTATCATAGTTATATATCCCCTTTTTTAATTTTCCGCACATAGCTCTAAAACTAAATATAAATTAATTGTACACCAATAAAAGTAAATACAAAACAACTTTCGTGATATAATATGTCTAATAAGTAAATAATTATAAGTTTACTGTTGGAGGTAGAAAAATGGCAGATTTAAAATTATCAGAAATTATGATCATGCAAAAGGAACTACAGGAAAAATATAAAGAAAAGTGGACTCCTCTTTGTGCAGAGAATGGTCGTAACAGCTTGTTATGGATGATAGAAGAGATGAGAGAAGTAATAGCGATAATTAAAAAACGTGGAGAAAATGATATTATGAATGATGAAACAGTTAGAGCTGCTTTTGTTGAAGAAATGGTTGATGTTATGATGTTCTACAACGATGCATTGATGTGCTTCGGGATTACACCTGAGGAATTTTCAGAAGCTTTCATAAAAAAGCATTGTAAAAATATGAATAGAGATTTTGATCTTGAACATAAAAAATATCTGCTTTAATATTACCTGAATTAATCATAGTAAAATTAAATAGATTTAAAAGTATCAGATTTTTCGGCTCAAAAATAAGCTTACAACCTTAAACTATTACGAACTAAAGTCCAGTGATTTCGAATCACTGCACTTTTAAATTAAATATATTACATACCTATAATATATTATCAACACTATTTTAAAACAGAGTCAAAAATAAAAGTAGAAAAAAATATACTTATTGCAAATAATGCAAATAAGGCAAACATATTTAGAATCAAAAATACTGTATCTAAAATAGTAGCTAATTTTTTTTCTTTTTCTAACATGCTACTCTTTTGTATCAAAGGAAATGCCACTAAGCTACCAACTATATAAAATATGTTAATTACTAAAAGATTTATAGCTACTGGAACTTCAAAAAAAATTTTGTAATAAATTCTATATAAATCACCTCCTGATATAGTTGACTATACAATATTTGATAAATAATTCAACATTGGATTTCTTTTCTTATCTTTCTATTCTAAAGCTTAATAATAAAATTAAAAATTTACTTCTACAAGTCTTTTCTTATCTTCGTCTTCTTTTCTGGTTGTGGCATCTTGCCTTTCAATTACAAGCCGCCCTTTATTAGTTTTTAATGATTGATCTGGAATTATGAATATAAGATCATAAGTATATTCTACTGATGGCTCAAACTCTGTTCTAAAATAATCTTTTCTCTCAAAACCATCTAATTTACTTGAAGAGACGCATTCACTATAATCACATTCATTAGTACTATTATTTTTATATACTACTAATCCCATACTATTTAAGTAGAGCTCCTTAACTTCTTTTGTATTATTCACAATAGTTAAATTAACTACTACATAAGAATTCTCTCCAGTTATGTTTCCACTTTCATCAAATGTATATCGTTCACTCCAATTTGTAGGTGCAGGAAAGTTTCCTTTTTCTTTTGATTCCATTGCTGAATTCACCTTATATGTATAAGGTCCAAAGGTAAACTCTTCTCCTACTTGAAAAATCCTTTTTTCACTTTCTTCTTTTGCTTCTTCTTTTTCAAGATTTCCTTCATCTTCTGCTACTTCTTCATTCTTCCAAACATTTTCTCCTGGAATAGGCATACCTTTAACTATAAGTATATAGATACTGCAAATAAACATTCCTGCTATAATTATTATGCAAATTACTTTACCCATTTTTCCTTTCACTTTTTACCTCCTTATATGAATATTCATTTAATGAAATTTTACTTCTACACATCTCATCTTATCTTCATATTCTTTTTCTGTTGAGGCATCTTGTCTTCTAATTACAAGCTGACCTTCATTGGTTTTTAATGATTCATCTGGAATTATAAATACAAGATCATAGGTATATTCTACTGATGGCTCAAGCTGTGTACTAAAATAATCTTTTCTTCCATAACCTTCTAGTTTACTTGAAGATAAACATTCACTATAATCACATTCATTAGTATTATTATTTTTATATACCGCTAATCCCATGCTGTTTAAGTAGAGTACCTTAACTTCTTTTGTATTATTCACAATAGTTAAATTGACTACTACATAAGAATTATCTCCAGTTATGTTGCCATTTTCATCAAATGTATATCTTTTTGAATAATCTGTAGGTGCAGGAAAGTTTCCTTTTTCTTTTGATTCCATTGCCGAATTAACTTTATATGTATAGGGTCCAAATGTAATCTCTTCTCCTATTTCATATAGCCTTAATTCACTTTCTTCTTTTTCAAGATTTCCTACATCTTCCTCTGCTACTTCTTCATTATTCCAAACATTTTTTCCTGGAATAGGCATACCTTTAACTATAAGTATATAGACACTGCAAATAAACATGGTTGCTATAATAATTTTTAAAATTAATCTCCCCATTTTTTCTTTCATTTTTTAATCTCCCAACACAATACTAATATAAAATTATATTTTTTTATAATATTGAACATGTCAAAATGTATACTAAAAACCTTCAACTTGAACACTTTTAAGATTTTCGTTAAAAAAGATTGTAAAATACAAATATATATCCTACAATCTTCTTTCTTAAATTTATCCTTAAATTATATGCTATCTGGACTCCATTTTCCAGATAAATATACCCTTAATTGATTTCCTGTCATACGAAGTTGTGCAGCATTATAACCTTTTTCATTTACATTATTAAGTAACTTTTTAGCTTGTCCCTTACCTACTAATACATTTCCATTGTAATTGCAGCATTCTTGCTGAGTTGGTCTAACAGAAGCATTACCAGCATCGTCGAAGACAGCATAGCCCCCCCATACATCAACGTAAACACTACAAGGTGAACCTAAATTAAATATATATGCTGATGAGTCATCTGACTTATATCTATATTTTGTTTCCACTATATTGTATCCAGAATAAAACTCTTTAAAATCAGTATCTACATAGTTATTTGCTTCAGCAATAGGTACTTTTACTGTCATTATTGTCATGAGTACCATTCCTAACATAATTCCTTTAAAAATATTATTTTTAATTTTCAATTGTCTTCCCCCTCTAAGAATAGGATGTCCTTTAATCCTATCTTGATAAATTTTTATAAATATAACTCAAACAATTAATCAAATCATAAGTATACTATTTTATTTTCGATATTTTATTATATACTATCTGGACTCCATAACCCTGATAAATTTACCCTTAATTGAGTTCCTGTCATTCTAAGTGATCCAGCATTATAATTTCTTTCATTTACATAGTTAGGTAACTTTTTAGCTTGTCCTTTTCCTACTAATACATTATTCTGACTAACATTACAAGAAGCTTCTTGTCCGTCATATTTATAAAAAACCATTCCTCTGCCATCTCTAGCAATTTCAAACTTACCTCTAGCACCCCATACATCAACATAAACACCACAAGGTGACCCTGAATTATTTATATATGACGAAGAGTCATCTTCCTTAGGTCTGTACTCCGTATTCACAGTATTATATCCTGAGTAAAAACCTCCAAATCCAGTGTCTGTATAGTTATTTGCTTCTGCGATAGTTAATTTAGCTGACATAATGGTCATAAGCGTCATTCCTAACATAATTCCTTTAAAAATATTTTTTTTAATTTTCAATTGTCTTCCCCCTTATTTAATAGGGTACGTTAACCCTATCTTAAACTTTTAAAATATAATTTGATTAATCATTTTAAGTTCTATGCATTTTATTATATCTTGAAAATTTTACCTTATATACGTAAAGTATTTACAAAGATAACTCCCCTAGTTTTTTTGTTATTAACTTTAACAATAACTACTTAGAGCTTATATATTATTAAATCTCAAGTTTAACATACTTTTTTATTGGATATATATCTAATGTTAAACGAAATTTTACTTCCTCAATTCTTTTCCAACTACTTTTATCATATTGAAAATCAAACATTTCATAGGGTAAATCTAATGTGATTTCTTCATTTGGGGCTAAAGTTAAGCTTGGACTTGCCTCTTCTCCATTAATTGTAATAAACATTTCATAATTTAAACCATTATGCCAATCAATAGATTCCGCTTCAAAAAAATCACATTCTATGCTTTGCTCTTTACTACTTGTATTCTTGAAGTTAACTGTTGCTACAATAGCTTTTCTTTCATCATTCTCAAAAAAAGTAGATTCTTCTAGATTCATATTTTTTATTTCATTGTCAGATATAAACTTAGCTTTTTCTACCTTTACTGTAATTCCTCTATATTCAAAGGTATCCCCTAGGTTATAAGCTTCTACAGGTGCCTGAGGATACTTATTGTTTATGTAATTATATCTTAGTCCAATTACTATAACTAAAATAAAAATAATAGCCAGTGATATTACTTTACTTTTCTTCTTCATAACTATCACCTTCCTTTTGGCGTTTATTATATGGTTTTAACCTTCCATTTTCCATAAAGAAAATTTCATCAGATAAAAATTCTAGTTCCTCACTATCATGACATGAAATAATTATTAATGCTCCTGCATCACGATATTTTTGTAATGTTTTTCTTAAAGATATTACACTACTTTCATCAAGGGCATTAGTTGGTTCATCTAGAATAATTATCTCAGGCTCTTCCATTATTGCAGCTGCTATTCCTAGTTTTTGTTTCATACCTAATGAATACTTTTTAAACTTCTTTTTTTCCTTTGGATCAAGTCCAACCATAGTTAATACTTCATTAATTTTATTATCATCTATCTTACCTTGTATTTCTGATAATATTTTAAGATTTTTAAATCCGGAATAATTAGAAATAAAACCTGGACTTTCAATTAAGGCTCCCAAACTGTTTGGAAAAGAAATATCCTTTCCAAGAACTTGTCCATCAATTATAACTTCACCTTCAGTTGGTAAAATAAGACCACAAATAGCTCGCATTAACATAGTTTTCCCTGAACCATTTTTTCCTTTTAATCCATATATTTTACCATTGGTCATTTTTATATTTATATTATCAAGAATTAAATTTCCTGAAATTCTTTTTGTTAAGTTTCTTACTTCTATCTCCATATTCATGCTCCTTATTTTCTCATTTAAATAATTACTTTTCTAAAATATCATACCTTTTAATTTTATTTGCTCCTATAAATATGGTCGCTATTGATAATACTACACATATAACTATTCCATATACTATACTTACTCCACTGTCTCCAATGTTTAAATTACTACGTAATATCATTAAATAATTACCTATAAAAAATGAATTACAATAAAAAGGTGTTAGAGTTAAAACAGTAATGATAAACATGTTACTTATAATTGAATTAGTAAAGAGTGAAATTAATAATTGTATTAATGAAAAAGTAATGGATGTAATAAGTGGAAGTATTATTCCGACTACGAGTATTCCTTTAAAATTAAACTTTGAAATGTCTAGATTTGATAATATCAGATTTAGCTCCTTTGATAGTTCCAGTGATAATCCTCCGTGGAAAAGTGAAAAAACTGTTATGACAATGATAGAAATCGTATAATAGATTAGAACATTATATATGACCCATAGACACTTAGAAAGCCACCATGAAACTCTGCTTTTAGTTCTAATTAATACCTGAATTCCTGATTCACTTAAATCCTTCAATGGAAAATATCCAATGATAATGCTTAAATATATATTTACTAAAAACCATTGAGGCAGCTTATCTTGTAGTTCAACTGCATTTCCATCAAAAACATTCATTCCTCTAAACATAAATAATATAAAATCTGAAAAAGAAATTTCTTTACTAATCTTATTAAATTGTATAATTTTTTCAGCTCTTATTTGAAATACAAAACATAAAAATACAAATATACATAGAGCTATTGCATATCTTTTCCATCCCTCTATAGTACCTTTATAAAAATCATGTTTAATCTGTAAAAAGAAACTTCCTTTTTTCTTTTCATCACCAAATTTTATATTATTCATAATAAAATTCCTTTCTTTTTCCCAGAATAACTCCTAATATTATTGCTATTAATATAAGAACTATGCCATATGAAAACCCAATAATTAATTTATAGATGCTATTAATTGCTGTGTAATCAATATTTATCACTTTACATACAATTGGTACTGAAATTTCTAAAAATCCCAAGGTTACAACAAACAACCAGCTTATAATCTTCTTATTTGTTATCCAATATATTAATAATGAAATAGTTAATATTAGAATAATTCTGATAAAGGAACATAATAAAAACATTGTAATTACATAGTTTAAACTTATAGAGCTACATACAGTTTTATTTATTTTAAAGTAAATACTATTCACATTATTCCAGTTTATAAAGTGTGTAGTCATTAATCCCTCAAAGAAATAAGTGCAAAGGGAAATCCATATTGAAGAAAATATAGATAATAAGCTTATCTTATATACCTGCTTTATCCATAATAAAGTCCTACTTTTTTGTTTTATAATACTATTTATCCTTAGGTCATCTTTAATAATGTTAAAAAGCATAAAATTTGCTAAAATCATAATTTCAATTCCAAAAAACCAATATGCTGATACGTATATAAATGCATCTGCCACACTTTGAACATTATGAGTAAACACTCCACTTCTAATATGAAATAAAATTATAATAGCTAAAATAATCATATATCCTATGATTATTAGATAGTTACATTTTATATTTCTTAAAAACTCTTTTGTCCAATTTTTTAAATTAGTATATATCATCTTTCACTCCCTTGAAGAAAAACATACCAAATGTAATGATTGATAATCCAATAATTTCTCCTAAAACTACATATCCATTACATACTTCAAATCCTGGCTGCAAAAAATAGAAGGGAATATATTTAGCTAAATTAAAAGAACCTAGTACTGTGTAAACAAATATATATACTATAAATGGTGTAATTAACGCCATGAACCTATATTCAATGAAGAAACTCACTGATAACCCAATAGTAGCTATCAATCCACTAAAAATAAAATCTATCATTAAAAATCCAATTAAATATATATAAGGATGTGTAAAAAATAATTTACTCCATAAATGTGTTGGTCCTATTGCAAAGCTTTGAGTTACTTGAGGTACAAATGAGGGTAAAAACATAGCTGCAATAATCAAATTAACAAGTAGTGGTATAGTTATAGCTAATCCACCTGAAATGAAGGTAGCTATATATTTTGCTAAAAAATAATCCTTCTTTTTCGTTCTAATAAGAACATTTTTTATATATCCACTTTTTCTGTCAGTAAAAAAGGTATCTGCAAATGGTATTGCCGCTAACAATGGCAATAAGGCAAAAAATATATAGCTCTGTGGAAGTATATTAATATTACCAATCCACGCCTGAAATACGGTGGTTGGGGACGCCATTGGATAATTATCCACCACAACCCTTTCATTAAAATTGGCTATTGGGATAACATATGTAAAAATTTGTGACACTGTAATTAATAGCCCTAAAAAAAGTACAAGAGCCATAGTTTTACTTTTAATCGCTCTACTCAATTCAATCTTTATAAGTTTATTTTTCAAAATCTCACCTTCAATTCTAATAAATCACTTTAGTATATTTTTTACTATATTATTATATTTTTCATTAAATAACAAATTTAATATATTTATAGCGTTAACTTCTGTCAATTTATACATATTTATTTGTTTGCTTACAGAAAGCAAATATTAAAATGGTTACCTTTAAAGTATATCAAAATAAACTTTTAATTAAATAAAAGATACTTGAAAAGTCTAAATCTTAACTTAAGTTTCTTATTTTAAAATTATTTAGACTTTTAGAAGTAAATTTAAGTGAAACTTACTTTAATAGCTAATTTATAAAATAAACTTAAATTGTAAAATATATAAATTATTTTCAAAATGTAATATTGCCAAATGAACGTAAATGAACTATTGATATAGCTTATTATATAGAAAGAGGAACATTCAATTGAATTCTCTGATAAAATTTTAGAACAATCACCTGAGAATAAAAAAATCATGCAAGAGTATTTAAAAGAAAACTATAGTTCTATAGATTTAGAAGATGAAAGTGAATTTAAAGATTTAGCCATTATGGATTCAGATAAATTTGATGAAACTTCTGCTCAATGTTCAAAGGAATTGCAAGAGGATATAGAAAAGAAGGAAGATATATATAGAAAGTATCTTGGAGAAAAATTCACTAGTTTTAACCTTGTAAATTTTAACGTATTAAATCGAATAGAAGCTTATAAGCATAAGGATAATCATATTGATTGGGATAACACTAGAGATAAAATGATATATGAAAACTTTAAAATTCTTCAAAAGGAATTGCCTAAGGGAAAGTATTATGGACAATTGGGACTTAACCATACATTTCAAAGTAAAGAAAAAGATAAAATGTGGTTTGCTGCCTATCTAAATTCTGATGACTCAATATTTAAAGATAAGCTTTTGACAGTAATATATAACTATGATAATTGTGAGAAAATTAATATATCAGGGAATGGTAGATATTCCCCACATAAGTTCGCAGTTGTTTATCCACAAGTTAAGGAAACTAATGATTTATTAGAAGGCAATTTGAATATTTATAAATTAACAGGTGAGGATTCACCTTTTTCTGAAACACCAATGTATTATACTTATAATGGAGAAGAACTAGAAGCAAACATGTTAGATTTTTTTCAATATATCGTTTGTATAAGAGAATCTAAAGCAGCAGAGCCACTTAATGATGAGTATAATTAACTAAAATAAGATATAACTAGTAAAATATATAATCATATAAAGCTATAACATTCAAATAAATTCAGTTTATACCATTTACTTTTATAAGTAAATTAAGAAGACTTCTATAAAGAAAATAATATAAACACTAAGGAACTCCATAGAATAACTTCTGTGGAGTTCCTTAATTATTCCAATTTTAAATACAGATTGTTATCTATTATTTTATAGTCACATTTATCTGAAAAATTTTCCTTAATATTTTCAAGTTTATGCCTATTTCTTTTAACAATAAATCCACTTATTACCGCAGTATTATCATCTTCCCATGAAATGTCCATTCTTATAACGTGATCATCATTAAACTCGCCCTCTATTTTAGGTGCCTTAATTGTTTTTTTAAAGAAAGAGCCTACTTTTTTATAAAATCTTACATTAGCACTTGGGTACCATGAAGTTTGAATATTTACTATTAATATATTTTCATTATTTGGTGAGGTATATTCTTCTGAAGTACGAAATCTATCATCTAAACCATTACCAATATGTAATGTAAATACATAAATGAACAAAAATATAACTGTTATCAACATGTAAGAAAATTTTTTCATCATAAATACTAAAACCATTGCTAAAATAGAATAGATAGCAATGTATGTATAAATGATTTTGTCATCATTCAATAGTGTAATTCCAAATTGTAAATCAAGAACCAATTTTATTCCTGGTATTAAAATTAATAAAGCAATTATAAAATATTTTATTATTTTAAACCTTTCTTTCATCAAATATCCTCCCCGAATAAAGCAAAAAATATATAGCTGCAGATGAAATACATCTAAAACCTGCACTTTTTAAAAAATAAGATATCAAAATTTAAGGCAAATATCAGCGGAATTTAATCATGCAAAGTTGAAGCAAACGGAACTTAGTTTTGCAAGCTGATTTCCGTAGGCTTATTAAGCTTGCTTATAATCCCTAAAAAATGGTTATCTTATATAAATTATAGCTTGTTTTAGGTCTTTTGACCACAAATTTAGGCTTTAAAACTGACTTTACTCTTGTGGTTGCAATAGCTTGCGCTAAAACGGAAGTTAGTTTTTCATTCAACGTCTCTCTTATTTTGAAGTCAATATTTACTGAAAATCCATTTGATCCAACGTTTGTCTAAAAAGCTTCGCTAATTGGGACTTCGCAAAAAAGCTAATCTAAATAAATATTGAATAAGCACTTATATTATTAATGCTCAACCGTTTCGGAATATTGCTCAAGGGTGGAGATTTAATCAAATTATTGTAATAATATCACTCCATTGGTATAATTGTATATGTAAAGATGGAGGTAATGTTATGAAAAAGAGATTAATAAGTGTTTTTTTATGTGCAATTATAGCTTTAAGCCTTGTAGGTTGCGGATTCATTGATGGATTTAAAGAAGGATTTAATGAAGGACTTAATGAATCAGAACAAGAGAAGAGTGAAAGTAATTAAGTAATTTAGTTATATAAGCTAACAATAATATATATTAATTATGGGGACTTACATAGGGAATTGAATTGCAGTGGAAATATTCGGAAAGAAAAATAAGAATGGTGATAGAAGTGTCAATTTATCAATAGAACGGGTACACCCTACATACATATAAAAATAAGCCACATGTTGAATATTAATTCCACATGCGGCTTTTCTTGTTTCCATTATTTATTTAGAAGTTGGCAAATAATTTTAGAACAATGTTACTTAACTGCAACTTTTAATTCTTGTTCTTTTCATGATGAAATATATGGTTATAATTTTCGTAGAATATATTTAGTAAAATCTTTTACTATATCATCATCAATTTGATTTAAAACTTTGTTTCTAAAGAGCAATGCTAAGATTAGCAACCCCATAAAAATATTAATATATACATCTTTTAAGTCAAAGGTAAAATAACCATTTACTAATATGTAGTCCAAACTACCATTCCAAAAAATCTTGTCAATTAATGAACACATAGCACCAGAAAATATGAAAGCATACATAATATTAATAGTTTTGTTAGGTCCAAATTGTTTATTTAGATATTTATAAAACAGATATATTAGTATACTCATAGTTGCTACTATTGAAATATGAATCCATTTACCGATACCTAATTGCAACATAGAATTAAACCATGAATAGTCCCTATTGAACATAGGCTTAAAGTATAATAAAGGAGGCCATATAGGAAATTTTTTGTCAAGAAAATTGTTATTAATTACTATTTTAATAGCCTGTTCCATTGATATTAAAATAAGCACTGCTATACCTGTTTTTTTGTTTTGAATTTTCATATTTATTCTACACCACCCAATATAGATAATATTATCACAGTTTACAAAACTTTGAAACAATTATTCCCCTTTAAAACTCTTCTGCTCCCAAAGCTTATTATGAAAAGAATCACTGCAAGTACTATAAAAGCTACCCTTAATGAAGTTACTTGTCCTATAACCCCTAATAATGGAAATATCATAATCATAAATATACTGAAGCATATACTTTGAACAGATATTAAGGTTGCTCTTTGAGCTGATGGGATAAGCTTATTTATATAGTCAGAGCTAACAGGATATAGGATATTTATACTTATAGAAAACATAATAAATCCTATGATAGAAATTAAATTCTTACTGCTAATAAGAACTATAAGCCACACTCCTCCTAACATTGGGACTATATAAAGCATAGCTTTTTTTAATTTTCTTTCTACTTTATAGGCGAATTTTGCTCCTATTGCACAGCCTATACTTGATATTACATAGATTATTGCTATGAAACTTCTAGAGTATCCCATTTCACTAAAATACTGTTGAGTATAAAAATGAGTAGTTGTGCCGGTCATAAATATTAATTCAAAAAACATCATTATTAGTATAATTTTTTTATTAGATTTCATTACTTCATAACAGCTTTTAAAATGACCTACTATAGTAACTCTTTCCTTTGCCTCTTCATGAAATTCTGGTTCTTTAAATCCAAAGGAAATTCCTAGTGCACATATACTTACAATGGCTGCTAATCCATAGCTATATGTAAAGGAGTAATCTGATAATATTCCTCCAACTAATACAGCTATTCCTTGGGCTACTTCAATTATAAAATTTAAATTTCCATTTATCTTTAGATATTTTTCCTCTTCTCCTGTAACCTTTAAGGAGTCATAAACTAAGGCTTCTTCTGAGCCTGAGTTTAAATTATAAGATATGGCGGATATTACAAAGGCAATGGCAAACCCTAAAAAACTATTGCAAAACAGCATTAAGATTGCCCCAATTGCGGACATTATCCTTCCAAGTATTATAGTATTCTTTCTTCCAACAATATCAGCAATGGCTCCTGTTGGAACTTCACATATTAAACTGGTTATATGGTGAACTGATTCTAAAAGTCCTATTTCTATAAGAGACATGCCTTTATGAGCTAAATATAATACCCAAATGGCAGAGCTTATATCTATGGAAGATAAAAACTTATACATATAATCAATTTTTATATTTTTCTTTATCCTGGTTAAGTAATCTACGCTCTTCCCTTTATTAATTTTATTTATATTTAAACTTTCTTTTACGTTATTCATTGTAACTCCCCCTAATGATTTCTATAAGTAAAGCTTCATAGAAGCTAAGAACTCTGTTAATTAGCATAATAAAAGACTCTATTATTAAGAATTTAATCTTATAATAAAGTCTTGGAGTTACTTTTGAAGTTGAAGGACTATTATTCCTGCAAAATCATCTTAAAAAAAGATACAGTAACCCCTTGGTTTTCAATATTGCAGTTTTAGTCATAGAACTGCTGCTCATTGGGGTATATCCTTTTTTTATATTAAGATATCTCACAGTCATTTCCTCCATTTTTTCTTATATAATTTATTATATCATATGGGTAATATTTTAGTATACATTATTATCCTATTTTTTTATATAATTTAAATATTTACATAGATACTTCTTTCTCTTCTTTATAATCATCAATTCCATAGTTTCCCCAGCAAGGAGTTTCAATTCCTATATCTAGAGAGTTAAACTTTGCGCCTTTAGTGCTATTATAATTATCTAAAGCTTTAAATACAATTTTACATCCTAATAGTAATATAGGTACATTGGCATATACAACTAGTATGTTTACTAAGTCAGATATATACCATAGGTTCCCTAGTTCTAGTCCTGATAAAACTGTTAAACAACCAAAAGGTACAAATATAAAGGCACCTAAACTTCTTATGGTATTAATACATTTCTTACTTTTTGATATAAAGTTTCCTGATATCTCTGCAAATAGAATCATTCCAAGTAAGGTTGTAAATGCAAATAATCCATAGCATAAAGATATTATTATAGTAGCAATTGAGTCAAAGGCTGTACCTGGAATTAAGTATTGTACAGAGGTTAAATAAACTGTTAGCTTAGAACCTTTTATACTCTCCCAAGCCACTCCTGATTCAGCTGCCCAAAGGCTTGCCATAACTACAACTATTCCTGTCATTGTGGCAATTACCATAGTATCTAAAAATACTCCTAGAGCTTGTACTAATCCTTGTTCTACTGGATGATCAGTATCTGCAGTAGCTGCGGCCATAGTTATAGTACCTTGTCCAGCTTCATTTGACATAAGACCTCTTTTTATTCCTTGAGCAAGTGCTACACCAAAGGCCCCACCAAAGATGGCTTGTGGTTTAAATGCCCCTGCAAATACTGCTGTGAAAAACACAGGTACTTTATCTAAGTTAAATATAATTATTACTAATGTTATTCCTACATAAATTATAGCCATTATAGGCACTAACTTATCTGTAACCTTGGTAACACCATTTATCCCTTTAAATACAGTAACTACAACTGAAGCTATTAATAATATAGTAATTGCATAGTATAGTAATGATTGTCTTTCATAAACTGTTCCTGTAATTGTTTCTACTACTGAACTTAAACTAGTTACAATATTAAAGGTTTGAGCTGGTATACAGAACATTGCATATACAATAAATAAAACAGCTAGTACTATTCCTATTGCTCTTTTATTACCTAAAATCTTCATCCCATAAAAAGGTAGTCCTCCAACAAACTCATCGTCCTTTTTCTCTTTAAAAATTTGAGCTAAAACTGCTTCTACAAAGGCTGTAGCCATTCCAAAGAAGGCAGAAACCCACATCCAAAATATAGCTCCTGGTCCTCCTACACTAATTGCTCCTGTAACTCCTACTATATTCCCAGGTCCTATTCTCATGGCTGAACTTAGTAGAAATGATGCTAAAGGACTAATACCAGCTTCATGAGATTTCTTCTCTGCAAGTATTTTAATCCCTTTTTTAAACTTAGTACATTGAACAAAGCCCATTTTAAATGTGAAATATATACCTGATCCTACTAAAAGTAAGATGGCTAAAGAAAACTTTCCTATTATAGGAATATTAGAATACCATTGAAAATTAGTTGGGAAATCCCATAAAAAGTCTGCCACTGGTACTATAAACTCAAATATTTTATTTATGGAGTTAAAAAATCCTTCCATTGTTATATCCCCCCGAAATTTTATAATGTGTAGTTATTATCTCATATCACCCATATTTAAACTAGAATTATTAAATTACATCCATGGAAATTAAATCCTCGTAGCTTTCACGTCTTACAATAATTCTTTCTTGTCCATCTTTTATCATCACTACAGCAGGCTTCGGAATTTTATTATAATTGCTAGCCATGGAGTAATTATATGCACCTGTACTCATAACTGAAAGAATATCTCCTCTTTTTATAGAATGAGGCACCATTAAATCCCATATTAGTATATCTCCTGATTCGCAGCATTTTCCAGCTATTGTAACTGTTTTATTTCTTTCATTATCCATTTTATTTGCTAAATATGCTTGATACTTTGCTGTATATAATGCGGTTCTTGGATTGTCTGGTAATCCTCCATCTATGGAGACATAGGTTCTTACTCCTGGAATATCCTTAATAGTTCCCACGGTGTAAAGAGTTATACCAGCCTCTCCAACCATCCATCTTCCTGGCTCAATAAAAATCTTAGGCATTTTAAGTCCATTTTCATAGGTTTTTTTCTTAATTGCTTCCATTATTGCATCAATAAAATAGCTTAGAGATTTTGGCTTATCGCTTTCTAAATATTTTATGCCAAAGCCTCCTCCAACATTTAACTCTTCTATTTCTATATCTAAATCATTTTTTAGCTTTTTCATCAATCTAATTGCGTTTTCTATAGCTTTCAGATGGGAGGAGTTATCAAATAATTGTGAACCTACATGGAAATGAATCCCTCTGAAATTTATATTTCTTGATGTTGTTGCTATAGTTATAGCTTCCTTTATAATTTCATCATCTAATGGAATACCAAATTTAGAATCCTTTTGACCAGTACTTATATACTTATGAGTATTGCAATCTATATTTGGAGTTATTCTAAATAAGATATCTACAACTTTATTTGCTTCATTGGCAAGGTCATCAAGCACTTGTAATTCATCTAAACTATCAACCACTATTCTTCCTACACTATACTCTATTGCCATTTTTAATTCTGCTGTTGTCTTGTTATTACCATGAAACATTATGTCCTTTGGGTCAATGCCAGCTCTAATTGCTACAAAAAGTTCCCCTCCTGATACTACATCTATTCCCATGCCTTCTTCCTTCATTATTTTACACATTTCTAAAGTCAAAAAAGCTTTACTTGCATAAAATGCCTTAGTATTAGGATACTTTTCTATGAAACTTTCCTTTAACTCTTTACACTTGTTTCTTATGCAATCCTCAGATATTACATATAAAGGTGTATCGTACTTTTGTGCTAATTCCTGAACATTACATCCATAAAAATATAAGTTTCCTTCTTTAATGCTATTTTGTAACATATCTATTGCCTCCTACTAAATTTCTTACTTTAATAGTAAAGCAATATCTATGCCACATTTTTAAAAGATATTTACTAAATTAATCCCTTTAAAATAGCCATTTTTTATTAGTGTTTAAATATAGTTTATATGTTTTTCCATATTTTCGAACTATTCTAAATATTGTTTTCTAAAACTTTGATTTTGCTCAATATGTAAGAATTTAAAACAGTTCATTTTTACGAACGCCATTCCGTATTAACGGAATATTTATATTTAATTTTATCTATAATCATTTATATTGATATTATATTTTTTTAATTTATCATAAAAGCTGGTTTTTCCAACTTCTAATATGTTTAAACAAGCTTTAATATTTCCTTTATAAGCTCTTAAACAGTTAATTATTATTTTCTTTTCTGCTTCTTCTAAAGCAACTTTTAAACTTTCATTTATTTCTTTTGTTTCATTTTTTGTATTGTATACTAATATATCTTTAGAATAAATTACGTTAGAATCATTTAAACTTATTGTTCTCTCGAGAACATTTTCTAATTCCCTTATATTTCCTAACCAAGATAAGCACATTAATTTGTTCATTGCTTCTCTAGTCATAGTAATGGGTTCTTTTTTTAATTTCTTAGATAAATTTTTAATTAACTTGTCCACCAATATGGGTATATCTTCAATTCTATTTCTAAGAGGCTCAATGTATATAGGTATAATATTGATTCTATAATATAAATCTTCTCTAAATTCCTTTTCCTTTATTAATTGTTCAAGATTTTTATTTGTAGCACATATAATTCTGGTGTCTACCTTAATTTCTTCTATTCCTCCAATTCTATAAAAGGTTTTATTTTGTAAAAAATTAAGTAGTTTACCTTGAATCTTTAATGGCATTTCTCCTATTTCATCTAAAAATACAGTACCATTATTAGCCAATTCAAATAATCCTGGTTTACCTGACTTTCTTGAATTAGTAAATGATCCACCTTCATATCCAAAAAGCTCACTTTCCAAAAGACTTTCTGGTAAAGATGCACAATTTATGTGAAGAAACTTATTATTTTTCCTATTGCTGATATTATGAATTTCTTCTGCTAAAGTACTTTTGCCCGTTCCACTTTCCCCTAGTATTAATACCGTTGAATCTGTTTTTGATGATTTATAAGCTATTTTCTTAATATCATTTATATGGGCGCTTACCCCTTGAAACTTTTTGAAACTTCTTGCTATATTTTCATCTTCTAATAATTTTTCTGTTTTTTTAAGATTCTTTAGTAAAACATTTCTTTCTTCTATTACCTCTTTCAATTCTGTTATGTCTTCAACTCTTAATATAGCCCCAATTTTATTTTCTTCTGAATATAACGGTATAATTGATGATAATGTAGCTATACCATTAATATTCATAAATTCATTTGTTACTATATTATCTTCTTTAGCAGCACACCTATAGAATTTATCCATTTCATTATTTCTTTCATGAACATTAAAAATGAAATCTCCAATAGGATTTATAGCCTGTGCATTCTTACCTTTTTCTCTAAAAACTCTCTCTTCTAATATGTATCTTAAACTTTCATTTCTAGCTGTATAGCCCTTACTTTGATAAAATACTAGTTCATTATTTCTAATTATCACCATATGTCCAACAGCATATCTATAATTCATACTATATATTGTGTCATTTATATTTATTTCTAATATTTTTTTACTATAATCTATACTTAGCTTATACTTTAATTCCCTATATACTCCATCAAGATATACTTCCCCACTTTGATCACTTACTTCTATAATTTTGTAATTCTCATTAACATCATTATTAGAACTTTTATATGTACCAAAGGCTAAAATTGAATCTCCCTTTTTAAGGTTTTTATCATAGATACCGATCTTCTCAAATGACTTATAATCTAGTTCCCCATCGTCCTCACCAACTTTATTATCTACAATAAAAACCAAATCATCTTTTTTAAGTCTATCTGACTTATGACTAATTTTTGTAGATTCAAATATTCCAAATATTTCCTTAGCCTTTTTATTGTAAGTTGTTATTATTCCCTCTGTATCAATAACAATAACTCCTTGTGAAATATTATCTAGTATTTCATTTAAAGCTTCACCCATAAGAACTTCCCCCATGTCTTACCCTATAAATAAACTCCAACCCAAATTTAAAAATGAGATTGGAGTTTATTTATTGTTTATTTCTTAGTTAGATCTTTCTAATCCATAGATTACACATTTGCTTTTAACATTTTCTATATGAAACAAGGACTATAATTTCAATAATTCTACATGCATACAGTCTTCTAGTTCTATGTTAAAACCTAATTTTTTAGCTTCTTCTATAACTTCTTCATTAAAAGAACCTGGTTGGAACCATACATTTTTGATTCCTTTTGCTTTTATTTTAGGAAGAGCTTCTAAAGTAATTTTAGGATTAACTATTACATTTATTCCATCTATTAATTCTGGTAACTCTTCTATAGATTTATATAACTTTATTCCATCTATAGAATCATATTTAGGGTTTATTCCATAAACAGTGTATCCTCTATCCTCTAGTTCTCTAAAAATCTTGTATCCAAATCTTGTAGTATCAGTGGTAGCCCCAAGTAAAGCCCAGCGTTTTAAGTTAAGCATTTTATTCATGTTTATCACTCCTAATCTTATTTTATATATAGTTTGTTTATTTTTCATAGTTACTATTCTTTAATCCTATCATGTAGAATATATCTTTTCAATTCTAATATAGATATGTGATAACCTATTTGTCTATGATATTAGTAAATTATATAAATTTCATGTATAATATCATATATATAATAATTATAATATAGCATATTACATATAACTATATAGATAGTAATTTTTCAAATAACTATATAGATAGCAATTTTTAATAACTATCTATAGATAACTATTTTACCTTTAACTATCTGAATAGTTATTTGCTAAGAAGGAGATAATCATGAGCGGAACTTGTGAAATAAGTGCTGATATAATTGAAAAGGATTTAAAATACCTAGAACTTCTTTCTCATAATTTTCCTACAATATCAGATGCTTGTACTGAAATTATAAACTTGGAGGCAATATTAAATTTACCTAAAGGTACGGAGCACTTTTTAACGGATCTTCATGGTGAACATGAAGCTTTCCAACATGTACTTAAAAATGCTTCAGGTGTGATAAAAAGAAAAGTTAATGATATCTTTGGCAATACCCTTAGAGAATCTGAAAAAAAAGCTTTATGCACTCTTATATATTACCCTGAACAGTATATAGATATTGCCCTTGCTAAAGAAGATGACCCCGATGATTGGTATAAGATTACTCTTAATCAATTGATTCAGGTATGTAGAAATGTATCATCTAAATATACTCGTTCTAAGGTTAGAAAAGCTCTTCCTGCAGACTTTTCCTATATTATAGAGGAGCTACTTCATGAATCTGAAGCGAGACCAAATAAACAAGATTATTTTAATGGAATATTAGATACCATTATTTCCATTGGTAGAGCTAGCGATTTTATAACTGCAATTTGTAATGTTATTCAAAGGTTGACTATAGATTCTCTTCACATAGTAGGTGATATCTATGATAGAGGTCCTGGAGCTCACATAATTATGGATATTCTATGTAATTATCATTCCTATGATATTCAATGGGGAAACCATGATATACTTTGGATGGGTGCAGCAGCTGGAAATCATAGTTGCATATGTAATGTTATTAGAATTTGTACTAGATACGCTAATCTAGAAACCTTAGAGGATGGCTATGGTATAAACATTTTACCTCTAGCTCGTTTTGCTATGGATGTATACTCTAATGATCCATGTAAATCCTTTAAACCAAAGGTTACTAATGATTACTTTAAAGAAAAAGACTTAAAACTTATGGCTCAAATGCATAAGGCAATTTCTATTATACAGTTTAAATTAGAAGGTGAAATTATTAAAAGACACCCTGAATTTAACATGGATGATAGAAGACTTCTTGATAAAATTAATTATGAAAAAGGAACAATTGTTATAGGTGGTAAAGAATATGCATTGAATGATACTAACTTCCCTACTATAGATATTAATAATCCTTATAAACTGACAGATGAAGAAAAAGAATTAATGTCTAAGCTTCATAGTTCTTTCTTAAATAGTGAAAAACTTGAGAAACATGTTAGATGTCTTTACTCTAAGGGTAGCCTTTATTTAAAGAGCAATTCTAATCTTTTATATCATGCCTCCATTCCTTTAAATGAAGATGGCACTTTTAAGAATGTTAAGCTTGGAAACAAGGAATTCTGCGGTAAAGAATATTTAGATAGGGTAGATAGAATTACTAGAGAAGCATATTTTAATGAATGTGATAGCAAAAATGCTCATTATGCTTTAGATTACATGTGGTATTTATGGTGTGGCCCTGATTCACCTCTCTTTGGTAAAGATAAAATGGCTACTTTTGAAAGATATTTTATAAATGATAAGATTACTCATAAGGAAAATAAATGCCCTTACTTCAATCTTAGAGATAATGAAGAGGTTTGTAATAATATATTATTAGAATTTGACCTTTCTCCTAAACATTCTCATATAATTAATGGACACGTACCTGTTAAAACTATTAAAGGTGAAAATCCTATAAAGGCTAATGGGAAACTTTTAGTTATAGATGGGGGATTTTCTAAGGCTTACCAACCTGAGACAGGCATTGCAGGCTATACTTTAATTTATAATTCCTATGGCCTTCAATTAGTTCAGCATGAGCCTTTTGAATCAACTCAAACAGCCATTGATGAGGGGAAAGATATCATATCTACCAACTTCATTTTAGAATTTAACTCTAGAAGGCTAAAGGTTAGAGATACTGATATAGGTACGGAGCTTATAAGTCAAATTCATTACCTTCAAATGCTTTTAAATGCCTATAGAAAAGGTATAATTAAGGAAAGAAAATAAATTAAACCAAGGGAGCTTTTTGAAATAAGCTCCCTTAAATATTTTTATAACCTTATCTTCCCAGAATCCATAACAAATTCTTTCATCATCTAAAACTACTCCTTCCTCAATGGAGTCTTTAATCAACTCAAAAGAGTTATTGAGATAATATGAAATTTCTATATCAACTGTATCTATCATATAATAAAATCTTTTATCCCAGGTATTAAGCATTGAACCTGTAAAACCAATTGTTCTGATTATATGTAAAATCAAATTTTTTATAGAAATTATCCAGTCCATTATTTGCAATCAAACCAATAATAGCACCATCTATACAGTTTTTGTCAATATAGTCCATTATTTTTTCCATAATTAGTGTACCAATCTTCTGTTTTTGATAGGACGGTATAACTATTATATCTTGTATATAAAAAACCATTCCACCATCTCCAACAATTCTTCCAAATCCAATTATCTTGTCTTGGTCTTCTATACAAACACAGTAGATTGAGTTATTCAATCCTTTTTCTATTTTGTCATGTTGTAATACCCTCCAACCAACAGAATTTCTTAAATAAATATATTCTTCAATTGAAGGTTTCCTTTCGCTTACAATAACATTTTCCATATTTAAACCCTACCCCTACATTAAATTTCAAAAATTACTGCTACATATTATACTAATATCACATACCTAACAGCATCCCTTTAATTGTTCCTTTCTTTCTGCTATTAGCTTTTCTATTTCTTCCAAGTCTTCTAGTGTAGCTTTATTTTTTATAAATCCTCTAGCTGTACTTCTGCTCTTTAAGTTATTATCTTTCATTCTAACACCTCTTTATTATAATCTAATTAGATTTATTCTCCAACTATGTGTTATACAAAAGAGAAAGATACTAGTAAGGATTTATTCCCTACTAGCTTTTAATTTTATTCTATTTTATCTTTTAGATATATACTATCTTTTTTAAAGCATCCTGAATTACTTGTGAGAAGTTTACTTTCTTTTCTTAATTTATTAAGCCATGATGATGTAATCAAAGTTTTTTATTTCTCTATTATCATATTCTTTTAATATAATTATATATGTATTTCAAAAAACTTTATTTCAAAAATAATTGATATTTGGTAAATTTTATTATATTATATAATTGCTTTAAATAAGAATTATCTAAATAAAAACAATTTACAGATTTTAAAAACAAAGGGGAATTACATATGAAAAAATTTATAAAACCTAGTATTCTTTGTATCGTTATGTTATTAAGTCTTTCATCAATTTTTTTAGGATGCAGTAAAAAGACTATTCCTATTGAACAAACTGCAAAAGCTTTTTATGACTTAGTTATTTTACAAGATAGCGCCGAATTTGAAAAACTTGGTGTGACAAATGATGAAATTACATCTATGGCAGAAATTCAAAAAAAATCAATGAATGAAGTTACTAAAGCTGGTTTTGTACAAGCTGGTCTACCTATTACTGATGAGCAGTTAGATCAAATATATAATGTTCAAATAGAAGCTTTAAGAAAATTAAAACCTACTATAGAAGTTGTTTCTAGTGATAAAGAAATATCTCAAGTTAAAATATCAACTACATATGTTAATATGGTTGAAGCAAGTACTAAAGCTGGTGATGACACTATTTCTGAAGTACAAAGCAAACAAATTTCTGATATGACTAAAGTATCAGAAATCTTCATCAAAAAAATAATTGAAAATATTAATGCATTAACTCCTTCAACTGATGTTAAATCAACTACTTTTGAATTTGAAAAAGTAAAAATGAACTTTGGTAAGAAAACTGAAGAAGTTTGGGTACCAAAGGATTCCATTTCATTTGGTAATGATTTAGCTAATATGTGTATAGGAAATAATTAATAAATTTAAATAGGCAATTTTTGTTTAAAGTAAAAAGGCTGTTGTATTTTACAATAGCCTTCTTTACATATACATAGAATTTAAAATATATGTCTTACTTTTCATTTTAAATATCTATTTTTATATTTTAATTTTATTACTTTTATTTTTTCCTTTTTGATACTAGACTAACGCCACCTATAATTGCTAATGCTCCAATTATAAGTTTATAATCAAATACCCCACCAGTATTTGGCAAAACATTTATTATTTTATCAACAATCTTTTCTGATTCATTTTTAACAGTGAATTTTTGTATTTCCATAGAATTAACCTTAACTTGTAATTCTTCCTTACTTAAAATATATCCCTTAGGAGCTTTAGTTTCTTTAATAGTATAACTACCATAATCCACATCATTAAAAGCTGCAATACCATCCTTATCAGAAACTACAGTCGTTACTTCTTTGCCCGCTCTGTCATATAATGTAAATTCTGCACCTTGAAGCACTTTTCCATTCATATCAGTTTTAGTAATTACAATACTGCCCTTAATTCTGTTGTTTACCACCTCATAGCTGTATATCTCACCATCTTTGTCCATAAATACCTTTATCGTACCTTCTGAAGCTAAATATCCTTCAGGAACTTTTGTTTCTTTTATTGTATATTCTCCATAAAGAATATCCTTAAACAAAACAGTACCATCTTCTCCTGATACAGAAGTTTCAATTTCTTTACCCTCTGAATCGTATAATGTAAATTCTGCTCCTTTTAAAGGCTTCTTATCTTGATCTAATTTTTTAACTTGAATCGAAGCTCTAATTCTTGTGTTAGACACACTTTCAGGATTTGCTTTTATAGTTTTATCATTTTCAGTTATATTAGCAGTTAGTACTTCCTCTAAAATAACATATCCCTCTGGAGCTTTTGTTTCCTTTATAGTGTACTTGCCATACTCTACATTTTCAAATTGTACTTTTCCATTTTCATCACTTATAGCTGTTGCTATAGGATTTTCAAACTTCGTATCAACTTCTTTATAAATCTTGAATTCTGCTCCTTGTAATGGGTTTTTATCTTCATCTAGCTTAGTAAACTCTATACTTCCTCTAATTTTTGTATTAGATATACTTTCAGGGTTCGCTTTTACTACCTTTCCATCTTCAGTTATGATAGCAGTTAGTATTTCGCTTGAAAGAAGATATCCTTCCGGGGCTTTTGATTCTTTTATAGTGTACTCTCCATACTCTACATTTTCAAATTGTACTTTTCCACTTTCATCACTTATAGCTGTTGCTATAGGATTTTCAAACTTTGTATCTATTTCTTTATAAAGTTTGAATTTCGCTCCTTGTAATGGGTTCTTATCTTCTCCTAGTTTAGTAAACTCTATGCTTCCTCTGATTTTTGTATTCGAAATACTTTCAGGGTTTGCTTTAACTAATTTACCATTTTCGGCTATAATAGCAGTTAGTGCTTCCTCTGAAATAACATACCCTTCTGGAGCTTTTGATTCTTTTATAGTGTACTTACCATACTCTACATTTTCAAATTGTACTTTTCCACTTTCATCACTTATAGCTGTTGCTATAGGATTTTCAAACTTTGTATCCATTTCTTTATAAAGCTTAAACTCTGCTCCTTGTAATGGGTTTTTGTCTTCACCTAATTTATTAAACTCTATATTTCCTCTAATTTTTGTATTAGATATACTTTCAGGGTTTGCTTTTACTATCTTTCCATTTTCAGTGATAATAGCAGTTAGTATTTTCCCTGAAGGTATATATCCTTCTGGAGCTTTTGTTTCTTTTATTGCATACTCTCCATACTCCACATTTTTGAAATTTACTTTTCCATTTTCGTCACTTATAGCTATTGCTATAGGATTTGAATAGGAAGTGTCTGAAATCATATAGAGAGTAAACTCAGCTCCCTCAAGAGGGATATTATTTTCACCAGTTTTAAAGAATTCAATTTCACCTTTAATCTTTTCATCTTTATAATTATATGTTATATTCTTTTCATCTTTAGTATTTTTAAGTTGAAATTTATACAATTCACTACTTGATGTATATCCTGTTGGAGCAACCTTTTCTCTAACGTAATAGTCTATATCAAACTTCAATTTACTAAATACAATCTCTCCAGTTAAGTCTGTTGGTTCTGAAGTTTTTATAACATTTTCATACTTATCAAGAAGTTCAAATACAGCTCCTTCCAGTTTAATGTTTTCGTTATTTTTATCTACTTTTGCAACCTTAATGCTACCAGTTTCGCCAACTCCACCACCGCCAGCACCTTGGAATATAACATCAACATTTCCTGAAGAAGAAGTTCCCTCTATTCCTGTACCTTTACAGGATATAGCGTTAGTAAATGGTGACTTACTTTTGTCCACTACATCAGTTCTAAAGGTTAAAATATATGCTTCTTCAGTTGGAGAAGGTAATATAAAGGTAAACTCTCTTGTTTCAGCATTATATTTTACATTGCTTTGATTTAAAACAACCTCTTCCCCTTTTTCAAGGTTTCCATCAGGTTTTAAAATCTGCTTATACAGTTTTATAGATGTGGTATCAAGTTCAAGTCCCTCTTGAAGGATATCTATTAAAGCTGCATCCTTAATTAATATTTTGTTAGAGTTAATGGTTACATTCCAATCAATATAAGAATTACCTCTTTCATAGATAGCTTTTTTATCTATTAAAGTACTTTTTATAGTACCTTTTCCTGTACTTTCTACACCTCCAGGCACTAAATCAGTTATTAGCTTTGCAGTATTCTCAACCTGCTTTTCTCCATTAGTGTTAAATATAGAGGTATCTGTAATTTTAGTCTTAAAAGTTATTATTTGCTCATCTTTGATTTCACTAGGGAAATTATATCTTAAGGTTTTGGCAGTTTCATCATAAACATAATTTGATGGCTCTGCAAGAATTCCATTAATCAAAACAGAATTAGGGACAAACTCCTGCCCACCCTTAATATTATCTATTATATAAGCATTAGGAAGAATCATTTTATTTTTATTAACTACAATCTTCCAGGTAATTTCTCTTGTTACATAATCATAATCACTACTAGACTTATTTATAACTTCACTTTTTAAATACTGCCAATTAGAAGCATTAGATTCTTTAATATTGTCCCCTGTTAATCTAGCTTCATTGTAATAATTTTGATTATTGTAACTATATCCTTCCATATTTCCTGCATAAACCTTGGGATCTGTTACTTTTGTTCTAAAGGTTATTGTATAAGTTTCGTTAATATTACCATTAAAGGTATAAGTTAATGTTCCAGTTTTATTAGCATCACTCTCTGCTGCTTTCACATAGTTAAAGCTTCCTCCTGGAACCTCTTTATCTATAGTAGCAGAACCCTCTACATACTCTTTTCCTAATCTTATTTCATCAGTAACCACTGGATTTTTTATTGCTATCTTATTACTATTTATAGTAACCTTCCAAGTAATTTCTCCTGTAGCTGGATTATATCCTGCGCCTTGTTTAGAAATAATGCTAGTAGGTACTCCAACACCCTTTTCATCTGAAGCATCGCTTGGTACTCCATCACCAGTTAAAGTTGCTTTATTGTTATAGGTTTTCCCTGTATTGGAATTAAAAGCATCTCCATCAGTTACATCTGTTGAAAATTGGATTATATGTGGCTCATTAATAGCACTTGGGAAAGTATAGGTAAATTTTTGTCCAACTAAAGAGTAATTATCCTCAGTTTGGTTTCCATCCATCTTAACAGTACCATCTACAAAAGTTAACCCTTCTGGTATATCATCAGTAACTACAGCATCGGGAATATTTTGAGCATTCTTATTTATATAAATAGTCCAATTAATTCTCTTTGCCTCTACATCGTACTTTCCATCTTTTCTAATAAAGTCTGTATAAATAGCTACTGATGCCTCATTAGATTCTATAAAAGTTCCATCATGATTAAAGATTGCTTTATTCTTCTCATATACTGTAGCTCCCTCAGATTTAAAAACTTCTGGATTTATTACCTTAGTTTTAAAGGTAATTACTTGCTCTGTTTCTATTACACTTGGGAATTTATAAGTTAATCTATTATTGTTATAATCATAGTTATAATTTGCTGTATCTGCACTAACTCCATTTATAGTAACAGAACCAGGTATAAATTGTTGTCCCACTGAAATGTTGTCCACAATATCAGCATCATTAACCGTGACTCCTTCTGTATTCACAATTACTTTCCAAGTAATCTCATTTTTAGAAGGGTCATAACTTCCGTACTTTATAGCAGAAGCATCAGGAACTTCCGGTTGTTCAAAGTTTACGTTAATTATAACAGAAGAAGAATTTCCTCCAATTTCAAATGTAATAGGTACTGGACTAGGTCCTCCTATTTGGTCAGGATCAAATTGAGTATCAATAAAAAAGAATCCTGAAACATTGGAATTATTCTCTGCAAATTCATTAAACGTAATGGTAACATTACCGTCAGTTTCTATTTTAACATTTGCAATTGTATCACCATTATCAATAGTAATAGGGAAATTTAGTATACTTATTATTTGGATTTCCTTAGGTATTTTCAAAGTATAAGTATCACCATTTTTTACCGTCCCCTGATTTGGTATAGTAAACTTATAGGTTAGTTTTACCTCTTCATTTTTACTTATGGGATTTGATGACTCATTTATAGGATTCCCATCATTACCTGTTAATCTTACTTCAGTAATAAATGGGAAATCTCCTGTAATATCCATAGCACTAGCTTGCATTGTAGGAACAATATTTAAAACTTGACAAACTACAATAACTAAAGCCATAAAAATAGATAATCTCTTCTTTATCTTAGGTGCAGACATAAATTTCTTCTTTTTCATAATTCTCCTCCTTAATAATTTTTTTCAATAAAAAAAGACCGACCCTATACCAATCTTATATAAATATAAGATTGGTTATAAAGGTCGGTTGCACTACTTACTCCATATATACAAAGTGCCCAAATTAGTATATACTTCAATGTTTCCTTAAAACTATTAGTAAATTGTATTTAATATTTTATGGAACAAAATTAAATCAATCTATGCTTAAATATAAAAACAGATAGTTTCTTCTTTAGTTTGGGTATGGATTTAAATTTCTTTTTTAATCTTCCTCCTTAATAATTTTTTGTAATAAAAAAAACGACCCCATACCAATCTTATATAAATATAAGATTGGTTATAAAGGTCGGTTGCACTACTAACTCCGTATATACAAAGTGCCCAAATTAGTATATACTTCAGTGTTTCCTTAAAACTATTAATAAATTGCATTAAATGGTTTGCAAATAGAGCCAATCAACTTAATATTTGTTATTATTTAATATATTTTACCACTTAAGTATAACTCTTTGTTTAGTATTTGTCTATACACTTTTAGGTTTTTATACTAATATTTTCTATATCCAAGTTTTAAACTTATATAACTAAAACCGACCTTTATAAGCAATCTTATATAAATATAAGATTGCTTATAAAGGTCGGTTGCACTACTAACTCCATATATACAAAGTGCCCAAATTAGTATATACTTCAGAATTTCCGTAAAACTTATAATTAATTAATCTACTATTTTATAAGAGGATATTAGCACAAGTATATATAACAGTCAACAATTTAATTACATTAAATACATAATTATCTATAAATATGACTAAAAATAATATATGTATGTTTATTGTTTTAACATACAATTTTATACATTAACAATATTATATTTTTACCTAAAAACAATAGGCATGAAACATTGATAACTCAAGCTTCACACCTATTGAAATTTTATAATATTATAATTAGGGGATAATTATAAGTATTAACTTTATTATTCTACTACTAAAGTAGCTTGCATTGTTTGACCCTTTCTTACGAATTCTATAGGAATACTATCTCCATCACTGTAGGCTTCTTTTTCCTTATTTAATTCTTCAACGGTCTTAACAGTTTTCTTACCTATTTTTGTAATTACATCTCCAGGTTGTAGTCCTCCCTTTTGTGCTATACTAAAATCTTCAATACTTTGAATATATATACCTACAGGTAAATTATATTGTTTTGATAAATCTTCAGTTATATTTCTAACTGCTATACCAAACTTTATTTTTTGTTTTACTAAGGCATCCAATTTTTCAGTGGCATCATTTATTGGAATTGCAAAACCTATTCCCTCTACTCCAGTAGAGCCTATCTTAGCTGTATTTATACCTATAACTTCACCTTGAGAATTTATTAATGGTCCTCCACTATTCCCTGGATTTATAGCAGTATCTGTTTGGATAAGGTTCATTTTCTCTCCACCTTCAGTTAAAGCCACTCCTCTATTAACAGCACTTATAATTCCTGTTGTTACAGAGCCTAGATATTCTTTTCCAAGTGGATTTCCTATGGCTATAACTTGTTCTCCTGCTTGAAGACTATCAGAATCTCCTAGTTCTACTTTACCTGGCATTTCAACATCATCAGTAATCTTAACAACTGCTAAATCTGCATCTTCCTGATAGTTTACAACCTTAGCACTTACTTCTTTACCTGTGCTAAAGATAACTTTAACTTGACTAGCATTTTTAACTACATGATAGTTTGTAAGTACATAACCATCATCTGAAAAAATAAATCCTGAGCCAATGCCTTCTTGTTCACCCATATCAAATCCAAATACATTAGTTGAAACTGAAGTGGTTGATACACCAACTACAGCTGGGGAAACCTTTGCTACTACTTCTGGTATATTCATACTGCTTATAGGATTAATATTTGTTGTTGTTCCACCGTTATTTGTTTTTGATTTAGCTTCCTTAATTGCTGATTGTATAGTGCCTCTCATAGCTCCATAAGTAACACCTGTACCAATTGCTCCTCCTAATATAGAACATATTAGAGCTATAGCTATATATGATTTAGCTGAACCTTTACCTTTATTCTTTTTATCTTTTTTCTTTTTTTCTTCTTCTTCTTGCCATGATGAAGCATTAACTTCATTCAATTTTAAGTCATCATTTGTTGTATATTCTACATCTTGAATCACAGTGTAGTTTATATTGTCACTAGTATTATTGTCATTATTATCTTTATTAATACCGGTGTTTTCATTTAAGTTATTATTGTTATTAATTTCATTATTATTTAATTCATTATTGTTTATATCTTTATCCATATTAAATCTTCCCCCTTATTAAAAGTTAAGTTGTTTACTATTCTTATCTATATATATTATTATCAACACTTATGTGTCAGTTAAGTGACTAAAATATGAATGAATTCTTAATTGTCCTTAAAGGATTAAAATTTAAAAATACCTATATGTAAATATAATATTCTAAAAAACTACTAAAGCCTTATAGCTTCAGTAGTTTCCTATGTGAACCCTAAATTAACTTAGAGGAAGAATAAATTCTTCCTCTAAGAAATATTAATATAATCTTTTCTTAGCATAATCTCCGTAATCATTACCATGATCACTCATGTCTACTTCATCTATAATGGAGTCAAAGTCAATTTCACTTTCGCTTTTTATATCTTCATTTAAATCATCAAAAGCAATTTCTTCACTAGTCTCCATATTGTAACTTCTTCGACTTTTTGTCTTTGCAGCTTCTATCTCAGCTTCTCTTACATTTTCCCAAACTGAATCAGACATAGGGGTTATGCTTCTAAAATCACCAAAATAGTTATGTGTATCTGGTGGATATATTGGTCTTGATTTATCATTACTCATATTATATCGCCCTCCTCAATCACTTTACTATAGTGTGTATTAAGGAGTTAATTTTTATGTATGAGTATTATAAATGTTAGAATTTTTTATTTTTCTGCATAAAGAGTTATTATCTTAACTATAGTTTCTACTGCCTTTTCCATAGAATCTACAGGAATGAACTCAAATTTTCCGTGGAAGTTATGTCCACCTGTAAATATGTTTGGTGTTGGAAGTCCCATGAAGGATAATCTTGCTCCATCAGTACCTCCTCTTATAGGAACTATAATTGGCTCGATAGCAAGAGCTTTCATTGCTTCAACAGCTGTGTCTACTACATGAATTACAGGTTCTACTTTTTCTTTCATGTTGTAGTATTGATCTTTTACTGAAATTTCTATAGTGCCTGCACCATATTTTTTATTAAGAAGTTCTACTATTTCTTTAATTAAAGTTTTCTTTTCTTCAAAGGTATTTCTAAAGAAATCTCTTATGATATAAGACATAGTAGTCTTTTCTACAGTTCCTACCATATCACAAAGCATGAAGAAGCCTTCATATCCTTCTGTGTATTCTGGTCTTGCATTAACAGGTAATAATCCATTTAACTCCATAGCTATTTGCTGAGCATTTACCATTTTATTTTTAGCACTTCCTGGATGAACATTTCTTCCGTTAATAACTATTTCAACACCAGCAGCATTGAAGTTCTCATATTCGATTTCTCCAACAGCTCCCCCATCTACAGTGTAAGCAAAGTCTGCAGCAAATTTTTCTACATCAAAGTGATCTGCACCTTCTCCAATTTCTTCATCTGGAGTAAATCCAACTTTAATTGTACCATGTTTTATATCTGGATTTGCAATTAAATATTCCATAGAAGTAACAATTTCTGATATACCAGCTTTGTCGTCTGCTCCTAATAATGTAGTTCCATCTGTTGTGATAAGAGTTTTACCTATATAGTCGTTTAATTCAGGAAAATCTACTGGAGATAAAACTGTATTTGCATTTAATTTAATATCTCCACCTTCATAATTTACCATTTGAGGCTTTACATCTTTACCTGAATAATCTGGAGCAGTATCCATATGAGATATGAACCCAATAGTTGGTATTTTTTTATCTGTATTAGCAGGCAATGTAGCCATTACGTAATTGTTTTCATCAATAGTAACATCACTCATTCCGATTCTTTTTAATTCTTCAAATAAAACTTCACCTAAAACTCTTTGGCTAGCAGTACTTGGAGTTGTTCCCGTAGAATCACTTGATTGTGTATCATACTTAGCATATCCTAAAAATCTTTCTATAACTTTTGACATAATATCGCCGCCTTTTTTAAATTTTATAAATATTTCATATTGTTTATCATATTTATTTTGTCTCATAACCCTAGTATATAAAACTCTAATTTTTTTTACAAGTTAATAAATTGTATATATCTACTATTTATCAATTTTATTTGTTATAATAATCATGAACAAGTTATATCTATTCGATGCTAACATAATGTATTATATTGAATAATTTTAATTTAATACAATACATTCTAATTTATAAAAGACAAAATTTAGTTATAAGTAATTGGAGGGTAAGATAATATGTTAGATTTTAATAAAGCCTTAAGCTTTGAGGAGTATGTAGAAAAACAACATGCCAAATATGGAAATATCCAAGATAAAACCTATGCAGACACTGAACTTTCTAGTGATACTAAGGAAGAAATAAAAAAACTAGACAAGGTTGTTCATGCTGCAATATTTACAGAAGGTTTTTGCCCTGATTGTATCGTAACTATTCCTTTCGTACAAAAACTTTCAGAAGAAAACCAAAACTTAAAGGTTCATTTATTTCCTAGAACAGGCTACGAAGGTTTTCTTGAAGAAGCAGTAGGCTGCAAAAGTATTCCTGCAGTAATCACTTTTACTGAAGAAATGGATCCTAAGGGTGCCTATGTAGAAATGCCTAAGGAGTTATTTAAAAAACTTCCTGTAATCTCTAATGATGAGAGAAAAGTTCTTGTTGCAGAATATAGATCCGGAAAATACAATGATTTAATAGAAAAAGACCTTTTAGATATAATACTTTAATTTTGTGATACATTTTAAAACTCATTCCTATATTTATTCATATATGGATGAGTTTTTTGTATTAATATTATATATGTTAATTATTAACGGGGTGATATTATGGGTTATAAAACAGAAATAATAACAAAAGATAAAATAAAAACTTCTAATTGGAGTGGGGGAACTACCAATGAAATATATATTTATCCTAAAGACTCTAATTACAAAGATTTAAACTTTAAATGGAGAATTAGTTCTGCCACTGTAGAGTTAGAACACTCCACCTTCACTAATCTTCCAAAAGTTTATAGATATATAACAACTTTGGAGGGTTCCATGGATCTTTGTCACAATAAAGGTCCTCTAATTCACTTAGAACCTTTTGAAGTTCATGGATTTTCTGGAGATGTAAACACAGAAAGCTTTGGAACTGTTACAGACTTTAATTTAATGATAGGACCTGGATGTGATGGGGTAATGAATGCACTAACTTTAAGTGAAGGTTCTTTACTAAAGCTGAATTTAAACAAAAGGAAAAACAGATACTCTTATCATAATTATATATTTTTCTCACCTAATTCAGACCTAACCCTTACAATAGATGGGAACAATATATCTCTACCTAAAAATCACACCTTAATCATAGAAAGTTGTGAAAAGGATAGCCTTTCTTCTATAGAAATTGCCTCCTCACAACCTTGCAATATCATTAGTATAGAAGTAGGCTTTTAAAGTTATTTATTCAAATCTATGGCTCTGTTGAAAATTACAGTGATAAAATATAAATCTAATTTTTATAAAGTATGGAGCATGTACTTTAATATAGGTACATGCTCCATATTTTTAGTCTCTACAGACTTGCTACTCCCATTTCTCTTGCTATTCTCATAACTTCCTCTGCTACTTTGCCTGACACTCTCTTGTCTAAGGCATTTGGGATTATGTTTTCTTCATTTAATTCTTCTTCTGGAATTAGGTTTGCTAAAGCTCTTGCTGCAGCTAACTTCATTTCATCGTTTATTTCTGTTGCTCTAACTGTAAGAGCTCCCTTAAATATACCAGGGAATACTAGAACATTATTAATTTGATTAGCAAAATCTGAACGGCCTGTTGCTATTACTCTAGCTCCCCCTAATTTAGCTTCATCTGGCATTATTTCTGGAGTTGGGTTAGCCATAGCAAAGATGATTGCATCCGAATTCATAGTTTTTACATCTTCTGAATTTATCATATTAGGTCCAGATACTCCTATAAACACATCAGCTCCTACTAAAACTTCTTTTAATGAACCTGATTCTTTATTTTTATTAGTAACCTTTGCTATTTGCTCATGAGACTCAAATAAACAGTTACCACCATCATAAATAGCACCCTTCCTATCACACATGATAATATTTTCTGCTCCCGCCTTTAAAAGCAATTTACAGATAGCAATTCCAGCAGAACCAGCGCCATTTATTATTATTTTAACATCTTTAATATTCTTCTTAGTTAACTTTAATGCATTATATAAACCTGATAATACAACTACTGCAGTTCCATGTTGGTCATCGTGGAATACAGGAATATTTAACTCTCTTTTTAAAGTTTCTTCTATATAAAAACATTCAGGAGCCTTTATATCTTCAAGGTTTATTCCTCCGAATACAGGACATATTAATTTTACAGTTTTTATTACTTCTTCTGGGTCTTCACTGTCAATACATATTGGGAAAGCATCTACTCCAGCAAATTCCTTAAATAATAATGCCTTTCCTTCCATTACTGGAATTGAAGCTTCTGCTCCTATATTTCCAAGTCCTAATACTGCTGTTCCATTTGATACTATAGCTACAGTATTAGATTTTATTGTATAATCATAAACCTTATCTCTATCCTTAGATATTTCAATGCAAGGCTCTGCAACTCCAGGAGTATAAGCTATAGATAAGTCTTCTCTTGTATTAACAGGAATTTTACTTATAACCTCTAGTTTTCCCTTCTTCTCCTTGTGCATTTTTAAAGATTGTTCACCATATGACATAATTAAATCCTCCTAATTAAAATAATCTATTTTTTTGAAGATGCCTTATTTAAGTAATCACAATAAGGTGCTATAGGACATTCATGACACTTTGGCTTTCTAGCATCACATATTTTTCTTCCATGCCAAATAATATAATGATGTGCATCACTCCACATGTTCTTTGGTATGTACTTCATAAGTTTTTCTTCAACAATTTCTACATTATCTCCAGGTGCAAAACCTGTTCTATTAGAAATTCTAAACACATGGGTATCTACAGCTATAGCAGGCACTCCAAAAGCATTAGATAAAACCACATTAGCCGTTTTCCTACCTACTCCTGGAAGGGCTATAAGTTCTTCCATAGTTCTTGGAACTTGACCATTATGTTTTTCTACAATGGATTTACATGCCCCTAATATATTTTTACTTTTATTTTTATAGAATCCACAACTATGAATCTTTTTACCTAATTCTTCTTCACTTAAAGTTAGTATAGCCTGTGGAGTATTATACTCCTTATATAATTCCTTTGTAACTATGTTAACTCGCTCATCTGTACATTGAGCAGAAAGTATAGTTGATACTAAAAGTTCAAAGGGTGTTCTAAAATCTAACCCGCAGGCAGCTCCTCTATAGGTCTCTTCTAATATTTCTAAAATTTTCTTTCGTTTTTCTTTATTCATAAAATCACCTCAATAAATTTCAATGATTGTAGTATTCCTAGTTAGTTCACTTCTATTATATCAGATTTTTATTATTTTACTTAATTAAATAAGAGTTTAATTAGTATGTATTTATTTATAAAAGAATAATATTATTTTATAAACAAATACTATAAAAAACTTAATACAATAAGGAGGATTATTAAATGGATAATGCAATGTTTTGTTATCAATGTGAACAAACTGTAGGGGGAAAGGGATGTACTAAGTTAGGTGTTTGCGGTAAAACCCCTGAAATATCAAATTTACAAGACTTATTAATTTATCAGTTAAAAGGAATTAGTTGTTATGCTAAAGATTTACTTGATAATGAGCAAGTTATAGATAAATCAGTTGTTAGTTTTGTAGAAAATGCTCTATTTACAACTTTAACTAATGTTAACTTTGATGCAGCAAGCCATTTGAATATGCTTAAAGAATCACAAAAAATTAAAGAAAACCTAAGAAGTAAGGCATCTACCGATAAGGCGTATCCTGATCAAGCAACCTATAATTTAAGCAAAACTAAAGAAGAAATGCTTAAGGATGCCGTTAAAGCTGGAATTATGTATGATGGAGATTTAGATGCTGATATACGTTCTTTAAGACAAACTATTGTTTATGGTCTAAAGGGAGTAAGTGCCTATGGACACCAAGCTAGATTCTTAGGTTACTATGATGACCAAGTTGATAACTTCTATTTTCTAGGATTAGAATGTACAACTAATGATAACTTATCTGTTGAAGAGTTAATTAGGATGACTATGAGAACTGGTGATATGAGTGTAGCTGTCATGAAAAAACTTGATGAAGCTAATACTGAAAGTTATAAAAATCCAACGCCTCATCTAGTTAATGTAAAAGTAGAAAAAGGACCTTTTATAATTGTTTCTGGTCACGATTTAAAAGATTTAGAGATGCTATTAAATCAAACTGAAGGTATGGGAATAAATATATATACCCATGGTGAAATGCTTCCTGCTCATGGTTATCCTGAACTTAAAAAATACCCTCATCTAGTAGGAAACTATGGTAGTGCATGGCAAAACCAACAAACGGAATTTGATAACATCCCTGGCTGTATACTTATGACTACTAACTGTCTTATGAGACCTAGAGAAACCTATAAGGATAGAATATTTACAACTAACGTAGTTGGATGGGATGGAGTTAGACATGTCACTCTTAAAGAAGATGGAACAAAGGACTTCTCTGAAATCATAAATAAAGCTTTAGAATTAGGTGGATTTACTGCTTCTGAAGACAGAAAAGAAATTCTTGTAGGTTTCGGTCATAAAGCTACCTTAAGTAATGCTGGTAAAATTGTTGATGCAGTTAAAAAGGGTGAAGTGCGCCACTTCTTCTTAATAGGTGGTTGTGACGGTGCAAGACCTGGAAGAAACTACTATACAGATTTTGCAAAAATGGTTCCTGAGGATTGTATTATCCTTACTTTGGCTTGTGGAAAATATAGATTTAACAAACTTGAATTTGGTGAAGTAGCTGGATTACCAAGACTTCTTGATGTAGGTCAATGTAATGATGCTTATTCTGCAGTAAGAATTGCTACTGCTTTAGCGGATGCCTTTGAAACTGATGTGAATGGATTACCATTATCCATTGTACTATCTTGGTATGAGCAAAAGGCTGTAGCTGATTTACTAGCTTTATTGTCCTTAGGAGTTAAGAATATATTCCTAGGACCTTCTCTTCCTGCATTTATAAGTCCAAATGTACTTCAATACTTAGTGGACACCTTCCAATTAACTCCTATAAGTACACCAGAAGAGGACTTAAAAACTTGTCTTAAACAAAGAGTTAACTAATATATTAAATGGTAGCCCATAGGACTACCATTTATTTTTATATAGTTCACAAAAACTTACCCTTGTGCAATCAGCTTGTCTTTTTCAAGAATGTGACTTACTAACCACTGATTTACGAATTCTAATAAATCAAGAATATATTTATGTTGATTCTCATCAATTTTATTTAAATCTATTTCCTCTAATTTTTTTATAAAGTTATCATGATCTATTTTTTGAGTAAACATTTTTTTATAATTTATACTCTCCATATAGGCTTCTTCATCTCTAAAGTGAAGAGCAGCATACCCTTTTAATTCTTCAATTAAATTTACTATTCTATCATATTTATCAATAATGAACTCATTATTTAATAACTCATAAATTTTATCAGCTATTTCAAAAAGCATTTTATGTTCATTATCAATAATCTCTATTCCTGTTTTAAATTCTTCCTTCATTTCGTACATTTAAATTACCCTCCAACTTCTCTCAATAGTGCTAGTTAAATACGTTCAACATGAATTTTTTGAACTATTTCACTCTAGGACTACATAATACCATATAAGTCAATATTCTTCTATAACTTCAAGTAATAAAATGGTGTATAATCCCTTAACTTAAACTTTTATTACTTATTATTTATTTCCATTATTATCTTATCTTGAGCCTGAAGTATTTCATACAATTGAACACTTCCTAATTTTCTTCTCGCCTCTACAAAATCAATATCTGGAAATATATTTTGAATATAATAAATAACTCTTGGTGAAGCTCCTAATATAGCTTTACATAGAGTATCCATATCTAATTTACACAGAACTGTTTTCACTCTTTCCCTATCTATACTAATAATATCCTCAAAACTAAATAGTTTCATAGATATTTTGTTAAATAAATATATGTCATTTTCTTGTATTGTCATCATTAATCTAGATTTTTCAACATCTTCAAGATTCCTTAGTAATTCTATTATCTGTTCTTCAACACTTAAGAGTTCTTTGTATGTTTTTTCTAGATAGTAGGATATTTCCTTCCAAAGTTCTTCTGTTACTTGTCCATTCCTAATAATTTCTTCATAATATTTGGTCCTTAGTTCTACTGATAGCAATGACACAAAAAAAGTTAAATTCATAATAATTCCCCCATAAACCCCATTGGTATAAATAAATTTATAACTATATACTCGTACCACTTTCCTAAAAATGAAATAATAACCTGTATTTGTTTCAAATAATTAACAATTATTACTGAACTACTTTGTGTGTACAGACAAAAACCTACAATAGGAAATAAATTTAGTTCTCTTTTAAGTATTAAATAAAAATATGGCATAGTAGTTACATGATGACATTCATTCCTTTACAAATTTAAGTACCTTCATTATCATAACTCTTTTGAATTCAGCAAGGTCAAGTAGATTAGTTCTTATTAAATGAGGTATAATATATTTAAAAAATATAGGAGGCAATATGTTTTGGCACATTACGGGAATCTTCAAAAAATAAGGGATGGTAAAAGAAAATATGGTATAACACCTCATATTCCTGGAGGTTTTATAACTCCAGAAAACCTTGAAAAAATAGCTAAGGTAGCTAAGAAGTATAATGGAGTTATAAAAATAACATCTGGACAAAGAATCTTAATAACTAATTTAGAGGAAAATGATCTACCTCAAATATGGGATGAACTACATATGGAACCCGCTGTTAAAACTCAAAATTCCGTTAAAAATGTAGAGATGTGTCCAGCAGGATATTGTAAAAGATCAAAATTTAATACAATTGGTATAGGTATGAAATTATCTAAAAAATATCAATGGATGGATATGCCTTGTAGAACTAAAATAGGTGTAGCTGGATGCAGAAATGCTTGTGGAAGTGTTTATAGTAAAGATGTGGGTGTTATAGCAGATATTAATGGTAAACTCATGGTAACAGCAGGTGGTTCAGCTGGATATAACCCTAGGATTGCAGATATTATAGCTAATGATTTATCAGAAGAGGACACTTTAAATTTAGTAGATGCTATATTTGATTTTTATAAAGAAAATGCTCATGATGGAGAAAAATTAAGTTTTTTTATTGAAAGAATTTCAATAGAAAACTTTAAAAAAGAAGTTCTAAGTAGGTGTTAGAATTTTTTATGATTTTAGTAAATGATGAAGAAAAGATTAACCATGTATTATAAATAAGCTAATTAAAGGCAAATAACAGGAGTTTTTATTAACTCCTGTTATCTTTTCCCTTTATTATTTTTTCACTTCTTCTAGTTTACCCATGAATAGTATAGTTCCACTTTCTTCATCTTCTATAATAAATACAAAAGGTCTATCAGCTATAAACTCTTTAGGGTCATTAATTATTGGCATTGCAGTTTCCCTAACTTCAACTATAGTAACTGCAGCTGCTTCACTTCCCTTTTCATTTACTTCTATTTTCCCTTGATGTAAAACGCTACTAACATATATATTTTCCCTTATTCCACTAAGATTAGCTCTATCACTAAAAATATCCTTCATTCCTAGGGCCACTAGAGATCCTTTTAATTCTTTAGTTCCATATTCCATTTCAAACTTCGGAAAGCTTACATTAACAGCTTCCGGCTCTTTTCCAATGGATTTTTTTATAGAATTCCACTTATTCATATCTAAATTATTTATAAAATTATCTATACTTAAACCTTCCTTTGGTAGTACTGCATACATAGATACTTTTCCACTATCATAAGGCATTTTTATAATTTTAAAATCATCCTTTTCTCCATAAAAGGTTTTATCATCAGCCGCAACCTTCCTCATAAAGTCTATCTCTGTTTTATCTCCCTTTGAATTTGTAAACTCACCTATAGTATTATTGTTTGTATCAAATGGTTCTTGCCATTGCCCCTTGAAATATATAGCATTAATTAAATACATAATAACATCACCATCAATAGGACCTTTTAGCATATCTTTAATCATGTTATTAGTAGATTTTTCAATCCAATTATTAATTTTATCCATAGATGAGGATTTAGAGAAGTCCAAGTTATCCACTTTTGCACCAAAGATATCCTTATTAATGTTTATAAATTCTTTATTTATATTCTGACCTTCTCTTATCCATATAGAGTTACTTAGATTTAGCTTTACATTTTCATCTACATTCTCCAAATAACTATGAAGAATTTTATAACTATTATTTATCTTATCATCATTCATTCCTTCATAGCCTAGTACCTTATTCATCTCTGCCTTTGTATTCTCTTTAGCTCCATTATAGGTCATAGTAAGTGCCATGGAAATGCTCAAAGGAGATATAAACACATTCTTATTATTTTCATCCTTTGAAATTTCTTTGAATATATTGAATGCAAATTTATTATTGCCCTCAACCACTTCTTTATCCACCTCTTTAGCTGAAATCTCTTCCTTATTTTTACTATAAAATTTCTCACATCCAATTAAAGAAGTAGCTATTATAGCTATAAGCATTAAAGAAATTATCTTTTTTAATTTCATAACCTCACCTCTAAATTTAGTTTCACTTTATATACGCTGTTAAAGTGTTATAGTGCTATTTTTTATATTATTATAAATCTAATAATCAATTGATTAAATTATTTTCTATTGTATAATGGACATGTAATGCCTTAATAATTACCTATATCTTGAAAGCATTTTACTAAATTTAAGTATAGGTATTACTAAATTATGATATAAAAAATGTTAATGTAGAATAAAAATATTGAATTAATAAAGTGAGGTTTATATGACTAAGGATTTAACTAAAGGAAATGAAACCAAAGCTATAATAAGCTTTGCCATTCCCCTTATTATAGGAAATATATTTCAGCAATTATACAATATAGCCGACTCCATAATCGTTGGTAAATATATAGGTGCATCTGCTTTAGCGTCAGTTGGATCTTCTTTTACAATTATAGTATTTTTAACATCTATTATTCTGGGACTTTGTATGGGCGCATCCGTTGTATTTTCTCAATGCTTCGGAGCTAAAGATAATGCTAAATTAAAAAGTAGTATTTTTACTGCCTTTATCTTTATCGGCTTAATAACTATCATAATTAATTTATGTGCTATTTTCTTTACTGACAATATCTTAATTTTTATGAATACCCCACAGAGTTTATTTAATGATGCTAAACAGTATATAATTATAATCTTTTACGGTATAAGCTTTACCTTTATCTATAATTATTTTTGCTGTTTACTTCGTTCTGTTGGAAATTCCTTTATACCTCTTGTATTCTTAATAATAGCAGCCATAATTAATATAGTTCTTGATATTGTTTTTATAACTGTGTTTAATCTTGGTATTGCAGGGGCAGCTTATGCTACCATAATAGCTCAAGGCATCTCTGGAATTTTAACAGCCATATATTGTTTTATCAAACTACCTGAAATTAGATTTAAAAAATGCGACCTTAAAATAGATATAAAGATTTTAAAGTTAGTAGCAAATTATAGCCTTCTAACAAGTATCCAACAATCTATAATGAATTTCGGAATTTTATTAATTCAAGGCCTAGTAAACTCCTTTGGAGTATCAATAATGGCAGCCTTTGCAGCAGCTGTTAAAATAGATTCCTTTGCTTATATGCCTGTTCAAGATTTTGGTAATGCTTTTTCCACCTATATTGCCCAAAATAAAGGTGCCGGTGAAGCTTTAAGAATAAAAAAAGGAGTAAAATCTTCATTCAATATTATTACCTTATTTTGCATTATAATATCAGCAATTGTAGTAATATTTTCAAAACAATTAATGACTATATTTATATCTCCATCAGAAGTTGAAATTATAGCTTACGGCTCTCAATATCTATGTATAGTAAGTGTATTTTACTTTCTCATTGGATATCTTTTCATGTTCTATGGTTTTTATAGAGGTATAGGTTCCACTAATATATCTATTTTTCTTACTATTATATCCTTAGGACTTCGTGTCGGAATTTCCTATTGGCTAGCTCCTACCTTTGGTATAACTGCAATTTGGTGGTCTATTCCTATAGGTTGGTTCATTGCAGATATAATTGGCATATCCTTTATAAAAAGGTTTATAAGGAATATAAATAAATAATAAAAACCTCTTACAGATTACTCCTTTAAGTATCTATAAGAGGTTTTTATATAATATTTTAGATTTATAAACTAATAGTAGTTTCTTTTTCTATAGATATATTTACTTTATCTGCTGCTTTAAATATTATAAGTCCAAAAATAAACATTACCACAATTCCTGCTACCCCAGCCTTAGAGCTTCCTGTTATATGGGTTGCTATACTCATAAGCATAGTTCCCATGAAAGCAGCCCCTTTGCCAAATATATCATATAGTCCAAAGTATTCACTAGATTTCTCCTTAGGAATAATTTTTGAGAAATAAGATCTTGATAATGCTTGAATTGCCCCTTGAAATACTGCAACACATACTGCAAGAATCCAGAATTCCCACGCTTTATCTAGCTGTAATGCGAATATGGTTATTGCTATATAACCCATAATTGAAGCTGCTATTAACTTATCACTTTTAAACTTTTTAGATAATCTTCCAAATAAAATAGCACAAGGAAAGGCAACTACTTGAGTTAAAAGTAATGCTAATAGTAAATTACTATCTGTAATTCCAACATCTTTTCCATAGGATGTGGACATGCTTATAATTGTATGAACTCCATCTATATAGAAGAAAAATGCAAGGAGGAATAAAAAAATCTTCTTGTTTTTTCTAATGTTTAAAAGAACCTTACCTAGCCTCTTAAAACTTTCTGCCACTGGCTTATTTCCTTTTTCAACATAATACTTTTGTTTATAGTTCTTTAGTAGGGGCATTGTTATTAGTAACCACCATAGAGCAGTTAATATAAAGGCTGTCCCCGTTGCCATGGCAGTTGTAAGTCCAATTTTATCTGCAAAAAGTACGAGAAGTAAACTTACTGTAAAAGGAATGCAACTTCCGATATACCCCCAAGCATATCCATGAGATGATATCTCATCCATTCTATCATCAGTAGTTATGTCGTTGAGCATGGCATCATAAAAAATAAGGCTTCCTGAAAAACCAACCTTTCCTATGACAAATATAGCTAGGAATACAATCCATGGTACTGGAAGAGCTAAAGCTGCACAACCTAGCACTCCAAACATCATGAATAATGAAAATAGTGGTTTTTTATAACCTTTAGTGTCCGCTACGGTTCCAAGTATAGGTCCAAGTATCGCTACAATAATTGTAGATAAGGATACAGCATAACCCCAGTAAGCTGTTGAATCTGCTGGTGAAATCCCTGATAAACTCGCAACATTTTTAAAGTAAATAGGAATTATAGTAGACACCAACATGGTGAAAGCTGAGTTTCCTACATCATATAGAATCCACTGCTTTTCTAACTTAGTAAATTTACTCATTTTACCCCTCCTATAGAAAATTTCTATTGAAGAATTCCCCTAGGTTGTCATTACTTATTATAGCACTATAGTACTCTTCAACTCTATGTACTGCCTCATCTATAGCCTCTTCATAAAGGTTTAAAAGCTTTTTATTTATTTCTATACACTTTATATTTGGCTCTACATTAATTATCATACGGCTAAAGCCTTCTCCACCTTTAATTAAGCCTAATAAGCCTTTTATAATCTTTCTTTTCAAATTGTTTTCACATAATAGTAGTTTATTATAAAACCTTACAGACTTAAGGCATTTATATATTTCTTTTCCACTAACATTATCATAAATGCTAGCAATATGTGCTGCTATAACCTTATTAGGAATAATATGAGCTCCCGCACTATGCCTTTGTGGACTTAAATTATTTCTCCTCATTAATGCTCCATCTAACTCTGCTTCTATTTCAGCATGAGATATATTACTTTCCTTCATAGCTTCTGCAATAAAAGGATGACAACTACTATCAAGGACAAAGTGGCATACAAATCCTAAAATATAAGAGAGACAAATCTCATCCTTACTTTCTTTAATATACTTTTTCGACCTTTCTAAAAATCCATAGGCCTTTTCATCATGTAATCTATGTCCATACTTAATTATTTCATTCTTAAATAAGGGCTTGTAATAGAAAAGTATATCTGGACCATTAAGCCCTATATAATATGCTTCTTTATTTTGTATTATAATATCTTTTATCCCATGGGGCAGTTTTTCTAAGACAGTATGTCCAAAACTATAGTGAGTATAACTTGCGGGCATATAAATCCACCTTTCAAATTTCATAAATATTCTGACTTCTATTATAATTATATATTTTTTATGTTTTATGTGAGTTATATTAAGGTAAAATTCTTGTAAATCCTTATACTATTAATATTCCTAATTTAATTATAAAAGCACCAACTAATTAAAGCTAGTGCTTTTATAATTTATTCCACTATGAACTGCCAATTACCCTGTTGATGAACTAAAATATTATTTACATCTATATATATCTTTCTTAAAAATCTTTCTGTAATACTTAAATCTTCATTATCTAGGTATACCTCACCTTGCTGATTTTCCATATCACCCATGGCACCACCAGTTCTAAAATTTTCTCTTACCATAAATATTGTTCTACTTTCATCATAATTATTACTAAAATCAAAGTGTATAGTATACTCTCCACCTTTATTTGTGATAGAAGCAGCTTTAATACTATCTTGAAGCCCTTTAAGTTTAAGATCTTCATTTATTTCAGAAGTTTCACCCTTCTTAGGAATTCTTATAGCTAATTTACCTCCTTCTTTTAAAACATAATTTATATCTATATCCTTTATTTTTATATCTAATTTGCCTTTGTAAGGATCTAATATTTTAAAAGCTCTCCCAGTTCCATCATTAGCATTTTCTATAGCTAGTAAAGTACCTTCTTCATCTCTAACTTCAACTTTTCCAATGGCATCTAAACTAATGGTGTAATCTTCACGCTGCTGATAATCTATATTGCTCCATATTTTAAAGTATCTTTCTCCTTCTTCATAATAACTAGTTGCCCCTAAAAGAACTTCTTTATCTATGGCATTTCCACCAATTTCATCATAACCATTTTTAAAATCTACCTTTTTTAAATTAAACTCACCTATATCTTTATCCTTATAATGCAACTTAAAATCTGTTATTAAACCCTCACCCTGCTGAAAAGTAAGTCCTGTATATCCTCCACTTGCAAAGCTAGTTAATCCTACATTATACATATTTCCGTCACTAGTCTTTAATTTTAAGTTGTTTATTATTTCTCTATGATCCCCTATGCCTTCAGCTTCTGCATCCTGGTTAAACCACATTTCAACATATATATTCTCACCATCATTTGTAATACTTTTTACTAATGCAGAACTATCATCAATATTAATTCTTACTGGTTCTTCTAGCATATATAGCTCTTTATCTGCTTGTTGCTTTATAATGCCTTGGGAAGGAGTAAATATTAGTTTTTCAGCTATCTGTGCAATGACTTCCTTGCCTAAATGGGACATGCCTATTAATAGGGCTAATATAGCAACCACTGCAGCCACTTTATACTTCTTCATAGATCTTTGCATTTTCCCGTTTTTCTCTTGATTAAACTGTATTTTTTCTTCCTTACTTTTTTCTTTATTTACTTCTGTTAAATCAATACTATCATGACTTTCATAATTATCTATATCTGCTAATTTCTCCTTCAAGGATTTCTTCAATCTCTGTTTTTCAACTTCATCCATAGGAATTTCTTCAAACTCACTTATATCAAAATCAATCTCATTAAATTTATCATATATATCCTTATTATCCATAACTATACCCCCTCCCTAGCTTCCTTATAATACTCTCTTCTTATCTTTTCTCTGCCTCTACTAATTCTAGTATTTATATTACTTACAGAAAGCTTTAATGCTTCACTAATGCTTTTACTCTTCTCTCCAAGTAAAAATTTCATTATAAAAATAGTTTTATCTGGTTCCTCCATACTTTCTATAATACTTACTAACCTACTATTTTCTATATCATCAAGATAATGATCTTCTGCACTTTTACCATCAGTGATAGCTTCATCCATAAGCTGGTTATTTTCTTTTTTACCATACTTTCTGAAGTAATCAATTGCTTTAAATTTTGTTATAGCCCCTATCCAACTTTTAAACTTAGAACTATCCCCAGTAAACTTATACCCATTAACCCAAATTGCCATAAATACATCTGACATACATTCCTCAATTAAACCTTTATCCTCTACAGAACATAAGGTTTTAGATATAATTCCTTTTACTAAGGGCCCATATATATCAATGATATAATCAAGAGCTTTAGGATTTTTTCTTTTTAATTCTGCAATAAAATTGTCTTTATCCACCCTCATTAAATCTCCTCCAAATTTCCTTCTTCACCCTATATATCGAAAGCAATATAGCTTTTCTTACAAAATTATAAAATTAAATATAAAAAGTGTCTTAAAATATACTATACTTTAGTTTTTACTAAAATATAATCCAATATTTTAAGACACTCTTAAATTAAACATTATTTAATTATTTACTTCTCTAATTACTTATCTAATCTACAGAATCTGTTTCCTCTAATGGTTTAAAGAAGCTTTTATCCCTTTTACAAACAGGACATCTCCAGTCTTCTTTTAATTCTGCAAAAGGTACCTCTTCTTGGCTTTCATCATACAAGTAGCCACATACACTACATTTATAAATTTTCATATCAATTCCTCCTCAATATAAAATTATATTAATAAACTCCTTATGTTAGTTAAATTACCAACTCAGGATTATTAATCTCTTACCCTTTGATGTAGCTTTAGTCATCCTATTTAAATTGTAAATCTCCTGAAAGTCCCATGAACAAAACAACTATTTAACTAGTTATATATATTCCTAGTTGTAAAGTTTTATATTTTTATATTTACATAGTTATATACTTGCCTTTTCAAGATTCTATGGCTCTACCTGTATAAAAGTATTTCCCCCAGAGGACTCCAACTTATTGAGTGTACCATTATTGTTAATTGACGTCATAGGGTAATATTTATATTTAAATCCATAGGTATCTTGAACCTCGACTAAAACATCTAACATATCTCCATTTTTTAATTTATATTTCTCTTTGATAGTTCCAGTATAATTACTAACTTCACTTGAAGGTTCATTACTTTTTTCTAATTTAATTTCATCTATAACTTCCTCATTTATTCTTATCTTACATGAAGCTTCTTCTACAGAATTTCCTTTTATAGAACTTGGATAAATGACACTTTCAATCCGTCCATCAATTATAACTTCATCACCCTTTGTTTCATATTTCCCTTTAAAAGGTTGAGGCATAATTTGAAGTTGATACTCCATTTGATCTATATATTCATCTTCCCATGTTTCTTTTTTCACTTCTTCTCCATAGTCTAAAGTAAATCCAAATTTAACAGTACTCCTTATGGGAACTGCTATCTTTGCACTATAGTTTAAAGCTTTATCTAATTTACCTTCAACACTCTTACTATCTCCATCGCTACAGTCATAGTTAAAATAAAACTTTAATCCTTCTTTATATACCTTAGGAGTTCCTTTAAGATTAATACTAATGGTTTTGTTTTCTGCATCTAGCCCTTCTACTGAGTAACTAAAGTCACTTAAAATACTCCCTTGCTTTTTTAGGGTTTCTTCTACGGTGGTATTAATGCTACTTAAGGATGTCCTCATATCATTATACTGATTATAAATATCACCTCGTAAGCTATCTAGGTCTTGTCTAAGAGAATTAACTTTTAACAAACCCCACAGATTAAGCAATATCAGAACTATAAATCCTATAATAACTCTTCTTTTTACCTTTTTATTTTTCTCTAATAATTTATTATCTTCCACTTCAATCCCCTTTCATAACTATATTCTTATCCATCTATCTTCTAATGCTTTATTAACCATATCTTCATCACATAAATATTCTCTTAATATATCTCTTATGTATCTATCATCATATTTATGATTAGAATTATTCTTTAAATCTTTATATCCAGAACCTCTATGAAGATAATCAGAGCTACTTACCCTGTAAACTTTATCTTCCTTAAGGGGTTGTCCATTTATAATAACTTCTAGTACTTCTCTTTCCCTATATTTAATCTTTACATTTCTAGAAAAATGAAGTCTTCCTACATATTTTCCTCTAAAACCTGGTCCCCTACCATCAGCTAAAACTATGTCCCCATCTAAACTTTCCTTAATAGCTTCTAATATATATTTACCTTCAATTTCAAAGTATGTAGGATTTAATGGAGATGGCTCTATTTGTAATAGCTTAAGATTAGTTACTGCACCTTTTTTTATTCCTCCATTTAATACTCCACTATTTATGAAAGCAAAATCACAATTATAAACTTTATATAGTCCATCTGCTAATAAGTTAGTAATAGGATTTTCTTCTATTACATCATGCCATAAATTTTCTTTAACTTCATATAGTGGTATAGAAAGATTATTTAAAGCTATCTCTTTATTCTTCTTTAATACTTTAATTATACCTTTATCCATATCTAAGCCTTCTATATTTATATTTTCGCCTTTTACTAAACTTACTTTATTATCTTTTATAGATAGTTTCAATACTCCCAAGTGTTCTCCAAACTGTCCTGAGGTATGGATTATGGTATTATTTATGATCTTAGGTTCATCCATAAGGATATGAAAATGTCCTCCTATTATTACATCTACCTCTGAAATTTTTGTTGCAATCTCTTCATCCTTATCCATACCTAAATGGGATAGAACTATACATATATCATATTTACCCTTATTATTATTTATCTCCTTATTTATTCCCTGAAGATAATCTAAAATATCTAATCCACAGCTTGTACTAAACTCATTTAAATTTGGAGAAGCACCTATAATTAATATCCTTAATCCAGCTTTATTAATTATTATACTTTTGCTTAGCCCTTCTATTTCCTCACCATTGAGTTTTCTTATATGACAACTCAAAAAAGGTATCCTTCCATCAGAGGTTAATCCTTCTAAAGTATGAATTCCATCAAAGGTCTCATTATTTCCAATAGAAATAGCATCATATTCAGCTTCTTGAAGTAAGTCTATTGCAACCTTCCCCTTAGTCCCATTAACTTCTACTCTTTTAAAATCTGCTAGATCTCCTGCATCTAATACAATTGTATCATCATTTTTTAACTCATTAATTTTTGTAGTTATTCTTGCTAAATTTTCAAAATTGCTATGTATATCGTTAGTATGTAATATTTGTAATTCCATAATACATCTCCTTTGTATATGCTAATAAATCATTATAAAATTTACATAAAAATATCTTTAGCTAAATCAACGAACATTATATATATCCATATATATAAATATTTTACAACATACCATGGAATATTTATATAAAAACTTCGTTGAAATTGAAATTTATTTTCACAAATATTACATATATAACATAACATACTATTAGGTAGAAATTAATTCAAGGAGAAAACAAATGAGCAATTATAGTAATTACTCACATAGAAAAATGGAATACGCTTGTGCTTTTGTATTACCTCAAGCATATGAAAATTTATTTTTAGTTAAAGATGCTCTATCAAAGGGCACAATATTTAAGGATTTATATAAACCTTACAACGAGAAGAAAAACTCAAGATGGGAATAGAGGGGTGAGATATTATGTATGATCAAGAATTATTAAATAATATAAGAAAACTTCAATTTTATTGCATAGATTTAAATCTATATCTAGATAACTTCCCTGATAACGAGGAAGCTACTAAGGATCTACAAGCCGTATCTCATAAGCTCGGAATATTAGTACGTCAATATGAAGAAAAATATGGCCCACTTACTAATTTCGGCTCAGCCTCTGTTGAAAGTCCAATGTGTTGGACTTCATTACCATGGCCTTGGGAAAATTATTAACACAGGAGGATTATAATATGTGGTATTATACAAAAATGTTAGAATATCCAATAAATCTTAAATCTAAAGATCTTAGAATGGCAAAATTTCTAGTAGCTCAATATGGTGGCCCAGATGGAGAATTAAGTGCAGCACTTAGATATTTGAATCAACGTTACACTATGCCTACTGGAAAATCTAAAGCACTACTTACTGATATAGGTACAGAGGAGATGGCTCACGTTGAAATGATAGCTACTATGATTTATCAACTTATGAGCAATGCTACTCTAGAAGAGCTTGAAGAAGTAGGACTTGGTGGTCACTATACTAATCATGGAAGAGCTTTATTCTACACAGACCCTAATGGAGTACCTTGGACAGCAGCTTATATACAAGCTAAAGATGATGTAGTTGCAGATCTTCATGAAGATTTAGCTGCAGAAGAAAAAGCAAGAGCAACCTATGAGTGGTTAATAAATCAAAGTGATGATTATCAAATTAAAGAAATTTTGAAATTCTTAAGGGAAAGAGAAGTTGTTCACTTCCAAAGATTTGGTGAAGCTCTAGATGACGTGCAAGACTGTTTTAAAAGAAAACCATTACTAGATCCATTGAATAGATAAATTAAAAATTTATATTCTAAGTGAATATACTTATATAAATAAGGGGCTTGCAAAATAAACTAATTTTATATTTTGTTAAGATCCCTTATTTTAATTTTACTAGATAACATTGTTATGATTACTATAAAATTTCATATAATATAATAATCAATAAAAAAGGAGATTAATCATGGATAAGAGTCAAATTAAATCCTTAATTAAATGTGTTGTTTGGGGAATAATCTGGTCTATTATCTTAGTGTTAATTGGATTAGGTATTGTTCATTTTACTGCCCATAACTTAAAGGATGTTTTATTTATTGAAGGTATAATATTAGTTATTTTAGGAATTTCTTCTTTCCTAGGAGGAAATCCAACGGGATTATCTCTTCAAGGACTTTGTCAAGCCAATGCTCAGTATATAGCAAATGCCAATCTTGAAGTAACCAAAATGGAAAAAGAAAAAACTAGTACTATTAAAAAGAATTTTAAGGCTAGCATAAATACTATTTCACTAGTTATGGGTGGTGTAATATGTATAATAATCAACTTCATCATTTAGATTTTAAAAATATTATAGGGGATATCAATAAATAAACTTCTAATCTTTCACTATGTTGAGCTTGTACTTATATTGGATGACAAGCTCAACATTAATTTAAGATTTAGCTTATTTTGAGATATCCCCTTTCTTAAATCAGAAGTTTTAACTATATTATAGTTGTATCTCCATTACTACTTCTCCCCACATTATCTTTCCAGTTTTTCTAAAACCTACAGCTTCATATAATTTTTCAGCAACACTATTTTCTGGTTCAAAGCTTGTATAAACTTTTATATTTCCATGTTCTTCTTTTAATAGTTTTAAAAGTTTTAATATAGCAGCCCTACCATAACCCTTACCTTGATATTTCTTGTCCATCATAAGTCTACACATCCACCAGCTATTATCATCACTATCAAAGCTGTACATTAAAAATCCTACTATAACTTCTCCATCATATATTGCTAACGGATAGTTTCCCTCTTCAAACTTAGACTCTAATATAGAGTATGAGTTTGATGCTACGAAACACTTCTGGTTTTCTTCTACAGAGAGCTCAATACATTCTCTCCAATTGTCATTGTCTATTGCTTTAAAAATAAGATTCATAAATATTTCCCCCCTAATATTATATTTCTTTCTTATAAAAAATCTCATCCTCAGCTTCAAAGCCAGTTATAAACTGTTTAAAGCCAAAACTAGAGTACAGATTTTTTGTTACTATATTCTTCGGATGAAAGCTTAAATATATAGTTTTATATTTAGATTTTTTCTTGATATCTTCTAATACTAATGCTAATGCTTTTCTACCATAACCATTTCCTTGATATTTTTCATCTATCATAAATCTTCTTAATTCGGCCATTTTATCCTCATCTTCTTCTCCATGCATAGCAAATCCAATAATTTTATCATCCTTATATATTCCTAACAGTGTATAATTAGGATAAAATCTAGATTCTGCAATAGACTTCAAATTAGAATGAGGTAAGTACCTCTCTTGCTCTCTTGATACTTTTAATTTAGTACATTCTTCCCAATTTTCTATATCTATATCTTTAATGCTAATATTCATTTATTTATTCACCTACCTATCGCTATAATTTTGAAAGCACAACTCTATCCTCATATTTATCAGTTGATTTGTAATTAACTTATTATTCTTATTTCATACTTCTAAATTATATATCTATAATAATCTAATTGTGTTTTAATCTTAAATCCATTATTAATATAAAGGTTATATGCTATATGATTCTTACTATCTACCTCAAGATATATGTATTTAACATCCAAAGTCAACGCCTTCTCTATTCCTTTGCTTAATATCTCTTTTCCATAGCCAAGTCCTCGATACTTAGTTGAAATTCCTAACCCACAAATGAACGCATTGCAACCTTCTAAGCTAATACTACATATACCAACAATTTCATTATCCATTTTAGCCATATAGGATATCCTATCTTTAGATTCTATTGCTCTATTAACAATTGCCTTTCCTTCTTCCAAAGTTTTATTAAAAATGTCTATGTGTAGCTTTGCTATTTCATCTACATCTTGATTAATTATTTGATATAATTTTAGCTTGTTCTGTGCTTTAGTAAATTTATCCTTTTTATATACTAATAGATACTCAGAAAAATCATATTTAACATTAAATTTCCTTAAAGTTAACCTACCATCATTGCTTGAAGGCTCATGCACAAAAAGTATTTCTCTAACATCATACTTTCTTAGCTCATTAATAGCACTTTCTAAAAGTATTTTAAAGAAACCTTTCTTTCTCTTCTCTGGCAATGTATATGTAGAAATCTCTGCCTGCTGTGATGTTGGTATAAACATAGCTAGAAAGCTTACAAGTATTTCTTCTTCATATAATAGGAAAAAACAATTTATTTCCTTATTAAAGTTAATTTCGTTTGATAGAAATGCGCCTCCTTTAGTTTTATCGTAGTTTTTGCAAGCCTCTTCTAAGTTTTCAATATCTTCAATCTGCTTCTTATCTAGTTCTCTTAACTCTAAAATTTGCATTAATTCTAACCCCCTACATAAAAATGGCCATATCCTTCACCGCAGATGATAGGATATGGCTAACTAGCACATATTTGCTTTAAACATAGTCTTAAACTTAAATATTATTTTTAAGTTCACTATGCTATTTAAAATATTTAGATATAAAAAGCCCTAGGAATACCCCTAGGACTTAATTACAAATTAATACTTTAAATTCAACTTTAAAAACCTATAATTTCAGGTAGGGCGTTATTATATATTCTATTTAATTTTATATTATTTTTATAAAAATCTCTGTTCATAAACAACGTATTCCCACCTTTCTCATTACTTATATTTACATTATAAGTTTTATTTGTATCACTTGTCAATATATTTATTCTCAATCCCAAATAAACCATGCTGCTTCTAATTTATTCCCCTCAAAATCTTTGAAATAGATTAATTCCCTCCCTTGTTATCTTTAAATTCCACTCTTAAAAGTCTGGTCTTACTTACGAATCCGCTACTTTCTAAAGTTTTTTTAGAATTTGTATTATAGTACCAACATCCGCAAATTGGAATTTCTCCTTGCTTATAGCAAAGTTTCTTTAGCTCTGCTATAATAGTTCTTCCAATACCCTTTTGTCTATATTCTTCTCTAGTAAACATTCCTATACTAGTATATCCTTTTAGTACTTCTCCTTTTTCTTGTATACCAAAACCTAACACGTTAGTACCCTCTTCAAAAATATATAATTCTCCATCTTTAACCTGTTTGTATACGTCTTCAAAGAAGTCACCACTGAATTCCTTTATCACATCAATATCTTTATCCTCTGCTTTTCTTAGATTACCATTGTTATAATACCTTATTTTCTCTGGGTTACCTTTATGATCCTGGAAAAAATAAGCTTGATTTTTTACTTCTTTATTTTCTATATCACATATACAACTTAAATATAACTCGTCTCCTGTAAATACATAGGCTGATTTTGGTTTAAACTTTTTTAATATAGCATTAAAATACTTTTGAGCGTATTTTATATATTTACACTTGATATAAAATAGTGTTAATAATTCATCATCATATATAGCAAAATATCCTATATACTTTGAATTCATAACTATTCTATAAAACTTAGATTTAATTATATGGTCCTCTAAATATGAATCGAAGGGTGAAGACAGGGTTTTTATATAATCTTTTAAAAACTTACTTATATCATCACAATTAGTTAATTCGAAGCTTATACTTGTTTTCATATGTTTCCCATAATCTCCAATAAATTAAACCCCTGTGCCCTTATTAAAATACCTTCTTTCATGCTACTGCTTATATGTCGCATAAATAATCTTTCTTTAATAATTTTACTCATTTTTATCTAGTAAGTACCTGTTAATAGTACCACTAAATTCCCCCCTTTTTTATTTTATTTACCCCAGTTATTTTATTTACTTAGTAGCTTGTCTTTCTTTTATTGCAATAATAGTTCCCCCTAGTAATTTTTTAGGTTGCTAATTTACTATCTAATTTTAAACTTAGTTACCCCTATTATTAGCAGTACACATTTCACAGTCTATAGCTAAAACTATAGCTAAGCATAATATTTCATCAACCTGATCAGATATATTTAGTACATAGCTATCTCCCCAAGTAAACCATTCCTTGCTCACCGTCATAACAGCATATTCACCTTGATATAATGTATAATCATGGGCCCAAAAATCACCTGTTAACCTTAAGTCAGTTCCATCTAGATAATAATTTTGATTAATAAAAGTAAATTTTTTTATCAAATCTCCAATTACCATGCCATTTATGATAATTTCAAACTTAGGCATAAAGGTAAAGAGTTTCTGCCTTATATAGCCCACTTCCTTATGACTTATATCATAAATATGAAGTTTATGCCCCATGGAAAACATTTCACCTTCAACGAAATATTTATCTTCCTCTTTTTCATCTTTAACTATAAATCTATCAGTAAATGAAAATACTTTTTGCTTAATATATAATTTCATAGCTTCCTCCGTCATATATACTCATTATTAATATTATCTCATAAATTTTAGAACATTAATACAAATTTATGTAATTATGTATCCAATAATTTTAATATGTTATTACTAATAAAATTATTCAGATTATATTTATAGATAAATGTTCAATAATATTTAATAATTTCTATAATATTTTAAAAATAATTCGATTAATATGAAAATATTTTATTTTAAATGTAAAAAGAATGTTTCCCATGATATAATAATATCGTAATTTAATATAGGAGGGAAATTTATGTCTGAAAAAAAGGATAAACAAATTCTTTGGTACACCTTAGCTTTTATGGCATTCTCAACAGTATGGGGTTTTGGTAATGTTATTAACGGCTTCTCTGAGTACAATGGACTTAAAGCAATTGTATCTTGGGTATTAATTTTTACTATTTATTTTGTACCTTATGCACTAATGGTAGGTGAATTAGGATCTGCATTTAAAAACTCTGGTGGTGGAGTTAGTTCTTGGATTCATGAAACCATAGGACCAAGAATTGCATACTATGCTGGATGGACATACTGGGTAGTTCATATGCCTTATATTTCACAAAAACCATCTGGTTTTATGATTTCAGCTAGCTGGGCAATTTTCCAAGATAAGCGAATCAGTAGTATGAATACAACTCTATTACAATTATCTTGCTTAGTAGTATTTTTAATTGCATTATATATTGCATCAAAGGGATTAAATCCATTAAAAAAGATAGCTACCTTTGCAGGAACATCTATGTTCGTAATGTCTATTCTATTTATCATCTTAATGTTAGCAGCTCCAGCAATTACAGATGCTAATCTAAATGCTATAGATTGGTCATTTAAAACTTTTATGCCTACATTTGATGTTAAATTCTTTACCAGCTTATCAATCTTAGTCTTTGCTGTTGGTGGATGTGAGAAAATATCACCTTATGTTAACCAAGTTAAAGACCCTGAAACTGGTTTTTCAAAAGGTATGATTGCATTAGCAATTATGGTTGCAGTATGTGCAATTTTAGGAACTATATCATTAGGTATGATGTTTGATTCAAATAATGTTCCTAAAGACTTAATGACTAATGGAGCATATTATGCTTTCCAGAAGTTAGGTGAATACTATCACATAGGAAATACTTTCGTAATTATTTATGCTATTACAAATCTTATTGGACAATTTGCAGTACTTATAATATCAATTGATGCACCTTTACGTATGTTACTTAATAGTGCTGATAGAGAGTTCATACCTGAAAAATTGTTTGTACAAAACAAATATGGTGCTTATACAAACGGACATAAACTTATATTAGTTATTGTTTCAATTTTAATAATTCTACCTGCTTTTGGTATAGGAAGTGTAGATGAATTAGTAAAATGGTTAGTAAAACTAAATGCTATATGTATGCCTCTACGTTATTTATGGGTATTTGTTGCATATATAGCTTTAAAGAAGGCAGGAGAAAAATTCAATCCTGAATACAAATTTGTGAAAAATAAAACACTAGGTATTATTATCGGAGCATGGTGTTTTGCATTTACCGCTTTCGCATGTATTGGTGGTATATACTCTACAGATCCATTCCAATTAGTACTTAATATTGCCACACCATTCTTCTTAATAGGTTTAGGATTAATTCTTCCTTATATTGCGAAGAAAACTAATCATTAATTTTATAGTTATATAGTACAAGCATATAAAAATAGGACTGAATAAAGATATTTTATCTTCATTCAGTCCTTTATTTTTATCTCTATTTTATGCCTTTAGCTTTTAATTTTTCAAGCATATCTGTTGTCATCTTAGCTAAATCATATTCAGCTTTAAAGCCCCACTCTTCTTTAGCAGCAGATGGGTCTATTGAATCTGGCCAAGTGTTTGCAATTCCTTGTCTTACTGGGTCTACATCATAAGACATTTCAAATTCTGGAATATGCTTTCTAATTTCTGCAGCTATTTGCTCTGGTTCAAAGCTCATTGCAGTTATATTAAATGCATTTCTGTGCTTTAATTTACTTGGATCAGCTTCCATTAAAGTGATTATTGCATTTATAGCATCTGGCATATACATCATATCCATGTAAGTTCCTTTACCTATGAAAGAAGTATACTTACCAGCTTTTAATGCTTCATAATAAATATCAACTGCATAATCTGTAGTTCCACCGCCTGGTAATGCTACGTAAGAAATAAGTCCTGGGAATCTTACTCCTCTTGTATCTACACCATACTTAGAGTGGTAGTAATCACATAATAACTCTCCAGAAACCTTAGTTACACCATACATAGTGTTTGGTCTTTGAATAGTATCTTGTGGAGTATTTACCTTAGGTGTAGATGGTCCAAATGCACCTATTGAACTTGGAGTAAAGAATTTACAATTTAATTCTCTAGCAACTTCTAAAGCGTTTACAAGACCACCCATGTTAATAGTCCATGCAAGTTGTGGTTTTGCTTCTGCAACTGCTGATAAAAGTGCTGCAAGATGAATAATAGTATCTACTTCATGTTTTTTAGCTATTGATAAGAATTCGTCATAGTTTGTTACGTCTAAAGTTTCAAAAATTCCACCTTCAACAATTGGATTTCCTTCTGGTTTTCTTACATCTGTAGCTACTACATTATCTACTCCGTAAACTTCTCTTAATTTCGTTACTAATTCCGTACCAATTTGACCTAAGCATCCGCTAACTAATATTCTTTTCATATTGATTCTCCCTATCTAATGTTATTTAAATTTTATTTAAATGTTTTTTAGTTAAAATCTATAACCTCTAGAGGAGGATATTCCTCCTCTACTTTTAATACAAATATTATTTTATTAAGCCCATTTCTCTTCCTACTTTTGCATATTTAGCAATAGCTTCATCTAACAATTCTTTTGTGTGAGCAGCTGATGGCATGTTTCTTACTCTAGCTGTTCCCAGTGGTACTGTTGGGAATACTATTGATTTAGCATATACACCCTCTTCATATAATTTTCTACTGAATTCTTGAGCCTCAGCAGCCTCTCCAATTATGCATGGAGTTATAGGTGTTTCACTATGTCCAATATCAAATCCTAATTCTTTTAAGCCCTTTTTAAGGTAATTTCCATTTTCCCATAATCTATCATGAAGTTCCGTACTTTCAGTTAATATATTTACAGCCTCTATACAAGCTCCTGCTGCTGCTGGAGTTAATGATGTAGAGAATAGGAATGGTCTACCTCTAACTTTTAACCAGTCGATAAGGTCTTTAGATCCTGCTACATATCCTCCAACTACACCGATTGCTTTAGAAAGTGTTCCTATTTGGAAATCTATTTTGTCTGATAATCCAAAGTGGTGAACTGTTCCAGCACCTTTTCCTAGTACCCCAGAACCGTGAGCATCATCAACGTAAGTGATTAAATCAAACTCTTCTGCAATCTCAACAATTTCAGGAAGTTTTGCAACATCTCCATCCATTGAGAATACACCATCAGTGATTACCATTATTTTTTCATATAATCCTGATTCTTTTGCTTCTTTAGCCTTTGCTCTTAAATCATCCATATCAGAGTGTTCAACTCTTATGATTTTAGCTCCTGATAATCTACATCCATCTATAATTGACGCATGATTTAGTGCATCTGAAAGTATTGCATCTTTTTTGTTCATTACAGCAGATATTGCTGCCATATTACAGTTAAATCCTGATTGGAAAGCTATTGCAGCTTCAGTATGCTTAAATGCTGCTAACTTCTTCTCTAATTCTATATGTATGTCTAATGTTCCATTTATTGTTCTAACAGCACCAGCACCTACACCGTACTTTTCTGTAGCTTTGATTGAAGCATCAATCATTCTCTTGTTAGTGGCAAGTCCTAGATAGTTGTTTGAAGATAGGTTTATTAGCTTCTTTCCTTCTATTTCTATCACAGGTCCATTTTGTCCTGTAATAACATTAATTTCATTATAAAGCCCTTTACTTTTAAGGTCCTCTAAATTAGTTTTAAGGAAATTGTTTAAAGATTTGCTTCCCATTTGATTACCTCCATTTAAATTATATTAAATAAAATTTACTATACATGCTAATATATTAATAACATATATAAGTATATTTATACTCCATAATAATATTTTTTAACACTTACCTTTATAAATCAGCTACTTATACTTTCCCTTTACATAATTAGAATATCATCTACTATAAGTTTTTCAATGAATCCTTATTTATATACACCTCTATATTTTTCTGGTAAAAGAGCAGCTATAGATTTCATAACTTCCAACATAGCTCTTTCATTATATTCATTCTTATCTTCTTCTTTAAGTTTTTCAGGTAAATATATAGGTTCTCCAAACTTTACAGTAACTTGAGCTGTTTGGAAGTTTTCTTCCCCCATATCACCATCATTTATAGGTAAAAATTCTTCTGTGCCTGCTAACCCAATTGGAATTATCTTAGCCTTAGATAGCTTAGCCATTAGAAGAAATCCCTTCTTACCTTCTATCATTGAACCACTTCTACTTCTTGTTCCCTCTGGAAATATCATAATATTTTCTCCAGCTCTAAGTTTCTTTACAATTTTACTAATGGCATCCTTATCTGCAGAATTAGGTTTAATTGCTATGGTCTTTATAAACTTAAATCCATTCTTAGTAAAATCGTTATTGGAAAGCTTTACTCCCGCAATGAATGTGGGGTCAAAGTCTTTTAATAATTCGTTAAGTATTAATCCATCAGCATTACTTAAGTGGTTACATATAAATATTATTGGGCCCTTTATACCTTTAATTTTTTCGTAGCCTTCAACTTTCATATTAGCATACTTTTTTATTGATGTCTTTACATAACTTCTTGCTAGTTTTCCAGAAAGACTCTCTGGTAATTTATTTAAAATTTTTGTTAATATATCTCTTTTCATAGAAATCTCCTTTATACCTAAGACTTACCTCCATACTACTTCTTGAATAATCTGTTATAATACTCCTTTATGTATGGTGAGTTAATACTCTCTTCTATATTATCTATATCTTCATTATACCTCAAATAATAATTGATAAGCCCATTTCTTATTAATAAATTCTTTCCACGCCATCCACAAGAATGCATGATATACTTTTCTTTAAAGTTTTTATTATCAAGATTTATAAGCTCTAATAAATCAACCTTTTCCATATACTCCTTAGGTAGAAATTCTTTAATAGGTGAAACTTCCGCATTTAAATTATGTGGACATACTTTTTGACAATTGTCACACCCAAAAATCTTGCCTTTAACCATATTTAATTCTTCATTATTTAAGTGCTTTTTTTGAGTTAAATAAGAAACACATTGTGAAGAATTAAACTTTTTAACATCTTCTATTATAACATTTGTTGGGCATTTTTCCACACATAAATTGCACCCTTTACAGCCATATTTTTTTGATTTATCCCCTTGTAGCTTAAGATTTGTTATTATTTCTCCTAAAAATACATAGGAGCCATACTTTTCCGTAATAAGAGTATTATTCTTCCCTATAAATCCAACTCCACTTATAGCTGCGATATATCTCTCTGGTAATGGGTTACTATCTACAAACCATTTAGACTCTCCTCCTAAGGATTCTATATAATCACATATTTCCTTTAAATATTTTTCTACTACTCTGTGATAATCTAGCCCCCTTGTATATAGAGAAAATTTATCTCCTTCTCCTTTATCACCATGATAATAAGGAAAAGCTATTGATATAATAGTTTCTCCATTTTCCATTAAAAGCTTTGGATTAATCTTTTTTTCTATATCTTCCTCTTCAAACTCATTAAAAAGATTATTTTCTTTTCTATCTATGAAAAATTCTTCTAGTTCATTAAATCTTCTACACTCTGTAAACCCAATAGTATCTAAAGAAAGTTTCTTTGCATAGTTTATTATTTTCTGTTTTTTATCTATATATTCTCCCATTGATTTATATATTTCCTACTTTCTCTTTTACATATATCCTATCCATATCCTGAGCTCATTATTAGTTTACCCTTGCTCTATTGTACTCCACACAAATACTCTGCTGCATACTTAGCTGCTAATTTTCCTTGATTCATAACCTTCTCCACATTAGTATACCCATCAACCACTGCACCACAAGCAAATATTCCTTTCATTGAGGTCTCCATTTTATCCGAAATAAATATACCACCCTTTTCTTTCTCTATATCTATTCCCATTTTTTCTGCTATTGCAGTATCTGATTTTAAGTTCATACATAGCACTAAAGTATCACAATCCACATATTTACTAGTTCCTTCAATAACATTATATTCTTCATCTAGATGTACGATATCTACACCAGTAACTCTATGGGTACCATATATCTTTACTACTCTATGGTTAAAGAGTACAGGAATATTAAAGTCTTCAACATATTCCTTAGCTTTATTACTTACAGCTCTAATAGCTCCACTGGTTTCTATCATACTTATTACATTGGCTCCCTCTAAAACTAAAGTTCTCGCTGCAAGTATTCCTATATCATCTGAGCCTAATACAATGCATCTTTTTCCTGGTAATACACCTTTTCTATTAATATACTTTAGCGTTGAGCAAGCTGTGGTAATTCCGGCCAACCCATAACCCAATATGTTTTTATAACCAAAGGGTCTCTCCCTTGAGCCCATGGCAAAAATGATAGACTTAGCTTTTATAGTCTTTATTCCTTCCTTACTATTTACCATAACAACTTCTTTATTCTTTTTTATTTCCAAAACTGTAGTATCGCACTTAATAATTACGCCTAAATTTAAGGCATCCTTTACTAATCCTGATATTAATTCAGGGGCAGCTAAATTTTCTTTTATACTCTTATAGTAAAAACCTGCCTGAACACATGAAAGCATAGCTCCACCAGGTTCTATATCCCTATCTATTACAATAACTCTATTTACTCCTCTAGATTTGGCCTCTACCGCAGCCATAACTCCACTTACTCCTGCACCCATAACTATTAGGTCAAAAGCTTCCATGAAATCCCCTCCTATTCCCAAAACGCTATAAAATCTACCTAGATTATTATACTATTATTCTTAGTATTTATCATTATTTTCTAAATTTCTTCCATCTATTCAACCAAAATACCATAATAAAACTAAATACAACTACAATTGCTACCAGCACATTTCCCTGAGTTCTATTTCCACTTTCCATAGCAAAATATATTGCTATTGGTATAGTTTGAGTTTTTCCTGGTATATTACCGGCAACCATAAGACTAGCTCCAAATTCACCTAAAGCTCTAGTAAATGCTAAAATTACTCCACTGATAATACTATCAAAAGCCATAGGTAATACTATATGAAAAAATATATAACTATCACTGGCACCAAATATTCTAGCTGCCTCTATACATGTAATATCTACGTTTAAAAAACCAGCCTTAGCACTTTCATACATTAATGGCAATGCCACAATTGCAGCTCCAATGGCAGCACCTTGCCACGTAAATACTAAAGTACCTCCAAATACAGCTTCAGTAAGCTTTCCTAAAGGACCATTTCTACCCATGACTATTAGCATTCCATACCCTACTACTGTAGGAGGAAGACACATAGGCAATAGTATTATTGTTTCTAATACTGACTTCCCCTTAAAACTATATCTACAAAATATCCATGCTAATGCTATACCAAAAATAATAACTATCCCTGTGGCAACAAAAGCTACTTTAAGCGAAATCATCACTGGTGTTAATATGGATTCCATCATATATTTATCATCCTCATCTTATATTGTTTATATATACTATAGGAATGCTGTTTTGTATAACATGTATAATTTATAAGCTTCATAAGGCAATTGTTTCCTATGAAACTTATAAATTATCCTTGTTTAATAACTAATTAATCTTAAAACCATACCTTTCCAGTATTTTTTTACTTTCACTAGTAGCTAAGAACTCTAAAAAACTTTTAGCCTCAGCTTTAACTTCAGAAGTCTTTATTACCCCTCCTGGGTATATGATCTTTTTATGACTTGATGTATCAAAAGTAGTGACCACAACAGAATTTTTTATACTAACTGTATCAGATTTATAAACAATACCACAAGCTGCTTCACCATTTTCTAAATAACTAACAACTTGTTTAACATCCTTTGCAAAAACAATGTTATTCTCTATGATATCCCACTTATTATAGTGATTTAAAGCTTCCTCAGCATATTGTCCTGCGGGTACAGAGCCTATTTCGCCTAAAGCTATATGTCCATCTAGGTTATCCAAATCATCTAGCTCCTTTATTTTATCTTTATATTCATTATTAACAATTAAAACAAGTTCATTTTCTACTATGTCTTTCTTACTTCCACTTTCTATAAGTTCCTTATCCTCTAGAGCTTTAAATTGCTTTTCTCCTGCAGACATAAATATATCTACCGGTGCCCCTTCCTCAATTTGTTTTTGAAGCGCTCCTGATGCCCCAAAGTTAAAAGTTAAAGTTATATTATTTTTTTCTTCATAGATCTTTTTAATTTCCTCCATAGATTCTTTAAGACTTGCCGCTGCTGAGATTATTATTTCTTTTTTTTCTCCACTATTATTAGTTTCTTCTTTATTAGCTTGTCCATTTGAACATCCAACAAAGGCTATAGCTAAAACTGTAATTACTATTATACTTCTTAACTTTTTCAAAGCACTTCCACCTTTTTCCACAATTATGTATTAATTATACATCTTATTGTGTAGATTTAAAATACATTTTAACCATTTTATTGCTATTGTTAAAAATGTTCTTTTTATCCTCATATAGAATATGCTGATTTTTTAAGATTGAGTTTAAAGTCATATATTATACATAAAAAAGAACAATCATAAACTGTCTTCTCAGCCTTGAATGTTCTTTTCTTATTTAAAACTTATATATTTTATACTACTATTTTAATTTGAATCTAATCTGAATTGTAAAGACTTCATCCTCTAAACTAGCAGAAACCTCATGTCCCATACTTTCTGTAAGTTTCTTTACAATAGTTAATCCAAGACCTGTATTTTGTCCTGTCCTCATTCTGTCTGTAGTAAAAAATCTATCAAAAACATGTTCTAAGTCTTCCTGTGTAAAGTTTTCTACCCTATTACTAAAAGTAGAAATAATTACTCCATCTACTTGCCTTTGACATATAGACATAGTTTTACTACCATGCTTTAAGGCATTTTGAAATATATTTGTAAAAATTCTAATTACAGCATTTTCATCAGCAATTATAGCTGGTAATTTTTCTTGTAGATCAACTTCTACTTCAAAGTCTTTATCAACAAAATCATTATAAAAAGCTGCTACAATTTCACGCAATAAACTTTCAACATTAACCTTTTTAAATTCTAGGTCATATTCATTGGCTTCTAATCTAGATAAATCATAAAAGCTAGTAATAAGATTTTGCAACACCTTAGAGCGTTTTTCTATAATATCTAAGTACTCCTGTTTTTCTTCTTCACTAGTAGACTCATCCCTAATTAGCTGTACATAGCCTAGAATAGATGTAAGAGGAGTTCTTAAATCATGAGATATATTAGCAATTTGCTTTCTTAATTCACTTTCACTCTTTTCATGAGCTATTCTATCATTTTGACTTTTTTCTAATATAAAATTAATTTCACCTATCATCTCTTCAATATTTTTATTAGGGGCTGCTAATTTTAATTGTTCATTGGTTTTTATATTTTTAAGCTTCTTCAATTCCTTATTTATATTGTTTATATTATAGCGATTTAGTAGAAAGAGCACTATAAATAATGCTGCTATACCACCAAATAAAATAGTTATATATATCATTTAATGCTCCTCCCAAGACTTACGCCCTAAATATATTTCTTCAAATAACGAAACCCTCTTAACCCCCATAAACAGAACAAATAGTTAACTATTTTAATATTTAACTATATTCCTATTTTACTATTTAACTAGGTTTATATTTATATAGTTTCATATTTAAATAAGTATGAATTTATATATGTGTGAATTTAAATAATTAATTCTATTTTATCTCTCTTCTTCTAAAGGAAATAATTCCTATAACCGTTATTAAAGTAATGTATACTATACCTAGTACATAAAATTTTGTAATATCCTCAGAAAGAACCCTGTCTTGACCTACTATAAATTTAATGTTGTAAGAAACTAAATATAATTGTATTTTTGCAAATATAGGTTTATAGTAACCTAGGAGCTTAATTATTCCTGGAAATATAGCTACTACCCCTAGATAAGCAAAGGCAAATATATTATTATTCTTAATATTAAAAGCAAGTAAGTTTGCAATAGCAATTCCTGTTAACCAAAGTGGGAATACAGCAATGAGTTTATTCCCAAAATTACCAAGTGTTTCTGCCATAGTTGCTCCACCTAAACCAAGACATATATAAGAACTTAATATTAACACAGTGGCAACTATAATTAAAGATACTGTGGCTACAATCACTTCTACAATAAATTTCCCTAAATATATTTTTGTTCTATTAATCCCAAAGGATACTGTATTTTTTAAAGTTTGATGCTTATGTTCATCTGAAAATACAATATCTACAATCATAATTACAGAATAATAAATCAATGTAAAAAGACCTGTTGAAATCATTAGCATATCTGGCATTGTTATTCTGTTAATTGCTTCTTGGTCTTTCATAAACCATAATGCTAATACATTAACTAGAATACATATCAATGAAGAAGTTCCAACTAAAACATAAGGATATTTACGATGAGTAGTTCTATATAATTCACTTTTTATATAATTAAGCATTGATAACACCTCCAACTAATGAAACAAAGTATTCTTCTAAATTGGTTCCCTTTATATTCATAGAATTTAACTCTACCCCATTTTTAACAATTGTACTGCTTACCATGGAAGGTGTATCTTTAAATTTATAAATTCGAATTATGTTATTAGGTAATACCTCATATTCATGACAATTTAGTTTATCCTCTAACAGTACTGCTGCCTTCTCAGCATTATCTACTGATATCTCTAAACATTCCTTACACTTCTCCTTAAGTTCTTCTGCAGAAATCTGTTCTACCATCTGTCCTCTCTCAATAAAGCCATATTCCGTTGCTATACTAGCTAATTCACTTAGTATATGACTAGAAATTATTATGGTAATATTCTTCTCTTCATTTAGTTTTAAAAGAAGATTACGAATTTCAACAATCCCCATTGGATCAAGTCCATTTATTGGTTCATCTAAAACTAAAAAGTCCGGATTATTCATCATTGCAAGAGCTAACCCTAATCTCTGTTTCATACCTAAAGAAAAACTCTTAAATTTTTTCTTTTTAGTATCTTCAAGTCCTACATCTTTAAGTAATTGTTTTATGCATTCTGAACCAGCTATTCCTCTTTGAACTCTATAATACTCAAGATTTTCCTCCGCCGTTAAATATGGAAAAAAACTTGGAGTTTCAATCATTGCGCCTATTCTTTTTCTTGAAATCTCTAAACCTTTTTCTGTAGTTTCTGAGAATAATTGTATCTCACCACTAGTTATCATAGTTTGGCCTGCAATCATCCTTAATAAAGTAGTTTTACCAGCACCATTTTTTCCTACCAATCCATATATTGAGCCTTTTTTTATATTTATATTAGTATCCTTTACTGCCTCAAATTTTCCGTAGGATTTACTTAAATTTCGCGTAATTAATATACTTTCTTCCATAAATCTCACCCTTCCCTTTTCTTATTGTCTTTATTATAAAATTCAAAACTCAATAAACACTTAAGAAAAGTTAAAGAAATCATAAAGTTTATTCAGCCATAGTAAACCCTATACCCCAAATAGTTTTTATATACTCTGTATCCTTATCTAATTTTGATATCTTAGATCTAATATTACTAATATGCACATTTACAGTATTATCTTCTCCATAGAACTCTTCATTCCATATATTCTTATACAAGTTTTCTCTAGTAAATACTTTTTTAGGATGAGTTAGTAAAAGCTCTAGTATAGAAAACTCTCTTACCGTTAGTGTAAGGTCATTTCCATTCACTGTGACCTTCATAGCTTCCTTATCCAGCTCTAAATTCTTATAAGCTAAGACCTGCCCCTTATCCTCTGAAGTACTAAATCTTTTATATCTTCTCAGTTGGGCTTCTACTCTTGCAGCAACTTCACTTATCTCAAAGGGTTTAGTAATATAGTCATCTGCACCTAATTTCAGCAGCTTTACCTTATCTGAAATCTCAGTTTTCGCAGAGATAATAATAATTGGCATAGTTTTTGATTTTCTGATTTCTCCTATCAACTCTTCTCCAGTTAATCCTGGTAACATTAAATCTAAAAGAATCAAATCATAATTATACATGTTAATACACATTCTAGCTTCACTACCTGAATACGCACTACTCACTTCATAATTTTGCTTTTTAAGAATTTTGCATAGTAATCCATTTATATCTACATCATCTTCTACTACTAAAATAGATATTCTTTCTTCCATATATAACACCCCTCTTTATTAGTATCGTAATGGAACTTACATATATATTCTCTATATACTTTATATCACATAATTAACTATATATAAACAGAGTTCTTAGTGTCAATTTATTTGATACTTAGAAATCGTTATCCAGGGATGTACCAGCTCTAATACTCCCACTTCGAAGAAGATAGGAGTATTAGAGCTGGTAGTCATCGGATAAACAGAGTAAAAAAGAACCTATCCTGTTACAGATAGATTCTTTCTATTTATTCACATTCATATACAAGAATGCTTTCATTACCCTGAATTTTAAATATTTTTTCAATATCTTCAGTTATCATATTATTTATATCTCTGTCTGTAATAAATTTAACCCCAATTCCACAGTTAGAGCTAAGTCTTCTTGGAACTGGCATAGTTTCATTAGCAATTTCAATACTATCTAAATATCTGTGATATTTTATAGCCCCTGAATGGGTGAAAAAAACTCCAATATACTGCATTTTATTTAACTGCCTTTATTAGAAAATCTTCTTCTACTTCTGTAACTACAGCATTTAAACCTGCATTTTTAATAAACCTTGAAACATTTTCCTTAGCCACATTATTATCAACTAATATTTCAAATCCATCTTTGTTTGCACTTAATGCTTTTTTAGCCATTAAAACTGGTTGAGGACAGCTCATTCCCCTTGCATCTACCTTAACCAATAGAAACACCACCTTTGCTATCAGCCTTACTCTTACTTATGTTAAATGATTTATTCATACAGAAATAAGAAATCCCTAATAATATTGCTATTCCTATAAATATTGCAATCTTTCCATTGCCAGTAGGACCTTCTCCTGAAGATGCTAATTTGAAGTTATGTGCAAAAGCTGCTCCAACAATCATCCCCATTACTGTGATTGCAGAATCTGCATTTCCTTCCCCAGCAAGTATTAATTGTCTTAATGGGCATCCTCCTAAAAGTACTGAACCCCAACCTGCAACTAACATACCCATAAAGTTCCATAGTGCATCATTATGAGCTATAGGTTGTTCAACAAAGCCTAGTTTGAAATCTCCTAGAACTAAGTTTCCTATTAATGTTACTACAAATATTGATATAAATCCCCACATTAAATAACTATCTTTAAACATGATTAAATCCCTAATTCCACCTACCATGCAAAGTCTTGTTCTTTGTGCTACAATTCCTATAATAAGTCCTGCTGCTAAAGCAAACCATATAGGTGCATGCATAGAACCTGGACCCTTTGCACTAAAGAATATAAATGCTGGAGCAGACATTAATAATACTAATAACATTATTGCTATTACTGGCATTGCATATCCTTCAGCTGTAGTTAAATTATAATTTCTCTTTAAAGTAAAGCCTCTGTTTAAAAATTGAATTCCAACAAATATCCCTGCTGCAAATCCAAGTAAGCCTACTACAGCATTTAAGTCTCCACCAGCAATTCTAAGAACCATTCTAAGTGGACATCCTAAGAATACTAGAGCACCAATCATCACTATAGCACCAAGAATAAATCTTAAGAATGGTGAAGAACCACCCTTTACTTTGAATTCCTTTGTAAATAGTGCAATTATAAATGCCCCTAAAACTATACCAATTACTTCTGGTCTTATATACTGTACAACTTCAGCTCTATGTAGTCCTACCGCACCTGCTATGTCTCTTAAGAAACATGCTATACAAGCACCCATGTTTTTAGGATTTCCTAAATACACCAAAGCTACAGATAATAGACCAATGATTCCACCAGCAAAAATTATGCCTCTTTTTTCTTTCATGGTTTACTCCCCCCATATATTTGATAAATATAATAAATTTTGATAATAACTCATCCAAAGTAAATTTTAACATATATTTATATTTTTATTAAATTTTTATTACGAATAGACGAAGAACAATCTATTTGTTTTTTTAATACTTATGTAACCCTAATATATAAAACCTTTATATTTAATTCTCTATGATATAATAATGTAGGAAAAAATGTTTATTTTTAAAGCTTTAATTAGATATAGGATATATAGATTTCAGGAGGTAATTATGAGAAAAGTATATTTAGATAATGGTGCTACATCCTTTCCTAAGCCTAATTCTGTAGCTGAAGCTATGACAAATTATATTGTTAATGTAGGTGGAAATGTAAATAGGGGTAGTTATGATAGTTCCTTTAATGCAGAAAACATAGTCTATGAAACTAGAGAACTACTCTGTGAACTATTTAATTTTTCAAAACCTGAAAATGTAATTTTTACTAGCAATATAACTCATAGTCTTAATGTTATTTTAAAAGGATTTTTAAAGGCTGGTGACCATGTGATTACTTCTTCTATGGAACATAATGCAGTACTTCGCCCTTTAAACACCTTACAAAGCAAAGGTATAGAGCACTCTGTAGTACCTTGTAATTCCCTAGGACAGTTAAATCCATCTGATTTACATAAATACCTTAAGCCTAATACTAAAGCTGTAGTAATGACTCATAGCTCTAATGTATGTGGAACTATTATGCCCTTTGAAGAAATAGGACAGTTCTGCAAGGCAAACAATATTTGCTTCATTGCAGACACAGCACAAACAGCTGGATCAATTCCAATAGATATGGAGAAAATGAATATAGATGTTTTATGTTTTACTGGTCATAAGGGACTTCTTGGACCTCAAGGTATAGGTGGGTTTTTGATAAAAGATGAATTAGCTAAAATAACTACTCCTCTTATAGAAGGTGGTACTGGTAGCTTCTCTGAATATGAAATTCAACCTGATTACATGCCTGATAAATTTGAAGGTGGTACTCCAAATATACCTGGAATATTTGGCTTAAATGCAGCCTTAAAATATCTAAAGGAAAAAGGACTTAGTAGTATAAAAGATCATGAAATGAAATTAACTAAACTATTTTTAGATAACATTAAGGATATAAAAGAAATTAAAGTTCTGGGACTACCTTCTGCTGAAAATAGGACTTCTGTAGTATCCATTGATTTTCCTAAGGGTGATAATGGTCAAATATCACATATGCTATCCAAAAACCACGGCATATCTGTGAGATGTGGGCTTCATTGTGCACCATCAGCTCATAAGACCTTAGGCTCTTTCCCTAACGGAACAGTAAGATTCGCCTTTGGCTCCTTTAACACTGAAGATGATGTATTATATGCTGTTAATGCTATTAAAGAAGTAATTGCTTCATCAGATAATAACACTCTATGTTTTTAACAAAAAAAATTAAAGGCTCAAAGATGCAATATCTTCAAACCTTTAATTATTATATATAAATTTTTTATAGGGCAATAATTATTAGGGATTTAAAGTTATATATTTACTTAACAACAAAACCCCTTAACTCTTCAGTTAAGGGGTATAAAAATCACAGAAAATTACATTAAAGTATATGCTATGCTTTAATATATCCATTCTTTTATAACACCCCTCCATCTACCGTAGAGTATCTAGTGTATTAATATAGGCAGGTCTTCTGACTTTGGTTCACAGTTGCTTCAGCCTTCCCAACATTCGTCAGTGGCGCTTTAAGAAGCTTCTCCCCATTACAGCGGCGGGACCGTATAAGATTTTCACTTACTTCCCTTTTAAACAAAGTATTAAACTTTGTACCTCTATTATTTTTATATTAAATTTTCTCTTTATTAATCAGCTTATGTAAGCTAATGCTATATATTGTTTTTTAATATAATATAGTGTATCAACTACAACAATATTATTATACTACTTTTACCTATGTAAATCAAGGATTTTCCTTGATTTTCATTTAGTATCTTATACAATACACTTATTATTCTTATTAATTTCCTTCAATATAAAAGTATAAGTAATCTATACATAAAAGTTATATCCTTAAGCCTTTAATAATATATTACAATATATTGTATTTAACATAAACTTAACTTAATTAAACTTTAAGTTTATACACTTTAAGTTTATAATACACTTGTTTAAATATATCTTAAAATATAAATTTGAGGTGCTTATATGAATTTTGTAAATGATTTTTTAAATACAATAATAACTACTATACAAGGATTTGGATATCCTGGTGTATTCTTAGCGGTATTTTTAGAATATTCCTGTTTTCCATTGCCTAGTGAAGTACTGTTACCTTTTATAGGTCTTTTAGCTTCTTATGGTAACTTTAGCTTTATTGGAGTTATTCTTCTTAGTACTGGAGCAGGATTAATTGGTTCAACTCTTTGCTATACCATTGGATACTTTGGAGGTTCTCCTATAATAAATTGGCTTTGTAGTAAATCATCTGGTGCAAAAAAGAGTTTCAATAAGTTAGATTTATTTCTTGATAAGTATGGAAAACCTGCTGTGTTTCTAAGTAGATTATTCCCTTTAACTAGAACTTACATATCACTAGCTGTAGGGGCTGTAAAAATGAGTTATTCTCAATTTATATTATACTCCCTTGGGGGTATAACTATTTGGAACATAATTCTTATATCTTTAGGATATTTTTTAGGTGAAAATACTGACCTAATTCAAAGGATTTTGAAAGATTATTCTATTGTAGCTATAGCTATTCTAGTAATTTGTTTTGGATTCATAGCTTATAAATTCATGAAAAAAAGAAAGAATTCCTTGGAGTAATTAAAAAATAAGAAAGTACCTTCAGTGATAATAGGTACTTTCTTATTTTATATATTTAACTAATGTTGGCATTGATAAAAATTAATTATTAACTCCATCCTCCCAATATTTCCATATCACAGTATCACCTTTATTATAAATCCAACTTCCGGTTCCCACATTAGGTTTAACAAATCCATTACTCCCACTTTTCTTTACATAGTAGCACCATCCACTTAAAGGACCAGCAGCTTTCTCTCTAAGCCCTGCAATAGATGCAAAGTATGTTGTATCGTTAAAGCCTGTAGTTCTATATTTTATCCCTAACTCATCTAAAACCTTGAATGTTAATTGAGCAACAGTAATATTATCATAATCTACATATTTAGAAGCTAGTGTTTTATTACTTATTGTATCAATTACTATAAAGTTTGGAGTTTCATCTTTTACCGCTGGAGTTGGCTCCTCCTTTTTAGGTTCTACAGTTGCTTTAGAACTATTGGATGAATTTGATGATTCTTCCTTTTTACTTGCAGTTTTTTTCTTTTCAGTAGATGAATTTTTCGAATTATAGCTATTAGCATTAGATTTCTTTTCAGTGTTAGAATCAGAATTATCTTTAACTTTAGATAAATCATTAACTACAACATTTTCTTTATCATCAGTCTCTTTATTGCTTTCATTAACCTTACTATCTTCTTTATTATCAGTCTTATCCGTACTAGTTTCCTTATCACTTACTTCCTTATTAATTTTATCATTTTTGCTGTCTTCTTTATTTTCTTGCTCAGCTGTGATTGTAGCTTTTTCAGCAATTGTATTATTGAATGACTTTTGAAGTTTTTGTGCAAAAACAAACATTCCCGCAAAAATAATAAGAGCGGAAATTATAAGTAATATCTTATTTTTCCCCTTCAACATAGCACCTTCTCTCTAAATTCTAATAAATACACAAGGAAGCCTACAGCTTCCTTATGTATTTACTATTTTAGTTATTACTAATTCTTTTTCTTTTTATTAAAACAATCCCTGATACTATACAAATCAATGATCCAACTACTAATAAATTCAAATTCATAGGTTTTCCTGTTTTAGGAAGATCGTCTGCTTTATTACCATTAACGGTATTGGACTCACTCTTACCACCATTGTTTGTTTTGTTATTTGTATCATTATTTGTTTTATTATTTGTATCATTATTTGTATCATTATTTATTTCATTATCTGTTTTATTATTTGATTCCTCATCTGTTTTATCACTATTATCCTTAGATTCATCATCTTTAACCATCAAGCTATAAATACTAAAATGTGTAGTTTCAAAGGTAAATGTTAAATTATTATTATCAAATTTACCACCATCTATTTTTTCCCACTTAGTACCATTGTAATAATATGCTGCTAATTTTGAAACATCTATTCCCTTTATATCATCTTTTGATAATTTTATTACGACCTTTACTTTATTGCTACCAAAATCTTTTATTTCAGTTATCTTTCCTTTATTATCTTTTACTGACATAGTATAATCAAAAACCTTACCTATGATCTTAGTTCCATTTTCTATATTTAATATATTAGAATTTTTATCTAAAACTTCTCTTTTTAAGATAACCTGATAATCTTCTAAAATTCCTGTATATGAATCAAAAATCTTAGATGGTATATTCAAAGATGTATCATTCCAATTTACTACTACTTCATTTGACTCTGGACTCTTAATTATACCTATAGGTATTTTGATATCATCTGTATCTTCTGGAACATTAACTACAGGAGTATTATTACCTTCAACATATACAGGTAATAATTTTGCATCAATATTACTCTTATAATAATTGTATTTACCATTTCCTCTAAATTGCTCTAAGGCAATTAAAGCTCTTAATGCCTGCTCACTTGACATGTAATTATTATTAGTATCTGTTGTATGCTTAAATTGACCATCAGTGCCCTTAAATGTAAGCAGGGCAGAAACTAAATTATTTAGGTCTTCTCCATTTGATTTAGTGAATAACTCACCAGCTGGGTCAACACCTATTGATGTAAGTCCTAAAATTGTAAAACTAATACTTTCACTAGCTTCACTTCCCCAAGCTTCATAACATCCATTTTCTTTTTGCATTAATGCTAATGTTTTAACTGCTTTATCAATAGTATCTTTAATTTCTTTATTATTATCATAATAGCTTGATAACGCATTTATTGCAGCAGCAGTTGTATCAACATCTACATCAGAACCCCATATATTCCATCCACAATATTCATCTCCATCTACATCATAAACTACTTTACTATTAGCTAACTCCTTAGCTAGTATATCTTTTGTAATTTTATATTCTCCACTTACATTACAGTAATCGTAAACCATCAGTCCAAATATCTGTGCATATCTATTAAATTCTTTTACATCTCTGTTAAATAACTCCTTAACCAAGTCATGACCTAAGAAATTATAAGGATTATAACCTTGGCTAGTAACATACATTATCATTTTTTCAAGATCTGTATCTTTATAAAAATACTCAGATAACCCATCTTCCTCTACTCCACTCTTAAATTGCTTAACTATATTGTTAAAGCTTTCTTTATTACCTTTGATTCCAAATTTACTTAAACTTAAAGCTGCCCACTCATCACCATTATTAGCAATCATATAGTTTTTAGTTTTTTCTAATTCACTCTTAACATCATATGAATCAATAGATGATAATTCTTTATAGTTAACTACTATAGTCTTCTTTCCTTCATTTCCAGCCTTATCTACTGCTTTAACAGATATTCTATTTTCGCCCTTAGAAAGATTAACAACATATTGTCCATCTTCATTAGGTTCAATAACATTTTCCCCTAATTTAACTTCACTATTAACCTTACCATCAACATCATCAATGGCAGATACTATAAATGTAAACTCACTTTTTGTCACTGTTGTTTTACTTATATTTGTTGTTATTTGTGGAGCAACTTTATCCTTTTGTTCAACAACAATTTTACAGTATGGTCTTGCTAGCATTCTATTGTCAAGAACTTTATCTTTAAAGGGCCTGCCAGTTTTACTGTAGTCAAAGGGATCACAATCCTTTACCCTTTTATCTGCAGTAACAATGTAGGTTCCTGGTTTATCGAAGTTTAGTTTTACTTGTCCATTTTCATCAGTAATATATTGGGTTTCTTTATCATTAATAATTATTTTTGCCTTATCTACTAAAGCCACATCATTTGGTATTCCACCCGGGAAAAAATATTTACCAGTTAAATCTAGTGAAATATCTTCCCCAGTTTTTGCGTTAACTGCTTTCTTATTAAAGTAACCATAACGTGCGTACACATAATTTTCCATGTGGAATAGTACTATACTGTCCCCATCTACTAAATCATGACCACCAACTAACTTATCTGTATAATTATCATTAACATAATATCCCCAACCATCAAATGACCCAAATGATCCCTGAGATACTCCATCAATATTGGATATATAGCTTCCACGTCCAAAGTTAAATTTGCTTTGATCTTTTGGATTAAGACCATTGGCTTCTAAAGCTTTGATTATAGCATGTATTGCCTTAGGCTCACCGCTAACTTCATTACAGTTATAAGGTTCTAACTCAAAATTTGTTACATCCACTTCTGTTTCTGGAACGATAGTATGGTCACTAGCTTCAATCCTAACCTTCACCTTTACAGATTTATCAGCAGCTTCAACTTTTTGTGTAAAAATTGTAGAAAACTGAGTAAATCCAATTAGTAATGCAACTAATAAACATAATAGATTCTTTTTAAATGTCTTCTTCATAAAATCCCCTCCATTAATTTTTTATATAAGTTATATCAAGCCTTCTTTTGTATCTTAAAAGTACATCAATAAAGCTATCATAGAATATAATTGAAAAAATAAAGCTACCTCCTCCATGTAAAATATCAAATGTTAATCCTGACAGATAAGCCATGATAACACTTTGTATTGTAATTGGTTTTACAAAACCCAAAACATACCAAAAATTCATGATCCAATCAAATATAAATCCATAGATAAAACATATAATTGAAAATTTTAGAGCCCTTACTCTTTTTCCCTTTCTACCCCAAATACCAGATATAATTCCCACAAGTCCCCAGGAAAACATCTGCCACGGTGTCCATGGTCCCTGACCAAAAAATATATTAGATAAAAATGCTGATGTACTCCCAATAAGAAATCCTTCATAGGGCCCAAATACAAAACCTGATAATGCCACAAGGAATGTTACAGGCTTCACATTTGGTATAGGAGCAAAGGCAATTCTCGATAGTGCAGTAAATGCACTTAAAGTTGCAATTACTGCAATCTCCTTTGTACCCAGCATACTTTTCTCAAAGTAAAAATAACTTAAAAACAGTATTCCCAAAACCCCCAATGTAGAAAGTAGGGCAAAACTATTTTGGATATCCTTTTGCAGTGTAAGTATCATAAGAACTAAAATAATAAGGGAGGTTATTATTAAACTAATTTTTTTCATTTGCTTGTCCCTCTTTTAGTAAATATTTTTTTCCTTCATCAAGTGTAAAAATCTTCTCATTTACATTCTTAAAAAGTTTATTTATGGAAGTTGTATAGTAAATTCCATGGCTTAGTACCTCATCTCTACTTCCCTTTGATACTATTTCTCCATTAAACATAAGAGCAAAACTTTTGCAAAAATCACAGGCAAAATCCACATCATGGGTGACCATAACTATTGTAGTTCCATTATTATTTAAATTTTTAAGAACCCTACCTAATTTATTTTTAACTTCAAGGTCAAGGCCTCTTGTTGGCTCATCAATGAGAAGTATTTTAGGCTTCATCACTAATATAGAACCTATGGCTACCCTCTGTTTTTGACCTCCACTTAAATCCCTTGGATTTTTATCCTTAAGTTCATAAATATCTAAATCTTTTAAAACCTTTTCTAATTCTTCCTTATCAAAGGAATTATAATTATCCATTGTAAACTTTAGTTCTTCATACACCGTTGATTTTGATATGTAATCATTCGGATTCTGTGATACATATCCAATGATACTTGCCATCTTATTAACAGTTAGTTTTTTCACTTCATTACCAAATACCTTAATACTACCCTTATACTCTTTAAGCCCAATAAGAGAATTTAAAAGTGTACTCTTACCAGCCCCATTTGCTCCCATAATACCTATGAAATCTCCATTTTCAATATTTAATGAAAGATCTTTTATGGCATGAATTGAATTGAAGTAACAATTTAATTTCTCTGTTTTTATTGCATTACTACCATATTCGCAAACTTGTTTCTTAACATGATTTTTATCTATTTTAAAATCTAAACAATCTATGCTAATATCAGAATATTTATCATCAATTCTACATCTAGTTTCTTTGAAATTATTAGGCATATTACCCCATGAAAGGTTTTTGCTAAGCTTCAAATAATCAGGTAAAAAATTAATAACTTCTTCTTTAGATTCTTTATAAAAATCATACCTACTATTATAAAAATTAACTTTACCCTCATTCATAAAGGCAATTTTATCAGCTATATCAAACCATTTATTTACTCGCTGCTCTATAATGATTATTGTTATTCCTAATTCTTCATTTATTTTTCTAATTAGATTCACAATGCTTTCTGCCGCAGAAACATCAAGCTGAGAGGAAGGTTCATCAAAAATAATACATTTTGGCAAATATGCCACTGCAGAGGCTATTGCAACTTTTTGCTTTTGACCACCTGATAAAGTTGTTATATCTCTTTCTGCCAGGTCAGTTATTCCTATAAACTCCATGACCTCCCATACACGTCTCTTAATAGTTGATTCACTTACCCCTATATTTTCAAGTCCAAAAGCAATCTCTCTATGAACCTTATTCATCATTAATTGTTTCTCTGGATCCTGAAAAACCATTGTAACTGTCTTTGCCCTTTCGCTATGGTTCATCCCTTCTAACGGTACTCCATCAATGATAATTCCTCCTGATATTGTGCCCCCATAAAAATGAGGAACAGCCCCAGTAATTGATTTAGCTAAAGTTGATTTCCCTGAACCCGATTTCCCAACTACTAATAAAACCTCTCCTCTACCTAATCCTAAATTTATGTTATTTAAAGATTTCTTTCCTTCTAGAGGGTATGAATAACTTAAATTTTCAATCTCTATATATTCCATAGTCTTTCTCCCTACTATATTTTAAAATTAATAATGTAATAGCTAGAATAATCACAAATATTGATGTTGTTCCATAGTTAAATATATTTACTAGACTTACCCCATCATATATTTTGAAATCAACAGCTCCTTTATATTGAGCAAATATATATACTATTAATAAAACTCCGCTTAAAACCATAATAGAAATATCTTTTTTTCTAAACTTCTGTCTGTCATAGGTACTTCTTTCATTACTTAAAAATCCTCTAACAAAAGCTGCTTCCCCTATATCAAAAGAACTTTCCATAGAATTTTCAAGTAATATTGACAATACTGGAACATAGCTTTTAGTCTTTTCTCTTGAACTCTTTTTATTAAAATCAACTCCTCTAATTGTATAAATTTCTTTAAGTTTATTTAATCTATCTCTAAGACCAGGAACTAACTTAAAAGCAATAACCAGAGTTAAAGTTGATTTTGGCATCTTGCTTGAAAAATATGAAATTGCCCTATCTGAATCAATAATAAATTCAAAGGATATAAAGAGACTGGCCACTGCAAATAACTTAAGTGCCATTGTTAATGCATATATTAAAGCCTCCAAGGTAAATCTTTTACTTCCAATTTTAAATAAAATCATACTACCTTGTGTAACAAATATCATATTTAGAAGAATTATAAATATGGCAAAGGGTATAAAATAGACTAAAACTTTTTTTAATTTATATGTGTTTCCGCTATATATGAATAATGAAAATATATAAAAATATAGAGAGAAAACCACTGCCGGATTATCATTAGAAAAAATTATTATTATTAATGATAAAAATAGAATAATATATGTTAGAACATGAAAATCAAACTTTCTTTTGTTAAAACTCAATTTTTCGCCCCCTTTTAAAAATATTAATTTATTACTTATTTCAAATAAATTTAAACGTAAAAAAAGTCCATTTAACTCTAAGTTAAATGGACTTAAATAACATCATATTTACCAACCATATACATCATAAAAATATATAAATACAAAAAATATATTAAAAATGTATTTATGTATACATATGTATATAAATATCTTGTGTTACACCACTCCATTCTCCGCAGAGTTTACGTGTTAAAACACAGGCAGGTCTTCTGACTCAGGTTTCATGGTTTTTGTACACCTTCCCAGTTTCCCAGTGGTATAAGTACAAAACTCCACCTTTACAGCGGCGGGACCGTGTAGGATTTACACCTACTTCCCTTTTAATTGATAAAATCAAACCTATATTTCATTATTTAGTTTTATTTATTTTTTCAAATTTTACAAATATGATTATACTACAACAAATATTTACATTCAAGGGTAAAAAGTCAATTGTGACTAAAATATATTATTTTTAATACTTAATCCCATCCCAATACATGGTTTCTTGAACAACAGTTTTATCAGAAAGCTTAACTCCCTCCATGGCCCACTTTTTAAATTCTGGGAAGCCTGTTCTATCTACAATATATCCTATATGCTCCTTACCACCTGGTGCATCCTTATCTATATATTCCTTAACATAGCTGTAGGTGTTACAGATTATTTTTATTATACTTTCTTCGTCTACCCAAGCTATAAAATCCTTAGCTAAACGTGGATTTTTCTTTCCTGTTCTACCTAAAAGAACAAGCTTGTAATATTTTTCTCTGCTTCTAGTCCATGCATCTGTTGGACATGCTATTACACACTCTCCACACCCTATACACTTCTTATGATCACGTTGAATTTTATAGTTATTCATAGTTAATGCTCCAGTGGACTTCTTTGTACATGCTCTTACACAAGCTCCACAGGATACACATTTATTCATATCATATTGAGGTTCTGTCATCCCTATTATTCCAAAATCATTTAGTCTAACTTTTCCACAGTCATTAGAACATCCTGTTAAAGCTACTTTGAAGTGTAAATCATTGGGGAAGATGGCCTTTTCTATCTTCTTTGCAAATTCCGTTGTATTGTAATTAGCATATGGACAGATATTGTTTCCTACACAGGCAGATATATTTCTAGTTCCAGCTGCAGAGTAACCCTTTCCTTCATCTGTTTGATTAATTTCTAATCCTTCAATGATTGGTTGCAATAATTCATTTACTTTATCCATATGTTCAAAGCTAATACCTGGTACTTCAAAGCCTTGCCTCATAGTAATGTTTACAGTTCCATCACCGTATTTTTCTGCAATCTCTTGAATCATGGCTAAATATTTAGCATCCATCTTTCCCCCTGGAACACGAATTCTTGATGCTGTATATCCTCTTCTTTTTGTAACCCTAAATGCATTCTTTTTTAGGTTTTTAGTGTTTATATCCATGTAATTCACCTCCAATTAATCTATTAACTCTTTGCCCTTTGTATAGTTAAACACAGGTCCATCTAGGCATATATACGTATCATCTATCTTGCAATGTCCACATTTTCCAATACCACAGCACATTTTTCTCTCTTGAGAAATCCAAATATTTTTTTCTGGAATTCCTCTTTTTAAGAATTCAGCCACAGTAAACTTCATCATAATTGGTGGTCCTACTACAACTACTTGTACATCATTAATATCATCTATCTTCATATCTGGAATGTACTTAGTCACCATTCCAACATTTCCTCCATAGCTCTCCTCTGCCTTATCTACAGTAAGAATTAATTCCATGGTGTTATTCCATCTCTTAATATCTTCTTTAAATAAAACATCTTCAGGAGATTTAAATCCACAAATTAGAGAAAACTTTTTAGCATCCTGTGGATTATTACCAAAATAATCCACAATCCCCCTTACTGGAGAAAGTCCTGTACCTCCAGCTACTACTATAACTTCATGATCTTTATAATTATCTATATCGAAACCATTTCCATAGGGTCCTCTTAAAAATAATTTGTCACCTACATAGTTACTAAATATTTCATCAGTAACCTTTCCTACCTTACGTATTGTTAAATCAACAGTTCCTTCTCCAATACCACTTACTGATATAGGTGCTTCTCCATATTTAGGTATTGATACTTCAAAGAACTGTCCTGGTTTCACATCGCCAATATAGCTCATTCTAAAGGTATACTCAATTTCTGTATGCTTTATTACTTCCTTTATTTCTGAAATAAAAGGTATATATTCATTCTTATTCATCTATTTCACCTCATCACATGCTGATTGCAATTTATTAATACAGTTACTAAATGAAATGTATTCCGGGCATATATCATCACATCTACCACAGCCTACACACATATGGTAACCACATTTTTTCTTGTAATCATATACTTTGTGTAGCACCTTAAAACGCATTCTTTGACCCTTATTTTGTCTAAAACTATGTCCTCCAGCCATATCAGTAAATCCATCCACTTGACAGGAAGACCATACTCTTCTACGCTCTCCTACATTTTTATTATCTTGATAGAAAATATCTTGCATAGTGAAGCAAGTACATGTAGGACAGACAAAATTACAACGACCACAAGCAATGCATCTTTGATTATATTCCTCCCACATGGTAGATTTCATAACATCTAGACTAAGTTCTTCTGGAATGTTAACGGTAACATTGTTTTCAGAAATAAATTTAGGTTCTACCTCTATAGTATCAACCTCTTTTTTCTCTAATAAAATGTCAAAAGTTTCACATTTACTATCAAAGTAAACTTCATGATTTTCTACCCTAATGTATCCATCATAATTATTTGATTTATTAGTTCCCATATCTACACAGAAACAATTTTCAAAGGTTCTTTCACACCCCATCAATATGAATTTTGTATTCTCTCTAAGTCTTTTGTAATAGTAATCTTCAAAGCCATTTCTTAAGTATATATCATCCATTCTTTTTACAGCATGTAAGTCGCAACTTCTTAAAAATACTATTGACCCTTTAGATTTAGGAGCTGCTTCCTTTACTTCATCTTCAGTAAAATAAAGTAGAGTTTCAGATTGTGGTAATAACACTTCCTTAAAGGAAAAATGAGATTTTTCATCAAATACTATATCTTCAACCTTTGATATTTGCCCATATCTAACCCTGTCTGTATCGGAAAAGTTTGCACCACCTTTAATTAATATAGGAGCATATATTATATACTCTGATGAAAGCTCTTTTAAAATTTCATTGAATTTTTCTAAATATAATTTGTAACCCATAATTCACCTCTAATTTACTTTTTTTCTTGATATAATGTAGTATGGAAGAGCTACGAAGAAAATACCTCCAACCATATTACCAAGTGTTACAACTAAAATATTATATATATATCCACCTATGGTGACATAAGCATCAAAAGGTGATAATAAACCTATTGTTAATACTGTCATATTAGCGATACTGTGCTCAAATCCTACTGTAATAAAAATAAATAAGCACCAAAATATCATAATTAATTTTGCTACTTCTTCTTTGCATTTAAATCCACACCAAACTGCTAAACACACTAATATATTGCAAAATACTCCACGGAAAAATAATGGTATAAGTGGTATTGTCATTTTTATTTCTGATGCCTTTGCAATGTATTCACCGACACTACCTGTAGCTAAACCTGATAATTTAAACATTACTCCTGCTATAATTGAACCTAGTAGATTTCCTAAAAAACATACTAACCATAACTTCATAGTACCTTCCCATGGTACATCCTTATTTAGGGATGCTGATGCTAGTACAAAGTTATTTCCTGTAAATAATTCCCCCCCTGCCATTATAACTAGACTCAATGCTCCACCAAAAGCTAATCCCATAACAATCTTTACAGCACCTGAACCTGCTGATGTCAGTTGACCTCCTATGGTAAAGATAAGAATAGAACCTAATCCTATAAATAATCCCGCCAACATAGAAGAAATAAAATATCCTATAGGGTTTTCATTTAACAATTGCATCTTTGTTTTACCAGCTGCACATACTTTGTTAAAATCTCCACAAACCATAATAAATCCCTTCCCTCTTTTATAATTATAGCTTCATTATAGGCTTATAAAATTTAAAGCACCGTGATAAAAATCACGGTGCTTTAAAATATTCTAAAAGTTTTTCTTTATTTTTTATTATAAATTTTTTATTATTGTATTCAATTAATCCCAATTCACTAAGTTCTTTACATGCCCTTGATATGGTCTCCCTTTGTGCTCCAAATAAGTCTGCTAGATAGGTTATACTAATCTCCATATCTATTAATATACCATTGTCATCAGCTACCCCATAATCCCTACCTAGTTTCCAAAGCTTTGATGCAACTCTCTTTCCCATATTTAAAACTCCAGTAGTATTTTTAAATTGTCTATACATTCTTCTTACTTTTAAAGATAAAGATGACAGTACCATTTTTGTAAACTCAAAGTCTGATTCCATGACTTGTAAAAGCTCCATAGTGTTACAATACATTATTTGAGAGTCCTCTATGGTTTCACAATTTATAGATGCAGTAGAACTTTGTAATATAACTTCATTTATAAGATCACCTAGCCCCAATATAAATATAACCTTTTTTTGACCCTTTTCATTGAACTTATATAGTGATACTTTTCCCTTTAATACTATATAGATATTATCTACAATATCCTTATCTCTAAATAGTACCTTCCCCTTTTCATACCTAGTGACTCTAGTAATATTAGATAACTTTCTTAAAGTATTTTCATCTATGTTATTAAAACCTGGGAGCTCTTTCAATTCTTCTAAATTAACATATCTCATTTTCTAAATTACCCCAATCATTTTTTAATTAATTTATTATCCATATCCCACATGTTTTTCAAGATTTATTTATGTAAATGTATTACAAGTCTCCACTTAATTATATATTAACAAATATGTTTACTAAATACATTAACTTTTAATTGAAAATTATTTTCAATTATATTGACATATGTAAAATATTATAGTAATATAAATTTATTGATAATAGTTATCAATTATTATTAAATCCTTAATCTTTTATATTTATCTTATATAGGAAATTTCCTTCTATTTACTTCAGGAGGATTTTCCCTATTTTTTGTCCTTTTAAGTTCTATACTTTAATTTATATTTTTAACAGTCTGTATTATATAGTATATATCTTTAACCATATACACTACAAAATTCTATATTAAATTAAGAGAGTTATCTAAAAAAATAAAAAGTATACCCAGCTTCTAAAACCACTTAGGTATACTCACCAAAATAATAAGAAATGTAATATATCCTACTATTATAGCTACTCTTTTATATGACAAATGGAACTCTTCAAAGCCATAATAAATATTTCCTCTATAGCCTCTACTATTAATTCCATCCTTAATTTCTTTCCAACGTTTTAAAGTATTAATAAAAAGTAAAGCAGCAAGACTTCCTGAATCCTTAACTTTATTCTTAAAACCACCAAAGGCACCTCTACATAACATACTCTTTCGTAATGTTTGAAATTCATCATCTATAAGTATTAAAAATCTCTCCATAGATTTTCCTATATCACAAATATCTCTAAGCCAACTTATCTTAGAGAATATATAAAATACATGATCTGTAGGTGTAGTTAAAGTTAAAAAACTAACGGATATCCCCCCAGACACCGCCTTTAATATAAGTATTAAAGTACTATACCATCCATAATCAAATACAAAGGTTATAGAAGAAACTAAAGCAAATAAAAAAGTTGCCTCTATAAAGTGTTTTACTATATGCATAGGGTTCTTATAAACAATATGAAGTACAAGAAAAAAAATTATATTTATAACCAAAGGATAGCACCTAGTACTAAAACTAAGTGCTATTATTGGTAATATACATAAAATTATTTTCTCTATAGGATGAATATTTGCTAATTTACTTAGCTTTGAATATGAAAGTACTGTCCTTAACATTCTTTCACTTTTCCACCTACATTAGTCTTAGCTCCTTTGTTCTTTGAAGCTCCTTTTTTAACACCAATGTAGTATCCTATGAATCCAGCCCCAATTGCTGCTTGTAAACAGAAAAGGAAGCTTTCAATTTCTCCTGATGGTGGCTCCCACATAGGAGCTGCCCAAGGTTCATAATCTCCATTTAATTCTTGGATTTTAACTTCAATTTCTCCATCGGCACCATTAAATTCACCATTTCTACCTAAGAATAAAGATCCTACCACAATTGCTATACATAATAAAATTAATCCTATATTTTTTTTCATATTATCTTACACCTCCAACTTCTAATAACTCCTCAGAGGCATGTTTTTCTATAAAGTCAAATATCATAACAGTTATTATTCCTTCTACTACAGCAAGTGGAACTTGAGTTATAGCAAATATTGATACAAACTTTATAAATGCCGCTGCAAATCCACCTGTAGTAGCTGGGAATGCAAGTCCAAGTTGAATGGATGTAACTAGGTATGTTGCTAAGTCCCCTAAAGTTGCACCAAGGAATATTGCTAATTTTTTATTTTTATTTTTAAATACCTTATAAATTGCAAAGGCTACTATTGGTCCTGCAATACCCATTGATAAAACGTTAGCTCCTAAAGTTGTTAATCCTCCATGAGCTAAGAAAAGTGCTTGGAATAAAAGAACTACTATAGAAACCACAGACATAGCAAATGGTCCAAATATCATTGCTCCAAGACCTGTACCTGTTGGATGTGATGAACTTCCTGTAACAGATGGTAGTTTCATTGCTGATAATACAAAAGCAAAAGCTCCAATCAATGCTAAAAGCATTTTTAAATCCTTGCTACTCATAGTTTTTTTTCTTATATCTCTAATTCCTAATGCTACAAATGGAATGCATGCTACAAAATAAAACGCACACCAAGCCATTGGTAAAAACCCTTCTGCAATATGCATACCATAAGCTAATTTAGGCACTGTAAAGAATAGTGCTAATGCCCATATAAATACAAATGATTTTTTAGTAATACTTGATTTATTCATAATTTTTCCCCCTTATATTTAGTAAAAATGATTTAATTTAAATATAATACGCTAGCAATGCTTATATTTAAATTCCTATATACTTAACTGTAGCTAAATAATGTGATTATAAAGAATATACTTAACGTGCACTTTAAATATATTAGTATATAATCTATAACATAACTTTTTGTTTTGTATAATAAAAGTTACTCCCACCGTCACCCGAGTCTTTTATTACACTTTGAAATGTTACTAATAGTTTTCTTGGTTGCTACAGATATAGTGACTTAATTTTTCTTCATCATTAAAGACAATGCCGTAATCCATGGTCTTTCTTTCTACTACAAAAACTTTAATTCCCATGTCTATGGCAGCCTTTATTTTTTCATAAGTTCCACCTTGTGGACCACTATCCTTTGTTATTAAAGCCTTGCCATCATATTCTTTTATAAAGGCTTTATTTAGTTCATAGCCTATAGGTCCTTTTATGAATATCAAATCCTCTACTCTAACACCTAACGCAAATACTTCCTCCATAACTTTTAAAGAAGGTAGAACTCTATGAACTATTCTATTTTCAAGTTTTAAATCTAATATCTTATCTATATTTCTACTTCCTGTAGTATTTAAAATACATCCATCTATATCTTTTAGGGCTTCTCCTAATTCTTCATAGGTCGGCACCTCTATTATCAAATCATTTTTAGGTAACGTATCTAAAGTACTTTGTCTTTCATACCTTACATACTCAATTCCCATATCCTTTGCTATCTTCATAGCTGTTCCACTTATTAGAACTGCATAGGGATGAGATGCATCTACAATTACCCTTACACCACTTTTCATAAATAATGCTTTTAACTCTTCATAAACTAAAGGTTTATCATTTAATATTTTATATTTATAATCCACTAAAAGCTCTCCACCATAGGTTGTAGCTGTGGATACTAAAATGTTATCTGTATATTTATTTAGATGGGAAAGAATTACCTTTCCCTCTGATGTACCTACTATTAAAGCTATCATTGTAATTCTCCCCCTTAATGTCTACTTGTTTTCTAATTTATATCCTCTTGGAGTTATAAATAATCCATCTTTTATATAACTCTTAGTGTTTCCTATAATAACCATAGTCATCATATCTACTATAGAATCATCAAAAGTTCCTATAGTGCAAACTGTAGCTTCTTGACCTTCTCTTAAAGCATGCTTAACAATAGCAACTGGTGTATCTTCATTTCTATATTCCTTTATTATATCTATAGCTTCTCTTAAGTAGTGAGGTCTTCCCTTACTCTTTGGATTATAAAGAGATATTATAAAATCCCCTTCAGCTGCGAGCTTAACTCTCTTCTTTATATCTTCATATGGAGTCATTAAATCACTTAAGCTTATGTTGCAGTTATCATGCATAAGTGGAGCTCCAACTATTGATCCTGCTGAAGATGATGCTGTAACCCCTGGGATTACCTCTACTTCTTCATCCTTTTTCATTTCAAGAATTAACCCAGCCATACCATAGATTCCAGCATCTCCTGTACTTACTACAGCTACCGTTCCTTCACTAGTTAATCTTAAAGCTTCCTGGCATCTTGCCTCTTCACCCATCATTCCTGTAGAATAAACTTTCTTACCATCTAAAAGTGGCTTTATCATTTCTATATACTTTGTGTATCCTACTACTATATCGCTTTCTTCTATAGCCTTTACAGCTTTAATTGTCATGTAATCAAGTCCTCCTGGACCGATTCCTACTACATATAATTTTCCCATTATTTTTCCTCCATTATCAGTAGACTAATTTTCCAATACAAAGGGTTATACCTTCAAAACTAATTTTATCTGTAAGTAACTCTCCCCCTGCTAATTCAACACAAGGCTCACATACCGCTCTCACACCTATAGATTTCTTAACAAAATCACTGCCCTTGTATTTATGTTCTATGCTTTCTATTTCTTTTAAAGAATGAATTTCCATGGGACAGTTTAAAAATTCACTTAAAGCAATTAATGCTCCTTCATTCTTTTTAACTTCCACTGTAGAAATAGTTTTTATGGCTCTTAAATCTATATTATATTTCTTTAAATTATCCACAACAAAGTTTTTAACTTTGTCCTTATCCACATCTTTTCTACATCCCATACCTAATATGATGTTTCGCCTTATGAGCTTAAGGTGAATCAAGCCTTCAACAGGTGGCAAGTTATCCACATCTATTTTATTAGATACTGTAACCATACCCTTAATATCTCCTTCAGGAATTACATATCCCTTTGGCATTTTTATTTGGCCTTCATCATCTAAAAAACCAACCTTAGCTTTATCAACTAATTTGGCAGCTATATCTTTAGCTATTTTCATATCATCTATAATCAGGTTATTATTCTTAGCAATCATATCTGGAGCATCTATTCCCATGGTATCTGTGGCTGTAGTTATAACTGGTGTAGCCTTAAGAATTTCTGACACTTTTAAAGCAAGTTCATTAGCTCCTCCAAGATGTCCTCCTGCAAGACTTATGGCGAATCTACTTTCACAGTCTACTACTACCACTGCCGGGTCCTTATCCTTTCCCTTTAGAAAAGGTGCTATTCCTCTTACTGCAATGCCTGTAGATGAGATAAAAATTATTCCATCTACAGTATTCATAAGCTCTTCACATACAGATTTTAGTTTGAAGTTTTTGTTATTATAACTAGAGTAAAGCTTAAGCTCTAAAGCTTCACTTAGTTTTTTTGCAATATTATCTCCTTGTCTTGTTACAGACACCGCTGCTAACTTCATAACTCTCCTACTTTCTAGAATTGTACATTCTAAGAATTATTTTTGTCCTTCTCTAAACATATGAGTAAAGGATTTATCATATAGAAGACTCTTATCATAATCGCAATTTATAAAGTCCCCTACTAATATTTGAGCACATTTAGTGATTCCTGCTTCTTTAACCTTTTCTGCTATATCATCTAAAGTTCCAATTATAGCTCTTTCATCTTCCCAAGTAGCTCTTTCAATTACAGCTATATTAACATTCCTTCCATAACCTTTTCTTAGCTTTGCAACTACCTTATCTATCATGCTAATAGAAAGGAATATAGCCATAGATGCACCAATTGATGCAAGTTTTTCTAAGCTTTCAGTTTCTGGTACTGGAGTTCTTCCCTCAACTCTAGTTAATATTACAGTTTGAGTTACTGATGGAAGTGTAAATTCCTTTTTTATTACAGATGCTGCTGCTGTAAATGAACTAACTCCTGGAATTACCTTGTACTGAATATTTAATTTATCTAGTTCATCCATTTGTTCTTTGATAGCTCCATAGATAGCTGGATCACCTGTATGAAGTCTTACTACCATTTTATTTTCTTTTTCAGCCTTATCCATAACTTCTATAACTTGTTCTAAAGTCATAGATGCTGAATTATGTATTTCACATCCAGCCTTACAATAATTCATATGCTCCTTGCTTACAAGAGAGCCTGCATATATAACTACATCTGCTTTTGTCAGTGTATCTCTTCCCTTTACTGTGATTAACTCTGCATCTCCTGGACCTGCTCCTATAAAATAAACCATTCTTCTTCCTCCTAATCTCTATTTGCTATTATAAGTGACATGTATTCTTTATTATCTAAAATATCTTCTCTCTTATGTAAAATCTCTTGCCCTTCTCTTCCAGCTTTTTTTATATATACATAGTTAAAGCCTTTTTCATCAAGAACGTCTAATACTTCTTCTTCTCTTTTATAGACCTTCATTATAACTACATACTTTTCATCCTTTATATCCGAAACTCTGCTAGCTGGGGTAATAAGTAATGGTTCATCACCTATAACTAATGGTTTTTGCGCAAGACTAGCACTAGCACAGAAGGAAGTTATCCCTGGAATTGTTTCAACTTCAAAGCCATGCTCTTCTATATACTTTAGTAAATATATATATGTACTATAAACAAAAGGATCTCCTAAAGTTAAGAAGGCTACATTCTTTCCTTCCTTAAGCTTCTCTTCTATAGCTTTAAAGGCTTCATAGATTTTTTCTTCTTGGTCTTCTCCACCCATTGGAAATTGCTTTATCATAATTTCTTTATCCTCTGATATAAAGTCCTCTGCAATGCCTAAAGCTATACTTTTCCCACCTTTCATAGCACTTGGTGAAACAATTACTTCACACATTTCTATAGTTTTAACCGCCTTTAAGGTTAATAGCTCTTTATCTCCTGGTCCTACTCCAACTCCATATAACTTTGCCATCTATTTCACTCCTCTATTTCTACTATAAAACAATATTTTCAATTCTTAACTATTTTCTATTGCTGTATTTCCTTGTACTACAAACCTACTACATTACAATATTTCTAATTCTTATAAGCCTCTACAATAAAAATTGGATTATATCCAAATAACATATAACTTTGGCCTCTTGTTTTACTTACGCCAACTTGAGTACAGCTAATTTTCATGTTTAATTCTTTTAAAGTACTCATTGCTTTATATACATTATCAATGGTTATAAAATTTAAAACCATTACTCCATCATCTTCAAGAAGGTTATGGCATTTCTCAATTATTTTTTCAAGATTTCCACCACTACCTCCAATAAAGATACTATTAAACTTTTCCTTAATAGAGTCTAAAGCTTCTAAAGCTTCACCTTCTATAATCTCTAAATTATCACAATTAAACTTATCTTTATTTTTATAGATTACCTCTAAGGCTTCTTCATCTCTCTCTATTGCAACAACACTACCAGAAGTGCAAATCTTACTTCCTTGAATTGATATGGAACCAGTTCCAGCTCCTACATCTAGAAGTTTAGAATTTTCCTCTAAATTAAGTTTTGCTACACTTAGAATTCTAACTTCTTCCTTTGTTATAGGACAGTTTCCTCTTATAAACTCTTCATCTTTTATATATTTCATTTAAACTTCCTCCACTACAAAGACACTTAATGAAGAAAATTCCTTCTCCATTATCTCTTCTGGTGTACCTACTGTTATTTTCTCATCTTCATAGGATAAATTTTCTCCTACCCATATATTACAACTTATATTTTCTATAAACAGTTTATTTGCTAAAACCTTAGGTGAATTTTTACTATCTGTTAAGAATATACACATGCTATTTTCTTTAACAACAGTTAAAAAATCTTCTTCTCTTCCATGGACACTGCCTAAAAATTTTCCATTCCAACTCTTCCCTATCTTGCTCATTAGATATTGAAAAGAGCTAAGTCCTGGTATTATCTCTATAGGCTCCTCTTTTATATTTCTCTTTATATAATCAGTAACTCCATAAAAACATGGGTCTCCCGATGCAATTATAGATATTTTCTTGCTCTTATTATCTTCTACTATCTTCAAAATATCTGATAAAGACTTAACTGCCACTCTTTCAGTATTTATAAAATTTACACTTTCCAAAGCTCTAGAAAATCCTACTAACATATCACTATTTTCTAAAGTTTCAACAGCCTTAGGAAGTATATACTCCTTACTTCCTGGACCAAGTCCTACTACATAAATCATCTTTCCACCTCTATAATGTTGTAGCTAATATCTTAGGATTAGTTGCACCCCAATACATAACTACATCACATTTAAGTTCACCATAGCTATAAAGCTCCATTCTTTTCTTCACTTTATCTACAATAGTTTTATATATCTCACTATATTCACCCTTTAAAGCTTTTATAGCACCCTCTGTAGTCTTTTCATTATATATACTTCTAACTAAGTCATGTGGAGCTCCTGCTAATGCTAATTCTAATGCTATTACTTCTAGTCTTACATCACATACTCTACTGTGAGTGTTAAAGCTACCAGCAGATATCTTACATATCTTACCTATATGACCTATTATAATTATCTCTTTAACTCCACAGCTAACACAACATTCTATAGCAAATCCAACAAAGTTTGATATTATAGCCACTTGATCTATAGAATATCCCATAGATTCTGCAACCTTTTCTCCCATGTTTCCAAAGGCTAATATAAGAACCTTATTTTTTAAAGCCTTTTGAGTTATCTCAATTTTTATTGATTCTTTAATTGATTCTTCAGACATAGGATAAACAATTCCTGTAGTTCCTAATATGGATATTCCTCCTACTATATTAAGTCTAGGATTAAAGGTTTTCTTTGCTACTTCTTCTCCCCTTGGTACAAATATAGTAATAGTAACTCCTTCATCCTCTGGAAGCACACTACTTACCTCTTGCTCTATCATAAGTCTAGGTACTGGATTAATAGCAGCTTCACCCTTTTCAATATAGAGGCCTTCACCATTAACTACTCCTACACCTTTTCCACCTTTTAAAATATATCTTTCTTCACCCTTTTCAGCTCTCGCCCATATAGGTAATCCGTGGGTAGCATCTATGTCATCTCCACCATCTTTTATAATGGAACATTCCACATAGTCATCACCAAAAACAACTTCATCTATTACTAAGTTTAAAATTATTCCCTTTGGTGTATTAATCTCTATCTCTTTAATTTTTTTACCAGTAAAAAGCATGTAAGTAGCTGCCTTAGCAGCAGCTGCTGCACAGGACCCTGTAGTATAACCACATCTTAACTTTTTACCATTACTGTTAACATATAAGTCTAACATTCTAATACCTTCTTTATTATCTCTCTACTAACATATACATAAGAGCATTGACTATAGCTGCTGCTACTGCACTTCCGCCCTTTCTTCCTCTAACTGTCATCATATCTATATCTTTTAATTTTTCTATTTCTTCTTTTGATTCAGCTGCTCCTACGAATCCTATTGGAGCTCCTATAATAAATTTACAATTAGACTTTCCTGATTCAATAAACTCTTTAAGTTTGAATAAAGCCGTTGGAGCATTTCCAAATACAAAGAACTCTACTCCATCTCCTACTGCCTTTTCTACTGCAGCCATAGAACGAGTTATGCCTCTTTCCTTTGCAATCTCTGCAACTTCTGGTTCTGATACATAACATACAACCCTGCAATTTAACTTTTCTAAGGCTCTTTTATTTATTCCTGAAAGTGCCATATTAGTATCTGTATATATAGTTGTTCCCTTTTTTAGAATCTCTAGGGCTGTATCTATAGCATCATCTGTCATATAAACTAAATCCTTATATTCAAAATCTGCTGTAGTATGAATAACTCTCTTAATTATAGAAAGCTCTCTATCATCGAAATTATGAGGTCCCATTTCTTCTCCTATAATTTCAAAACTTCTCTTTTCTATGTCCATTGGTATTTTTATATAATCCATTTCTCCTCCTACTTAAGGAAATAACTTTCCTTAATAAATCTCTATTTTAAAATTACATCTACTTAATTAAGCTATTAAAAAAATCAATATTAGAAAAGAAATGTATATGTCCATAAGCTGCTAAAACATTATTTTTTACATACCCACACTTCCACTTCTTTGTGGTTCCATCGTAGGCTTTCTTTTCTAATTCATATATTTCTTCTTCTTTTAAATCTACCAGTGATTTATGGAATTCATGACAATTAATCATCATATCCTTTGGCACTATAGAATTTTTCTCTGATATCTTTATAGTTGCGTATCCAAAATTATTAAGTTTTCCAGTCATATAAGATGTTCCATTAAAGAAACCTACTGTTTCAACTCCATCTATGCTCTCTGTAAGATACATGAGTCCACCACATTCTGCATAGCATTTTACTCCACTGTTTAAGGCTTTTCTAACACTATTTAACATAGATTTATTAGAAGATAACTCTTCCTTGAATACTTCTGGGTATCCTCCACCTATATATATAAAATCTACATCCTTTGGCACTTCTCTATCTTTTAGGGGGCTAAAATACTGAACTGTTCCAACCTCTTCCAAAAGCTCTATATTCTCTTTATAATAAAAACTAAAGGCTTTATCATAGGCTACTGCAATCTTTATATCTTTGTTTTCAGCGTGGAAATCTTCACTGTTAGTAGATTGAATATCTGAAGCTTTAAATTCTTCTATAAGGCTATCTACATCTACATACTCTTCCATAAGGCTACTGCATAACTCTATCTTCTTTGATAAATCTTCAACCTCGCTACTCTGCACAAGGCCTAAATGCCTACTTTTTAAAGCTAACCTCTCATCCTTAGGTATGTATCCGAAAACTCTAATCCCGCTGCAATTTACTTCAATAGCTTTTTTCAAAAGTTTATAGTAACTTTCACTAATATTATTAAGTATTATCCCTACTATGTTCACATTTTCATAATTTCGAAGTCCTTCTATTTCAGCACATAAAGTTGCTGATTGAGCTTTAGGAGATAATACTAATACCACAGGCAAATCTAAAGTTCTAGATACATGAGCTGTAGAAAAATTAGTATCTATACCTTTTCCATCATAAAGTCCCATAACTCCTTCAATGATTCCTAGATCACCCTGACCTCTTAGATAACTCTCCTTAACCCCTGGTTCTCCCATTAGAAATAAATCTAAGTTTCTTGTAGCTACTCCTGTTATTTCTCTATGAAAGGCTGGATCTATATAGTCAGGTCCAACTTTATATCCTTGAACCTTATATCCTCTATCTATAAGAGTTTTCATAAGTGCTAATGTAACAGTGGTCTTTCCACCGCCACTACTATTTGAAGAAACTATTATACTTTTCATAATTTACTCCTTTATGGTGTTTTCTTCGTATCTCCCAAATGAAGATATTTATTATCTATTACATCTTGTACATGATTCACATATATATGTCTAAACTTCTCAATCTCACCCAAACCATGAAGATATATGTCTACTTTAATTCCAGCTTCTTCTAAAATAGTCTTCCATGAATCTTCTTCATCAGAAGCCATATCATTAGTTGCATGGTCTCCAGCTACTAGCATAAGTGGTGCTAACTTAACGTGATCAATACCTTCTCTTTTAAGAATTTCTACTATCATATCTACGGTAGGATATCCTTCTACTGTTCCAACGTATACATTATTATAATTTAAGTAAGTAAATACGCTTTGAAGTGCTACAAAGGCTGAGTTAGCTGGATGATTACTTCCATGTCCCATAAATACCATGGTCTTATCTTTTGGTATAATTTCTTTTATAGCATCTATAAACACCTCATAATCATTAGGTGTTTCTTCCCCTCCTTGAAAGTGAAGGGCTGGTCTACCTACTTTTATTGATTTAAATTTATTACTCTCTCTAAACTTATCAACTACTAACCTAACATATTGGAACTCTTCACCTGGTATTATATGAAGCGGCTGAACTATAACTTCTTCATAGCCTTCTTTATATAGTTGCTCTAAAGCTTCCTCCGGAGTAGGTACAATTATTCCATCTCTATTTTTTATTTTCTTAATTATCATATGGGCTGTAAAAGCTCTCATAACATGATACTCTTTAAATCTTTCTCTTATTTCATCCTCAATTTTTTCTATAGTTAATTTTAATGTATCCTTATAAGTAGTTCCAAAACTTACTACTAATATAGCCTTTTTCATTTTAGTTCCTCCAAATTTAATAAATTAGTGCAAAATAAAACCTCTACCCAAAAGGTAGAGGTTAAAATTCAATTTAACTCATAACAGAATTATAATTTGTAATAAATATACAAACTAAACTATTAACTCCCTTCCCTCCGAAGTGTCATATCTATGCTTTAGGCAGGTCTCCTGACTCACGTATCATCCTCCATCTCACCTTCCCAGAAATACACTCCAGTGGTTTTTCTATGAGATTTTGTCTTCGTACACAGTAGCGGGGGCTGTAGTGGACTTTAACCACTTTCCCTATTAAACATAATGTACCTAAAACTATACTTTATTCAATTTAAATCAACATAATATTTGCTATTTCTTTTTAATCCAATTTAATTATACCCTATGATTTAATTTAATTCAATATGAATATACTAGTATTTATAAAATAGTATAATATATTCATGCTAAAATAATGATATACTATTTAAATAGTATTATACAACAGTAATAATTATTCTAATTTTTAATATATTTTATATGAGGTAAAGATATGTTTTTTGTTTATATATTAAGATGTAATGACAATACTTTATATACAGGATGGACAACTGATTTAAACAAAAGGCTTAAATGCCATAATAGTGGTAAAGGAGCTAAGTACACCAGATGCAGATTACCTGTAGAAATTGTTCACTATGAAAATTTACCTGACAAATCTTCAGCTTTAAAAAGAGAATGTGAAATAAAAAAACTTTCTAGAGCAGAAAAACTTATTCTTATAGAAAACGCCATAAATAGCTCGGAGGGAAATCAATGAAAAATACAAAGTCTTCTTTTGCTTTATTTTTCAAATGGATATTTAGATCAATTTTATTAATACTATTTGTTTATTATTCATTTGTAAAAACTGATAATAATTCAAATTACATTAGCAACATTCTATTAATTCTTATCACGTCCTTTATACCAGATATAATTTTATATATATTTAAAGTTAAATTATCTAGTTTATCTGACTTTTTATTGCAATTTTTTATATTCTTAGCGCTACTATTAGGCCGGATGTATAATATGTACTCAATACTACCTTGGTGGGATATATTTCTTCATTTTGCTTCAGGGGCTCTTTTAGGGTTTTTATCTTTAATAATTTTAAAACCTCTTATAGGTGAAAATAATATCAAAACCCTTCCACCATTATTCATAGGGATGTATATATTACTCTTTACTGTTTCTGGAGCTGCACTGTGGGAGTTCTGGGAATTTGCAGGAGATCAACTATTGGGGTTTGATTCTCAACTTAATAGTCTTACGGATACTATGACAGATATGATAAGTGGTTCTTTAAGTGGTGTTATATTATCTATAATGGGATTTTTACACATTAAAAATGGTTCATTTAAGTTTTTAGATAAATTTATTAATGCCATTAAAAAATCTCATAAATAAACCTAAAGACTCGTATTATAAAGTCAAATTCTAAATATTCCCATCATAAGATTAAAAGACCAAGGTCTTAAAAACCTTGGTCTTAATTATTTAAGTTTTATGCAATTTCTGAATTACATTCAGCTTCATTTTCTTTCATTAATCTTCTTATAAGTTCTAGTAACTCATTTGTTGAATTTGATTTATCAAAAGTCATACAGTTTTCTTTAATCTCTCTTAATTTGTTTTTGTCCTTAATCAAAGCCTCTATAGCTTCAGTACAATTATCACCTCTGCCTATAGATATGGACATGCCATGATCTAATAGAAACTTTGCATTTGCTTCTTCTTGTCCAGGTATTGCATCAAAGGTAATTAAAGGAAGATTTGCTGCTAATGCTTCTGATACTGTAAGCCCTCCTGGTTTAGTAATTAAGACGTCTGCTAAGTTCATATATCTATGAACTTCATTGGTAAACTTAATAAGCTTTGTCTGTTTTTTACTAAACTTAATCTGTTCCTTAATTTTATTATATAGTCTTTTATTATTACCCGTTAGAATTACAATTTGAAAATCCATAGGAATATTATTTATATTCTTATAGATTTTTTCTATATTATATACTCCGAAGCTTCCAGCCATGACTAACACGGTCATTTTACTTTCGCTTAATCCCAGCTCATCTAACAGTATTTTTTTATCATCTTCATCTTGATGAAAAAAACCATCATATACAGGGATTCCATAAGGATGAACTTTTTCTGGAGGAACTCCTCTATCTATCATACCTTCTACCATGTCTTCACATGCTACACAATATTCATCTACATTAGGTTTTATCCATGTTTTATGTGGTGCATAATCAGTCATTATACATATTGATGGCACCTTTATACTTCTATTTCCCTTTAATATAGAAATCATTTCTGTAGGAAAGGGATGAGTAGTTATGATTACATCTGGAGCAAATCCTTCTATTAAGGGTATTAATTTTTTCGAAAATAAATAAATTAACTTTGTTACTAAACATGTTAAAACCCCAGACTTGTCCGTTAAACTATATATATTTTTATATAAGGAATTTAAATACTTTGCCAGTACTATATATCCCTTAGTTACGATTTTATTTATAAATGGATTAACATACTCTAAGGTATCCACTACTTTTACTTTAGCACCTAACTCATTTTCTAAAATATATGATTCTAAAGCCTTTGATGCTTTTAAATGTCCTCCACCAGTAGATGCAGATAAAATAAGAATATTCATATTTACAATCCTCTCTCTATTTACTTCACATGGTCTTATGTAGTAAATTTAACTATTCTATTTTACCACACCTATTATGCTTTAGTCCAATTAATTAAATCTAACATAATCCATTTAAAATCATAAACATTTCATATACTTTTATTATCAAATACAAATTTGATAATACATTCATGGTAAGACTGTCTTAGAATAAAATATATTCACTATAAATATTTATATTACTTATACTTCTCTATAGATAGTTCTAACACTACAGATAAAATGTTCTTTTCTATTGTATTTAAAACTTCTATCAACGTATCTACACAGGTTTCTACTTTTTCAGAAGTAGTACCGTAGTTTTCTCTATCTTTTAATTCTACTACTATAATTTGTGATAACTTAAGTACATTTTGTGCATATTCATTTATCTTTTTGTCATTAATATAACCATTTACAAATTTATAATTATTTATAATCTCTTCAAATTCTATTATAAATTCGTCTCTATAATAGCTTTCTACGTTTATCCAATTAGGTATTGTGTTATTTTTAATTTTATCTCCAAAGACTTTAATTTTTTTATTTAGTTCAAATAGCTCCTTATAACTTTTTATTTTATCGTTATTAATATCTATAGCACGTTCTTTCTTAGATTTTTTTCTCTCTTCCATAATTAGTTTTCTCATAATTAATAGAGATATACCTCCACCAAATGCTGCAGATATTAATGGAACTATTATTCCTAACATCCAAGTTGCCTTGTCCATAAATAAATCACCTCAAATATAATATTCGTTGCAAATATTACATTTCTGAATGAAATTAGTCTTCATATCTTTTTCTATGTTTAATCATTATTTCATTTAATATATCACTAGTACTTTGTGGTGTATATGTTATAGCATTAGCCCCAGCAATTATAGTTTCACGTATGCTCTCATCTGTAGGACCTCCTGTTGCTATAATAGGTACATCTGGGTACTTACTTCTTATATGTCTAACAATATTCGCAGTTTCTTTAGCTCCTGATACATTAAGTATAGTTGCTCCTGCTGCTATTCTTCCATCTATATCGTCTTTTTCTGAAACAACGGTAACTAATATTGGTAAATCTATAGTTTCTCTCATCCCTGCAATAACATCATTGCCTATAGATGAATTAACTACAACCCCCATAGCTCCCTTAAATTCAGCATCCAATGCTAGATTTATTACCCTTTTACCTGTAGTAATAGATCCACCTACCCCACAAAATACTGGGATATCTGATGCTAGTAATAGTGCTTCAGTTATTCTGGGTTGAGGCGTAAATGGATATACTGCAATAACAGCATCTGCATTAGTATTTCTTATAACTGCTACATCAGTTGAAAACACTAAAGATTTAATTCTTTTCCCAAATATAACAATTCCAGTAGCGTCCCTAATAACCTTAGGTAACTCAATCATATGACTTCTTAGTAAACCTTTAAATTCTGGCACACGTTTTTCCATAAAATTTCTCCCTTCACCATATAAAGCTATGTCCTTTCTAAAAACATAGCTTAAATCACGCCTCACATAGATAACTTTAACTTACATATATAAACTTAAAATGTGATTAATAACTTATTTTATTTTCTTAACTTACAGATTATATCACAGGTTTATTACTTCCTCAATAAATTTATTTAATTATTTTTATGGAATTATACGGTACATTTTTACTCTCTTTATCTATGTAAAAATAAGATAAAAGAAAACAATAAAAAAACCTAGCGATTACTAAAATCACTAGGTTTCTATGGCAGGGGCACGAGGACTTGAACCCGGAACCAACGGTTTTGGAGTGCGTTAGATAGTCTTTTTTATATTCTTTCAAATCTTCGCAACCCCTTGTATATCAGCACTTTTCAATTTTAAATTATTCTATCATCATTCATTTTAATGCGATTTCTTATGTCCTTAGTACCCAAATAGTACCCAATATATTGAAACTTAAAACAAAAAGATATATACGAATATATATCTTTTACAAGGTCATATGTTATAAATAAAATTGTCAAAACTTATAAAATAAATAACTTGCTTTATCTTGAGTAAAGTACTTAACCTATATTACCAGATTGTTTTCTTTTGTTCTTTAGATAATTTACAACATTTATTGGTGGTAATACCAATGTTCCAATATTAGCATTAGCACTATATACTGATACTAATGCTCTTAAATATGGAAATAAAATTGCAATTGAATTCTTCTCAATAAAATTTTCTCTCGTTTTTTCATCTATCTGCGAATCAATTTCAAACAATCCAATAATTTTTACTTCCATTGTAAATGGATAATTATTCTTCTCAGCTTCTGGAAAAATAACTACTTCTAAACTGAGCATAAAATCATTTTCTTCAATCGAATAATCGCTATCTAAATCAAATTCTATTTCTTTTTGCTCTCCATCAAATTTAAAATTTGTATTAAAATTAATGCTTTCTACAACATAGTTTTTGAACCTAAGTGAACTATTAATCTTACTCATAAATTACGCCGCCTTTGAAAAATCCTCATTATCCTCATAATATTTGTCATCACCAATTTTATTTTTTGATACTAGTGATTCATTTTCTAAAATACCTGACTTATTTTTAAAAAATTGATATACATAATCATTCTTTTTGATCTTTAATACACTAGAATAACGATTTATATAATTTATTGATATCCAATTATTATATAACATTTTATTATCTGTGTTTGAATCAATATAATTATATACTAAACATTCTTTTTTTCTTAATTGATTTTTATTATTGGGAAGTTCTATATTGAAAGTATAATCGACATATTTACTTTCATCATAAATTTTGTCATTTAACCCTCTGTTTGATTTAATTAAATCAAACTCTTCTTGTGTCATATTCTTCATTTTTTCAATACAACTATTAAGCATTTCTGAAACCTTCATTTAATCAACTCCTATCACATCTCGATTAATTGCTATATCAGGCTGTCTTACACAGTATATTACTTTTAATCCTCCTCTTATTTGAGGCCCTTTGTAATTATTGCTAAGTCTAAGAGAATCGCTTTTATTTTGATTTATATTATAATCTCCAATTCCCTTAATAACATTTAAATCATCCCATTCTTCAAGAAAATCAAATAACTTATCAAGTTTAATTCCTAATGGTTGACTTTGTTTTTCTTTATTAAGTTTACAGTACATATCCCAAATTTCTTCTATTTTTTCTACTGTAGATTCATCTGTCAAATCCAATAAAATATCTTCATATATAAATATATTTGCCCTTACACCAATATATTCCTTATCAGGATTTTGATTACGTTTGATATGCATCCAGTACTTTGCATTGCTCCTATTATCCCAAAAATACATCCCAAATCCTAACCAATATGTATCTTCACTAACAATTAAATATTCTTTTTTTTGTGTAAACTCTAAACATCTTTCTTTATCATTCACATGAAACCCATTTATATTTGCTCTTGTATTAGTATACATATCTATTCGAACCTATCCTTAAGTATTTCATTTTTTTTTTAATTTATACATGTAAAAGAACAATATATAATAATACTTGTCCATTTTGCTCATATGTAATACCAAATATTACATAGTATTACTTAATTATATATTATGCTAATTCCATAATTCTGTATACCAAATTATTACCCAAATTATCACGATAGCGTGATAATATCTTATATTTTCTTTTGTTTTCTCACTATAACGTGATAATTCAATTCAATTCAACTTAATTAAATCGAATTGAATTGAATTGAATCAATATGCAATTTACTCATATTTATCTATTAATAAATTTCCTTACTCTAGTTAGAATAACCTTTTATCCTAAATTTATCTGGTTTACTTATAAAATAATCTCTAATTTTATGCATAAGAGTCTCAAGACTATCATATAAACATTCCATGTGAAATTCTGTAATTTCTATGAATTCCAATGGTTTTAATTCATCACAAAGATCTACAACATTTTCAATTTTATCCTTATTTCTATCCCATGTAGCTTCATCCACAATTGAATTATTATGTATAATATGATTTCTAACAACTCTAATGTCATCAATATGCTCTATCATTTCTTCTATCTCTGCATTCATTATTTCCTTTAATAAGGCATCTTTGTATTGAGAAAATTTACAAAAATGTTTGTATTGTTTTTCATCATGCTGCTTAAGATATGCAACTAACTCTTTTATAAAATACTCATACTCAGAATATATTTTTGAATATAGAGCTTCATATAGGTATCCATTGATAATATCAATACCTACAAAGTACAATTTAGAAAAATACATTTTTCTATTTTCATCATTATACCAATACACTTCATCAACAAATTCCCTAACATCAATCTGATTAAAAATATCTAATTTATTCAATGCTAGAAATATTAGCTTTGATGACATAATTTTTTCATAAAAATCATCAAAAATCTTATTTAAATCTCCATTCATATAATTAAACCACATACTTCCTCCTATATCTAAAACATGTATTAACACTGCTTTTATTCCATATAATATTTTATACCTCTTATAATTCCCATCACGTAAAAAAAATACACCTATATTTCTACAGGTGTATAATATATTTGTATTATTTCCTTTAAACCTCAAATTCTTCTCACTCTATCATTATCTTTTGCAATAAATTCATACTTTCAGTTCCTAGCATTGCTACTTTTCTAAGTTGTTCATTTTGTAATTTCACTATAGTTTCTAAATCCTCAATTCTTCTTTGCATCCTTCTTCTTTCCAGTGGTGAGAATTTATCCAGTTCAACACCTTCTAGTTTTGCAATATATGAAGGGTGAAACATCATCCCTGGCACATTTTTACAAGGTGTAATGGTTTTTTCTGCTATATATCTTCTTATAGTTCCTTCATCCTTTTGCCACCTAGCTGCTAAATCTTTAACCGTCAATAAAGTAACCTTGTCCATATATTAAACACCCCTTTACTTTACATAGTTATCACTTAATTTAATCAGTAGTTTAAAACATAAAAGATTTAAATACTCCATTTATGAATATTATATATATCAAATAGAATTCCCTCAATACTTTCTATAGTTTTAATTATTCTATTTCTAACAGTACCAGGAGAACATTCTATGTATTTTCCTATATTAACATACGTCATACCTTCAAAATATCTATAAGCTATTACTCTTTGCTCTTCTTCACTTAATGTCTTCAATACTCCAGCTATTGCAGTTAAATAATATTTTAACTCTTTAGCTCTTTCTTCATCACATGATTTTAGTTCTTCTTTAAACTTATTAACACTTTTTAATGCTACTATAGTATTACTTCTTATCAATTTAATACATTTCTTATATTCCTCATATGCTTTATTAAATAATCTTATAACCTCTTCTTTAGGTACTGTACAATTTTTAGGATTAACTGCATTTAAATATTTAAGCATAATCTTTTTATTATCAATATCTCTCATATCACATATATAATAAAGATATATCTGAAAGTTTTCGCATGGATCATCTGAGAAATCATAATCTGTTTTAGATTGCCACGTTTTAAATCCTATCATATCTATACCCCCATTAAATCATCAAAATATTTATTTATAAAATTATGGCCTTCAATAGTTTCAATGCTATAATCATCTTTTTCAACTTCCTTATAGGAGAGTGTTCTACCCGACTTCTTTGTATATATAAGTCCTTTAATCTCATGAGCATAGAATTTGCCTTTTGTCATCCACCATGAAGTATGTCTTATTTTTCTAAGTGCATTATTTCTCAATTGCCTTACTCTTTCTCTTGTAATATTTAATATTTCACTTACTTCTTGCATATTCATAACATCACATTCCCAACCATAGAGAAATTTAATTGCTTCTCTCTCATTTAACGTTAAATATTCACTCATAACTTGATCTAACTCATTTCTAACATGCTTATGAAATTCGTTCTCTATAAGATTTTCAAAGCCATAATCCTTACATTCTATAAAGTTTCCTATTTCTTCTTCACTTTCCCCATCATTACTAATTGGGGTATTAAGACTTTTACAACTGTTATAAAATTTTGTATTAGCAATATCTTTCTCACTTCTTCCATTTACACATCTACATATCCATCTATTAATATAATGAGCTGCATAAGTTATAAACTTAGCTTTATTCTCTAAATCAAATTTGTACATTTTAGCTGCACTCATTAGTCCAATAACTCCACTTTGAAATAAATCATCAAATTCTATCCCCCTGGAGCATACTTTACTATATTTACCCGCTATCTTCCTTATAATTCCTGTATTCTGTTCTATTAGTTTTTCAAGTGCCTGTTTGCTACCTTCTTGATATTCTCTAACTAATTCTTCATTATTTAACTCCAACAATTATCACCCCAATATTAAACTAATAGCTCAATGAGAGAATAGCCTCAATTAAGATGCTATATTCATCTTCTATAAAATAAGATAAGCTCAATTTTGAGCCTATCTCTTCTTTTATATTTTCAATACTATATTCTTCTTATCTCTAATATCCAAACCCTAAATCTCTTCCAACTTTTTTTAACGCTCTTGCATTTTCGCTTGGTGTCCTCTCCGGATTAACTATAGTAACGTGTTGAGTTACTCCATTATCGTTGGTTATTACATTATTAGTAGTAGCATTATTTGCTCTTGAATTAATAGCTGCTGACATTCTAGCTTGTTCACCATATACCGCCGCAGTAAGTTTAGCACTGACTTCATCAATATCGATATTAGATACTATATCAGATAAGTTTTTCCTTATATCTTTTTCCACCCTAGAAGCTTCATCCTCGAACCCTACTCCGACACCTTGTGCCATGTATTTTCCTACTTCATCACGGTATAATCGAGAAGGTGATTTTATTTCATTGGCATCCTGTGCGCCTTTTAACATTCCATCAAAGAATCCAGTAACTTTTTGGTTCAACCACGAACCAACTGACTTAATACCTTCCCAAATCCCTTTAACAATATTAACCCCAATATCCCAAAACTTAGACGGAAGGTCTTTAACTGCGCCTATAATGTTTTCGACCATTTCGCCACCGGCTTCACGTGATTTTGCCCCTAAATCTTTACCGAATTGAATAACTTTCTTAATTGTATTTAGTAGCCATTCCCATATTCGCCCTGGTAATTTAGCAAACCACTCTATAACTGCATTTATAGCATTGCTAACTGTATTAACCATATTGTTATAAGTTTGTGTTCCCCAGTTAACTACATTGTTATACGCCTTTACTAAGAACTCCCATATACGACCTGGTAACTTTTTAAACCATTCACTAACAATGTAATAAACGTTACTACATACTAATATAAAGTTATTTAATGTATTTTCACCCCATTGAACTATTTTATTGTAAGCATTAGTTATAAACTCCCATATTCTACCCGGTAATTGGGAGAACCACTCAGTTACTGTGTTATAAATATTTGTACAAGTTTCCGTGAAACTATTCCATGCATTTATTCCCCAATTAACTATTGTAGTAAATGCAAACCCCAGAGCATAGCCTATCTTATTAGGTAATTCCATAAACCAGTTAAACATTTGCTCCAGCCATAATGGAATAGTTACTGTGAAGAAGGATACAACCGCATTCCACCCATCTGCAAAGGCTTGTTTCACACCTTCCCACCATGCCGGTATGCTCTCGGTGAAGAAAGTCACAATTGCGTTCCATCCATCTACAAACCATTGTTTGATATTAGTCCATAAAGTTCCGAACCATTCGCCTAGAGAACCGAACCAAGTTTTCATACTTTCTATCCAACTAGGTATTGTTTCAGTAAAAAATCCCATTATAGCATTCCATGTGTCTATAAAGAATGTCTTTATACTTTCCCACATGTTTATGAAAAAATTTCTAAAGCCTTCACTAGTGTTCCATAAGTATATGAATCCAGCTACCAAACCCACTACCGCTGCTGCTATTAATACATAAGGATTCATGCCTAATACAATATTAAAAGCTTTCATTATTGGAGTACCTGTTGCTATTTCCATAAATAAATCTTTGAATATGCCACCGATTTTACTTACAGTATTAACAACTTTCAATGTCAATAATGCTACACCTATGCCCACTATTCCTGCTGCTATAAATTCTGAATTGTCCAATAGCCATGCAAACACTTCTGTTATTTTAGGAAGCCATTCCATAGCAACATCAACAGCATTTTTTACTGCATCAGCTATACCTTCAAATATTCTTTTAACATCTTCTTGCATTGATTCTGGAAATAAAGATGCCATCATTTCTGGAATTTCATCTAGGACTTTAGGTAGTAATGTTCTAAATAATTCTCCAATACCTTTTATTGCAGTTTTTATTCTTGGCAATAAATTTTTACCTAGAGAGCCTAAACTGTTAACTAAATTTTGTACTAACACATCAAAATTGGCATTATCATCAGCCATACCAGTTAGTAAGTTCGTCCATGCAGATTTAGTCATGTTAAAACTACCTTCAATTGTAGATGATGCCTCTTTAGCTGTTGTTCCCGTGATTCCCATTTCAGTTTGAACTGCGTGGATGGCCTCTATTACATCACTGAAATTGTTTATATCATATTTAATTCCAGTAAGTTTTCGTGCATCTGCAAGAAGTCTTTCCATTTCGGTTTTAGTACCACCATACCCAAGTTTCAAGTTATCTAGCATAGTATAATTTTGCTTTGCAAACCCTTGATAGGCATTTTGTATATCTCCAATAGCCGTACCCATTTTATTAGCATTATCAGACATATCAGTAACAGCCTTATTCCCTATTTCAGCGGCTTTTTTAGTATCTCCACCAAGGCCTTGCAATAATGAAGCTGAAAAACCTGTTATAGTTTTCATATACTCATTTGCTGACATACCCGCAGTTTTATAAGCATCATTAGCATATCCAATTACTTCATCACTACTGCTTTTAAATAAAGTTTCAACACCACCGACTAATTGTTCGTATTCAGCGTATTGGTCAATCGATAATTTAGTCAACCCAGTAACCGCAACACCAGCCGCCGCTACCGCTCCAGTAAATAGTTTTAGACCAGTTTTAGCAGCACCTCCTAATGTAGAACCTAATTTATTAACACCTTTTTCTGCCCCTTTACTGTCAATCTGAGTATCAATTATAATCCGTCCATCTGCCATTTTTTCACCTCCTTCCATGATCTAACTATCTTTTACTTGGAAATTTTATTATTAATCCTCTCATATCTTTCTTTTGATTAATAACTTCATTTTGAAGTTGCTTTAAGGCATTGAAACATCTATAATAATACGGCTTGTCTCCAAATAACTTCTCACGGGTACCATTACCAAACAATTCATCAAAGAAACTACATATTACCATTGCATAAAATGCTTCTTTACACTTATTAGATATAGCCTTTGTATCCTTTATCTCATCAAATCCTTCACATAAACCATTTAAGCATTGTCTATATCTATTTAAATCATCCTCGTTTGAAATATCTAATTTCAATAAAACTCCATTAATATTCATTATTTTTTACTTCTTCTTTGCACTCTATTAGAAGAATATTTACTTGCTATTTTCTCAACCTCAGAGTTTTTAGCACTCATTTGTGTTACTAATTCTTCAAAGGCCTTTAAACAAGTTAGTAAATTAACTTTACCACCAAACACTTTCTTATCTGTACCCTCTCCGAATAAGGTATTAAATACATCAAATATAGCATTACACTGTGTTCTAATACTTTCAGATATTTTCATACCTTCAATAGATTTTGCGACTCCCTCGACACGTTCTAGGGCATCTTCCCACTTTTCAGCTACTTCAAGGTCTAATATGTCTATATCCTTCAATTCTATATTGTTAATTTTCATTTTACTCTCTCCTTTTTACCTCTTATTTTACTTTTATACTTTATTTTGTTTTATACCCCAATAAATGCTAAAATATTGTTGAAAGGGGGTGCGTGATATGGATAACAAACCTTATGATGTTTCTTTAGAACAATTAGCTCATGATTTCACAATGTTAAAAGTTCAAAGACAAATTGATAACGGAAAAATTACTACATATGGCGATATGTATGATTTATACGTTGATGAACTTGACACTGTAAAAACATTTTTGTCTAGAGGAACCAATTAAACTTACTATCTAAACTTTCATTAATTGGCATATTTCTAAGAAGTTGATTTTGGCAGCGAGTTAATAAACACATTGTTTCTCTTGCTGTCAAATCTTCTTTCTTTATTAATTCATCAATCCTTTGTACTAATAAATCTGCTTTTTTATCTTTCATCCTTATTCCTCCTTAAATTCTTTACACTCACGTTGGAGCTGCTTGAATAATTTAGTAATATTTCTTTGGTTCTACACATAGAATATAATGTGTAGTGTTTGTCCATTTTTCAAAGATAGTTTTTTATAAAAGGCTGTTAAGCCTCCTTGTTTTGCCCTCCTTAGAGCTGCTTAGTTGTCCATCTTTGTTTATGAGTGTTAATTCATTCATTAACTTGTCTTCTTAAGATCATTCTGTTAACTAATAATTTTAACTAATGAATTGGCTATGTTTTTAAAAGATTCATTTTGCAAAGTTAGATACTCAATTTTAGATTCTAACTCTTTGATGTATTGATCCTTTTCATCTACTTTGTTTGATATGCCCAAAATAGAATTAACTTCATCTTTTAAAATTCTCCATTCTCTACCAATCTTAGTACCTGTAATTTCTTTAGTAGCTAATTTATCTCTAACAGTTTGTTTGCTAACCCCCAATAATTTAGATACTTCTTCTACCGAATACCACGCTTTATCCATTTGTTTTAACTCCTTTATTTTTCTTTTCTCTAATCTTCTTCTCTCCAAAGGAGATAGTGGGTTAACCTCTCCTAATGATTCTATTTTTATTATTTCCTCCATATAGTAGCGCGGTGCTTCAAAATTAGGGTTTCTTGTTAATACCCCATCCTGTTCATATTTCAAAATACTTTCTGTATTAAAATCCCATCTTTCTGCAAGACTCTTACGACTTATCAATACTTTTTCTAATTCCATAATTATTCCTCCTACCATTTAAATTCATAATACTTATGTTTTATATCACTTAAATTTCTTATTCTGAATTTACACGATAAGCCCTTTTGTTTTGAAAAAATATTTTTGATAACCGTGAAATATGAAACCTCTTGGAATTTAGAATGCTACCCCCTATCCGAGTTTTAAAAAATGGTGAGAAATTTTATGTCGACTATCGACAGGACACGCAAAAATTGGAATTTAGAAGGTAGGGGGTCTTTATAAATAAAAAAAGCTACAGAAAACAAAGAGTATTTAACTCTAAATATTCCCGTAGCCTTATAGCTTTACATTATAAAAATGTGGTACTTATTTATTAACTTTTATAAATCTATTATACCATATAAACGTAGTTATATCAATGGTTACCGACACTTATATATAAAAATTTACCTTCTTTTCTTAACTTCTCTTACTAATGTACTTTTGCTTATTCCAGTAATGTCTGCCACTTCTGTGTAACTACCATCTTTTAACATTTCAATAGCATTATCTAACTGCTTTTTAGTATACTTCTTAGGTCTACCCTCTGCGAATCCTTCCTTAGTTTTAGCTATAGCCTTACCATTTTGAGTACGTTCTATAATTGTATTACGCTCCATCTCTGCAACTGCTAATAAAGTTGTTAAAAAGAACTTACCCATTGTGGTATTCTCTAATAACCCTACATTCAATACATGTACTGCTATACCTCTATCAAATAATCCTTGGACTATTTCTATTCCCTCAACTGTATTACGTGCTAATCTATCAAGCTTACATACAACTAACGTATCTCCAGCACTTAAACCATTAATAATCTTATCAAATATAGGTCTATGTGTTGTAGTACCTGTATACTGTTCTTTATATATAATTGCATTATCATATCTATTTAATATCTCTTGTTGTTGCTGCTCCAATGAATTATTATCTAACTGACTTCTACTTGACACCCTGGTATATCCTATTATTTCACTCATAATTTTACCCCTCTTTTCAGCCTGCTTATGACCATAAGTTTTGACACCGCTCTATACATTGATTTTACGTCATAATTTTACCGTAGTCAATACTGTTAAGTTATGAACATGATTTATTTTTATTCCACTGCATCTTTAATAAATAATTCTTCAAAGTATAATCATATATAAGTATAACATACCTTTATTTTCTTCATATCTACCTTTTAAATGCGTTTTAATTATAGTTTAGAGTAAATACTCGTTTTATTGTAAAAACTTCTTAAAAACGATTTTAGAGCCATTTAAAATCATATTGTTATTTTAATTATGTGCTAAATACATTAAATTCATATTTTGAGACTTTAAAAGGCTACCCATGATTAGTGAGTAACCTTGAAATATCGTTATAACATCTACACGGTGCCATTATTTATTCATTCTCTCTTTATCGAGTCCACATAAGTTATTTTTTATCGTGTCAATATATTTTTTTACCGTGTTACAAAACCCCACTTATCCGGTATACTGCTTTCATCCAACTGAAAACTCTTTTTATCGAGTTTATCAAGTGTACTTTTATCGAGTCCACATAGAGTACTTTCACCTTTGTTGCATTACTCTTTTTATCGTGTCAACATATTCTACTTTCACGAGTCTATACATCCTTTTATTTTGGTAATCAACTCAGCTATTACAGCCATTACCTCACTAAGCCAGTTCACAGTCGATAATTAGAGTTTTTTTAAAATGTACGTATTTGTCCACACGTTAGCCTACACCCACACATTGATTTTACTTAATTCTTAATTCACTTTACCACTTTACAACTGTACAGTATTACAGTAATAACTTTACACTTTTTAGACACTTTTCTAGACACTAGGATTATTTTTTTAATAGCCATACTCTGATTAATTGCTCTTTAAGCCCTAAATATTTATTCAAATCACTATGTTATTTACTCCATACTAAAATACCAATCCAGTAAAAGCATAAAATCAACTCTAAAAACAGTACATTTACGAGATGATCTATATATTTTATTTTCTTTTTATTTTTCTTTTCTTTTTGACCCCCATTTTTCGGGGGTAGTGTACCTCCGTTTTTCGGGGGTAGTATACTCCTAATTTTTGGAGTACCTCCGTTTTTTGTAGTACCTCCATTTATTGGGGGTAGTTAATATTTAATATATGACTATAAGTTTTGACTATGCTATATACCCCATTTTTCCTTAAGATTATTTAAGAATTTCATACCCTCTCCACTATCTTTAGCAGTATCCGGATGAAGTTTCATAGCTGCAGCTTTATATATTTTCTTTAAATATGATTTTTCTTCCTCTGTGTAGGTACTAACTTTATCTTCATGGTAACTACTTTTGAAATAATCATTGTAGTTACTTTTATAATTTTCATAGTAACTACGCTCATATTCTTTCTGTTGCTTGTACTTCTCTTTTATTTCTTCAAGCTTTACCTTGTTCCTAAGTTCTCCAAACACATCATAACAATAATCATATGTGTCTTTACCATATTTCTCTTCAAATTCAAGCTTATGTGCTATATACAATGTAGTTATTTTATCATGTTTTTGTTTTACTTTATACTCTTCTGTTCCTTGAAATTCACTTTGTATATTCTCTATTAAGGGATCTAGTTTTTTATATACCAAATCACATAATTCATCTTCTGATACTCCTATGGATTTAAGCTTTTTTTTCCAATTTGAAGATGTAAAGTAATCTCCTATATATGTAGTACCTTGAGCTATATCGTAATACTCCATTGTGCATATTACCCATTGTTTCTTTTTAACTTTCCCTTCTTCTCTGTAACTGTGATGTATGCTTATTTTATAAGCTTTCTTCATAGGTCTTTTAAATCTTTCATCTGAATAAGTATAACCATACTTTACATGTTCTTCATTATACATTGTAAATCTACTTTCATATGATTTAAGTTCTTTATATTCTCCATATTGATTTTCTTTCTTTAATTCTACCTCTTGAATTACGCAATACATATAATCCCCCCTTTGTAGTTACTTCATATATTCACTTAGTAACCACATGATTATTAAAAATAAAGGGGAATTATCACATTCCCCTATGTTTTATAAAGTTTGTCTAGTTGGTATCGGTAGTAACGACCCCATCTTTATTTAATCCGCTTTCGTAATAGTTGCTATTTCTCCAGCCATATTATTTGTATCGACTATTTCGGTCGGTTCAATTTTGGCAGTTTCATCATCATCTAATCTTCTAAGCATTACTGATATTTCTGAGTATTCCAGTTTTTCTGATATATCCTTAGCTAAAAACCAAGGTTCATTATCTTTTGTTATAACTCTTACTTCTCCAAAATCTTCACTCTTGAAAACCTCAATATTCATTGCCCATCCTCTTTTATTTTTTTCCTCTGTAGAGCGCTTGAATAATTTACCCACCTAGGCGTAGTTTTAATAATTAATCTTCTTCCAATGAAGCTAAGTAAGTATCTAAATATAATTGGTTTAAGTACATTACTGTCTTTTCAGATGGTTGATTCATAACTATAAATTTGCTATTACCAACATACCCATCTGTTACAAATGGTTTACCATTCTTAGTTATCATCTTAGGTGTTGGTTTCATATCTGTATCCATATCCATTCCCTTCCCTTTGCTATATATAATTTTATCGTATATTAACCTACTAAAACTTTTATGTTAGTTAGCCTATCTTTTAAGTTCATGTTTTCCTTTTCCAACTCTTCGATTTTTCTTTCTAATCTTCTTCTCTCGAGTGGAGATAGTGGATTGATTTCTTTTAATGTTTCGATTTTAAGTACTTCCTCCATGTAGTAACGTGGTGCTTCAAAATTAGGATTTCTTGTTAATATTCCTCGTTTTTCATAATTCTGTATGCTTTCAGTACTATCAAAATCCCATCTTTCTGCAAGAGTTCTCCTATTTACTAAAGTTTTTCTGTATTCCATAGTTACCTCCTAACTTGTCTATTTGCTTTCTCTAAGATTTTAAGAAGGTATTTTTCAGCTTCATTCATTTTCTTATCACCTCACTTTATTATTCTTTTGTAAACAATACAATTACTAAATATTAAAATTGCTTATTCTGTACCCTCTCCTTATTCTAATTCAATATACACCCTGTAAAAGCCTCCAGTTTTATTAGGTTCACTAATCTTCCTTATGTTATTATCTTTTGATAATTGTTTAAGTATTTTCAACATATCTTCTTGTTTTTCATAACTTAACTTAATCTTAACCATAAACATTCTCCTTAAATATAATTTGTCATTCCAGTATCTTTTAAGAAATCTAGGTTTGTAAGTCCAGCTATTACCCCAGCTCTGAAATAAAATTTGCATAAGTTTATCCATTCTTGTGTGGTTGCGGCATAATATTCATCTAGTGACTTTTGACACTCTTCAGGCATATCTTCACATAATTGCTTGAATAGTTTTTCGGCTATTTGGGTAAGTTCTATCTGCTCTTTATCCGTATCAGCAAAATCTCTTTCGTCACACTCTTGCACGTGATTAAACTCATTATCTATAACATTGTTAATTAATTTTGTAATTTCTTCATATTTCATAAAATAAAATCTCCTTTTTTACTTGATTTTTAGGAGCTTTTGAGATACCATTAATTTGTGTGTGAGGTGTCTCTCGCTCCTTGGTGATGAATATTGGTAGTGTTCAGCACCTTTTTTATTTAATTTAATCATTTTATAATACATCTGCTACATTTCCATTAAGATAAATAGCATTGTCTTTAGTTCATTATTTCTTTGCTTATCTAGTAACTCTTCATCTTTATAACGATTTTTCATCACTTCAAAATTGAAAATCCTTATTGCAACGCAATCTAGGAACCATTGAAAATCTATTTCTTTGCCTACTGAATACTCTTCAAAGTACTTATTACAAAATTGTATAAGCATAGCTCCTTTCTTTTCAGTTTCTTTCGCATTAAGTTGCGAATTACACATTATTCTTGCTATATACCTATAAACTTTTATTAAATTACTATTCACTTTTATACCCCCCAATTTTCAAGTATGCTTTCTTGTTTCTTATTTATCGTAATAACCTCTTGAATGTCTTTTGGAATAATTTCACGTTTCCAATTAAGGTTATAAGCTAAAATATTCCCCTGTTCGTCAATCTCTAACAATAAGCCTGTATCATCATCAAAATAAGTTTCAACCTTCGGAAGTTCTCCGTAGTACCTATTTTTAAGCACTTGCAAGTATCCATTTATACCTTCTTCTATTTTTTCACTCTCATATTCCCTTATTACTGCGATTATATTGTCAGCCTTATTGTAAATATCCGAACTACCGCTTATTTGTTCAAAATCCATATCAGAACCTTTACTGTAGGTTTTATTAGGGTGTAATACTAGGATTATGTGAGTATTGTAATTCTTAGCTAAATCACATAACCTCTGAACAAAATCAGCTTGTTGCTCGTACTTTTCTGCCGCTTTCACACTTAGAATAGACATTAGGTTATCAATTACAATTAAATCGTACTGATTAAACTTGATTTCAACTTCTATCATGGCTAGTAGTTCATCTATGGTCTTTAGTTTGCTTTCACCTTTATTGAATAGATAGAATTTATTTTTGTGCCATTCTTGCAACTTTCTCAAAACTTCTTTTTTAGGCTCTTTCCTCTTACGTTTATTAATCTTTATCCAGTTATAGCAATTTTCATCTTTGCCTATAACAAGCTGATAAATCTCATTTATAAGCATTTCTGCATCATTTTCACCATTCATGAGATATACCTTATTGCTTTTATCAATGGCGTTGGCTATAACTTGTTTTACAAAGGTTGTCTTACCTCCGTTACTTCTTCCAGTAATAAGAGTTACACATTTAGGTGCTAGGTCATTCAAAGCGAAATCTATGCTCTTTATACCTGTAGGCACATAATTGCCTTTACATTGCATTAATCCCTTGTATGGCTCTTTATCTAAATCCCTTCTACCTTCGATTTTAAATCTTGCACTATCTATTAATTCAGCTATTTTACTGCTACCACCCTTGTAATATTCCTCATTAACATCATTCACAGTGTATAGCCTTTTATCTATCAGCTTTACTTTATCACCTAGTAATTCAACCATTTTCCTGTCCATTTCTTCTCCAGCTTTATCATTATCAGAAACTATTATGATGCTTTCAAAATTCTCTAGGAATTCTTTAGCTTGTTCTATTAATGCAGCTAAACTATTTGCACCGGCACCTACGCTTACCACATTGGTAAATCCACATTGATAAATAATCATGCAGTCAAATTCACCTTCGCAGATAATTAACTCTTTATTATCCAGGTTAATATTTTGTGCATTGAACAAGTATGGTTTACTACCTGTTATATTTAACATTTTAGGCTTTCCTGGGTCTTTTAATGGCTTTCTAGTCTTATACCCTACCACAGTATCAAACTTGCAATATGGAAAGGCTATGGAGTTTTTATAACTACCTAGATTAAATTGCTTTATGGTTTCTTTTGTAATTCCTCTAGAATTTATATACTTTATACACTCTTCTGTAATGTCAGTTACCTTTTTAGACTCATTGTAAAATGTATCTCTGCTTTTCTGCATTGAAGTATCTTTATAGCTACCTACCCCCAAAAGTTCTCTTACTACTTCATCATGGGTATAATTAAGATGGTCTTTGTAATAGCCATAGATATCTATTTTCATTCCACATGCAAAACAGTAAAATTGAAATCTTTTAGAGTCCCAACTCATACTTGGGTCTTTATCTCCATGCTTATGTGCAAATGTATTAGGGCAATGATATTTTTTACCTTTCTTAACCATACCTAATCCACTTGAAATTATTTCTTCTGCTTCTTGTCCATATTTCTGCTTAATTTCTTGTATCTGTTCCATATCTCACCTCTATAAATCTCTATACACAAAATTCAACTTTGGTTTTTTCTTCTCATATAGTCCATTTTTCTTCTTACAATCAATTAAACTTGCAATTGTAGGAGGTAAGTATTCACTTGTCATATAAGCCTTTACCACTTTAGGAAAGTTATCATCATTAAATCCATTTTCAGTTAATGACTCATACCACACCTTCATAGTAGTAGGATCAGTTTCTTTTATCCTCCAATTCGGATATGCTATAAGTAATATATCCATTTGTTTTTTAAAAACTTCTTTATTCATTAAAAATCAGCGACCTTTCTTACTGATGTATTTTGATTATTGCATTTATTTTCGCTATAGTTTTTATCAAGAAAATCAACATAACCACTGTTGAAAAATGTACTCCCATGCTGTATATATCTTTCCTCTGTATTTTTACATTCCTTAATGTATCTTTCTATACACCTCTTAAACTCGTCATTCAACTTATATAATGCTTTCTTTTTAGTTGCTGAAATCTTTCCTTTGCCTATTTTTCTAGGGTATAAACTCCAACATTCTTCAAAGAACTCGTTATGTGCATTATTATTTTTTTCTATCTTTTGTTTTTTCTCCTCCACCGGAATAACTTCCTCACTAGGAACTACCTTAGTATTGGTTGTAATTTCTCCACCTACTTTTATGAAATACTTACTTCTTCCACCTTTCCCACTTTCTCTGATTAAAACGCCTTTATCGATTAGAGAATTGAATATCTTATCTAAAGTTTCATCTTTTTTTATTCCCGTTAGTTTCTTAATTAATGTCCTGCTTGGGTCTGCATATCCCTTTTCATAATTTACATATCTAAACATAACTAACAATAACCCTTTTTCCTTTAAGTCAAGTTCTGTATTGTCTATAATAGTGTTGTATTGCAACCATCTATAATTCCCATAGTCTACCATTTACATGGTCACCACCTTCTTTACTACCTCTGCACTTATATATAGTCGGCATTATTACCTCTCCTAACTTTTAAGGGCTCTTTTAAAATATCTTAATCCCTCTAGTGAAGGTTCTTTATTAAACTCAACACAAAGTTCAATATATTTATTTAAAATTTTTATACTCATAATCATCCTCCTTCAATAAATTAATCAATTCCAACCCTTCTTAGTACACCATACTGTTTAAGTGGTTCTGATTGCTTAGTATTCTCCAACGCTTGTTTTCTAAGAAATTCCTCACACAATTCAATATCAAAGATATACTTTACTCCAGATTTTAAAAAAGGTACTTTCCCCTCTTTAGCCATTCTTCTTAGTTGATATTCTGTAAGGTCTAATTCCTCTGCTGCTTGTTTTATATAAGCCTTTCTACCCATAACTTAATCCCCCTTATTTAATAATGTTTTTCTATGATTTGCTAATGTCTAATCTGTTTATACCTATTCATTGTTATAAGTCTCAGATACTTCTTTTATGTCTTTACTATGCAATGTCATTATTGATGTGAATTTCTTGCTTATATGTGACTAAAAATGATTTAAAATGTTTTTAGGTGTATTGATTTCCTTTGCTTAAATCGTGTTTATTCTTCATCTAGTAGCAATTCTGTTATTTCTGTATTTAAAGCTCTTGCAATTAATCCAGCACTTTTTACAGATGGAGTATTTACTCCATTTAGTATTTTTGATATAGTGGATCTTCCCAATCCAGTTCTCTCGACTAATTCATTTGTAGATATACAAGCCTTCGCTTGAGCTATCCTTAATTTCTTAATATTAATATTCATTTCCGCTCCCCCTATATTCATTATTGAATACTTATTATATTATTATATTACTATTCATTATTGAATATGTCAATATTGTTCCAATCCTTTTAAAACATTTATTTGCAATTTTGAATATTTATCATTATTATATTAGTTAAAGGAGTGTGATTAGATGGGTCTTAATGAATTAATTAAAATTGGTGATACTATAAAAAAAATCCGAAAATCAAAAGGAATAACTCAAAAGGAAATGTCAAAACTAGTAGACATCCCATATTCTACTTATTCTAATTATGAAAATAACAATAGAACACCACCTACTGATATACTAAACAAAATTGCTAAATATCTTGATGTTAGTGTTTATCAACTTTTAGGAGCTGAAATTACTCCAGTGGATTTAGCCCGTATAAATAATCATGATTTCATAAATAAAAATACTATTCTTGATTATCCTATTGATAAAGAGAAGTTCTTATCAATTTTAAAAGAGAATAATTTAACAATAGAAGACGTATCTGAGCTTGCTCAAGTTAGTTTAAGAAGAGTTAAAGCTATTATAGATGATGATATGCCAACGTTATTATCACATCATATTACTAGAATTGCTAAAGCTTTAAATATTAATGAACATGATTTAATATTTAACTCAAATGGTATGGATATTAATGATATGAACTTTAAATATTATTTGGAAAACTATTTGATTGACAAAGGACTTGATGGGAAAATTGCTGTTGAAAAAGCTAATGAAATTACAGCTATTGTGAATACTATAATCGATCATTCTTTAAATAAATAATTGCCATAATATAAAACTAGGCAAACAACTCTAGCACTATCTAGTGATTCACCTATATATAGTAACTTCAACCAACTTAAAAATGAGCCCGTTAAAATTAGCAAATTGCAATCTATTCTAAAACAACAAACTTGTGGTTTCAAACACACTATTAAAACTCTAACAGTGAATTGAAGCTACTCACCACAATTTTGCGTTGAGTAAACTATTCAGAAAACGTAAAATTGCATTATCAAAATATTATTTATGAGGTTACTACTATTAAGGGCATTGGTGTATCACCTACCCCATAGGCTCCGGAATATAAATCCTATAACCCTCGTCATTATGACGAACCTCGACATCTAGTCGAACCCCTCCATTTTGGTGGATATGAATTTAATAGAAATAAGGTGAATATATGGCGGCTATAGAAAAACGAGGAGAGAACTCCTACAGGCTCACAGTATCATGTGGATATGATAGGAATGGTAAGAAGATAGTTAAACGTAAGACAGTAGATTTATCTCATGTTAAACACGATAAGCAGATGGAAGAAGCTAATAAACAGTGGATACTACTTAAAAATGAAATAGAAAAAGGTTTATTTTTAGATACTGATAAGGTAACCTTTGAGGATTTTATCGAGAAGTGGTTAAAAGATTATGCGGAACATGAATTAGCACCCAAAACATTATATAGATATAAAGAACTATTGAATACACGTATCATTCCAGGTTTAGGACATCTAAAGCTTAATAAACTTCAACCTACTCATTTAACAGAGTTCTATAATAACCTACGTGAAGATGGTATTCGTACGGATAAAAAGCCTGGAGGGTTATCAGAGAGGACTATTCTACATCACCATAGATTAATATCAAGTATTCTTACTTGTGCGGTACAATGGCAATTCCTATTAAATAACCCAGCTTCAAGAGTAAAACCCCCAAAGGTAGAAAAGAAAGAAGCTAAACATTTCAATATAGAGCAAACGGAATATATTCTTGAACTTATGGAGAAGGAACCAATTAAATATAGAACTATGATAACATTAGCCATTTATGGTGGAATGAGAATGGGTGAATTAACCGCTTTAGAATGGCAAGATGTAGACTTTGACACTGGTCTTTTAAGAATAAATAAATCATTGCAGCATTTAAAGGGTAAAGGCACTTTTGTTAAATCCACTAAAAATGAAACTAGCAATAGAATTATTTCACTTCCTGGATCTGCTATAACTCTTTTAAAGGAATATAAGTTTTGGCAGAATTGTGAAAAGGCTAATTTAGGTGACTTATGGAATGATGAATATACAAATATATTCACCACACTTGACGGTAAGCCTATGTTTCCAAGTACCATAAGTAAATGGTTCAATAAGTTCATTAAAAGGCATAATGAAGCTATTATGAGTAATGACACCATATCTAAAGAAGATAAGAAGAAATATATATTAGATAATGTTAATTTTCATGGATTAAGACATACAAGTGCTACCTTACTAATTAACCAGGGTGTAGATGTAACTACAGTTAGTAAAAGGTTAGGTCATGCTAGAACTTCAACTACTACAGATATATATTCACACAGCTTAAAAAAGGCGGATACTGAAGCAGCTGATAAGCTTGAAAATCTTTTTAATAAAAATATCGAAAATAAAAAGCAAGGCTAAAATACCTTGCTTTCTTGTTGTAATTTATAGTATCTAATATTAACTTTTTAATCTAGTAGTACCCAAATAGTACCCATTTCTTAGTTAGTACCCAATTTTACTGAAAAATAAAAAACCAGCAAATCGTTGAATTTACTGGCTTTCCTTATGGCAGGGGCACGAGGACTTGAACCCGGAACCAACGGTTTTGGAGACCGCTACTCTACCAATTGAGCTATACCCCTTCGTTACTCGTTTATTATATTATATAATAAACATAAATGCAAGAGGTTTTATATAAATTATTCAACATATTCTTAAGTCAATACTAGTATAAATAAGTGGAAGTATTCTCACATATTGAAATATTTAGCATCTTATTATTCATTACCTTTTTATAGGAACATAAAAATTCATTTAACTCATTATCAGTTAAATCTATTTTCCCAAAACTTTTTAATATAACATTCTCATCTTGAAGCATTATCTCTAAATCATTCTTGTCATTCTTAATGCTATATGAAGTTACACTTTTTACTTTAAGCTTCCCTTTATACTTTTCTTGAAACCCAACCATTTTTCTTGCATCTTCATACTCAATACCTAATCCACTTAGAGGATTTTCTACACCCATAGACTTCATTTGGCTTTCTACATCTTCAGTAGAAATTCCATACCTCTCCATGACCTTATTCTGGATATTCATAAATTTCTCTTGAGATATATTATTTTCCTTCATATACTTAAATATTTCTCTGCTCATTTCCGCCATAGATAGCTTCCCTTGAGCCATTGAATAATACATAGAATATATGTAATCCTCAAATTTGTCTACATCTTTATCTGTAGCCTTATTTTTCAGTTCATTAAAATCTATTACATCACTAATTTTAACCAGCTCCTTGAATACAATATTTCTTCTATCACATTATTTATTTTATCCCATTAATTTGTATTTTAGTATCTTATTATTTATTAAATCTAATTTATAATCACTTTTATTCCCCATAATCATAGAATATAGGAAATAAATTTAAGAAATATGTTTGTAAATTAGTATATTATAAAAGTATTCAAATTACTACTGTATTAATTATGTATTTAAAATATATTAATCTTTTCTTAATATATAGTTATGTACTGTTGAGTATGTAGTTCACCTACATACTCAACGATATGCTACTGTATCTTGAATCCAGCTTCTTTCACCTTCTCAAGAATTTCATCCATATTGTCTGTGCTTAATCTTATTACTATCTCTTTAACTTCTGTTATGCTCTTAGGATCAACAACTACAAAGCTTATAATTTGCCCTTTGTTTTCAGTAATTATTTTTGATAGTTTAGATATTTGTCCAGGTATGTCATAAGCAATTACAGCTAATCGTTTACCTTTATTTAATCCAAACAATTCTGTAAATTGATGAAAAATACCGTGATGTGTTACTATTCCTTGCATTTCTCCATTTTTATTTATTACTGGTACAAAGGAAACACTTTTAGTTTCTAGGAAATGTGCAGCCTCTTCAATTTCATTAAAAGGAGTTATTGATGGTACATCAGTTCTCATTACATTTTCAACTAGAAAATCTGATAGTAAACACTGTCTCTCTATAGATTTTTCATAGTAGTATGTGTATATTTGCTCTTTTGAAATTACTCCACAGAATTTATCTCCTTCTACTACTGGTATGGATAAAAACTTATTTTCTTCCATTACCTTAAGAGCTTCTCCTATGGTTACCTTTGGTGTTACAGTTATTAACTTTTCTCTAGATAACATCAAATTATTTACAAACATAATTTATCCTCCTCTACTTATTTGTTATTCTATATTATACCTTATTTTAGTATACTATGTTAGTATTTTAATATATTTCATTATTAATATATTAAATATATTTTGATTATTGCATCAATTATTACTATTTTACGTATCCAAAATATAATACGTAAAATATATAGATTTGTTTACTTAAATATAAATTTACTTTTACAATATTTAGTACCATTCCACTGCCAAATATGCTAAAATTTTTATATAGATAAATGGTATGCTTTGGAGGACAAAATGAATATTAGTATAAAGAATATAGTTTCTGCTCTATCATTATCCTTGGATCTTACAGACAATGATTGGGGTAAATTTGAGGATGTTATAAACCCAACACATGCTAAAGATATTTCAAATAAGCAATTTTCTAATCATTCTAGATGCACCTCATATATAGCCTTAGAAATTGCTCAAACTATGAAACTAGATGAAAATTCTTACTACAATTTATATATTGCTTGTATGATTCATGATATTGGAACTCAAAATATATTTGATGAGTCTCACACCTCAAAATGGTATATAAAAAAGCATTGCATTGCTGGCTCTGAAATGATTCAACGTATTCCATCCTTAATACAAGTATATGATATAATACGTTATCATCATGAAAATTATGATGGTAGTGGATGCTTAAAATTAAAAAGTTCACTAATTCCTATAGAAGCTCAAATTCTCAGAATAGCTGATTTAATTGAAATCCAGGTAGATTATTCTAAACCTTACCACATCCAAAAGGATATTCTTATTGATTGGGTAAAACTACACAATGAAACTTTATTTTCACCACAGGTTGTAAAAGCTTTTCTCATGGTAGCTGACAAAGAAGAGTTTTGGTTAAACCTTATAAATTTACCTAATATGAATTTCATACTTGATAATATAATACCGGAGAAAGATATTTTTATCTCTCTATCGGAATTTGAAGCAATTGCTGATGTATTTGCAAGTATTATTGATAATAAGAGTTCTTTTACTGCAGAACATTCTAAAGAAATTGCTACTTTAGCTTATAATGTTTCTAAGCATTTAGGCTACACTGAAGAAAAGTGTCTTAAAATGAAAATTGCAGGATTACTTCACGATATTGGAAAATTAGCTATTCCCATCAGTATATTGGACAAAGATGGTCCTTTAACAGAAGAAGAATATTCTATTATCAAATCTCATACCTACTATACTAAATTAATTCTAGATAAAATAGACCACATATCTGATATTAGTTTATGGGCTTCTAGTCATCATGAAAAATTAAATGGTAAAGGCTATCCACGAAGACTTAAGGCTGAGGACCTTAGTGAAGAATGCCGCATTATTGGAGTATGTGATATATATCAATCTTTAACTGCTGATAGGCCCTATAGAAAAGGTATGTATATGTACGAAGCATTTAATATATTAGATGATATGGTAAATAGGAACTTAATTTGTGGTAATGCAGTAAGACATTTTAAAAATACTTTAGTATCTCGGGTAGAAAAGAAACCTTAATTTAATTATTATACAGTTATTTAATGAAAAGTAATTTTACTATTTGCTTTTCATTTTTTTTCTTTTAGGCTAAAATATTAATGAGGTGAATCATATGGAATTTATAGTTAGTAATGTTGATGAATTAGATTCCCTAGGTATACAGCTAGGAAAAATGTGTAAAGAAAATGATGTTTTATGCCTTATAGGTGATCTTGGTACTGGTAAGACTCATCTTACCAAAGGAATTGCAAAAGGTCTTGGCATAGATGAATGTATAACTAGTCCTACCTTTACAATTATTAATGAATATGAAGGTAGATTAAAATTGTATCATTTTGATGTGTATAGAGTAAATGATCCCGATGAGATTGCTGCCATCGGCTTTGATGAATATATATTTGGAAATGGAGTTAGCGTCATTGAATGGGCTAACTATATCGAAGATTTAATACCAGAAGAAAGTTTAACTATAAACATAGCTAAACTTCCAGACTTAGGTGAAACCTATAGAAAGATTACTCTTTCCTATACTAATGATAGATATAATTATATAAAGGAGTTGAAGCTATGAAGATTTTATCCTTAGATTCTGCAACTGAATGTGCAACTGCGGCTATTATTGATAGCGATAAGATATTAGGGGAAACTATTATAAATTATAAAAAGCAACACTCTGTAATTATGATGCCTATGATAGATAACCTTTTAAAAAATTGTGGTTTATCCATATCAGATATAGAAGGCTTTGTAGTTTCTAGCGGCCCTGGTTCTTTTACTGGTCTTAGAATCGGTATGTCCACTATAAAAGGTCTTGTGCAAGCAACTAATAAACCCTTTGTGTCTATAAATTCTTTAGATGGACTTGCAAATAATCTCTTTAATATCCAAGGTATTATTTGTCCTATAATTGATGCGTTGAGGGGTAATGTATATACTAATTTCTATAAATTTGAAAATAATAATTTAGTAGTCTTAGGTGAGCCTGAATTATTATCAATGGAAGATGTAATAAATAAATGCTCAGGATTTAATGAGCCTATTACTTTTATAGGTGATGGTACATCAAAATTTAAGGATGCCATATTAACTTCTCTACCTAATGCTTCCATAGCACCTAGTCATATCAATGTGACAAAGGCATCTTCTATAGGCTACTTAGGCTATCTTAGATTAATAAACAATGAAGGTGATAATGTACTTAGTAGTTCACCTGTATATCTTAGACTTTGCCAAGCCGAGCGTGAATATGAAGAAAAGGTAAAAAATCATGACTGATGTAACCGTTGAAAGAATGAGTTCCCTTAATATATTAGGAGTTAAAGAAATTTCAGACCTAAGCTTCTCAAGCCCTTGGTCTCTCCTATCTATGGAAAAAGAACTAATTAATAAAAACGCTGTCTATATAGTTGTAAAGTTAGGTAATAAAGTTGTAGCCTTCGGTGGAATGTGGGTTGTCTTTGATGAAGGTCATATAACCAATATAGCAGTTCATCCCGACTATAGAAGAAATAATTTTGGAGATGTGGTAGTAGAAAACCTCATTACAATTGCTAAGGATATAAATATTGTTTCTATGACTCTAGAGGTTAGAGCCTCTAATATAGCTGCAATAAATCTTTATAAAAAACACCATTTTTCTGTAGAAGGTATAAGGAAAAACTATTATCAACATCCAAAAGAAGATGGATACATTATGTGGAACCACAACATATAGGTGGTATATATTAAAATTTTAAAGACGATAAAAGAATTTTTCTTTTATCGTCTTTTTGTAAATTATCTTTATATATTTTAATTTTAACTTCAACTTATTTTTTAAATTGTTAAAGATATGATTTAGTACATTTTTATTAGGCACCCTTTTTCATAGCTTGTTCAGCTAAAACATTCTCTCTATTTAGTAGTGGTGATATTCTCTTATAAGATACGAAGGTTATAAGAGATACTATGGCCCCTTTTATAATATTAAAAGGAGTTATTCCTAGAACAATTATTCCTGTTAAGCTAGAAATATTAGAGTTTCCTGCTGCTGATGCTCCTATAACATTAGCCATGCCACCCATTATTGTAGCATATAATGGAATTAGTATAAAGTAATTAAATACTGCTCCTACTATAGTCATTATTATAGTTCCTAAAATTAATCCTATAATTGCACTCTTTTTAGTTTTATTTTTATGATAAACATATGATGCTACAAACACAAAAGACCCACCAATTAAAAAGTTAGCAAATTCTCCAACTCCACCGGTGTAAGTGCCATGAAAAACTAGATTTAATATTACTTTTCCACCTTCTATAATTACTCCTGCCACTGGTCCCAATGCAAATCCACCTATAAGTGCTGGTAAATCACTAAGATCAAGTTTTAAAAATGGTGGAAATCCTGGTATTGGAAATTCAAATAACATTAATATAAATGCTATTGCTACTAATAAAGAGATTTTTACTAACCTGTTTACATTTTTAGATGTGTTCATTATTAATACCCCCTAAGTTTACTGCATACTTCATAGGGTGAATTTATCCGATGACTATCCACTTTAATATTCTCATCTTCTTCGAAGTGGGTATTAAGAGTGTCTACGTCTCTGGATAACGATTCCTAACCTTCAAAGAAGCTAAGAATTCTGTTTATAGTACCCTAATGCCTTCAGATTTGTTATTTCTCTAATGACTGTCTCATTAATACTGTTCATTAGAACTTGATTGTTAAATATAATACTTATAACAAATCTAAAAAAGCCCTGATTAAAAATCAGGGCTAAAACAAGCATCACTAAAATACTATATACCTACTTCTTTCATCCAGACTATACTGTCGGCTTCGGAGTTTCACCGAATCAGCCTTTCGGCTCGCGGGCTTTACCGCCGGTGGGGAATTACGCCCCGCCCTGAAGTGCATTATTAACTTTTATTACACTTTAATCTTACCATTAAAATCATTACACTTCAATATATTTTTTAAAATTCATAGATAAAATAGATATTTTTTTAACGATATTTTTAAACTTATATCTTACTTTTTAAGTGTTATTCCACATAAACAGAGTTTATTTTAACTCTACATCTTTTTTCATTGATAAAGATATCCTATTTCTCTTCTCATCAATATCTATTACTGTAACCTCTACTACATCTCCTAGCTTAACCACATCTAGTGGATGCTTAACAAATCTATCACTTAATTGACTTTTATGAACAAGACCATCTTGGTGTACTCCAATATCTACAAAGGCACCAAAATCCGATACATTTCTAACGGTTCCTAATAATTTCATTCCTTTTTTAAGCTGAGATAATTCCATAACCCCAGTTTTAAATATTGGTTTTGGCATTTCTTCTCTAGGATCTCTTCCTGGTTTTTTAAGTTCTTTTATGATATCTAAAAGAGTTGGTTCTCCTATACCTACTTCTTTAGCTAAATTAAATACTCCTACCTCTTTAACCTTTTCATCTATACCCTCTATATTTTTACTACTTAAATCTTTACCATCATATCCTAGGATAGTCATAAGTTTTTTGCAAGCCTCATAGCTTTCCGGATGGACAGATGTACCGTCTAAAGGTTCCTTGCTACTATCAACTCTCAAGAATCCTGCACATTGCTCATAGGCCTTAGCTCCTAACCTCTTTACCTTTAAAAGCTCTTTTCTTGATTTAAACTTGCCTGTTTCATCCCTATAGGCAACTATATTCTGAGCTATACCAGAATTTATTCCAGAAATATAAGATAAAAGTGCTGGTGTTGCTGTATTTAAATCTACTCCTACATTGTTAACACAATCTTCAACTATATTTTTTAGAGATTCATCTAATCTTTTTACAGTAACATCATGCTGATATTGACCTACTCCTATAGATTTAGGATCTATCTTTACTAACTCAGCAAGAGGATCTTGAAGCCTTCTTCCTATGGATATAGCTCCTCTTACCGTAACATCTAAATTTGGATATTCTTTTGTTGCAAGCTCTGATGCAGAATAAACTGAGGCCCCTGCTTCAGATACTATTACATAATATATATCTTTACCTGTTTCTTTCTTTATCTGTGCTATAACTTCCCCTAATATCTCTTCTGACTCTCTACAGGCAGTACCATTTCCAAGAGAAACTACATCTACATTGTGTTTTATCATCATCTTCTTTAATAATTCTTTAGCCTCTTTAACCTTAGCTTCACTTGCAGCTGTAGCATGAACTGTAACATACTCTAAAAACTTACCTGTATCATCAAGAATTGCTACTTTACATCCAGTTCTAAAACCTGGATCAAAGCCCATTACAGTTTTTCCCTTTATAGGTGGAGACATAAGAAGCGCCTTAAGGTTTTCTTTAAATATTTTTATAGCCCCATCTTCTCCTTTTTCTGTAAGCATATTACGTACTTCTCTTTCAATAGATGGATATATTAATCTCTTTATAGAGTCATCAATACTGGTATTAATACACTCATTGCACTTCATATTATCAGTGACCATAAATTTGCTTATATAGCTTTTTATTTTTTCTACATCACAGGTAATCTTGACTGAAAGAACTTTTTCATTTTCTCCTCTATTTATAGCAAGAATTCTATGAGAAGGTATGAATTTTACCTTTTCACTATACTCATAATACATTTCATATTGAGTTCTCTCTTCACTGCTTCCTTTAGTTTCTATAACTCCATTGTTTACCACATAATCTCTTATCCACTTTCTAAACTTAGCATTATCACTAATCTTTTCACTGATAATATCCATAGCTCCTTGTAATGCTTCATCTATAGAAGTTACGCCTTTATCTTCATCTATAAACTCTGCAGCATACTCCTCAGGAGATTTTTCTCCCCCTCCAGATAAGATATACTCACTTAATGGTACTAATCCCTTCTCTGTAGCTATTATAGCTCTTGTTCTCTTTTTAGGCTTAAATGGTCTATAAATATCTTCTACTTCTGTTAAAGTTTCAGCTTTATCTAAAGAAATTTTAATTTCATCTGTTAGTTTTTCTTGCTCATCAATTAATCTAATAACATCTTCCTTTCTATTTTGAAGATTTCTTAGATATGTAAGTCTTTCTGAAAATTTTCTTAAGATTACATCATCAAGACCACCGGTTTTTTCTTTTCTATATCTGGCTATAAAAGGCACTGTATTACCCTCATCTAATAATTCTATTACATCCTCCACTTGAGACTTGCTCATAGGAAACTCTTTAATTAACTTCTCGTTTATAATTGACATCTTTACTCCTCCTGATTGTTCTAAGCATAGTATTCTTTAATTTTATCACATTATTAGCAAATTTATCATAATCAAAATAACTTTTTCATACATATACTAATATAGTAATGTTTAAGGTGATGCCATGAAAAAATTTATAGTTTCTTCTCTTTTAACCTTTTCCCTAATCCTTTCTTCCATCAGTTATAATAGCCTAATGCTAACTAAAAACTTCGATGCTAAGGAAGTAAAAGAAACTATCCATTATCTATCTTCTGATGAGTTTAAAGGTCGATTAAGTGGAACCTTAGAAAATGCTTTAGTTGGCGCCTATATAAAGGATGAGTTTGAACACATAGGATTAGAACCCCTAAGTAATGGCTATTACCAAAGCTTTCAAGTAAATTACCCTAAGAGTTTGTCAGATGAACCTATGATTGCAGTTATTGATAAAGATAAGAAAATACATAAGATTTTAGAATACGGTGTTAATTACAAAGAAGATTTGCTTAACTTTAGGAATACAGAGATAGAGTTTGATAACTTAGATGTCTCTTCTAGAAACAATGATGCAATAGCAGTTTCTAATGACATGGGAACTGCAATATTTTATACTTCTTCTAATAATACTCTTGGGTTTAGAAGTTCTTTTTACGAAGAGAGTAACAAAGGGCTGTTTATTACAGTGACAAAGGAAACTCTTACCGAAATAGAAAGTTATTTAAATGAAGGTTTTTCAATCTACACCTATATCCCTTATTCTATAGAAGAAGCAAGTATCAATAATATAGTAGGTGTAATTAAAGGTAAAGATTCATCTCTTCCACCTTTAATCCTAGGTGCCCACTTCGATCATATAGGTACTGATCTAGGTGGAACTGTTTATAATGGAGCTTTGGATAATGCTTCTGGAGTATCATTTCTCTTAGAGCTTGCTAAGTACATTAAAACCTTAGGCATTCCTGATAGAGATATAATCTTTGTTTCCTTTAATGCTGAAGAATTTGGACTTAAAGGCTCTAAAGCCTTTGTAGAAGAATATAGGGACTTAATATCTGGAAGTAGGGTTTATAACTTTGATATGATTGGAAGCTATGACGGTACCCCTCTTTGCATTATGGCTGGTAAAACTAATACGGCTAAAACTCCTATAGTAGAAGAATTAACTAAGGCATTCCAAGATAAAAAAATATATTTTAATTACATCTTTGAGAATTCTAGTGACCATGGTTCCTTTGTAGATGCAGGGATTGAGGCTGTAACCCTTTGTGACTATGATTTATCTAGAATTCATACCCCAAATGATAAAATAGAATATATTAGTGAAGAAGCAATTGATAGATGCTTTAGTGTTATGAAAACTCAAATATTTAAAGATAGTTATTCTAGTAATATATTATATAATCATTTAGAATTAATTCTATTTCTATCCTTAGGTGCTTCTCTAATTCTAAGTGCTATCTATTACAATACAAAAAAGAGTAGTTAATTGAAACTACTCTTTTATTTGTTTTAGATATTCATTTATAAACATATCTATATTTCCATCCATTACTGAACCTACATTAGAAGTTTCAGCTCCAGTTCTATGATCCTTAACTAAATTATAAGGGTGGAATACATAGGATCTTATCTGACTTCCCCATGCATTATCCTTTATTTCCCCTGTTATATCCTCAATTTTATCCTTATGCTCACGAATTTTAATGTCTATAAGCTTAGCTTTCAGCATCTTTAAAGCATACTCCTTATTAGTGTGCTGACTTCTTTCATTTTGACATTGCACTATGATATTAGTAGGTATATGGGTTATTCTTACTGCAGAATCTGTAGTATTTACATGCTGTCCACCTGACCCACTAGATCTATAGGTATCTATTTTTAAATCCTCTGACCTAATTTCTATATCTTGATTTTCAGTAAGCTCTGGTAAAACTTCACATCCAGCAAAGGATGTCTGTCTTTTTCCACTAGAGTTATAGGGTGATATCCTAACCAACCTATGAACACCCTTTTCTGATTTTAAATATCCATAGGCAAAATCTCCAGTAACCTTAATAGTAACTGCTTTAATTCCAGCTTCATCATCTGCCACATAGTTTAAAACTGTAATCTTAAAACTATGGGCCTCGCACCATCTAGTATACATTCTGTATAGCATATTAGTCCAGTCCTGGGCATCGTTACCTCCAGCACCTGTATGAAGCTCCAGTATAGCATTGTTTCTATCATATTCTCCACTTAAAAGAGTTTCTATATTAAGATTTTCTATCTCTTCTCCTATGGACTTTAATTCACTTTTTATATCCTTGTAAGAGGAGGAATCCTCCTCCTCCAAACTCATCTCTATCAAAATTTGAACATCCTCTGTTCTAATATCCAAATTATTAAAATTATCTAACTTATCCTTTATCGATTTAGCATTCTGAGTAATTTCTTGTGCCTTATTTATATCACTCCAAAAATCCACTTCCTGCATTTTAAACTCAAGTTCAGATAATTTCTTTTCTTCTGCTGCTATGTCAAAGAGACACCTTCAATTCTTGTAATTTTCCACTGATGACATTTACTTCATTTAAGCATTCTTCTAATTGTAATATCACTTTTATTCTCCTCTTCCACAACAGTTCTTATATTTATATCCTGATCCACATGGACATGGGTCATTCCTATTTGGTTTAGCTTGTTTTTTTACTGGCTCTTTCTTTAAAGAATTATCCTCATTAGTTGAAGTTATTTCAGCTACTCTTTCTCTTTCTGGAGCCTTCTCAACTTTAACATGGAATAGATACTTAACTGTTTCATGCTTAATATTTTCTATCATTTCCGCAAACATTTCGCTACCTTCCATTTGATATGCTTGAGCTGGATCTTGTTGCTTATATGCTCTAAGTCCTATACCTTGTTTTAAGTGATCCATACTATCAATATGATCCATCCACTTAGAATCAACTATCTTAAGTAGGATAACTCTTTCAATTTCTCTCATTTGCTCTTCGCCAAATTCTACTTCTTTTTCAGCATATAATTCTATTGCTTTATCTAGTAATAATTCTACAATCTCATTATTAGATAACTTAGCAATTTCATCTACTGTAACAGTATCTTTAGGTAGATATATATCTTCCATGTATTTTACTAATTTATTTAATTCATCTTCAAAAGTATCATCTACACCACTAATATGAGTATTAACTGAACTTTCTATAACATCCTGTATCATTGTTTGTATTTGATCTTTTATATTAGCTCCCATAAGAACTTCTTGTCTTTGTTTATAAATAATTTCTCTTTGTTTATTCATTACGTCGTCATATTTAACAACATTCTTTCTAACATCAAAGTTATTTCCTTCAACTTTTCTTTGTGCACTTTCTATAGCCCCACTAACCATTTTACTCTCAATGGCATCTTCTTCTTGAAGCCCTAATTTATCAATCATACCTCCAAGTCTCTCAGAACCAAATATTCTCATTAAATCATCTTCAAGACAAATATAGAATCTAGATTCACCTGGGTCACCTTGACGACCAGAACGTCCTCTTAATTGGTTATCTATACGTCTTGATTCATGTCTTTCTGTACCTAATATCTTTAAGCCTCCAAGTTCTACTACTCCTTCTCCAAGCTTAATATCAGTACCTCTACCAGCCATGTTAGTAGCAATAGTTACAGCACCCTTTTGTCCAGCTAATGCTACAATTTCTGCTTCTCTTTCATGGTACTTGGCATTTAATACTTGGTGTGGTATTCCTTTTTTCTTAAGCATAGCAGAAATTACTTCAGACTTATCTATACTTACTGTACCAACTAAAACTGGCTGACCTTTTTTATGAGTTTCAGTTATCTCATCTACTAAACACTTATATTTTCCTTTAATAGTCTTATAAACAACATCTGGATGGTCTACTCTTGCTATCGGCATATGAGTTGGTATTACTATTACATCAAGACCATAAATATCTCTAAATTCAGCTTCTTCAGTCTCAGCAGTACCAGTCATACCTGCAAGCTTAGTATACATTCTAAAGTAGTTTTGGAACGTTATAGTTGCAAGAGTTTTAGACTCTTTTTCAACCTTAACCCCCTCTTTTGCTTCAATAGCTTGATGTAATCCATCACTATATCTTCTACCTTCCATAAGTCTTCCTGTAAAGTCATCAACAATAACTACTTCTCCATCTTTTACTATATAGTCCTTTTCATTCTTCATTATGTGATTTGCCTTTAACGCTTGAACTAAATGGTGTTGAATATCCATATTTTCAGGATCTGCATAATTTTCTAAGTGGAAGTACTTTTCTGCCTTTGCTATACCTTCATCAGTAAGAATAACGGAATTTCTCTTTTCATCTATTAAATAATCTTCTTCTAATAATCCCTTAACGAAGAAGTCTGCAATTCTATAAAAATCAGTAGACTTATCTCCTTGACCTGATATTATAAGTGGAGTTCTAGCCTCATCTATAAGTATTGAGTCAACCTCATCCACAATAACATAGTTTAATTCTCTTTGAACTTTTTCTTCTTTATAAACTACCATGTTATCCCTTAGGTAGTCGAATCCAAATTCATTATTAGTACCATAAGTGATATCACAATTATACATTTGTTGTTTTTCTATCTGAGTTTGACCATGAACTATAACTCCTACTGTAAGACCTAGAAATTCATGAACTCTTCCCATTTCATCTCTATCTCTCTTAGCAAGATAGTCATTAACTGTGATTATGTGCACACCCTTACCAGCTAAGGCATTTAAATAAGATGGTAGAGTGGCAACTAAAGTTTTACCTTCTCCTGTTCTCATCTCTGAAACTCTACCTTGGTGTAAGACAACTCCACCTATAATCTGAACATCATAATGTCTAAGACCAAGAACTCTTTTAGATGCTTCTCTAACTACCGCAAAAGCTTCTGGAAGAATATCATCTAAAGTCTCACCCTTTTTTAATCTACCTTTAAATTCTTCTGTTTTTTGTTTCAATTCTTCATCACTTAATTTTTCTATAATCTCCTCAAGAGAATTAACCTTTTTAACTATTGGCATAATTCTTTTAATTTCTCTTTCACTGTAGGTACCAAATATCTTATTAAATATTTTCATCTAAAATCATCCTCACTCTTTCTATCTAAGGTTTGTTAGCTATAATCATCACATAAATACTAATTAAGATTATATCAGTTATTCTTTCTCACTTCAACTTTATACCTATAATTTTCATCCAAAATAAGTAAATTAAAGCTCTATTTTAACATAGAATTAATAATTTCTGTTACTATAAAAAACTCTATAGCTAATGCCATAGAGTTTTTATTAATATAATAAGTATATTTTTAACTTTTCTTTAAAATTAAATTTAGAAATCTTGTTCAATTAAACCATAATTTCCATCTTTTCTTTTATAAACAACATTTACTTCCTCTGTATCGCCATTCATAAATACGTAGAAATCATGTCCTAAAAGTTCCATTTGTAACACTGCTTCTTCTTGGCTCATAGGTTTTATGGCAAATCTTTTAGTCTTTACTATCCTTGGCTCTTTTTCTTCATCATAGTCAGCATAGCGTTCTATATTATTAAATCTTAAAGAATTGTCATAATTTCTTCTTTCAAGCTTAGTTTTTTGTTTTCTTATTTGACCTTCAAGCTTGTCAATTACAGTATCTATTGCATTATACATATCTCCATTTCTTACTTCTGCTCTTAATAATGCACTGTTAAACGGAATTATTACTTCAATTTTGTGTATATTCTTCTCCACACTTAGTGTAGCTGTAGCATTCTCATTATTTACAAAGAATTTATCCAATTTTGATAACTTCTTTTCTACTGCAGCTCTAAGCCCTTCAGTAACCTCGATATTTCTTCCTATAACTCTAACTTTCATAATTCCAGCTCCCCTCATATTAAAAAGGATTATTGTGGTTCCTTTTAATATTTCTATTTTGTAATTATATTTTAAGCTTTACTATAAATACTTGCAAGAAGACTTTACTTAATATTCTGAAAAGTTTTCTTTCTAGCCTTTTCTAGCTTACTTTTCCTTCACTCTACGACTTATATCGCCTTTACATAGTATATGATTTTTTTCATATTTTATGTTATAATAAAATTACATGTGCTGGATATAACATATCAAATAACTAATTGTTACATAATTTATTAATAACATCTAGAATCACATCTTATAATTAACCATAAATAAATTTTCAATTTTAAATAAATAAAAGGCAGTCCAAAAGATTGCTCATTAGTATCACAAAATATAAAGTAATATTCAAAAATAACTTTTTACCACAAAAACTAGAATTTAATTTCCCGTATTTTATAATGATAATTTTATTCTAACCTTTTCTATTTCTACTTATATACTTAAATGTTTAAAATTATATATTATAATAAAATATTTATTATATGTAATGGAGGCTAATATGAAAAAGATTAATGAAATAATAAAAAATATATCTCTTACTCTTTTGTTTGTTATGCCAATTATAATTATAGTTATAAAAAGTAATGGAATTACACTTATGAATAACTTATATATATATGCATATCTAACAGTCTATATATGTATAGCAACTATATATGTAAAAATAAAAAGAGATAAAAATGTATTAAGATTTACGCTTATACTAGTAACTATTTATTCAATATCTGTTCTTCATAATTATATCGGCACATATGAAATAAATAGATTACAAAATAAGAATACAATAATAGTTAATCGTTTTTATGATAGCTTTCTTAGTGGCGATCCTGATGAAATAAGTTCTAAATTTTATAAAAGAGTATATTTTTTCTTTAAAAAGGATTTAAATGCACCTACATTCCATGGTAATTACTCTATATATCAAGAAGATGAATATATAATAATAGCAGGTAATGCTGCTAAAAATTTTATTGAATCATATAAAACTTCTAAAGAAAACAGTTATTTTAAAAATACATTTAAAAATAGCAATTTTGAAATTCTTCCAAATAACCTTATAAAAATAAATTTAATTTATTGATGGTGTTCTAGAACCTATTATTATATATTATATAAGATATAGTTGGTCATAAAAAAGGTTCTGAGATTACTCATAAGATTTACACCCATATAAATAAAGAAAACACTAAGAAAGATCTTCAAAATTATAGGATAAGTGTACCTAAATAGAGGTGATTTATGATTTCTAGGTCGGGAATTTTTAAAAAATATAAAAAAAGTGCAGGTCCGTAAACCTGCAAACCCTTAAGAATAGGGCACTTTATGTCGTTTGACCTGGTCTTTGACCCCACACTCGCCTACTGGAGCTTTTGCTACCCAGAATTACCCTCTCACTACTAACCCTCTCGCATTATAATACGGTAGGACTTACTTCTAAGCCGCACCATGCTCATTAAACATTTTATTTAACTTACGTGGATCGTTTCGCCTGCGACTGGCATCGACTTTCAACCACAAACCCGACTCTTATATTATACTCTACTTTTTGCCACTGTCAATATAAAAACTTCATTGGCCTTTATTTCCTTAATAGCTTTTGCCGCATAAAAGGCTGTAGCTCCAGATGTGATTACATCATCGATAATGAGTACTCTCTTTCCTTCTATTTCTTTTTTATTTTTAACTATAAAAGAACCCTTTATATTTTCCCATCTTTTTATATTGTCTAATCCAATTTGATCTGCACTATCACTTGCTTTATAAATCAATTCCTTGTAAGGAATTTCACAATTTTTACTTATATATTTACAAAGTACTTCACATTGATTAAACCCTCTACTTTTTAAAGCAGATTTACTACTTGGAATAAAGGTTAATATATCTATCTTATCCTTTAAATTTTCTAATATAAAATCACTCATATAACCTGCTAATATTTTTCCTGCTAAAAAACTCTTATTGTATTTAAGTTTTAAAATCAATTTCTTTAATTCATAGCCGTAGAATCCTAAAGAATAGCTTATAAATTCCTCATCTTGGTGAGTTATTGAGGACTCTAGATTAATTATATTAATGCTCTTTTTACATTTTTCACAAATATAATCCTTATCTTCATATTCATCACATATTATACATTTATCATCTATCCCATATATAGTGGACAATATATTATCTACTATCTGTTTTATAATTTCAAAACTCCCTCTTCCCAAGCTCTTTTATTTAACTCCCTTAAAATATTTTTACATCTATCCATATCCTCAGTTTCACTATTGCAAAGAAAAATAACCTCTTCTCGCTCTGTCATAGATCTTCTATTTATCTTACTAGATATATAAACCAAATCCTTATAATTAAAGTTATCATTATCTGCAAAAAAAATCATAATATTCAAAGGATGCACTTCATAATAGTTCTCATTATAATTATTAGTAACCAATATACCATACTCTGCTAGTAAAAATTTAGACAGTTCCTTCTTGTCACTATCTCCTGTTATATCTTTAAATATATTTTTTGTAAGCTTATGGTCTATATTAGAAAGATAATTATAAACCTTATGAGTTTTCTCATCATCTGGAGTATATATTAAAACCTTCTTATTAGTATTTATTGACCACTCTAGGTATTCATATACACTCATAGGTATTTCTTCTTCTATATTTACTCTAGTTACCATAACCCTAGGTTCAGCAATAGGAACTTGTTTATCTTTTCTTAAATTATATAATATTACCTCATTATGAAAAATTGGTTCCATGGAATAACTAATCATAGTTCCATAGTTATTACATAGATACTCCATTAGCTTATTTATAGATTCATTGCTATATATAGGCCTAGAATTTATTTCATCATATATAATAAAGTCAAATTTCTCCTTTAAGTATAAGGCTCTACTGTGGGTACATATATTAACTTTACCTGTATATGCTATATCATTCTCACCTTCAATAGAATTTATAAAATTTTTATTAATGAATCCTAATATCTTTACCTCTTCTATATCTGTATTTATTATATATAATATCTTTTTACTTTCTTTAAAGCACCAGTTAAATACCTTATTAAAGATTTGTTTTTTATTATTTAATGCAGAAATTATATTTATTTTATGCATCTTCTTTTTAGCGCCATCTAATATGGTATCTTCTATAGATTTCTTTGATGCCTCCACTATCTCTCTATTGGTTTTTATAAATGACATAAAATCGCTCCTACCTACATATGAATTATCTCTCTTATTCTCCATTTAAGTCCTGAATATCTCTCAAAACTTCTATTGTTATCTTTCATAAATTCAACCACTTTAGAATTACCTACCAATACAACTAACTTCTTAGCCCTAGTTATTCCAGTGTAAAGTAAATTTCTATTCATCAGTAGCGGTGGTCCCATAAACATAGGCATAATAACTACAGGAAATTCACTTCCTTGGCTCTTATGGATAGTAACTGCATAAGCTAAAGTTATTTCATCTAAGTCGCTTTCCTCATATTCTACGATTTTATCATCTTCAAAGCATACAGTAATCTTATCCTCATCCTCACTAATTTCTGTTATATACCCCACATCTCCATTAAATACACCCTTACCTTCTTCACTGGAATTATTTTTGCTCCACTTTAGAGTATAGTTATTTTTAATTTGCATAACCTTATCTCCTACTCTAAAAATCATATCTTTAATCTCAACTTCATCCTTATCTTTACTTTTAGGATTTAACACTTGCTGAAGTTGTATATTTAAATTATCTATTCCCATAATCCCCTTACGCATAGGTGATAATACTTGTATATCTCTAACACTATCCCATTCCACATTAAACTTAGGAAGTCTCGTTTTCACTAATCCAATGATTTTTTCTAACATCACTTCACTATCTGCAGCTCTTTCAAGATAGAAATCACTATTTTTGGTATTTAAAATAGGCATCTTTCCTTCATTTATTAAGTGGGCATTTTGTACTATCATACTTTCTTGTCCTTGTCTAAATATCTCATTAAGTCTTACAACTTTTACTGCATCGCTTTCTATGATATCCCTAAGAACATTTCCTGGTCCCACTGATGGTAGCTGATCCACATCTCCTACTATTATTAGTCTAGTTCCCACTTGCATTGCTTTTAAAAGAGCATTCATAAGACTTATATCTACCATAGAGGCTTCATCCACTATTAAAACATCACACTCTATGGCAGATGTTTCATTTTCTATTTCATCTACCTCTTCTTCACTATAACTTCCTATTTCCAAAAGTCTATGGATAGTTTTTGCTTCTCTACCTGTAGCTTCAGCCATCCTTTTCGCTGCCCTTCCTGTAGGTGCAGCCATAAATACCTTAAGTCCTAAACTCTCAAAAATACTTACAATGCAATTTATAATTGTTGTCTTTCCTGTTCCAGGTCCCCCTGTTATAACCTCTATCCCATTAAAAAAAGCACCCTCTATAGCTTCTTTTTGAGAATTGGCTAATTTAATATTTACTTTACTTTCAAAGTCATTAATTTTCTCATTTACATTTAAACTTAATTTATCATAATTAGTAGTGGCTAGTTCTACTATTTTACGTGTTACAGACATCTCTAGATAAAGATAGGACATATTATATACCGCATCTATATTATCTACTACCTCTACCTTAATCTTTCCATCAATTATCAGTTCATAAACTCCTTCATCAAATTTCTCACTGTCTATCTCCAGAAGTTTCATTCCCTTATCCCTTAATCTATCAATAGGTATAAAGGTATTTCCTATAGCACAAAATTCATTAATTATATATATGACTCCACTTTTTATTCTAAATAGAGAATCCTTCTCTATGCCCAAGCTCTTAGCTATGGAATCCGCTGTTCTAAACCCAATTCCACTTATGTATTCTGTTAATATATATGGATTATCCTTAACTATATTTATGCAGTTAACTCCAAACTTCTTATAAATCTTCATAGCCATATTAACAGTTATGCCATAACTTTGAAAGAAAATAATAATATCCTTAGTAACCCTCTGCTCTAAATAAGATTTCATAATGGTATTTATCCTCTTTTTACCTATGCCAGGAATCTCTTCAAGCTTTTCTATATTACTATCTAATATTTTTATTGTATCTTCTCCAAAAAATTCTACTATTTTTTTTGCTGTAACCTTTCCTATACCTTCAATGACTCCACTGGCTAAATATTTTTCGATGCCACTAGTAGTTGTAGGTATTATTTCATGTATGCTTTCTATTTTAAACTGCTTACCAAACTTAGGATGAACAGTCCACTCTCCTTGAACACTATATTCTTGGGATTCATTTATAAATGGTATTGTTCCAACAATGGTGACAACTTCCTTATCACACCTTAGTTTACATATTGTATACCCATTATCATCATTTCTAAATACAATTGTTTCAACTATCCCTTCAATGGTTATCATAAAATCTCTCCTAATACCTATTATTATCTATCTATAACTATTATTATACCAAATTATATCTCATATATATTAATAATATAATAAGATTTAGTAATATGACTCAGTTTAAAGTAAAAATAATTATCCTTGTTAAATTTCATAATCTATGCAAATTTAATTATAGTCTTTTTAATGAAACTCGACTCAGTACCTTCGCTGAGTAAGTGATTCACACCAAATCGTAGATTTGAGTTCTCTACTTAAAAAATCCACACTAACAAATCATATTGTTAATGTGGATTCTTATTGGTAAATATATATCTTTAATTACTTATATATATTTCTTTATTTCTTCAACCTTATTTAATTGCTCCCATGGTAGGTTTAAGTCATTTCTTCCAAAGTGACCATAAGCAGCAGTTTGTTTATATATAGGTCTTCTTAAATCTAATTCTTTTATAATAGATGATGGTCTTAAGTCAAAAACTTTATTAACTATATCTACTATTTTATCTTCTGAAAGTTTTCCAGTTCCAAAAGTATCAATTTGTATAGATACTGGTCTAGCAACACCAATAGCATATGCAAGTTGTATTTCTAGCTTATCAGCAACACCAGCAGCTACTAGGTTTTTAGCTACCCATCTTGATGCATAAGCAGCCGATCTATCTACCTTTGTTGGGTCTTTTCCTGAGAAAGCCCCACCGCCATGTCTACCAGATCCACCATAGGTATCTACTATTATTTTTCTACCTGTAAGACCTGAGTCTCCTTGAGGTCCTCCAATAACAAATCTACCTGTAGGATTTATATAGTATTTTGTGCTTGCATCCAATAAATCAGCAGGTACTATCGGAGCTATAACATGCTCTTTTAAATCCTTCTCAATTTGTTCTCTTGTAACATCTGGACAATGCTGAGTTGAAATTACTATAGTATCTATTCTAACTGGCTTATTGTCTTCATACTCTACAGTTACTTGAGTTTTTCCATCTGGTCTTAAGTAAGATAAAGTTCCATTTTTTCTTACTTCTGCTAGTCTTCTTGATAATTTATGAGCCATAGCAATTGGAAGAGGCATATATTCTTCAGTTTCATTTGTAGCAAATCCGAACATCATACCTTGATCTCCAGCACCTGTAGCTTCATCATTGTTCATTTGACCTGCTTTACTTTCTAAAGCTTCATCAACTCCCATAGCAATATCACCTGATTGCTCATCTATAGATGTTAATACTGAGCATGTATTGCAATCAAATCCATATTTTGCTCTATTGTATCCAATCTCTTCAACTGTATTTCTAACAACCTTTTGGAAGTCTACATAGCAGTTTGTACTTATTTCTCCCATTACAAGAACCATTCCTGTAGTAGTTGCAGTTTCACAAGCTACCCTAGCATTGGGATCTTTTTCCAATATGGCATCTAGTATTGAATCAGATATCTGATCACACATTTTATCTGGATGTCCTTCAGTTACTGATTCTGACGTAAATAATCTTCTCATTGAATTTTCCTCCTTAAATATTTAGATATTACCGACACTTAAAATTAAAACCTCTTCTTATCAGACAAGAAGAGGTTAGTATATTTCAAACTAAACTTTCTTATCTTGCAGAAAATACTGCAGGAATTGGCACCATTGCTTTTAATAGCCGGTTGCTGGGTTTCATTGGGCCTTTGTCCCTCCACCACTCTTGATAAGAGTTATATTATTAATTTATACATAGATAATAGCATAGGGAAATTTAACTGTCAACACACTTATCTATTAATATAAATAATTAATATTTACCATTATAACAACTTTATATATGCCATTAAATATATTCTAAACTTAATAAACAGATTTATTCAATTAATATAAAACACTTATTCAATTCTTATTTTATCTTTTATTAGAAATAAAATAAGACACTAAGTAAACTTAGTGTCTTATATGGTGGAGGAGGACGGNNGGCCACTCGGGAACTCCTCCATTTATGGAGCTGGCAATAGGAATCGAACCTACAACCTGCTGATTACAAATCAGCTGCTCTACCGTTGAGCCATGCCAGCATATTATATAGTTTTAAAATTTAATGAATTATAATTCATTATGGTGGTCGCAACAGGGATCGAACCTGTGACCCCCTGCTTGTAAGGCAGGTGCTCTCCCAGCTGAGCTATGCGACCTTATATGGTGGAGGAGGACGG
>NZ_DKPI01000006.1:1307366-1436226 GCF_002470865.1 Clostridium sp. UBA7339
GGCCACTCGGGAACTCCTCCATAATTTTAATATAACTAGATTTTCACATTAGCTTGACCTGAGCTAATTCCCAATCTTTTACATAAATAAAAATGTCACTAAACTGACAAGACTTAGTATACAATTATATTGATTTTTTTTCAACCCCTTTTTTCAATATTTTTATAAAAATTTTATTGTTTTTTTCTCAATTAATCATAATTTTTTCATTTTAGGCATTTCGTCACTTAAATTTAAATCATTATACTAATTAAAAGCATTAATAATAAACTATTATTTCAATATATTTAATTTATTTCTTACAGGATAATACCTGAAACCCGCATGAACAGAACAACTATTTTTATAGTTCTCTATTTTAATAGTTTTCTAGGAAACTAGATATCTATTTTCCTAGAGAACTATAAGTATAAGTTTATATTTAAATAGTTATTTATATAATTAATTTCCTTCTACTTTGTCCATATCTATATATTTAGAAAATATTTTCTTTAATTCTTCTATTTGCTCTTCATCTACCTTACGCTCTATTACATTGAGAGTTCTTAATACAGCTAATCGTTCATTATTATAAGTAAGGAATTCGTTTATCTCTGAATAGTCTTCTTCATTCAACGCTTTGCATATACCTATTATCTTTGCCTTCTCTGAAATTGTTAACTCATCTATTAATTCTTCTGGTGGTACCTTCATTACTTTGTTTTTTTCCTTAACCTGCTTATTATATTTGTCAAACTCGATTTCATCAGTTTTAACTATTTCATTATCACTCTTATAAATTTGATTTAGCTGATTTTGCCTTTCTCTATTAGCTTCAATTCTTCTTTTTTTTAATTCTTCATCTGATACACTAGTTTCATTAACCCCATTATTCTTAATTAAATCCTGTGAAGTATTTGCATCCATATTCTCCTTTTCTATACCAGTAGTAATTTCTTTATTATAATTTTCAGCTTTCTCACTGCTTTTAGCTATAACCTTATTTTCCTCTTTGTAATATAAGTTTTCATTACTTATATTAAAGCTCACTAACGCTATTATATTTACTATTGTATATAGAATTATGATTACAGAATATCCCTTTCTATTCATAACATATCCTCCTTAAATAAAAACTATCTAAATTATTCCATATTTTTTAGAATTTATACCGAAGTTGCTTCATATAAATTCATATGGAGGTGTTTCTGTGAGCAAAGTTAAGATTCATTACAAAGATTCATTAGGTTATTATACCTTATCCAACTTTTTAAAAGATGAATTAAATGCAAACACAATTATTGTTTGTATAGGAACTGATAGATGCATTGGAGACTGCTTAGGTCCTCTTATTGGCAGCATGTTAGAAGAAAAATTTTTCCCATTGCCAGTCTATGGAACTATAGCTAATCCTATACACGCATTAAATTTAGATAGTAAACTATCGGATATAAAATTAAAACATCCAGATTCTAAAATTATTGGTATCGATGCTTGTCTTGGTCCTCCTAATAAAATTGGCGAGATACAAGTTCGGGATTACCCCATTAATCCTGGAAAAGGTGTTGGTAAATCTCTTTCTCCCGTAGGTGATATATCAATAATAGGTATTGTCGATTCTAGCGATATTGATGAACCCTTTACAAGTAGAAATATACGATTAAATCTAATTTTGGAAATCTCTAAAGTAATAACTCAAGGACTTGTTCATGGGTATTATCTCAGCTCATTATGTGATTAATGATGAACGATTATCACCTAGATATTATATACAGTACATGGACTTATTTATACTATTAAAATCTTTTTAACAACCCTTAATTTCGAAGATATAATTATAGTTTTTATTAACTCTCCCTTTCATAGAAAATGAGTTCCTTACACCAACTAGAAATGATACAAAATAAAATATACCTACTATACAAATATTTTTTTTGCATAGTAGGTATATTAAATCACATTTTTATATTTATATAACCTTTATTTTTAACTTCTATTGTTGGACATCATATAAACTTATTTACATAATTTAAAATATAGGTTTAATATTCTAACTTGTACATCTTAACTATTTATTGAAACATTATATCCTGTAAACGAATCGTCTAACTTATCTACATAGTCAAGCATTTTTCCTGTTCCAACAGCTACACAAGATACTGAATCTTCTGCTACATATACTGGTACATTAGTAACTTTTTCAATGAGTTTGTCTAATCCATCTAATAAAGCTCCTCCACCAGTCATTATTATACCTTTATCAGCTATATCTGCAGCCAGTTCAGGTGGTGTTTTTTCTAGTACAGAATGTGCACATTCAGCTATGGAAGTAACAGCTTCTTTTAATGCCTCTTCCATCTCACTAGAACAAACTGTGATATTTTTAGGTAGTCCAGTTATAAGATCTCTTCCTCTTATCTCTGCCTTAATGTCCTCATCTTTAGGATATGCGCATCCAATGTTTATTTTAAGTTCTTCTGCTGTTCTTTCTCCAATCATTAATTTATGCTTTTTCCTTATGTAACGAATTATAGCATCATCAAAATCGTCTCCAGCAACTTTAATAGACTCTCTTACAACCATTCCTCCTAGAGAAATTACTGCTATATCGGTGGTACCTCCACCTATGTCAATAACCATATTCCCACTAGCTTTAGTTATGTCTAACCCCGCTCCTATAGCTGCTGCCAAAGGTTCTTCAATTAATAAAACCTTTTTAGCTCCTGCATTTCTTGCCGCATCCTCAACAGCTCTTCTTTCTACTTCAGTAGCCTCACATGGTACGCACATTACAACTCTTGGTGTTGACATCTTTCTCTTACCGCAAGCTTTTTTAATAAAGTGCTCTAACATTTTTTCTGTAACATCATAATCTGATATTACCCCATCTCTAAGTGGACGAATTGCAACAATATTTCCTGGCGTCCTACCTATCATTTTTCTAGCTTCTTCACCTACTGCTAAGACCTTATTGGCACTTTTATCTATTGCTACAACTGAAGGTTCTTTTAGTATTATACCCTTACCCTTTGTGTAAACCAGTACTGTAGCCGTACCTAGGTCTATTCCCATATCTGTTCCTACACCGAAAAAAAACATCTTAAAATTCACTCCTGCTCTCTAGTATTTTCTTCTTATTGAAATACTATACAATATTTACTAAAACAATATACACCTATTATATTACTATTCTACCTAACCTTCAATTGTTTTATATTTCATTTTAGTAGCTTTTCCACCTCTAATGTGTCTTTCAGCTTTATTTAGATCTAAGATGTTTTTTGCTTCCTCTGCTATTTGAGCATTTATTTTAGGTAATCTCTCAGTCATATCCTTATGGATTGTACTTTTACTTACACCAAATACCGATGCTGTTTTTCTTATTGTAGCCTCGGATTCTATTATATATTTTGCTACTTCTAGTACTCTATCTTCAATATAGTCTTTCAAAGCGTTACCTCCTTAACCCTTCTATAATTATAAATATGCTAACTTCCTTATTTAAATTACATTCTTGCTAGCCTTTTACTTTAAAGTTTTAAAGCTAGCAAGAATATTAATTCTATTTTAGTTATTTCTTATAACTAACATATTTAGCTGGGTCTACTTCTTTTCCATCTTGTAATACTTGGAAGTGAAGATAATCTCCATATTCCTCATATGCAAGGTTTGTAGTTTTACCTACAGCTCCTATTTCTTTACCAGCTGTAACTTTATCTCCAGCTTTAACTAGAACCTGTTCTTTAAGGTTTCCATATATTGTAGTTAGTCCATTTTGATGGTCTATTTCTACATAGGTACCTTCTGTATTTGCATCTACTTTTTTAACCACTCCAGCACTTACTGCTACAACTGCTGAACCTTCTGCAGCTTTAACATCCATAGCTAAGTGATTTTTATAACTCTTAGTTGTTGCCCAATATACTGGATCTTCAGAATATGCTCTACCTAAAGTACCCTCTACTGGATTTTTAAAACTAACTTTAGTTTGAGATGAAACTGCTGCAGTATCATTATTCTTAACTGTTGGTACTGGCTCAAGCTCCTCTTTAACTTGTAGTGCATTCTCAGGTTTTTCTGGTTGAGTTACAACTTCTTTTTCTGTTTGTTCTAATGCTACTTTATCTTCTTCAGAATTTTTATTGTTATTTCTTCCAGCTGTTATAGCTGCAACTGTAGCAACAGCACATAGACAAACAAATAAAATTACATAGAAGCCTTCTTTTTTGAAAAATTGCTTCACTTTGTTAAGTTTATTGTTCATAAAAACACCTCCATCAGTATTGTGGACGTTTATTGGGAAATTAATACACTATAAGAAAATTTTTTTCTTATTTATCTCATTTTTTTCATATTTTTTTGCTAAAAACTAAAAAAATAGGGCAAAAGCCCTATTTCTTTCTAATTTTCATTGATTTTTTTTATTTCAATACCTGTATAATAATGTTTTAAAATCTCTTCACAACTCTTGCCTTGACTAGCCATTACATTAGCTCCCCATTGACTCATACCTACTCCATGACCAAAGCCATTACAATTTATAACAACTTGATTATTTAAAAACTCTAAAGAGAAGTTAGCGGAATTCAATCCAAACAACTGTCTAAATTTAACCCCTGTTATAGTAACATTACCAAGGGTTATTTCTTTCACTGACCCACCATCTGTATAATTATTTACTTTAATATGATCTTCTAGATTAGCTGGTGATAAATTTGCATTACTATAACTGCTATTAACCACTTGCGCAAATCTGTTTATGTCTATAGTTTCCGTACTTTTATATCTTGGTGCAATATCTTCACCTAAACTTTCAACACTTCTAAGATAAGGTAGTGCTGTAGAAAATACATCTTCAACATTTTCAGTTTTTCCACTACTTGTAGAGAAATAATACGCCCCCAATACTAATTCATTATTATATGTTAACACCTGTCCTCTAGTCTCATTCACCACATCTTCAACTAGTTTCCATTTATTTTCTCCACCTATACCTAACTGAGCTATTTTTACTTCTTTGGGTGTATATACCTGACAATGAACAGTATCACACAAATCTGCTCCTCTTCCATTGGCACATCCACTTGATACAGCTTTTGTATGAGCTAAGGTATATGTCCTTGCTGCTATAGCTTGTGCCTTCAAAGCCTCTTTATTAAAGTTTAATGGCATCTCACTACATACTACTCCCTTAATATATTCTTCTAAAGGCACCTCTATAATCCTATTTTCCTTTGTCAAATAAACCTTTATTGTATCTACATCTAGCTTAAAGGAAATGCCCTTATTTGATTTCTCACCTTTATTTTTAGATTGCATCACTTCTATAGCCTGTGATGAGTCATTTCCTTTTTTACCTATATTACCTCCTTCACCTAATATCAATTTATAGGATAATATTAGAAATCCTAGTAATACTGCTGAATAAATAGCCACCATCAATATTGGTTTAATAACAACTATAGCTTTATCATAATTAATATTTATTTTAATCCTCCCATAGTACTTCACTTTTCTTCCTCCTAATAAATAAACTTCTCTCCTATACTAGATAGACTTAGTTATATTTATTATTATATTTATGGTAATATGCTTATAATTTTGTAAATATAAAAATGCCCAGCCTTAAATTAAAAGCTGAGCTATATAAAGTATAATTATATTCTAGTTATTTCTGCGCCTAGGGCATTGAGTTTATCCTCTATTGTTACATATCCTCTATCTATATGGTATATGTGATCTACTATAGTCTCACCCTTAGCACATAAACCTGCCAAAACCAGTCCTGCTCCTGCTCGAAGATCTGGTGCTACTACTTCAGCTCCTGTAAGCTCTTTAACACCTTCTATTGTCGCAATTCTTCCGTTAACATTAATATTAGCTCCCATCCTTCTTAACTCTGCCACCTGCATAAACCTATTTTCAAATATAGTTTCTGTCACACTGCTTCTTCCAGGGGTAATACTTAATAATGTCATCATTTGTGATTGCATATCTGTTGGAAATCCTGGATGAGGCATAGTCATAATATCTGTGGGTTTTAATTCTACATCTCCATCTACAACAATTTTATTTCCGAATACATCAATCTTAACACCCATTTCACGTAATTTAACTATCACTGACTTGAGATGTTCTTCATCCACACCTTCTATTGTAATTTTACTTTTTGTAATGGGTGCTGCTATTATAAATGTTCCTGCTTCAATCCTATCAAATATAGGCGTATACGAAACTCCTTCTAATCTTTTTACTCCTGTTATGCATATCTTACCACTTCCTGCACCTTGAATCTTAGCCCCCATTTTATTTAAAAAATTTGCTAAGTCTACTATCTCAGGTTCCTTAGCTGCATTCTCTATAAAAGTATCTCCTTTAGCAAGAGTTGCAGCCATCATCAAGTTCTCTGTGGCTCCCACAGATGGGAAGTCTAAATAAACTGTATTACCCTCTAATTGTTCTGCAACTACTTCAACATATCCGTGTTCCTCTTTAATTGTTGCTCCTAAAGCTTTTAGTCCCTTCAAATGCAAATCTATAGGTCTAGATCCTATTTTACATCCTCCAGGCAGAGAAATTTTTGCCTTTCCAAATCTAGCTACCATAGCTCCTATAACTAGGAAAGATGCTCTCATTTTTCTTACTAAGTCATTATCTATACCTTCATATTTTAAGTTTTTTGTATTAATATCAATTTTATTATTATCTCTATCTATATTAACCTCTGCTGAAAGAGATCTTAATACCTCACATAGTACAAATACATCTTCTAGCATAGGTGATCCATTGATGGTTGATACACTATCTGTTAGTATAGTGGACACTAGTATTGGTAATACAGCATTCTTGGCTGAACTTATGTTTACACTCCCTTTTAATCTACGGTTTCCATTTATATAAAATTTACTCATGTTAATCCTCCATTTAAAATGCTATTTCTTAGTATGTTATCCTGATTACAGGTGTCCCCATTATTAAATAGCATCCTGAGGAATATCTAACTATAGCACAGTTAAAATCTATCTCCTCACCTAGTATTATTTCTTTATCGTATAAATTTGTATTGCTTATAATACTATATCCATTACTTATTTCTACTTCATCAATATTTTGTGCTTTATTTAAATATAATTGCTTTAAAATCACATCTCTTGTTTCATCTATTGTGCCGTTTAAGATTTTACTTTTTACATATAGCGAGTATTCCACCTTACTACTAATTGGGGATAAAATTTCTTTAATTTTCTTTTCTACAGTTTTTTCTTCATCAATATCTAAATTAGGTTTACAAATAGAAATTCTTAGTACAACATCATATCCTTTACCATAATCAGCTATTGAAATCCTTCCATCATATTCTTCATGGTTATAATCTATTTTAAAACTTAAGTCCTTATTAACTTCTTGGTAAACTTGTCCCATAGCCTTTTCTATATTAGTTATTATAGTTTCATATATATTTTCTTTACTTTCTTGACTATAAAACCTGCCCTCCACTACATATTCCTCAGTAGAAGCATTTACACTATTTAATATTCCACTAAACATATCCTCTTCACTCTTCCCATAAAAAGTTTTATCCCGTATAATTAATATGCTTAATGTGAACATCACCACAATTAATAACTTAATATATAACTTCATACATATCCCACCTTAATATAAGAATAAATCCACTTATATTAAATCATTAACCTTTTTACTTTTTTTATTCGTATTTACATATAATGTAAGAAGTTATATTTTTATTTATACTAATAATATATAGCAACTTTTAAAATGTGTTCATAAATAAATTACTTTTCAACGTAATGTAGAAAATAAAAAGATAATTTATGAAATCACATAAATTATCTTTCTATTTTCTCCCTCTATGGTACATATTTAAGATAAGGTTGGCTTAATGTATATAAAAATATTAACTATACCATATTAAAGTCACCATGTAATATCTCTAACTTGTTATACTGGTTTATAAGCCAACTACCATGTTCTTCTGAAAGATATATATCTTTATCTATCCTATGCTCCTTAACTATCTCATCTTTATCATTTTTTATAATCCAATTGAACTTAAGATTAAACCTTCTCATATCCTCTGACTTTTCTTTTTCCACTATCTCTACATCTTTTATTTCTGATGTGCAATTTTTTTCATAAAGTAGTTTAAATCTATAAAAAAGAGTCCTATCAATTCTATATCCATCAAATCCTTCTTCAGTCATATACTCTGCCATCTCTTTATCTTTTTTGTTTAAATTGTCCCCTATACCAATTCCATTTTTAACATAATCACCACAGGCTTCTAAATCATCTTTATCTGCTACATAGTGCCCTTCTATAAATCCTCTTATGTTTTCTTCTGCATCATCTTTCTTCGGTGTGCAGGCTACTAAAAACATGCCTACCATCATGAATGACATTATTGCTGATATAATCTTTTTTATCATAATTCACACATCCTAATTTTATTTAAATTTAAAAACCTTTTTACTATATACAGTAAAATATAAAATCATATCTAAAAATAACGCTATATAAAAACTTTTTTCTACTCTAAAAACATTGACTATCCCTTTAGAAGCCATAACCCATAACATACTAATGAAAATATTTAAGATATTTATAACAATAGCTTGAATCTTAAACTTAAAGGTTCGACTTGTAAAAATAAAATTCATAAATGTCCATATAAAAAATATGATAGTTCCTATTATGAATACTATAAAACTAAATTTAGACATGATTCTAAGGTTATAATGTGATATATCTATAATGCCTATAATCTTTAGTCGCACAAGCAATTGAATAATTATATATATGATCATACATACATAACTAGATTTAAGGATAAATAAATATTTAGTATTATTAAATATACCTGATATTCCTTCCTCAAAGTCAGAATTATTCCCTATATTATTTTTAGCTATTTCAAAAGCCTCCTCCTCAGATTTACCCGATTCCACTAAATCACTAACTTCAGTTATAATGTAACTTTTTAATTCTTCCTTTAATTCTTTAACTTCTAATGTATCTTCAAAAGCTGAACTAAAGAGCTTTCTTAAGTATCTATTTATTTTCCTCTTTAACTTAATACTTAAATTATTCACTATTAACTGCCCCCTCTCTAAACTTTAAAATAAGCTCTGTTATCTTATTAAAATCTCCATTCAATTTATTAAGTTGAACTTCACCTTCTTTTGTAATTAAATAATGCCTTCTTTTAATTCCATTATCTCCTTCTATTACTTTAGATGTGATAAAATTTTGTTTTTCTAATCTTTTTAAAGCTATATATAAAGTTCCTGTTTGAAGTTCAAAGTTATCTTCAGCAGCTATATTAACTAGTTTCATTATGTTATATCCATAAATATAATCATTACCTTTAATAATAGATAAAATTAAAATGTCTATAAACCCTTTTAATAACTCTTTATCTATTTCCAATAACACCCCTCCTTTTACTTAATATGTATAATAATATTATATGTAGTAATACTATATATAGCAATACTATTCTCAAAATATTTTTATTATTTTGAATTATTGTTGAATTTTATTCCAAGGTAATTTAAAGGAGCACATTAAATGATTTTCATATCATTTAATGTGCTCCTTTTAGTTTGTCCGATGACTACCAGCTCTAATACTCCCATCTTCTTCAAAGTGGCAGTAAAGAGCTGCTACGTCCCTGGATAACGAGTTCTAAGCTTCGAAGAAGCTAAGAACTCTGTTTATATGAATATTTGAAATATATGGTACCGAAATTTATTCTACCCATTGTGCTATAGTACAGAGAATACTAACATTATTTTTCCTTACCTTTAGGACTCCGTCAGAAGTATTAACTTTGTACTTCTTTCCATCTACATCTTCAAAGGTTGTTATTGTTGGTACAAGTCCTGCAATTATAGCAGAATGATCTGGAAGAATTCCTAGTCTGCCTTCTGTAGTTTCACAGTTTAAAGAGACTGCATCTCCTTTAAAAAACTCACTCTCTGGAGTAATTATTATAAGCTTAAAGACCTTTTTCATATTTTATCACATCCAAAATAATATTAACCCAAAGTCTTAGCTTTCTCTATAACATCATCTATTGTTCCTGCAAATAAGAATGCTGACTCTGGTAAATGATCATGTTTACCTTCTAATATTTCCTTGAATCCTCTTATTGTTTCTTTTATAGGAACATATCTACCTTTTAAACCAGTGAATTGCTCTCCTACTGTAAAAGGTTGAGATAAAAATCTTTGAACTCTTCTTGCTCTATTAACAAGAATTTTATCTTCATCTGATAATTCATCTACACCTAATATAGCTATAATATCTTGAAGTTCTTTATACCTTTCAAGAATGTACTTTACTTGAGTAGATATTTCATAATGTTCCTCACCAACAATTCTAGGATCTAGTACTCTTGAGCTTGATTCTAATGGATCAACCGCAGGATATATTCCAAGCTCTACTATAGCTCTAGATAGAACTGTAGTTGCATCAAGATGGCTAAATGTTGTTGCTGGTGCTGGGTCAGTAAGGTCATCAGCAGGAACATATACTGCTTGAACAGAAGTAATTGATCCACTGTTAGTAGATGTTATACGTTCTTGTAATGCCCCCATCTCTGTTGCTAGGGTTGGTTGGTATCCTACAGCACTTGGTATTCTACCTAATAATGCAGAAACCTCTGAACCTGCCTGAGTAAATCTAAATATATTATCTATAAATAATAATACATCTTGACCTTTATCTCTGAAGTATTCAGACATAGTAAGTCCTGTAAGTGCAACTCTCATTCTAGCTCCTGGTGACTCATTCATTTGTCCAAATACTAAAGCTGTCTTATTTATAACCCCTGAATCTAGCATCTCATTGTATAAGTCATTTCCTTCTCTTGTACGCTCTCCTACACCAGTGAATACTGATAATCCACCATGTTCTCTAGCTATATTGTTGATTAATTCTTGTATAAGTACAGTTTTACCAACTCCTGCACCACCAAAAAGTCCTATCTTTCCACCCTTTTGATATGGTGCTATTAAATCTATAACCTTTATGCCAGTTTCAAACATTTCTGGTTCCACAGATTGCTCAGCAAAGCTTGGAGCTGGTCTATGAATTGTATAATAATTATTAGTATCAAGAGGACCTTTTCCATCTTTAGTTTGACCTAATACATTGAACAATCTTCCAAGTACCTGTTCTCCTACAGGCACTTCAATAGGTCTTCCTGTATCTATAGCCTTAACTCCACGTTTAAGTCCTTCTGTTGATTCCATAGATATAGTTCTAACTATATCATCACCTATATGTTGTTCAACCTCAGCAACAATAACTCTACCATCCATCTTAATTTGGATTGCATTATAAATGTTAGGCAATGAGTCTGTGTCAAATTTTATATCTATTACTGGTCCAATAATTTGAACTACTTTACCAATACGTTGTGCCATATTAATTCGCTACATCTAACTATATTAATATATAAGTTAAATATAACTCCTCCTATCTATACTTTTTATATAGGTTACTATATAATGGCTTATTAACTTTGTGCTTGAGCTCCACCAATAATTTCTGAAATCTCTTGAGTGATAGCCCCTTGTCTAACCCTATTATATTTTAACCTTAAAGAAGCTATTAATTCATCTGCATTTTGAGTCGCACTATTCATTGTCTCCATTCTATTTCCCTGTTCTGAAGCCTTAGAATTTATCATTGCATTAAGTATCATTGCATTACAATAGGATGGTACTATTGACTCTATAAGCTCTTCTTTGTTTCCTTCTATATCAAATTCATCTTCACCAATATGGTCTTCTTCGCTTTCTTCAAAAGTAAGAGGCAATAATCTACACTCTTTTGGTTCTTTTACTATTGGATTTTTAAACCAAGTATAAAGTATACTTACTTCTCCTACTTTTTCTTCACTAAACATATTGAAGCTATACTCAAAGATACTCTTAGCTTCAGTAGCTGTAGGCACATCAGAGATAGTTTGATTATATTTATCTAATGTCTTAATCCTATGTCTCTTAGCTAAGCTTTTACCTTTTTCACCAATAACTGCTATTAAATAATCCTCTTCATGGCCTTTAGTTATCCCTTTAAGCTTATCTATAACATTATTATTATAAGCACCGCACATTCCCATATCTGAAGTTATAACAATGATTAATTTCTTTTTACTTCCATTGGATTGCATATATCTATTTTCTTTTGGCAGTGATGGAATTACTTCATTCATAACTTCTCTATAGCTTTTAAAATACGTGTCATTTGTATATAAGGATACCCTTACCTTTTTTAGTTTAGATGTTGCTACTAAGGCCATAGCCTTAGTAAGCTTTTTTGTATTCTCTATAGATTTTATTCTCTTTTTTAAAATAACTAATCCTGCAACGCCCATATTTTCACCTCCTAAAAATTTAGGTGATATCTCTAAATTTCAGTTAAAAATACTTTTTTAAATTCAGTTATGGCCATATTAAGTCTTTCTTTTATTTCTGAATCTAATTCTTGTTTTTCTTTTATAGAACTTGGGATGTCTCTATAATGAGTACCTATATATTCTAAAAATTCCTTTTCAAAGGCTTTAACCTTATGAACTGGAATATCGCTTAAGAAATCATTCACTCCGCAATATATTATTATTACTTGCTTTTCTACATCCATAGGAGCATATTGTCCTTGCTTTAATATTTCTATAAGTCTTTTACCCTTTTCAAGTCTCTTAACAGTTTCCTTATCTAAATCTGATCCAAATTGAGTAAAGTTCACAAGTTCTCTATATTGAGCAAGTTCTATTCTAAGGGTTGATGATACTTGTTTCATAGCTTTAATTTGCGCATTTCCTCCAACCCTAGATACTGATATACCTGCATTTACCGCTGGTCTTTGACCTGCATGGAACAAGTCAGATTCTAAGAAAATTTGACCATCTGTTATAGATATTACATTTGTAGGAATATATGCTGTAACATCTCCTGCTAAAGTTTCTATTATTGGAAGAGCAGTTAATGATCCTCCTCCTAAGTCATCAGAAAGTTTTGAAGCTCTTTCTAAAAGTCTTGAGTGAAGATAGAATACATCTCCTGGATAAGCTTCTCTTCCTGGTGGTCTACGAAGTAATAATGACATAGTTCTATAAGCAACAGCGTGCTTAGACAAATCATCATATACTATAAGTGCATCTCCACCTTTATACATAAAATATTCAGCCATTGAACATCCTGAGAAAGGTGCTAAATATTGAAGAGATGCAGATTGTGATGCCGTTGCAGCTACAACTATTGTATAGTCCATAGCCCCCTCAGCCTTTAGTGTATTAACTATATTAGCAACAGTTGACTGCTTTTGACCTATAGCTACATAAACACAAGTTACATTTTTACCCCTTTGATTTATGATAGCATCTATTGCTAATGCACTTTTTCCAGTCTGTCTGTCTCCTACAATTAACTCTCTTTGACCTTTTCCAATTGGAATCATAGAGTCTATAGCCTTTATACCTGTTTGCATAGGACTTTTTACTGATTGTCTCTCTATAACTCCCGGAGCTTCTACTTCTACAGCTCTATATTCTGAAGTTACTATCATTCCGTTACCATCGATAGGATTTCCTAGAGAATCTACAACTCTTCCTACAAGAGCTTCACCAACAGGTACTTCTACTACTCTACCCGTTCTTTTTACTATATCGCCTTCTCTGATACCTTCTTCAGAACCTAATAATACGCATCCAACATTGTCTTGCTCTAAGTTAAGGGCAATTCCGTATACGTTATTAGGAAATTCTAATAGCTCTCCTTCTAAACAATTATCTAATCCATATATTCTAGCTATACCATCTCCAATTTGGATTATGGTTCCAGAATCTATAGTGTTAATGTGACTTTCATATCTATCTAATTCTCTTTTTATAATAGATGTTATCTCACCTGGTTTAATATGCATGATTCCACCTCTATTCTCACCACGATTTAAAGCCTGTATTACATGTCATCTCTAACATATCTAAGCTTACTTTTTACTGTTCCATCAGTAATATCATTTCCTATTTTAACTAATACTCCACCAACTATACTCTCATCTATTTCTTCATGGATTACTATTTTTCTACTATAGAACTTCTCAAGTCCTTTAGTTAACTTAATTCTCTCTTCATCAGTTAGTGGAATTACAGTCCTAACTGTGGCATTAAGAATTTTACCTTTTTCATCTAAATCTATAATACACTCTTGAGATTTAGCCTTACCAATCTTACATTTTTCACTATTAACTATCTCATCAATTGTAGCTTTAGTAGTTATATCTTCACCTATAATAACTTTGATATCATCTTTGTAAGACTCATCTACTATATTATTTATGACAATTTCTCTACTATAGAAATCCATTAACCAACCTCTTAATTTTTTTGTTTCTTCTTCATTTAGAGGTTTATTTGTTATAATATCTGCTAATAATTCTTTATTAAGCTCACTAAAGTTATATCTACCTACGTTACCTTCTGATATATTCTTAAGATCCATAAGTTTAGTCTTAATAGTTCCATCTATGGTTTCATCTCCTACAGAGATTAACATTCCACCTAATAGAGATTTATCTATTTCTTCCTCTATTATTACTGTCTTTTCATAACGTTTTTCTAACTTACTTTTAATAGTTTCTCGTTCATTATGATTTAATGGAATTACAGACTTAATTTTAGCTACAACGGTATTATTATTTTTAAGGTATACTAATCTAAACTGATTATACTTTTCCCTCAGATAAAGTATCCTTCCTTTGTCAATAAGTAATAGTAAAAAACTTAAAAGTTCATCCTCTATCTTACCCTTAAATAATTCCTCAAATATTCTCTTTTTATTGTGCTTATTAATTTGAGGATTTCTGATAATCTTTATAAGTCCTTCATTATTATCCATTTCCTCAACTACTTCACCTAGTTCTTCCAAAACAGTTTCTATATTACCTGCTTCTTTACACATTTCATAAAGAGCTAGAGCATACCGCCTATCTAAAAATTCATACATTTTTAAATACCTACCTTAGCTATAAATTTATCAATTAACTCTCTGTGACTTTCTTCATTGATTTCTTTCTCTAAAGTTTTCTCAGCAAGTTTCATGGATAAATCAATAATTTCTTGCTTAATTTCTTTACTAGCTTTTTCTCTTTCTCTTTTTATTTCTTTAGTAGCTCGTTCTTTTATGTTAGCTACTTCTCTTTGTGAGTCTTCAACTATCTCAGCATATACTTTATCAGCTTTTTGCTTATAACTCTCTACTAATTTCAAGCCATCATTTCTATATCTTTTAACATCTTCATCATACTTTTGTTTTAATAACTTCGCTCTTTCTTCTTCATCCCTAGCCTTTTTGAAAGCACTTTCCACTTCTTCTTTTCTAGTATTGATAACTGCTAAAGTCTTATTAAACACAAATTTTCTTAGTATTAAATAAAATATAAAGAAATTGATGGTTGATGGTACTATAATACTCCAATCAATATTCATAAGCTACGTTCCACATCATCCTCTTAATTTAATCACAAATATATACTACACTACCTACTATATCTTCTTCAAAATGTAACTAATTAAGATATGGAACTACACCCTCCTTCTCAATATTTTTACTAAGATATTAACCTTTTACTCCGAATAATATTAATAATAATCCAAGTAAAAATCCATATATAGCTGTTGCCTCTGATAAAGCTCCCCCTACTATTAAAGCACTCATAATTTTACTACTAGCCTCTGGTTGTTTTGCTATACTCTCTACTGCTTTACCAGTAGCATTTCCTGTTCCTAATCCTCCACCAATAACTGCAAGTGCTGCTATACCTGCTCCTAATGCTGACATTCCTGCTATAAAAGCTGCTGAATCCATTTATAATTCCTCCTCAAAAATAAATATTTTTTATATTTATAGTAATTTACTATTAATAATTTTTATTTAGTTAAATTTAGTTTTTAATGTTCTGCTGTAATCTTAATATTAATCATTGTTAACATTACAAAAATAATCATTTGTATGGTTCCATCAAATATATCAAAATAGAAATGGAACGGTATAGGTAATCCTATTGCTGCAATAAAATTTAATCCTGTAAGAGCTCCGTATAGAAGTTCCATAATCATTGTTGCTGCAAAGATATTTCCAAAAAGTCTTAGACTTAATGATATTGGAAGCATAATCCTCTCCATTATATTTATTGGTAACAATAATGGAACAGGAGATGCATATCCTTTAAAGTAACCCCAAAGACCTAACTTTTTAATAGTATGCCCTTGAATTACAAAAAAAGTAGTAAGTGCAATTCCTAAGCTTACACTAAAATCTGATGTAGGAGGCTTTATTCCAAATAACCCTACCATATTTAATAAAAATAAATAAATTCCTAAGGATCCTATGTAAGGAATAAAAGGACTTGAACCTGGTCCCATGTTATCTTTAACTACATTAGATAAAAATTCTATTCCAACTTCTACAATACTTTGTACCTTACCTGGAACTTTTTTAACCTTTCTACTATATAGAATGGATAAAACCAATGCTAATGCAATAAATACCCATTGTATAAAAACACTTGACATAACTTCATATTTATATCCAAAGATATTAATTGCAAACAAAGGTGCCATTTCTTCCATAACATCATACTCCTTTCTGGCTCTTCAAGCTAAAACCATAACATAATATAGCTAATAGCTGAGCCGTATATCCTGCAATAAAAATAAAAAAGCTCACCTCACTTTTCTTAATTATAGCGAGAGATATTCCACAAACAAGCCCTATTCTAACTATATAGGATAAAAGTATTAATAAACCTTTAAATCTCTTATCCTTCATAATAATCATTTCAGTTGTCAGTGAGTTAATAATAAAATTCACAAAACTACAAATTATCCCCAATAAAAAAAACCAGGATATCCAGTTAAAGAATAACATTAAAATTAATGAAACTATAATTCCTATAATAGAATCAAATAAGCCAACAAGCTTAATAACCTCTGAGCACTCTTTATTCATTGGATTGGACCACCTCGCTTTTGCATATATGATATTATACATCTAGGTTCAAATCTTCTAAAACCTAAATTTTCACCAAATTAGGTCAAATTAGTTCTAAAGAAGTAAATAATCAATAATAGTACAAGTTCTCTCTGCTTTGCTACATTTTTTGAGGTTTTACAATAAAAGGATTATTCCAAAAAACTTTTATTCATTTGTCTGTTAAAACTGAAAATTTACAATAAGTAGTCAAAAGAATTTAAAATATCAATTATTTTCTGAATTAAAAGATTTCTTACCAAAATGTTCCCTAATAAACTCTAATAAATCAATTTAAACCTCTACATTACACTTTATATATAAAAAAGTATATAATTGTATATTCATTGTATGCAATTTTTTATGCATTGCATTTATTAGAAAAACGGATGCTCCGTTTAATTTTACTTAATATTGATTAAATATTTACTAACTTATTCAAAATTCTAACTAATGAGGGCTACTCTCCTCTATAGAAACATTGTTTTTTGGCTTATTGCTTTATTTTTATCCCTTTAAGGTTATTTTTATTGTATCATATCGGTGCTATTTCTATACTAAACTAAATTATAAATATTTGAACTTTATATTAAAATACAGAATATTATATAATCTTAACCTTATTAAGTAATATAATAAAGTTATATTATTTTTTTATTACCTAAAAAAAATAATAAAAAATAATAATTTTCTCTTGATAATTATTATTTAATAGTATATAATAAGTTCATAAGATAAATACATCGAGAAAATCTAAAAACAAAAATTATTATAATATGAAGATTTAAGGAGGAAATATTTATGAAAAAATTTGTATGTACAGTATGTGGTTATATTCACGAGGGAGATTCAGCTCCAGAGTTTTGTCCAGTATGTAAGGCAGGTGCTGATAAATTTGTAGAAAAATCAGAAGGCAACCTAGCTTGGGCTGATGAGCACAGAATAGGAATTGCAGCAGAAGTTGATCAAGAAGTAATCGAAGGATTAAGAGCTAACTTTACTGGAGAATGTACAGAAGTTGGAATGTACTTAGCAATGAGTCGTCAAGCAGATAGAGAAGGATATCCTGAAGTAGCTGAAGCTTATAAGAGAATAGCATTTGAAGAAGCTGAACACGCAGCTAAATTTGCTGAATTATTAGGAGAAGTAGTTGTAGCAGATACAAAAACTAATTTACAAATGAGAGTTGATGCTGAGCATGGTGCTTGCCAAGGTAAAAAAGACCTTGCTACATTAGCTAAAAAATTAAACCTAGATGCAATTCACGATACAGTTCATGAAATGTGCAAAGATGAAGCTAGACACGGTGCTGCTTTCAACGGTTTATTACAAAGATATTTTGGTAAATAACTCCCATTCCCCCAATTTGATAAAATTTACCTAAATAATATATGGAGCTCTAGTATTAACTAGGGCTCCTTTTTGTATGCAATCTAATATGTTAATATTATTTTTATTAGAAAAATACCCTGATTAGAAATCTAAATCTAATCAGGGCAATATTACAATTGTAATAATATACTACTTAGTTCCGAATAAACGATCTCCAGCATCACCTAATCCTGGAACAATATATCCATGTTCATTTAATTTCTCATCTATTGAAGCTAAATATATATCTACATCTGGATGTGCTTCCATAACAGCTTTTATTCCTTCAGGAGCTCCAACAAGACACATAAGTCTTATATTTTTAGCCCCTCTTTTCTTAAGAGCATTTATTGCATCTATAGCTGAACCTCCAGTTGCAAGCATTGGGTCAGTTACTATAATATCTCTATCTTCTATATCTTGAGGTAACTTACAGAAGTATTCTACTGGCATTAAAGTTTCTTCATCTCTATACATACCTATATGTCCAACTTTAGCTGCAGGTATAAGCTTAAGCATTCCATCAACCATTCCAAGTCCAGCTCTTAATATAGGTACTATTGCCATTTTCTTTCCTGCAAGAACTTTACACTTTGTAATTCCTATAGGAGTTTCAATTTCTACTTCTTCTAGTTGCATATCTCTAGTAACCTCATAAGCCATAAGCATAGCAACCTCTTCTACTAATTCTCTAAAGTCCTTAGACCCCGTATTTATATCTCTCATGAATGCTAATTTATGTAGTATTAATGGATGGTCTATTTGTGTAACTTTACTCATATGTTCTTATCCTCCTAAAATTATTTATTATATTTTTTTTCTATCTCCATTATCTTGTTAACCCTATTCTCGTGTCTTCCACCTTCAAAGGTTGATCCAAGAAATGCATCAACTATATCTAAAGCAAGTCCGGTTCCTACAACTCTTTCTCCCATTGCTAATATATTGGCATTATTATGTTCTCTAGTAGCATGTGCACTAAAAGTATCACTGCATAGCGCCGCTCTTATTCCTGGTATTTTATTAGCTGATATACTTATTCCAATTCCTGTACCGCATATTAAAATTCCATAATCATATTCTTTAGCAACTACTGCTTCAGACACTTTTTCAGCAAAATCTGGATAGTCACAAGAATCTTCTGTATATGTACCATAATCCCTAACTTCTATATTCTTTTTTTCTAAATGTTTAATTACTTCTTTTTTTAATCTTAAACCACCATGATCACTACCTATTGCTATTTTCATATTTATCCCTCCAATTATACTTTTAATATGTTAAAGCCAGCACTTTTTTTTAGTCTATTCATTACTGCAGTACCTACTCCACTCTCTTCAAATGCTTCACAAAGAATTATATCAATGTCTATACTATCAAAACTTCTTAAAACTCTAAATAAATTTTTACCTATATCTTCCATATCACATCTTGCTCCAATAGAAATAACAGTTCCTTTATTATATAAAGATTTTGTTTCATCAGTTGCAATAATTCCAACTTTTTTACCTTGTTTAATATAATTTAATACTATTTCATTAACTTTTGCAACAACTTTATCTATATCACCGTCTACTATCTTCACAGGAGCCTTCGGTGCATAATGTCTATATTTCATTCCTGGTGCCTTAGGCTTAAAATCTTCTGTAGGCTTTGATAATACAGATGGATCTATATAAACCTTATTATCTATTTCCCTTAACATCTCTAAGGTTATAGCGCCTGGTCTTAAAATACATATAGGTGAAACTGTACAATCTACTATAGTTGATTCTACACCTACAATACTATTTTCTCCTCCTAATATATAGTCTACCTTTCCCTCTAAATCTTCAACACAACTTTCCATGTCTGTAGGACTAGGTCTACCGGATATATTAGCTGAAGGTGCTGCTATAGGTACTCCAGCGGCTTTTATTAAACCTATAGCGATATTATTTTGTGGCATTCTAATTCCCACAGTAGGCAACTTTGCACTAGTAACCTGTGGAACTAGTTCAGTCTTCTCAAGTATTATGGTTATTGGTCCTGGCCAAAACTTTTTTATTATTTCTCTTGCTACAATTGGTACATTTTTAACATAGGGCTCTATATTATAATCCCCTACATGAATAATCAGAGGATTATCTTGTGGCCTACCCTTTGCCATAAAAATTTTAGCTACTGCTTCACTATCTAACGCATTAGCACCTAATCCATATACGGTTTCCGTAGGGAAGGCTACAAGGCCACCATCTTTTATAACTTTTCCTGCTTCTTTTATCACACTTTCATCTGGAGTCTTCTCACTTAACATCACAACTTTTGTTTTCATACCTATTAACACCCACTTCAATAATCCATTAAAATAAATTTATCATTACAAACCCAAATATAATTCCAAATATAATCCACATTGCATTTGTATAACTACTATGCAATTCATTGCTTTCCGGAAGCATTTGCCCAAAAGCTACATAAAGCATAATTCCACTGGCAAAGGCAATACTATAGCCTAAAAATGCAGATGATATAGAATTAATTAACATACCTATCCAGGCTCCTATAACAGTTGGAAATGCTACTAAAAAACTATACCATAAAATTTTAAATGGTTTCTTTCCAGCAGCTATTAACGGTGTTGCCATGGCAATTCCTTCTGGGATATCATGAATTGATATTAATATACTCATCTTTATACCTAATCCCGAACCCTTAACAAATCCAAAACCCATTATAATGCCTTCTGGAAAGTTGTGCATCATTAACCCTAAAGCCATTAATATTGCAACTTTTGTATGATTTATCATATTTGGATTTCTATCATTACTGTGGCTACTTACTTTAATTAAACAATCTATAAAATATATAACTATTACTCCAATAATTATAACTATGAGAGTTCTAATAAAGCCAATCTTATCAATTGATTCTGGTATAAGTTCTAAGAAAATTATTGATATAATTATTCCTGTAGCAACTGCCAATAAAACTCCTAATAACTTGTCAGTAGGATTTTTTAAGGATACTCCAATTAATGCACCAACCATAGTTCCTATTAGAGATACTATAGCAGAAAAAACTCCTATTATAAATATAGTACTATTCATAATTTCTCCTTGAAAATTATTATTAGTAAAATATATTTATAAACTCTATATTTTATTCTGTTTTCTATATTCTTTTATATTAGCTATAGCATCCTCAGTAAATACAGCAGTTACACAATACTTAAAAAGTAAATCTAATAGCATATATTTCTTTACTCCACCTCTTTTTACTACAAAGTAATAATAGTCATCATCCTTAGGCATCTTTACTTTAACATAATATTTCCCTATACCACTGAATCTCTCTAGCACTTTATTCGTAACCAATCTCAATCTTTTATTTCTAAACTTAGACTTTGTTATTATCAATATATCAAAGTACTTTTCTTGAGGTATTGTATGAATAATTGCTACTTTACTATAGTGAATTTTATATTTTATTCTACCACCTAAAATAGATATCAGTATTTTATCTTCATATAATTGAAACTTTAAATATTCTTCATTGTATCTCATTAGTACAGAAAATAATATTAAACTTTCAATAACACAAAGATATATAATAAAAAATATATTTATTTGTTTAGCTATAAGCAATACTATAGGCAATATTATAAAAATAAAGCCCATAGATAGCATAAACCTTTTGTAAGATTTTCTTTGCTTCTTTAGGACTTTATCTATATCCATTAAGTAATCCTCCACCTTACAAAATTTAATACCTAAATACCATTTCCCATTGCCTTCATTTTTTCGGCTTGGTCAGCAGTTATTAACCCATCTAACATCTCATCTATATCTCCATCTAGGAAAGCTTCAAGTTTATAAAGAGTTAATCCTATTCTGTGATCTGAAACCCTTCCTTGAGGATAGTTATAGGTTCTAATTCTTTCACTTCTATCTCCAGTTCCAACTTGACTCTTTCTATCATCTGCAATTCCTTTAGCTCTTTCTGCTTCTGCTGCTTCATATAGTCTAGCTCTTAATATTTTCATAGCCTTTTCCTTGTTTTTAAGCTGGGATTTTTCATCTTGGCATGAAACTACAAGTCCTGTTGGTAAATGAGTCATTCTTACTGCTGAATCTGTTGTATTAACGCACTGTCCACCATTTCCTGAAGCTCTAAATACGTCTATTTTTATATCATTCATATTTATGTCGATATCTACGTCTTCAACTTCTGGAAGTACTGCAACAGTGGCTGTAGATGTATGGATTCTACCACTTGATTCCGTGTCAGGTACCCTTTGAACTCTATGCACTCCACTTTCATATTTCAGTTTACTATAAGCCTTATCACCTTTAACCATGAATACTACTTCTTTAAATCCACCGATATCAGTTTCATTAGCACTCATTATTTCTACTTTCCATCTGTTACGCTCTGCATATCTTGTATACATTCTAAATAAATTGGCTGCAAATAAAGCTGCTTCATCTCCGCCAGCTCCACCTCTAATTTCTATAAATACGTTTTTATCATCATTAGGGTCTTTAGGTAATAATAATATTCTTATTTCTTCCTTAGACTTCTCGCATTGTTCCGTTAATGCCTTTATATCTTCTTGAATCATCTCTCTCATTTCTCTATCTGATTCTTCATTTAGCATTTCTTTATTTTCAGCTAATGCATTTTCAGCATCTCTGTATTCTCTATACCTTCCTACTATTATCTCTAATTCTGCATGCTCTTTACAAAGTTTTTGCCACTCCTTTTGATTAGCCATAATACTAGGATCACTAATCATATTTGATAATTCATCATATTTGTTTTCTAAAAAACCTAATCTCTCTAACATATATTAACACTCTCCGTAATTTAATCATAAATCTTAATTTTTTACATCATTACATTATATCATAAAAATATTATTTATGGTAACTTTCCTATGACAACTCGATGATTTCCACCCAAATCCCTTAAACTATATATATCACTAAATCCTTCAGTTTTCATGATAGATTTTACTTCCATTTCCTGATCATGTCCTATTTCAAAACATAAATATCCATCAGAGGAAAGTACCTCTTTTCCTTCTTTGCATATCCTTCTATAGAAATCAAGTCCATCTTGTCCTCCCGAAAGAGCTAGGTGAGGTTCAAAGTCTTTAACATCTTCCATAAGGGTAGGAATTACTTTCTCCTTAATATATGGTGGATTTGACACTATCATATTAAATTTTAAACCTTCTTTTATAGGTAATTGAAATAAATCACTTTTATTTACATTGGTCTTTTCTCCTAAATATAAATTTGAAATATTTTTTTTAGTTACATTTAATGCTATATCACTTACGTCATATAACCATACTTTGCTATTTTTTACATAATGGCCTATGGAAATTCCAATAGCTCCACTTCCACAGCACATATCACATATTAAACTTATATTATTTTTCTTTATTATAGAAATACACTCTTCTACTAAAATCTCTGTATCTGGTCTTGGTATCAACACTCCCTCTTCTACGAAAAAGTTAATACCCATAAACTCAACTTGCCCTAGAATATATGCCATAGGCTTTTTGCAACTTCTTAAATTTATAAGTTTAAAAAACTCTTGCTCTTTATCTAAAGTTAATACTTCTGACCTGTTCATAATTATATACAACTTTTCTACATTTAAAACCCTACATAATAGAAGCTGTGCATCTATTATGTATGATTCAATATCACTACTCTTTAATATATCATATGCCTTTATTAACGCTTCATTTATATTCATATTGTTCCTCATTCACTATAATTCATTCTAACCCCTCTGCAGCTTTTAATGAAGTTATTGCAACTTCAAGCATAGATTCATCAGGTTCTTGTGTTGTTATCTTTTGCAAAAGTAACCCTGGCCATGCAATAATTTTTGATATTTTACTATCACTCTTTCCTAGCCATTTTATAACCTCATAAGTTACTCCAGATACCACTGGTAGTAATAATACTCTAGAAATCACTCTCTGACCTATAGATTGCCATCCCGTGAAGGAAAATATAATTATACTAATAACCATAACTAAGAATAAAAAATTAGTTCCACACCTTGGATGGAGTCTTCCAAACTTCTTAGCATTTTCTGGTGTTAAATTTATACCACTTTCATAGCAAAATATAGTTTTATGCTCAGCTCCATGATATTGATATACTCTTTTTATGTCTTCTAGTTTTCCAACAATAAATATATAGCTTATAAATATTATAACTCTTATTATTCCTTCTATAATATTTAAAACTACCACATTAGATGTTATTGTTTTTTTTACCAAACTAGTTAATGCCGTTGGTAAAATAAAAAAGAGTAGTATAGAAAAAGCTAGGGAAAGAACTAATGATATACCCATTAGTACACTATTTCCTTTCTCCTTAAAAACTTTATCAAACCATTTATCAAATTTGGATTCTGACTCTTCCTCATCATCCTCAAAGAAGGAAGCTGAATACTCTAAGCTTTTTATACCTATAATTAATGATTCTATAAGAGATATAAATCCTCTAATTATAGGAAATCCAAAAAATTTATTTTTCTTAGTCAAGCTTTCACTTGATTCTTTTTTAACTTCAATACTACCATTAGGAAGCCTTACAGCAGTTGCAAGCCCCTTAGATCCCCTCATCATTACACCCTCTATAACTGCCTGTCCCCCGACCGTTGTCTTCTTTTCCATTTTAACACCTGCCTTCTATTTCTTATTTCTTATTTCTAACTTCATAATATTATCTTAATATAAGCATCCTATTATTTTAGTTGTTATCTGCTATTTGCTGCTTCCTCTTCATACTTAATATAACATTCTGCACAAAGAGACTCGTACTCTACATTATCTTCATTATCAATGGCAACTTGATTACCTTCAAAAACAAATTTACCATTAATCTTTCTTCCATTTAATATAGCTTTCTTACCACATTTACAAATTGTTTTTAGCTCCTCTAAACTATGAGCTACTAGTAAAAGTCTTTCACTACCTTCAAAGCCCTCCATCTGAAAATCTGTTCTTAAACCATAGCATATTACTGGAATATTTAATTTAACAGCTATCATAAACATTTCATCAACTTGAGCTTTTGTAAAAAACTGAACTTCATCTGCTAGTATGCAGTGAATTTGTCCATTTTTCTTTATATAATCTTCTACAGTAGTAAAAATATTCTCTCCTTTAGAAAAACTTAAATCTACTTCTTTTGTAACTCCAAGCCTAGATACAATTTTATTTCCTCCCTTTGTATCAGTCTTGGGTTTAATTATTATTACTTTCATTCCTCTTTCTTCATAATTATAAGCTACTTGAAGAAGATTTGTAGACTTTCCACAATTCATTGCTCCATATCTAAAATATAGTTTACTCATAGTAATATTCCTCCAAAGTCCATCAATTAATCACATAATATTATTTTAGTAGAAAAAACTCCATTAATCAAATTAATATTATAAGTACATTTTCAAAAATAAATATTTTTATATACACTAATACTATATAATACAATTAATAATCATATTGACCTTATTTTATCTCTATGTTATAATCTAATAGTTGATAATACGGGTATGTATGTTATATCGAAAGAGGTGAAATGAAATGCAAGAAGGAATACATCCAAACTATAACGACGAAGCTGTTGTTAAGTGTGCTTGTGGTAATACTTTTGTAACAGGTTCTGTTAAATCAGAATTAAAAGTTGATATTTGTTCAAAATGTCATCCATTCTTTACTGGTAAGCAAAAGAATGTAGACGTTGGTGGAAGAGTTGACAAGTTTATGAAAAAATTCAACCTTAAAAGCGAATAATCATATATATTTTTATGTAGGAGAAGAATACTTCTCCTATTTTTTTATGTCCAAAAGCCATAGGTATAAACTCTACCTATGGCTTTTCATATAATCTATTTTAATATGTCTTGGTTTTTAGATACAATTTCAAAAAATTCTTCATTATTGTTAGTTTTTGATAAAATTCCTATAAGTTTTTCAGTAACAGCTTGAGGGTTCCCTGTCTTATACATAATCTTTCTTATGTTATAACTAACTTCAAGCTGTGATTTTGTAAGAAGCAAATCCTCTCTACGAGTTCCTGACTTATAAATATCTATAGCTGGGAAGATTCTACGTTCTTGTAGCTGTCTATCAAGGTGTACTTCCATGTTACCAGTACCCTTAAACTCTTCAAAAATCATATCATCCATCCTACTTCCAGTCTCAACCAAAGCTGTAGCAAGAATAGTTAAACTTCCGCCTTCCTCAACATTTCTAGCTGCACCAAAAAACTTTTTAGGCATAAGTAAAGCTCCTGTATCTAATCCACCTGATAGAGTTCTACCCGTTCTAGTTATTGTTAAGTTGTAAGCTCTAGCTAATCTTGTTAAACTATCTAAAAGAATTATTACATCTTGTCCTTGTTCTACCATCCTTTTTGCTCTTTCAAGTACCATATAAGCTACCTTCGCATGATGTTCTGGCTCTTCATCAAAGGTTGAGTAAATTACATCTCCCTTAATAGATCTTTGCATGTCTGTAACCTCTTCTGGTCTTTCGTCGATAAGAAGTACTATAACTTTAACTTCTGGATGATTAACTGCTATACTATGAGCAATTTTCTTTAAGATAGAAGTCTTTCCCGCTTTAGGTGGAGCAACTATTACACCTCTTTGACCTTTCCCTATAGGTGATAATATGTCCATTAATCTAGTTGATAAATCTTTAGAATCTTCAGTTTCTAATTTCAATCTCTCTGTAGGATATATAGGAGTTAGTCTCTCAAAAGATGTTCTCCCAACAGCTCTCTCTGGATTTTCACCATTTATTTTTGTTACTTGTAGAAGAGCTTGATACTTTTCTCCTTCTTTAGAGCTTCTTACTTTACCTTCTACTTCATCACCATTCTTAAGATTAAATCTTCTAACTTGGGATATTGAAACATATATATCGTTATTTCCACTTAAATAGTTATTCATTCTAAGTAATCCAAAATTAGCATTGTCACTTAATTCGAATATTCCTTTTGATGTTTCTGATTCACTTATTAAACTCTTTAATCTTTCACGCTTTTCTTCTATACTATCAACCTTTTCTTCCACTACAGTTTCCTTTGATTCTTCAATGTCCAAACCTTTACTAATAACTTCATCTTTACTATTATCTTCTTCTACATCTTTCTTAGTAAGTTTCTCCTTAAGAATTATACCTTCTTTTTTTATTTGAGCAGGTTGTATTTTTTCATCATCCTTATGGGAATCTTCTTCATTTTTAATCTCAACAGATTTTAAAGATACTCTTTCAATTTCTTCAATTAATTCATTCTTTTTAAACTTAGTAATATTTTTTATTCCTAATTCCTTTGCAATACTCTTTAATTCTATAACACTCATGCTATGTAAATTTTCACTATTCAAAGGATCACCTCCTAATTGTATATTTCATTTAAATGTAACTTTGGAAAATAATATTTATATGATTAATATAATTCGATATTATTTATAAATGATAGAAGTTTGAAGCTTTCTTTTAAAATGTATTAAAATTTTGTATTGTTTATTTTATTTGTTTAATCTATTCATATAATTATATATAACTAAACTTGCTGTAGTATAGATTTTACTATATAAGTATACACTATATTTTCAAAAAATCTATTACCAACTAAAATATTTATTGTTATATCAATAAATATTTTACTTTAAATTGAAAAATCTAAGAACTCTGTTTATTATTTTAACCAAATATTTCTATACATATACAGAACTAAGCTATTTAAATAATCTATAATAATTTAAAACTACTTATCCTTATCTATCAAATCCATTATATTATACTTAGTTATTTTATATTGAAGTGTTTGCCTTGGTATATTAAGAAATTTACTTGTTTTACTTACATTATTACTATGAATAATTAAAGCTTCCTTTATATATTTAATTTCCATATTCACAAGTTTATCTTTAAGGGACAAACTTTCAATAATATTTCCTAATTGCAAATCAGATATTTCAATAATTCCATGCCTTTTATAATTTAAAGCACCTTCGATTATATGTTCTAATTCTCTCACATTTCCATCATAGTCTTTTTTCATTAAAATTTCTAATGCATAACTATCTATTCCATTAACATTAGTACCTAATCTTTTATTATGCTTTTCTATAAACATTGATACAAGTATAGGTATGTCTTCTTTTCTAGAATTTAATTCAGGCATGTTAATTCTTATAACATTAAGTCTATAGTATAAATCTTTTCTTAATTTATTGCTCTTAACTAAAAAATCAGGATTCTCATTTACTGATGCTATTATTCTTATATCTGTTTTTCTAGTGTTAGTCTCACCGATTCTTCTAAATTCTCCTTCTTGAAGAACCCTTAAGAACTTTCCTTGAAACATTATATCCATAGAATTTAACTCATCTAAATACAAAGTACCACCATTGGCTATATCAAATAACCCTTCTGACTCTATAGCTCCAGTAAAACCACCTTTTCCTACTCCAAAAAAAATACTCTCTAATAAATTGTCTGGAATTGCAGCACAGTTCTGTGCTATAAAGGGCTTTTTTCTTCTTATTGAACTATTATGTATAGCTTGTACTATCAATTCTTTGCCTGTGCCAGTATCACCATAAACGAAAATTGGAGATTTTGAATTACATACCTTCATAGCTAATTCTTTAACATTTCTTATTTCTTTACTATTCCCAATTATATCTTCAAAGCTATACAAAATTCACAACTCCTTTAATAATAGAAGCTATGCATTATATAATTATGCATAGCTTCTAAGTAAAACATTTTTGTACTATTTAACATTTATGGTAGCTACAAGCTTAGTATTAATAATTTGGTCTTTGGCTATTATTACATCATAGTCAACTTTTACTTTTCCACCAGCTTCATTAATATCTATGTTTACATCATTAGTTTTAATTTTAATAGATAATCCACCATGAGGAGTATTATAAAGAATAGACGAACTACTCCCATTTTTAAACTCCATATTAGTATTTACATCCCCTTCTCTTATAAGATTAAAATAATTTTCACCTATTCTAAAAGTAGTTAACGTATCCCCTAACCCCGAAAGTTCTGTTTCTTCATACGTAGCAACATACTCATCATCTTCTTTGAAAAATGATCCTGGACTAACAATTTCAATGCATTCATCCTCATCATTATTCTGTATACTACTTACTCTAATTATAGCATCCTTATCCATAATATTTACCTCTATTCTTCCTAAGAATCTTATTTAAAATATATTTAAACTCTAAGGCTATTTTATTTACTCTTCTAAAAACTTTTCTATATAAGATAAGAATTTATTTCCTCATCAGTTGCACAAGTCTCTTCTACAATCCTGTGATCCTTACTTCCAAACTCTGAATATCTAACAGTGACCTTTGGTTCATCTTTACCTTTACTATATCTTATAGCAATCTTAGCTGCAATAGATATTACTTCTTCTGTAGCTTCACCTATAATTACTATCATAGAACCATTAAAGTCCTGAACTAATAGTATTGTATCACCTTCCTTAAGAAGACTTTTTATCATTTCTCCTTCTTCTTGAGTTCTTGTAGATATAACCTTAGCCTTAGGTGTAACTCTAAAATGACGACCTATTCTAAGTAATTCAAGCTCTCTTTCCTCTGGATTTTGGTTATGAGATAAAAGTTCTTTTAACCTAACAGAATAATTTGGCTCTGTTAATTTGCATCCTCCTGCTGGTGATGGATATTCCTTTATACCCCACTTATCAGCAAGCTCCATTTGAATCTTTCTTCCTCTACCTTGAATATTTAAAAGTCTTTCCCTATCTACAAGGCCATTCTCTTCCATCTCTGTAGGTTTAAGATTTTTAGCACAAAGAGGACGAAGAATTTTGCTTCCTATTCCACTTTCATTCTTAACTTTATCTAATGCACTTCTATTTTGAGACATAGGTCTTTGATTTAAAACCTCTCCAGTTATAATAAAATCTGCATCTAATTTTTCTAAGAGTTGTCCACAGTACTTCATCATCATAGCATGACAATCAATACAAGGATTCATATTTTTCCCATATCCGTTTTTAGGATTTTTAACCATCTTAAAATGTTCTTCCTTAAAATCTACTACTTCTAAAGGAATATCTATCTGTTTTACCATTCTTCTTGCATTTTCTTCGTTAAAAAAATAAGATTTAAAGCATATTCCAATAACCTCAATTCCTTGATCTTTAATTAACTTTGCTGCAAGAATACTATCTAAACCGCCTGAAACCATAGCTAATGCTCTTGTCATTTTTTTCTTCACCTAACTCTCTTAGTTTCTTTATCTTGTATCTTTTACTCTAATCTATAGTATATTAATCTCTTTATATCATATTAACTTATAGAAATATTAAAAATAACACATATAATAATATTACTATTTTCTTTTATTACTAGCAACTTGAAAGTAATGGTTAGTAAATTTTACTTACTAACCTCTTTCAACTGCCAATTCAATTAATCTATCTATAAGATTACTATAGGATAACCCTGTAGCTTCCCACATTTTAGGGTACATGCTTATACTTGTGAAGCCTGGTATAGTGTTTACTTCATTTAAATATATTTCTCCACTTTCCTTATCTACTAAAAAGTCCACTCTAGCCATGCCTGCACAATCTAATTTCTTATAAATTTTAAGGGATAAACTTCTTATAGTAGCCATCCCTTCATCATTTAAATTAGCTGGAATTAAAAGTTTAGATTCTGCATTAGAATACTTAGCTTCATAATCATAAAATTCCTTAGCTGGAATTATCTCTCCTGGAACTGAAGCTTTAGGGTCATCATTTCCAAGTACAGAAACTTCTATTTCCCTAGCATTTAATCCTTCCTCCACAAGAATCTTTCTATCATGTTTTAAAGCTTCTATTAATCCATTTTCAAGACTTTCTCTATCATGAGCTTTGGTTATTCCTACCGAAGAACCACTGTTAGCTGGTTTTACAAAACAAGGATATCCTAGCTTATGTTCAATTTTATTTATAAATTTCTCACTATCATTTCCATAATCAAAGGCATTTACCACTACATAGTCTGCTTGTTTTATACCTTCATGTTCTAAAAGATATTTCGTATAAACCTTATCCATACATACAGCTGAACTCATAACTGAAGGACCTACACATGGTAATTTCATAAGTTTACATAGCCCTTGAATAGTACCATCCTCACCATACATACCATGAAGTACAGCAAAAACTACGTCTACCTCTTTATTTAGTAATAATTTAATTCCATCTTCAACTTGATTTTTATAGTCTTCTTCCCATTTTCCATTTCCTATATTCTCTATATCACCTTTATAAAGAAACCATTTTCCCTCTTTGGTTATACCTACTGGAAATATACTATATTTTTCTTTATCTATATGATTTAGAACAGATGTTGCCGATACCCTAGACACCTCATGTTCTGTTGATTGTCCTCCAAATAGTATCGCTACCTTCTTCATATTTATCACTCCTAACAATAATTTTATCCTTGGTACAATCTATTCACTGTAAAATTAAATAGTGAACATAAATAAATTATACTCCTTATATTTTATATATGTTCACTACCATATTCAATATTATTTAAACAGATTTTTCAATATATCTTCTATTTTAAATTTTATTACTATATTATCATCTTCCGTATTATCCGCTAAAGCATCACTTACTTCTTTAATCTCTTCTATTTTTTCACTACTAACATTTTCTGAATTAGTGTTATCCACCATATTGAATTCTTCATCATCTAAAACTTTTTTCATTTCCTCTTCAGTCTCTTCATAGGCAACTTCACCTTTTGTTATATCTACAAAACATATAGGAGGAAACATAACACACCACCAATTTTGGCCTTCACCAGTTCCAATTATTATTCTATATGCTTCATATTCTCCTTGAGGCAAAGTAATATTACCATAGGTTTTAACAGGAAAGTTCTCTTTATCTAGGGTAGATTCTACAGAATAGTCATAACCATTTTCTTTTATAACTTCTCTAGCTATCTCAAGAACTTTTTCGTTTTCCCTATTTAAAATCTCTCTTGATTCTTCTATATTCTTACTGTCTTTTAAAAGTGGTTGTACATATTCTAAAACTTTATCTCTAACTTTAAGCTTTAGATTTTGATCTTTCTCACTATCACTATTAGCAATAACGTGAAACCTAATTAACTTTCCTGATATATCATCTATTGAAACATTATTAGACATCTTATTTTCAGAAATAAAATTAGCTGCTTCAACTCCCTGTACCTTAACTAAAAGTATAACTATAAAAAATATGGTAACAACTATAGATATAATCTTTTTCATTGTTTCTTCCTCCTAAAACTTAAAATCATATCTTAATTGTTACCACATGGACAAGTTATATTCACTTTTAATAATATTTTTATTAATATTTTAGAACATCATACTTTTAATATTTAATTTGATAACCCTATATTTCTTATATCATTGTTTACTTCAATAGATATTTCTGCATTTTCAAGAGCCTGTGGCCAGTTATCTTTTACTTCATTCCAAATTCCTTTATGAAACCTTCTTATATCACTTCCAATATCTAATACATCTACCTTTAAATTATTTCTAGTAAAATCTATAAGCTCTTGGAAGTCCTTTTTCATAGACTCATTAAATTGTTGTTCAATCTCCTTTATAACCTCACTATCTAAAGATTCAGCTTTAGAATAATACCCCTTTAAAGTACCTTCTGTATCAATGGTGTACTTAAGCTTTAATTTATTATCTTTATAATCTATATGTAAATCTCTATCTACATTTTTTATATAGTAGTCTATATTATGCCCTTCTTTATTTATAGCCTTTCTACAAGAACCAATATCTCCTCTAAGTATTTGAATATCTGTCATCTGATTATTATCTAAATAATCCTTTATGGTAAAATCTTTTATAACAGCCATACCTGTAAGCTGTATATCTTTTTCATTTTCAAGGGAAAAGACTGGTAACGCACTGGAATTGTAAGATTTAACCATATCTATATATTTTGTTAAATTTACAGGTGCTACTGTCCCATTTTTACTACTGTTACCCATAAGACTAGTAATATAATTATCAATATTTTCTTCAGTTACAGGCTTAACTTCTACATAATCCTTGGCCTTTCCTTTAACTATAGTCATCATAATTGTTCTATTTAAACTTGGTTCTCTTTCAATATAATCCATTACTTCTTGTAAAACTTCAGGATACTTAAATAAGTCTTCACTTAAAAGTAATAGTTTACTATGTCCAAAGTGAAGAGTTCTACTACTCTTTGCAAGAGCTTTAAAGTATGTATCCGTCATTGAATACCCTTCTACCGTTATAGAAAGTTCTGAAGCAGTACCCTTTTTAGAATCCATATTTCTAATGTCTGGAAATCCATAAGTAACTCTTAATGTATTATTTTTTTCAATACTCTCTTCTGATGTATTCTCCTTAGAATTTATTATTTCACTCCTAGCTTTAATATCTTCACCTACATCTATTGCTATGGTAGATACAAAGGCTTTTCTATCAATCTCTACACTATCCCAACATCCAGTAAGAAGTAAAGATATCATCATTATAGGAATAAGTTTTATTATCTTATTCTTCACTTTGCATCCTCCTTTTCTTTATATAGCTTAATAATAGAGTTATTCCTATCACAACTATAATTGTTGTAATAAAACCAATTCTTAAATAGCCAAACTTAAAATTTCTTACTTCTATAATACTTTTAGGTATCATAGCTGCTAAATATACTATAGGAACATATATCATAGATGACGTTCTAATATCATCTAAATTAAGACTCTCTTTTAATATGGAAGAAGCAAAGTAATATATATTAGCAAAGGATGTAAAATAGAATATTACCCACAAGGACATAACTAAACCATCCCATTTTTCCAAAAATCCACTTCTTGAACTTATAGATTGTAGCATTGTTATGGTTGGGAATATACTTTCAGCAGTTTGTACTGATGATAAAGTAGCAGACACTAAGATAAATATTATCACATAGAACAGACCTACAAAAAGACTACTTCTTCTCAAAATAGGACCAATCTTTCCTTTTTCTCTTACATAGGGTATCAAAATAAAAGCAATAGAAAAGCCATTAAATAGAAATAGCATTTCAAAACTAGATATAAAGTAGTTTTGAATAGGCGAAGCACCTATTGGTAAAAGATTTTTAAAATTTGCTTCAGGTAAAGTTAACAATAAAATTATTGCTAAAGGTAAAAACATAACCCAGAAGGCTATTTCATTAAAATGTACCACATTAACAAGGCCTCCACGACTTAAATACATTCCTATAAATATAAATGTTATTATTATTACTTCAGTAGGTGTGTTAACTAAAAGATACATGGTTATAACCTCAGAAAATACCCTAAGAGAAAATGCTAAAACAATTATTATCACCAATGAATATATTAAAGATATTATTGTTCCTAAAACCCCTCCATAGGTATCTTTTAATATAGGTGTAATATCCTTATATTTATTTATTTTAACTATTTCATATATACAAAAAAGAATTAAACAAATTGCAATTCCTGCTATTATTGCAGATATCCAACTATCCGCTCCTACATATTTAGCTACAATAGCGGGAGCATAAAAAACACCTACCCCTATCATGGATACTGATAAGCTAGCAAAGAGTGCAAATTCTTCAATAAATTCTTTATTTTTCATATTTCAACCTCCCAGCTATGGTAACACCTTATTTAGTACCACCTTGTCTTTTAGTTTTCTGTCTCACTTCATCTCGTGGCTTTAAGAAATGTGGCCTATCCTTAAAGACTTTAAGTGGCATTCTTACATATAGATCCTTTAAATCACTCCAAATTAAATCTACTGCTGGAGCAAGGTAAGGTATTCCAAAACTTTTTATTCTCGTTAAATGAATTATTAAGAATATAATACCTAGCATTATTCCATACAAACCAAAAACTGCTGCTAGAATAATAATCATTATTCTAAAATAAGTAAAGGCCGAAGTTACTGTATAGTTAGGTATTAAAAATGTTGTTATTGCTGTAAGTCCTAAAACTATAACCATTATAGGACTAACGAGTCCTGCCTCTACAGCTGATTGACCTATTATAAGTCCTCCAACTATACCAATAGTAGAACCAACTGGTTTCGGTAATTTTATAATAGCTTCAACTAAAAAGGCTAAACTAGCTTCCATGAGTAATACCTCTACATAGGCAGCAAAGGGTACTCCCTCTCTAGATGAAGCTATAGTATATGCTAGTTTTGTAGGAATTAAGTCTGTGTGAAATGTGGTTACAGCTACATACAAAGCGGGTAAAACTAAAGATACCAGTATTCCTACAATTCTGATGAACCTTACCATACTTCCACTTATCCAACTTGTATAGTAATCATCTGGTGATTGAAAGAAATCCACTAACACCGCTGGAACAATTAATGCAAAAGGTGAGCCATCTACAATTATTCCTATTCTTCCTTCATATAAAGCAGCAGCTACCACATCTGGTCTTTCAGTACTTTGCACTTGAGGAAATGGAGTTCTATCATTATCTTCAATAAATTGCTCAACATAACCACTATCTAAAATTGCATCAATATCAATTCTATCTAATCTTTTCTTCAATTCTTCTAATACATCAGTATTTACTATGTCATCTATGTATACTATAGCCATATCGGTTTTAGATCTAACACCACATTGTCTTCCCTCAATTTTAAGGCCTACATCCCTAATTCTTCTTCTAAGAAGTGCTGTATTAAACCTAATAGTTTCTGTAAAACCTTCTCTAGATCCACGTATTACAGTTTCTCCTGAGGGTTCACCAACTCCACGATTAGGCCAAGCTCTATTAGCTACCACTAATGCTCCTTGTAGGTTATCTATTAAAACTAAACTTTCACCTGATAATATTGCAGTAATTCCATCACTTAACTTATTAACTTCTCTCATATCAGATATAGCTATAATTCGATCTTTTATCTCCTTAGAATCAGTTACATTTCCACTCATCTTCATCATAGGTTCAAGTAAAAAATCATTTAATAATTCCTTATCTGCCATACCATCTATATATATGACTCCACAAAGAATGTCTCCAAACTTAAATTCCCTAAATACCATGTCGGATGTATCTTTAAATAATTTCTTAAGATAATCCATATTCTCTCTTGTGCTATTAGAAATATGTTCACGAATTTGATCCTTCATATAGATATCTCCTTCCCTTCAGTGCCACAAAATTAAAAATCTAATTTCTTCTGTATCTATTATTTTAGATAACGATTCCTCTCAGAATAAACATTCCAACCACAACTAACATCATAGCTATCCCAATTACTAAACTTTGTTTTTTAGCTTTTTGCTTATCCTCTCTTGAAAAATACCTTACATCGCTACCTACCATCATATACCCAGATACTAATATTAGTATTATTAGGTATATATCAAATCTTTCAATTAAAAGTCTCATCATAAATTATCATCCTTCAAATTTATATTTTAATTTATCAGCTATCTGGAACCTTAACAATTTCCTGCAAACCTAGTTTTACCTTAATATAAAGTTTATATTCATAAACAGAATTCTTTGCATAAACCTTTAACCTTCTTAAAATCTAATTTAACGAAAAAAATAAGAGTGCAATTCTCCTTGAATCACACTCTTATCTCTAATTATATTATGGCTATTATTTTCTAAAGAAATTCTAGATGGTTCTTGTAACAAAAACCTCTTTATACTGTTCCAGTAACCTATCCGCACACTGATTTGCTTTATTAATGTCATTAAAAAAGCCAAAAACAGTAGGTCCACTTCCACTCATCATTGCTCCTAGTGCGCCTTCTTTGCACATAAAGTCCTTTATATCCTCAATTTCCTTATGACCCTTTATTGTTACAATCTCTAGTAAATTCATCATATTATCAGCTACATATTTAACATCATCCCTAGCCATAGCTTTTATAACACCTTCCACATTAGGATGAACCTTTACCTCATTAAGCTTAAAACCCTTATAAGTATCCACTGTAGATACCCCAAAGTTGGGCTTAACAACTACCATTAGTTTATCTTTAAAATCCTTAAGGGGAGTTATAACTTCTCCAATCCCTTCACAAAGAGCCGTTCCCCCTTCTATACAATATGGTACATCTGCTCCTAGTTTAACTCCAAGTAATCTAAGCTCTTCATTACTAACATTAGGTTTATATATATCCCTCATAGCTCTTAAAGCTGCTGCTGCATCAGTACTTCCTCCTGCCATGCCAGCTTCTACAGGAATATTCTTTTCAATATGAACTTCCATCTCTCTTTTTATGCCATAGGTATCACAAAATAACTCTATTGCTTTATACACAAGGTTTTTATTATCTGTAGGGACAAACTCCTTATTACTTGTAATATGTATTCCTTCTGCTCCTTTATTAAAAGTTAATTCATCATATATATTAACAGTTTGCATAATCATCCTTAAAAGATGATATCCATCTTCTCTTTTCCCAATAATATCAAGGACTATATTTACTTTACCATAAGCTTTTACCTTCATCTATTCATACACCTCACTACAAATGAGAATAATCCTTTTTACTCTTTACGTCAAGAACTCTGTTTATAAGTGTGATACTCAGCTTATCAAAATAAAATGCCATGAAGTATAGAGCTAATACTACCCTTCATGGCATTTCTACTTAATAAATATTAAATATATCTAATTTAAAATCTTTAAACTGTAGCTCTTCCTGGTATAATTAATTTCTGAGATGGCTTAACTTCTTCCCCCTCAGCTAATTCATTAATATTCATAATTTCATCAACTGTAGTCAAGTATTTCTTAGCTATGCTCCAAAGCGTATCCTCTGGCTGAACTACATATATTATTATACTTGCTTTTTTCTCTGGAACTTCACCATCATTAATTGCCATGTTAACAACAAATTTATTTTTAATATTGTAATATGCCTTACAATGAACTTTAACAATGGCTCTAATAGATACATTTCCAGCTTCTAAACTTCCCTCTATCATCTCTAGAGATATATTAGCATTTGCTTGCATATTTGGATTTGTTCCAGCTATATCAACCTTGCAACTAAAAGGAATCTCATCCTCTACAGTAACTAAATACTGCTCTTCATCCTCAGTTGAATATAGCACATCAACCTTTAATAATCCTTCAATTTCTATCTTATCATTTTTAATATTTTTGTCAGTAATAGATACATTTCCTGTAGTCATTATAACTTTAATTGGTTTTAAATCATCATTCTTTACGTCAATATCTCCTTTAACCAAACTTTCAGTATATCCATGACCTTGTATCACATTAATATTATTTTCTTTAATATCCATGTTTAATAGTTTTGTAGGGCAATATACATCTTGTATAACTTCTACTTCTTCTTTATACATTACATGAGTAATAGCTTTAACTACAAATTCTACATCAATTACTCTGTTTTCACCCATATCATCTTGTCTAACATCATATTCAAAGGATTGAACTTCAAATTCAGTGAAGTATTCCATATTTGGTTTTAACTCATCAACGGTAACTTCTTTATATAAAGGTACACTTTCTGAAACACAGAACAAATCTCTTCCATTCTTGCCTTTATATAATATAGCTACATTAGCCATAGCCTCTATCTTGAGTCCACCATCATATATTCTTACATCCTTCTTACCAATAGTAACGTCATATTTTATAACCTTTAGACACTCATTTTTATCCATGTCGATTTTAACTTCTGCTTTTCCAACTAATTCAGTTTCTATAGGTTCCATAACCTTATCTACAGTCATAGGATTCTTTAAAAACTGAATATCCTTTCCTTCATGTACATCTTTAACTATCTCAAAGGAATTTATATTATATCCATTGCACTTGCATATAATAAATCCTTGAATAGCTATCTTTCTTTCATTAATAATAACACAATCCATATGTTCAATGTTTAGCTCTATATCGCAATACATATTTGATTGGGCACCAATCATGTCAATAGACTCAAAAATGTTACCATTATATACTACTGAATGAGCTTCAGTAGCTCCTCCATCTTTAGCCATATAAAGGATAGTATACTGAAGTTGCCCCTCTAAATTTACCTTATCAGTTCCAACCTCTTTATTTGTTATCATAGGCTTTACATCTAACATTAGTATATTATCCACATCTGGTAGCGTATCAGGTATAACATATTCTTCCTTTATGAACATCTTTGTGTCATTTTCAGCTATTGATTGCTCATATTCTATATAGTCTTTTATCAAATCCAAATCCATAACTTTCCCTCCTAAAATACCTACTAATAATGTATATATGAGAATGTTATGAAATATAACTACTTATATTAAATTTTCTTAAAAGAATAATTATTTATCCGATGACTACCAGCTCTAATACTCCCATCTTTTTCAAAGCTGGAGTAAAGAGCTGCTATGTCCCTGGATAACGATTTCCTCTAAAGGACAACGAATTCTAAGTATCAAAAATACTGATACTAAGAATTCTGTTAGTAAAGCTTCGAAGAAGCTAAGAACTCTGTTTATACGCAAAACAAAAGAGGCATTCTTAAAAGAACACCTCTTCATTTTACCCTGCAAACACTAGCTGAACAGTTTTTGTTAGTACATCACTATAGCTATAACTAACAGTACGTTGCACATTATTATCAAGTCTAATTGTAAATATACTGTCATATGTTTTTTCCAAAACACCATCATTTACTACTACTTTACGTCTTCCTCCATTTGCCTTCAATGTCACTTTTTCGCCAACATGACTTTCGATATCTTTTTTTATCGTAGTCAATACATTTCCCATCTTCACAGTAGACACCCTCTTTCTAATATTTCCATAAAGGCTTCCAACTTTATTATAGCAGTTACCTCTCCTTATGTCAAGCAAACTAAATATTTTACAACATTTTAATAATACTTGTCAATGTTAAATATTCGTTAAATTTTTATGTATTATTTTGTTTTTTTAATCCTATGTCATTTATTTAGCTATAATGGCCAGAAACCAACTTGACATTATTATGTGTAGAATTTTTTAGAATATTCACATATAACTATATAAATCTATATTTTTAGATAAAAATGTATGGGAGTTTTAAAAAAATCTGTGGTATATATTAAAACTATGCACTTTGCACTATTAAACCATACTGGATGTACCACAAAGAGCACCTAGAAACTTGATGTGACCCTTATAATTAAGTGTTTTATATTTTATAAATTTGTCCTGTTTTTATCAGCATTTTTTTAAATGTATCTTCATATATAAATATTTATATATGAAAATAGGTATATATAAACCTATATAACTTTATACCTATATACCTATTTAACTTCATAACTATTTGCCTATATAACTATATAAATAGTTAACTATTTGTTCTGTTCATGCGGGTTTCAGAGTTTTCACCCTATACATACTATAGTTAAAATTGTATAAATCACAGCTCATTTTTCATTTCACTTTACATACTGAGATTTAGGATATCCTTCTCTGTATTTACCTCTTGTTTGTAATCCTCCTACCCCTTTAATACCTGTAATTGTATTTTTAATTACATCTTCAATATTTACTATATCTTCGATATTTGTGTAAGCTACCTTCTCACAAATTAATACTGGATCTAAACAATGGATGAGGACCCTACTGGGGGAAGATGCAAAATTAGCACCTGCATCAAGCAATGCTTCGTAGTTTGATTGACAGGCACCTGCAAAAATAACCAAATCATCATAATTTGAATTATAGCTTCTTAATAAAGAAACACATTCTACAAAGTATTTTGAGTTTCTATAGTTTCCAAGATCCATATAATCTGATATATTCTTACTCATTCCATCATGACCCGTAATTACAACTATATCTGGGTTTATTTCCTTTACTAAATCTAGTATCTGGGAGGGCTGATCCTTTTCTGCTATGACTTTACCTACAGCCTCAATAGATAATTGCTTATATGTTTTTAAACAAATATCTAGGTATTGAGGATCACCATCAATATGAAGAATTTTACCTGGTCTTCCAAAGAATAATTCACTATTTTTAAAAGATGTACCTTTCTTTTCTTTTCTGTTTATCTCAGTGTCTATAACTCTTAATGCAGCGGAACTCCCTCTTGTATATGACCTTGATAGTAAAACTTTCTTTAGAGCAGTATTTACTTTTTTATTAAATACTTTATCCTTCTCCCCAACTCCCTCACTGTCAATAACCTCTAAATCATCTTCTATGCTATCTGCCTCAATTCTTATATTTAACCCCTTTAATAAATATTTTTTAACACCCTCATCATCAATTTCTATATCTATTATTTTAAATACTATATCTTTATTATAAGATTTTCTTACTACTCTATCACCTATATTCACCTATATCTCTCCTCATGATTTCCTCTTTATATCATATGAACTTTACTTAATAATTGTGAGATATTAAACCTATGGAACTCGGTAAACAAATATAAAAATATAGTAAAAGATTGATAAAAATTTAACTAAATATGTTGAAATATTATTTTCATGGGTTATAATATAATTAGTTAAATAAATAACAAAGTTTAGGGGGTATATACTAAATGTCTACTGAAAAAATTGATACAAAATCTGTTAAGGAGTCTAAGAATGATTTCATTTCAAACTCTAGCAATTCAGCTGATAAAGCTATATCATCTGTGGATTCTGAAATTAATAACCTTGTTAAAAATGCTCGTGATGCCTACGAGGAATTTTTAACCTTTGATCAAAATTCCATAGATAATATAGTTAAAAAAATGACAATCTCTGCCCTAAGTAAACACCGTGAACTAGCTAAAATGGCTATAGATGAGACAGAAATGGGTGTATATGAAGATAAAATAACTAAAAATATATTTGCCTCTGAGTATGTATACAACAGTATAAAAGATTTAAAAACTGTGGGTATTGTGAATGAAGAAGAAGATTATATGGAAGTTGCAGAACCTATAGGCGTAGTAGCAGGAGTTACTCCAACTACTAATCCTACTTCCACTACAATCTTTAAATCCTTAATAGCTATAAAAACTAAAAATCCTATAATATTTAGCTTTCATCCTAGGGCTCAAAAATGCAGTATAGCTACTGCTAAGTTGCTTTTGGATGCAGCTATTAAAGCAGGTGCTCCTAAGAATTGTATTCAATGGATTAGTAGTCCTTCCATTGAAGGTTCACAAAAACTTATGCTTCATCCTGGAGTAGATATTATTCTTGCAACCGGTGGTCCTGGTATGGTTAAATCAGCTTACTCTACTGGAAAGCCAGCTCTTGGTGTTGGTGCAGGAAATGTTCCTTGCTATATAGAAAAAACAGCCAATATTAAAAGATCTGTTAATGACTTAGTACTATCAAAATCCTTTGATAATGGTACCATTTGTGCCTCAGAACAGGCAGTTATTATAGATAGAGAAATTAGTGATGAAGTAATTTCTCTCTTAAAAGAACGTAACTGTTACTTTCTTAATAAAGAAGAAATGTTAAAACTTCAAAAGGTTGCTATAGATGGAAAAAGGCAATCTATGAATCCAAACATAGTAGGTCAAGGAGCTACAAAAATCGCAGAAATGGCTGATATTAAAGTTCCAAAGGACACAAAGGTTCTAGTATGTGAACCTGGCGGAATCGGTGCAGATTATCCTCTTTCAAGAGAAAAGCTTAGTCCTATCCTTTCAATGTTTATAGTTGATAGTACTGAAGATGGAATAAAAGCCTCTGAAGATATGATTGCTTTTGGTGGTCTAGGTCACTCTGCTGTTCTTCATTCTACCAATGACCAGGTTATTGAGGAATTCTCTAGAAGAGTTAAGGTTGGTAGAATAATAATAAACTCTCCTTCCTCTCAAGGTGCTATAGGAGATATTTATAATGTAAATATTCCTTCATTAACTTTGGGTTGCGGAACCATGGGTAGAAATTCAACAACTCAAAATGTTAGTGCAAACAACTTAATAAATATTAAACGCGTAGCTAAAAGGAGAGTTAATATGCAATGGTTTAGAGTTCCGGAAAGAATTTTCTTTGAACCTGGGTCTCTTTCATACCTTGAAAAACTTAAGGGTAAAAGAGCCTTCATCGTAGCAGATAAATTCATGGATAGACTTGGATATGTATCTAAAGTAATGGGACATCTTAAGAAAGCTAACTTTGATGTAAATGTGTTTTTAGACGTAGAGCCAGACCCATCTACAGAAACTGTCATGAGGGGAACCGCTCAAATGAATAGCTTTGAACCTGATGTTATAATAGCCCTTGGTGGAGGGTCAGCAATGGATGCTGCTAAAGGTATGTGGCTCTTCTACGAAAATCCTGATATAGACTTTAATGGTCTTAAACTTAGATTTATGGATATAAGAAAAAGAGCTTTTAAGTTTCCTTCTCTAGGTAAAAAGTCTAGATTAGTTGCTATTCCTACAACCTCTGGAACTGGGTCTGAGGTTACAGCCTTTGCTGTTATAACTGATAAAGAGAATAATATAAAATATCCATTAGCAGATTATGAGCTAACCCCTGATATTGCTATAATAGATCCGGAGTTAGTTATGACTGTACCACCATCAGTTACAGCAGATACTGGGTTAGATGTTTTAACTCACGCTATAGAGGCTTATGTATCTGTCATGGCTTCCGATTATACGGATGCCTTAGCTCTTAAAGCTATAGAGATTGTTTTTAAATATCTACCTATTGCATATAAAGATGGAAGTAATGCTCTTGCTAGAGAAAAGATGCACAATGCTTCTTGTATTGCAGGTATGGCATTTACCAATGCATTTTTAGGAGTTAATCATAGTATAGCTCATAAATTAGGTTCAGAATTCCATATACCTCACGGAAGAGCAAATGCTATCATGCTTCCACACGTTATAAACTATAATGGAAGTAATCCAAGTAAGTTAGTAGCCTTCCCTAAATATGAATATTATAAAGCTCCTGAAAAGTTCATGGAAATAGCAAAGTTTTTAGGTTTAGCTCACTCTACCTGTGAAGAAGCTGTAAATAATTTGGTGGAAGCTATCAGAAACCTAATGCTAGAGTTAAATGTTCCAACTACCCTTAGTCAATGTGGTATTACTAAGGAGCATCTAGATTCTGTACTATATTCATTAGCCGATGAAGCTTTTGAAGATCAATGTACTATCTCAAACCCTAGACTACCTCTAGTTTCTGAAATTGCAGAACTAATTAAGGATGCCTTTTAATAAGGATTTAAATTAAAAATGAAAAGTTGTGGTATATCACATATTCCACAACTTTTTTATCTTCTCAAGGATAATCTCCTTAAATATTATAGAATTCTTTAAATTGTCTCATAAAACTTTCAAATTTTTCTCTTTCTTGTATAAGCTCCTCCATTTTCTTATTAAAAGTGTTTTGTACCCAATTTACTTCATTATAATAATACCTATTACATATTCTCCAATATCTTTGAGGGAACATCAAGAATGCATATAGCACCATATATTCATCATCTTCTATTGGAGATATTTCATTATAATTATCAATTATAAGCTTTGCTAACTCAAAATCCCATTCTCGTCTCTTTAAAACTTTAATCATAAAATTAGATAAATCAAAAGCTCTGACCTCTCTTTTACAGTAATCGAAATCTATTATACTTACTTCATTTTTTTCGTCTACTATTATATTGTGATAAGTAAAGTCATGATGACAAAAACTTTTTTCTTCCTCAGATATCCTACAAATATTATAATAATTAGATTGATTTAGAACCTCTAGGGCCTTTTGCCCTAAAACTTTATAATAATCCATTGATTTTATATAATTTAAATCAAACTCCGTCTTATGATTCCTTTTCTTTCTAACCATTTCTTTCATCTTATCAAAGGATTTTATTCTTTTTTCCATTAAATGAGGCCATCTTCCTAAGTCAGATTTTAATTTACTATTCTCAGATGGTTCATATCCCTTTGACGCTAAATGAAAATTAGCTAGAGCTCTAGATGCCAATATTAAATCATCATCACTATGGAAATCACATTCTCTCCCTTCTATCCATTGAGATAAAGTATAAATATCTTCGTTTACTAGAGCATATGGTTTTTCCTCTGTATTAAGATAATATCTATCTATGTTCTTAAACCCATTATTGTATAGATGTTCTTTAGCTCCATATACAAAGAATAATTTTTGAGTACCATAGCTTATTTTCTTTAAGCACCTGACACCTTTATTAGTTTTTAATTGATATACACCCTTATTAGGTTTAATATTTTCAATTTTAATATCAAATTGACGTTCAATTTCAAACTCTCTCATCATAATTTCGCACCCCCTCTATAATTTATATGTATCAACAGCATAATTTAGAATAGCCATAACATATTTGAGTTTAAGTGAATAGTATGGATTATAATACCTATTGTAAAGGAGCATTTATATGAATATTGGTATAGACATTAGAGCTGCCAAGTGGTACAGGGGTACAGGTATAGGAACTTATTCCTATCAGCTCATAAACGCTATTAATAAAATTGATACCTTAAATGAATACACCCTCTTTAGTGATTGTAATTCTACACCCATAAACTTTAACTCTAATTTTAAAATTTGCTCTACTCCTATTATAAATACTAATAATTTTTGGGAAAGTGTAAGTCTTCCTATAAATTTAAACAATGAAGATTTAAACATATATCATGTACCTCAAAATGGTATTGGCTTACCTTTGGATCATAATCTTCCTTTTGTTATCACTCTCCATGATACAATTCCAGCACATATGCCAGAAACAGTTGGTGATAAATATCTTAGTCTTTTTAACAGTTCCATGGAGAATATAGTAAATAGATGTGATGGTATAATTACTGTTTCTAATTTTTCTAAGGAAGATATATCAAAGGATTTTAATTTCCCAAAAGAAAAAATATATGTTACCTATTTAGCTAGTGAAGATATCTATAAACCCCTTGATAAAATTCTATGCAGTACTATAATAAAAAAATACTATTCTTTACCTAAAAATTATATTTTGTATACAGGTGGTTTCAGTCCTCGAAAGAATATTTCTGGCCTTATAGAAGCTTTTAGTAAAATTCATGGTAAACTACCTAATGAAATGAAATTAGTCATAGCAGGAACTAAGGGTAAATCCTATAGTATTTATAAGAATCTTTGTGAAAAGTTAAAAATTACTGACAAAGTCATATTTCCTGGTTTTATAGCAATGGAACATATGCCTTATCTATACAATAATGCAGCCCTTCTAGTTTATCCTTCCTTTTATGAAGGCTTTGGACTTCCTCCTCTAGAGGCTATGGCATGCGGTATTCCTGTAGTTGCATCCAATGTAACTTCTATACCTGAAATTTTAGGTGATAGTGCACTACTATGCTCTCCCTATTCTATAGAGGAACTGGGAGAAAGTATTTTAAAGGCACTACTAGATAATGTATTGAGAAATGATTTAATTAATAAGGGTTTTATGAAAGTAAACTCTCTATCCTGGGAGAGAACCGCAATACAAACTCTAGATAGCTATAAAAAAATAACTTCATCAGATAAAAAGGAAGATACATAGAGTATCTTCCTTTTATGCTACATCCTAGGGGGGGCTAGGGTGTAGCCAATTTGTAAATATTTTTGAATGTTTCTACCATATCTTGTCTTTCCTCTATATCTTGCACTTTTTTTTGTATTTTATACAGGTAACTATTAAATTTCCAAAGTTTTTTTCTATAAAAATAATCTCTAGATATAGAGTAAAATCCTTCTGGGAATAATAACATTCCATAAAGCACTTCGTACTCTTCCTTTGATATAGGTGATATGGAATTATATTCTTTTATAATTTGTTTCAACATATTGAAGTCATAGCAACTATTCTTTGTGGTCTTATTTATAAAATTACATATATCATGAACTCTTAAATCTATTATGGAATAATCAAAATCTATAAAATATCCTTTATTATCCTTTATTAAAATATTGTGATAAGCTAAATCATGATGACAAAGAATAAAATTATTTTTCACCTTACATAGCTCCATGTAAGGTGACTTTTCTAATACTTCTATACTCTTTTTCATTCTTTCAAGGAAATAATCTACGTGAGTAAGAAATATTTCATGAAACTCATTTTTATTCTTATAACTTAAAGCCATAGTCTTCATATTTTCTAAATCCTGAAGCTTTTCCTTATAACTATTTATAAGTTTAAAACCTTTAAATCTGCTACAATCCTTAGAAAATCCTATGTCTCTTGATGCTTCATGCATCTCTGCTAGACTCCTAACTGCTATATTAATATCTAAAGGATTATTGTATTCACACTCTCTGCCTTCTATCAAATCCATAACTACATAGGTACTGTCCTTCCACACTGTGGTGATATGTCCCATATTATTTCGATAAAAATTTATGATTCTATCAAATCCATTGTTTGTTAGATAATCTATACCGTATACTATAAAATATAAATCTTCCTTGGTATAATCTATTTTCTTTAATATTTTATTTCCCTTATCTGTTAACAGAATAAATACCTTTCTTAATGGAATTACATCCATTACTAAAAAATCATAACTATTAAAAAGTTTTATATCTAAGTTGTATTTACTAAGCCATTCCTTATAAGAAAATCTATTTTCCATAATCTTTCAGTCACCTCCTTATATTAAAGACATTTCATCCTCTTTAATACCATTTAATAACCTTCTTATATACTCCTCTTCATTCCAACTTTTTTTATTCTTCTTATATTTCTCATATATCTTAATAAATTCATATGGATAAGATAACAGTGCTCTAATGAATACTTTACTACTTTCACCCAATCCTTCTAACTTACAAAATTCATCTATACACTTATTAAAATCCACCTTAAATCCCTTTCTCTTAAGCTTTACTAAAAAATAATAGCAATCCATCTCTACCATGTTATATGCTATGTCATCGAAATTTACAATTTCTATGGTTTCACTTTTTCCTAGATTATCAAAATCTACATTAGTTAAACATATCTCTACATTATCCATACTTCTTGCAACTAACTCCATATAGTCATTATTCATTATTGTATCAATAACCTTTTCACCCCTAGCTAAAACTCTGTCTCCTCTTTCTAAAACTATCTCTTCTACTCTATCTATTGGTCCATTTTCTTTAATTTTTTCTAGGCTACGCCTAAATTTTTTAAGCTGAATTTTATCATCTTCAATGAGTTTACAAGTGTGATTATTTATTCTTTTTCTTAAATATCCATTAAAGCCACAAGATAACTTATGGACTTCATTTATAATGTTAATTTGGTTTATTACTTTTTCCTCTAATATGCGTCTACTTAAGGTCTCATTGCTTTTCAGCATAAAATTTACTTTTTTAACACCCTTAGTACATAAATATTGCTGAAAGCTATCATAAAAAAATCTATTCATTTTAACACCTCTACTTACGTTTATTTTTTTCTACTTTATTTATCTTCTTCAGTATTTCTTCTTTCTCCATTTCAAGCTCCATCATCTTCTTTTTTCTTTTTTTTATTTTCTTTAATTCTTTAACGTAAGCTTCCATATCCTCTAATCTTTTATCATAATCCTCTATGGTTTTTAGTTCTTCCAGCTCTTCAATAAATTCATCATAATTTTTGTTTTCATTCTTACTCACATAACCCCCTCCTTAAAGATTATCTAACTTAAATTCTCTAAAGCTATTTATAAATTCCTGTCTTTCTTCTCTGTCATCGTCATAGGCTTTTAATTTTCTTAAAAAGAAATCCTCTCCCCACATTTTTTTCTCCCAATAATATTGAATACCTCGTTGCCAATAATCTTGAGGAAATTCCATAAATGCAGCCATGATTTTAATATCATCTTGTTCTAACCTATGGGTTGATTTATAAGCTTTTAATATAATTTTTACTCTTTCTTCATTCCATCTTCCATACTTCATAGCCCTAATTAAAAGGCTAGATAAGTCATGTAAATGTGTATCTAAAATACAATAGTCAAAATCAATGATATTAACCTTATTATCCTTGCCTATTAATACATTGTGGTTGGCATAATCGTGATGACAAAACCCCCCTAGCCTTATCTCATCAAGGATCTTAATTTCATAATTTGTATCACAAAGATTATTAATTGCTCTGTCACATCTCTGAAGCTCCTCTTTCATCATACTTAAATAGTACAAGTCAACATCTGTCTTTTTGTCTCTTCTATCTATAATATCTTTGAAGCTCAATATTTCTCCCTTTCTTGTCCTATACACTTCTATCCACTTAAACCAACCAACTCTAGGTTTCATATCTCTACTTACTATAAATCCTTCACTACATTTATGAAGCTGTCCTAATTTTTTAGCAGCTATAGAAAGTTCAATGGGATTTTCATAAGAACTCTCCCGCCCATTAAGCCATGGCGTTACATAGGCAAAGTTCTCATGGAATTTTATATAATCCATCCCTCTTGTTGTTCTTATTATGTTTGGTACATACTGAAATCCATTGCTATCTAGATGTTTCATAGCTCCTAATATGAATAAAAAATGTGGAAGTTCATATTTTACTACCTTTAGACAATATATCTGTTTACCTGCCTCTACTCTATAAACGCTTTTTATTTTTTCTATAGAAGTTAGTCCAATGTTATATTCTTTTTTCAATATTTCTGATATCTCTAAATCTTTCAAAAAAACCTCCTCCATAAACCTTCTATAGGTAATATATGATAACTCCAATAAATGTGTGTTTAGTTTTCAAGTATTTGTAACACTTATTTATTCCCTGATTAATATGTAATATATGGTTTTAAAAGGAGTGAAATTTATGAAGTTAGCCATAGATGGTAGAGGCATAAACTGGTATAACGGAAGTGGTATAGGAACATATACAGAAAACCTTTTGAAAAACTTACTTAACATAGATAGAAATAATTTTTATCAAATTTATTGGTCTGGTGAAAACTATGAAAGTTATCAAAAGGAAAATACTAATTTAGTTATGTGCTCAAAAAAATATCAAAGATTCTTTCAGGATAATTTTTTCCCTGAAGACTTAAAAAGAGAAAATATAGATTTATATCATATTCCACAAAATGGTATAGGGTTGACTCCTGAAGTTCATTGCAAAACAGTAGTTACAATTCACGATTTAATTCCCTATATAATGCCTGAAACTGTAGGCAGGGGCTACTTATTAAAATTTTTGAAAGAGATGCCTTATATCGCAGAAGCTAGTAACGGAATTATTACAGTATCAGAATACTCAAAACAAGATATATTAAGATTTTTCCCAATAGATGAGAGTAAAGTATTTGTTACTCCCTTAGCTGCCGATAAAAAATATATGCCCTTAGACAAAGAGCTGTGCAAAAATATAATAAAAGAAAAATATGATATAGATAAACCTTTCATTCTTTATGTTGGGGGTTTTAGTAAAAGAAAAAATGTATATTCCCTTATAAGTACCTTTAGTAAGTTAGTAAACCATATGGATAAAGAATATAATTTAGTAATTGTAGGCTCCTATAGAGATGAATCTCAGGAGCTAGTAAAATTAGTTGATAAACTTAATATGAAACGATATATAAAATTTACAGGTTTTGCACCTGATGAAGATTTGCCTATTTATTACAATGCCTGTGAATGCTTTGCATATCCCTCATTATATGAAGGTTTTGGATTACCACCACTTGAAGCAATGAGTTGCGGTACCCCAGTAATTTCTTCAAATACAACCTCTATCCCAGAAGTAGTTGGACATAGTGGTATTCTAATTGATCCACATAGTGATAAAGCTCTTTTAGATGCCCTGGAGCTTATGCTTGGTAGTGAAACCCTTCGAAATGAATTTAGCAAAATATCACTTTTAAGAGCAAAAGAATTTTCTTGGGAAAATACAGCTAAGAAAACTTTAGATATATATAATGAAATTTATAAGAGAGCCCTGGAAGAAAGGTGATACTCTTCTAGATGACTTTATTTTAAATATATATTTTCTGTTCTCATTGAAACATATAAAACCCTACAGTGTATATTGACTGTAGGGTTTTATATGTTTGAAAAAGTTTAATTATTAAGCTTAGTTTTAGTAAGATATTATTCTCCTCTAAAACTAAGCTTAAATTCATATTACAAGAACTCTTCTAACTCCTTTTCTTCCTTCATTTCATTAATCAGATGCTTTAACTCTTGATCCTTATTTTTATCCATTACTAAAATAACATCCCCTGCATCTACAATAACTAAGTCTTTAATTCCAAAACCTATAATTAGATTTTTCTGTCCAAATACTGCACAGTTCTCACTGGAATTTAAGTATGCAGAACCAACTATCCTATTACCATTGTGTTCATCTAAAAATCTAGTTAAGGATGCAAAACTTCCAATATCATCCCACTGAAATTCACTTTTTATTACATATCCTTTTCTAGTTTTCTGCATTATTCCAAAATCAACTGAGATACCATCGATTATCTTATATTCTCTCTCTATAACTTCTTCTTCATCCTCTTCTCCAACATGTTTATAAATTTCACTTACAGAGCTATACATCTTTGGTAAGTACTTTTGCATTTCTCTTAGAAATACATCCGCTCTCCATACAAACATTCCAGAGTTCCATAGATAGGTACCTTTTAAAATAAAATCCTTAGCCACATCTATATTGGGCTTTTCTGTAAATCTAGCTACCTTATAAGTTTTCATAGAGCTTACCACTGGGTCTCCCATTTCAATATATCCATAACCTGTTTCTGGCCTACTAGGCTCAATGCCTATAGTTATAAGCCCTCTTCTTTTTTCTGCAAGCTCTACTGCATTCCTCAAGGTATCTATAAATTCCTTTTCTCCCTCTATATAATGGTCAGATGGTAACACTACCATAACAGCATCCTTATCTCTCTTTAACAGCTTGGCTGCTGCAAGACCTATGCAAGTAGCAGTTTCTTTATTGCTAGGCTCTATAAATATATTTTCTTTATTTAGTTGAGATAATTCTCCATGAATTTTTTCAATATATTCTTTATTAGTAACTACAAATATATTTTCTTTATTTATTAAAGGTTCTATCCTTTTTACTGTATTAGTCAAAAAGCTATCTTCATTAAAAACTTTTAAAAACTGCTTGGGATTATTAGAGCGAGACAGTGGATACAACCTTGTACCTTTGCCTCCTGCCAAAATTAACGCGTATAACACAAGTATCACCTTTTATATTGCTTATTTTCATAATATGAACTTTAAAAGAAATTTGTGAAGAATAAAAAACTTCTTTTAATATACCATTATAAGAAATTTTATCGTATAATTATAGAATAGTTTATGGAATAAGTTTAATTTTGTAATACTTTTGTAATCTCTATATATACCATAGTTGTTAATATATAATTGACATCTAGTATAAAAAATACTTAGAAAGGGTGGTTTTACATTGGGTGATGATAAGACTTCTATTAATAGAAGAACCACTGTCAATAAAACAGCATCTATAGATGCTAAAAAAAATAGCTTAAAGAAAAAAAGAGCAAAGCAACGTAAACGACGAAGAATTATATCCATTACAATAATCTCATTAATTATATTACTTATTATATTCTTAGTAAGTATAAATTCTACTCTAGGTAGAATGAAGCGTACTACAATCAATGATGACAATTTAGAAATTAGTGATAAATTTAAAGAGGGCAATAATAATTATATTCCATTTGAAGGAATTATAAATATAGCACTATTTGGAATAGATAAAGAAGAAGATAATATTCAGCGTTCTGATGCCATAATGGTAGGTACACTAGATACCACAACTAATAAAATTAAAGTTACTTCATTTATGAGAGATACCTATGTTAATATTCCAGAGTATGGTTATGATAAACTTAATCATGCTTATGCCTATGGTGGACCTGAACTTGCTATATCTACTCTAAATAAAAACTTCGATCTTAATATAACAGATTATGTTACTGTAAACTTTGAAGAATTGCAACAAATTATTGATGCTATCGGTGGTATTGATATGAGTCTTGATGCAAGCGAAATTAAAGTTCTAAATGAATATCTAGATTACTTAAATGACTTCTACAAAAAACCTATCAAAAATGTTTATGTTAGTAAAAATGGGAAAGTTCATTTAACTGGATTTGAAGCACTTGCTTACACTCGCAACAGAAGTACAAATGGTGGTGACTTTGATAGAACTGCTAGACAGAGGCACGTTATGGAGGAAATGTTTAATAAAATCTCTAGTTCCGGTGTAGCAAAATTAACTTCTATGATAAATAAACTTCTACCACTTGTTGAAACTAGCTTATCTAACTCTGAAATTGTAAATCTCAGCACGCAAGTACTAACCCTCGGAAACTATAATATTGAACAAGAAAGATTCCCCAGAAATGGATATTGTGAAGATTCTTATATTAATGGTATTTTTTATCTATGTTATAATGAAAATATAACAAAAGAACAAGTTTACGAATATATTTTCCATGACAATAAAATGTGGGATTCACTTAATAATAATAAAGACGCTAATGATAATAACTAATAGTATTCTGTAAACTGTTTGACATTAAATCCCACCTACCAATATATACGTTTCATGTAATTTTATTTGAATTATTTCGAACTATCTACTTAATTGTTATTTTTTACAGCAATTGAGTGGATGCCAATTTATTTTATTATATATTTAATTTTAATGTTTATATAATTAAATATAAATTCAACTTAGGATGTGATAATTTTGGAAGATTTGAAAAATAAAGAAAGAATGAGAAAAAAAAGAAGAAAAAAGCATTTACCAATAAAGATATTTATCGCTTTGGTAATAGCACTTGTTTTACTATTAGTTACTGGGTGGTTATATGGAAATAATCTACTGTCTAAAATAAAAAGAACTGAAATTAATGAAAATGATCTTGGAATAAAAGATGAAGTTAATGAAAAAATTCAAACTAATAATATTAAAGATATAGTTAATATAGCAATTCTAGGAGTAGATGAATCTGAGAATGATGCAGGTCGTTCTGATGCAACTATGATAGCAACCTTTGACCCTATTCATAAGAAATTAAAAATTACATCCATAATGAGAGACACCTATGCAGATATACCTGGTTATGGAAAAGATAAACTCAATCATGCCTATGCTTACGGTGGTCCTCAGCTTTCAATAAAAACTCTAAATCAAGATTTTGGACTTAATATTAAAGATTATGTGAAAATTAATTTTGAAGAGCTCGAAGGACTTATAGATGCTATCGGCGGTATTGATATGAAAATGGAATATATGGAGATGTACGAAGTTAATAACTATATAGAACGTTACTCTGAAGCCAGAAATATTACAGAGGAAAAACTAGTTAAGGATGAGAAAACCGGGAAATATCATCTAACTGGATTCCAAACTCTGGGTTATTGCAGAATTAGAAGTATTGGTAACGGTGACTTTGATAGAACAGAAAGACATCGTAAGATTATGACTGAAATGTTTAATAAAATCTCTAAAGCCGGCACTGCAGAGCTTGCTTCCATGGCAGCCAAACTATTGCCTTATGTAGAAACCAGTCTATCTAACAAAGAAATAATTAATCTAGCTACAAATGTACTTAACCTAGGAACTAAAAATATAGAACAAGAAAGATTCCCAAGAGATGAATATACTCATAACTCAAAAATTAATGATATATTCTACTTATGCTATGATGAAGATTATACCGAGGAACAAATTCATGAATATATTTTTAATGATAGAAAAATGTGGCTAGAACCTAACCCAAAGGTATATAATCACGATGCTGAACACTCACATGGTAATGAAATATCAGATTATCAGAATACAAATACCGAAACTACAGCTCCTAATACCAATGTGGAAACAGAGGCTTCTACTCCGAGTAACAATGGCAATGCTATTGAAAATAACACTAATGATACAGGTAACTCCTCAAATGGTGATGGTTCCAATAATGTTGATAACACTGAAGGTGAAGGGACATCTACAGATACCCCAGTGGAACCACCTACAGAAGGTACTGACCAAACAACTAATCCTTAATGGGAGGAAAATTTATGAATAAAGATAAAAAAATAAAGTCTAAAAAAAAATCTAAAGGATTAACCACTGGCAAAAAGGTACTTATTATAATAGCAACGATCTTAATATTTTCCTTATCAGCTTTAGGTAGCTATTTACTATCTATGGTTGGTAAATTAAACAATGTTGGTTTAGATGATTCAGACTTAGGAATAGAAAAATCTAAGAATACATCCTCTAAAATTAAAAATATAGTTTTATTTGGTATTGACCAAACTGAGGGAGATATTGGACGTTCAGATGCAATAATAATTGCTACTGTTGATTCTCTTCATAAAAAATTAAAGTTAACCTCTATATCAAGAGATAGTTATGTTAATATAGAAGGTCATGGATATGATAAATTAAACCACGCTTATGCTTATGGTCAAGAGGAACTTGCTATAAAAACTATTAATCAAACCTTTGGTTTAGATATTACAGACTATGCAAAAGTTAATTTTAACAACCTTAAAGATATTATAGATACTTTAGGTGGCATAGATATTACTGTAGAAGATTCTGAACTAGGGGATTTAAACGGAGTAATTTCAACTTCTGGTAGACAACATGTAAATGGAACTCAAGCCTTAGCATACTCTAGAATAAGAAAAAATAGTGGTGGCGATGATAGTAGAACTGAAAGACAAAGAATGTTACTTACAGAAATATTTAACAAAGTATCTACTGTGGGCATTCTTAAATTACCTTCGATGGTTAATGATATATTACCTCATGTTCAAACTAGTCTTTCAACTTCTGAAGTTTTAAGTCTGGGAACTAAGGTATTAACCTCTGGAATGACTGATATAGAACAACTAAGATTCCCACTTGCAGAACATAGTAAAGGTGATAAAATAAATAATATATACTATACTACCTTTGATGAAGAAATTACAAAAGAACAAATACAAAAATATATATATGAAGATATAAAGCCAGAAACATCTTCTAATTAATAAGAGCTACATGGATTAAATTCCATATAGCTCTTGCTTTTATTGTGGTAAAAACTCTTTTATACTATTTAAAACAGCATCTTCTAATTTTAATAAATTCCTATCTGAAACTTCATTGTTCTCCCCAGTTACACCTAAGTATATTTTCATCTTAGGTTCTGTTCCTGATGGTCTTACTACAAAATAGCATCCATTGTGGAAGATGAATTTAATAACATTTGACTTTGGTAAATTTATAACTTCTTTACTAGAATCTTCAACATTAATCCTATAACTTAGTTTATAGTCTTCCTTAACAGATATTTTATAATCTCCAAAACTTCTTATATTCTCACTTCTGAAATACTCAATTATATCTTTAATTTTTTCTTGACCATCCTTACCTTTTAGCTCTATGGATATTAACTTTTCTTTATAATATCCATAACTTTCATATAGTTCTATTAATCCTTCATATAAAGTCTTACCTATGGATTTATAATAAAGAGTCATTTCACATATTAAAGCTGCTGCTATAACTGCATCCTTATCTCTAACGAAATCCCCTGCTAAATATCCATAACTTTCTTCAAATCCTAATAAGAATTTATTATTACATGGAGCTTTTTCAAAGTTTCCAATAAGCTCTCCTATATACTTAAACCCTGTTAGAACTTCCTTAATCTGAACGTGAAATTTCTTGCATATAGGTTTTATCATATCTGTGGAAACTATAGTTTTAATTATAGTGCCTTTAGAATCTAAATTTCCTGTTTCTCTTAAGGATGATATTATATAATTAGTTAATAATACTCCTACTTGATTACCCGTAAGAACTCTATACTCTCCGTTATTATCCTTCACCACAGCCCCTATTCTATCACAATCAGGGTCTGTACCAAGAATTATATCAGGATCAAAATCCCTTGCCATTTCTAAAGCTAGCTTAAATACTTTACTATCCTCTGGATTTGGATATGGTGCTGTTGGAAAAGCTCCATCTGGTAGTTCTTGTTCCTTAACTACTGCTACATTCTTATAAGACAGTTCATCTAGTACTCTTCTTACAGGAATATTGCCAGTACCATGGATAGGAGTATATATTATTTTGAGATCCTTACCATGATTTTTTACTAGCTCTTTTCTTATGGTAAGCTCCTTAACTCTTTCTATATATGAAGTATATATTTCTTCCCCTATATAGTTAACTATTTTTTTTTCAACTGCTTCCTTAGTATCCATTACTGTAACCTGAGCAAAGGAATCAATATTATTTACAAAGGTTATAATTTCATTAGCTGATGCATCTGTAACTTGACATCCATCACCACCATAGACTTTATATCCATTATACTCTTTAGGATTATGTGAAGCTGTTAATACTATACCACCTTGACAGTTTAACTCTCTTACAGCATAAGAAAGCATAGGGGTAGGAGTAAGCCTATCATATAAGTATACTTTTATTCCATTACCAGCTAAAACCCTGGCAGCATACTCTGAAAACTCCTTAGACATATGACGAGAATCATACGCTATTGCAACCTTTGGAGAAGTATATTTATCGTTTAAATAATTAGCAAATCCTTGTGTTGCCTTTCCTACAGTATATATATTTAACCTATTACTCCCTGCTCCAATTATTCCTCTTAATCCTCCTGTTCCAAACTCTAGATCTTTATAAAATCTATCTTCTAGTTCAGTTTCATCAATAATGTTTTTTAATTCTGCTCTAGTTTCATCATCAATTTCAGGTGAATTAACCCATAAATTATATTTATCTCTATAATTCAATTATACCCCTCCCTATTATATATTTTACGTTCTTACACTTTTATTTTTTTGTCTTTAAATATCATATCTTTCATACTTTTAATAGTATTTCTATATAAGAATAAAACTATTAATATAACTATAACGCCAATAATTACTGTAATAATAGAAAATTCCATAAAACTTGAATGTAAAGCAAGAATTGATATAGCTAATATAGCTTTTGAGGTTCTCCCTATACTATAATCTACCTTATAAAGTCTTCTAGATATTAAAGTTCTTGCATAATAAAATACTATATATGCAATTCCTGTAGAAATACCAGCCCCCTTAACTCCTAACATTGGTACCAAAATACTATTTCCTATAACGTTAAATAGACAAGCTATTGAAGCTATTATTATGTGATATTTAGGTTTCTTTTTAAAATTTATACCTCCTACTGATACCTCTGACATTGTGTATAATACAGGCATAAATACTAAAAATGGCATTATGTAAGATGCAGATCTATACTTATATCCTAAAAGCAATACAATTACATCTTTAAACAATATTAGACCGATTCCCACTCCAAACATAAAAAAACTAACTATATCATTGATATTTGAAAAAAACTTTGTATCCTCTGGAGCTTTTTCGTACTTTTCAAAAGCCACTGGTATCCAAAAGGTTGCAAATGACGTCTGTAATATGTTTAATATGGCTATTATACTATTAGCTGAGCTATATATTCCAACTTCATAATCACCGTAAAAAGCTTTTATTGCCATCTTATCAGCAGATTGGAATAACCATGTAACCAATACTGTAAAAATTAATGGTATTCCGTATTTTAAGATATCTAATTGGGAATTTTTAAGTTTTTTATCTTTAATGTTCTTAAAGTTCCAACTATCTCTCTCAGTAAATATAGATATACCTGCTACTACAACATTAGAAATCAAGGTTGCATAAGCAAGAGTTAAGAAACTATTATTATATATCATAAAGAACAATGCTATAGACATAAGATAACTAAGCTTTTGCATTACCTGTAGCATAGAATATAGTCTTCCCTTTTGCTTCATTCTTACTGTCAAAAGTGAAAATCTGCTTATAGAAGCTAAAGTTATATTTAATATAAGTAATATTATAAAATTTGGATTATATTCAGATATTATATACTTTGATATAGGAATTTTAAATATAATTATTATAATTGATATTAATATATTTAATAAAAAAGGAATCTTTATACTTTCAAATAATAATTTATTTCTATTTACTTCATCCTCTTCATAAAAAAATCTTACATAAGATTGGTCTAATCCACAGGTTATAATTAACATAAGTATACTAGCATATAAATTGAACATTCCAAACTTACCATATTCCACAGGGTCTATTATCCTAGTTATAATTGGAGATGATATAAGTCCTATGATTAATACTAGCCAATTCCCTACAGAGAAAGATATAAACTTTCCAAGTAAAGAATTCTTTTTTATACCACTTAATTTTAAATTTAAATTACTCATAATTTTTAAACCTACTGATTCTCTAGAAGTTGATCCCCTGGTACATCTCTTAAAACTTTTGCTGGACTTCCAACTACTACTTTTCTAGCTGGTACATCCTTTGTAACTAAAGACCCCGCTGCTGCAAATCCTTCCTCTTCTACAATCTTACCTGGAAGTACTACTGCTCCAGCTCCAAGTCTACCACCATTTTTAATTGTAATACCTTTGAACTTTCCAAATCTCTCCTTTGAACGGGCTGCATAATTATCATTCGAAGTTACAACACAAGGTGCTATAAATACATAATCCTCCACAGTAGAATATGCAGTTAAATATACATTAGTTTGAATCTTACAATTTGATCCCACAACGCAGAAGTTTTCTACAGTTGAGCCTCTTCCTATAACTGTTTTTTCTCCTATAGTTACATTTTCTCTTATAGTTGCCATGTCTGCAATTAATGTTTTATCTCCTATGATTGCTCCTCTATAAATTATAGTAGTAGCACCGATTAAACACCCTTCTCCTATGGTGCAGTTTGGTAACTTCTCTTCATCTTTAAATATACTGTTTATTCCCCTCATCGGAGTTTTACCTATAACAGTATTATCATCTATCCTAACATTATCTTTTATTATAGTATCCTCATGAATAACTACATTATGACCAATAATGCAGTTATCTCCTATAGTAACGTTATCTTCAATAACTGTAAATTTTCCTACCTTAACATTGGTACCAATGGTGGCTTTTTCCGATATATAATTCATAAATTACACTTCCTTTTTTTCTTTTAATTGATTTATATTGTCTTATGAATCATAAGCTTTGATACAAATCCATATATAACCTATTATGCACTCTATTTCTTATTCCTATCTAACAGATATATTATATCCTATTTCACAATTATGTTCTATAAAAATAAAACTCATCTCTATTTATATAAATAGAGAATGCTAAGATATTTTAATATACATTAACATTCTCTACTTATAAAACCTTTATATTTATGTTGATATTTTATATTAAACTCTACTACTTAGAAATGCACTCAAATTATTAGTAGTAGCCATATCTTTTCTTTCTAAATCTGTTGGTTGAAGCTTAATACCAAATACCTCTTCTATTTTTAGTAACACTTCTATAATTCCTAATGAATCTAATAATCCAGCCTCAAATAAATCTAAGTCTAAATCCTCTCTTATTTCATCAGTTCCAGTTACTTCTTCAAATATATCTAATACCTTTTCTTTCATTTAATTTTCCTCCTAAAACTTAATTTATCTAATTTTATTATACATTCTATATATTATATATTTATCAATATTATTAAATTTTTATCTTTATTTATGAGTAAATAAGTACCCTGAGAATAACAATAATCCAAAAGAAGCTACATGGAAATTAATTAAAACCTGAACTCTTTGAAACCATTTCTCTTTTTTATGTTTTTTATAAAACTTAGATTTTCTTTGTAATATATCTGTAAGTACCAAAACAGTACCTTGATATATTCCATATATTATATAGAATACTTCTAATCCATGCCAAACTCCCATTATAAGCATAGTTATCATTTGAGCAAAATGAGATGCCCTAAATCTATCTTTAAATCTTTTCTTTCTCATAGAGTTTAAAAGAATTCTAGAGTATAGATAATCTCCAAACCACCTTGAAAGAGATATATGCCATCTTGTCCAAAACTCCTTCATATCCTTACTAAGAAATGGTTTGTCAAAATTCTCTGGTGTTTTAATACCAATAATATAGCTTGTACCCACTGCGAAAGAGCTATATCCCGCAAAATCAAAGAATAAATATAAACTATAAGCATACATATAGTTCAAACTATTTAAGAATGTTATATCCGCTGGAATTTTACTCATCCATAGAGTATTTATAATATACGCTATTACAAACTTATATCCTACTCCCCTAATTATTCTTTTCAATCCTTCAAATAAGTAATTATTTATATAATCCTCTTTCTCTATTTTAGTATTTATATTTTCTTCAAACCTTCTATACCTATCAATGGGACCTGAACTTAATGTTGGGAAAAATATAATAAAATATACTAAAGTAGAAAACTTAATTCCTTTTATAGTCCCATCATATATCTCTATAATTATCTGTATAGCCTTAAAGTTCAAATAAGATAATCCAATAAATCCTATAGGCCCATAGATTGATTTAACTGATACCTTTGTTATTATTATTGGTAACATTGATAAAAATAGTACTAAGTAATATATAAATTTATTATCTGTTCTATCCCGTATCTCTAAGTATGAATTGATTAATATGATTTCTCCTAGTAAAAACATTATAAATAATACAATTCCTACTGACTTTACTCCTATAATCACTCCTACCATAAATATGGATAATAATATACCATAGGGTTTTATATTCTTGCCCTTTATACCCAAGACTATAGCTGGAATAAGTGATAATAATAGTATATACAGATAGAAATAATCTCCATACTGTGTTAACTTTATCATTTTATTTCCTCCATAAGTCTTTTTCTATCTATTTTCCCATTAGTATTTATAGGGAATTGTTTTATTATCTTAATATTTCTCGGAATCATATAAGATGGTATATACTGCTTTAATTCATCTTTTATTAATATAGAGTTTCTAAGATTACTTAATCCGTTATCTTCATTTAATGTAACTGCACCCATTATATGAGATATCTTGTCATCCTTATATATAGGAAATACTGCACAGTTATTAACAATATTTACTCTTCTTAAATTATTTTCTATGTCTTCAAGCTCTATTCTAAATCCATTTAGTTTTATTTGGAAATCCTTTCTTCCGCAATAATAAATCATATTACCATCATAGTAAGCTAAATCTCCAGTTCTATAACCTCTAAGTAGTTTACCTTCTATATCTTCGTTGAAAAATACCTTTTTAGTAATTTCCTCATTCTTAAAATATCCCTTACTTATGCTATTTCCAATAGCTAGTAATTCTCCTTTTTCTCCTTCTGTCACAGTATTACCATTTTCATCTACAATTTTAAGAATAGCACCCTCCATTGGATATCCTATTGGTATTTCTCTACTATCTTCAATCATTTCTTCATTTACATCAACTGCTGATAATAATACTGTTCCCTCAGTTGGACCATATCCATTTATTATCCTAGCTCCAGGAAATCTTAACATAAGTTCTTTTACTAGCTTCTTAGATAATACCTCTCCAGCAAATACGAATGTGTTTAGTTTAGGCATTAATTCCTTATTAAAATTACTGTCTTTAATACATATTTCAGCCAATGCAGGTGTAGAAACCCATATCTTTATGTTTGAAGTCTTTAAAGCATTAAATAATCGTTTAAAGTCCTCTAGTGTATCTTTTGATAAGCTAAATAATGTTTTACCACAAATCAACCCTAAATAAATTGGTATTACTGATACATCAAATGAATAAGATACTTGATTCATAATCACATCATTCTCTTTATTTATTTTAAGAAATTTTTCAAACCAATTTGTAAAAGAGTCTATATTATTTTTAGTTATCTGCACTCCTTTTGGTAAGCCTGTACTACCTGATGTAAATAATATATAGGCATTCTCATTTTCTTTTAGCCAATTATCCGGAGATACTATAGCTCCCTTATATCTTTTTATTTCTGTTAACATTTCTTCTTTACTAAAAACATTATCATTATCTATAAGACTATTTGTAAAATTTACTATAACTTTAGGATTCACCTCGTTTATTACCTGATTAACTCTTTCTATAGGAAACGTTACATCCAAAGGAACATATGCTCTACCAGATTTCAATGCTCCTACAATTAATACTAGTATAAGATTATCCTTATTACCGTAAATAACAATAGGTGACTTATCATCTCTATACTTTTCTATCATGTATGCTGCAAATTCATCAGAAAGCTTGTCTAGCTCTTCATATGTAAGTTTTTCTTCATCGCAAATAACTGCCATTTTTTTATCTATTGAATACTCTCTTATTTTAAGTAATAAATTCACTTTTGTTACCACCTTTATATTAATCTTTAAAATGATTACTCATTTCTTCTGATACATTTAGCCAGCCTTTCCATCCTAAATGCATTACATCAGTTAAATAATACTTTTCATATTCATGCTTTTGTAAGTTTAATACATCAAAATTATTATCTTTAGCTATACTTTCTAATTTATTATAAAACTGTGTTCTTTCCTCCTCTAAAATTCCTGTATAATCATAATACCAACCATTTACATTCATTAAAATTATATATGGTTTAATGCCTAAATCCTTACATACACTTAGTAGAAACTTAAAATCTTCAAATTCTGCTGAATCTAAAATATCTATATCTTTATATGCATTTTTAAGACTAGACTCTTTATCTTTTAAATATTTATTGTAATATTCATCAGATGCATTAAACATATTATTAGAAACCTTCTCCATACCCTGGCTCTCAGCAATTTTATACTGCTCCTTAAAGTCTATTGATTTTACAGTATTAACATTAGATTTGTCTGGTAGTGATTTCATCTCTTTTAAAAGAGCAATCTTATCTCTAGTTTCAAGTAACTTCTGTTTTGTTTTAAAATAAGGTAGAAGACAATTATATTTTACTTTATCAATGAAAGTTTCTCCTATAAATAATTCTGCATAGCCTCTCTCCTCTTGATATATATCAGAGTCTTTTAACAAAGTAGCAACTCTCTTTGCTAAATATGTTTTATTTTCCTTTGATATTTTAGGATTATTTAGAAACTGATAGAATTGCAAATCAGAAAATAATGGAATAAATTTTTCACTACCTATGCCATCCTTATTCCAAAACCATTGTAGCGAAGCTACCAATGCTACCTTAGAATTATTATAATTGTCACCTCCACCTAGCATAATTGCATGTTGAAGATCTTGAACATGTGCACTTCCAAATATACTTATGTCATATTTACTATCATTAAACGGAAATAAGTTAACAGGATTTTGTGGAACAGGATTGTTTAATTCTGATGATCCCAATAGCATTAAATCATTGTTTTCTAAAGATATATCTCTAAATTCAACTCCATTTTTCTTAATATCTCCACCATAAGCATGCTTAATGGTTGCTAAATCTTTACTACTTTTTAATTGTTCAATTTCTCTGTTTACTATTAAATTAAATATAGAAATAAATATTATTGCTACTATTATTGGTATAACTATAATAAATGATTTTTTCATAACTTCCTCCTACTAGAACTGATTATAAATAAATGGTATTTCCTTAGCTTCTTGAAGTACATAAAGTAAATACGCGCTAATTAAGAATAAAGTTAACATAATCATTGCTAAGATCTCACCTTTATTTAATTTATACTTCTTAAAAAATTTCTTCATATTATCTACCACCTAATTTCCTATTTTATATGAATATATAAAATTATATTTTAATCAAGAATTATAAGTAATGTGTTTATCTAATTCCTTAAAACAATTTTACATACTTAGTATTTTACTACAATATATATAATATAATCAATATAATGTATTATTTTATAACTTTTAATAAATAAGATTTATTAACTTTATTAACAATATAAAAATTGACCTAAGACTAACTATCTTAAGCCAATTCTTAACTATATCCCAGATTCATGAATATATGACGGTACTTTTGGATTAGATGTTAATCTTATAAATAATTTACTTACCGATTTATAACCTATCCCTTCTCTTATCATATCTTTATTATCTAATTTATACTCACTACATGCATTAAGAACTTTTTTCTTTTCTTCATTATTATCTGCAACACTTTCTATTAATTGATGTCTTGAAATTCCTGAGATTTTATCCTCTCTAGCTAAAAATCTACAATCTTTTATAAGTCCATTTACATACAAACTGTTAACTGTATTTCCTGTAGCTATGTGTTGCAGATGGGTTTCATATTTATAACTATGGGTAATGTGTGTTACATTTTTAAAGGTATTTTCAAAATACAATACAGTATCTTTTAAAAGTTCATTATTTATTTTATCTTCTGGTTGATTTAGAAATACTACATTTTCTAATTTTACCCCTAATCTACCTATTGCTGCTTTAAATTCATTGTATCTTAAATTTACCTTCTGCTCATGTGTAAGACCCTTGTATCTTTCGTAATTAAATACGTTAGATCCACTTCCATCTGTAACTAGAACCATATAAACATTGTTACTTCCTACAGACTTTATAGCATCTATTACAGTGCTTCCCCCAAAAATAGTTTCATCATCTTGATGTTGCACATAGAATACCACTTTATCTCCGTATAAATAACTCTTAGCACGACTTATAGCAATATCACTTATATTTCCTAAAACAGTAGCACTGTTAGCACCTGCAATTATACTCTTATCCGAATCATCCGAAACTAAAACTACAGGTTCCTTTAATACTGAAGCTGTTAATGCATCAACTAATACATGGGACTTGCTTAAATTAACATGACTTTTATCGTGGAAAAATTGATTAATAACATTCCTATTAGTATCAAATCTATCTATTCCATCAACCCTAGTAGAAAAACTATTAAAATTAGCGCTCATAACTCCAGTACCACCTATAGAGTAAGCTTGTACATTTTTTCTATACTTAGTTGAATTACCATCTGTTAAGATTACAGGATTTCCTTTCCTTGCTGCTACTGGTGCTATACTCATAGCATCAGCTTCTCCATTAATTCCATTTACATAATATATTTCTTCTATATCATTTATTTCTTCAATTTTATTTGCTATTAAAATAGATGTATCATATCTATCTTTTCCACCAATCCTTATAGCCTTTTTACCCATCTCGGTTATCTTTGACTCTATATTGGAGGAAATTACGCCCTTTCCACCTACAATGTATACAGTACTTGCTTTTTTCAGCCTGTTAAGCGTTACTTCTGGTAGGCTATTGGATTGAGTCAGTAAGATTGGAGAGTTTACTGCACCACTTAACCCACTAGCAGAAAGTCCATCTGCTAATGAATTTCCATTAACTAAAATAACAGAAGAATATTGCATTTTAGATGCAATAATAGATGCTGTTTCATACCTATCTATACCACAAATATAGTCCATATCTATTCCATATGCACTCATTATATTGAATGTTAACAATATAAATAAACAACCTAATATCTTTGTCCAACATCTTATCATATCAACTTCCTCCAAATATCGATAAATTATCAGTATAATACTATTATTATATCATATATTTACAAGTTACATCATAACTTTCCTATATTGACTTGTTTCATTTAAACAAAGAGCAAAACATAATAAATATATTTTGCTCTTTCCTTTATGCTATTTCTTCATTACTATATTTATTATTCTCTTCAAATCTGAATTGCCCATAAGCAAATCCTTTAAACATATCAAAAGTTAAATCATTAACTTTCTGATCTTCTTCAATCCAATTAGTAAATAATTTAAATGGTTCTTCACTAAAATATTTTGAATTTACTCTTGGGAACCCTTCTAATAGATTAAATCCTTCTTCCATAGCCCTTTTCACTTCTTCTAGATTATATCTAAAGTAGTATCTATGGTCACTATTTAAAATCTCCCCTATTACAAAACTATTGTTCTCTTCACTTTTCCATATAAGATTAATTTTATTACTCATTATAATCTCCTCCTTCTCTCAGTCTTCTTATAGTTAAAATATTTTCTTCATCATAAAATTTTATTATAATCCTTTTAATACCACGTTAAAATATCTTCTTTATTAATTCTATGTTTTTATTATTATATTTATTTCTATTTTAAATAAAATAAATTTCATGGGTATAAATACTTAATTTTTTAACCAATAATTAAACCTTTATTAGTATATAACTATGTGACCCTAATTTCAAATATATTTATCATCACTATTATATTTTTACCAAATTTTATTTTTCAATGCTTAACCTATTGCATAAAAATTAAATGATGCTATAATTAGTTTTGGTTAAAAAATTAACAATGTTATGAAATTAGGAGGGATTTTATTGTTTACTTTTGATACATCGTTAAAAAAGATTAAGCATGAGGTTCTAAAACAAATTGTCCTTTTATCTATTAATGATAATCTAAATACCAAAGAAATATTCAATATTCATAAATTTATAGTTGATAAAGATACTCCTGCATATAGATGCTGTATTTTCAAAGAGCGTGCCATAGTAAATCAAAGAGCTAAACTGGCTGCTGGATATATGCCTATAGGGGATGAATATAGTGATCTTATTGATATTAAAAATAACGAACAAATTATGTACGTCATAGAGGCTGCTTGTGATAGATGCCCCATAGACAAATATACAGTTACAGAGGCTTGTAGAGGTTGTATTACTCATAAATGTAAGGAAGTATGTCCTGCTAATGCCATGATGACTGTAGGTGGTAAATCATATATAAATCAAGAATTATGTAAAGAATGTGGACTTTGTAAGAAAATTTGCCCTTACAATGCTATATCCGAAGTTCGTCGTCCTTGTAAAACTTCATGTCCAACTGGAGCTCTCAAGGTAGATGAAATCACTAGACGTGCTATTATTAATGAAGATGACTGTATTCAATGTGGAGCTTGTATGACAGCTTGTCCTTTTGGTGCTATATCTGATAAAAGTCTTGTAGCTCCTGTATCTAAAAAATTATATCAGAAAAAGCACAACATGATTGCAATCGTTGCCCCATCAATTTCAGGTCAAATGGGCAATAATGTTTCAATAGGTCAAATTAAATCTTCATTGAAAGCTATTGGATTTTCTGATGTGTTTGAAGCATCTTGTGGTGCAGATATGGTAACAATGCGCGAAGCTAATGAATTTGTAGAGAGAATGGAAAATGGACAAAATTATATGACTAATTCTTGTTGTCCAGGCTTCTTTAGCTACATTGAGAAAAAGTTTCCTACTGAGATTTCTCACATCTCCAATACGATATCTCCAATGATTGCAATGGGACGTGCTATAAAAAATGAAACTCCTGATGCTAAAATAGTATTTATCGGTCCATGTACAGCTAAGAAAGCTGAAGCTAAAAGACCGGATGTAGCTGGAGTTATTGACTACGTGCTAACCTTTGAAGAGCTTTGTGCTATATTAGATGCTTTCAATACCAATCCTGAAAACTGCAGTGAAGAGACCCTTGAAGATGGCTCAACTTTAGGTAGGGGCTTTGGTATGGCTGGTGGACTTACTGCTGCTATAGAAAATTATGTTAGCACAGAAAATATTAATATAGAATTTAAACCAGTAAAAGTTTCAGGTTCTACAGAAATAAAAAAAGCTTTAAACATGGCAAAAATAAATAAACTACAAGGTAATTTTATTGAAGGAATGATGTGTAATGGTGGATGTATAAATGGTGCTGGAGTCTTTTCAGATCCTATGACCACTAAGGGAACCTTTATTAAAGAAGGTAAAAGTTCATCTATAAAAAATGTATCTGATAATAAGGCTAATAAACTTATGGGGAAAGTATCCTTAGATAGATAAACAATAAAAAAGTGGATTTTAAAATCCACTTTTTTATTGTTTAAATTATTTTATATTTAATTCTATTTATTTCTTACAAGAATCTCTTTCAACTATGTTATATGGTAATCTATAATAAGTCTCTTCAACTGGAATTTTATTTACAAGCTTTATAAGAAGTCTCATTCCCACAGAGCCCATATCGTATAGGGGACGAGAAACTGTAGTAAGCTTAGGATAAAATACTCCTGATAATGCTATATTATCAAAGCCTATAACATTTATATCTTCTGGTACCCTAATTCCTTTTTCTCTTAAAGCATTTATAACTCCAAGAGCTGATTGATCACTTCCACATAAAACTGCATCAACCTTATTATCTTTTATAATATGAGTGATTCCTTCAAAGCCGTCCTCATATTTTAAACTTCCAAGATAAACTAGTTTTTCATTGAAACAATTCTCTTCATCCATGGCGTCTTTATAGCCATGATACATCTTTTTATATTCAGTAGCATTTTCTTTAATGTATCCTATATATGCTATGTTTTTATTATTTTTTGAGAATAAATAATTTACAGCATCATAGGCAGCAGTATAACTATCTATACCTACACTAGGAACATCCCCTTCATCATCCATAGCACCTATTGATACTACAGGAGTGCCAACAGATTTTATAGCTGCCTTTATCTCTTTATCTAGACGGTCTCCCATATATATTATACCGTCTACCATCTTCTCTCTTAATATATTAAAACTTTCTTTTTCTCTACTCTTGTCTAGATCAGTATTACATAACATTATATTATAATTATAAATACTGGCTAAGTCCTCTGCCCCTCTTACAATCTCAGGGTAAAGGGAATTTGATATATCTGGTATTATTATACCAATTGTGCTTGACCTTTGAGTCTTTAAGCTTCTTGCTAAAATATTTGGTCTATAATCTAACTTGTCTATTGCATCTAGAACTCTTTGCTTTGTCTCTTGATTAACTACATCTATATCATTTAGTACTCTTGAAACTGTTGCAATAGAAACATTTGCTTCTTTTGCTACATCTTTAATTGACGCTGCCACTATATATCACCTCTCTTATTATTCTGCATATTTTTTAATACATATATACCTTATTTATACTATAAAGTAAAGTATAATTATAAAGTTTAGATGGAGCAATCTATTATCATATTAACTCCATCTAAACTACTTAATATTTTAATTTAACATATTATTACTAAACTCTTTCTACATGTAACAATAACTTTTCACCATTAATTTTAACTTCATTTATAGCCTTATCACTATTATAGGCTACGGTTAATGCTAATGTATCTTTCTTTATTTGATTTTCAAACTTTCTTATTACATTCTCTAAGACTTCATTTCCAGCAAAGTATAAGTTTATCTTGTCTGAAACTTCAAATCCTGTTTCTTTTCTCATGTTTTGTATTTTGCTTAGAACTTCTCTTATGTGACCTTCTTCTCTAAGTTCTTCTGAAATATTTGTATCTAATACTACACCTATTTCACCTTCTCCAGCAAAAGCAAATCCTTCTAAGCCCTGCATTGTTACAAGTAGATTTTCTTTATTTAACTCTATTTCAGTTCCATCTACATTTATTGTAACCACATTACCATTATTTACTCTTTGTGCAAGATCCATTTGATTCATTGAGGCTATACCTTTTCTGATTCCTGGAATCATTTTTCCGTAAGCCTTTCCTAGTACTGGAAGATTAGGTTTTATTTCAAAGTTAACATATTTAGAAAGGTCTGATCCTAGTTCTACTTGTTTAATATTAAGCTCATCCTTAACTATGTCTCCATAATATTCTGGAAGTGAGTCTACAGATACAAGCATTTTTCCAAGTGGCTGTCTATTCTTAATATTAGCCCCATTTCTTGCACTTCTTCCAAGCTTAACTATCTTATACGCCTTATCCATTTCATCTTCTAATACCACATCTACATCAGCTTTAACGTATTCTGGCCATTTACATAGGTGAACACTCTCTTCTGCATCCTTATCAAAAGCAACAACAAGATTTTGATATAACTCTTCAGTTATAAATGGTATAAACGGTGCAGCTATTTTAGAGAATGATACAAGTACTCTATATAAAGTCATGTAAGCACCTATCTTATCCTCTGTAAGCTCTTCACCCCAGAATCTTGCTCTGTTTCTTCTAACATACCAGTTAGATAATTCATCTACAAAATCTTCTAGTTCTTTAGCTCCTTGAGTTATTCTGTAGTTTTCTAAATGCTCATCTATATTTTTAACTAATGTATTCAGTTTAGACATCATCCATTTATCCATTACATTTTCTGATTTAAAATCTTTATAATCTATTGGATTAAAATTGTCTAATTCTGCATATAGAACATAGAATGAATACACATTCCATAGAGTTCCTATAAATTTTCTTTGAGCTTCTATAACAGCCTCTTCATAGAATCTTGATGGAAGCCATGGTGCACTACCAGTATAGAAATACCATCTTAAAGCATCTGCGCCTTCATTTTCAAGTACTGTAAATGGACTAAGTACATTTCCTTTATGTTTAGACATCTTAAGTCCATCTTTGTCTAAAACGTGTCCTAGTACTATACAATTTTCAAAAGGATTATTCTCAAACACAGTTGTAGAAATAGCAAGAAGTGTATAGAACCATCCTCTTGTTTGGTCTACAGCTTCAGAAATAAACTGTGCTGGGAAGTTTGCTTCAAATAGTTCTTTATTTTCAAAAGGATAGTGATATTGAGCAAATGGCATTGAACCTGAGTCAAACCAACAGTCTATAACTTCTTCAACCCTTGTCATTTCTTTTTGACAGTGTGGACAAGTAACCTTAACCCTATCAATATATGGCTTATGGAGCTCTATACCATCTGGTACACTTACACCTTTTTCCTTAAGTTCTTCAACACTTCCTATTAACTCTCTGTGTCCACATTCACATTCCCAAATTGGAAGTGGAGTACCCCAATATCTATTTCTAGAAATTCCCCAGTCAATTACATTCTCAAGGAATTTACCCATTCTACCTGTTTTTACATTGTCAGGCATCCAATTTATTTTATTATTATTTTGAATAAGTTGATCCCTTACTGAAGACATTCTTACAAACCAACTTTCTCTTGGATAATAAAGAAGTGGCGTATCGCATCTCCAGCAATGTGGATATGAGTGTGTAAACTTCTCACTTTTATAAAGAATATTATTTTCTTTTAAATAAGCTAAAATCTTCTCATCTGCTTTTTTTACAAATATTCCAGCCCAAGGAGTTACTGCTGGAACAAAGTTACCTTCCCCATCTACTAGATTAATCATAGGAAGACCATATTTCTTTCCTAATTGATTATCGTCATCTCCATAAGCAGGTGCTATATGAACTATTCCAGTACCATCTGTTAATGTTACAAAGTCTCCATGAACTATATAAAATGCTTTTTCTTCAGGCACTTCGAACTTAAACATTTGCTCATATTCTTTTCCAAGCAATGTTTCTCCTTTAAATTCAGATACTACTTCATATTCGCCTCGAAGTTTGTTTAAAAGAGTTCTTGAAAGAATTAGATATTCACCTTCATGTAAAACTTCTACATAATCATAAGATTTATTAACAGCAAGAGCAACGTTACTTGGTAATGTCCAAGGAGTTGTTGTCCATACTAATACATATTTGTCCTCATCTTTTAGTTTAAATTTTACATAAGCTGAGCTATCCTTTACATCTTTATAGCCCTGTGCTACTTCGTGAGATGATAAGGTAGTTCCACATCTTGGGCAATAAGGCATTACTTTGTGTCCTTTATATAATAAATCCTTATTCCACATTTGCTTTAAAGCCCACCATACTGATTCTATATAATCATTGTGATAAGTTACATATGGATTTTCCATGTCAACCCAGTAACCAAGCCTTTCAGACATTTCTCTCCACATTTCAACGTAAGAGAATACACTATCTTTACATTGAGTAACAAATTCTTCTACTCCATACTTTTCAATCTCAGGTTTTCCTGAAATTCCAAGTTTCTTTTCAATTTCAAGTTCTACTGGAAGACCATGAGTATCCCATCCAGCTTTTCTTAAAACCTTATAACCTTTCATAACTTTATATCTTGGGATTATATCTTTCATAACTCTAGTTATAACGTGACCTATGTGTGGTTTACCATTAGCTGTTGGTGGACCATCATAGAACGTAAAATATTCACCTTCATCATTTAAGTCGAAGTTCTTTTGTATTACGTCTTTTTCTTCCCAAAGCTTTAACATATCTTTCTCAATGTCCATAAAAGACTTTGAGTTATCAATTTTCTTATACATATATTTTTCCTCCTTACATAGTTTATCTGTACCATTTCTGGTTAATCTCATGGAATCATTTAAATATTGTTAAGTAATTATAAGGTAAAATTAATTTAATAGTATCTAGCCTTAATTTTATCCATAGCATTAATTAATTAATCTCATATATCATGGATAAAAATTAAAACTCCGCCCTACTAAGGACGAAGTTACTTCGCTATACCACCTACAGTGTTAATAATTTCGGATACTAACATATCCTATTCCTTAACGCAGAAATACGGAAAAACTTACTAAATTTCAGTTCTCAGCTCCTAGGTGATCTTCCTCTAATTATTCACTATGGGTTTTCACCTACCCCCACTCTCTTTAAGCTACCTTTTAGAGTACTGTCCTATTCTCAGCTTTTATATGTACTATGTTGTAAATTAATTTTACATCTATTATATTATATAAAAATTTTAATGTAAAGGGCTTTATTTCTAATAACATACTAAAATATTATTTAATCTATTACAATTGCATCTACTCTTATTATTGTAGTCATCTTATTATTGTAGTCTTCTTATTAAATTAAAATGTTCTTTTTACATACTAAAGCATAAATTAAGCAAAGCTGTTAATAATTAAAATAGACTAAATAGTTAACTTTACTTAATTAGGAGGTACTAACTATGGTAATTACTTGGTTTGGACATTCTTGCTTTCTACTTGAAAATTCTCATGGAGAAAAGATACTTATGGATCCTTTTAATAAATGTTTAGGTGGAACGCCCTATAAAGGTTCTGTAGATATAGTTACCATCAGTCATGACCATTTTGATCATAACTATACGGATTTAATAAACCCTGGTGCAATTATTATAAACACACCTTGCTCATATGAAAGCTCTTCTATTAAAATTCAAGGCTTTCCATCTTATCATGACAATATAAAGGGAGCTAAACGCGGTGATAATATAATTTATTTAATAGAAACGGATAACTTAAAACTATGTCATTTAGGCGATCTTGGACATATGCTAACAGCTGAAGAATTAGATTTATTAGGTACTGTAGATATACTCTTCATCCCAGTAGGGAGTAATTTTACCATTGCTCCTGAAATTGCTGCCACTCTTTGCAATAAAATCCAAAGTAAATTAGTAATTCCAATGCATTATAAAGTTCCACATATAGATTTTCCTGTTCATGGAATAGAAAATTTCATATCTTTTATGAAAAATGCTGTGAATATAAAATCTCATACATTAACTATAAACCCACCTTTAGAAGGTGTAAATTTAGTTAAAATTTTTGAACTCTAATCTTAAAACTAGATTAGAGTTCTATTCAATTAAAAAAATATAAATGTATTTGATGTTATTTGTTGTTATATATCATTTTTTACCTTATAATTTAAGTAATAATATGAAATATATTCTATGGGGAAATATTATTGAGAAAGGACTGTTAATTAATGAATGATAAAGCATTGAAAGTTTTATGTACACTTGCAACGGGTACAGCCATTGCTACTTCTATGCAAGTTATAGCTATAGCTGATCCAGCTCAAACTTCGAATTCTTCATACAACTCTACAGTTACAGGAACTATAACTGCAGATGTATTAAATATAAGATCAAATCATAATACTAGTAGTAACATTATTGGTAAAATAAATTATAATACTAAAGTATCAATTCTAGAGATAGCAAATGGATGGTATAAAATTAAATATAATAACACTACTGGTTGGATTTCTGGAGAATATGTAAAGCTAGATAGTAATTCTAATACAGTACAAGCATCTAAAACTGGAATTGTTACTGCTACTGCCTTAAATGTTCGTTCTGCAGGTAATACTAGCAGTAGAATTATTGGATCTCTTTCTAAAAATGCCAAAGTGCAAATAATATCTACTAGCAATGGTTGGCATAAAATTAAATATAATAATACTACTGGTTTCGTTAGTACTGAGTACATTAATACTTCTTCAAGTAATTCAAACTCAGGTAATGGTAATACTAATAATAACAATAGTAACTCTTCTGATAGTACCGTTAAATCTAATGGTATCGTTAATGCAGATGCTCTAAATGTTCGTTCTGGAGCAAGCACTAGTAATAAAATTATTGGTTCCCTTCGTAAAAATGCTACAGTACAAATAATATCTACTAGTAATGGTTGGCACAAAATTAAGTATAATAATGCTATTGGCTTTGTCAGCGCTGAATATATTACCATTTCTTCAAATAATTCTGGTAATAATAACTCAAGTAGCGGAAACAATAATTCCTCTAACAACAATACCGTTATATCTACAGGCATTGTTAAAGCAGATGCTTTAAATGTTCGTTCTGGTGCAAATACTAGCTCTAAGATAGTTGGTACTCTATATAAAAATTCTAAAGTTGAAATATTATCTACTAGTAACGGTTGGCACAAAATTAAATTTAAAAGTGGTACGGCCTTTGTAAGTTCAGAATTTATATCAAACAATAATAATACTGAAACTACTCCTGGTACCGTTACCCCACCTGAGACGACTCCACCTTCTCACACTGTGGAAGGTAAAGTTGCAATTGTTAATGCTGATGCTTTAAATGTTCGTTCTGGTGCTAGTACTAGTTATAGTATAGTTACTACAGTAAGATATGGTAGTAAGCTACCTATAATTTCTTATACTAATGGTTGGTATAATGTTAAGGTAGGTAATACTAATGGATATATTAGCGGTGACTATGTAACCATAGCTGATGAAAATCAATCATCAAATCCCATAGTAAAGGAAACTCCTCTTATACAAAGTAGTTATACTGGAGAAGATATAGTTGCTAAAGCTGAAGAATATCTTGGAGTTCCATACCTTTGGGGTGGATTTACCCCTGTAGGCTTTGATTGTTCTGGTCTTGTTCAATATGTGTACAAGCAACTAGGAATATGCCTAGAAAGATCTACATACTATCAAGTACATCAAGGTATCGTCGTTGATCGTAAGGATTTAAAACCTGGAGATTTAATTTTCTTTACTACTAACGATGATGATCCTAATGATATATCTCACGTAGGAATCTATAAAGGTAATGATTTATTTATCCAAGCTCCTCAACCTGGTGATTGCGTAAGAGTTTCTAATTTAAATTCTGCTTATTATAGTAATAGATATTATGTTGCTAAACGTATAATAAAATAGTATAAAAAGTTTCAAATTGAGAACACTATAGTTAATATCTAAGAAGTTAGATATGGTCAAATATTTTGAAAGGAGATTCCGTGCTTATCTTAATAATATTAAGATTTGATGCCCTCGAGTACACGACCAACAGGAGTAGCACCGCAAAACTGAGTATGTTGAAAAGGGTGCAACTATTTAAGTTGCTTAACGGAGATTATATGGAAGTAGGAACAGTAAAATGGTTTAATAGTGAAAAAGGGTTTGGATTTATATCTATGGAAGGTCATGAAGATGTATTTGTACATTTCTCTGCTGTAACGGGAGATGGCTATAAGGTCCTTGATGAAGGACAAAAAGTTCAATTTGAAATAGTTAGTGGGGATAGAGGCCCTCAAGCAGCAAATGTTACAAAATTATAGATATATATTTTAAAGAAATATGTATTATTCATCATTTTAGAGACACGATTTAAATTCGTGGTCTCTATTTTTATTCGGTTTATATAGGGCTCTATTGAACTATAAAACTATGTATGCTATTATGAAAATATAAAATAATATATTGTGCTAGGGGTGCTCCGGCTGAGAAATGATTTTTCATTACCCTTTACCTGACCTAGATAATGCTAGCGTAGGGAAGCGATTAATAAGCTTAAGTTAATGCTTAGTTATTTAGCCGTGTTCTTACGAACATGGCTTTTTTCAGAGTATAACTTCTGCTTTAACATTAGTCCTTAGCACTACTTAATTTAAGGAGGACTCTTTATGAATATCTTAGAAAATATGAAAAATATTCTAGCTAGTTGGACAACTCTTGCCACCTTACTTGGTGTCCTAATTCTATTATGTGTGTTTATAAAAGTTAAACACATCAAGTTTACTTCTAGGTTAACAACTCATATAGCTTTAGCAGTTGCCATGTCGGTAATTCTTCAATTTTTCAAATTTTTTGAATTTCCTTTAGGTGGAAGTGCAACTCTTGCTAGTATGCTACCTATAATTATAATATCTTTAATTTATGGACCTACTATAGGAATGTTCACTGGCTTTGTGTATGGTATATTAAACTTCGTTATAGGGCCTACATATATTCTTCACCCCATTCAAGTTCTTTTTGACTATACTCTGCCTTTTATGGCAATTGGACTTTCAGGATTTTTTAAGAAAAATAAATATTTAGCTATAATAGTTGCTTTCTTTGCACGATTTACATTTCATTACATAGCTGGAATAATTTTTTGGGGAAGTTATGCTGCTAAATATAACTTAACTCCAGCAGTATATTCACTAGTATATAATGGTACTTATATTCTTATAGATTGTATAATTTGCATAGCTGTATGCTCAGTTATAAATTTAAATAGTCTTACAAAAAGATTAGCTCCTTATACTAATAATTCTATATAAAATAATTTAAAAAGGATATAGCATGACGATCATTCAATCATCATGCTATATCCTTTTAATTACTATATTTATTTTACTTTTAGAAATCTTCCGGTTTTTCATCACTTATGCTAAACTTCCATTCTCCACGATCATAAACGTTACTTATATAATAGCTAGTAGAGGAAGCATTTTTAGTCTTTTCAAATGTAACAATACCTTTATATTTCTTAGATGTATATCCTTCTGTTTTTATATTCATAACTACATTAAAATCATCTCTGGTAACAGAGGTATCCATGAATGTTACTGATTTAAGTTTATTTACTTTCTTCTTAAATTCCTCAATCTCTGTGGATATTTGAAAACGTGCAGCCATATTATCACTAGATACATTAACTCCAACATTACCTGCATCTTTATTAGCGGATACGTACTTATCTATACAACTTAAAATAGAAGTATAATATACATACTCAAAGTCGATAGGTTTTCTTATATTTGCAAAGTTTTTTATGATATCATTATCAAGCCTCTTAGAAACAATATACTTATTATCATCATTATACAGATTTGCCCCATCCTTTTTGTCAAGTCCAGCTACATAATTAAAGGTCTTAAATTCTGTTGGGCTCTCATATATCTCCAGAGTATAGTCTGGGTCTAAAGTTGACTTTTCTTCAACAACACTTGCACTAGAAAGTATACTATATATATCATTTATTACATCTTTGTCAGTAACAGTAAACTTATAACTTTTATCTCTAGTACTCTGAATTGTAACCTTCATAATGTTCCTTTCTTGCATATAGTTAAAATCACTATTTCCCCTTATACCACAAGCGGAAATTAGTAATGATGATATTATTAATAATATAACTATAAAATTACTTTTTACTCTTCTCACCTTTGCCCTCCACTTGAAAAATTCTTAGAATTTTTCATTCTTTATCATATGTTTTATTATAATAGTTGTTATACATTAAATCAAATAACTCTTTTACTTTTCAAAGGAAAAAGTTTTAACTATATTTTCAAATACCACTTGTGTATTCTCTCTAGCTTTTTTATCACTAATTATAAATGTTATTCTAGCCACATAATCATCGTATGGAACATAATATTCATAGGTTCTTTTTACATTTTCTTTACTACTTTTTAAATCATACTTAATATAATCTAATTCTATATTATCTATCTTCACTTTTTCTTTTTTATAGTCTTTTATTCCCATACCCTCTACATCTGCTATGCACTTATCTATTGTTGCTTTAACACCTTCGCTGTTACTTATAAGCTCTATAGAACCATAAGTATTAGCATCATCTGAAACAAATTCATTTAAGTATACAATTTTATCATCTTTATTCTCTTTTATTGTAGTTAACCAGCTACTAGGCAACTTATATTTTATTTTACCATCTAGAATATCATATTGCTTAAATTCAACCATACTATTCTGAGTTAATGTAGCTGTTCTTAGACTTTCTTCAAAATATTTTCCAACTCCTAATATAACTATCATAAGCCCTGCTAGTATTATTGCTAATCCTAATTTTCTCATATTATCATCTACTAATTTCATATGTTACCCTCCCTTTATTAATATACTATGTCCCTTTTTCAAAAAATAGAATAAACTCCGAATAAAATTCGGAGTTTTAAATTCACATATTATCTTACCTCTTAACTGGTACAACCACAGTATTGCCTTTTATATCATAATACATTAACCAATGACCTGTTTTATCATTATCTTCATCTGGCATGAAAGTTACGAAACCAGTCTTTCCTTCATATGGTTGGTCTGCCAAATCTCTTGTGCCTGGTATTGCATATATAATATATTTTAAATTACCTTCATCATCACATTTATATCCAACCATGAAATTTCCATGTCGTGATATATAAGGATAATAGCAAATCATAGGGTAGAACACCACAGAATATTTATTGTAATCATAAACACAATACATATCCTCTAATTTTTTTACATGAGCTTTGTACCAAAAACAATTTTTAATATTCTCATTACTACCAATCTTTTCTAAGCCATAGATAACTTCTTTAAAAAATTTACCCATAGTTCCCATTGGATAATCCTTATCATTCCATTCACTTTTTTTATGTTTCTCAGGTTTGCAATCTTCACATTTTTTATCTATATCGTCATAATCATATGATTTTTTCACCTTACAATCATCATATTTATTCTTCTTTTTAGAGTGTTTTTTTCTATAATCTTTTAACCTTTCTATTTCTTTTTCATATTCTTCAAATATTCTATTCTCATCATCAATATAGTCTTCATCATTACTTTCTAATTGTTCATTTATTAGATCATTCTTTACTAAAGGTTCAATTTCTTCAACATCAATAATATCTACTTCATCACTTATATAATTTTCATCGCTCCTTGTATTAGACATTGGAGTAGGGGTGATTCCAGGTATATTGATATTAGGAATAGGAGTAGAAGTACTTCCAGGTATATTAGGAATAATTCCACCATATGGAGTATTAGTAATGTTTGTATTATCAGTTCCTATATTTTGTGGCATTCCTGTTTGTTGTTGAGTATTATCAGTTCCTGTATTTTGTGGTACTCCTGTTTGTTGCTGTATATTATTGGTGTTGTTTTGTATAATTCCAGCATTACTTTCTTGCTGCCCTAAATTTGTATTTTGAATTTGAGGCACTACTTTATTCATATTTCCATTATCTGATTTTGGAGTTTCTTTTACTGGTGTAGTTGTACTATTATTTTCTTTTACAGTATTACTATCACTCTTAGCTAGAGGATAGTTCTGCCAGTTTTTAAGCTCTTCCCCTCCAATAAACCCTACCATTACAGGCATAACTTTATCTGCACTTATCTTACCAATAGCTGCTCCTTGCACCTTGTTCATACCTATGTTTGTATTTACTAAATTATTGGCATCAAACTCATTGCTAACATCAGCTTTTCCGCCATCATCTATATTGATTCGACCAAGATTTATTAGTTCATTACCATTGTTTCCTTGAACTATTAAAATCATAAAGTATGGGCCCTTTTGCTTTTTAAGATTTTGAGCATAAAATGAGGCTTTTGCTTTATCATTTCTTACCTCTAACTTAGCGTAGCCTGAAGGTGTTTTATTGGAATCTAGTCCATATCCTTTTTGATCTTCTTGTAATATTATAAAAAATCTATTATAGCTTTTTCTAGACGGCATACTCTCTACCTCCATTTTTATTTATACATTATAATATATGACTATTATGTATAAAAAATGAAGGATATTCTTTATTTATTTTTATAAGAAAAAAGATTCGTCTATTTAAGGCGAATCTCGTATATCTTATTTGCTAAAGTAGCAAACTCTTCTATTGTTAGAGTTTCACCTCTTCTAGTTGGATTAATACCCGCATCTTCAAAAGCCTTTTCTTGCAGTTCCTTAGATAATCCTATAGCCTTCATACTATTCCATAGAGTTTTTCTTCTCATATTAAAAGACTGCCTTATTATATTAAAGAAAAGTTTTTCATCCTTCACTTCAACTCTAGGTTTATCTAATTTATCTAATCTAATAACTATAGAATCTACTTTAGGAGATGGTATAAAACAACTTGGAGGTACATTCCTTATAATTTTTGTATCACAATAATACTTTGCAAGTAGAGTAAATGCTCCATATTCTTTAGTACTTGGTTCTCCATTAATTCGTTCTGCAACTTCCTTTTGAATCATAATAGTTATAGATTTTATATCTAATTTATCATTTAAAAGATTTGCTATTATAGGCGTAGTTACATAATATGGTAAATTAGCTACTACCTTTACACTTTTTTCTTCACCTATTAGTTCTCTATAATTTACCTTTAAAGCATCTTTATTTATTAAACTAAAATTCTCATAACTAGATAACTCTGATTCCAAAATAGGTATTAATCTAGAATCTAACTCTATACTAGTAACTCTTTTAGCCCTTTTAAGTAACTCCCTAGTTAAAGTTCCAACACCTGGACCTATCTCTATTACGTAGTCATTCTCAGTTATATTTGCACCTTCTACAATATCCTCAAGCACTGTGTAATCAGTTAAAAAATTTTGTCCTAAACTTTTAGTAAACTTAAAATTATATTTTTCAACTAGTTCTTTTGTATTTAATTTATCCATACTAAATCTCCTTATCTACCTTCTTCATAGCTTCTACAAACTCATCCTTAGATATACCATAATTATTTAATCTAGTTAATAGCTGATTTGTATTACTATACCCTATTCCTAATTCTCTTCCAATAGCATCTCTTCTTTTTTTAGCATCTTTATCTGCTGTTAATCTAAAATAGTGCATATCTTGTATAGTAAACTCATGTCTAGGCTCTTTTAATTCACACTTTGCTCCATTTAAAGCCTTGATAATAGTTTCTGGTGAAGCATTTTCAACTCCTATATTATCACCTTTTCTTCCTTCACTTTGAGTTATATAAGCATGCTTAATATTAGGGACTCTTTTAGCTATAATTCTTCTTATTTTTTCTCCAGCAAAATCAGGGTCTGTTAAAACTATTACCCCTTGTCTCTTATTAGCCTCTTTTATTCTTTCAATAACTTTACTATTTATACCAAATCCACTAACTGATATTACTTCAGCATCAACAGCTCTTTTTACAGCTGTCACATCATCTCGTCCCTCTACCACTATTACTTCCTTAATCATAAAAGCCTCCGTCCTGCATTATGCTATATAAAATATTATGTAACCTTTATATAAAAATTATCCTATGACTACCTGCTCTAACCCCCCCCATCTTCTTCAAAGTGGGAGTAAAGAGCAGCTACGTCCCTGGATAACGATTTCTAAAGCTTCGAAGAAGCTAAGAACTCTGTTTATATATTTCTTTGTATTTTAAAATTTCTCAATGTAATTATATCATAGCATATTTAATTTTAGGCATCTGAAATAAAAAAATAGGAGCCTATGCTCCTATTTTAAAATATAAACGTTAACCTGTCTTCTTCCCCAGTTAACAGCTTCATCATAGCTATTAACATACACATCAACCTTATTACCTACTATGGCTCCCCCTGTATCTTCTGCAATGGCAAGTCCATATCCTTCGATATAAAGTTTTGTTCCTAATGGAATTACTCTTGGATCTACAGCTACAGTGCTGTATCCATTTGGATTACGTCTAACAGTTGTACCTGTTGCTGTTATAGTACCTGAATCTCCCCTATCGGAAGTATATGCAGTTGATACACAAGATATCATACTTGAATATGCAAAGTCTTTTGCATTGCCACCACGTGATGGTCTTACAACAGCTAAGGTTCCTATATCTATTATCTTATTTATAGGATTTTTACTAACAACCTCTTTTACAACTCTTCTATTAACCTCTTTACCATTTTCATACACAACCTCTGTTGTGATAGTTCTCTCACCCATAGAGCCTTTTTGAACTTCTTTTTCTACTCCTTGGTTAAGTTCAGAGTTTTTTCTTGTTTCAGTTTCAAAAGCTATTGGTTGAACTTCTTTTAAAAGCTCCTTCTTTACTCTTGTAACCTCAACAGTCATACCTGCTTGTAGATTTTCATCCATAGACGGAACTATCTTGTCCTCTTGACTTATTTTAATATTCTCAGCTTCTAACATATCTTCTACTGTTTTCTCTGCTGATGCTATTGATAAGTTTTTTCCGTCTACCACTACTTCTACATCTACTGCCTTATTAATATAAATTATGTCACCATCATTAACTTCGCTGTCTAGTTCCACAGAAATTTTATCCTTCTGAGCAACTGTTATGCCGTTGTTCTCTAGTATAGTATTTAAATTTTTTGATAATGTAGTTATTTCTACTTTTTGACCATCAACTACTACTTTAACGGTATTCCTTAACCCCCAAATAGTAACTGCGGCACTTAATAGAATTAATACAACAACGAACACCGTCTTTGGCCAAATTGAAAAATTGCTTTTCAATTTATCTTTGAATTTAATCATCATAAAGATTACCTCCCTCAGACAAGAGTACTTTGCTATTATATATTAGATACCATAGTTATGTCAAATTTAGCACTCTAATCATTGAATTGACTGAACTTAATGCATACTATGCATAATAAAATAATAATTAAAATAATAGCTTTTCTGTGTTTTAGTTTCAGTCTTTCCGGGGTGATAAGTACAGGTTTATATTATACATATGCAAAAATAAGTTCATTTATTCTTTATATACATTTGACTTAAAAACTAATGAAATTTATATCTATAATTTAATATATCTAAAACTACACTTTCAAATTTATATTTCAAATTATACCTCACTAATTTAAATTAAACAAGCTTTTTGTGTTAAATATTGTAATTTCTTCAATTTGTTTTCTGCTTGTACCTTTAATGTTAGCTATTTCTTCTATGATAAACTTTATATAATTTGATTGATTTCTCTTTCCTCTATTTGGTGTTGGTGCCATATATGGACAATCAGTTTCTACCAATAACCTATCTAGGGGTAATTCCTTTACCACTTCTTTTATAACCTTAGAATTTTTAAAAGTAACTACTCCAGTAACCCCTATATAATATCCTAATTTTAAACATTCTTTAGAGAATTCTACACTTCCTGAAAAGCAGTGAACTACACCTATTACATCAGGAAATTCCTTTAATATTTCTAGGGTATCTCCATGGGCATCTCTATCATGAATTATAACAGGCAAATTAAATTCTTTAGCTATAGCCATTTGCTCTCTAAAAACTTTCTTTTGTACTTCTCTTGAAGGGTTTTCTTCCCAATAGTAGTCTAATCCTATTTCTCCTATTGCAACTATCTTCTTGTCCTTAGCCAAGCTACGTATTCTCTCTTTAACTTCATCCCTAAATTCATCAGCATTCTCTGGGTGAATTCCCGCAGCGGCATAAATGAAATCATAATCTTCAGCTAACTTTACAGACATTTCAAGACCCTTCAAGCTAGAACCACAATTTATTACGCCTATAACCTCTTTATCTTTTATCTCTTTTAAAATAACATCTCTGTCATCATCAAATTGTTCATCATCATAATGAGCATGTGAATCAAATATCATATTATCCCCGCTTTCATAAGTTAAATTTTTATCAATTCCATCTTTATCATTTAATTTATCATATATGGTAAATTAATCTTTGTCCATAGCTAAAATTCACTAATAAACAGAGTTCTTTACTTCAGAGGGAGTTTTTTACTCCCTTTGAAGGTTACTAACAGAATTCTAAGTATCAATTTATTTGATACTTAGAATTCGTTGTCCTTTAGGGGAAATCGTTATCCAGGGACGTAGCAGCTCTTTATTCTCTCTTCAAAAAAGATGAGAGCATTAGAACTGGTAGTCATCGGATAAATATAAAAGCTAGTAAGGTATTTAGATTTTATCCAACATATGTAAATTTATTCATGATACCAAAGGAGTAAATTTCATACTGTGTTATAATTATATAGTAATATTTAAGGGGGTAATCTTATGATTTTTGATAGCCACATACATACTTGTTTTTCTACTGATTCTAACATGAAGCTAACTGATGCTATTAATACAGCAGGTAAACACAACATAGGTTTAGTTATTACAGACCATATGGATTTAAATTATCCTAAGGAAGCTGGATTTCGTTTTAATGTAGATGATTATTTTAAAAAATACGGAGAATACAGAAGTAATAATCTATTATTAGGTATAGAAGTTGGAATGTCTCTAGATTATAAAGAAGATAATGAAAAGCTTATAAATTCCTATGGCTTTGATCAGGTTATAGGTTCTCAGCATACAATAAGCAATATTGATATTGGATACTGGGATATTTATGAAGGCTTATCCTATAGAGAAGTTCTAATTAAGTACTTTCAAGAAATTTGTGACTGTATAAAAACTCATCCTTACATAGATACTTTAGGTCATATAGATTATATATCCAGATACGCACCTGTAAGTGATAGTGAGATTTACTATGATAAATATAATGATTTAATAGATAGTGTTATAAAAACTTGTATTGATACTAATACTGCTATGGAAATAAATACTCGTAGAATAAAAAGCAATGTAACCTTTGATAATCTAAAAAAAATCTATAGTAGATATAAAGAATTAGGAGGAAAGTATATAACTATTGGTTCTGATTCCCACAACCCTTCTGCTATTAATAACAATTTTAAAGAAGCTCTTTTATTATGCCATCTATGTAATGTTAAACCAATATATTTCAAAAATAGAAAGCCTGAATTTTTCTAAATACTCAGGCCTTCTATTTTTTTATTCTATAACTTCTCCCTTAACTTTCACCCTTCCTCCATCTGGACATGAAAGCTGAAACATCTTTCTACGTTCATCTCCAAAATCTAAATCTCCTCCATTAAGTAAAGTATATACACTTGGATAAATATTTTGCCACAATTCATGACAAATAGGAGGACAAATATCTTCCACTTCATATATGTCTCCTTTTTTATGATATCCACACCTACACTTACTTTCTAAAACAGTTATTCTTACCTTTCCCATATAATTCCCCCAATGATTTATTTACCTTTAATTATATAATAAAAAAAGCTACATCCAAAGGATGTAACTTTTTTTATTATCGTACTATTGAACCTGATTCAATGTCACCTGGATCTACTACACATAATTTTGAATCATCATCTGTAGCTGCAGAAAGAATCATACCTTGAGATATTTCACCTCTTAAAGTTACAGGTTTAAGGTTAGCAACTAAGACTATGTTCTTTCCAATTAACTCTTCTGGCTTGCAGTGCATTGCAATACCTGATATAACTTGACGAATCTCTCCACCCATATCTACCTTAAATTTCAAAAGTTTTTTAGCTTTCTTAACTGGCTCACATTCTAAAACTTTAACTACTCTAAGGTCAATTTTTTCAAAATCATCTATAGTTATTTCTTCCTTTATTGGAGTTATTTCTCTTTTTTGTGCAGCTTTTTTAGCTGCTTCAGCGATTTCTTCAAGTTCTTTTATTTTAGCTTCCACATCTATTCTTGGGAATATTACAGCGCCCTTATTAACATTAGTTCCTGCAACAGTACCATCAAAAGAAGTCAAACTTTCCCATGTAAAATTAGAAATATTTAATTGCTCATTTATTTTGGCACTTGTTGTTGGTAAAAATGCTGAAGTTAAAGAAGATATTATTCTTAAACTTTCACATAAGTTATAAAGAACTGTAGCAAGTCTTCCTTTTAAGTTTTCATCCTTACCTAATATCCAAGGAGTTGTCTCATCGATGTACTTATTGGTTCTTCTAATTAATGTCCATATATGATCTAGTGCATCAGAAACTCTTAAATGCTCTATTTCAGCTTCAACCTTCTTAGGTACTTCTAATGCAACGGAAATTAACGCTTCATCGATAGCCTCCTTAACATCTGGAGCTGGAATTACTCCTCCAAAGTATTTCTCTACCATAGTTACAGTTCTTGAAACTAAATTTCCAAGGTCATTAGCTAAATCTGAATTAGTTTTCTTTATGAATATTTCATTATTGAAAAGTCCGTCAGAACCAAAAGGTATTTCATGTAGTAGGTAATATCTTACAGCATCTACTCCAAAGTGATCTACAAGTATCACTGGATCTACTACATTTCCTTTAGATTTAGACATTTTACCACCATCAACTAAAAGCCATCCATGACCAAATATTTGTTTTGGCAACTCTAATCCTAATGCCATTAACATAATTGGCCAATATATAGTATGGAATCTTAATATATCTTTTCCTATTAAGTGTACATCTGCTGGCCAGAACTTCTTATAAAGCTCCGTGTTTTCTTGGTTATAACCTAATGCAGTTATATAGTTTGAAAGAGCATCTATCCAAACATAAATTACATGACCATTATCAAACTCAACCGGTATTCCCCAATCAAAAGATGTTCTTGATACACATAAATCTTGTAATCCTGGTTTTAAGAAGTTATTTACCATTTCATTTTTTCTTGATTCTGGTTGTATAAAGTCTGGATGAGATTCTATATACTCTAAAAGTCTATCTGCATATTTAGACATTTTGAAGAAATATGCTTCTTCTTTTGCCTTTTCTACTGGTCTACCACAATCTGGGCATTTTCCATCTACTGCTTGAGTCTCTGTCCAGAAAGCTTCACAAGGTGTACAATACCAACCTTCATAAGAGCCTTTATATATATCTCCTTGTTCATATAGCTGATTGAATATTTTTTGTACAGAGCTTTTATGATAATCATCAGTAGTTCTAATAAATTTATCATAACTAATGTCCATAAGCTTCCAAAGATCTTTAATTCCAGATACTATTTCATCTATGTATTCTATTGGTTTAACGCCCTTGTCTTCAGCTATTCTTTGAAGCTTTTGACCATGTTCATCTGTTCCTGTTAAAAACATTACTTCATGACCTGTAAATCTTTTAAATCTCGCTATAGCATCAGCTGCCACAGTTGTATAAGTATTTCCTATATGAAGATTAGCTGATGGATAGTATATTGGTGTAGTAATATAAAATGGTTTATTTGTCATATTTCTTCCTCCTAAAATTATTGTATTTTTATTATATCTTTTGGCTTTAAGTCTAAAAAAAATCTCTATGCAGAAATATTTCTACATAGAGACGTTATATACGTGTTACCACTCTAATTCATATCTACTTCACAGTAGACACCTCAATAAGTAACTTAGCCTTAGCCTTTATTACTTTGTCCTATAAGGGGGACTTCCCTATTTTCCTTGGTGACTACACTTCAGAAAATCTGCTCCAAGACCATGTTCCTAAACTTCTTTTTCGCTAGTTTTCACCTATTCTAGCTCTCTTTAGAAAATTTCATTTAGTACTCTTCTTTTCTTCGCATTAAATATCAATATTAATTAATATGATAATACTATAATTATTTTATGTCAACGGTATAATTAATATATTATGTTTATTAATATATTATTAAATAGTAGCAATATAATTATTCATAACTTCCCTTTAGATATATGTTTAATCACACCTTCAAAGGGTAGAATAGCCCTGAAACCCGCATGAGCACAACAAATAGTTAACTATTTAACTAGCCTTATAGTTTTATATACAGCTATTTATATAGGTATATATTTATATAGTAATTTATTCACTTTTATGAATTTTTATACTTTATTTATTTTTATTTGTATTACATCTATTTTTTTTTGGAAATATGAATTATCATTATATATGTGCCATAATTTTCTTACATTATTATTAGGCAATTAAAAGGGTATTTTTTTAAAGGAGGTAGTTATATGGAATTATTAAAAAAGAACCTTTATTTAAATAAATCTACAGTAAAGGATGTACTTAAACTATCCTTACCAGCTGTAATAGAAATGTTATTATATACAATGATATGGACTGTTGATACTATGCTTATAGGTCAATATGGAGGGGATATTGCTGTTAGTACTGTAGGAATGTCTAGTGAAGTTATTTATACCTTTACTAATATTTTAGTTGCTCAAAGCTTATCTGTTGGAATCACTTCAATTGTAGCAAGAAGATACGGTGCTAAAGAATTAGATAAGGCTAATGAATATGCAACCTTAGGATTTTCTTTAGGATTCCTAGTAAGTATGGCTACTACACTATTTATATTCTTATTTAGTAAAAAATTGTTAGTTCTAGCTGGTGCTGAGCCAAGCATAATAGGATTAGGTACAACTTATATAAACATTGTATGTATTGGCTTGCCCTTTAATATGTTATCTAGTATGTTAAATGCTGTTAATAGATCCTATGGAAATACTAAAACTCCAATGATTGTTTCTATTGTTATGCTTGTAGTTAACCTTTCATTAGATACTATATTAATATTTGGTTTACTTGGTTTTCCAGAACTTGGAGTTAAGGGTGCCGCTATTGCTACAACTATAGCTAATATATCAGGATTTATTTATTCAGCTATATATACCTATAAAAAATCTCTAATAAAAATTGAATTTAAGTACTTAAAGAAATTCAGCGGTGCTAGAATAAAAAATATTACTTCTTTATCTGTACCTGCTGGAATGCAAGAAGCTGCCTATAGTTTAGCTAGACTTTTTACAAGTATGATGATTATGCATCTTGGTACCATCGCCTTTGCTGCTAACCAAATCACTTTAACCTTAGAATCTATTTCTTTTATGCCTGGGTGGGGATTTGCCGTTGCTGCTACAACTCTAGTTGGAAATAAAGTTGGTGAAGGCGACTATAAAAAAGCTAGAGAGTATGGTCGTACTGCTATGATTTTAGGAATAGGTGTAATGTGCATATTTACATTACTATTCTTAATATTCCCAGCACAACTTATTAAAATGTTTATAGATAGTAGTAATACAGAAGTTATTTCTCTTGGAGCAGCTTGTTTAATGATAGCTGCTGCAGAACAGCCTGCCATGGCACTATCGATGATTGTAGGTGGAATTTTCAAAGGTTATGGTGATACTAAAACTCCATTTATTATAGCCTTCGTAACCTCTTGGTTTATAAGACTTCCACTAGTATTTATATTCATTTATTTACTAGGCACATCAATAACTGTGTTCTGGATTATATGTTTTGTTCAATGGTCTGTAGATGGACTTCTTCTTTATATATTCTATGTGAAGAAACTGAAGCCTATCAATAGTCATATAACAAAGCTAGACTAAAATATTGATAGCTATATATTAAAAACTGCCTAATAAAGTATGCTAATGCTCTTTATTAGGCAGTTTCATTTACTATTATTTTCTTAAGTAATCTCTTATATAATTTAATTCCTCTCTAGTGTAAAATTCTTTTTATTGTTGCAACTACAGCTCCTATTATAAAAAACAAGATAAGAAGATAAAAAAAATTCTCCATAAAAACATCCATAACTTTTTCTCCCATCTAGAATCTACTTATATATCATACTTTACAAAATATGTTATATATAGGCAAATTCTATACTTTTAATTAAACTCCTCCCCTGTATTAACAAATTTCTTTATCTCATTAACATTACTGCTAAATTAACTGCTAAGAGTACAGCACATAAATCAACTATTAGAGCTACCCATAAACTGTGTCTTACCTTCTTTATACCAACAGCTCCAAAATACACAGTAATAGTATAAAATATAGTTTCTGTACCACCCATTATTATAGATGATAGAAATCCTAAGAAAGAATCTGGTCCATAGCTTTTTACTATATCTGTGAAAACCCCAATTGCTCCACTACCTGATAGTGGTTTTATAAATATTAACGGAACGATTTCTGGAGGTATACCTACCACGTTAACAGCTGGCTTTATTAAGTTTATAACATAATCCATAGCCCCTGAAGCCCTAAAGCAATTTACTGCTATAAGCATAGCTAAAAGATAAGGGAAAATCCTTACACATACATTTATACCTTCCTTAGATCCTTCTACAAAACATTCATATACTTTTACCTTAGCAATAATGCCATATAGTACTACAGCACCTATAATTATTGGAATTATTCCCTTTAAAAAATAATCAAATATATTTCCCACGGCATTTTCCTCCTTTAAAAGTATCTTTGTAAAAACTTACATAAAATAATTCCAAGTATAGATGCAAAGGTTGTAGTACATAGTGCTGGTAGAATTATTGAACCTGGATTTCCAGAATTAAATGCAGCTCTAATAGAAACAACTGTAGTTGGCACAAATTGAATACAGGCTGCATTTAAAACTAGAAATAGTACCATATCGTTGCTTGCCACATCTTTATGCCCATTTATTCTATCCATTTCCTCCATAGCTCTTATACCAAAAGGAGTTGCTGCATTAGATAATCCAAACATATTAGCTGTAAGATTCATAACTATAGCTCCTAAAGCCTTATCATCTTTTCCTGCTTCTTTAAAGATTATTCTAAGTATAGGTTTTAACAATCTGGCTAATTTGTCTGTAAGGCCACTTCTCTCCGCAATTTTCATCACCCCACACCAAAGACACATCATTCCTAATAGCTCTATAATAAGCTTAACTGTATCTGATGTAGTTGATACTATGGTTTTAGATAAGAGCTCTCCATCTCCTGTAAGTACGCCAAAAGCTATACCTATAAATAAAATTCCGAACCATATTACATTTATCATACAAACTCTCCTATATCTTTAATAAATTAATATATATTTATATGTAATGTATATGTTCTTCCTTTAAACAATATTTAGCTTTTTTATTATATAGAAAATTCTATCCTCTATTTTATCATGCATAAAAACTGTCAATTTAGGAAAAACTATTAAAAATCATACTAGGAGGTATATTATGTTATGGATTTAAACGAAATAATAGAAATGAAAAATCAAAACCCTGGAGCTACTGGTTATTATAACAATAGAGAGTTATTCATTAGAAAAGTTTATGATAATTCTGGTCTTGTAGAAGTTGTTGATTTAGTTAATGGAGAAGTATACTCCCTTCATAGTAGCAAAATTGATAAGTCTTATACTAACTCCTATAATTCATTTCAATAAATTTATAGTTGAATTTAAATCTTCTCAATGATAACATTTAATGTATAGATTAAATAAAACAACTAAAGGAGATTTTTTATGAATGAAACTAATTTAAAGCAAGCGCAAAAAGAGATTGATGAAGCACTTTCTACTATTGAAAAACTAGAAGAAAATATTAAATTTAATTCTGTATCTGAGGATATGATAAAAGAAAACTTTATTTCTCTTGCTAAGAAAGTTCAAGAAATTGAATCTGTTCTTAAAAATGAAGGTATCTTATAATTAAATATTTACATAATGAAAGAGTATAACTTTATAAATTCAAAGTTATACTCTTTTATCATTAAAAAACCTGTGTTTCCACAGGTTTTTTATGTTTATTAATATTTTTTAGCAATTTCATATAATAATCTTGACCCTACTCCTGTTGCACCCTTTGAGAAATATTCTCTATTTGGTGTCTGTGATGTGAAAGCTGTAGCTGCAATATCAAGGTGTAACCATGGCTTATCTTCTACAAATTCACCAATAAATAATCCTGCTGTAATTGCTCCTGCACCTACAGGGCCAGTTGAGTTAACTAAGTCTGCATTACCAGTTTTTATTTTTTCTTTATATTCATCAAAGGTTGGGAATCTCCAAACTCTTTCATCACAATGTAAAGAAGCTTCCTCTAAAAGTGAGTAGAATTCATCATCATTAGTTACAACTCCTGTAGCGGCACTTCCTATAGCACCACCTACAGCACCAGTAAGAGTAGCAATATCAACTACCTTAGTTACATTTTCTTTTCTTATTATATAAGTAACTGCATCTACTAAAGTTAATCTGCCTTCAGCATCTGTATTTATAATTTCTATGGTTTTACCATTCATAGTATTAATTATATCTCCAGGTCTATATGCATCTCCTGAAATTAAATTCTCACAAGCAGCCACTACAGCTACAATATTTTTCTTTAATCCCTTTCTTGCTATGGTAGACATGGCACCGATAACAGCACCTGCTCCCCCCATATCACTCTTCATAGTCCACATACTTCCTGCAGTTTTTAGGCAATATCCACCTGCATCAAAGGTTAATCCTTTACCTACAAGACCTAATATATTTTCTTTATTATCAGCATCACCCATGTATCTCATTACAATTAGCTTGGGTTCATTTGAAGAACCTTTACCAACGGATAAAAATGATTCCATACCAAAGTTTTTAATTTCTTCTTTATTATATACTTCAACTTGGAATCCATGATCAAGGCCTAACTGCTGAACTTTTTTAGATAATGCCTCTGGAGTTAAAATATTTGCAGGCTCATTTACAAGTTCTCTTGAAATTAAATTTCCTTCTGCAAGTAGTCTTCCTTCTTCTACAGCTTCATTTAATTTAGCTAAATCTTGGTCCTCATGAAATATAATTCTTACTTCTTCTAATAGTACTTCTTTTTTATCACTTTTATATTTATCAAAATTATAAGTAGTCATTATAATGGATTCAGTAATAGCTTTAACTTTTTCATAATTACAACAACAATCCATAGATTTCACATGTAAATCTAGAGTTTTTATTTTTTGTTTAATTACTTCCTTGATTAACTTAGAAGTATTATTTCTAACATTATCTACTTTACACTTAGATTTTTCACCAAGACCTACAAGTATAGTTTTTTGTATAGACCCATCTTCTATATTAGTTAATGTATATAAATCTCCTTTTTTGCCAGCGAACTCTTTACTTTCACTTAAGCAACTAAGGATATTATCTAATTTGTCACATGAAAATCCTTGTTGTAGTTCCATATAACTTTCAAATAAAAATATACCTTTGGAATTGTTATGTGATTGAACATTTTTTAAGTTCTCCACTTTTATATTCATATTAATCACCTATCCTTTCAAAATTGAATATACATCTTATACTTAAATAGTTTCTATACTTATTTTCTAAATCCTTCTATAATGTTCTATTTTTCTTCTTTGTATCCATCATACTGTGGTTGAGTAAATCCTCTTCCTACTACTTCTCTTACATCATTTATTATTATAAAAGCTTCAGTGTCTACTTCTTTTACAATTCTTTGAAGCTCAATTAATTCTTCTGTAGAGCATACAATATACAATATATCTTTACTTTTTCCAGTATATACACCCTTGCCATTTATACTTGTTATTCCTCTATTTAAGTGCTTCATTAATTCTTGTGCTATTTCACCAGACTTTTCTGAGATTATATGTACTTCTTTAGAGTAATTTACACCCTCTACTAAGGTATTTACTACTTTAGAAACTATAAATATAGATATCAATGCATACATGGCTTTTTCTACGCCAAAAACAAATAAACCTACTACTATTATCATTCCATCTATGCACATCATTATTTGATTTATAGGTATTTTCTTCAAATAATGCTTTATAATTATTGCAAGTAAATCTGTACCTCCTGTTGATGCAGATGATCTTAATACTAATCCAACTCCAGCTCCTACAAAAAGGCCTCCAAATACACTTGATATTAATAAGTCAGATTGAACCGGCGGGATAAAACTAGTATACCAAAGGGCAACAGATACAAAAGCTGCTCCAAATATAGATTTTTTTGCAAAATCCATCCCTTTTATTTTTATTCCTACTATAAATAATGGTATATTTACAATTACATTAGTTAACCATAGTGGAATGCTAAATACATAATCTAATATAATAGCTAAACCTGATACTCCTCCGGTAACTAAATGTTGTGGTGAATAGTATACGTTTATTCCTATAGCCAGTATTGTTATACCAACCATTATCATTAGATAATTTTTAAGTTCACTTTTGTTAAAAAACTCCTTCATTTTGCCCTCCCGTTTATTTTATGTTATACTATATTATTTATGTTACACTAGTTTTATAGCATAGAATTATACATGTTGCAAACACTAATTTCAATTATACTTTTATTATTATAATAATTATATAGTTTTTATAGTTTTTTATATGTATTTTTTATATGTTATGCTAAAATTTAATTATTATATTATAATAAGGAGTTTTTATGGATAATTATACTGTTTTTTTAAATATTATAAACCTTATATTTGTTGTAAATATTGCTTTTGCTATAATTGTAATTATATTTGAAAAGAGAAATACTAGTAATACTTGGACATGGCTTATGATAATGTTGTTTATACCATTTATTGGTTTTATAATGTATTTATTCTTTGGTCAAAATCTTCGTCGCAAAAAATTCTTTGTTCTAAAAAAGGAAGAAGAATCTGTTCTTATGCAATTCTCTGAAGAGCAAAAGCGCCTTCTCAGCGACAAAGCTATAGTTAATAATAACTCTCTATTAAAAGAATATCATGATGTAATAAATTTAAATCTATATAGTGATAATTTTATTGTTACTAATAACAATAAAGTAGATATTCTTAATAATGGAAATGAAAAATTTCCTATCATGATAGATTGTATAAAGAATGCCAAAAATTTTATTCATATTCAGTACTATATCTTTAATGATGATAATCTAGGCACTGAAATACTTAATCTTTTAGTGAAGAAAGCAAAGGAAGGTATTGAAGTTAAACTTCTTTACGATGGTATGGGTTGCATTCATAATAAAAAGCATTTTTTTGATCCACTGGTAAAAGCCGGTGGAGAAGTGTATTGCTTTTTTCCACCTTTTATACCTTATATAAATGTGAGAATAAACTATAGAAATCATAGGAAAATCTGTGTTGTAGATGGAGAACATGGTTTTGTTGGAGGTTTAAACGTAGGAGATGAATATTTAGGCCTATCTAAGAAATTTGGCTTTTGGAGAGATACTCATCTTCATCTTCAAGGTGACTCTGTAAATTATCTAGAAGTCAGATTTTTGATGGATTGGCGTTTTGCGAGCAAAAAAGACTTTTTCATGGAAGAAAGGTATTTTCCTAGAAAACCATACATAGATAATACAGCTGTTCAAATAATTTCTAGCGGACCTGATTCTGAGTGGTGTAGTATAAGAAATACTTACCTTAAATTAATAAGCAAAGCTGAAAATTCCATTTATATTGAGACTCCATATTTTATTCCAGATGAAAGTATCTTAACAGCTCTTAAAATAGCATGCCTATCTGGTGTAGATGTTAAAATTATAATACCTTGTAAGCCAGATCATCCATTTATTTATTGGGCATCTAAGTCCTATATTTGGGAACTTGTAGAATGTGGTGCTAAATGCTACACCTATGACAATGGATTTATTCATAGCAAAATGGTATCAATAGATGGTAAAATGTGTACTATAGGAACTGCTAATATGGATATACGTAGTTTTAATCTAAATTTTGAAGTTAATGCCATAATATATGGTACAATAACTACTTCTGAGGTTGATAAAGCCTTTGAATCAGATATATTGCAAAGTACTTTACTCACTCCTGAACATTATTCTAATAGATCTCTAATAATTAAATTCAAGGAAGCTATATCTAGACTACTATCTCCTATTCTATAAACAGGATTTTAGCTATTCTATAGATCATTTTATTGAGTATAACAAAAGTACTGTGATTATTAAATAAACCGTCATATCTATAACTATTAGAAGTTTAAAATAGATATGACGGTTTAAATTTTTATATTATTAATGGAGCATATATCATCAAAGTTAATAATGCATCAATTAATAAACTTAAAACAAATTTTGATATAAATATTCCCTCAAATTCACTTGTATAAGTACAGTATCCATAACTATATGTTATAACTGCTATTAATATACATAAGACAATACCAACATAAATAGGGGCTATAGCCAGTGGTAACATATATACATATTTAACATAGAACATTTTTATTATAAAAAAGATCTTTGCACAAGTTGTTAATATAGCTACTATTATATATGCAATCTTCTTTTGCTTATTAGATAGCTTATAGTCTAGGAATGTAACTGCTCCACTTAAAACTAAACCTATTGCTATCCATGGGAATCCAACAATTATTATAGATACAAAGCTATTCATAAGTCCCTCAATAGTATAAGTAAGTGCACTTTTCTTCTCTGACTCTCTTGGTAAATTATTTATAGCCTTAAATCCTTCATCTGTTGATGCTATGACAACATCATATAAATCTTCATCTCTAAAACTTAAGTAACTAATATAATCCTCATTTACATAAGGATTAATGCATACTCCTCTTGTTCTTGTAACTGGCTCAACTTTATTTATCTTACCATCTTTTACAACAAAGGATGCTATTCCTCTTCTTTCCTCTTTCTTCCCATAAGAGTTATCTATTGTAGAAAAAAACTTCCCACCTTCTTCGTCAGAGTAAGTTCCTATAGCATTTATTAGTTCATTTGATTCATTAATTCTTGGTTTACTTTCCTTAACCTCACCTCCAGCTATAGGAAACTCGAATAACCTACAAGAGTGAAGTTCACCTTTAACATATTGCTCGAACATTGTATATCCATTTTCTCTATCTGAAGAACAGGACATATTCTTATAAGTAACTCTATTATTCTTAGCTATTTCTTCCACTAATATAGGTTCTGAAACCCTATCTTCATTAAATGTAATTGCTTTAATATATGAGTTGTCTTCCATGTAACATATTAGAAAACCGTCTTTATTCTTACTGGCTGAAATCATGTCTGTATTTTTTGCTGGAATAGATATCATTTTATCTTCTACTGTATTTATTATCTCAAGTTTATCTTTGTAAGCAACTACTATATTGTTATTATCTAATTGATAAGTACTATTTATTCCTTTAATATTCTCTCTACTAACCTCATTTAAATCTTTATCTATATATACCTTTAATAAGTATCCCTCACAATCTTCTATGGAGTTAAGCATTAGTATATACCCATCTACACTTTTAGCGAGTAATACATTGTTTATTAATTCTTCATTAACTTCATATTGTTTATTATTCAAAACTTCTCCTACAGTATTGGTTTCAACAATATTAAGATTTTTATTATTATCATATGCTACAAGTATTCTATTATCTTCTTTCAAAATTACTGGAGCATTTTTCGTTGTTGCAGTTGCTATCCTTACTTCCTTACTCCATGTTTTAGATGGTGGTTGTATTTCTAAATTATAGTTATTCTTATAGTTTCCAGTAAGTATTAATATACACGTCACAATAATAAGAAAAATTAAAAGCATTTTTTTCTTTTTCATTTATATATCTCCTTAAACTATTTATTATTATGCATATGTTTTATATAACTTTAAGAGATTATTTCAATTAATTATAAGAAATAATCTCTTTTTAAATTCTAATTAAACTTTATTATTATATTATAAGAGGTACAAATATCATTAATGTAAACAATGCATCAATTAACATGAATATACTAAACTTACCTAGAAATATGCTCTCAAAATCATCTGTATAGACCATATATCCATATCCATATACAACTAGTCCAATTAAGGAGTTTATCAATATGCCTACAAATGATGGAGCTAAAATAGTAGGTAACATATGTGAATATTGCACATAAAAAGCTTTATTTATAGTATATATTTTCATTACTACAACAATAGTAGCTAGTATGATATACATATACCTTTTCTTTTTATCATCAAATTTGTAATCCATAAAAGATACTGCTCCTGCTATAACTAAACCAGGAACTATCCATCTAAATCCTATTATTATAATATAAGATATACTATACATAAAACCTTCTACTAAATACCCAAGAGATCTCAATCTTTCATCTCTACGAGGTCCATTATTTGCATCCTTAAAACTCTCATTACTAGATGCTATATTAACACTATATAATCCATCCTTCTCAAAACTAAGAAATGCTATATATTCTTCATCATTATATGGATGAATACATAATTCTCTTAGTCTAGTTATCTTCTCTGAACTTGAAACTTCACCATTTTTTATTTCAAAAGAAACTATAGCTTTTTGAAATTCCTTTTTACCAAAAGGCACTCCCATGGTGGCATAAAATCTTGCACCATTTTCTGAATAGGCTCCTTTAGTATTTATAACGTAACTGGATTTATCAACCACAAGCTTACTAACCTGGCCCTCTCCTCCACTTATAGGAAACTCCATTACTTCTGTAGCAAAGTATTCATTTCTATCATATTTCTCAACAAGCAAATATCCATTTTTTGCATCTGAAGACAATGACATTGCTCCATAAGTAATTTTGTCAGTTTTAATCATCTCTTTGATAAGAAATGGCTTTGATACCTTTCCACCTTTAACTGTGAATCCTTTAAATAATTTCTCTTTTTCTAAGTAACATATCAAAAGTTCATCTTTACTTTTATTAGCAGTAAGCATACTTAAGTTTTCTACTGGCACTTCTATATTTTCATTTGATACTGTGTTTACTAACTTAATTTTATCTTTATAGGCTAAAACTATATTTTTACTATCAATTTGTTCAGTAAATGTGATTCCTTCTTCTATTTCTCTTTTTACCAAATTTAACTCTTCATCTAAAACTAACTTTTCTAAATAATCTATACTTAATTTATTAGAATTATAAATCAAAGTATATCCTTTATCAGTTTTGGTAAATATTAAATTCTTAAGTAGTTCTTCTTCTACAGCATATTCTTTAGTTTTAATTTCTTTCCCATTTAAATCTGTTTCACATACTTTAATCTTTTTAGTATCCCCATATGCTACTAATAAACGATTTTCTTCTTTTATGATTACTGGTGTATTCTTTCCTAACCCACTTCCAATTTTTACTTCTTTGCTCCATTTTTCTGACGGTGGCTGTTTCAATAAATTGTAGTTATTTAAATAATTACCAATTACAATTATTAAAAATCCCATTATTATACTTAATAATAATATCCTTTTTTTATTCATATTAACTCTCCCCCAAGGTCTTAATAATTCTCCTTTTTTATCTATTAGTATAAATTATACTCCCGGTATACTGAATATTCAAACACTTTTTGCAAATATTAGCTAATATAATATTTTTTTGTAATAAAATATTTTCTTATGATGATGATTACTTTTGCTTTTATATTTTAAAATTGTATTGTAAAATATACTTATGTTGTAAATAAATTTAATTAGTGAAAGGTATTTATATGCGAAAATCTGGTAAAGTAATTAATTTTGATGATGATAAAGTTTATATAGTAACAAATAATAAAGAATTTGTTACATTAGAGAGAAATGATAAAGCTCCTATTAAAGGTAATATTTATGATGGTACTGTATATGTAGATAGGTCAAATCTTATAAAAGTATTTATAATACTAATATCTATTTGTGCATTAGTATTAAGTTGTATTTATTTTATCTTCTTTTCACCTAGAGCTAATATAATCCTCTCTTTAGATTCCAATATCAAAATAGGTATAAATAGAAACAAGATAGTTAAAATTACAGATTCTAGTGGGTCTACTTTAGGATTGGAAAGTTTAAGTTCACTAAAAGGAAACGAACTAAATTTAGGCTTAAATCTTTTATTTGACTCAGCATTAAAAGAGGAATTAATCCCGAAGTGTGATGAATATTCACCTGGCAGTATATATATATATATAACTAAGGATAACAAAAGAGAGCCTCTTAATTTTGATAATTTTAAAAAATATGCTGGAAAATATAATTATAAAGTTATAATTAATAGAAATGATAATGATCTTAATATTGACTAATATATTGATTTTATAATTTTAAAACCCTAGTCAATTTATGACTAGGGTTTTATACTATACTTATTATTTATACACCGGTATTTCAAATTGTGGTTTAACATTAGAATGCTTGTCCATTATTAATTTAATATTAGTTACTTGTTTATATGACCATACAATATCTGTAGCGTATTGATGCCATGGACTACTATAATTGTGAACATTCCATCTCATTTCATATATAGTATCTTGAGCTGGTCTAGGGTTCTTTGCATTTTTATCTGAATGTATATAATTTTCAGCAATCCATTTAATACCACCTTTAATAGCTGCTTCTGGTGAAGTCCACCCATTTTTATAGGCTGATTCTGCTCCAGAGCTTACTGGTGAATTATCAAAGGCACAAATTCCAAAGAAATTATAAACCTTAACGGTAGTTCCATCTTCTTTTTTATAGTCTACTCCTTTTGCCAAGGTAGATGTACCATTTCCAGTCTCTAATAGTGCATGTGCCACTGCATAGGCTTGATTTACATTATTGGTTTTACAAGCATCGTAAAATGCTTGTCCCATACTAGATAATGTACCTTTACCCACTAATACATTATTTAGCGTACTTACACTTATATCTTGTATGAAGTTTAGTTTCATAAACATATATATACCATTTTTATCATTTTTATATCTGCTTGGTTCTAAATACTGTGCTATATCTGTTTTTCTTGCATCTCCAGAATATAAAGCTCTAAATATTGGTGGTTTCTTATTATATTGGATATTTGCAAAATTATCTACTGTAGTTCCTACTGAATAAGTAGACATTGTACCTAATGTGGATACATTATGGTTTGATGGCACTGTAGAAAATTCCTTTACTGCAGGTAATTCAATATATTTTCCTTCACTATCATATAAGCCAGATTTTACAATTATACTATAGGTAGTGCTTGTACTATATCCTCCAGAAGGCGGTGTTATTTTTATAGCCTTGTTAGTTGCATTGTAGCTTAAACCTACCTTTAATTCACCACCATTAGGTGAAAAAACTTTTACATAAGTACTAAGGTTATTTATTAAGTTTGTATGTAGTCTATTACTAAGCTTTATTGTCCAAGTTTTATTTGTTGGTATATTTATTTGATGGTTTAAATCCTGTATATTTACTGCTGCAAAGGCACTACCAGTTAATGCCAATGGTGTCATACACATTATAATTACTATTAAAATACTAGAAATCTTCTTTACTACTTTATTATTCATAGTTCCCCCCATATCCTCTAAAATTTTATTTATATAATATCTATTATATTGTATAATACTAATAACATTGATATTATGCTATAATTATACAATAAATTTAAAGTGAATGTAAGTAATTATATAATAACTAACATTCATTAAGTCTTATGCTAGGTGGTGATATAACTATATGGATAATAAAAACTTACTTAGACTTAATAAGTACATAAGCGAAAGTGGAATTTGTTCCAGAAGAGAAGCAGATAAGTTTATTGAATCTGGTAAAGTATATGTAAATGGTATCTTAGCTACCCTTGGAACAAGAGTTAGTCCTACTGATACTGTAGTAGTTGATGGAAAAACTATTAAACCTAAGTCAAATAAAGTATATATAGCCCTTAATAAACCTGTAGGGATTACTTGCACAACAGAAACTCATGTTAAGGGAAATATAATTGACTTTGTTGACTATCACGAGAGAATATTCCCTATAGGACGTCTCGATAAACCCTCTGAGGGATTAATATTTTTAACTAATGATGGAGATATGGTAAATAAAGTATTACGTGCAGGAAATAATCATGAAAAAGAATATGTAGTTTCCGTTGATAAACCTATTACAAAAGAATTTATTAATTCAATGGAAAATGGAATTCCTATACTTGGTACTGTGACAAAGCAATGCAAAGTTAGAAAAATTGGCAAATGTACTTTTAATATAATTTTAACCCAAGGTCTAAATAGACAAATTAGAAGAATGTGCGAATACTTAGGATTCAAAGTAACTAGTCTTAAACGTATTAGAATTATGAATGTGTCCTTAAGTAATCTTCCTACGGGGAAATGGCGTTATCTAAGCTCTGAAGAAATGTCCACAATCATTAATCTTACTAAAGATTCAATAGGTACTATTTAAATTGAAACTCAAATATAAGTAAAAAAATAAAAAAGAAGAAGATATTTATTCTATCTCCTTCTTTTTTATTTTTTATTTTAATTAAAATTCACCTTTAAATAATTCTGCAAACTGTTTATGCGCAATTATGTCACTATTTTCTTTCACTTCTTTAAAAGTTATTTCAAAATCATCAGATACATCTGAATAAACTTCATATATTTTCTCTGCAGTATTATTATCTCCATAAGTAATTACATATGCAACTTGATCTTTTTTACCGTTTACATTTCTGTAATATTGATATATTTTTGCCTTTGATTTGTCTATTTTTTCATCAGTTAATACTTTATCAAGAGCAGTTTCTGCCTTTTTTACATATGCAGCTTCATCTTCATCAGTAAGTAATTTTAAAGTGTTTGCTTCATTATAATAATATTCTTTGTTAGCAAAACTATTTAATAGTGATTCAAAGCTTTCATAAGTAACCTCTGGTACTTCTGTGCTTTCTTTTTCTTTACTATCTTCAGTAGAAGCTTGCTCAGTAGTTTTAGCTGATGAATCCTCTGAAGTATTAGTTTTTGTTCCACATCCTACTAATGCTAAACCTATTGTTGCTGTTAATACTAATGCAATTATTCTTTTCATTTTAAATCCTCCATATTTCCAAATAAATTTAATACTTAGTAAATGATATACCAAATAGTATATAACCTTTTGTATACATTTACATAGTTGATACAAAATATTAAGAGTATTTCTACTCTTTATAAATCCATATAAAATTATATCATATTTTGTAATATTTTCAATACTAAATTTCTACATATTATTTTATTAACATACATTGTTAATAAAACTTTGTCGATGCTTCATAATATAATTTTATATACTGTTAAATTATCAACTTGTCCATATTATTAACATTATCCACAGGTATCCTGTTTATAACTTAGTGAATTCAATGTTAATACATAGATTTTCATCTTATAATTCTATAATTTCTCTTCTAGACTCCATATATACCTTATAAACACGTGAAATTTTATCAACATTATCCACACTAATGTGAATAACATGTTTATAACTTTTTAATTATACATCTTTACTCGGGAAATTAGATGTTACACACTTAAACTTTTTTATCTTTCTAATAGATACTAATGATTAAACTGTGTTAAACTTAAGTTGATATATTATTTATTATTTATTGGAGGTTTATATATGCGAATTGGTTTAGGATATGATGTACATAAGTTAATTCCTAATAGAGATTTAATTATTGGTGGAGTTAAAATACCACATACACTTGGGCTTTTAGGTCATTCAGATGCTGATGTTCTTATTCATGCAATTATGGATAGTTTATTAGGTGCTGCAGCACTTGGTGATATAGGAAAGCACTTTCCTGATACAGATGCTGAATTTAAAGGCATTTCTAGTATTAAACTTCTTAATGAAGTTAGAGAGTTATTAAGTAAAAATAATTATAAAATAGAAAACATAGATGCAACAATAATTGCACAGCGTCCTAAAATGTCTCCTTATATTACATCCATGAGAGAAAATATTAGTGAAGCATTAAGAATTTCTATAGATCAAATTAATGTAAAGGCTACTACTGAAGAAGGTCTCGGTTTTACTGGTATTGAAGAAGGAATTTCCTCTCAATCTATATGTTTAATAAGTAAAATATAAGATATATAAAAATACAAGTCCAAGGTTATTAAAATTCAACCTTGGACTTTTTAAAATGTTTATTACATATTCTCTATTATCTCTTCTAAATCTTTCTTAAATTCTTCTAATGGCTTATTCTCCTTAAAAGACTTCAACAATTTGGCTATTGACTCATATACATATTCGTCATCACTTATAGCTATGGTTTTGGCATTAGAATAGATGTCCTTAACTTTTTTTTCAACTTCCATTCGTAGTTCCGGAGATATATTATTGTAGTTATCCTTTAACTTTAATGCAACTAATACAGATTCATGGTTTATATAGGTTACTGATGATTGTATTTCTGGAATTTCTTCAATGTCTGCCATAATTCTCTCACAGGTGGATATAGCATTTCTAATTTCTACTTCTTTATCTATAGGCTCATCACTCATATCTTCAACAGTAGGACCGGCTCCCACAGTATCACTTTTTTTACTATTACTATTACATCCCATTAATACCACCGTTACTATAATTAATAATACTACAATAAATAATAATATATCATTTATTTTTCCTTTCATTTTATATCCTCCTATATATAATTATATTAATTTAGTTTCTATAATCTATAGAATTAATAATAAATAACTATATATAGTTTGGCTTATAAGCATAAGTATATTCCTATTTTAAATTATATCTCCACCTTTTACATCATATCTGAATTCTCAAATATATCTTTCGTAACAACAAAATTCCCATTGTTTTCAACTAAGTCAAATTCACTTATACTTGTTATTCTTTCCTCCCTTTCAACATGAAATACATATCCAACTCTTCCATGTTTCTTAAAGAATACTCTTGATGATTTTATAACTCTAAGAGGATTTTTATTTTTATCATATATAATACTAGGAACATCATTAATCATATTTACATTCTCCTTACACCAGTTGTTAATTAATGATATATAATATTATCCTATTATATAATTTATGACTATAATCATTAGTTATAACATAAAATTTATTTGCACCATCTCTTATAAAAAAATTCACCTCCCTATATAAAATCTATAAGTAAGGTGAACTTTATTACAACTTGGTTAATTATTCGATTATTTAATGTTTCTGCTACCCGGTTTTATATAAGGTATATCCTTTTTACATAGTGGGCATTCTTCCTTATCAAAGCTTTCTATTTCCAATTTACATGCACTATAAACCGGAAGAGTTAAAGCACAATTTTCAACTCTCCTATCGACTATACAACATACACCTACAACTTCTGCACCTAAACCTCTTAGTACTTCTACAACTTCCATAGTAGATTTTCCTGTTGTAACTACGTCTTCTGTAATTAAAACTCTTTGTCCTTGCTTAATTTCAAAGCCTCTTGTTAATGTCATTACACCGTCTTTTCTTTCAGTAAATATCCCTGGCTTTCCTAGTTGTCTTGCTAGCTCATAAGCAACTATTATTCCTCCCATAGCAGGACCTACTAACATATCAACATCTAAATCTTTAACCTTGTTTGCAACTACTTCCAATACTTGAGCTGCCTTATCTGGATACTGTAGTAATTTTGCACATTGACAGTATCTATTACTATGTTTACCTGATGATAGCAAGAAATGCCCTTCTAATAATGCCTCACACTGAACTAATATATCTACAATTTTATTTTCCATAATATTTTCCTCCTATACTATTCCTCTAATTTCACTAATATCTTTAATATTTTCTTTTATTAAAAAGTCTTCTATTCCTTTTATAATTTCTAATGGTGCAAAAGGATTTATAAAATTAGCTGTACCTATTTGGATCCCTGTAGCTCCTGACATTATAAACTCTATAGCATCTTCCCAATTTGTAATACCGCCAAGGCCAACTACTGGAACCTTACATGCCTTACACACTTGATGAACCATTCTTAAAGCCATAGGCTTTACTGCTGGTCCCGAGAATCCTGCATAGATATTATCAAATACAGCCTTTCGTTTTTTGTAGTCTATAGACATTCCTTGAAAAGTATTTATTAATGATAGTGCATCTGCTCCCGCTTCTTCACAACTAAGCGCCATCTCTACTATATTTTCTGCATTAGGAGATAACTTCACCATCAATGGTTTTTTACATACCTTCTTCACTTCTTTTACTGCCTCATAGGCAACCTTTGATTTTATTCCTAGAGCCATACCACCATGTTTTACATTGGGGCATGAAATGTTAAGTTCTATGATGTCTACATCAACCTGGTTTAACTTCTCGATTATACTTATATATTCTTCTACTGTAGCTCCACCAACATTAGCTATTATATTAGTGTTATATTCTTTCATCTTTGGAAGTTCATCTTTTATAAAGTTTTCTACTCCTGGGTTTTGAAGCCCTACACTATTAAGCATTCCACCTGTTGTTTCTTTGATTCTTACACCATCATTACCTTGTCTTGGATTTAAGGTTAAGCCCTTACTACAAAATCCTCCAAGTTTTGCTATATCATAAAACTTACTATACTCTTCACCAAAGCCAAAAGTACCTGATGCTGTCATTATTGGATTCTTGAATTCCTTATTACAAATATTTACCTTAAGCATAATTTCTCCTTTAAAACTCTAAATCTAATCCATTAAATACAGGACCATCTTTACATGTTCTTTTATTTCCACTAACTGTTTTACATGTACAACCAAGACAAGCTCCTACTCCACAAGCCATCTTCTTTTCTTCTGATACATATATCTTTGTACCCACTTCCTTGCACATATCAATTACTCTATACATCATAATCTCTGGTCCACAGCATAAAACTAAGTCATAATCTTTAGGATTAAATAGTTCCGTTACATATCCTTTATGTCCAACACTACCATCTTCTGTAGACACCTTTACTGATAAATCTAACTCACTTATTTCTTCTAACCCATAAACTTCATCTCTAAAGCCAGCAAATATATGAACTTCTGAATCCTTTATGTTATCTACCAGGTATCTCATTGGAGCAACCCCAATTCCTCCTGATACTACTGCAACCTTGCCTTTTATCTCTTCTACGTCAAAGCCATTTCCTAATGGACCCATAACCTTAACCTCTTGCCCTTGTATAAGATTACTTAATAATTTTGTTCCTTCTCCAACTAGTTGATATAGGAATTCTATAGAATTTGATGTTATATTATGAATACTAATAGGTCTCCATAATATAGGTTCCTTTTCCCAGGATCTTAGCATATAAAACTGTCCCGGTTCTCCTTGAAACTTACCCTCTATAGATAATTTAAATATTCCTTTAGCAACTTCTTTGTTCTCTATTACTTTACAAACTTTGTATTCATAATTATCTTTTTTCATTCTAATCTCCTAATAATTTATTCTAATATAATGCCATACAATAAAGTTGTATGGCATGAACTGTAGTTATAATTTATTTTTTTAGATTTCCTATAGCTGTTAGAATTTCATTTTTCATTCTAATTGCCTCTTCTTTTGCATACTTAGCAAAGTTTTCTTCACCATCTAGTTTTCCTTTATATGCAAGCATTATACCCCTTGAAGAGTTAATAACTCCTCCATTTCCATCCTTAAGATAAAGGGCTACATCTTCTGCTTTTCCACCTTGAGCACCATATCCTGGTATTAAAAAGAATGTACTGTCTAAGGAATTTCTTATTTCTATACCTTCATCTACATGGGTACATCCTATAACCCCACCTATAGAACTATACCCACACTTACCTATATAATTTTTACCTAAATTATTTATAGTTTCCCCTACTACATTAAATACTTTTCTACCACACTTAGTTTCTATATATTGAATATCCTTGCTACCCTTGTTTGAAGTTCTTATCAGTACAAAAACTCCTTTTTCACTATTTTCAATATAAGGTAAGTATGGCTCTATACTATCTAATCCCATATATGGACTTAGCGTTATAAAATCAGCTTCAAATTCTCCTGCAAAATGTGCTTTAGCATACATTTCAGCCGTTTTAGCAATATCGCCTCTTTTTATATCTCCTATAGATATTGCTCCCTTTTCCCTTATATACTTTAATGTATTAGAATAAGCTCTTAATCCTTCCAATCCATATGCTTCATAATATGCTATTTGTGGTTTATAGCAAGCTACATGGTCTATAGTTTCATCTATTATAGCTTTATTAAATTCGAAAATTGCATCACCTATGTTTTCAAATTTCTTCATAAAACTTTCTGGTATATATGATATATCTGTATCTAGTCCCACACATACATGTCCTTTTTTTGCAATTATATCGAATAGTCTATCTATAATCATATGATACTCCCTCACTTTTCTATTTTTTATAAACAATTTTACCACCTTTTATGGTAGTTATAACTTCTCCATATACTTTCATACCATTAAATGGAGTATTTTTACCTTTTGATAAAAATTCTTCCTTACGTATCTCATATTCTTTTTCTAAATCTAGTATTACTAAATCTCCATCATAACCTATATCTATTTGACCCTTATTAACTCCTAGTATTTCACTAGGTCTCTTACTCATGATTTCGCTTAGCTTACTTAAATCTATATGACCTGACCTTACAAGCTTTGTATAAGAAACTCCAAAGGCTGTTTCTATTCCTGATATTCCTGGAGCTCCTTTTTTCTTATCCTCTTCAGTATGAGGTGCATGATCTGTAGCAATGCTATCCACATATCCACCTTTTATAGCTTGGATTAAATATTCCATATCTTCCTTTTCTCTAAGAGGTGGATTTACTCTATACTCTACATCATTTATTAAAGCTATATGATGGGGAGATACTTCACAAGTAACTTTATGACCTTTTTCCTTTGCTTTAATGATATATTCCATAGATTCTTTGGTACTTACATGGGAAAAGTGAACTTTACACCCTGCATGTTTTGCTAAAGTTATATTTCTCCAAGTCATAGTATTTTCTGCCAGTCTCATATCTATATCAGATAGATTATGATTCTCACAATGGCACATAATAGTTATATCCTTCTCTTTAGCCTTAATCATAGCATTTAACATAACTTCGCTGTGCATAACATCTTTTCCATCTTCTGATATTACTTTTATATCACCTTTTTTTAGCTTATCTAAATGGCTTATGTCATCTCCACTAAACTCATTAGTTATAGATATAACTTGATTAATATCTATAAGTCCTACTTCCTTACCCCTATTTATAACATAATTAACTGTATCCATAGTGCTACATACTGGATTTGTATTTGCCATAAGGTTTACCATTACATATCCACCTTTAACTGCAGCATGAGAACCTGATTGTATATCTTCCTTATGTGTAAGTCCCGGATCCCTAAAATGCACATGTAAATCTACAAAGCCAGGCATTACTATCTTTCCTGTTGCATCTATAGTTTTACAATCCTTTATGAGATTTCTTCCTAGCTCACAAATTACTCCGTCCTTTATATAGACATCTCCAACAAAAGTTCCACTCCAGTCAACTACTGTACCATTCTTTATGCAAATTTCCATAAGTATTCTCCAATCCTATCTATTAATATAATGAAGTTACCTTTTGTAAATCATCACAGTAATGACATCTATATTCTTTTGTTTCTTCATCTACTAAGTAATGTATATGCTTTATGTTAGGTTCTATAGATGTAACGCATCTAGGGTTCTTACATTTAATAACATTTTCAACCTTTTCAGGAAGTGTAAGCTTAATTTTTTCCTTAATTTCTTCATTTTCTATTATATCTATAGTTATATTTGGATCTATTACTCCTAATATTTCAAAATCAATATCTATTCTAGTTTCTATTTTTATTATATCTTTTTTCCCACACTTATCACTATTAGCATTCATTATAAGAGCTACAGTGAAATCAGCTTTATCTAAGTTTAAGAAGTTAAATATTTTTATTCCTTCTCCAGCTTTTATATGATCTATTACTAATCCGTTTTTTATACTATTTATAGTTAACATATTACTTCCTCCTTATATACCTTAGTAAATTCCTAATAGTTTTAGTATTAATGCCATTCTCACATACATTCCATACTTAGCTTGCTTAAAGTACACAGCTCTATTATCACTATCTACTTCATATGCTATCTCATTTACTCTTGGTAATGGGTGAAGTACTATCATATCTTCTTTCGCAAGATTCATTTTCTCATTATCTAATATATAAGTATCCTTAAGTTTTATATAGTCCTCTTCATTAAAAAATCTTTCTCTTTGTACCCTTGTCATATATAAAATGTCTATTTCCTTCATAGCTTCTTCCATAGTTCTAACTTGCTTAAACTCTATATTTTTCTTTTTAAGGACTTCTTTCTTTATATACTCTGGTATTTCTAATTCTTCAGGTGAAATTAGTACGAACTTGTTGTTTTCATATCTACTTAAAGCTTTTATTAACGAATGTACTGTTCTTCCAAATTTTAAATCTCCACAACAACCTATTGTTAAATTATTTAGTCCTCCCTTTAGAGTTCTTATGGTTAGTAAATCAGTTAAGGTTTGAGTTGGATGTTGGTGTCCACCATCCCCTGCATTTACTACGGGAATATCACTATATTGTGCTGCAACCTGTGGTGCTCCTTCTTTAGGATGTCTCATTACAGCAATGTCTGCATAGCATGCAACAGTTCTTATGGTATCTGCAATACTTTCTCCCTTAGCTACTGAACTAGCATTGGGTTCTGAAAATCCGATTACGCTTCCTCCTAATCTATTCATAGCAGCTTCAAAACTAAATCTGGTTCTAGTACTTGGCTCATAAAATAATGTAGTAAGCAAGTACCCATCACAAGCATGTATAAATTTTCTTGGATCTTTTATTATTTCATCTGCTAGGTCAAATATTTCGTCTAATTCTTCTAAAGTAAGGTCCATTGGTTCGATTAAATTTCTTCCTTTTAACATATAAAACACTCCTTTTTAGCCTCTCTGGGATAATTTAAAGGTATTAAGATTTACTTATAAAATTCAATAAAAAAAAGCTTTCCTCAACAAGGAAAGCTATAAATATCTGTAAATACAACTTTGTATATGAATATATTATTGTAAATTTTATCATATTACAAATGTATTCATACCAAAATATTATCTTCCCTTGCCGGCATCTCTGTACCGTTTTTAAAAGGATTCTTTATTAAATTTTTACTATTTTTATTTTACTTTAAATAAACTGTAATGTCAATATAGTTTATCATAATACTAAATTTTTTAATTTAGCTTATTTATGTGATTAAATCACATATCTTTCTATATAAATATTGTATTATAAATTATATAAACAGTATAATTTTTACCCTAGTTTATCTTAAGAAGTAAATACCAAGCTTATCAAATATTTATCAGCATAAATGTAAAACCACATGGTATACTAAATAAAAGCAAATTAAAAGGAGGATATTAAAATGAAAATAACTTTTGATAACGAAACTAAAGATGCACTTTTAGAAAATTTAAGCAAACAAGGCAAATCTGTTGTTAGACTAGCTATTGCAGGTTTTGGTTGAGGTGGCCCTAACCTAAGCGTTGTTCTGGATGAACAAAAATCAAATGATAATGTAGAAACTGTTAATGGAATAACTTTTGCAGTTGATAAAGATGAAGAATATATTTTTGAAGATTGTATTGTTTCTTACAAAAAAACATTCTTTGGAAAAACTTTTAGAGTAATATCTAAAGCTATAGGTGAAAGTTCTTGTAGCTAAAATATAAAAAATAATGCACTCTTTAAAATGAAGAGTGCATTATTTTTTTAATATGTTAATCCCAATGACTAAAAACTTTATTTATTTGAAGTACTTACTTATTTCCTCTATTGAACTATTTAACACTGCTGCTATATTTTCTAATTCCTTAGAATTATTTAGATTTTCATGAGATATGGTTGAAGTTTCTTCCGAACTTGCCATGGTTTCTTGGGCTATACCCGATAGATTTGTAATGTTATCATGAATTTTTTCACTGCTATCTAAAATTGTAGATACCTTAGAAACCACACCTATCATTTCCTCTTTTACTGTAGATACATTTTTCTGAATAGTTGAAAATGCTTTATTTGTATCTTTAACCAATTGTTGTTGTTCATCATTAGCATGAACTAATTCTTCTACCTCTAAAACTGATACATTAGTATCTTCTTCTAGAGACTTCAGTATATTTCCTATCTCTAGTGAGTTATTTTTACTCTCAGCTGCTAATTTCTTTATTTCATCTGCTACCACTGCAAATCCTTTTCCACTTTCACCAACCCTAGCTGCTTCAATTGCAGCATTTAGTGCTAGAAGATTAGTTTGCTCTGAAATAGATGATATAACATTAGTTATTTCCGCAATATTAGATGATTTTTCAGCTAGTTCCTTCATAATGTCACTAACCTTTTTATTTTTGCTCATAATATATTCACTTTTTTTAGATAATTCATGAACAATTTTTATTCCATTGTCTATTACCTCATCAGCTTCCTCAGAGGATTGTTTAACAACAGTAGTTACCTTTTCAGTCTCTGTTATTTCATGCTTTATATTATTTACTAAATTAGTCTGACTCTCAATTTCTTTGCTAGTATTAGTTGCCCCTATTGCTATTTCATCTATAGATGAATTTACAATTTCTGTGCTTTGACCTATTAAAGAAACAATTCCTCTAAGCTCATTAGATTTTTCTTTAACTACATTATATACATTGGATAAATCTATTAACATCTTTTGTTGTATCTTACTATTTTCATTTAATTCTTCTACATTTTTATTTATATCTTTATTCATTTTAGAAATAAATTGTGTAACTATTACAAGCGTTGGTAAAAACATTATAGTAGTACCTAAAATCCCACTTAATTCAGCACTATTTCCTAACTTTACCTGCATATATGCATATATTAGTATAGATATTAAATTTATTCCACCAACAGTAGTTATTAATTTTAAATCCAAGTATAAAACTAAACTTAGTATAAATGGAAATCCAGCTGCAAAAGCAGATGCACAGGATGATGTGAGTAATATATATGTATCTACTAATAAAAATCCTGTAGCCAAAACCCATCTCATTATGTTATTTGATGAGTTTTTCATATATAAGAATATGGCTATAACATAGGCTATACCTGCTACTAATATATTATATATTGCAAATCCAATCCTTCTATCTCCCCTATAAACTTGTAGAACTGAACCTGCTACTGTAACAAACATAATGCTGAAAAATACAATTAACATTAATTTATTTACTTTAGTAATATAATTGTTATAGTTATCTTTATGTTCATTTTTCCCCATAGTAATCCCCCCATATTTTTACTTGATTGAATTATCGTACCATTGTATATACATCTTAATATATATTTTGAAAATAAAACCATAAAACAAACTACCTAAATAATTCGCTCTATGGTTTTATATAAATAATTTAGTTTCTATCTTTTTTTCATAATCCGACCATGTATCATGTATTGTTTTATCTTTTACCTTTGATACCTTATTCATAGTAGCATCAAGATAATCTGCATAATGCACTATAAAAGCCTCTTCTGTATTTGGTCCTTTAGGAGATCCATACTCCGGTTTTCCATGATGTTGAACAATGCATCCTTTAATTCGATTTTTAAAGTCCTCACTATAAAATCCAGGATTATTTTTAAATGCTTCTTCTATCATAGTTATACCTATAACTATATGACCTTCCATTTCACCTCTAATGGTTGTTTTAAACCTTCCAATTGACGAATATTCATATATCTTTCCAATATCATGAAGTTTTGCTGCTAATATAGCAATTTCCTTATATCTACAATTATACCTATATGCAAGTTTCTTTGCCCAATAGGTTACATTAAGAGTGTGTTCTGCAAGCCCACCTATATATGTATGGTGTTCTAACCCTCCAATTCCTTGAGAAAAAATATTTATAAAACTCTTATTACCAAAAAAATATTTATCTAAAGACATAACCTCTTCACATTTAAATTGTTGAGTTGTCATTTCTTCTAATTCATCTAATATAAATTTTACATCTCTTTTTACACAGTTCATAAAATCATTTAAATTATAACTAGATTTTGATAAATCTAGCTTCCCTATACTATTATCTTTTATACTAACATTTACTACATCACCTATATTTAATACTTTATTGTAATTATTTTTAACTTTAAGCCTTAATTCGCCTGTAATATCTCCTAGGGTATACATTATCTCATCTTTATATATTTTTTTATCTTTAACCATAAGTAACAATTCTACTAAATCCTTATTAGTACTATTAGCTACTTGAATCAAATATATTGATTTCATAACCTCATCTCCTTATAAAGCCATCTATTATGTATCTTTTCATAAGAAGATATTTTTATTCTTTGATCCATATAATATTTTACTTATATTTATCTCCAAATTCTTCAACTAACGTAGTAACTAGTTTTTTTATATTACTTGCATGAGCTACTAAAATCATAACTAATAAGAATATTAATATTCTTTCTTTATCTTCATTATTAAACTTATACTTTTCTAAGTGTCTTCTAATTATTTCTTCTAAATCCTTCTCTTCTCCACTAAAAAATAATTCTATATTCTTTTGCTGTAAATCACTAAATAATTTAAAGGTATCTTCCCATGAAAGAATATCATCCTCTCTATTATTTATATCATTAAAAGCTAATCTAAATACACTTTTTATTTCATCTGTTGTCAAAATCGGCCTCATATATCCTAATAAAACCAATTGAGCTAAATGCAGTTTAGTATATCCTCTTTTTTTACCATCTTCTGGCTTAGAAATAACTTCGCTCTTTATATAATTTTGAAGTATGCTATTAGTAAATTTATCGTGCTTAAACTTATCGTTAAGATAATCTTTAACTTGTGATAAGAATAAATCATACTGTGGTAATTCATCATACTGTATTATACTTTTTTCAGTATTCTCACCTATCATCTCCGAAAATTTAGATACCACCTCTTGGAAAATATTCCCATTAACTCTTTCTCTATCATTCATTTTCATCCCTCACTTTAATAACCTTTTTAATATTTAACATATTCTTGCCTTAATACTAGTTAAATATATGATAATGTAAATTTTTGTACACTACTTCATATTAATTATAAAAGATAATGTCTATATTTACAAATATCTTATAAAATAAAAGTCGAATTATTTATTCATGGATTATGAAATTAATATAAATTATTCATTCAAATATAAGCGCATATCAATATTATTAACAATAATCACATTTTACTAACATATTATTATAAATAATATCAACATCAGCTGTTGATTAATATATACATGATAATTCCTATAATTCCATTAACTTTAGAAGTTTTTATATATTATCCACATTATCCACAGATGGGTTGTGCATAATATTTTTTATTTTCTGTCTAGAACACTGAATAATATGACTGTACCTCCTTCAAATTTTGATATTTTTTGTAGAATCAATTCGCAAACTAAATAAAATAGTATTGAAAATAAGCATCTTTATGTTAAAATATTAAATTATAAGTTAAATTATTCATCTTTTCCTTATTATGTGATTAATACTACTATAATAGATTATATATTAATGGCATATACTGTAATAAATTTATTTTTTTTATCATTTTTTATTGACTTATGATTTTTCTTGTATTATAGTTATTATATGGTATTAAATATAATATCTGCTAACTAAATTTTATTTGATTACATAATCAAAAATATAGGAGGAATTTATTATGAAATCAACTGGTGTTGTAAGAAAAGTAGACGAGTTAGGGAGAATAGTTATCCCAGTAGAGTTGAGAAGGACTTTAGATATTGACGTTAAGGACGCTCTTGAAATATACGTAGATGGTGAGCAAGTTATATTAAAGAAATATGAACCTGCATGCATCTTCTGTGGAGATGCTCGTGATGTGGTTAACTATAAATCTAAAAACATCTGTCAAAAATGTCTAAATGAATTAAAGAATCAACAATAAACAATAAAAACGTTACTTATTTCTAAGTAACGTTTTTATTATTTATATCGTATATACTATATAAATCTATCTACCCAACCTAAAATAAAAGACCAGCAATTAAATTACTGATCTTATCTTAAGAAATTAATATCTTCTTGCCCCTATATAATCGTGTCTACTCATAGGCGATATCTTTACAACCTCATTATCTTGAGGAGCATGAAGGTAAGAATTATTACCTACATATATACCAACATGGTACGCATATCCACCTGAACCAAAGAATACCAAATCTCCTGGTTGAGGATTAGAAACTGGCGTTCCTTTATTCATTTGATCCTGTGCTACTCTAGGAAGATTTATTCCATTGGCAGCATATACATATCTAGTTAAGCCTGAACAATCAAAAGTATTAGGACCATTTCCACCCCATTGGTATGGAACTCCTAAAAATTTATATGCATAGCCAACTATAGAGCTTCCTGAAGCATTTGGAGGTGCTATCACATTTGAATCACCACTGCCTCCCCTACTAGGTCTATTAGAACTAGTACTACCATTACTAACATACTGCGTTATTTGTCTCTTAGTCTCTTCTAATTGAGCTTCATTTTCCTTCACAGCTGCGTCAAATAAGTCTCTATTAGCTTCCGCTTTAGCTAAAGCCTTTTTATGTTCTGCTCTTTTTTCTTCTAATTGAGCTAATTTTTTATTGTTTTCTTCTTGTAATGCATCTAGCTTTACTTTTTCATCTTGAACTACTTTTTTCTCTTTTTCAATAGTTTCTATTTTTTCATTTAAACTACTAACAATTTCTTTATCAGAGCCTATCATTATATTTATGTTATTTAATCTACACATGAAATCTGATATACTCTTTGAGTTTAAAAGCGCCTCAACATAACTATCCATACCATTAATGTACATCGCTCTCATTCTCTCACTAAACATTTCATTTTGTTCTTTTATATCACTTTCAGTAGCTTGTACCCTCTTGTTGCTCTCTTCAATTTTGCCTTCTGCTTCAAGAATTTCAGCATTCAACTCTTCTATACCTATAGATATATCTTCCATCTGAGAATTTACTGACTGTATTGAAGCTTCTATCTCATCGACTTGCTCTTGAGCACTTTTATAGTTGTTTTTGTTTTCTTCCAACTTTTGCTCATATGTTGATCTATCACTATTCGGATCTGCAAATGCACTAGTTCCAACACAAGAAATAGACAATGCTAAAGCAAGTACTAATGATATACTCTTCTTATTCAAAAAAATTCCCTCCCCCTCATTTATAAATCTCATTTACCATTATAACACTATAATGATTGTTATCTCAAGTAATTTAGAAAAAAAATGAGACAACCATCTATTTTTTAATAGATATACAGTAAATATATTCAATATAAATTATCATATTCCTTCTAATTTTAAAAACTTTTCAAAATGCTTTTGTTTATATATGAATTCCAAACTTATATACCTCTGATTTGTGTAGGTTTCTTTCCTTCGCAACTTTTTTTATTGCTTCTTTTTTATTTAATCCTTGATTTATATAATCTTTTATATGCTCCTCAATACTCATATCTACCCACTTAGATTTCATTTCTTCCATAATCTCAGTCTTACTTTTTCCTTCTAACACTAGTACATATTCACCCTTAGGCTTATTTTCTTTATAATGGTCTATACACTCTTCTAATGTTCCCCTTAATATAGTTTCATGAAGTTTCGTAAGCTCCTTGCATATTGCAATATTTCTATTACCTAAGTTATCTTTTAAGAAATTTAAAGTGGATTCTAATCTATGTGGCGCCTCATAGAATATTAAAGTTTCTTGCCTATCTGCTAACCCCTCTATAACCTCTTTTCTATCCTTATTTTCTCTAGATAAAAATCCTACAAATAAAAATTTATCTGTATTTAGTCCAGAATAAACTAGCGCAGTAGTAATTGCTGTTGCTCCAGGATACACTTCAAATTCTATATTTTCTTCAATACATCTTTTCACTATAATAGCACCTGGATCTGAAATTCCTGGAGTCCCTGCATCGCTTATTATAGCTATATTTTTGCCTTCTATTAATCTATTTATTATGTCCTCACTTTTCCCGTTCTCATTATGTTTATGATAACTTATCAATGTTTTTCTTATGTTAAAATGATTTAAAAGCTTTAAACTCTGTCTTGTATCTTCACATGCAATTATATCTACACTTTTTAAAGTTTCAAGGGCCCTAAGAGTTATATCTTTTAGATTTCCTATTGGAGTAGGTATTAAATATAATTTACCACTCACTTTTACTCACCTCTTCTATCCTTTGTCTTATTAATCTAACCATTGTGAATTATACATTGCTTTAATTTCCTCTGAATAAGAATCATCCTCCATATGTACATATAATGGATCTTCTATTTTTAAGAATGCTCCCCCATCCCTTTGTCCTTCTACTAATAATATATTAGGTGCCTTTCCTGGTTTAGGATGAATAAATCTTATTCTCTTTGGTTCTATTTTATACTTTCTCATAAGAGTAAATATATCTACTATTCTATCTGGTCTATGTACCATAAAAAGTTTACCATTATCCTTTAATAACGTCCTAGCTGCGATTATAACATCTTCTAATGTGCAGCATACCTCATGTCTAGCAATGGCATTCTTATCACTGTCATTGAGTATACCAGAGCTATATAACTTATATGGTGGATTTACAGTAACTATATCTACTCTACCTAATGATTTTAAAAGTTCCTTATCCTTTAAATCCCCTTCTATGAACTTAATCTCATCACTAAAATTATTATACATAGCAGTTCTATTTGCCATTTCAGCAAACTCTCCTTGTATCTCTACACCCTTTATTACTCCACATTGACTCTTACCTTTAATTATAAGTGGAATTATTCCTGTTCCACTACACAAGTCAATAACAGTTGCATTTTTTTTTACCTTAGAAAAATTGGCTAAAAGTACTGCATCAACTCCAAATCTAAATCCCTCTTTTTTTTGTATGATATGAATACCCTTTAATTGTAAGTCATCTAACGTTTCATCTATGTTTATTAAACTCATAATATAAAATTCCTTTCTAATACCCAGATTACACATATCTTATTATATAATAAGTTGCTATGTTTTTCATCTTATCCATAATATCTATAAAATAACTACTAATTATCCAAAAATTTATTCTTAAAATTACAAAATCCCCTTGAGTAGTTATAAATATTTAACTATCAAGGGGAAATCTTTTTATTTTTACATACTATAATATAGGGGGATGCAATATGTTTTTTCTAGTATTTTATAAATAATATATACTAAATAAAACATATTGCATTTAGGGTTTATATTTATGATTTAATTTGTCATTTATCCGATGACTACCAGCTCTAATACGCCCATCTTTTTCAAAGTGGGAGTAAAGAGCTGCTACGTCCCTGGATAACGATTTCTAGAGCTTCGAAGAAGCTAAGAACTCTGTTTATATTATTACCAACATTAATAGGAATATACAATTATATTTAACTTATTACTTAAGTAGCAGTAATAACTAATGGTTTAATTTAATATAATACAATAATCATTCAGTATAATCAATTAAGAAAGGTTTGCATTATGGAAATATTATTTTACCCATTTTCATCAATAGATTTTCAATCAAGTACTTCTATATTGTTAGATGCATCATTTTTGTTAAGTTTAGTTTATGATGATGATATAAAACATACTGAATGTATAGAAGTATTCAGAATATTACTCAATAACCAGTGCAAACTTTTAGTTACAAATATAATTTCTGCTGAAGTTTTAAATCAAATTATGTATAAAATATTTATGATAGATATACGTCACAAAATTGATAAAGAAAGCGCCTTTAATTCTCAAACAAATATAAAACAAATTCTATCATCCTTTAGTAAATATGATAGAAAAATTATAAAGGATAAAAGAATAGATAAGCTAAGAGAAATTCCCTATAAAAAGTATTTTGATAACCTATCTAAAAACAGTTCTAAAAGAGATCTGCTAAGTATTTATTATAAAACTGCTGTAACCATGCACAATCAACTTGAAAACACCGTTAAATACGAATATGTTGAAATAAATAAGCTCTGTATGAGTAAGACTAAAGAAATAATGATTAAAAACCTATTGTCTATAAATGATGCTACACATATAGCTACTTGTATATGTCATAATATACATTATTTATTAACTCTAGATAGTGACTTTGTTTATGCCAATTGTGATTCTGTTAAAATATTAAAAATATAGCCATGTAGTATTTCTACATGGCTATATTTCAGCCTATAAAACCTTAAAACTGTTTTATAGGCTATGGTATTACTTCAGATATCTCCTTAATCTAAAGTTAATTTATTCGTATATTATTTATTAGGTATACATAAAGTGTCTTCAACTTTTATTGTATCCTCATTTAGGTTATTATGTGCTTTAATTAATTCAATTCCATCCATTATATCCATATTGGATAAATACTCCTTAGATATGCTAAATAATGTATCGCCTGATTTAACAGCATACTTAATGTGATCAGTATGTTCTGCTGCATTAGCTGAAGCTACCTCTTCTGATTTTTGGTCTGATTTTTTTTCTCCTGTTACCAATGAAGTTTCATAAGATATAATAAGTTTTTGTCCTGATGAAATAGTATCATCTTTATTCATATTATTTCTTGTTAATATTTCTGCTACTACTTCATTTGGGTCAGAGCTTGGCATGTAAGTTCTAGCTATACTATAAAGTGTATCATTAGCTTTTACTGTATAGTATCCTTCTTTTACTTCTTCCATACCTGTATCTTTTTTATCTTCTTGTCCTAGTGTAGTTTTATCATTGCCCTTTGTGCTATCAGTATTCTCTTTATTTTCATTTATAGCTTCATTAGTCTTTGAGTTAGTTGTTGTAGCTGGTTTGTTACTAGTTTCTTTATTTTGATCTTTATTTCCTATATAGCTTACAGAAAAAAATATTCCACCCAAAACAATTGCACAGCTTATAGCTATTATTATTTGTTTTTTAAATTTCATAATTAACACCTCTCTATATTTTAATACTACTATTTAAATAATTAACAAATTTATATAAAATATACATGTTTAATTAATTTTGTTTATTTTTATGCAAAAAAAATCCTTGTAGCTTTATATCTACAAGGATTCTGAGTACTTATATAACTGTATAACCACTATTCTCTATGGATTCAATTATATCCTCTATGTTTATAAAATAATTGTCATAAACAATTTCTACTTCTTTTTTAACTTTGTGTATTCCACAGGCTATAACCCCTTCATTGGCGGATATGGCATTCTTAACTCTTGTAACATCTTTACTTGTAACCATATCACAAACTTTAAGTGTAGTCTTCATATCCTTCCTCCTAATTTTCTTTAAATAGCTCTTTAATTAGTGTAGGGTCTTCAGCTTGATTTTCTAATTCCTTTAAATCAATTTCATTAATTATATCTTCATAGCTACCAGATATTAATGTTAAATCATTTATACTAACTACTTTAATATCATCTTCACCATCTTTTATGTTTACTTTTACTTTTACCGCCTCTTTAACTACACTATTAGAAACTACTTCTCCTTTTCCATAGCATGTATCTACTATAGAACCTACCTTAGGTAATCTTTTTCTTATCCCTTCATATGTTTCTTGCTCATAATTTAAACAACACATAAGTCTTCCACATATTCCTGATATTTTAGTAGGGTTTAAAGATAGGTTTTGTTCCTTTGCCATTTTTATTGATACTGGGGCAAATTCACCTAAAAATGTAGAGCAACATAAACTTCTTCCACAAGGTCCAAGACCTCCAGTCATCTTAGCTTCATCCCTAACACCAATTTGTCTTAATTCTATTCTAGTTCTAAAAATTGATGCCAGATCTTTAACTAATTCTCTGAAATCTACTCTACCATCTGCTGTAAAATAGAATATTACTTTATTATTGTCAAAAGTATATTCTACATCTATAAGCTTCATAGTTAAATCATGGGCCTTTATTTTCTCAAGACATATCTTAAAAGCTTCTTCTTCCTTTTCTTTATTAGTTTTATTTGCATTTATATCTTCCTCTAAAGCTTTCCTTATCACATTCTTTAAAGGAGCTACAATTTCACCTTCTCTGAGCTCTTTCATTCCAACTACACACTCACCAAACTCAATTCCTCTTGCGGTTTCAACAACTACAAAGTCACCTTTTTTTATATCCAAATCACCAGGATTAAAATAATATATCTTACCTGCCTTTTTAAATCTTACTCCTATTACTGTTATCATATTTAAACCTCCTGCATTCTCAAAACCATCGTTATAAATGCCAATGACGAGTTTACATTATTTTTTAAAGTTTTTCTTGTATCATCTACAACTTTAATCATACCATTTAATTTACTTAATGAAAATATATTAACTAAATCTTTAATATCGGATATTTTATCAATATTTATTATAATCTCTTCATCTCCAACTTCTTTATAAATAATTATATCTCTTATTATGGTTATAATTACATCTAAAATATCCTCTTCCATATTTTTATAATCACTAAAAAACTTTTCATATAATAAAGAAGTTTCATAATCTTTATCCTTAATTTTATATATAAGTTCAAAAATTGTATTTCTTATTAAACTAAAATCCTCATTTTCTATTAAACTCTCTGCTTTTCCTGGTATTCCTTTTGCAAAAGAAATAGCCACTAACATCTTATTTTCTTCAATTCCTGTATATCTATTCTTAAGAAATAAAATCATCTCTTCCTTTGATAGTGGTTTTAGTTTATGTATGCCACACCTGGATTTAATTGTATCCAACATGCTTTCTAATTCTTCACATAATATAAATATATAAACATTAGCTGGTGGTTCTTCTATAGTCTTTAAAAATGCATTTTGTGCTTGAAATGTAATCTTATCACCGTTGTCTATGATAATAACCTTTCTATCCCTCTCAAAAGGTTTCTTATTACATTCTTCTATAATAGTCCTAATAGTATTCACTCCTATGGATGCTTTTCCCTTATCTAAAGACCAATTAATTATATCTACATGTTCTCTTACTTCATCTATTCCTAAGAGCCTTGATGCTATAAATTTAGCTAAGACACTTTTCCCTATACCTTTTTCTCCAACTAGTATATGAGCATGAGTAAATTTATTATTATTAATTGCTTCAATTAAGCTATTTTTTATATTTTCATGACCTATCATACTCATTTGCTCCTTCCTATATAATAAATAATGTACAATAAGTTTAACCTATTGTACATTATTTTACTTAAATATATTATACTCTTAAAAACTTATCTACATCAACAACAAATATAGTAGCACCACCTATATTTACCTCTACAGGATACGGAACATATACTCCTGTAGATCCAGCAACCGGAGAAGGTGATGATATAAGTTGTTTTCTAACTTTGCAGATTTCTTCTATATATCCTAAAACAGTATCAACTTTCTCTACCTCTACACCTATCATTAATGTGGTATTTCCAGCTTTTAAAAATCCACCTGTAGTTGCAAGCTTTGTAACCCTTAACCCATTCTCTGTTAAGATATCGATTAAATCCATAGCATCGTCATCTTGAACTATCGCAATTATTAATTTCATATAATACCCCTCCTAAATATTTATTTATGCTCTATATAGGATTCAACTCTATTTACTATGTTCCTATAAATATTTTCTATAGAGTCGTCTCCATTTATTAATTCTATTTTATCATAAATACTACTAATTTTTGAATATCCTTCAAAAACTTTTTTATGAAAATCCATACCAACATTCTCAAGTCTATCTAATTCCCGTTGATTTTTCTTTCTTCCAATTCCTTTATCATATGGAATACTTATCATAAATACTAAATCCGCTTCAAGTCCACCTAAAGCACAATCATTTATAGATTTGACAGTGTCTATTCCCAAATCTCTAGCAATTCCTTGATAAACTATAGATGAATATACAAATCTATCACATAAGACTACCTTCCCTTCAGCAATTGCAGGCTTTATTACCTCTTTTATAAGCTGAGCTCTCGCCGCAGCATATAGTAAAGCCTCACACATGTTATCCATTTCTTGGTTAGCATTATCTAAAATTACCGCCCTAATTTTTTCGCTAATTTTAGTTCCTCCAGGTTCTCTCGTTCTTATAACTTCAATACCCTTATCTACAAAATATTTTTCTAATAATTCTATTTGTGTAGATTTTCCACTACCATCTGGACCTTCTAATGCTATTAATAACCCTTTATTCAAAAAACTTACCTCCAAACTTATCTTTTCCTATAGTTTCTTTGCTATTTTATTATAATTAAGTTATTTTCCTTCACTCCTAATAATGTAACATTATTATCTATATAATATCCTATTATATCAATAATATCTTTCGTAATAATCTCTCCTGGCATTATTAGTGGTACCCCAGGTGGATATGGGACAATAGCTTGTCCGCACACTTTATTTACGGAATCTTTAATACTACACTCAACTTTTTTCATATTTAGAGTTTCCCATGGTAATTTATCTATTAGTGGAATTTCATACTGCATAGGCTTTACATATTCATCTACTAAAGTATCCTTATTGCACTCTTTTAGTATTCTATAAAGTTTATCAAAATCATCTCTGGTGTTTGAAGTAGCAAAAATCAATACTACATTTCTTGAGTCACTCATTTCACATTGAATCTTATTAACTTTTAAATAATCTAGTAATAGATGTCCACTAAATCCTTTAGGTACATTTATAACATATCTAGTTTTATCTATATATACCTTATTTCTAGTTGATGAACTTTTCTTAATTATATCATGCTCATCTATTATATGATAAAAATCAATGTGATTTATTTTTTTTCTATATTCCTCACATAAATTAATTAATATACTGTAATCCTTACTTCCATACTTCTGTAAATAATATCTACTATAATCCATGCTGGCAAGAAATAAATATGAAGGACTCGTTGTCAAAAACATGCTAGTATAGAAGTTAACCTCATCTAAAAGATCATCACAATTAACGTGTAAAAATGATGTTTGTGTTAAGCTTGGTAATGTTTTATGAGCACTTTGAACAACCATATCGCAACCTAGCTTAAGCGGATTATCAGGCAATTCATCTATAACTCCCAAATGTGCTCCATGAGCACAATCTATTAATACCTTCATATTATATTTCTTGGCTTCTTTTACTATTTCATCTAACTCTGTACATATGCCATAATAATTAGGGTATGTTAATAATATTCCCCTAGCATCTTGATTTTCCTTTATTAATTTAAATAGATGCTTCTTATTAATAGAAAAAGGAGCATCATATTTTTCATTTACCTCATTCATAACATATATAGGCTTTAACTTACGTAATATTATACTATTGAATACTGATCTATGACAGTTTCTTTCTACGATTATTTTTTCGCCTTCTTTAAATGTAGCAAATATCATAATCATGTTTCCTGATGTACTTCCATTAACTAAAAAGTAAGATTTTTTACTCCCATAGTAATTAGCAAGTTGTTCTTGTCCTTCTTTTATTATGCCTGTAGGATTATGAAGATTATCTAAACCCTCTACCTCAGTAATATCAAAGTTAATGAAATTATCTAATAAAATCTTTCCTTCTTTTGTATCTTCATATGCTTTTCCCATTTTATGTCCAGGCATAGCAAAATAGCTATTTTCTTCTTTTTTATATTTCAATAGTGCATCTACTATCGGTAATCTTGGCACTTATCACTCACTCCTCTTGGTATAAGTTGAACTATATTCTTTTTAATACAGTTCTTATAAAATTCATAAAAATCTGTACTAGTTTCTATTGTTAATAATCTTCTTTCACAGTTCTCACAAATTCTTCGTCCATATATAAGTATACCATTATCTAGAGGCTTTCTGCATATAATACATTCCTTATTCATATTTTTCCCCCTCAAAATTTATCCAATAGAACTTGTTAGTCTATTATTATATTGTCTTTGAATAAGTCAACTTAGTTAAAATAGAGTAATCCTTCTAAGTTTTATCCATGTTAAGACTGTCTTAATTATCGCCCCTTATAATATATTTTATTCATGAAATCCTTTTTTTTATTTTGTCCAAAAAAAAAATTTCATCTTATAATTCATACTTTTTCTACCTTAAATAACATCAAGTATAATGTTAATAAATTAATAAACCCATATATCTATTAATCTACATAAATTGTCTAATTTTCTTGTATTCATAAATACATTTAATAAAAAACTTATTACAAATATAGATACTATTAAAATACTATTTATCTATAAATTTGTTACTGGATAATATAGATATATGTGCACATACTAATTACATAAGGTCAGATATTGATAATATTAGTATCTATAAAATTGTAGGGAGGGTTACAATTGAAACAAAATGTTCTAAGTTTTTTATCTACTATAAGATCTGAAATCCTAGATATTAATAAATTTTTATATGAAAATAGTGAAAACTGTTTTAATGAATATAAATCATCAGATTACATTATAAAACTTTTACAAAAATATAATTTTAATATTGAAAAAAATTTCATAAATATTCCAACTTCATTTCGTGCCAGAATTGGACACAGCCATCCTGAGATATGTTTTATATGTAAATATAGTAGTGGAAGTGATGATGGTCATGTTTTTGGTAATAATGCCAATGCTACTATGTCTTTAGGTGCAGCCATAGGTTTATCTTCTGTCATTGACAAAATAGGAGGTTCTATTCTAGTAATCGGATGTCCAGGGAAATACTCCAATGGTTCAGAAATTATAATGACAAAAGAAAATGTATTTGAAAATTGTAGTGTAATTTTTGCTCCTCATGTGGATAATATAACATCTATTAATAATACTTCTCAAGCATGCACAACCTTACAGCTTGATTATAATAATTTACTTGTTTCTAATGATAATGCTAACCAAAGTTCATTAGATGTTTGTCTACATACGGTACACTTTATAAACGAGTTAGTTAAAAACATCTCAAAAGAATGTTATATGGATCATTTAAATCTTACCTGTGATAATGCATTAGTTGAATATCCTTCATCTGCTAAGGTTAAATTTGAAATTAAATCAAAAGATCATAAGTTATGTCATAAAATCGAAGAAAATATAAGAAGCTATATTAAATGCATAGAAGATATCATAAATATAGATTGCTCTATTAAGCTAATTGAGCTTCCTTGCAAAGAACTTTTAGATAATAAAATAGTAAATAAATTATTTGAAAATAACTTAAAAGAAACTGGATTAATTGAAATGAACTACGGGAAAAAAATGCTATATCCCTTAGGAATTGGTACTGTAAGTCATACTACGCCTACTATATATCCGTCTATATCAATAGTAAGTGATCCATCAATTCACTGTCCATCAAAACAGTTTATGGATTTAACATTAACAGAATATGCTAAATGTAATATATGGAAAGCTATTGAAGCCTTAATTTTAACTTCTATAGATTTAATTGAACGCAAAGATTTAATCTATGAAAGCACTACCTCTCTCTCTAAAAACATTTCTAAAACTTTATAATGGAATAAAAGTGAATTCTTATGTAACATACTATATAAAAATTTATATACTAAATCTAATAATGATATACTATGATTTAATAAGTAAATAAAAAGACTTGTAAACAATATGTTTACAAGTCTTTTTGGAGGCGCCACCCAGATTTGAACTGGGGATAAAGGCTTTGCAGGCCTCTGCCTTACCACTTGGCTATAGCGCCAAACTGGTGGCTCGAGCAGGAATCGAACCAGCGACACGAGGATTTTCAGTCCTCTGCTCTACCGACTGAGCTATCGAGCCACACCTGACCTGGCAACAACCTACCCT
>NZ_DKPI01000015.1:0-2871 GCF_002470865.1 Clostridium sp. UBA7339
TGTTGCCAGGTTTTTAACGTGGTTCACTAGCTCAGTCGGTAGAGCACATGACTTTTAATCATGGTGTCCGGGGTTCGATCCCCCGGTGAGCCACCAAAAGCACTTCATATGGAGTGCTTTTTTTATATATAAAATAATAAATTTAATTTATAATAATATGAGAAGTAGCATTTTGGTATGGAGGGTAGGAAGTGTATAATATATGTGAAGGACAACGAATTTATTTAAGAAATATAGAATTAAATGATGCTAAATTGGTTGCTAAATGGAAAGATGAAATAGTAATGAGAAAAATGTCCGTGGGATTAAATACAAATATAAGTTATGAAAATCAATTTCAAGACATTAAGCTTAGCATAGAAGAAGGAGAAGAATTATATTTAATTATTGCATTAAAAGATAATAATGAACCTATAGGATACATAAGAATGAACTGGTTAGATGAAAATAAAGAAATGGCTTGGCTTAGGTTTGGATTAGGAAGTCATAGGCAAGAGGGATATGCTAAGGAAGGATTAAAATTAATTATAGATTATTTATTTAGCATTGGAACTCATAGGATTGATGCAGAGGTGTTAATGTTTAACTATCCTAGTCAAGGCACATTAAGGTCATTAGGTTTTCTTCATGAAGGAACAAGAAGACAAGCATATTATGATGGAGAAGAATATGTTGATGTTTTTGTTTTTGGAATTGTAAAGGAATAAATAATGAAAACTAAGTTTTTATATAGGAGGAAAGATAAATGGTAATAGCTCAAGTAGAGATATTAACGAATAAATATGTACAGATTATATTAAATAGTAAATTTTTTGAAGTGTGGAAGTCAATTGCAATAGGAGTAGGAATATTCGTATTGTTAATGTTTCTAAGGAACATATTTGCTAAATATATTATAAAGATATTAGATGGTATATTTAAAGCTTTAAAAATTAAAAGTGCTAGAAAAATATTGAGTGCATTTGAAAAACCTATAAAAATGGCATTTATAGTAATGGGTGTATACATATTTATGAGTATACTGAATTCATCACTGGGATGGAATATTAGCAGTATAATTAATAAATTATTAGGGACATCAATTATAGTATTATTTGCTAATGGATTAATTAACATTACTAATAATTCAGATGATTTTTTATTTAGAGCTACAGATAAATATGATATAAAAGTTAATACTGTATTAATACCTATGATGGCCAAAGGAATAAAGTATTTAATTATAGCTTTTGCAATTATACAAGTAGCGAATATTTGGGGGCTAGATGTAAATGCTTTTATAACAGGAATAGGTTTAGGGGGAGTTGTAATAGCTTTGGCAGCAAAAGATTTTGCTGCCAATATGATGTCAGGTGTCATAATATTTATGGATAATCCTTTTACAATAGGTGATTGGATTAAGTGTAAGGAGATAGAGGGAATAGTAGAAGATATTAGTTTTAGAAGTACAAGAATAAGAACTTTTGATAAAGTGTTAATAACGGTTCCTAACTCATTACTAGTAAATGATTCAATTTTAAACTTTAACAAGAGAGAGTTAAGAAGAGTAACTATGAATATAGGAGTAACCTATGATACAGCTACTGAGCAGCTTCAAAGGTGTGTTAGTAGCATAAAGGATATGCTAAAGAATCATGATGGAGTAGATAGTGAGAGTATTCATGTTAGCTTTAGCACATTTAATGAAAGTAGTTTAGACATAGGTATGTATTTTTTTATAAATAGAATTGAATTCAATGAATATATGGAGATTAAAGAAGATATAAATTATAATATAATGAAAATTCTAAGTGATGAGGAAGTAAGCATTGCTTTCCCAACAAAAAGTGTATATATAGAAAATAAATAAAAGGTTTAGGTAGTTCTTATTTGAATTACCTAAACCTTTTATTACTCATTTATAAAGTCAATAATTTCGTTGTATAAACTTCTTACACCATAATGCCAGTTTTGATCAGCAGAGTACTTTCTATTAATCCATACTAAAGGATCGACACTATCAGGTCTATCCTTAGATAGATTTATAATTGTACGACAAGCAATTTCTGATGCATCTACAATATCAGTATTATAACTTTGCCAACTACAAAATACATTATAAGGATTGTTAGCTATTTTAGTAGCACTTACATGATCTTGAGGAACAAAGCTTTGTTCTTGACCTGTAATAGCAAATAGCAGTATAGGATTAATATTAAAATCTCTACCAACTTCTATTATGGATGAAAAGTAAGGTTCATCCTTAAGTATAGAAGATCTATTAGCTAAATAAGATTTTAATAAGTTTTCATCTATAACTTTATATTTAAACCAATCAGGTAAATGCATAGTTTGGTTTATCGCTTTTTCACTTACTTGATTATTGTAATACAAATTTTTACATTTTTGTTGAGACTTTTGTATAGAATAAGAATTATATTCAGAATTATATTTTGAAAGTTCAGTGGTTAATGTATTAGAGTTATTAACTCTATAAGTTATAGATAGAGTATTTATTGATTTTATGTCACTGTTGATTAATTTTGTATTTTTATTAGATGTATTTTGTCCTTGCTCTGTGGTTGATAAATTAATAAGTTGCAATACTAATATAAATATAACAACTAGAGGAATAAAACTTTTTTCTTTCTTCTTCATAAATTTAATCACCATATTTCCCAAAATTTTTATTAATAATTATAATCTGTCCAAAAAAATAATAAATATTCAATTTACATATTTTTTCAAAAGGTAAGAGGTAATTAATTTTAGACAATGGTAATTATTCATTTATGCTTATACCAATAAACAATATAAGTAAATGCATGATATAAATGTATAAATGCAATTAATAGATTAAATAAACAAATCCTAGTGTATCAATATTAGGAT
>NZ_DKPI01000011.1:0-2692 GCF_002470865.1 Clostridium sp. UBA7339
GAATAACAAGTGTACGGAAAGGCATGGATATTTGTAGAGAAAATAATATAGATTTAGTTCTTGCATTAGGTGGTGGTAGTACTATTGATTGTGCAAAGGTCATTGCAGCAGGAATTAGCTATGAAGGTGATGCTTGGGATATAGTTTTAGATCCAAGTAAAATAAAGAGTGTAATTCCAATAGCAAGTATATTAACTCTTTCAGCAACAGGTTCAGAAATGGATACAGGAGCAGTAATTACCAATATAGAGACTAATGAGAAATTAGGAACAGGAAATCCAGAAATGGCGCCTAAATTTTCTATATTAGATCCAACATATACTTTTTCTGTACCAAAAAATCAAACTGCAGCTGGAACAGCAGATATAATGAGTCATATTTTTGAAGTATATTTTAATAATACAGAAGGAGCTTATATTCAAAATAGGATGGCGGAATCAATTTTAAAAACTTGCATTAATTATGGAAGAATAGCTATGGATGAACCTGAAAATTATGAAGCAAGATCAAATCTTATGTGGGCTTCAAGTTTAGCTATAAATGGACTTTTAACTTATGGAAAAGAAACTAATTGGAGTGTTCATCCAATGGAGCACGAATTAAGTGCTTATTATGATATTACTCATGGTGTAGGCCTTGCAATATTGACACCAGCTTGGATGGAATATGTTTTAGATGATAATACAGTAGATAAGTTTGTTGAATATGCTATTAATGTGTGGGATTTAGATAGAAGTAAAGAAAAATATGATTTAGCTAAAGAAGCTATAAATAAAACAAGAGAGTTTTTCATTTCATTAGATATACCTACTACATTAAGAGAAGTTGGAATAAATGAGGAAAAACTTGAAGAAATGGCAAATCAATCAGTAAGAAGAAGAAAAACAATAGGTAACTTTAAACCACTTAATGCTGAGGATGTATTAAATATATATAAAGCTGCTTTATAAGTTGAAGCTTTAATATAAGAAAATTAAATAAAAATAGATTGATAATAAGAAAGTGTATAAAATAATGAACCGCCCCCTGTCAAGTAGACAGGGTAAATAATATAAAATTATGCTGTTAAGGTGTGGCTTCTATATTCAATAGGAGCCATACCTTTTAGTTTCTTTTGTAATCTTTTTGTATTATAAAATTTTATATATTCATCAATAGCTTGTTCAAGTTCTTCAAAGGTTGAAAACTTTCTTAGATAGTACATTTCTGATTTTAAAGTACCCCAAAAAGCCTCCATAGGCCCATTATCAATACATCTACCTACCCTAGACATACTTTGCACTGCATTAATTTTATTTAGTTTCATCTTGAATGTTTTACATGTATATTGGAATCCGCGATCACTATGGAATAGTGGCGTTGCGGTCGGATTCGCTTCAATAGCTTTGTCTAAGGTATCAAAAACTAATTTATTATTGTTAGACTTACCTAATACATACGAAATAATACTATTATCTCCGAGATCTAGTATTGCACTTAAATAAGCTTTGCTTCCGTTAGTCATCTTAAATTCAGTAACATCTGTTAGCCATTTTTCATTTGGATTATCAGCTACAAACTTTCTATTTAATATATTTTCAGCTGTAATTTGTGGAGTACTTTGAATATATCTTTTCTTTCTTCTCCTAATAACAGCAGTAAGTTTTACAGATTTCATAAGCCTGTATATACGCTTATGATTATAGGTTGAATTTAGTATTCTATTTATATTTAACGTTATACGGCGATAGCCATAAATCCCTTTAACTTCTGAGTATAATTTAATAATTTCATCTAAAATAACTTTATTTTCTTTATCTCTTTCAGTTGCGGAACGATTTAACCACTTATAATAGGAAGCACGCCCAACTTTAGCACATTTACATAGTTCAGATATTGAATACCCTAATTCATGTAATTCTTTAATTGCAATATACTTATTTGTGGATGAAATAGTGTATTTATCTACCTCCTTTCTATCTCTTCTAATTTTTTTAAGAAATCATTCTCCATTTTTAAACGTCTATTTTCTGCTTCTAAAAGCTTTAATTGTGCAGAGAATTTTTCTGATTCACTTAATTCTTCAAAGGATTTATTTTTACCGCGTCTGTCGACTAGCGCGTTATATCCATCCTTATTGTATTTTTTTACCCAAGTATAAACTTGTTGATATGAAACATTAAATTTATTAGCAGTTAAATTATAATCGTGAGCGTTAGCAATACAAAATGACACTATTTCAATTCTTTCTTCATAAGTTGTTTTTCTTCCATTAGTCATAAGTTTATCTCCTTTTGTTGAATGAGATTTAAATATCTTATGACCATTATACTTCTTAATCCATTGCTGGAGAATACCAATAGCACTTATCTTATACTTAATACAAATATCATCTAATGATCCTTTACCATCAAGATAATCAATAACGGCTTGAGTTTTAAGTTGAGCAGAATAGGATGTATTATATCCTTTGTTTAATAAACCTTCTTTCCCAAAGGTTTTATATTTACGGACCCAAGCTGAAATAGCACTTTTGTAGATATTTAGTTCATTACTTATTTCAGATAAACTTTTTATACCTCTTAAATAATCTTCAACAGCTTGGACTTTTATCTCGGTTGATACTTTTGATTTTCTTGACATAAAAAAATCCTCCCATTATAGAACAGTTTTATTATTTTAACTGTCTACTATAATGGGAGCATATCATAAA